>JAWKPJ010000014.1:0-127772 GCA_041390745.1 Thermomicrobiales bacterium | reverse complement strand
TGCTGCACCGAGCCGTCCTCGTACTTGAGATCCTCCAGCATGTCCGCGTCCCACAGGTTGCGGTCATTGAGTTCCTGCACCAGGCGCTCGTTCACGACGGTGAACTCGCCGGAGAGATTGCTCTTGACATACAGGTTGGTGTAGAGCGGCTCAATGCTCTGGCTGACGCCCTGGATATTGGCGATGGTCGCCGTGGGGGCGATGGCCATGCAGTTGCTATTGCGCATGCCATGCTGCTGGACGGCGGCGCGCACCGGCGTCCAGTCCAGCGTCATGCCCAGGTCCACGGTCACCGTCTCGCCGCGCTCATCCGAGAGCAGGGACACGGTGTCGATCGGCAGCAGGCCACGGTCCCACTTGGAGCCGGCGTAGCTCGGGTAGGCGCCGCGCTCCTTCGCCAGCTCGGTCGAGGCCAGAATCGCTGCGTACGAGATGGCCTCCATGCTGGCGTCCGCGAAGGCGACCGCTTCCTCGGAGGCGTAGCCGATGCCCAGCTCCCAGAGCGCGTCCTGGAACCCCATCAGGCCCAGGCCAACCGGGCGGTGGCGCAGGTTGGAGTTCTTTGCCTCGGGGATCGGGTAATGATTGAGATCGATAACGTTGTCCAGCATGCGCATGGCAATGCTGACCGTTTCGCGCAGCTTCTCGTGATCGATGCCGAGCGGGGTGACGTGCGCCAACAGGTTGACGGAACCCAGGTTGCAGACGGCGACCTCGTCCATGCTCGTGTTGAGCAGAATCTCGGTGCAGAGGTTGGAGTTATGCACCACCCCGGCGTGATCCTGCGGGCTGCGCACGTTGGAGGGATCCTTGAACGTGATCCACGGGTGCCCCGTCTCGAAGACGGCGGTCAGCATCGCGCGCCAGAGATCGACGGCGCGCAGGCGGCGGACATTTCTGATTTCACCGCGCGCGGCTGCCCGCTCGTAGGTCTCGTAGCGCTCCTGGAAGGCCTTGCCGTAGAGATCGTGCAGATCGGGCACATCGCTGGGGGAGAAGAGGACCCACTCGCCATCCTGCGCCACACGCTGCATGAACAGGTCCGGCACCCAGAGGGCTGTGTGCATGTCGTGCGTGCGGCGGCGGTCATCACCCGTGTTCTTGCGCAGGTCGAGGAACTCCTCGACATCGAGGTGCCACGCCTCCAGGTAGGCACAGACGGCGCCCTTCCGCTTGCCGCCATTGTGCGCCAGCCCCGCTGTGGTCATGTACGACTCGTCACCCTCGACCTCCAGGTCGAAGACAAAGGGGCTGACCGGCGCCGGCTCGACCGCACGGACGCGGGAGTAGACCGCGCCATTCCACGTTAGCCAGTCGCGCTTGGTCAACGGCTGGCAGGCCACCAGCGACGCGATCTCGGGAACGGCCGGCACGCGCACGTCGTAGCAGGCCGTGACACCGTCGAAGACGATCTCGCTGCCATCGGCGCGACGCGCGGTATGGCTCGTGTCACGCTCGCGGAACTGGCCGGCACTGGGCACGCCCAGCCGTAGCAACTGGTAGCGCAGCCCCTCTACCAGGTGGCGCGAGGTGTTGGTGAAGTAGATCTCCTTGCCGCGCGAGACCCCGCCGTTAGTCTCCAGTAGTCCCTGCACGAGAGCCAGCGTTTGCTGGCGCGGCAGGTGGTTGAGGCGGCGCGCAATCCGCTTGTGGCCCTGGCCGTCGTAGAGATCGTCGTAGGCGAAGGGCAAGGTCGGCGCACCCGCGCCCACGATGCGACCGGTGGAGCCATCGCGCACGACGCCGCGCCCGGACGCCCAGTGAATCTGCATGTAGGCAGCGCCGCGCACGGTCTGCCAGTAGTGGATACCGCGCGCCTCCAGGTAGGTGCGGACGAAGGCGAGGTGCGGTGCATCGCTGGCGGGATTGCCGGAGACGCCCCACTGCATGCCGTCCTTGCTGAGGTGGCCATCGCCGAGCAGGATGCCGTAGATGCGCGCGTCGTCTGCCGTCAGGCCGTCCACCGGCACAACTTCGGTCGGAATCACCTGCGCCATGTAGTCGCCCGGCTGGAGATCCCCGGCGTCCACCCACGCCGCCTGCACCTTGCCGCTCGTCAACTGCGCCATCGTGCGTGAGACAGACTGCTCCATCGGCACATTGCGGATGACATAGAAGGGGTGGCCGCTGGTCACCCGGATCGGCTCGATCCCGTGCTTGACGGTGATGCTGACCATGGGGTCGGTCTGGTTGTAGAGGAAGACTTCGGTCACTTCCCGGTACGTGCCGCTCACGCCCAGGACCAGATCACCGACCTTGACGTCACGGATCGGCAGCGGGCCATTGGCCGTGTGGACGAGCGTATCGGGCGCGAAGCACTGGTTCACCGCGATGGCCGTGTCATTGGCCACCTTGAGGAAGGGGACCACCCCCTGGCTCTGGCCGTTGGTGCCCTTGATGTGGCTGCCGAGGGCGCGTACCTGCGTCCAGTCGTTGCCGATGCCGCCGCTCCACTTGGAGAGGAGGGCGTTGTCGCGCACGTTCTTGAAGATGTCGCCGAGGTCATCGGCGATGGTGGTCAGGTAGCAGGAGGAAAGCTGCGGGTAGCGCGTGCCGGCGTTGAACAGGGTCGGGGTGGAGGGGCAGAAGCGGAAGGAGGAGATGAGGTTGTAGAACTCGATGGCCCGCTCCTCGCGGTTTTCCTCCTGCAGCGCCAGGCCCATGGCCACGCGCATCCAGAGCATCTGCGGCAGCTCGATGCGGCGACCCTGCGTGTGGATGAGGTAACGGTCGTAGAGGGTCTGCAGGCCCAGGTACTGAAACTGGAAGTCCCGCTCCGGCTGCAGCGCCGCGCCCAGCCGCTCCAGGTCGTAGCCCAGCAACTCGTCGGTGAGGAGTTCCTTCTCCACACCCAGCTTGATGTACTCAGAGAAAGCAGCCGCGTACGTAGCATGCGCCTCGTCGATGCCGACCCGGCGGCCAAGCGCCTCAGCGTAGAGCCCGCGCAGCGAGCCGCGCGCGGCGACGAAGGTAGGCGGGATCGACCTCGATGCGCGTGCGCGCGGCGAGAGATATGGAGCGCTCGAGGTCGGTGGGGCCGCGCCAGGTGCAGGCCCGCCAGCACTTCCTCGGCAATGGCCTTGGCGGAGACGCGGTCCTCGAAACCGGCGCACGCCTCGTTGATCCAGGAACGCAGCAGCGCCAGGTTGAGGAGCACTTCGGTGCCGTCGCCATCGACCAGGCGCAGGGCCTGCTCCTCGCGGCGGCGGGTGCGCGCTTCGCGGTAGATGATGTAGCGGCGGGCCACGGCGAAGGCGCCGGCGGCCATCAGCGCCCGCTCGACCTCATCCTGCAAATCCTCGACGCTGGCAGCCACCTCGCCTTCCGGCACAGTGGGCAACTGGGCGAGCACGTTATCGACGACGACATCGACCTGCTTCGCGGCGGCGGCGGCAATGGGATCCGGAAAGGGGCAGCCCAACTCGGCGCGCACCGCCATCTCGACCGCGTGCGCGATGCGCGAGCGGTCAAAGGGCGCCAGGCGGCCATCCCGCTTGCGCACCAGACGGCCAATGAACCGCGCGTGATCGGCGTTGGCATGTCCGTTGGTGGAGAACATGCCCGTTTCCTGTCCCAGTACCATCGGTCTCCGCCCCCTCCGGACCACTCCAGCAGCAGCCCGTTTCCCCGAAGGGTTCACCAGATCGGATCGTTGCCCGCCTGGCGCCATGTCAACGCCACCCGGCGCGACCTCTTTGCCATCCTTCGGACAGATGGCTGCTCAACCGCACGAGGCCGGTTGAACGGAACGCTGCCCCACGGCCCGGCGTGTCAAAGTGACCTGAGGCCCGGAACAGCGCGGGTTTCTTTGCGGGAATCAGAGCGGAATCCAGGAACTGAACTCCTGCCGCGTTCATCATAGGGTGTACGTACACCCTCGGCAAGTGGCAATCAAGAGCTCTGGTTGTTGACGCGCTCTTTACAACTGTCCGTGTCATCGTGGCACACATTGCGTCACTGACTCAATCATCATACCAGATATAGTGGTATTGTCCAGGGTATGCCCGACAACCGTGGAGTGAGGCGTGGCCGGAAAGGGTCAGGGAATCAGATGTACGTACACCTGATCCCCTGCGGGCCCGCCTTTCAGAGCTGCAGAGCAGGCGCTGCAGCATGACCTTGTGGCGAGTGGCTTCTCAGTCATGAACGCGCCTCTTGCCGGGTCGCTGCCGAAGGGTTTCGGCCTGACGCACGCTCCCTGCGCCGGAGGTCGCGCAGGGGAGAGCACTCCCGGAACAGATCGGGCACAACGGGCAGTTTGCGCATGCGCAGGTCCTGTGCCCGGTTACCGTCTTTCAAGCGAAATTGAGACGCGTTGGCAGGTGGCCATGGTGGGCACGCGGCGATCACCTCCGCAGACTGCAGCCAGGAGGACCAGACGACCGGACCTACAAGAGCCCCAGCCGCGCGGCAGTGGCGATTGCCTCGCGGCGGCTCGTGGCGCCGAGCTTGCCCATGATGTTGGCGACGTGGAACTCCGCGGTGCGCACCCCGATGAAGAGCTGCTCCGCGATCTCGGCGTCGCTCAGGCGCTGGCCAAGCAGGGGCAGCACGTCGCGCTCACGCGGCGTGAGCCTTTCCACCGGAAGAGTCGCCGCCGCAGGTCCGGGAGTTTGCGCCGGGAACGGGGCGGCCGGGACGCGCGCGCTGATCTGCTGCAGGATGGCGCGTGCCTCCGCCAGCGCTGTGGCGGGAGAGGCAGCCGCGCCCTCGGCGTGCAGGTAGGCCACCTGCTCCGGGGTCAGATGCGCATCGACGCTCTCCAGGGTGCGCCTCAGGTGCAGGTGGGTCAGCGAACTCTCGCGACCACCCCAGGCGCGGATGGCGCCGGCGAGGCGCGCCGCGCCCTCGTAGTCGCCGCTGCGCGCCGCGAAATCCGCTGTGCAGGCCAGGCCCTCCACCAGGGAGGCCGGGGCAGCCAGTTCGGCGCGGCAGGCAAGCGACTCGGTCAGGAGCGTCGCGCCCTGCATTTGTTCGCCGCGCTCCCAGGCCGCAATGGCCAGCACCTGCAGGGCGTTTGCCTGGCCCCAGGCGTTCTGCAGCACCCGGAAGTGTCCCAGCGCCTCGTGCGCCGCTTCCTCCGCGCGCTGCGCGCCAACGATATCGGGCGCTTCCGCCAGGAAAGAGAGCACCCACGCCTGCCAAATCGGAAGTACTGCCTGGCGGGAAAGCTCCAACGCGGCCAGCGCGTGCTCCAGCGCGCGTGGCCCTTGCCCCGCGTTGCGCGATGCGCGGCAAAGCGCATAGTGGGCGCGGATCATGCTGACCGGATTCCCAACCAGCGCCGCCTCGCGCAGCATCTCCTCGCCCGCAGCCAACGCCCGCGCGTGGTCTCCCTGGTTGCTGGCCATGACGCAGGCGCCGTACAGCGACGAGGCGCGGCTGACCGGCGCGGAAACCTCCATCGCCAGCGAGAGCGCGCGCTCGCACCAGGAGCGTCCCTCGCCAAAATCGCTGCGCATCCACCAGTAGTCCACCAGAGCGCCTGCCGTCGCCAGGGCCGCCTCGGATTCGCCCCGTGCCAACCACTGGTGCAAGGCCGCCCGGATATTGCCGCGCTCGGCATCAAGGCGGATAGCCCAGGCTTCCTGCGCGGCGCTACCCTGCAGCAGTTGCCGGGACCGGGTGACGAGCTGGCGCACCCAGGCCGCCTGCACCGCACAGGCAGCATCCTCCTCGCCCTCGGCCGCCAACTGTTCCAGGGCAAACTCGCGGATTGTTTCCAGCATGCGGTAGCGAGGCCCGCCGTCATGGTCCGACGTAACCTGGAGCAGGCTGTGTTCGACCAGCATCTCCAGCAGATCGAGCGAGAATGCCGTGTTGTCCGCTTCACGCCCGGCGTGGCGCTCCCACGCGCTGACAACCGTGGCGGCTGCCTCCGGCGTGAGCCCACCGGCAAAAGGCGACAGCCAGCGGCAGAAGCGCCGGGCATCGACATCCAGCAGGTCGTAGCTCCAGCCGATAGCGTCCCGCAGCGTGCGATGCCGCTGGGGCATGTCACGCGGGCCGCCGGTCAGGATGGGCAAACGCTGCCGCAATCCGGCCTGGAGCAGATCGGGCGGCAGGGTGCGCACCCGGGCTGCTGCAAGTTCGATCGCCAACGGTAGGCCGTCCACCATGGCGCAGATTTCGGCGATTTCCGCCAGGTGGTCATACGCGAAGCCGGGCGAGGCCGCGCGGGCCCGCTGCAGGAAGAGCTCCACCGCCGGAGCGGTCGTGTCCCCGGCTGATTCCACCGCCAGGGGTGGCACGGGCAGCACCTGCTCTACGCGCACGCGCAGCGGCGCCCGGCTGGTGGCCAGCACCTGCACAGCCGGGCAGGCCGCCAGGACACCGGCCGCCACCTGGCCAGACGGGCCGGCCAGGTGCTCGCAGTTGTCGAGCACCAGCAGCATCTGCCGGCCGCGCAGGTGCGCCATGATGGCATCGCCCAGGGCGCCCTCGCCAGCGGAGATGCCCAACGCTGCCGCGACGGTGGCTGGCAAGAGCGCGGGTTCCGTCAGTTGCGCGAGGTCGATGAAGGTGACGCCATCGGCAAAGTGGGGGGCAAGTTCCCAGGCAATGGCCAGCGCCAGGCGCGTCTTGCCGACGCCGGCTGGTCCGGTCAGGGTGAGGAGCGGCGTCGCGTGATCTGGCGAAAGCAGCCAGTCTCGCGCCCGCGCCACCTCCAGGCTTCGGCCCACGAGCGGTGTGCGCTGCCGGGGCAAACTCGGCAGGAAGCCCACAGACGACAAAGCGGTCATGACCCCACCCCAGGCCGGGAGAAGGCGTGCGATCCGGGATGCAGAGTGTATTCCACTCGACAGAATTTGGCAGCGCCCGCACCCGGCTGGAGCGGGCTTCCCAATCGCTTGAGCAATCTGGCGGCGACCTGTCGAATTCTGCTCCCCACGAACGACTACCCAGCAGAACCGCCCCTGAGGGCGGGCGGCGCGAACCGAGCCGGCGCGGATCGCCCAGCAGGCAGTTGGCACGTGAGGAACGAGGAGATCCGAGATGAATCGCAATCGTGCACTGTGGATCGCGCAGGGTCTGTTGGCGGCGTTCTTCCTGTTCGTCGGCTTCAGCAAGCTCACGGCTTCGGCTGAGGTCCTGACAGCCTTGTTCCCGCTTCCCGCGGCGTTCATTCGTTTCATTGGCCTCTGCGAAGTCCTGGGCGCCCTGGGCCTGGTGCTGCCACTGGCGCTCAAGATTCGCCCGGAACTGACGTCCCTCGCGGCGGCGGGGCTGACAATCATCATGATCGGCGCGGCGGGCACGACCCTGGCGGTCGGCGGCGGCGCGATGTCGGTGATGCCGCTGCTGATCGGCGTGGTCACCGCCCTGATCGCCTTCCACCGCCGCCCGGCGAACCTGGCGCGGCGCCAGACGACCTCGACGCTCGCTCCCGCCAGCTAACTTCCCCCTCTTCCCCTTTTTTCACGGGGCGTGGATCAGGTGATCCACGCCCCGTCCTCGTGCCTCGAGCAATACAGCGTATTGCAAAGACCTGACCTGCCGCAACAAACCCGTGTCTCGAGCGCCGTCGAGAGACCTCGTCGCCAGCGCCGGTGAACGAGCCTCGACGGCGCTCGAGACACGAGGGGATTCCTGGCAGCCCAACTTCTTTGCACACCGCTGTAGTGGTGACCACCTCCGACCGCCTCGCATCATCGTGCAACCACCCTCCGTTGTCGTCTCGCCGCAGGAGCGATTTCGCCTCGTGGCCACCGCGGTTCGAGATGTCATCGCTCTTCAGGTGTCATCCCGAGCGAAGTTGAGGGATCTCGGCCAGGCCTGCCGGCGGGTCGCGATGTCCACACCCGAGCATCGCCGCACACTCATGGCCGGAGAACGAGATCGTTCGCCTGCGGGATCAGGATGACACGCAAGGGAGGGCGGCCATCTCGTAGCGTCGCAACCGGGAGCGAGGTCCTTCGACGTCGCTCAGGACGACACCAGGGAGGGGATGATGCGCGAGGGTGGATGATGGAACGGGTGCAGGCTGAATGGGAAGCCGCTACTCCGTAAAGAACCGGTAGTACGTCTCCCCGCCCGGGCTACCGACGCGCCACGCCTGGCCATCGACGATGGTGTCGAAGACGAAGCGCTCTGGCCCCTCCGGTTCGGCGTCGACGACGAAGCCTTCGCCATCCGGGATGAGGCGATCCTCGCCCCAGATGTTGGCCAGCCACAGTTCACCCTGCCGCAGGACCACGCGAATGTCCGGGTTCCAGGGGTTGTGACTGCGATAGTGGCCGGGGTAGGCAGCCCATGCCGCTGGCGTCTCGAAGGTCGTCGGGCTCGTGGAGCCTTCCGCCGGGAACCAGTGAGGGCCGTGCGCCAGTCCCGTGATGCCGCCGTCATCATCCCGCTGGAAGTGGAAGGCAAAGCGGTCGTAGCCAGATTCGGTAGCAAGGAACCGGTCGGGCTCCGGCGCCACGCCCTGCGGCTCCAGCGGCAGGCGAACATCGCCCCAGGTCAGGACGAGTTGGTTGGCCACGACTTCTACGTGAACACGCTCGTGGGCAGTGCCGTAGCGGCCCGTGTAGGCCGTAAGGTCGATCTCCGGGGCTGCTGGCAGTTCCGGGAGCGGATCGCCTGCGCGCGCCGCAATCATCGTGGCCAACACGTAGGAGGCGATTCCCGCCATGTCCTGGGGACTGTTCGTGAACATCACCACGCCCAACCCCGACGGGATATCGCCAAACATGGCCGCAATGAAGCCAACCATGCCGCCCTCGTGGCCAATGAACGCACGCCCGTTGCGTTCACCCACCACCAGGCCGTAGCCATACTCGCCCCAGGGGAAGGTGGCGTGCGACGCGGTGAGCCGAGCGAAGCTCTCGGGGGAGAGGAGTCGTCCACCAGGATACGCTCCCTGATTCAGCAACATCCGCAAGTATGTCGCGAGATCTGCCGCTGTCCCGGCGATGCAGCCATCCGCCGAGTTGGTTTCGAACCAGGGGGCCGGGGCAAAGCCATGCTCCGGGCGCCAGGGGCGGTCATCATAAAAGTTGATGTAGGCGACTGCCTGCCGGTGGCGCATGGCGTTGTCGATCACCGCCCGGGTGTCGTGCATGCCGAGCGGCTGCAGAATGCGCTGCGTCACCATCTCCTCATAGCGCTGGCCGGTCACAGCTTCCAGGATCTGGCCCAGCACGCGGTAGCCCACATTGGAGTAGCGCACGCGGCTGCCGGGCGCGGCGGCGGACACCTCGCGCAGGGCCCAGTTCTCGTAGCGCTGATCGGGGGAAACGTCCGTACCGGCCGGCAGGCCGGAGGTGTGCGTGAGCAGATGATGCAGGGTGATCGGCGCATGACCGCCGCCCACGGCGAACCAGGGGAGGTAGCGAGTGACCGGGGCCTGCAAATCGAGACGCCCTTCCTCCACGAGTTGCAGCGTCACAATGGCCGAGAAAGATTTGCCGATGGAGCCATGCTGGAACCAGGTCGCCGGGGTCACCGGGGTTCTGGCCGCAAGATCAGCGTATCCGTAACTGCGCGTGGCCAGCAGGCCCTCGCGGTCGGTGATGGCCAGGGCGATGCCTGGCGTTGTGCGCGGGGCCATCCAGTCGCGGATCTGCCGGTCAAGGTGATCGAGAATGGGGCTCAGCGACGCCTCAGGTTGACCTGGCATAGAAGTTCCTCTGATTCACGGACCCACTCGCAGCCGGGTGGAAAGACTCCCGTACTTCCTACGGGCGCAGGACGCGGCACATGCAGGCATCATCAGGTCATCGGCTATCCGGGTCAACCCGCAGCTGTGAGGCGCCTTATGCCTGTCTCCCTTCTGTTCCGCACCGTCCGCGCTATCCAGACGTGGATCGCCATGACTGGCATCCGCCTGACTGCGCGCTACATCTTCCGCCTCCGCATCGAGGTAGCGGGCCGTGCGCAGATCCCACGCGGCGAGGCGCTGATCGTGGTTGGCGGGCCACACCGCAACTGGATCGATGGGTTCCTGATGCTCTTCGTGATGCCGAACCTGCCGCGCATGGTCTTCCTGGGTTCAGAGACTGCGCAGCGTATCTGGTGGCGACGCCTGGTGCTCTGGCTAACGGGGGCGTTCCAGCCGGTGTCCACGACCAGTGCGCTGAACCGGGACGCACTGGAGGCCGGGCTGGGCGTCCTCGGGCGTGGCGAGCGCCTGGGCATCTTCCCGGAAGGGTGGGACCACATGACCGACCCTGCCCGCGAAATCGGCAACCTGCGGCGCGGCGTGGCATTCCTGGCGCAGCACAGCCAGTGCCGGGTTCTGCCCATCTCCTTTGCAGGAACCACCGAACTCTGGCGCGGCAAGACGCTGCGGGTGCAGATCGGGACGCCCATTGCGCCGCCGGCGCCTGAATCCGGCAAGGCGACGCAACTGACCTGGAGCGAATCCCTGCGAGCCACACTGCAGGCCCAGCAGCCTGCCGATCCGCCTACCAGGCCCCTCCACGAGCGGGAGTGGCCGTGGCTGACGACGTGGCTAGACTGATCAGGACCGGCATCCCGCAGCGTACCGCGTCATCACCCTATCCAATCGGATAGGATAGGCTGGCATTCGGTCCCAAAACGGGTAGGAAACGGACTACCCCCAGCCGTTTGGTCCGGGTGCGGTGCTTCTCTCAGAATAGCGTCATCACGAAGTGCGATTCCCCGATGTGGTGATCTACCACAGATGCTGCAATGATCCTGGGAGGGACCTGTGAGCACGTATCAATTTCCAACTGGCCCAACGCTCGCCGCCGACGAACTGCACCACTTCCTCGAAGCAACTGGCGGTGACCGTCGTGCGTTCTTCCGCCGTGCCGCCGCTCTGGGTCTGGCCGTGCCGGCCTTTGGCGGCCTGGCGCAGCGCGCCTTCGCTCAGGAGACCCCGCCGGAAGACGGCTACGTCGGCTCCGACCCGCAGTCCCCCAGCACCGGGGAGTCGAGCCCGGTCCCCTCAAAGCCGGAGGCGTTCACCCAGTACGATCCACATCTGCCAACGGTGGAAGCTGGCGAGAAGGACATCCGGCTCGTCGCCAAGGATGCCACGGTCTTCGTGGCGAAGGACGTGCCGTATGCAGCGTGGACCTTCGATGGCACGGTGCCTGGCCCGGCGCTGCGCGTGGTGGAAGGGGACAAGATCAACTTCACCTTCGCCATCGATCCCACTGCGACCACGTCGCACTCGGTGGACTTCCACTCGGCCCAGACACCGCCCGAGGTGAACTACAAGACGATCCTGCCTGGCGAGGAGTTCTCCTGGAGCTTTACCGCCAACTACCCTGGCGCCTTCATGTACCACTGCGGCACACCGCCGGTACTCATGCACATCGGCGCGGGCATGTACGGTTCCATGATCGTGGATCCCAAGGAGCGGTGGTCGCCTGCGCAGGAACTGGTGTTCGTCCAGAGCGATTTCTACCTGGCCGATGGCGAAAACGGCATCAAGGTGCCGGACTACACCAAGATGCTGGGCCACGGAAACATGGATTACGTGGTCTTCAACGGCCACGCGAACCAGTACGTGGCAAACCCGATCAAGGTCAAGGCGGGCGAGCCCATCCGCATCTTCGTCACGAACGCTGGTCCGAACGCCTGGTGCAGCTTCCACGTGGTCGGCGCCATCTTTGACGCTGGCTACCTGAACGCGAACCCGAAGAACAAGATGGTTGGCCTGCAATCGATGGCCATCGGACCTGGCGATGGCATCTGCGTCGAACTGACACTGCACGAGCCAGGTCTCTACCCGGCAGTGAACCATGCTTTCGGCCACGCGGCGCACGGCGCGATTGCCCTGCTGCACGCGGAGTAACCCTGGCCACACCCGTCCAGCCGGCGGCGCTTCAGTTGCCGCCGGCGAACGGCGGAAGGAATGCCCCATGAGCGCCACATCCATCCCGACCACAGGCCCGCTCGTCCAGGCCCCGCCCACGCCGCCGCGCGGCGCACGGTGGAGCCGCCGCCGGCTGCTGGGTTCGGTGGTGGGGCTGGTTGCCGCAGCGGCGCTGGCTGGCAGCGCCGTGAACCTGGCCACGCCCACGAATGAGGCGATCCTGCCGGCGGAGGATGCGGCTGTGCCACAGGGGCTGGCCATCATGCCAGACACGCCGGTTGACGGCGTCCTGACGATGCGAATTCCGCTCGGGGCGAGCGCCGACCAGCAGGCTGGTGGCCGCGGCTACACCATGCCGGATGTCATCAACCTCACGGTTGGGGATAAAATTGTTATCCATAATGACGATGATGCGCCCCACATGATTCTTTACACATTCCTGCTGCCGGGCCAGTCCGACACCCGGACCTTCACGTCACCCGGGTCGGAGGTGTACAGCTCTGGTTGCGGTTTGCACGCCGCTGCCATCCTGAACTTCACGACCATCTTCGTGCATGAGCCGGCAGGCGAGCGCTCGTAGCGGCTCGGCCGGCCTGGAGACCACGATGGACCTGAACCCTCGCACGATGATGATTGATCTACACAAGGAAGCGGCCCGCTTCCCGCCGCACGACGAGAGCGGGCGCCGCGCAGAAACGCTGCTCAAGGCGCCGGATTTGCGCGTGGTGCTGGTGACCATGCGGGCTGGCGCGGAACTGGCGGAACACACAGCGCCTGGCACCATTTCTGTGCAGCCCCTGCGGGGGCGGTTCCGGTTCTCCACTGAAGATGCTGCGCAAGAGATTGTCTCCGGCGATCTGGTGACTGTGGCGGGGCATGTCCGCCATGCCGTCCAATGCCTTGATGACGGCGCGTTCCTGCTGACGCTGGCCTGGCCGGGCCAAGCCCCGCCGAGTTGTTGTAAGCCGGAGCAATCATGGATCCGCTCTGCTCACGCATGGTGCGCGCCGCCCTGTGCTGGCTGGTGGCCGGGGCGTTCGTGGGCGGCGTGATGCTGCTGGATGGCGCATTGCCCGGCGCACTCGTGGCCTGGTTGGCGCCCAGCCACGCGCACATGCTCTTCGTTGGCTGGTTCCTGCAGTTCGTCGTTGGGGTGGCCTATTGGCTACTGCCACGCAAGCGCACCCCGGCCCAGCCGCTTGGCTACGACGAGCGCCTGGGAATGCTGGCCATGCTGGCGCTCAATGCGGGCCTGCTGCTGCGCGTCGGCGTGGAGCCGATCGAGCGGATGGGGCTCGGCAGTGCGCTCACGCAGGTTGGCCTGGGCGGGGTTGCGCTCCTCCAGGTTGCCGCGATTGTCATTTTTGCAACCCAACTCTGGCCACGGGTTGGACCGCGCGTTCCACGCGTGAAGAACGAGACGCCGGGCGAAACCCGGCAAGGAGACACCCGATGAATGACACAACCAGGATCAGTGGCGGCGCCACCCTGCAGAACAACACCCTCGCCAGCACCCTGGTTCGCGATCTCGTAGAAACGTATCCCGATACGATGGCAATCCTTGCGCCGCTGGGCATCGACCTCTGCTGTGGCGGCTCCCACCCGCTGGGGGAGGCGCTTACCTTGCACGGGATTGACCAGGATACGGTGCTACCCCAGATTGCCGGTATCATCCAGGCATCCTCCCATGACCAGCGTTGATTCCCCCCCGCGCGCGGCGCGCCTGGCGGAGCCGGCCCCCCGGCCCGCCAGCACGGACTTCACGCGGCAGCCATTCGTGCTGGCCTGGGAGCTGACGCGCGCCTGCAACCTGGCCTGCGTCCACTGCCGGGCCGAGGCGCAACTGCGGCGCCATCCGCACGAACTCTCAACTGCCGAAGCGCTCGCCGTCATTGACGACATCGCGACCTTCGATGTTCCCCCCACCCTGATTCTGACCGGCGGCGACCCGATGCGCCGCGACGACCTGCTCGACCTGATTACCCACGCCACCGCACGCGGTGTGCGCTGCACCCTCACTCCGGCGGGAACGCCCCTGGCCAGCTACCGCCGGCTGGAGGCTGCGCGGGATGCCGGAGTACAGCGCATCGCGATCAGCCTGGACGGCTCGACCGCCGACCGGCACGACGCCTTCCGCCGTGTTGCGGGGTCGTTCGGCTGGACGCTGGAGATCGCCCGCGCCGCCGCAGACCTGGGGTTGCCCCTACAGGTGCACACCACGCTGTGTCGCCGCACGGTGGATGATCTGCCGGCTATCGCCACCCTGGTTGAGGATCTGGGCGCAGTCGTCTGGGCGGTCTTCTGTCTTGTGCCCACCGGCCGGGCCACCGTCAGCGACGAACTGAGCCCGGAGGCCTACGAAGAGACCTTTGGCTGGCTGGCTGAGCGCAGCGAAACCGCCCGCTGGTCGCTCAAACTGACGGAGGGCTACCACTACCGGCGCGTGCTGGCGCAACGGGGCCAGAATCCGCTGCCCCCGCGCGAGGGGCCAGCCGGCAGCCGGGCGCCCAGCCCCGTGAACGCGGGCAATGGCTTCTGCTTTATCTCGCACACGGGCGATGTCTGCCCCAGCGGCTTTCTGCCAGTCGTCACCGGCAACGTTCGGGACACGTCGGTCGTGACGCTGTATCGCGAGCACCCGGTCTTCCGCGAGTTGCGCGAGCCGCAACTCCTACGGGGCAAGTGCGGGGTCTGCCCGTACAACCGTCTCTGCGGCGGCTCCCGCTCTCGCGCCTACGTTCACGCGGGGGACTACCTGGCGAGCGACCCTGCCTGCAGCTATCTCCCACCGAGATACACCGGCAACCGCCCGGAGACCCGGCCATGCGCGTGACACCGCCCGATGCCAATCGGCATGACCATCCCCGCGTCGTCATCATTGGCGGTGGCATTAGCGGCCTCACCGCCGCGTACCGGCTCACCACCCGGCTCCCGCAGGCTGAGGTGGTGGTGTTGGAGCAGAAAGCCCGCCTGGGCGGCAAGATCGTCACAGAGCAGCGTGATGGCTTCCTGATCGAGGGTGGCCCGGAGGCGCTGCTGACGGCCAAACCGGTGGCTGCCGCCCTCTGCGCGGAACTGGGTCTTGAACCCGACCTGCACGCGCCCCGGCCCGAAGCGCGCCGCAGCTACATTCTGCGCGACGGCCAGTTGCAGCCAGTGCCAGACGGGCTCGGGAACCTGCTGCCCACCCGGCTCTGGCCGCTCGCAACCACGCCGCTGATTTCGCCGCTGGGCAAGCTGCGCATGGGTCTGGACCTGGTGCTGCCGCGCCGCCGCGACGAGGATGATGAATCGCTGGGTCACTTCATCGAACGTCGCCTGGGGCGGGAGGCGTACACCTGGCTGGTCAGCCCGCTGGTCGGCGGCATCTACGCCGCCGATGGCCACCGCCTCAGCCTGGCCGCAACCTTCCCCCACCTGCGCCGCCTGGAGCAGGAGCATGGAGGGATGATTCGGGCTACGCTGGCAGCACGACGCCAGGCGCCGCCAGCCACGACTGGCAGCCGCCCCGCCCCGATGCAGGCTCCCCGCCACGGCCTGGCCCAGGTGATTGACACGCTGGAGGCCCGGCTGCAGGCTGCAGGCGCGCGTGTTGCCACTGCCAGCACCGTCAGCGCGGTGCTTCGCCACGGCCAGGGCTATGCGATTGCCCAGGCAACCGGCGAGACGATAACAGCCGATGCGGTCATCTGCGCAGCCCCGGCCCCGGTGGCGGCAGGAGTACTGGACCCGCTGGACACCCGCCTGGCGGAGCATCTGCGCGCTATTCCGCACGCCTCCGTGGCAAACCTGACGCTTGCCTACCCGCGCCAGGTGCTTCCCCGCGCACTCGTTGGCAGCGGCTACCTGACGCCACGGACCGAGCGTCGGCCGGTGAAGGCCTGCACCTGGGTGTCAGCCAAGTGGGCTGGGCGCGCCCCGGATGACGCCAGCCTGATCCGCGTCTCCTTCGGCGGCGCCGGCATGGACCAAATCGTCGACCTCGGCGATGACGATTTGCTACGCCTGGCGCAGGAGGAATTGCGCACCGTGCTCGGCATCACCGCGCAACCGAGCTTTACGCGCCTGTTTCGCTGGCCGCAGGCCATGCCGCAGTATGAACCGGGCCACCTGGGGCGGCTCACCCAAATCGACGCCTGCCTGGACGGCTATCCCAACCTGGCGCTGGCTGGCAATGCCTACCGCGGCGTTGGCCTGGCCGACTGCCTGCAATCCGGCGAGGTGGCCGCCGACCGGCTGCTCAACTACTTCTCGTCCCGCACCGCCAGTACCCGGTACGAGGCGTGACCAGGGAGTTCATGATGGGACGTTTACTCACTCCCGCCGCCATGATCGCGGCGATGCTCGCCTTCACAGTGGCGGCGGTGGCGGCCGGGCTGGCCACCTATCGGCCCACGCTCTGGTCCGCCGCAGTGCAACTGGCCATCCTGGGCGGAATCACCCCGATGATCTACGCGGTGAACCTGCGAATTGTGCCGGTGTTTTCCCGCCGCATGTGGACCAACCCCGCCCTGTTGCAAGCCCAGGTGGCGCTGGCGCTGGCCGGCGCGTGGCTGGTCTTCGCGGGCGCGGTGCTCGACCTGCGGGCGGTGGCGATTGCGGGCAGCGCCTCCGCGCTGGCGGGGGGTGTCCTCTTCGTTGTCAACGTGCGGCGACTCTTCCGGCAGCCCGCCACCCTGCCGCCGCCGCCACTGCCGTACGCCGGGCAAACCGAGGTGGACCGCCTGGCGACGCGCTTCATGCAACTGGCCGGGGTGTACCTGCTCTTCGGACTGACCTCCGGACTGGCGCTCCATTTCTGGCGGATCGGCAGCGGGCGCTGGGACCTGGTCTGGGCCCACGCCATGCTGATCGGCTTCTTCCTCTCCATGGCCTCCGGAGTCTGCTACCACGCGGTTTCTCGCTGGAGCGGGCGGGAATGGCGGCACATTGGCCTGATCCGGCTGCACCTGATAGTGCTGGGGCTGGGCCTGCCGGCCATGCTGCACGCACTGGCCACCAATGATCTGCGCATGTTTGCGGTGGCCGGGCCGCTCCAGGCGGTAGGCATCACGCTGCTGCTGGTCAACGTCGCGCCGCTTCTGCCCGGCCTGCCCCAGCCCACGCGCACCGCGTTCACGGGGGCCGCCGTGCTCCTGCTGGCCGGCATCGCGCTGGGCAGCCTCTTCGCGGTTGATCCCGCCGTTGGCGCTCGGCTGCGCCAGACACACGCGGAGATCAACCTCTTTGGCTGGACCGGGCTGCTGATTTCCGGCGCGGGCTACTACCTGATTCCACGCTTCGCCGGCCGCCCGCTGCGCTGGCCCCGGCTGGCGCCGCTGCAACTCAGCGTGCTCGCGGCTGGCGTGGTGCTGGCGGTGGTGGCGCTGGTCTGGCGGGCCTACGGCGCCGGGTCCCCGGCACTGCTGCTGCTGGGCCAGGCGCTGATCGCCAGTGGGTTCGCACTCTTCGCGCTTCTGCTGGCGGCCACCATGCGCCCGTGGGAGCCCGCGCCAACGGGCGCCGCCGCGCCAATCACGCTGCGGCCTCGCGCCACGTAGCGCGTCATCTCACTGCGAACACGAGAGGGGCCGCTGGCAACGATTCGCCAGCGGCCCCTCTCGTGTCTGACGCGATAATGCGCCGGTTACCCGCGCACCAGCCCCAGTGTTTCCCCGGCCGGGGTCTCCCGGTGATCTGGCAGTTCCGCCAGGCCCAGTTCGGAGCCACCGGGGTTGTAGATAGCGATGAGGCGGACCGGCTCCCAGCCGGTGTTGATAGTGGAGTGGAAAACCCCGGTGGGGATGTAGAGCACGTCCCCGGCCCGGACCGGGAAAGGGGCTTCGTCGTTGATCATCTGCTCGGCCTCGCCGGAGAGGATGTAGAGCACTTCCTCCGCGTCCGGGTGGTTATGCCGCTCGTGCCCCTTGCCGGGCAGCAGCAGCACCTCGCCGAACGTCATTTGCGCGCCCGGCGTGGTGGAGGGCGAAACGAGCCACTTGATGGCGCCCCAGTCGAAGCTGTGGGTCGGCAGAGCAGCGCGGTTAATCGTGGTGTCGGCCATGGTGTTCCTCCATTGGTGTAGCCCGGCATCGAGACAGACGGCTCCGTAAGGGTATCGCAGTCCTACCCCAACTCCCGCACCACCTCGATCCCGTTCAGGGCCATGTGGTAAAGGAAGACCTCGTGGAAGAACTGCGCAGGGTGTGGGAACGCGCCGATGGCAGCCGCAGCCTCCGGGGAGAGGTCGTAGGTGTCAACGGCGTTGGCAGGCACGATGACGCGCACATCCGGGGTGTTGCGCGCGTTGGCGACCACGCGCAGGTGCATCGCAAGCTGATACACGCAGAGATCAGTGCAGTCACCCACCACCAGGGCGGTGCGCACCTCCGGGTGAGCAGCCAGCCAGGCATCGAACCCGGTTTCGTGGCCGGGGTGCAGCGAGTTTTTCTCCACCACCATGAACAGATTGGCGAAGGGGAGCGCGGCCAACTCCGGGATTGTTTCCGATTCCGGCGTACCCCGGACACAGTGTGACGGCCAGGCTGCGAACTCCGGAGCGTCCGGCTCGTGCGTGTCCTGCATCAGCACGAACTCACGCACGCCCAGCGCGTGGGCGCGCGTGAAAAGATCGACCACCGGGCCGATCAGGGCGTTCACACGGTCGGAGGCCAGCGCCCCGAAGTGACAGAAGCCATTGATCATGTCCGCGCTGAAAACAGCCGTGGTGGCCGGGTCGATTTCAGCTGCCAGCTCGCGGGCTGGCAGGCTCGTGAACCACTCGTGGATGTACGAAGGAATAGTTGCCGTGTGCTGATCCGCCATGTGGAGCCTCCGGTAGGCAGTCGTCAGGACATCGTCGTTCGTGCACGCGCTGGCCGGCAAGGTCGCTCGACGTCGCTCGAGACGACACGTGAGTTGCGCGGCGCGTGTCATCTCCCGCCGGAGATGGGAACACGCGCCGCGCTGGCTGGCAAGGGGCGTTTGTTGCCTACCCCTCGCCGACCGGGGTAGGTGGCCGGATCACGCGCGGCGTCGGGGTGGGCGCGGTGGTCGTGGTGCGGGTGGCCGTCGGCGCGGGCGCAGCCACGGTGGGAACCGGCGGCGGCGGGGTTGCGGTTGGGATAACGACCGGAATCGTCTCCGGCACGGGCGTCTCGGTGGGCAGCGGGATAGCCGTTGGCACAACCGTCGGGACCGGCGTCGAGGTGGCCGGCGGCGCGATGGTCGGCAGCGGCGTGGGCAGCGGCGTTTCCTGCACGATGACTGGCGCGGTTGCCGGTGGGGTCACGATGGCCGGAGTGTCAGCGACCGGTGGGCCGAGGCTGCGCTCATAGAGCACGGCGGCGACGTCTCCAACATCCGCGCGGGGGTCGCCAGCCGGGGCGACCCCGGTGACGCTGAACAGCAGCGGCCCGCTACTGAAGTAGAGCGTGTAGTCCTCGCCGTTGACGCCGGGGCCACTCAGCGCAGCCGTGGCCTCACCGAGGGGGGAGGCGCTGGCTGCCTGCAGATTCGTACTGCGGGCGCGGGCATCGGCGAAGTAGTACACCGCCACATTGGCGTCGCCCGGGCTGGCGAACTCCTGCACGGTCATATCGATCCAGCCGGCGTTGCCGCCGGGCGGGTTAGCGCAACCGAACTGGCGGAAGTCCCCGCCGTGCCAACCCATGCGCTGCAGCTCATCCTCCAGATCAAGCACGCCGCCGTAGCGGCCCTGCAGCGCCGGGAGATCGAGCGCGCCTTCATTGGCAATGGAGAAGCACCCGGCATTGGGGATAGGGAGGTCGACCAGGAGATAGCTGGCCAGGGGCCCGCTCTCCGCAATCTGCGGTTGCTCAGTTACCTGCGGCTGCACACCGATCCCGATCAGGATTCCCTGCGCGATGCGCTCCGGCGCGATGGGCGTGCCCTGCAGGGTGGCGACGCTAACCCGCAGCAGCAGGTTGCCCTGCCGTACGTAAAGGGTGACGTCATCTCCCTGCTCAGTCACGCCAGTCAGTGCCCGCGTCTCGTCGCCCAGTTGCAGCGACCGTCGCACCTCGCTTTCGCCCAGCACTGCCGCGCGATCCTCCAGGAAGACAGGCAGCGCCGCAGTCGCGCCCTCTGCCGAGGCGAAGCGGGTCAGGCTGACATCAATAGTGGCCGACGGCGCGCCGCTGCCGGTGGGGATGGTGGACTGGTAAACGCGGAAGACATTCTCCTGCCAGCCCCAGCCAGTAAGGCGCTGCGTCATCTCCCCGGCGTTGGAAAACATGCTTGCCTGCTCGCCCAGGGAGCGGCTGCGGTCCTCGCTCTGCACCAGATCGGCGCTGATGTCGCCAGCGGTAGGGAGCATATCGGCCAGCGGCTGGGCCTGCGCGCCCACGCTGTAACCGCCCGGCAGCACACCGAGCAGCGCACCGAGCAGCGCCATGCCGACCAGAGTCATCACCAGGAGAAGCCGCACGGTTGTCACCCCCGCTACGCTGCGCGTCGTTAGCCTGTACTGGCAGGAACGCCTCAGCGCGCGGTTGGGTGTCTGTACAGGCGGGTTCAGCAGCCGAGTTGCGTCGCCAGGTCCGCAAAGTCCACCGCGACGAGCGTGAAATTGCCCTCCGGCGTCAGGTCGCTTGCCTGCCCGGGGCCATGCTCCAGCGGGCGCGGCACGAAGGCGGTTTGCAGGCCGCAGGCAGCGGCGGCGTGCAAATCGCTGTTGTGCGCAGCCACCATCATGACCTGCGCCGGTCGCAAGCCAAGCGCCGCCACGCTGCGCAGGTAGACCTGCGGCTGCGGCTTGTATCCCTGGGCGATCTCTGCGCCGAGAATGGCATCCCACGGCAGCGAGGCCCAGCGCGCCAGGCGCGCCATAAGGGCGATATTGCCGTTGGAGTTCGGAGCCAGCAGGTAGCGGCTGCGCAGCCGCTGGAGGCCCTGGGACACATCTGGCCAGGAATCGAGCCGCCGCCAACCGTCCGTGAACGCATCACGCTCGGCAGCCGGCACATCGTCCAGCCCGAACCGCGCCAGAACGGTATCGAGCGATTCGCGGTGCAGCGCATCCAGCGTCACCCAGGCGCGCGCTCCGCTGCGCACCGTCTCCATCTGCGGCTGATACTGCCCGCGCCAGGCATCGGCAACGGCCACCCAATCGACGCCCTCGATGCCGAGCCGCTGCCCCAGCGCGGCGCCCTCGCGCGCCATGCTGCCGCGCCAGTCCACGCAGGTGCCGAAGACATCGAAGATCAGGGCGTGCGGTGGGGTCACCTGCGCGGCCACCGTACGCTGCCAGATTTCTGCCAGGCTCGTTCCTGTTTTCGCTCCCAGCGGCGTGACCACCGTACCGGGGTGAGCGGCACGGCGGTGAGCGCAAAGAGGAGAGCGCGCTTGAGGCGGGCGGTCATGGCAGGGCCTTTGCCGTGCTGTGAGTCACTCGACATAGCAAGCAGTGTAGCCGCTGCGCGCAGCCACGCGGGCGCGGCGGGCTAACGATTCCGCAGCGTGATGGCGCGCACTTGCTCGCCAAGCTGCGTATTGACTTCTCGCAGCAGTTGCCGGGCCGCTGCCCAGGCTGCGTCTGATTCTGCGGCCGTCGGGACCGTAGCAGCGGCCAGCAGCGCATCGGCAACGGCTTCCGCCTGCATCCGCAACGCTTCTTCAGGCAGCAGCGCCAGGTGTCGCCACAGGGCTGCTTCGTGCGTATGCAACTGATCCGCAATCTCCGGAACCTCTCCGGGCGGAATCCAGCACGCGGCGGCGCGGGCCTTGACCCTGCCGGCCCGGGTGGTCTCCATGAGGGCGACCAGGCCATCCTGCACGCCCAGCAGAGGGCTGGTTTCGAAGGTGCGGAGCCGTTCCGCCTGCTCCTCGTTGCGGTTCAGGCGGCGGCGGCCATGCTCCATCATCACCGCCGACGCATGGGCCACCATTGCACCCAGCAGCACAAAGACTGCCTGTTCCATACGTGCTCCCTGGCTACCAGGTACAGACCGGAGGGCCCGGAAACTCGAACGGGTTGTGGGCGCAGAACATCTCAATCTCCGGGTGAGCCTGGCGCAACTCGCGCAGGCGGGCCTGGTTGTGCAGGCGGAGTGGGCGATTGATGTTCGTGATATTCTGGAAGAGACCGACCATCGGGGCGCACTTTCGGCGCTTGCCATCGACTTCGCGCGGATCGAAGTAGGCGTCGCCGGCATGAAGCATCCACCCGGAATCCGCGTTGATCGCTACGCCAGAATGGCCCTCGCTGTGCCCGAAGAGTGGCACGAACAGCATCTCCGGAGGGAGGCCCTGCAGGGAGCGCACCGCTGAAAAGCCGAACCAGGGCTCGCCCTCTTCCGCGTAGGCCTGGAAACGCGGGCCATGCGCCCACATCGCTGGCCGGTAGCGCGAACGGGCCTTGCGCGTTTCCCGGGTTATTGCCGCGCCAAGTTCGGCGGCGTGGACATGCACCGCCGCGTTCGGGAAATCGGACATGCCGCCGACATGATCCAGGTCGAGGTGCGTCATCACGAGATGCCGGACATCCGCCGGGTCATAACCCAGTTTGCGAATCTGCACCACTGCCGCCAGCGAGGGATCACGCTTCTGGCGGCCAAAACCATAAGCAAATGCGACTCCCAGGCGGCTGCTGGGGTGGAGGTAGTCCTGCGTGCCAAGGCCGGTATCGACCAGGACCAACCCGCTGGCGGGGGTCTCCACCAACAGGCAGTGGCAGAGCAGGGGGCGGCGGTGAATCGACACGCCCTGAATACAGGCGCACGGCAAATGATGAACACGCAAACCGGACGCGGTCATGAAGGCTCCAGGCACTGATTGCGTCGTATGCCGGTGTCGTGGATTGGGCGCCGGGGGTTACTCGGGCAGGGGGCCCACCACTTCCAGCCCGTAGGCGGCATTGGTGCGCCCGAGCTCGGCAGCCGCCTGGAGTTCATCCGGCTGGGCGAAGAGCATTTCCAGCCCGGCCGGCAGGAAGTTCTCAATGAACCGCACCGGCGTGTCCCCAATCGCCTTGAAGCCGTGCGGGATGCCGCGCGGCGCGAAGATATACGTACCCGGCCCGGCTTCCACCCGCAGATCGCCCGCCACGAAGAGGAGTGTGCCCTCCAGCACGTAGTGTGTTTCGTCTTCATGATGGTGGATGTGAAGCGGGAAGCCCCGGCCCGGCGGCAGGGTGAACTCCACCACCCCGGCCAGGCCGCCGGTCATCGCGCCGGTAGCCAGGATGCGCCACATGGAGCCATCCGGGCGGAGAACCGGCTCGATCTCGGCGGCGTGGCGGCTAAATGGCATGAGATTCGATGAGGTTTCCGTGGCCATGTTGTGTGCTCCCTGGGTTTGGGCTAGCTGTCTGATCTGAACCATGTTTCGCGGAGGTTCAGTGCCGGGTTGGTCCGGCACTGAGCCAGCGCAGGGCGGTGAGGCTGGGCACAAAGGCGTACTCGCCGCCGCGTGTTGTGCAGAAGCGCTCGAGGCCATGCACGCGCCGCCGCACCGGCTGTTGCGGGATGGTGAACGTGCCGCCGCCATCGTTCGCCCCGGCAATGGGATCCATTTCATCGCCGAGGCCGACGAAGCCGCCGCTGTCCATCCACTCACGCTTCAGGAATTCGAGCGCACCAGGACGGGCGCTCATGAACATGAAGTAGATGCCCCGGTCAGCGCCGTCGTCATCGAGCACCCCCGGTGGCAGTGGATCACCGTAGACCGCGCCGTAACGCAGAATGCGGTGCACCCTCACATCCGTGAGCGTTTCGAGCTCGCTGTCGCGCGGGTTGAGCCGGCGGATATGCGCGCCATGCGGGCAGCGCAAGCCCCTGGGGTCGCCGGCATACGTGAAGGCGTTGACGCGTTCTGGATCAGCAGCCAACGCGGGGTCATCCGCCTCGGGAGCCAACGCCAGCGGCGCCCCGCTGCGCCAGCGTCCCAGTAGCTTCGCGGCAAGCAACTCCTCCTCGGCTTCGCCAGATGCGTTTGCCCGCAGGAACCGGCGGAAGGCCGCCACACGCGAGTGGATCTTCCGGATCCCCACGTACGTACCATTGTGCCCGAGCGCCGGTGGCCAGGGCATCGCGAGCGGCACGCCATGCTCGCCGGGATACCCCAGCAGGAACTCGCCCGTAGCCAATGGCGGCTCCGGCGTGGTGATTGGCCCCGCCGGCAAGCCGGCGACATGGGGAAAGCTGATGCCATCGCGGTAGCCGAACGCGGTGCGGGTGGCCGGGTGCGCCGCGACATGCTGGTGAGAAAGGAGCATCACGCCGTTCTGCACGAGTTCCCCCAGCGCCGCCGTGACGCGCTCGCGCCACAATTGCTCGCTGCTGGCTGTGACGGCCACGACCACGTGGATGCTGCCGTTCCCGAACGGCGCATCCCAGTGCGCCGGGGCGCTCTCCCCGGTGTCTCCCAGCCGGTGCGCCCGCGCCGCCATGCCATCGCGCAACTGCTCCGGGAAGCTGGCCAGCGTCTCCGGCGGTACGCCAAGCGCCGCCAACCCGGCGTGCGTGAGCGCGATGGCGACTGAGAGATCGCGCTCCCCCGCAGCCCAGCCGGCGGCAGTCATCACCTGGGGCAGGAAGTGCGCCAACGACCGGCGTCCACCAGCCGCGTCCGCAACGTGCAGGAAGATGAGACTGCCCCAGTACGGCGCTGGTCGCCGGAAGACGACAATGCCCTGCACGTCCGCCAGATCGACGAGGCCGGCCTCCGGCGACGCATCATGCGGCTCAGGGGTTGCTGGCATCGAGGAGTCCATCAACAGCCTGGGCAATGCGTTGCTGGCGCTCGACATCCGTCACGCGCAGATCCGGGTGCGCTACGAACCATGTGGCAGCGGTAACCTGGTGGGCAGCGATGAAATCCTTGATGTGGGGGGCCGTGATGCCTGGGTACCCCTCGACAACGCCAAACATGGCGTCCATCTGCGCGGGGATACCCGTTGCGAAATCGTCAATGTAGGCGTCCCAGTCGCCGTCATAGGCCGTGGCGAAGATGGCGCGAGTGTCATTGTCGAAGATCACCCAGCGCAGATTGTGGACCGTGCGAATCCCCATCAGGCCATCGCCAGCAGAATCCGATGTCATGTCGAGCGAGCGCAGGTAGTCTGCCCCGCCGGGTTTCAACGGCACGATCACGGTGAGTTCGGAAACCTGGCCTACGCGGCGGCCGGCGCGGTTCGTCGGCAGCATCTCGGTATCGGGGAAACTGGTTGGCATCGGGAATCTCCTCTCAAGCTGGCGTACCGGGAAGGGCAGAGAGCGCCGGGATCAGGGGTTGGCGGCATCCAGCAGCGCCTCTACGGCTCTTGCCACCCGCTGGTTGCGGTCGATATCCACGGTGCGCACGGTCGGGTAGGCAGAGAACCAGAGCGCCGCAGTGACCTGGTGCGCCGCGAAGTAATCCTTGACCGTGGGATGGGTGATGCCGGGGTATCCTGCGAAGACGCTGAACCAGGCGTCCATCATGTCCGGGATGCCCGTCGCGAAGTCATCGATGTACGAATCCCAGTCGCCGTCGTACGTGGTCGCGAAAATGGCGCGGGTGTCGTTGTCGAAGATCACCCAGCGCAGATCATGCAGGGTCCGCACCGACCGCAGGTTGTCTGGGCCCTGTGGGTCACCGGTCTCGCTGCTGCTGAGCATGCGCAGACGCTGGGCCCCGCCTGGCGCCAGGGGCGCGACGATGGTGAACTCGGAGACCACACCCGTGCGGCGTCCAGCTCGATTCGGCACAATGGATTCAGGACCATTCGACACGATGAACACCCTCCTGCTCACGATGCAACTCGCTAACGCAACGTTTCGATGCGTTTACACTACAGCAGGAGGGAAATAAATGCAACAGGTTGATGCAATAATGCCCAACATGGATACAGTACCGGCCAATGAACCACGCACACGCCGGACTGGCGGCCGCTCGGCCGTGGTGCGGCGTGCCGTGCTGCAGGCGGCGCTGGATGAGTTGATGGAGTACGGTGTGGCCGGCCTGAGCACCGCGCGCATCGCCGACCGGGCCGGTGTTCACCGCACCACGGTGCACCGCCGCTGGCCCGATCTTACGGCGCTGATCACCGAGGCGCTGCTCTCCGACACGGCCTCCGCCGTGCCGATTCCCGACACAGGCAGTGTGCGCGGGGACCTGGAGGCGCTGCTGCGCGCCATCGCGGCGCTGGTCGATTCGCCCGCGGGGCGTATCCGCACCCGCACCCTGATTGCGGACGCTGCGCGTTCGCCGGAGATTGGGGAACTCGTCAGCCATGTCTGGGTGACCCGCTTTGCCCTGGGCCGGGAGGTGATCGAGCGCGGCATCGCGCGGGGGGAGTTGCGCCGGGATATCCCGCCGGCCACGATCCTGGCGACCTTCATTGGCCCGTTGTATGTGCGCCTCCTGATCACCGATGAGCGCATTGATGACGCATTCATCCAGGACGTGATCGAAGCGGGCCTGACCGGGAGCCAGGCTGCCGAATAGGGGGCCGCTGTTCCGGCCCGGGATCGGTCAGGCTCGCCTGGTCGTTCCTGATGCAACGCCGCCGTCCCGGTCATGCCCAGTGAAAGGACCACATGAGCACCACGAACCACACCACGCGCCGCACGCTGATCGCTGCGGCGCTGGGTCTTGCCGCCACGCACGGGCCGCTCGCCAACCTCGGACGGGCCAGGGCCGGGGCACAGGAGGCGGGTTCACATTGCCTGGTTATCGAGCACGTCACCGTTCTCTCGATGGCGCCAGGGGTCGTGCCACAGGAGGACATGACGGTCCTCATCCAGGGTGAACGCATCACCACCATCGAGCCAACCACGCACCAGTCATCCCCCGCCGGCTGCACGGTGATTGACGGTCGAGGCAAGTGGCTTATGCCCGGCCTGTTCGACATGCATGTCCATTTCATGTCGGAGCCGATTCCGGAACTGGCGTTCACGCCGGAAGAGATCCTGACACCCTATCTCGCCAACGGCGTGTTGCAGATTCTCGATATGGCTGCCACGCCGGATACCAACGCCATCCGGGACGCCGTTGCCACCGGCGAGATTGTGGCGCCCTTCGTTGCCTCCGCAGCCCTGATCGACGGCTTCCCCCCAATCCTGCCGGGCGCGCGCGTCGTTGCGAATCCCGAGGCCGCGCGAGCGGCGGTGGCCGAGATCGCGGCGGCGGGCTTTGACTTCGTCAAGGTCTACAGCCGGCTCACGCCAGAGGTCTTTGCCGCCATCCTTGCTGCCGCCGAGAATGAAGACATCCGGGTGATCGGCCACATTCCGGGCAATCGCAAGGTTCCGCCCGCCGAGCTTGTCCAGCCCGGTTTCGCCCTGATCGCGCACGCCGAAGAACTCTCCTGGCTGGCGCCAGACAAATCGGACGCCGAAATCGCCCAATTCACCACGTTGCTGCGGGAGCACACCACCGCGATCACCAGCACACTCTTCCTCGACGAGCAGATCCTGGCGCAGACACGGAATCCAGAAATCGTGGCGGCGACAGAAGGGCTGGCCTATCTGCACCCCGTCGAACTCATGCTGTGGTTCGAGGAGAACCGGTACTCCGGCAAGCGAACGCCGGAACGCATCGCCAGGCTGGAGACCCTGACCGCGTTCAACGCCCGGTTGGTGAAGGCCCTGGTCGAAGCCGGCGTCCCGGTGCTGGCCGGCGCCGATGCCGCCTTCGTCCCTGGCGTGGCCCCGGGCTACGCCCTGCACCAGGAACTGGCCGCGCTGGTTGCCGCCGGCCTGACGCCCTGGCAAGCCCTGGCGGCTGCCACCAGCGTCCCGGCGGAGTGGCTGGGAGTGAGCGACGACCGGGGGACAGTCGAGGCGGGCAAGCGGGCCAATCTCATCCTGCTGGACGCTGATCCGTTGGCAGACATCGGCAACACCCGCGCGATCAACGCGGTCATCTTCAACGGCGAACTGTTTGACCGTCAGGTGCTCGATGCACGCCTTGCGGCGCTCGATGCCCTGTACGCCCCGTATCGCCCCTTCTTTTCACCGCAGGGCGCCAGGGCTCTGGCGCAGCAAGGCCGCCCGTGAGGCTCCCTGGCCGATCAGGGCGTTTGCAACCCGCCGCAATCAGGCCAGTCCCCGCTGGCCGCCAGTTGCGTGGCGGCCATGCGGCGGGTTTCCGGCGCCGCGCAGGGCCGCTACCCTCGCGCCTGGGCCAGGTCCTGGGCGACCTGGTAGCCGCGCGGGGTGAGGGCCAGGTGCTCGGCGTACTGCTCGATGAGGCCCTGGTCGCGGGCACGGCGAATGGTGGCGCGGGCGTCCTCGGGGGACCAGCGCAACGCGGCGTTGACGTGGCCGATCGTGCTCTCGGTGGCTTCGGCGTCCGTTGCCTCGTGGGTGAGCAGATGCACCACCAGCAGGTCCACCGCAAAGCGGCGGGCATTCCGCTCCCGGCGGCGCAGGCGGGTAATCGCGCCCTGGGAGGGAGAGAGCAGCAGCGCGAGCAGGAAGAGCACCCCGGTCGCGGCCGCCATCGAGCCGGAGACGGAGAGATCCTGCCAGCGCGCGAACCCGTAGCCAAGCGCGGCGGAACCCGCGCCGATCACCACCGAGAGCACGGTCATCTTCGGCAAGCTGTCAGTCAGCAGATAGGCGGTGGCCGCCGGCACGATGATCAGGGCGATGACCAGGATGGCGCCCACCGCGGTAAACGCGCCGACCGTCGTTACCGAGACCACGGTCATCAGCGCGTACTGGATGACGACCGGCGAGAAGCCGAGTGCCGCCGCCAGCGCGGGATCGAACGTGGAGAGCTTCAACTCCTTGTAGAAGAGGAGCAGGAAGATCGAGTTGATGGCCAGCAACGTGCCCATGATCCACAGGGAAAGCGGGCCGTAGTCCTGCTCGCCGATGAACAGGCGATCGAAAACGGAGAACTCGATGTTGCCCATCAGGATGGCGTCGGCATCCAGGTGGACATTGGCGAAGAAGCGGCTGACCAGCACCACGCCCAGCGCGAACATCGCCGGGAAGATAATCCCCATCGCCGCGCCAGCGTCGGCGCGGCGCGTGCGGCTCAGCGCCTCGACCAGGCTGACGGTCAGCAGCGCCGCCAGGGTGGCCCCGATGGCGCCGGTAATCAGGTTCGAACTGTTCGAAAGCCAGTAGCCGAAGACAAGCCCCGGCAGGATGGCGTGGCTGATCGCGTCCGCCATCATGGCCATGCGCCGCAGGACCAGGAACGTACCCAGCATGGAGCAGGCGGCCGCGCACATCACGCCAGTCAACAGGATGACCGTTGCCGAGTTCATGGCCGTCCTCCGGTCATGCGCAGCGACTCCCCCGGCAGGGGTGGCGCAACAAGCTCACGGCGCTGGCGCCGGCGTTGCCGCCACTCGGGCAGCAGGCCGTGGCGTGGGGCAAACAGGATCGAGAAGATCACCATCGCGGTCAGTGAGAGGATGATCATGGGGCCAGTGGGCAGCGCGGCATCCTGGACGCTGAGCACCGCGCCGGTGACGCCGGCGGCTGCCCCGATCAGGGCGGAGAGGAGGAGCATCACCGAGAGACGGTCGGTCCACTGCCGCGCGGCGGTGCCGGGGCCGATGACCATGGCGGCCATCAGCACCACGCCCACCGTCTGCAGGCCGATCATCACCGCGACAACGAGGAGCGAGGTCAGCGCCACGTTCAGGCCACGAGTGGGGAAGCCAATGGACGCGGCGAACTCGGGATCGAACGAAAGCAGCTTGAACTCCTTGTAGAGGAGCACGACCGCGAGCAGGGCCATGCCGCCGAGGACGGCGAAGGTCTCGACGTTGCTCCGCACCAGCGCCGCAGCCTGCCCGAACAGGAACTTGTCCAGGCCAGCCTGACTGGCGTCGTTGCGGCGCTGGATGTAGGTCAGCAGCACGATGCCGAGCCCGTAGAAGGTGCTGAGCACCACGCCGAGCATGGTGTCTTCCGAGAGCTTGGTCTCCCGCACCGTGTTCAGAAGCAGGAGCGTCCCGATCCAGCCCGCGATGCCCGCGCCAATCAGCAGCGGCAGCGGCGCCCGGGCGCCGGTGAGCAGGAACGCCAGGCAGATGCCCGGCAACGCGGCGTGGGAGAGGGTATCCCCCAGCAGGCCTTGCCGCCGCAGTACGGCGAACGCGCCCAGGATGCCGCTGACAATGCCGAGCAGCGCCGAGCCGAGCGCCACATTGCGCAGGGTGTAGTCGAAAATCAGGTCATGCAGGATCGCGGCGCCGGTCATGGCGTCATCCCTGAATGCATCACCAGTGGCTCTGCGCCGGCGTCATCCGGGGCGCCCGCCATGCGTTGCAGTGAGCGCGGCTGCAGCAGCGTCAGCGCGCCGCCGTAGGCTCGCGCCAGATTGGCGGCGGTGAATGTCTCCTGCATCGGACCCGCCGCAATCAGCCGCGCGTTGAGCAGCACCAGCCAGTCGAAGTAGTCCGGCGCGGATTCCAGGTCGTGGTGCACCACCACCACCGTTTTCCCCTCGGAGCGCAGCTGCTGCAGGATGGCGACGATCGACTTCTCGGTCGCCGCATCGACGCCGGCGAAGGGCTCGTCCATGAAGTAGAGCTGCTGGTCCTGCACCAGGGCTCGCGCCAGGAACACGCGCTGCTGCTGGCCGCCGGAAAGCTGGCTGATCTGGCGGTCGGCGAAGTCGGCCATACCGACCTGCTCCAGCGCGTGCAGGGCGCGCTCACGCTCCGCCTTGCCCGGGCGGCGCACCCAACCGAGCTGGCCATACGTGCCCATCGTCACGACATCGAGCGCGTTGGTCGGAAAATGCCAGTCGACGCTGCCCCGCTGCGGCACGTAGCCAATCAGGCGGCGCTGCTTCGGGTTGGTGTGCCCGAAGATCTCGACCGTGCCGGCCGCCACCGGGACCAGCCCCATGATCGCCTTGAGCAGCGTGCTCTTGCCGGCGCCGTTCGGCCCGATGATGGCGGTCAGGGAGCCAGTGGGAATGGCCACGTCGATATCCCAGAGGACGGGCGTCTCGCGGTAGGCCACGGTGAGGTCATGCACGCTGACCGCCGCGTCTTCATCGCGCCAGTGTGGTTCGGCCCGGTGGGCGCTCATGCCGCACCTGCCGTTTCCCCGAGCAGCGCGCCCACGATGGTGTCGATATTGTGGGTGACCATGCCAGGGTACGTGCCCTCGGGCGTGCCTTCCTCACCCATCGCGTCCGAGAAAAGCTGGCCGCCGATGGCGACCTCCCAGCCCTTCGCCCGGCTGCCTTCCTGCACCGCCTCGATAGTGGCGGGAGAAACACTGGACTCGACGAAGATGGCGGGAATCTGGTTCTCGACAATGAAGGCAATCAGCTCCTGCACGTCGCCGGCGCCCGCCTCGGAAGCGGTGCTGATCCCCTGCAGGCCGCGCACCTCGAAGCCGTAGGCGCGGCCAAAGTAGTTGAAGGCATCGTGCGCGGTGACCAGCACCCGCTGCGCTTCCGGCACGCGTTCCGCCTGCTCGCGCACGTAGGCATCGAGGGCTTCCAGGTCGGTGCGGTAGGCAGCGCCGTTCGCCTGGAAGAGCCCGGCATCCCCGGGGAAGGCCTCGCTCAGGCGGGCAATAACCTCGTCCAGCGCCCGGATCCAGAGGGAAACATCGAACCAGACATGCGGATCATGCGCGTCGTTGACCGCGATCAGTTCCTCCTCCGGGATGCCGGCGGTAACGGCAAAGGTGGGTTTGCCCGAACGCGCAATCCCCTCGAACGTCTCGATCATGCGCCCTTCAAGGTGCAGGCCGCCGTAGAAAATGACATCGGCGTTGCTCAGGAGATCGATATCGCCCGAGCTGGGCTTGTAGAGGTGCGGGTCCACCCCGGGGCCCATCAGCGCCGTGACTTCGACGCGGTCGCCGCCGGTGTTGCGCACGAGGTCGGCGATCATGCCGACCGTGGTCGCGACAGCGATGCGCTCCTGGGCGCCCGCTGTGGTTGGGTTTGGGCGAGGCGAACCCAGCAGCAGACCAGCCAGGGTCACCCCGCTGGCTGCGAGAAGGGTTCGTCGGGAACAGGTCATGGAATGATCTCCCTGGGGTGTCTTTGAGGCAGCCGGCCGCCAGCCAGCGCACGATGGGCTGACGACAGGGAAGCACCTCTGCACACGGTGGTGTTGTCGATGGTCCCGGGCGCCAGCGTTCCTGCTTCCCGCCCGGGACCGGTATTGCTCTGCATGATACCCATTTTTAGCTTAGGCTACAAATGAGAGAGGCATCGATGCAAATGATGCGAACCCGGCGCCGCGACGCCAGCAAGGCACGGCGCCCGTGGTCCGGAACTGGTGACATTCGGCGGCGCCATCACGCGGAGCCGTGCCCTGTGCCGAAGGGTATCCAGGCGCCGGCTGGGCGCTTGCTCCGCCACAACGGAGAACGTCAACACGTATCAATCAGTATTGGAGAGAGTATTTCCGTCTTGACCGTAGTGGTGTGGAGACTGGGGATAAGCAGCGTTTTTCGCATGGCAGCGCAGAATCTGGCCGGGATAGCCTGTGGATAAGCTGTCCACATATCCCCGCCTCACCCCCTGACAAGGCTGGCACACCTGTGCCAATCCACGCACAGCTCTCGCCCATTCACAGGCCGGAAGCGGGTTTTCCCCGGTCAATCCCCACGTTGGCGCGCCTTATCCCCAGCCTGGAAAAGTTATCCACAATCGGCCAGGAGTTATCCCCACCTGTGCCAAAACCTGTGACTGCCTGGCAGAGCTGGTGACCAGAAAACACGCGTGGTTCCGCCAGGTCAGCGCCAGGCACAGCCTGTCACAGGTTCTCTCGCCCTCTTTGCCCCGATGTGGATAACTGTGGATAACCGCATCGTCGCTCTCCTGCCAATTGACTGATGCGCAACTGGACGACAGCGCCCCGGCTGCACCGGCTAGACTTGTAAGAAGACATAAATTCCGACTTGCGACGTCGGGGATGGCATTTGGGCGCAGCGTCCAAACCGGCGATATTGCCGGGAGTACAGGGGTTGTGAGCGTGGCTGAGGGCACGGAGCGCAGGCACGGGCGGAGCACGTTGGCAGGCCTGGAGATGGACGGGTCGCTGGCGGATCTGGAGGTTCCGGGCCCGGTGGGGCAGGCTACCTTTGTCGACGGCAAGGTGCTGCCCCCGCCAGGCGCGATGACCTCCCCGGTGGCGCCAGCGCGCCCGCCGGGATCGTTGGGAGCCTGGTGGGAGCAGTGGGGCCTGGCGGTTGGGGCCGGGCTCTGCTGGGTCTTCCTGGCCCTGGCGTTGATGCTTCCTCGGGTCGCGACGGTGGAGCCGTGGGTCGCCGTTGCGCTCTACGTCGCTGCCTATATCGCGGGCGGGACTACGGCCACCGTCAACGCGCTGCGCCTGTTCATCACGGAACGCACCATCAGCATCGATCTGCTCATGATCACCGCCGCGGCCGGGGCCGCGTACCTGGGGCACTGGGAGGAAGGCTCCATCCTGCTCGGCCTCTTCTCCACCTCCGGGGCCCTGGAGCACTACGCGCTGGGCCGCACCGAGCGCGCGGTGAAAGCCCTGATGGATCTCTCCGGCAGTGGCGACGGTGATTGAGGAGGGGACCGAGCGCGTGACCCCGGTGGAGCAGGTGCGGCTGGGCGACACCGTCCTGGTGCGCCCGGGCGAGCGGGTCTCCGTGGATGGTCGGGTGCTCGCCGGCGCGACCTCAGTCGACCAGGCCGCCATCACCGGGGAAAGCGTGCCCGTGGCCAAGGGCGTGGGGGACGCCGTGTTCGCCGGGACCATCAATGGCCACGGCGCCATCCACGTCCGCGTGGATCGGCTGCATCAGGAGAGCACGCTCGCGAAAATCGTGCAGTTCGTGGCGCAGGCGCAGGCGCAGAAGAGCGCCACGCAGCGCTTCACCGACCGTTTCGAAGGCGCGTACGCCATCGGCGTTATCCTCTTCGCGCTGCTGGTGGGCGCCATCCCGATCCTGTTCCTGCACGAGCCCGCAGACGCTGCCATCTACCGGGCTATCACCCTGCTGGTGGTGGCCTCACCCTGCGCTCTGGTGATCTCCACCCCGGCGGCCACGCTCTCCGCCCTGGCCAACGCCGCGCGCAACGGCGTGCTCTTCAAGGGGAGCGCGGACCTGGAGAACATTGGCGAAACGCGGATCGTGGCTCTCGACAAGACCGGCACCCTCACCCACGGTAAGCCGGCCCTGACGAACGTCGAGCCGCTGGGGGTGTGGGACGCGCGGACGCTGCTGCAACTGGCCGCCAGCGCCGAGCACTTTTCCGAGCACCACATGGCGCGGGCCATGGTGGACGGCGCAGTGGAGCGACAGATCCCGCTGCTGCCAGCCACCAGGTTCGTCGCCATGCCGGGCAAGGGGATCACCGCCGAGGTCGCGGGGCAGGAGGTGCTGGTGGGCAACGCCATGCTCTTCGCCGACGCCGGGGTGGCGGCGCCGGCCGCTGCCAACCGGCTGGCGGACGAGCTGCGGGACGCTGGCCGCACGGCGGTCTTTGCGGGCAACCGGCAGGGCGTGCAGGGGGTGTTGGCGGTGGCCGACACGCTGCGCCCGGACGCGGCGGCGGCGATCCGGGAGTTAAAGGCCCTGGGCATCTCGCGCATCGTGGTGCTGACCGGGGATCACCAGCGGCTGGCCGACGCCATCTGCGCCGAGCTGGACGTGGACGAGGTGCGCGGCGACATGCTGCCGGAGGACAAGCTGCGCACATCGAGGCCCTGGAGCAGGAGGGGCGGGTGACCATGGTTGGCGACGGCGTGAACGACGCCCCGGCCCTGGCCATCGCCACCGTGGGCGTGGCGATGGGCGGCGCGGGCGCCGACGTGGCCCTGGAGACGGCGGACGTGGTGCTGATGGGCGACGACCTGGGCAAGGTGCCGTACGCCATCGCGCTCAGCCGGCGCACGCGGCGCACCATCCGCCAGAACTGGCCTTCGCGCTGACGGTGATTGCGGTGCTGGTGGTCGCCACCCTGACGCCAGCATCCCGCTGCCGCTCGGCGTCATCAGGCACGAGGGGAGCACCATCATCGTGGTCCTGCTCGGCCTGCGCCTGCTGGTCTGGAAACCCGCTGCCCGCCAGCCTGTCCGCCGCATGACCGAAACGCAATTCACTTTCCGGAGTCTGAACACGCCGCTGTCGTAATGACAGCGGCGATGTCAGAAATGGCGGGCGGGGTGTGGATAAGTGTGGATAAGTCGGAAAATCCGCATGGTTGCGTCGGTTCTTGGTATTTACCCTGGCGTTTACAGAATTCAGTATGAGAAGATTGTTCTTGCCGCTGTTGTGGAATGAGAGTAACCGCAACGATGCGAAGCCCCAAATGGACCCGGGAAAGATGCGTGCTCGCGCTGGATCTCTTTGTCAGGAGGCGGGGCGAAACGGTCGATAGGCGCCTGGAGATCGTTGAGCTCAGCATTGCTTGCAGATGCTTCCCACCTATCCTCTAGCCGAGCAGGGAACGCCATTCCGCAATCCGAGTAGCGTGGCGCTGAGCTCGGCAACTTCTGCGCCATCGATCCGGCGTGCCGGGCCGAGGCGACCGAACGTGTCAGCCTGGATCAAGAGGTTTAGGAGCGAGTTTCAGCATGACGAAGTGGGGCTTCGAGCAGAAGCTGGTGCCATCCGCCGTCGCTACAACTTGCCGCGCGCACATTACCGATTTGATCGGTCGAGTCGCGTGAGACAAGTCGCGGCTTGAGACCACCAGTAGTCCATGCTTGCGTTTGTCGGGTACTACCATCTCTCGGTGCCTCCTTCACATCACTCTCAGATACGGCTTGCGGGGACGGGGTTCACTTTCATCGCCAAGCCTACCAAGTCCATAACACGATCTAGCAAGACAGGTGCTTTCATTGTGGAGATGGCACACGTACAGGGTTTTCTCTTAGAGTTGACAGGGAAAGTTGGTTACCTGCGTCTCCTCTCCCCGGTCAGCGCCAGTTGCTCCCCCGGTGGAAGTGCAGGGTGAGGCGCACGGTGAGGCCGAGCAGCATGATAGGGGATGACCGGGAGAGCACGCGAGGTCGATGGCGGTGACGCGGGCAGCGACTGGCTGTTCAGCACGGAGGCGGATGCCCCACACGCCCAGGAGGCCGCCGATGCCGAGCGGCCAGGTCATCGTTGTTGCGGCGGGGCAGGGCGATGTGGAGACGGCGATGACGTCACCAGCAGCACCACCAGAGTCCCCAGGTACTCCGGCCGGTCAGACCGCAGGTCTTCACCAGGGCGATGGCGTAGGGGTCGGTGGCGGGCGTGGCGCGGCTGGGGTCGATGGCCACTGGCGGGTCCATCTCCAGGTAGCGCAAGGCTGGCTCTGCAGGGTGACCACGGTCGCGTCGTGCTCGAATAGTTCGTCCAGGCTTCGGGGTGTGCCATCGGCCCATGCGTGGCTGCCACTGGCGATCGCCACAGGTCAGTGGGTGTCGAACGGGTAGCGATGCAGGTTGTTCCAGCGCTACGACTCGTTGTCTTACGTCTCCTTCCGCCCCGGCCAGCGCCAGTTGCTCCCCCGGTGGAAGTGCAGGGTGAGGCGCACGGTGAGGCCGAGGCGCATGATGAGGATGACCAGGGAGAGCGCGAGGTCGATGGAGGTGACGCCGGGCAGGGGCTGGCTGTTCAGCACGGAGCGGATGCCCCACACGCCCAGGAGGAGCCCGCCGATGCCGAGCAGCAGGTCATCGTTGTTGCGGCGGAGCAGGGCGATGGCGCCGGAGACGGCGATGAGCGTCACCAGCAGCACCACCAGAGTCTTCAGGTACTCCGGCCGGTCGAAGCGCAGGTCCTCCATCGTTTCCGACCGCCTGGGTGACCACGGATAGCGCCACGCATTCGGCCACGAGGTCGTAGAGGATCGGTTGCTGCTCGCCGAAGCGGATACCGGGGCGCGTACGGCGGGCATCATTGCACGCCGTGGCATAGTGGCGGCTGCCTGCGGGAAGATCTCCGGGGTCTCCCTGCAGCGAGCGGCTACGCGGTCGTCCAGAAGCGCACGGTGAAGGAACGCCACATGCCCACGCATACGCTCTACCTCCTCAACCTCGGCCAGTTGGGGAGCCGTGATCCCGAAACGGGGGAGGCCCACTTCAACCAGGCGCCGGGATACCTCATCCGCAGCGCGGGCGGGAAAACGATCCTGGTCGATACCGGCAACCCGGCGGCGCTGATCGGCGCGGCGGACGCTTCCCCCTGGTGGGACCTGGCCTGCAACACCCGGCCGCAGGACGATCTGCCGCAGCGGCTGGGCGAACTGGGCCTGACGGTGGCGGATATCGACCTGCTGATTTCCACCCACTTCGACTTCGATCACTGCGGCCGCCACGATGCCTTCGCCGGCAGCGGCATCACCTCGCTGGTGCAGCGCAGCCACCTCGACGCGGCGGCGGATGACCAGCGGTTTGACGAGGCGCTGTGGGCCATTCCCGGCATCACCTACGAGGCGGTTGAGGGTGACGTGGAGGTGGAACCGGGGCTGCGGCTGCTGCTCACGCCGGGGCACGTGGCGGGGCATCAATCCGTCTATCTGGAGACGGCGGCTGGCCCGGTCATCCTGGCCATCGACGCTATTGCCGTGGCCGAGCAGATGACGATGCCGCGCTTCCCCGGCGCCACGCCGGATGCAGCGGCGGCCCTGGCGTCCCGCGACCGGCTCCTGAAGCTGGCGAAAGAAACGGGCGCCTACATCATCCGGGGGCACGACGACGCGCAGTGGAACACCCTGCCCCACAGCCCCCTGCCGTTCACGCTGCCTGCGCCTGCGGCATGATTCTTGCCGGCGGAAACTGGACGTTGCCGGTTCTGGCCCGCGTGTGAAAGTGCAGGAATGCCCCATGTCTGTCTACGACGCCATCCGCACCATGCTGGCGGTGCGGGAGTATGACGACCGCCCGATTCCCGAGGAGCTTGTACAGCGCATTGTGGAGGCAGGCCGCCTCACCGCCAGTTCGATGAACGGGCAGCCCTGGCGCTTCGTGGTGGTGCAGGACCGTGACACATTGCGCCGCATGGGCGAACTTGAGGCCCACGGTCCCTACATCGCGCAGGCGCCGCTGGCTATCGCCATCGTGCTCGATGACTCGCGCTTTGCCGTGTCGGATGCCAGCCGCGCCGTGCAGGACATGCTGCTGACCGCCTGGGACGCGGGCGTTGGCGGCAACTGGGTCGGCTTCGGCGGGATGGCGGAGATCAAGGAGCTGCTCGGCATCCCGGCGGACCGCGAACTGCTGGCTATCCTGCCCTTCGGCTACCCCGCCAAAGCGGTTGGGCAGGGCAGGAAGCGGCGCAAGCCGCTGGCCGAGGTCGCCTACCGTGAACGATGGGGTACGCCGTTCGCGTAGTGCGCTGAAACCGCAAGCGCCTTACCCGGCCTGCGCACCCGCCATGCGCGGCGTTTACGCGGGCTGCCAATCCGGGTTAATGAGGCCGGTGAGAATCTGGTCCTGCCAGCGGCCGTCGATCAGCAGGTAGTCGCGGGCGTAGCCCTCGACCACGAAGCCGAGGCGGCGCAGCACCGCGCCGCTGCGCTCGTTCGTGGGCAGGTAGCAGGCCCGGATGCGGTGCAGGTTGAGCGGCCCGAAGGCAAAGGCGATCACAGCCTGGACGGCTTCCGGCATCAGGCCCTGGCCCTGCATGTCGGCATCCAGCGCGTAGCCCAGGTCGGCGTACTGGGCGGCGCCGCGCGTGATGTTGTTCAGGTTGACCGCGCCGATGATGCGCTGTGGCTCCCCGGCCAGGCAGAGCAGCAGCCGCGCCGAGCGCCCCGCCGCGAAGTCTTCCCGGCTGCGCGCAATCTCCTGCTGCCAGTGCGCTTCAGTCAGGAACGCCTCCGGGCGGCGGGGTGAACTTGGCGCGAGGTGCGCGAGGTTGCGGGTGTGGAACGCCAGCAGCTCCGCCACATCCCCTGGCTCGGCCAGGCGCAGCAGGGTGCGCTCCGTACGGAGGGGCAGGTTGGGGATGTCGCCCGGAACAATGGATTCACTCGTTCGAGTCATGAGATCTCCAGTGTCAGTAAAGTTGGACAAATCGGCATTCGATGGTTGTGACCCATTGAGTGGTACACTGGTACTTGTGAGAGGAATCGGGATGATCGCCGGGTTTCGTGATGGTTGGTTGGAGGCGTTCTATGTCTCGGATAGACGCTCTCGCAACATCCCGCCAGATCTGGAAAGCCGGCTGTTTCGAAGACTTCAGATGATTGATGATGCAACGTGTGACCAAGACTTGCGAGTGCCGCCCAGCAATCACTTCGAGAAGCTTCGGGGTTCACTGGAGGGCTACTACTCCGTTTGTGTCAACAAACAGTGGAGATTGATCTTCCGCTGGGACGGGAGCCAGGGTGAAGCGAAAGATCTCTACCTCGATGATCACAGCTATGCATGAGGTGATGCTATGCGCATGACCGTTCGAAAGCCAGCCACGCCTGGCGAAATACTGGTCGAAGAGTTTCTTCAGCCGCTGAATTTAACGCAAGGTGCATTGGCAGAAGCCCTGGGTGTACCGCGCAAGCACGTCAACGAACTCTGCAACGACAAGCGGAGTATTACGGTGCCCACGGCGCTCATGCTGGCGCGGGTGTTTGGCAACAGCCCGGAGTTCTGGCTGAACGTGCAGCGGCGTACGGATCTGTGGCAGGCCATGAACTCACCGGAAGAGCAGGCCCGCATTGAACGCGCGAAACCGCTGAAGCGCATGGCGTAGATTCTGGAGTATCCGGGCAGGGAGAGAGACGCCATCACGCCACACATTGCGTGATGGCGGCTTGCTACTCCGCGCCGATCTGCTGCAGCATCCCGGCGAAGTCGTCCATGTGCCAGAACTCGGCGATCTGGCCATCGGCGATGCGCAGGAGTTCCAGCCCGTTGATGATGACCTGCTTGCCGGTGGCCGGAATACCCGCGAACTCGCCACCGTGGGCGCCGCTGTGCGTGTGCCAGACGGCAACGGTGTCGCCCTCGGCAACCAGGCGGTGAACATTGGTCTTGAAGCCCGGGAAGGCGGCCCGGAAGCCGCTCAGGAGGTGGATAAAGGCCTCGCGCCCCTGCAGGTCGCCCAGCATATCGGGCCCGTGGTAGAGCAGGTCGGCGGCCACGAGTTCCGCATCCCGCTCGCCGGTGGCCGCCTGGGCGTAGAACGCGCGGACAATCTCCTTGTTGGCCTCGGTTGACATGGCTCGACTCCGTGGTGAGGCGGCTTCCGCCCAGGTTGGCGGCATCACCGTCAGTACGAGCCGGGCCAGGAAATGGATCAGCCGATACGTGCCGGACACGCGGCCGGCGTGGGCGACGTGTTGGCGGGATGCCCTGCGGCCGGTCTCCAGTAGTCCGGGTGTTGCCGGCCGCACGCGCAGCACCCGGCTGACCAGCGCCAGGAAGCCCTGCGCGGGGCAGACGGCGATCTGCGGTACCTGACGGGGCTGGTCTCGACAGTGTTGACCCAGCCTCGTGCTGATGCCAGGCGCCGTCAACCTGGAATACCGTTGCGTACGAGGGCGTGTTGACAACAGGCGGCGACAGGGCGATGCTCACTCGAACGTGGCGCCGTCGGTCGATTCAGGATACTGAGTGACTGGCCCGCCGCCAGGGACCTGCAGAGGTGGAAGGAGCCCGCTGATGACCAGATGGCAACAAGCGTCTGGAACAGAGCCAGAGCGACCAGAACCGTCGTCACGTCGTCAGGTGATGGCAGGGTTCGGCGCCATCGCGCTCGGGGCGCTCGCTGTTGCTGCGGCGCCGGGAACCACGCTGGCGGCGCTCGAGCCAGCCGCCGGCGCCACCAATCGCGATCTCACCAATAACACGAAGCACACGCATCACACCCGGCATACGCACCACACCCGGCATGGGTCTCGCCGGCGACGCCGGCGACGCCGGCACTAGCGCCGCGCGCAGGCGACCTGTGATACCCACGGAATCGTCAGTAATACCCGGCCAGACGAGTCAGCCGCTGCCGCCAGGAGCCATCATGGCTCCTGGCTTTCATGTGGTCGGCCATTTGCACCGGGGGGACCGCCTTGATGTGTACGACGTGTGGAGCGTGGAGCGTGCCTGCCGGGTTATCGGCAAGACGCTGCGCCCGGACAGCAGCGGCAACGCGGTGCGGCAAGCGCTGCTCCAGGAAGGCCGCCTGCTCAGGCGTCTGACGCATCCGCATATTGTGCGCGCGTATGAAGTCCACACACACCCCCAACCACTGGTCATCCTGGAGGCATTGCCGGGTGAAACGCTTGGCCGGCTGATAGAACGGGGTGGGCCGATGCCGCTGGAGCACCTGGCGTTCCTGGGCCTGCATCTGTGCTCGGCCCTGACCTATCTCCACGGGCAGGAGATACTGCACCTTGACCTGACCCCGGGGAACATCATTATCAGTCACGGACTGGCCAGGCTTATCGACCTCAGCCTGGCCCAACCCCCAGGCGTCACCGGCGGGGGCTCGGGCACGCCGGGGTATCGCGCTCGCGAGCAGGCTGCTGGCGGCAAGTTGACCAAGGCAACCGACATTGCGGGATTGGGCGCAGTACTCGTGTTTGCGAGCCTGGGGCAGGCTCCGACTGACAACACGAGCGGCGCGATGCCAGAATCCGGCAAGAGGCTTGCACCTTCGTTGCGCCTTGTGCTCGAGGCCTGCCTCACTCCGCAGCCGGATGATCGGCCGGCGCTGGATGATGTCGCTGCCTGCCTGCTCGAGTTTCTTCCGGCGTGAGCGCGAGGGGAACGCCACTACCGGCGTTCCCCTCGACCGCTACCAGATAACGATGCGCTCGTCCGGCGGCAGGTAGACCGGCTCGCCCGGCTCGATGCCGAACGCCTCGTAGAAGGCATCCATGTTGCGCTGGGGCTCGACCGCGCGCACGGAGGCCGGCGCATGGGAGTCGGTCTTGATGAGGGTATCGACGAAGGCGGGGCGCGCCACCTCGGCCCAGCGGAAGGCGTGGGCCAGGAAGAAGCGCTGCTCCTGGGTGAGGCCCTCGATCAGGCCGGGGTCGCCATTTTCAGCCAGGGCCGCCTGCAGGGCGTCGTAGGCGATCTGCAGGCCGCCCATGTCGGCGATGTTCTCGCCGATGGTGAGGTCGCCGTTCACGAAGAGGCCGGGCGAGACCTCGATGGCGCTGTACTGGGCCTTCACCTCGTCTTGCAGCGCAGTGAACTTCTCATTGTCCTCCTCGGTCCACCAGTTGCGCAGGTTGCCGTCGGCATCAAAGCGGGAGCCGCTCTGATCGAAGGCGTGCGTGATTTCGTGGCCAATGGTGCCGCCGATGGCTCCGTAGTTGTAGGCGGGATCGGCCTGGTAATCGAAGTAGGGCGGCTGCAGGATGGCGGCCGGGAAGACGATTTCATTATTCGTCGGCGAGTAGTAGGCGTTCACCGTCTGCGGCAACATGCCCCACTCGTCGCGGTCCACCGGCTCGTTGATGCGCGCCAGGTCGCGCTTGTACTCGGCAATGTTCGCGCTGAGCAGGGAGTCGGTGTAGGAGTCCCCGATGGTGACGTTTTCGTAGGTGCGCCACTTGTCCGGGTAGCCAACCTTGACGCGCATGGTGTCCAGCTTGCGCAGGGCCTCAGCCTTCGTCTCCGGGGTCATCCAGTCCAGATTCTCGATGCGAACGCGCGTGGCGTCCTTGATATGGCCGACCAGTTCCTCGATCTGGGCCTTGGCTTCCGGCGGGAAGTACTCATCGACGTACAGCTTGCCGAGGGCGAAGCCGAGGTTGCCGTTGACCGCGCCGAGCGCCTGCTCGTCGTCCGGGCTCTGCTCCTCCACGCCGTAGAGCGTGCCGCCGTAGAAGGCGAAGGCGGTGTCGTCCATCTCCTGGGTCAGGCCCGATGCGGTGTTCCAGACCACCTGCAGGGTCAGGTAGTCCTTGATGGTCTGCAGGTCCGTGCTGTTCAGGATGTCATCGATGGCGTCCAGGTATTTCTCCTGGGTCACGATCACGGTCTGCTGATCGGCGACGCCCAGGATCTCCAGGAACGCCGGCCAGTCGAAATCGGGGTTGGCGGCGGCCAGGTCGGTGATGGGCCGGGGGTGGTAATAGTTGGCCGGGTTGTTGCCATCTTCCGGCTTCAGCAGCGGCTCGGCCAGGCGTTTCTCGAAGTCGTAGACGCGCTGGGCGGCGTCCGCAGCGTCTGCGGCATCCCAGCCGGCCAACTCCAGCAGTTTGGCGCTGGTCGCGCGGTACGCCTCGCGGATTGGCTCGTTGGTGGCGTCGTCTTCCCAGTAGTAATCGCGGTTCGGCAGGCCCAGCGAGGGGCCACCGTACCAAAGCGCGTACTTCGAGCTGTCCTCCAGGTCCGGAGATGGGGAGACGCCATAGAAACCGGAGATATGCGTGGTCAGCACGCCGTCTCGCAGCAGCGTGTACAGCTCATCCATGCTGGAGACGGCGGCAATCTGATCCAGGTCGTCCTGGATCGGCTCCACGCCCTGGGCGTTGCGGGTGTGGCGATCCATCGCCTGCGCGAAAAGCTGGACGGCCTTCCACTCGTCCGAGCCCTCGGGCAGGGTGTCATTGGCGGCAAGGGTTTGCAGCAGGCCGAGCAATTCATCGGTGGTGCGCTTGTCGATCTCGTCGCTCAGGCTCCAGGCCGCGCGGTCCGCCGGAATCACGGCCTGCTCCAGCCACCTGCCGGCGGCGTACTCATAGAAATCGTCGCCCGGAGCGACCTCCGGGTTCATGGCCGCGAGGAGTGAGCCATGGCTGGCGGCGCCAGCAGCAGGCGTGGCTATCGGCGTGGCGGTTTGCGCGGCGAACGCGCCGGGGATGCCCATCATGGCCAGGCAGGATAGGGCAATAAGCAAACGGACAACGGGGAGCATGAAGACTCTCCTCTGGTGCTGGCGCAGGCGTATGGTCGGGCGGATACTGCCAAGGGTACGCGGCAGCCCCTGCAGTGTGCCACCGTGAGTTGCCCTCCGGGCGTCCTACGCTTCGCCAGCGCCCACCCGGAGGAACAGCACCATGGCGACCACGCAGTACCGACTGTCGGGTGAGGACGTCGACGCCGTTGTCCTGAGCGGCATTGAAGGCTACTGGGCACTGCACGATGGCGTGCTGGCGGAGAAACCGGGGATGGCCTGGGATCATCAGAACGTGGCGCTCGAACTCGGCTATCACCTGAGGCTTCAACTGCTGAAAAAATCGCGACCGCGTCTAACGCGGGAGCCGCGTTCGGCATCCAGAAGCGACCGTGCTGCAATCCAATGGCTTGGTCATTTGCGACGATCATGAGGATGAGTTCCGCAATCAGCCCGGCAAGCTGGCGCTTTTCAGCAGGCCGTTGCCGCTCGTTGTCGAGGTCTGGTCGGTCTCCACGAACGCGCACAGTTCCCCTGCACGGGGCGTTCCTCGCCGGGCAGAACGCTGCTCGCCAGATTGCTGACCGGTACGCGGCAGCGCTACCGCACTGCAGGAAGGGTTTACGGACTGCTTTTCACCGCCCGTGGGGACTGGCGCCGGGAGCACAGGTGCAGGCGGGAGCCCGCTCAGGCTCCCGGGGCAATGGACGGTGCGTCAGCCGCCTTGGCGGCTGGCCCGGTCGCTGGTTGCTCTCGCAGCGCCGCCGGCATCCATGCAGACAGGCGACGGATCAGCGCGAGGATGGCGGCGGCCAGCGCCTCGTGGGGGTCGCGGCAGCGCGCGCCAGGGCAGGCCAGTTCGGCCCGCCGCTGCTGCTCGGCGTACGTCAGCAACTCCTGCTGTTGCAGTTTTCGCGCAGCGATGGTGGATTCTGATGGAACCATGATCGCTCCTCCTCGGCAAAGAAAGGGACAACCGGGTGAAATCACCGGAAACTCAGCATGCGGCGCGTGACCCGGGAGAAACATGAGGAGAGGTACGCGGTTTTATGCGGCGTCAGGCCGTGGCGCGGGCGCAGCCAGCCTTGACACAAGCGGGATTTGGGGCGATATGGTCATGCGGCGGCGCGGGCGCTGAACTCGCCCGCTGCGTCTGCCGCTGCACGAGTACCGGAGCCAGGAATGCCGCGAACCCGGATCGACGCAGGTGACCTGTACTACGAGGTTGTTGGCGAGGGGCCGCCCTTGCTGCTGATTGCCGGGTTCAGTGGCAACACCACCGGTTGGTTGCCGGTGCAGCCAGCCCTGGCCGAGCACTTCACGCTGATCATGTTCGATAACCGGGGCGCCGGCCGGTCCTGCGTGCCGCCCGGCCCGTACACCATCGCGCAGATGGCGGATGACGCGGCTGCGCTCCTGGATAACCTCGGTGTGAATCGGGCGCATGTTCTCGGCAGTTCCATGGGCGGCATGATCGCGCAGGAGCTGGCGCTGCGCCATCCGGAGCGGGTCGCGAAACTGATCCTCAACGTCACGGCCGCGCGGCCTACCCCGGCGCTTATGCGGTTTCTTGAGGCCAGTGTCTGGGCCATCGAGCATGGCATGCCGCCCGCCGACCGCGCGTTCTGGGTGCTGCCCTGGATGGCGTCGCCCGCCATCATGACGGCGCACGAGCGGGTGATGCAGACCCTGGCAGTCCAGCAGGCAAACCCCTATCCGGCCCCGGACGCCGGCATGATTGCGCAGGCGCAGGCCATCATGGCGCACGATGTCCTGGACCATGTGGGGCAGATTGCCGCGCCCACGCTCGTGCTATCCGCCGCCGAAGATATCCTGACGCCGGCCGCTGGCGGCCGGGAACTGGCGGAGGCCATCCCCGGCGCACAGTTCCAGCTTCTGCCACGGGGCGCGCATGTTACGGCGGCGGAGTACCCCGGCGAAGTCAGCGCGGCGATGCTGGAGTTCCTGCTGGCGTGAGCCTGGGTTAGCTGCGGCCGATGCCGAAGAGGCGCAGCACGGCGCGGAGCACGCCGAAGGCCAGCACCAGGAGGCCGAGTGGCGCCAGCATGAAGGAGAGCATCACGATGGTGCCGGTCGGCTCAAGTTGCCCCACCAGCAGCAAGGCCAGGGCGATTATCATCAGGATGACGCCGCCCAACATCACGGAACTCGGCGCGGCGGAAAGCACCCAGAAGGTGGTCTCCTTGTCGTCCTGGCGAGGCGCTGGGGCATGAGCAGGGGAGATAGCGGGCGCGGGTGCGGGTACGCTGGTCTGCGGGGCTGCCGGCAAGACAGCCCCGCAGGAACTGCAAAATCGATCCCCCGGCTCGTAGGGCGCCTGGCACTCGGGGCATGGCCGTGTTGCTGCCGTCTCGCTTCGCGTTGTCAGGTTCCGCTCCATCCGCCACTCCTTCTTCCCGTGCGCACGCCCCATGCTACCCGCCGCAGGCGGATCATGAGAACGGCGATGCATGGTATTCCTATGCAGCGCGACGCGCGGGCCGGCAACGACAGGACAGGAGCAGCAGAAACGCTTGGCTGAGGCAGATGGCGCTCGTAACCGGGAAACATGGGATGATGGAACGAGCGCCGCAGGCTCAACCCTCATCTACTGTGGGCTCTGTGGGGCGCTGAACCCGGCCTCCAATCATTTCTGCGCGGCCTGCGGCACGACGCTGGTCGATGCTTTCCATGCTACCGAAGGGTTGCGTGTCTTCGAACGGCCGGACCCCGCCGCCCGGCTGATCGAAATCCTGCCGTCGGGCGGGGACCTCGACGTGCTGGAAGATGCCAACGCCCCGGCGGACTGGGTACGAATTCGCCTGCCCTACGGCCGCCTCGGCTATGTGCGCGTGGCGGATGCCGCCGCTGCCACCGGCCCCGCGCCAGCCTTGCCGATACGTCCGCCAGACATCAACACCAACGCGCGCGGCTGTGTCACGTCCTCTGCCGCGCTCTGGGCCCTGGCGTTGCTGGTGATCTGCGCCCTCTTCGGCGTAGTGATCCTGTGGCGGGCGCGCCCGGAAGACGCTGGTCTGCTGGCGATCGTGTTCTGTATCACCCTGGGGCCACTCATTCTGGTGACGATCGGCGCGTACGTGGCTGCGCGCACGCGGGAGGATCAACTGGCGTACGAAGAGGCGGAGTTGGCCGCAAACTTGCATCGTGACGCAGAAGCTGCGGAGTAGGGGAGGAGAACCAGACATGGACATGACCGAGAGCCTCCGGGAGCGGATGAGCGCCCGCAAGGATGCGCCCGCGTGGGTGGCCCGCGCAGGCATGGTGGCGGCGCTGGCGGGAGTACTGACCGCGTGCGGCGGCCAGCCCGCCGCTGAGCCGACGGCCGCGCCGGCAGCTACCACCGCCCCGGCAGAAGAGGCGACCGCCCCGGCGGAGGAAACGGCGGAGCCAGCGGCCGAAGCCACGGCAGCAGGAGAAGAAGCCGCCTCACCGGCCGCCATGGCGAGCCCGGTGGCCGCCGGCATGGCGACGCCGATCGCTGCCGGTATGGCGACGCCGGTCGCTGGAGCAGCAACCCCCGTCGCGGGCATGGCCACCCCGGTGGGCGACGCCATTGCGTACACCCCGCAAATCTGCGACTCAGTCAACGGCTGGCTGGCCCGGCCGGAGGTGGCTCCGGTCCTGCAGCAGCCGGTCTGGTACCAGATTCTGGAAGAGGGCCGGAAGGACGCTGCTGGCGAACCGGTTGATGTGGCCCTGATGCAGGCTGATTTTGCGACGCTCGATGGCGCTGCCACGGCCATGCGCGGTGTGGCAAGCGACGATGTCAAGCACGGCCCGGTGGCCATTGCCACCCAGATGATTGGCCGCTCCGCGCGGTTGGCAGGCGGTCTCGCGGACGGCACCGAGACGCAGGCCCAGGCCCAGGCGGCAGTGACGGAACTCCAGGGCCTGATCAGCGCCTACGAGGCGGATTCGGCCGCGCGTCTGGCTGCCTGCGGCGCGTAGGCAATGTGAGCCCCGATGGCGCACCTGCCGCGGCCCGCGCATGTTTGCGCGCAGCTCATCAAGGCCACCGAGGCCTCCGAAGGGCGGCGCAAACGTCGCAAGCGCAACACCACGCCGGATAGCATCGGCATGGAGATCAAGCGCGGGCTGATGGACGCGGCGATCATTGCGGACCCGGACCCCGAAGACTTTGAAGAGTGGCTCTACCAGCAGGTGCTGCTGGCAGGGCCGCTCTCCGGCGCTACCCGAGCCATGGCGATGCAGATCCACGACGAGTGGCAGTTTGCTCTGGCGTCCGCCGGTTTTCGCGATTGGCTGGCCGAAGGCGCTCCGAGCGATGACTCGCGCCCCGGCCGCGATCAGGGGCTTGACCCGCGCTGAGCCGGGGCAGCCTGTCGCGCCTGTTTTGGCGCCGGGGCCCCTCACGCACCGGCTACGCCCCAGCAGCTCCGGGGACGATGTGCCTGGGGTCGGAGACCGTTGTTTTGCCCTTCACCAATCCATTGCTCACGCGGCGTCGCGTCCTGCAGGTCGCCGGCGCCGCTCTGGCCACGGTGGCCACCGCCCAGCCCCTCAGCCGAACCGCTCTCGCCCGCAACCGCTCGCAGCCGACATCATCCTGATCCTGACCGATGACATGCGCGTCTCGGACCTCCCGTACCTGCCGGCAGTGCAGGCGCAGTTGGTGGCCAAGGGGGCAACCCTCACGAACTTTACGGCGGCGGCGCCCGGCTGTGGTCCCGCCCGTGCCTCCATCCTGCGGGGGCAATATCCCCACAGCCACGGCGTGCAACGTGGGTCCGGAGACTTTGGTGGCCTGGACCGGTTTCGCGGGCTCGGCAACGAAGACTCGACCATCGCGACGTGGCTGCACGATGCCGGGTACCACACGGCCCTGGTGGGGAAATACCTGAACGGCTACGGCTCAACGCCCGAACTGACGACCATTCCGCCCGGGTGGGACGACTGGTACGGCGTCACCAACGAGGGCTACTCCCGCTTCACCATCAATGAGCAGGGTGAGGAGGTTCGTTACAACTCCCGAAGGCAGGAGCAGCACGCGACAGATGTGCTGGCGGGCCACGCGCGCGCCATCATTGCCGATGTTGCGCCAACCGGGCAGCCCTTTTTCCGCCACATCTCCCCGCGCGCGCCGCATACCCCGACCGAGCCGGCAAGCTGGTATGCCGACGCCTTCCCGGACGTGGCCCTGCCGGACCACCCGGGCATGAACGAGGCCGATGTCTCGGACAAGCCCCATTGGGTGCAGATCCAGCCGCAGCGGACCGCGCAGGAGATGGACGAAATCGAAACGCATTTCCGGCGTCGCCTGCAGACCCTGCTCTCCGTCGATGATCTGGTAGCGGGGGTGATGGAGGAACTGGAGCGGCAGGGAGTGCTGGACACAACCTGCATTCTCTTCAGTTCCGACAATGGCTTTGGCCTGGGGGAGCACCGCGTTGCCTTGAAGAAGGGCTCTCCCTACGAAGAGGTGATTACGCTGCCCATGGTGGTGCGGGGGCCAGGGATCTCGCCGGGCGTCTCGCTCGATGTGTTGGCCTCGCAGGTCGACCTGGGGCCGACTTTTGCCGGCTGGGCGGGTGCGCCAACGCCCGAGTTCGCCGAGGGGCGCTCACTGGTTGGCGTCCTGGCGGGCGAGCCCGTGCCGGACGATTGGCGGACGTTCCAGTTCGTGGCGTACTTCGTGGCGAGAGGAGACCGGCGCGAGCGACAACCCGCGTTCCAGACGCTGCGGACGCAGGATGCGGTCTACGTTATCTACGGGACCGGCGAGCAGGAACTCTACGACCTGATTGCCGATCCCTACCAGACAGAGAACCAGGCGGCCGTGGCTGACCCGAATCTGCTGGACAAACTCCAGGATGTTGCGGCGGCCATGCTGAACTGCGAGGGCGCGCGCTGCCGCCAGATCGATCAGGAGCCGTGGCCCCTCTGGCCCACACCCTGACGCTTCGGCCGCGTGCCGAAATGGCGTTGTCCCGAGCGGTGTCGAGGCGGTCAAGACCTCGTGCTCGTCGGGAGGCGGCAAGAAACGACGCATCTCGACACGCCTCGCATTCGACACGAGGCGGCACGGCGCTTTAGCGATCTCCGAACGTGGTTGTCCAGTACCAGCCGTACTTCGAGCCCTTGCGGTAGGCGCGGCCGATGCCGATTTCCGTAAAGCGGCTGCTAACCATGTTGCGGTCGTGACCCGGACTGGACTTCCAGGCTTTCATGACGTTATTCGCTGTTTCATAGCCAGCGGCGATGTTCTCGCCCACGGCGGTGTAGCTGGTGTACCCGAAGCGGCGGATGTTCTGCTCGGCGGTGTCCCCGTTCTTCAGGGTGTGCTTGAAGTAGTTCTTCCTCGCCATATCGCGCGAGTGAAAGTCGGCCGCTGCGCCCAGGTTGTCGTTCAGCGTCAGCGTGCCCACGCCCTGCGCGCGACGGTAGTCATTGATGAGCGTGAGGAAGGCGCGCTCTTCGCTATCCGGGCTGTAGCCGCCTGAGTTCCCGCCGTTGTTCTTCTTTTTCTGGTTCCTGCGCTTCTTCTTGCGCTTTTTCTTCTTTGCCGCCAGGTCTGCTAGGCTGCGGCTGCCGAGCCACCCGGCCAGCAACGCCGCCAGAAAACTTCGTCGCCCCAGCCCGATCTGTACGGCTTCCGGCAGGTGGCCGGGTGATGTGTTGCGCGCCACACATGCTCCTTCCCAACCCGGCGTTGCGCAGGGCTGTACGAACACCAACGTCCGGGACCCCGGGTCCGTTGCGGGGAGCGCGAGGTTCAGCGCAGGGTTCGCCGCCGTCCTGTTAGCTCGCCTGGCAGTGGCCACCCGCACAGCGTTGCCCCGGTGGACAGCACGTGCCGTCACAGGCCCGGCCGGTCGGGCAACACGCGCCAGCGATGCAGACCGCGTCTGCGCAGCACCGGTCGCCACAGGCCCGCGCCAGCGGGCAGCAGCCCCCGTCAACGCACTGCGTGCCCACCGGGCAACACCGCGCGCCACAGGCGCGTTCAGCGAGACAGCAGGTTCCCTTGAGGCACGTGTGATCAGCCTCGCAGCACGCGCTTCCGCAGCCTTGCCCTACGGGGCAGCACTCGCCGTTCCTGCAGTTTTCACCCGGGGCGCAGCACTTCGTGCCGCACACCTGGGCCGAGGGACAGCAGCCGCCAGGGAGGCAGGTCTCATCCGCCTCGCAGCAATCCGGGCCGCAGGTTTTGCCGTCGCCACAGCAGACCCCGGCGTGACACGTCTCCGTGCCGAAGCAGCAGGCATTCCCGCAGGCGAGGCTCTCCGGGCAGCACGTCTCGTTGTTCAGGCACCGTTGGTCTTCCGCGCAGCAGGCTGACCCGCAAGCCTGGCTCGCCGGGCAGCAGCCGCCCGGCAGGCAGCTTGCGCCGTCGGTGCAGCAAGCCTCGCCGCACACCGAGCCGCCGGGGCAACACCCATCAGCCAGGCAGGTCTCCCCGGCGTTGCAGCACGTGCCGTGGCAGGCCAGCGCCTCCGGGCAACATGTGGCCCCGGTGCACACGTGCCTGGTGGGGCAGCACCCATGCTCGCAGACAGCGCTGCGCGGGCAGCAAAGGTCGTTGATGCACACCTCATCGGAGAAACAGCAATCGTTGCCGCAGCCTTGCCCGGCAGGGCAGCACACCCCGCCCCGGCATTCGGTTTCGGCGCTGCAGCAGGTCTCGCCACACGCCTGGGCCACGGGGCAGCACCCTTGCGTGGTGCAGTGCTGACCGGTGGGGCAACACCCGCCCGGGCACTGTCGCTCTGCCGGGCAGCACGCGCCAGCGATGCAGTGCTCGCCCTCCGGACAGCACGTGGCGCCGCAGGCACGGTCGTCGGGGCAGCAGGTCTGGCCAGCGCAGCGCTGGCCCAACGGGCAGCACGATCCGGCGCACGCGCGTTCCGCAGCGCAGCAACCGGTAGCCAGGCAGACGGCAGAGGGCGCACAACACGCATCGCGGCAGGCGTGTTCCGCTGCACAGCACTCCTGGCCGGTGCACACCTCACCCGGCTGGCAGCAGACATCCCCGCACGCGCACACGATCTCCACGCACCCCTGCGGCGTGCAGGCGGCATTGGCGGCGCAGCAGTGGTCATCACACTCGCGCTCCGCCGGGCAGCAGCCATCCAGCGTGCAGATGCGCCCCTCGCGGCAGCACGCATCGCCGCACTGGTTCTCCGGTGGGCAACACACCTCGTCGATGCAGCGGGCGGCATCGTCGCAGCACAGCGAACCGCAGATGGATGACGTCGGGCAGCACGCGCCAGCGTGGCAGCGCGTTTCTGCGCCGCAGCACCTTTCCCCGCACACGTGCTGCGACGGGCAGCACTGACCAGCCACGCAGGATTCGCCTGCGGGGCAGCAGGCGCCGTTGCAGACGCGAGCCTCGTTGCAGCAGCCACCGGCCAGGCAGCGCTGATCGTGCTGGCAGCAGTGGTCGCCGCAGCTCAGGGCTCTCGGACAGCACGCGCCGTCAAGACAGGCGGACGTGCTCTCGCAGCAGGCGTCACCGCAGGCGTACGGCTCGGGGCAGCATGAGCCGGCAATGCAGACAAACCCGGCGCTGCAGCAGGAATTGCCGCAAACGGCGTCGTCCGGGCAGCAGCCATCCCGCGTGCAGGTGTCTGAGGCGGCGCAGCAGGTTTCCCCGCAGGCGCGGCGGTTGGGGCAGCAGGCGTCGGCGATGCACGTCTGGTTGGCGGCGCAACAGGCCCCACGGCAGATGGCGTCAAAGGCACAACACCGGCCATCGATGCAGATCTCATCCCCGGCACAGCACCGGTCGCCGCAGCGCTGGGAGGCATCACAGCAGGCGCTGCCAAGGCAAACCTGATCCGCCCCGCAGCACCGGCTGCCGCAGACCAGGTCTGCCGGGCAACAAGCGTCACCGGCGCACACTTCGCCATCCGGGCAGCATTCCTCAGGGCACGCCCGCGCTGCCGGGCAACAGACTTCGCCGGTGACGCAGCGCTCGTCGCCTGTGCAGCAGTGCCCGTGACACGCGCGGTCTCCCGGGCAGCAGGCGCCCTCCAGGCAACGCTCGGTGCTGGCGCAGCACGCGCCGTCACAGCGCGGGGTGGGGCAGGTGCACGCGCCAAAGATGCAGACCAGGTTGCCGGTGCAGCGGCCACAGTTGCTGTTGATGCCGCAGCCATCCGAACCGCAGGCGCGGCCATCGCAGTTCGGGACGCAGCCGGCTGGCGGTTTGGGGGGCGGTTTTCGTGGCTTCTTCTTTTTCTTTTTCTTCTTGCGCCGGCGTTTGGCTTCGGCGTCGTCAATGCGAGCGCCCTGGGGCAGCCCAAAGGCCATGCCCAGCGTCGTCACGACACGTCTGGCGACACCCCGCCGGGAGAGCGAGTCACCGAGCGCACGCGCCAGCCGGTCGAACTGCGCGTCATCCACGCCAAGGCATCCCGGCACGCATCCCCGCTCACGATTACATCTTCCTGGTGCACAGGCGCGCAATCATGCCAGAGATGACACGAGTTCGCGCGGGCTCCGAAAGCCGCCTGTGCACCAGACGCACATAGTTGACAGTAGTAATGCCATGGTGTCATGATAAATGCCATGAACACCGAGGCCGTAACCCGCCGCTCAGTTCGCGACGAACTCGCCGCGCTCACCCACGCTCGCGCCATGGAGGCTCTTGCGGCCCTGCTGCGGGAGAATCGCGATGTGACGTTCGAGCTGCTGGCGCGTGAATCGGGCATCCCGGTGCGGACGCTCTACCGCTATTTCGAGAACAAGGAGGCAGTGTTCGCGGCTTTCTGGCCGTGGTTGAACTCACAGATCGACGTGCCCGTCAGGCCACGCGACCCCCAGGAGCTCGTTGCGCATATTCCTGACCTGTTCGCCGCATTTGATCGTGATGAACCACTGGTGCGTGCGATGTTGCATCACCCGCACGGCCGGGATGTTCGCCTCGCCCACGCGGTGGCGCGGCGCGAAAAGTTCGCTGACGCGCTGGAAGAGGTAACTCGTGAGATGCCAGCGGCGGAGGCCAGTAGCCTGCTGGCCGCCGTGACGGCGCTCTGCTCAGCTGCAGGCTGGGAAACCATGAAAGACAACTGGGAGTTGGACGGCCCCGCTGCGGCGGAAGCTGCACAGTGGGCGGTGCGCGCCCTCCTCAACGAGGCGCGGCGAGAGCCGCGCTGACGACGTTTCGCTCTTGCATCCTCGCTTTTTGGAGACCAACCATGATCCATCACATGTCGTTCGGCGTGCAGGACACACGCCACGTCGCCCACGTTCTTGCCGAGTTGCTCGGCGCCAGGGCGATCCAGGCGCCCACCCCGCCCTTTCCCTACGGCGCGTGGCTCGTGTGTGCGGGGGACGCGTACGGCTCGTTTCTCGAGATCGTGCCCCAGACGACCGTTTTTGATCCCGATGCGCCGCTGGGTGTGCGCCAGCGGCCCGCCAGGGCAGAGGGTTGGATCGGCCCATGTCCTCGTGCGTTCGCCCCTCAGTGCCACCGACATCCAGACCGTGGCCGGCCGCGCCGGCTGGCGGGCCCAGGAGGTCGAGACCGGCCTGTTCAGGATCATCAAGCTGTGGATCGAGGACGTGGTGCTCGTGGAACTTCTGGCGCAGGGTGATGCTGACCGCTACGTTGAGACCTTCGGCACAGCTGGAATGGCCTCCCTCGACGGCAAGCTCCGGGCGCTGGAGAGCGAGATGGCGGTCATCCTCTCAACCAGGCTCTCGCCGGAGATGCTGGCGGAGGCGATCGGCACGCCGATCCCGGCCTGACAGCTATAGACAGGCGTGCTCGCGCCAATTCCCGCGCCGTCGGAATATGATCCCCAGGAAGCATCAATGCCAAAGATGCAGCAGGTTACGTGGAATCGCCGGGTAGAGCGCTAGCGGCGGCGACCCGCAAACTCGGCCCGGTAGCGTTCTATGCCGGGCGACTGGCAATAGATCAGCCCGTTCGTGTCGATAGTACCCGCGACCTGATCGCCGGTGAAGTTGACTGCGCGAGCAGCGTGGCTGGTGGATAGGAGGATTTGCTGTCGGCGTCTGGGCTGGCGACCGCTTGTGTTTCCTCCGGATGGTGATCCGGAGCCGTCTCGTGCTTCGTCCGCTTTCCTCTTCGCCTTCGCATCGTCATCCAGCGTGGAGCGCAGGCATGGCAGCCGCGCCCAGTGCCAAATGCCCCAGGCTGCGCAGGTCAACGAGTTGGCGCAAGCGCAGCAGCAAGTGATCATATCCTTGTTCTGTGTTTCGTGAGAACGGGGCACGGAAGTCCGCCAGCAGGCAATCACGCGGTTCCCTGATAATCTGAGTGCTTGTGTACAGCATCGCCGTAGAGCGCGTTATCCGGTTGTGCCAAACTGCTAGACCTTGCCAGTCTGCCGTCATCGTTACACCTATACAGAGATCACATGGTTCCCATAGCGTTACAAGGCCACTGTTGAGGTAGGATGACCACAATACGTCGGGAAAAGCCGGGTCGTCAGGTATCCTGACGACCGGCGCGACCATTGGACGGTCCAGTGAATCAGCTCACGAACTAATCTGGTCTGAGCGGTCATGAGCGCCCGGGTGCGGTCATTGGCGTCACTGAGGCACGGTGCTGCCGCAGAGGTCCGCTCGGGACATGATTGTTGCCGCCATCATCATCGGCATCAGTGCCTTGGCTGATGCATCCTGCTTCGGCTTGTCGTCGTTACGGTGTCTGATTGTCACGGTCGTCACGGTTTCTCCACGGTGATCCTCTCGATCATCGTGGTCGTGGTTCGATTATGGCGGTGGCGACGGCGTCGGGCCTCAGATTCACACCGCCGACCCACCACGCCAACCACGCCAGTGCACAACCACGGACAACCTCCCGAACACCGGATTGCTGAGCAGATGTCGTGTTCTCGTGCATCATGATCTCCCAGCCTGAAGGTGGAGAGCACGCTCCCACCATGCGACCTAGAGTTCGCGCGCGTCGACGCCTGCGTTGCGCTTCTTGGCAGCCGCCGGTGCGCTTTCTTCGGCGTATCCGCGTTGCGCCACGCGTTGCGCACCCGCCGTACCATCACAGACGCGCTGTCGGCCGGGCAGCAGTAGCTGGAGTCGGTGGCGTCGCTACGCAAGGATTTGTGGCCGGGCAGCAGATGGGTCGGCGAAGGCCGTTCGCCTCAGCACACCGGGGTCGATGCTGACAGCATCCGGCTCCCGTAGCGGCTGAGCAGCACGATTCGACGCAGCAGTCCGATGTGCCTGCACACCCATTCGGGTGGTCGTCAGCAACAGCGGCCTTTGTTGTCGCGCAAACGGCGACGATGGCCGGCAACACCGCCGCCGGGCCGGATATTGTTGATCGGGCAGCAGGAGTTGCCACTGGGGCAGCCACCTGACCCGTGCCTCCCGACAGCAGACGAGCGAGTCGCAGCAGGAGGATTCTGACCCAGCCGGGCAGACCTCTGGTTTGGCGCACACAGACATTGACCGCTGTTCGAGCAGATTTGCGTGCTGGAGCAGGAGCCGCAGGAACCGCCGCAACCGTCGTCGCCGCAGGTCTTGCCTGAGCACCCGGCTGACACTTCTTCTTCTTCTTCTTTTCTTCTTCTTTCTTGCCTCGGCTACCAGCCGCTGCAGCCCAAGGTCGTGGCCGCGGCGGCCCATGGCTCAGCTGCGCCGGAAGGCGGTCGGTCAAAGCTCTGGTGAGAGAATCGAACTGCAATTCGTCCATCGCCCGTGCCCAGAACCCTTCCAACATGAGTACTCAGCGCACACCATCAGGTCACTATTGACCTGCACAACGCATACGTCTCATGTGCCCAGGATCATAGGAAGTATGTTGAAAATCAAAGCGAGCATCATCCATCGGGGCGGGACAGGCGTCAACGTTCCACGGGGCACGACATGCAGTTCGGCAAGGCAATCTCACCTGCTTATCCCATTCGGCACATGTGCGATAATCCAGAGAGGGCTTTGGACAGAAGCACACTCAGGCCTGCCCACATTCTTCCCACATCCTTGCCGGGCAGCACCGTGCGGGTCTGCGCTGGATAGGGGAAGGGTCGTGGCTCCCGGAACGGGCACGTCGTTCGCCGAACTGCTCAAGTACCTGCGGCTCCGGGTTCGGCTGACCCAGCGTCAGTTGGCCGAGCGGGCGGGAGTCAGCGAGCGCGGCGTCAGCGACCTGGAGCGCGGCACGATCCGGCGGCCCTACGGAGAAACGGCCCGGTTGCTGGCAGACGCGCTGGCCCTCGCCGGCGATCAGCGGGCGCAGTTCCTGTACGCTGCCCAGCATGGCCACGTCCGGCCAACGCTGGACCTGGGGCAGGGCGCTCTGCTCACACCCCTCATTGGGCGGGAGCAGGAACTCGCGCAGATCCGCAAACTCCTCGCCGAACCTCACACGCGGTTGCTGACGCTCTGCGGGGTGGGCGGTGTTGGCAAGACGCGGCTGGCCCTGGAAACGGCATCCCGCGAGAGCTGGCGCTACCGGGATGGCGCGCGCTTCGTCGATCTTGCTCCGGTCAGTGAGCCAGGCCTGGTCAGGGGCGCCATTGCCCGGCAGGTTCTCCCGGAGGAAAGCGTCGAGGCGTTCTCCGGCGCCCGGCTGGTTTCCTACCTGAGGGAGCAGCACGTGCTCCTGGTGCTGGATAACCTGGAGCACGTGCTGCCAGCTGCGCTCGAGATCGGCAGATTGCTGGAGCAGTGCCCCGACGTGACGGTGCTGGCCACCAGCCGCGCACCCCTGCGCCTGCGGGCCGAACGGCAGTTCGCCGTGCTGCCCTTGCCGCTGCCGGCCCTGGGGCTGGAAAACCCCAGGCCGGACCTGGCTGCCCTGGGCCAGAACGAGGCCGTGCGTCTCTTTGTCGACCGCGCGGGGGCGACCGGCGAGTTTCGTCTCCAGCCCGAGAATGCGCGCGATGTGGTGGAGATCTGCCGCAGGCTGGATGGCCTGCCCCTGGCTATCGAACTGGCGGCTGCCCGCACAGCGCTCCTGTCGCCGGCGGCTATCGTCACCCGGTTGGACCGGTCGCTCACCTTGCTGGTCGGCGGCCCGCAGGATCTCCCACCCCGGCATCAGGCACTGCGCAGCACCATCGACTGGAGCTACGGCCTACTTTCAGAGGATGAGCAGCGGGTGTTCTGTGCGATGGCTGTCTTTGCCGGGGGCGCCACGCTGCCGCAGGTCGCCCAGGTCTGCTGCCCGGCTGCCGACGAGTTGCAGACGCTGGAGCATGTGGCCGCGCTGGTTAACTGGGGCCTGCTGCGGCACGAACCGCCAACGGCTGAGCAGCCGCGATTCCGCATGCTGGAGACGATCCGTGAGTACGCCTGGGAGCAGGTGATTGCGCGAGGCGCGCAGGTGGCGGCCCAGCGGGCGCACGCGCTGGCGTTTCTGGCCCTCGTGGAGAACGTCGAGCCTGAGCTCATGGGGGCAGATCAGGCACGCAACTTCGCCACGCTGGATGCCGAGCAGGACAATATCCGGGCCGCGCTGACCTGGGCTATCGCGCAGGCGGAGCAGGAGGCTGGCGCAGCCGGCCAGGCGACCCCTGCGGCGGACATTGCGCTGCGGCTCGCCTGCGCGATGTGGTGGTACTGGGAAACACGCGGGCGTTACGCCGAGGGGCAACAGTGGCTGGAGCGCGCACTGGCCTGCTCGCCAGAGGCCACCAGCCGGCTGTGGGGCCTGGGCATGTGCCGCCTCGGCGCAATCAGGTACCGGCTGCGCGTCCTTGACCGCTCGGAAGAGGCACTCCTTCGTGCGCTGCCGGTGCTCCAGGCAACAGGTGACCTCGCGGGGATCTCCTGGTGCCAGGCCTTTCTGGGCCTGACAGCACTGGTGCAGAATGACCTGGGCGCCGCCCGGCAGTGGCACCAGGACGCGCTGGCCACCGCGCGGCTGGCGGGGGACCGCCTGGTCGAAGCCGGGTCGCTGAGCAACCTGGGGGAGGTGGCGCATGTCGAGGGGAACCTGGCTGAGGCCGTCGGTTGGTACGCCGCGTCGCTGGAGGTGGCCCGGCTGCTGCCGGATCGCCTGATCCTGGCCCGGACCTTGACGAACCTGGGCGTGGCCGAGGCCGAGCGGGAACACTGGGCAGCCGCCTTTGCGGTGCATCAGGAAGCGCTGCGCAGCTACGACGAGGTCGGCGACCTGCGCGGAACCGCGTCATCCCTGGAGGGCATGGCGCTGGCGTTGGCGCATTGCCAGCAGCCGGTGCAATCTGCGCGCCTGTATGGTGCGGCCGCATCTGTGCGGTCACGGACCGGTTCGCCTGTGCCAGTTGTGGAGCAGCAGGCCTACGCGGAGGGCCTGCGGTTTTCACAGGCCCTCCTGCCTGTCGCTCAGTTCACGGAAGCCTGGGACTCTGCGTACGCCCGGGAAAGCGCCGGCATCGTGCGAGAGGCCCTGGCAATGCGTTGGCCAGGGCCTTGAACTCAGCCTACCAAACGTTCACGGGCGTGCCGATGGGCGCCCAACCGTAGAGGAAGTCTGCCACGGGCAGCGGCAGGTTGATACAGCCGTGGCTCATGGGGTTGCCGAAGTTGTTGTGCCAGTAGGCGCCGTGCAACGCCTCGGCGTCCAGATTTACGTACATGACATTCGGCACGTCGGCGACGCCATAGGGGATGCTTCCTGACGGCGCCTCGCCGCCATCTCCGACCACCCAGACCACGTTGCCTTCGGCGTCGGTCGCGCCGCGCATGTCCTCGCTGGGCACCTTGTACCGCACCCGCCAACGGCCGCGCTCGGTAGAGTTCGGGGCCAGGCCAGTGCTCACAGGCGTTTCCAGGATGAGGGTGTCGCCCTCGTAGGCCCACAGCATCTGCTGGTCAATGCTGACCTCGATGCGCTTCGGGCCATGACCATCGGTCTCGGCCAGGGGAGCCGGGTTCGGCGCGGTCTGGAACAACGCTTCAGCGTAGACCGGCAGGTCACCCTCCGGCAGCGGGGTGGTGCTTACCCCGAATCGCTCGGCGAGTTGCGCTCCGAGCGGCGCCAGTTGTACGCCTTGCTCGGTCTCGATCAGTTGGCCGCCATCAAACCACTGGGCGGTGTGGCCGCCAATCCGGACCGGTTCGGAAAGCGGTGAACCGAGGTAATAGTCGCCTTCGTGCGCCCAGTACCAATCGAGAAATGGGCCGCTGATTGTGTGGCCGCTGGCGCCGTCGTAGAAGCCGCCGTTGGCGAGCACCTCCTGTACGACAGGGTCATCTTCCGCCAGGAAGCGCATCTCTGGCGTGCGGTTGCCGCTGGCCAGGCGCTTGCCGCTGCCAGGCGCGCCAAATCCGCTGCTGCGCTCGCCGATAAGCAGGCGACCGACCGGCATCGGGCGCACGAAGGGCTCTACGGTCCAGACCTTGATGGGCAGGTATTCCAGCGCCCCGCGCTCGAAGATCTGGGCGTAGGCGCCATCCTTCGTCGCGAACGGCTCGGAGATGGGATAGCCGAACATGGCCTCCTCCCCGGTTGCGCGCCAGTAATCGAGGAAGACATTGCTGAGCGTATGCCCGGTTTCCGGCAGATAGACCGCAAAGCTGGCCTGGCCCACCGCCGGCGGCAGCTCGGCGTTGCCCATATAGCTGATTGCCGCCAGTTCTGCCGGCTCCCCGGTGGATTGCGACAGTGCGTCGTCCTGCGCGTGGGCGGTGAGCGGTGCGCCAAGCGCGCTGCCCAGCAAGAACGCCGTGCAGGCAAGACTGAGCGTGCGGCGCAGCCTGCGTGGAAGCTGTCGTGAGCGAGCGGCTATGGTCGCCAGAGTGCCTGACATGTGTTATCCCCAACCCCGACCGTGGATGCGGGCCCTGCTTGCCGGGCCCCGGCTCCCGGAAAGCGCCTGTCCCCACCATGCACCTTCTCAGGACATCATAGCAATGGTGGGGGAATGAGGTCGGCGCGCAGGCTGCCGTGAGGCATCCCCTCCCTTATAAGGCTATGCTCCGCCCCCGATCAGGCCGTTGACCAGCAGCGCCCAGATCACTGCCACGACCACGCCCACCACCAGCACGACCAGCAAGGGCGTTTCCCAGGCTGCGCGACGCTGTGCCGTTGCGCTGGCTGTCGCATCCGGGACGACCGGTGGTCGCGCCGGGGCAGGGGCCGAACCTGCCGCATCCGCCGCCGTGTCCTGGCCCGGTGGTGAGGGCTCCCGCAGGTCTGGCGTTGGGCCAGGGCCGGGGGGGCGCAGGGGGTGCGGATCCTCCGGCGGTGCAACCAGGGTGGGCTCCGCCGCGGGAGGGGCGAGCGTGGCTGGCGGCACGGTCCGGGCCGGCAGCGTTGGCAGGTCGCGGATCCAGCGTGGGAAATCGGCATCCCGCAGGAACGTGCGTGGGTCTGCGTACGGGCCCAACGGCAGTTCAGCCGGTTCGGCGTCCGGCGCCTCGGGCTCGTGGGCACTGGCTGGCGCCGCAGGGCCGGCCAGTGCCTCCGCCGGACCTGCGGCTGGGGGCGTGCTGGCGACAGGAACAGCATCTGCGGCGAGGACATCCGGCGCGGAGGGTTCGTGCCCGGCCAGGGGATCTGGTGGATCAGGGATGGTTGGCACGGCGCGGAGCCACGCCGGCATGGTGATGCTCAGGCCACCGTCCGGCAGCGGAGGCAGGGGCGGCAACTCGGCGGCCGCATCCCACTCATCCGTTTCCGCCAGTAGCGTTCCGCAGAGCACACAGAGCGCGCGGCGACGCTCGTTCCATGCTCCACACCCCTGGCATTCCGTCACAGGCGACCACTCCAGCATTTATGGGCATCTTGGGGTACGGATTTGCCCGGCGGCGGCGAGTATAGCGGGCCATACTAGGAGCAGATGTTCCCCGCGCCGCACGAACCTGAGGAGTGACCGAGCGTGGGCGGCATACCGGATGCGCAGGGTGAGCAGCGGGCTGGCGCGTTCGCAGCGTGGCTGCGCCAGGAGCTGACGCAGCGGGGCTGGCGGCAGGCAGACTTTGCGCGGGCCACGGGCGTGGATGTCTCCATGATCTCTCGCTGGCTGCACGGGCGGCGGCCGGACCCGGCGTCGCTGGAGCGGGTGGCGGAGACACTGGGCCTTGATCAGGATGCGCTGCTCGCCCAGGCGGGCTATCGCCAGCCGCCGCGGCACGATGACCCGCGCATCGCCACGCTGGTGGCGAAGGTGCGCCAGGTAGAGTGGACGCCGGAGCGATTCCTGATCGTGGACGCCCTGCTGGATGACCTGCGCCAGCGCTCGCGCCGCATCCCGGTCGAGCAGGCCGCGCTTCCCGGGTTGGGCGAGGTGTGAGCCGCCCACTCCTGCCGCAGTATCGGCCACGATACCTGTGCCAGACAGGAAAGGTTTTCGGGTGGTGGAGAAACGCCCGGCAGCCCCAGGGCGTTTGATACACTGAGGCGCGCCCTTGCGCCGCGATGATCGGCCTTCAGGACCGCGTGGGTGATCGTTCAGGTTGACACCGGAATGATCCAATGTTAGCGTGGCATGGGGGACGCCCGAGGCATAGCCATCAGGGTGCAGTCCGGATGGTTCTGCAAACCGCCAGGATAGCGTTTGCTGTCCAGGGCGTTACGAGGAGGAATTTGACCATGAATTACAAGCGCGTTGCAGGTGTTGTTGGTGGCGCCGCTGCCGGCGCTGCTGTGGTTGGCAGCGAGATCGCGATGGCGCAGGATGACCTGGGCGCGAGCATCGCCGGTTCAGTCGGCAGCTCCGTTTCCGGTATCTCCAGCAGCAGCGGCGGTTCCGCATCTGGCGGCGCGCAGGTGGAGCACAACGAGATTCACCTGGGCGAGTCCGAAGGTCTGGCCATTTCGGACGCCAGCGGCGGCAACCACAACGTGTCCTTCGTCAGCTAAACGCTGATAGACTGAGCTTCGGGGAAGGCCCCGCACCAGATTTGCGGTTGATGCTCGGGAACCCACGCATCAGGAGGTTCTCTCTCGCGACCCGTCGTAACCCGTGAACTGTCACTGGTGGAGCAATCCGACGGGAGAAGATCAGGCCAGCGCCACATGCCGGGAGAGCGAGCTTGTGGAGTATTTGGCGAAGACCTGATATTCTCTGCACTGCCAGTGCGGTTTTCGTGCGATGGGAAGTCACACGAGCCGAGTGATTCGGGGTCTTGACCGGCGCACCGGTTTCGGGTTTGGAAGAGCCCGAATCGCAAGTGGAAGGGCTCCGTGGGGGGCCACAAGGGAGGGCGTTTAGAAATGCAGTACATCGATACCGCTTCTGCTGGTAACGGCGGCGTTGCGACCGCTTCCGCCAATGGCGGCGCGGTTGCCATCGGCGACGTGAACAGCGGCGGCAACGCCGGCAGCGCCATCGGCATCGGCGACACCGTCGGCACCGTGGCTGCGGATGGCGGCACCAACGCCAACAGCACCGCGCTGAGCGTTTCCGCCAATGGCGGCACCGGCATCGCTGATGCTTCCGGCGGCAGCTACAACCTCGCCTTCGTCAGCTAAATCGCGCCGGGGTTGACCCCGGTCGTTTAGTGAACGACAACACTCGGGGAGAGCGGAATCCGCTCTCCCCGAGTGTTTTTTTGCGAGGAGGCGCCGCTGCGCCCAGGGGGGCGTCACTTCGTTCAGGGGGTGAAGGGGTACGAAGGAGACCTACTCCCTCGCGTGCTCCTTCACCCCCTGAGGGCGTCAGCCCGCCACCCCCCGAGCGTAGCGGCTCCCCCTCGTCTCTTGACCAACCCCGCCTGCAGGAGTAGGATGCGCGCACAACGGACTCATGGAGAGCGCGTGTTCGTGATGTGAACCACAAGCGGGACGCGCGGAAGACTGGCAGTGAGAGCCCAGGGCTGCGCTTTCAGCGTGCGCGATGGCTTCCCTGCCGAGGTGGAGCAATGCTGGAGCAGGCGGCGCCTGAGACATCTCAGGTCATGGTCGATTTCGTCCAGATGAAGGCGTTCGGCGATGATCCGCTGATCCTGGAATCAGGCAAGGGTATCCGCGTCACCGACGTGTTCGGCAAGACGTATATCGACGGTCTCTCCGGCGTCTTCACCGTCAACCTCGGGCATGGCATCGAGGAGTTGATCGACGTGGCCGCCGCCCAGGCGCGCAAGATCGCGTTCACCGCGCCCACCATGGCGACCAACCCGGCTGCCCTCAGCCTGGCGGACTACCTGATCCAGATCACACCCCCGCAGTACAGCACCGTGAAGTTCTTTAGTGGCGGCTCCGAGGCCACCGAGGCGGCGATCAAGTTGGCGCGCCAGTACTGGGCCCAGGCCGGGCACCCGCGCAAGTACAAGGTCATCTCTCGCTACCGTTCCTATCACGGCGGCACTGGGCATGCCATGGCCGCCTCGGCGCAGACCGCGTGGAAGTGGAAGTTCGAGCCGTTTGCCCCGGGCTTCATCCACGTCACGCCGCCCGCGCGGCCCGGCTGCGCCGCCTGCCGCCGTCTGGATGGCTGCTCCCTGGCCTGTGTCGATCTCATCGAGCAGGCGATTGTGGAGGAGCACGAGGAGACGGTGGCGGCGGTGATCGCCGAACCGGTGATGCTCTCGGCCGGTGTGCACGTGCCACATCCCGAGTACTTTCCCCGCCTGCGCGAGATCTGTGACAAGTACAACGTGTTGTTGATCTTCGACGAGATCATCACGGGGTTCGGCCGCACCGGGCGCCTGTTTGCCGCCGAACATGTCGGCGCCTGGCCAGACATCCTGAGCTGCGGCAAGGGGATCAGCGGCGGCTACGCGCCGCTCTCGGCAATTCTCATCGACGACAAGGTGGCGCAGGCGTTCTGGGGGGAGGCCGAGGCGGGAGTGCAGTTCTGGGCCGGGCACACCTTCGGGGGCAACCCGGTCAGTTGCGCGGTGGGCGAAGCCGCTGTCCGCTACCTGCTGCAGCATGATCTGGTCAGCAATGCAGAGCGCGTGGGCGACTACCTGGCGGCGCAGCTTGAGGCTCTGGCGGAGCGGCAGCCCGCCATTGCCGAGATCCGGGGGATCGGCATGATGCGTGGGGTGGCCTTCACGCAGCCGATTGGCCACCAGGTCTATGCGGCGGCCCGGCGGCGCGGGCTCCTGACGCGGCCCGGCGCCGATTGGGTTGGTGTAGCGCCCCCGTTGTGCACAACGCCCGATGAAGCGGACGAAATCGTCGCTATTCTGGACGCGTCCATTCTCGACACGGTGTAACTGCGGCGACACGACAGGAGGCGAGTCGCCGGTCGGTCTTTGTGGAGTCCCACGATTCGTGAGTTATTCCGTAGAAAGGGAGCCCAGACCATGGTCGAGACCACGATTTCCCGTCGCAAGGCACTCCAGGTTGGCGCGGCTGCCGCGGGGTTGACCCTGCTGCCAGGTACGCGGCGGGCCCGTGCGCAGGCGAAGACCGTCACCTTCTGGAACATCTCCGGCATCTACGATGTCGAGGATCCGATGAACAAGGCCAAGAAGCCGGAAGACTTCTACATCTTCCAGGCCATTGACCGTTTCCAGCAGGCGAACCCCGGCATCACCGTCCAGATGGAATCCCTGCCCGGTGACACCAGCTCCTTCACCAAGTTTCGCACCGCCAGCGTGGCCCAGAACGGACCAGACATCATGGGGATCTGGTCTGGCTCATACATGCTGGCCATGAAGGATTTCCTGGAGCCCATGTCGGGCTACTTCAGCGAGGAAGAGCGCTCGCGCATCCTCGGCTGGGAAACGGTGGCGGAGGGTTTCGACCCCGCCAACGAGATCTGGGCCGTGCCAGCCAGTTCCGACGGTCAGTCGTGCATGTTCTACGACGCCCGCCTGCTGGAAAAGGCCAACATCGACCCCGAAGGCGATTGGCGCACCAGTCTCGACGCGTTCATCGCGGCGATGGACGCCATCAAGGGCGCCGGCGTTACCCCGCTGGTGCTGGACGAGAACGCCATCATCTGGCAGTGGTTTGCCTGGTGGCAAGCCCAGATGATGGGCGGCGCGTCTGTCGTCAATGAACTGGTCTCCGGTCAGCGCAACTTTGTTGACTCGCCGTTGCCGGAAATCACCACGGGCTGGCAAAAACTGAAGGATTACACCGTGCCCGGCGCCGAGACGATGCCGGGCGATGCCGGGTATCAGGTAATGGCGCAGGGCAACATCGCGATGACGACGGGCGGCGTGTGGGTGATCCCGACGCTGGAGGATATGCTGGGTGAGAACCTGCGCATGATCCAGATACCGAACTTCAGCCCGGATGCGCCGCTGCAGGATGGTGGCATTGGCGGGGTGGGCAACTGCTTCATGATCACCAACTACTCGCAGGTGAAGGACGAGGCGGTGGCCTTCGTCAAGTTCCTGATGAGCAAGGAAGAGCAGGAGCTGAAGGCGGAGTCTCGCGAGGGGCGTCTGCTCAATGTCACCGATGTCGATACGGCGGCGTTCTACAGCCCGCTGCGCCAGAAGCAGCAGGAGTGGGCCACGCTGCCCAGTACCGTCTTCTGGCTGGATAACCTCTACCCGGCAGATCTGACCAACGAGATCAAGGCGCAGTCGCAACTGGCCTGGACCGGCCAGATCAGCCCGGCAGATTTCCTGGGCGCCATCGACGCCAAGCGGAACGAGCTGCTGGGTTAGGCGCGCTGGCGTCGAGGTAGAAGCCTGCCATGCAGCAGACTGCCGCCAGCACAACTCACGCCGCAACCGGTGGTGACGCGCTCGCTGTTCGCCGCAGGGGAAATGTCTCCCTGCGGCGACGGGAGCACCTGTTCGCCTACCTCTCGCTGCTGCCAGCGTTTCTGCTGGTGGCGGTTGTGATCTGGTACCCGGTAACCCAGACCATCTACCACAGTTTCACGGACTGGAATGGCGCGGTTTCCACATGGATTGGCTGGGAGAACTACGAGCGCATCGTCAGCAATGGCGAGTTGTGGTTGCTCCTGCGCAACAACCTGATCTTCGTGGTCAGTGTGCCGGGCATCTTGCTGCTCTCGCTGGTGGTCACGGTGCTCCTGCACGAGCAGGTCGCGGGCTGGCGGTTCTTCCGCTCGGTCTACTACCTGCCCACCATCCTGTCGGCGGCGGTGGTAGGCACCCTGATGCGCGTCATGTTCAACTCCCAGGGGGTCACCAATCGGGTATTGGGGAACCTTGGGCTGAGCTCCGTGCAGCACGACTGGTTGGGACAGGTGCCCACCGCGTTTCTCGTGCTCATCTTCGCGTTCTACTGGACCACGCTCGGCCAGGGCGTGCTCATCTTCCTGGCCGGGCTGGCCTCGATTCCCTCGAGCTGCTGGATGCGGCGCGGCTGGATGGCGCAGGTTGGTGGAACCGGCTCTTCAAGATCATCATCCCGCTCCTGGTGCCCGCCATTGCCTACTTCGTGCTGACGAACGTTATCTGGATCTTCGTCGGGCTCTTTGCCCTGGTCTTCACCGTCACCAAGGGCGGCCCCGGATATGCCACGACGCCGTTTGACCTGGTGATCTACCGCAAGGCATTTGAATCCGGAGAACTCGGATACGCCTCGGCTGCTCTCCGTGATCCTCTTCTGCATCGTGCTGGTGATCTCTGCCGTGCAGTTGCGGATGTTCGACCGGCTGACCACCGATGCGTGAATCTCTGCCCTAATGTGGAACAGGGTGGGGTGTGGCAGCGCGCGCGGGCCGCTTGAGCGCGTGGGCCGCGTCGGGATTGTGCTGATCCTCTCCCTGTTCGCGGCGGTGGCCATTTACCCCATCGTCTTCATGGGGCTAAGCAGCTTCCGCACCTCTTCGAGTACATCTCCAACCCGGTGGGCTGGCTAAACCTTCTCCTACGTCGATAACTTCCTGCGGTCTACTACCGGTTCGACCTGCCCCGGTTGTTCCGGAACACCCTCTGGTACATCCTGCTGGCGTCGCTGATCACCCTGGCCGTGGCGGTGCCGCATCCTTCCACGTTCGCCAAAACGCGCTTCCCCGGGCGGGAAGGGCTGCGCACGGCCATGATCGCGACGCTGATCATGCCGCCGGTGACCTTCCTCGTGCCCAGCTACGTGATGATGGCGCAGCTCGGCCTCATCGACACCTCGGCGCCGCTGGTGCTGCTCTGGGCGGCGACCGCCGTCCCCGGCACCATCTTTCTGCTCAGCGCGTTGATGCGCAGTATCCCGAATGAAATCCTGGAGGCCGCGCGCATTGACGGAGCAGGCTACTTCAGTGCTGCTGCGGATCGCCATCCCGCTCAGTGTGCCGGGACTGGTCACCGTCATGATCTTCAATATCACGGCCTGGTGGAACGATCTGCTCCTGCCGCTGGTGCTCATCGGTGATCAGGACCAGACGACCGTCACGGTAGCTGCGGCTGCCGTCGGCTCGCGCTTCAACATGGATTTCCCCCTGGTCCTGACAGGCCTCTTCCTCGCCTCTGTCCCGCCCATCATTGCCTACATCGTGCTGCAACGCTTCATCCGGCGCGGCTTGGTGGCCGGGGCGATCAAGTGAGGAGACGCGCTACGGCGCTTGGGGAAGACGCTTCGCAGGGTAAGGAAATGAACGACGATCACGATGCGACGCCAGAAGTGGTAGCCGATCAGGCAACCGCTTCTCCATCTCCTCATTCCCTTGCTCCCTTATTCCCCAGGCGCCGCAGCGCGTCTCCCCCTACCGTGGCCATTATTGGCGCGGGCAGCGCGGTCTTTTCGCTGGGGCTGATCCGGGATCTGTGCCTGACCGAGCGGCTCCACGGTTGCACCGTGCGCCTGATGGATGTGGACGAGCGGCGGCTGGCGGCGATTGCGCGGTTGTGCCAGCGTTACTCCGACGAGCAGGGCGCGGGCATTGCCGTGGAGACGGCCACAGAGCGGCGCGCGGCGCTGGCTGGCGCGGACTTCGTGATCAACACGGCGCTGGTCACCGGGTACGACGTGCAGCGTGAGGGCTGGGCAATTGCGCAGCGGCTCGGCTACCGGCACGGCGGCAGCCTGCACGTGATGCACGACGAGCCGTTCTGGATCAATGCCTACCAGTTGCAGTTCTTCGATGCCGTGGCGCAGGAGGTGCTGGAGCTCTGCCCGGACGCCTGGTACCTGCAGGTGGCCAATCCGGTCTTCGCCGGGTGCACCTGGCTGGGGCGGCGCTACCCGCAGCTCAAGATGGTCGGCCTCTGCCACGGGTTCGCGGGCGTCTACAAGGTAGCGGCGGCCCTGGGCCTGGACCCTGAGGGGCTGACCTACGAGATTCCCGGTGTCAACCACACCGTCTTTCTCACCCACTGTTACCACAACGGGCAGGATGTCTTTCCGCTGTTGGACCAGTGGATCGCGACGGAAGCCGAGGCCTACTGGCAGACGTGCCCGCCCAGTGACTACCTGGGGCCGGTGGCCGTCGATCTCTACCGGCGCTTCGGCGTCTTCCCCATCGGCGATACCTGCAACCCCGGCGGCGGTTCCTGGCCGTGGTGGTATCACACCGACGCCGCAACCGAGCAGCGCTGGCATGAGGACCCGGCCCTCTGGTGGCAGCACTACTTCACACGCGGTACGGAGCGCATCGCCGAGATCGAGCGCGCGGCCCTGGACGAGAGCCGCCCGGTGAGCGAGGCGTTTCCGCCGGTCCACTCCAGTGAAGTGATGGCGCCAATGATCGAGTCGATCGCCTGCGATATCCCCCGCGTCCTGGTCGGCAACATCCTGAACACCGGCGATTTCGTGCCCGGCGTGCCGCGCGATTTCGCGGTGGAGATTCCGTTGCTGGTCAGCAAGCGTGGAGTGGAGGGCGTCCGCACGCAACCACTCCCGCCGGCCGTCCTCGCCCAGATTGCGAAGGACCGCGTGGCCACGGTGACGCTGGAACTGGCCGCCTACGACGAGGGCAGCCGCGCCCGCCTGCTGGACCTGATTCTCACCGACCCCTGGACGACGTCCCTGAAGCAGGCCGAGACGCTGCTCGCTGACATCCTGGCCATGCCGCAGCATGCCATGCTGCGGGAGCGGTACACGTAAAGCGCGCTGCACGAGAAGGGACCGTTCGGGACCGCGCTCTCGTGTCTCGAGCTTGTCGAGAGACCTCGTCTGGTTCCACCTGAGAACGAGGGCTCTCGGCTCCGTTCGAGACACGGGACGTGAAGGCCAGGTGGGACGCAAGCTGATGTCAGCGATACTTGTGCCTTCCGTAGTGAGCCAGACTCACCAGAGATCAGCAGAGACGGCAGACCCGGTTGCGCGTCTGCCAGGGAGGAAACGGTGGCGGGCGTGGGACGATTCGGACGGCGGCGTTTCGTGGGGGCGGGGGCGGCAGGCCTCGGCCTCGGCGCGCTGAGCCTGGGTGGATACCGCGCCTGGCGCGTCGCCGCGCAGGACCTTCAGCCGATCCCCGGTACGACCCGCTTCGTCGAACCGCCCGTGCGCGCCAGCCGCAACGGCCTGTTGGAAACAACCTTCGAGGCGCTGCCGGATATCTCCGAGGGCCTCGGCAAGATGAGCTATGAGGGCAGTATCCCGGGGCCGACGTTGCGCGTGCAGCCAGGAGATCGCCTGAAGCTGCGGCTGATCAACAATCTCGGGGGCAGGGACACGAACCTGCACACCCACGGTATGCATGTGTCGCCGAGCGGCAACAGCGACAACATCTTCATCCACGTGCCGCCCGGTGACGTTTTTGACTACGAGTACGCCATTCCCGCCAATCACCCGGCCGGGCTCTACTGGTACCACCCGCATGTGCATGGCAACTCCAATGACCAGGTCAGCGGCGGCCTGGCCGGCGCGATCATTGTCGAGGGCGGTCTGGACGACATTCCCGGGATCCGGGAGTTGACGGAGCGCCTGCTCATCCTGCAGGGGCCGTTCGTTGGCGCACAGGGAGCGCAGTACTGGCTCAATGGCCAACCCAATCCTGTGCTGCCGATGCGGCCCGGCGAAACCCAACGCTGGCGCGTGCTCAACGCCAGCGCCAATGCGTTCTACAACCTGGCGCTCGATGGACATCAGTTCCACTGGATCGCGTCTGACGGCACCCCGCTCGCGCGCCGGGAAACCGTTGACCGGCTGCTGATAGGACCGGGGGAACGGGCGGAGATCCTGCTCCAGGCTGGCGCTGCCGGCGTCTACGAACTGCGATCAGCGACGTGGGGCGAGGGAGCGCAGGGCCAGCCGGGCTTCACGGTCGCCACGCTGGTGGTGGATGGCGTGGCCGAGCCGCCGGCGCCCCTGCCGGACACGCTCCTCCCGTTCACCGACCTGGGCGACGCCCAGATTGCCCGCCGCCGGGAGATTACCTTCCAGATGCAGGCGGTCGATCCGGTTTTCAGCATCGATGGCAAGGGGTTTGACCCGGACCGTATCGACCAGACGGTGGAACTGGATACCATTGAAGAGTGGGTCGTCCGCAACGACAGCGACGAGTGGCACCCCTTCCACATCCACGTTAACGACTACCAGGTCATGTCCATCAACGGGCAGCCGCAGCCGCCACGCTACGATGACACGACGGCGATTCCTCCACATGGCGAGATCGTCATCCGTATCCCCTTCAGCGACTTCACCGGGAAGTTTGTCTACCACTGCCACATCCTGGTGCACGAGGACTTCGGCATGATGGCGGTGGTTGAGGTGGTGGACCCCGCCGGGACAACCTCTGCCAATGGGGTCACCGTGGTGGCCACCGGGCTTTCCAGCCCGCGCGGCATGGCCTGGGACGACACCGGCGCCCTGTTGGTCGCCCAGTCCGGCACCGGCGACACCGCGACCTCGACCGGCGCGGCGGCCAGCCTGGTGCGCATCGACGGCGGTTGCCCGGTGGCAGTGGCCAGCGGCCTGCCCTCGAGCCTCGATCCCTTCCGGGATGTGATGGGGCCGGAGGACGTGGCGATAGTGAATGGCCAGGTGTATGTCCTCCAGGGGGCAACCGGCGCGCTGGCGGAGATGGACCCGGCCACCCCGAATGGGGTGTACGTGGCTGAGGCTGATGGCTCCCTGCGCTTGCTGGCGGACCTGACGGCCTGGATCCTGGCGAACCCGGTTGAGTTCACCCCGGATCACACGAACGAATTGGGCGAGCCGTACCGCATGCAGGCCGGCGATCAGGGCCTGTGGGTGCTGGAATCGAACCGGGGCGAACTGCTCTGGGTGGAACTTGATGGCCGGGTGAGCAAATTCGCCGACCTCTCCGAGCATCACCCGGTGTGGACGGCGCTCACCGTGGCGCCCGATGGCAGCGTCCTCGCTGGAGCCCTCACGCCAAACCCGCACACCGACGCCTCAGCCAGGGTCGTCCGCATCGCGGCGGACGGGGTGGTCAGCGACGTGTGGACGGGTCTGACGACCGTCACCGGGCTGGCGCATGGGCCAGACGGCGCGCTCTACGCGCTGGAGATGGCAACCGGGAACCCGGCAAAGGGCGGCATGCCAGCCGGCACGGGCCGCGTGGTGCGACAGACCGGGCCAGACAGCCACGAGGTGGTGATCACGGGGCTCGAATACCCCATCGCACTGGAGTTGGGGCCCGATGGCGGGCTCTACGTGGCGCTCCCGTCGTACGGTCCCAATGCCGGCGCCGGGGCGATCATCCGGATCGATCCTGGGTACCCGCAGCCAATGGCGTTCGACCCGGGGATGCTCACCGGCGCTCGCTGCCCGGAGGCGGAGATCTATCAGCCGCCGCAGTCCCACGAGACAGCTGGCCCATTGGCGGGCGATCACGATCATGCGGCCACGCCGGTCGCCTCGCCGGGTGATCTCGCCGGAGCCGTGGCCGTTTCTATCCACGATCTTGCGTACGATCCGACACCGTTGCAGATTGCCGTGGGGACAACGGTTGCCTGGACGAACAACGACCCGGTCCCGCACACGGCGACTGCAACCGACGGCAGTTTTGACACGGGGACAATCGCACCCGGTGAAACCGCCAGCGTCACGTTCAGCACCCCCGGGAGCATCGCGTACGTCTGCCTGTATCACCCAACCATGAGCGGAATCATCGAGGTGTCATGAGCGCCCGTGGTGAGAGAGGATGGAGCAATCAGCCATGTTGATCAACAAGACGGCCATCATCACGGGCGCGGCCTCCGGCATTGGGGCCGGGACGGCGGAGGTGTTTGCCGAGCAGGGCGCGCGGCTCGTGCTGGTGGACCGCGACGCCGAGGGGCTGGCGCGAGTAGCCGCCGGGCTGCCGCTGGCGGCTGGCGAGGCGGCGATCTTCGCCGGGGATGTGGCGAAGCCGGAGACGGCGCGGGGCGCGGTGCAACTGGCGGATGAAACGTTCGGCGGCGCCGATATCCTGTTCAACAACGCCGGAATCATGACCAGTGGTGATTTCCGCGACGTCGATGAAGCCGCGTGGGACAACGTGCTGGATATCAACTTGCGCGGGTTCTACCTGATGTGCCGCGCCGTGATTCCCGGCATGCTGGAGCGGGGAAGCGGGGCAATCGTCAACACCTCTTCCGCCATGGCCCTGATGACCGAGCCGGGATACGAGGCGTACACCACCTCGAAGGCGGGCATTATCGGCCTGACGAAGGCGCTGGCGGTCTCCTACGCCACGCAGGGCATTCGCGTGAACGCCATCTGCCCCGGCTGGATCGACACCCCCATGAACCAGCGGCTGGCGGAAGAACTGGGTGGCCTCGACAACCTCACGCCCATCATCCTGCGCCAGCAGCCGAATGGCCGCATGCTCTCCACGCGTGAAGTCGGCAACGTGGTGGCGTTCCTGGCCTCCGACCTGGCCAGTGGCGTCACCGGCGCGATCATCACCGTAGATGGCGGGACGACGGCGGCGATCTAGGGCGGATGGCGAATGCGTAGGTCCGTTGCCCGGTTCCCATCGCTCGAGACACCGTGACGGCGGCGATGGTGGGCATGAGGCCATCGCTTCCGTCAGGCTGTGGCCGCGGCGCACCGCTGGTGTTGTCTCGAGTCTATCGGGGGATCTCGTCTCGAGGCCACGCTCAACCTGGGTGTCGTCCTGAGCGAAGTCGCAGGATCTCGCGTGCCCGCCATGCGGCCCGAGGTTGCCGCCTGCCTTCGCGTGGCTCTCAGGCACAGGTTGTCGCCAGGGTTGACGAAAAGGACGCGATCCTTCTCCCCTCGGCCTGGCCTGATCAGGGGTAGTGGACGGAGCCCCCGCGAGAGTTCAGGGCGGGGCGTGAACGCCGCCCCGGCCATGCATGACTGTCCTGCATTTGACATACTTACCCGTTGTGCATACTCCGTCTCTCCCCGCCAAACAGGCTGCCCTCGCCCTGGTGCAGCAGGAAATCCGGGCCTGTACCCGGTGTGTGGCGGCCGGGTACATCCCGGCGGCTAACCCGATTTTCCTGGGGCACGCCGGGCAGCGGCTGATGGTGGTAGGGCAAGCGCCCGGGCCGCGCGCAAGCGGGACGGGCGAACCATTCCGGGGCGCAAGCGGCAAGGCGCTGCAGGCCTGGCTGGCACGCGCCGGGTTTGCAGAGGGCGCGCTGCATCGCGACTTCTACCTGACCAGCCTGACCAGGTGCTTCCCTGGTCCGGCGCGGAACGGCGGGGAAGGCGATCGCCCGCCCTCGGCGGCGGAGATCGGGCTCTGCCGGGAACACCTCGACCACGAGTTCGCATTGGTGCAGCCAGAGCTCGTGCTGACGCTGGGCCGCATGTCAGCCGAACGCCTCGACCCCACGGTGCGTGGGCAGGCACTGGCCGAGGTCGTGGGGACGGTGCGCCCGGCGGAGCGCGCTGGCCATGCGTTCGTGTTGCTCCCGCTGCCGCACCCGTCCGGCGTTTCGCGCTGGTTGAACCAGCCGCAGCATCAGGTGCGGCTTGAACTGGCGTTGGGGCTACTCCGCCGCTGGCGGGAAGCGCAGGAGACCGCGGCAGGAGCGGAGGAGTGTTCATCTGTCGTTCCTGCCGAGTTGACAGACGCGTAACTCTGGGCTACCGTCACTCTGCAAGAAATTTCCTCCGAATAAAGTTCTTGCGAAAGTCGTCGTCCTAGCGCAATGGAGCGAGAATGGACCAGCAGGGAGGACGGTCGCGACAGGCACTGCGCGGAGCCGAGGCGCGCCAGGCGGTGCTGGCTGAGGTAGCGACACTCTACTGGATCGACAAACTGACGCAAGAGCAGATCGCGCGGCAGATCGGCCGGTCTGTTCCAACCGTGTCGCGGTTGCTGGCGGAAGCCGAGGCCGCGGGCATCGTTGAGGTGCGGATTCGCTACCCGGCGGCCGTGGCCCAGGATGTCCAGAACGAGCTGGTGCAGCGTTTCGGGCTGCGTGTGGCCCGTGTGCTCTCCTCGGCCTCTGCGGAATCGGGTGCGCTGCTGCCCCAGCTTGGTGAGCTGGCGGCCCGCTACATAATGACCATCCTGGGGGATGGCATGACGATCAGCGTCGGCTGGGGTACGTCCCTGCACGAAGTCGTGCAGGCCTTGCGTCCCACCTACTACCGCAACGTCCGGGTGGCGCAAACCCTCGGCTCGCTGGGCAGCAAGTTGCCGCGCATCGATAACCACCTCATCACGCGCTCCCTGGCCGACCGCGTAGGCGGCACGCCGTACTACCTGCCCGCCCCGATGATCGTGGAGAACGAGCTGGTTCGGGAGTCGTTGCTGCAGGATCCGCAGGTGCGCGAAACACTGGAAGTGGGGCGTAACGCCGACATTGCCCTCACGGGCATTGGCACCGCCGAGCCTGACCTGGCCGGGGTCTACCGGGCTGGCTACATCGATGAAGGCACGCTGGACGAGATTCGCGCCATGGGCGCGGTCGGCGATATCCGGGTGGGGTTCTATGACCGCGCGGGCGAGTTGCTGGATGTCCCGGTTAGCCGCCGGGTGATCGGGCTTGCCCGGGAGGACTTGCGCTCTGTGCCCAATTCCATCGCGGTGGCCGGGGGCGTGCGCAAGGCCGAAGCCATCCTCGGCGCCCTGCGCTCCGGCGTGCTGCATGTGCTCGTTACCGATGAGGACACGGCGCGTGAGGTGCTGCGGTTGGACGATGAAGACCGGGCACAGGACGCTGCCAGGGTCGAGCAGGAGCAATTGCTGGACGTGACTGGTGCGTGACATCGCAGGCACGCTGCAAGATGGAAAGGAGCAGGCACGCCGTTTCGCGTTCCCCACGGTTCTCTCTGCCACTGACGCCGACTGAAAGGTGATACCCATGACATTGACACGGATTTCTCGCCGAACCATCGTCAAGGCAGGCGTTGGCGCCGCCGTGGGAACGACGGCGCTCCACCTCGGCGCACGGCGCGCACCCGCCGTCATCCGGCGTCAGGGCGAGGTGAAGCTGACCTTTGCGGCCATCAAGACCTTCGGACCAGATTACATTGCCGAGATCCTGGGCCAGTTCGAGGAGGAGAACCCCGGCATCACGGTCGAGTACATCGAGTTGCCGACGCCCAACAACAGCACCGAGGTCCACACCTACCTGGTGAACTCCCTGAACGCCCGTAACGGCGAGCCGGATGTGTTCACGCAGGACTGCATCTGGATTCCAGAGTTCGGCGGCGCTGGCCTGGCCCTGCCCCTGGATGACTTCGTGACTGATGACGACAAGGCCGCCTATTTCCCGGGCCTGATCGAGAACTGCACCTGGGACGGCAAGATTGTCGCCTGGCCGTGGATGGTCGATGGCGGCTTCATGTTCTACCGCAAGGACTTGCTGGACAAGTACAGCCTGGAGGCGCCCACCTCCTGGGATGAGCTGATCAGCTCGGCGCAGCAGGTCGTGGAGGGCGAAGGAAACCCGGACCTGGCGGGCTTCCTCTGGCAGGGCAAGCAGGCCGAGGTGCTGGTTTGCAACTGGGTCGAGTTCCTGGGTTCTGCGGGCGGCAGCACGCTCGATGGCACGACCGTCACCATCAACAACGAGGCGGGCGCGAAGGCGCTCCAACTGATGGTGGACCTGATCTACGAGGCCAGGGTGACCCCGGAAGCGGTTCTGACCTACGATGAGGAGCCGAGCCGCATCCCGTTCACCTCGGGGAATGCGGTCTTCTTGCGCAACTGGTCCTACACCTACGGCCTGGCCCAGGACGCCGCCGAATCCAGCGTGGTGGACAAGGTCGCGTACGCTCCGCTGCCGCACTTCGAGGAGGGGCGGAGCACCTCCTGCCTCGGTGGCTACCAGTACGGCATCAATGCCTCCAGCAAGAACCCGGAGGCCGCCTACAAGCTGGTGCAGTTCCTCTCCAGCGAGGAGATTCAGCTCAAGTCATCGCTCTCGCCGGGCTCCAGTTCCCCGACGCGCATCGCGGTCTACGATGCGCCCGAGTTGAAGGAAGCCAACCCCTTCATGGCCAGCCTGAAGGATATCTTCACCGGCTCCACGCCGCGGCCAATTCACCCGGCCTATCCGCAGATGTCGCTGGCCATGCAGTCGGGCCTGTCCTCGGCGCTGGCCAACCAGATGGGTGTCCAGGAAGCATTGGACAGCATCGCCCAGCAACTGACCGACATCATCGGCTAGCTCGCTGCGGGAGAGGGGGCGCAACCCTCTCTCCCGCGGTGTTTCGCGCAGTAGAGGGCGTGTATGCAGCGGCAAGTTGGCGCGCAGGGCTTTGCCTTCGCGCTGCTGATTCCGGCGTTCGTGCTGATCGTGGGGGTGGCGCTCTGGCCTGCTGCGCAAACGATGTGGATGAGCCTGCACAAGGCCTCCATGATCATGCCCGGCACGGAGTTCATTGGCCTGCAGAACTACCAGAAGCAACTTGGCGACCCTCGCTTCTGGAACGCCTGGCGCAATACGGCCTACTTCACGGTCGCCTCGGTGGCGCTCGAAACGCTGATCGGGTTGATCATCGCGCTCGTGCTCTCGCAGGAGTTTCCCTTGCGCGGGTGGGTGCGCGCGGCGGTGCTGGTGCCGTGGGCGATCCCGACCGTCGTGTCGTCGCGCCTGTGGGGCCTCATCTTCAACACCGATTTCGGCCTGGCCAACTACCTGCTGCGTAGCGCCGGCATCATCCAGACCGACAGGAACTGGCTGGGTGAAGTTGGCGTGGCGCTGAATGTGACCGTATTGGTGGATGTCTGGAAAACGACGCCTTTCATGGCGCTGCTGATCATGGCCGGGTTGAGCACGATCCCCGGCGACCTCTACGAGGCGGCGCGCGTGGACGGCGCCAACATGCTGCAACGCTTTTTCCAGATTACCGTGCCCCTCTTGCTGCCGGTGCTGCTGGTGTCCGTCATGCTGCGCCTGCTGGATGCTTTCCGCGTCTTCGATGTGATCTACGTGATGACGGGCGGTGGCCCCGCCGATTCCACAGAAGTGATGTCGACCTTCACGTACAAGATTCTCTTCTCCGCGACACAATTCGGCTTTGGTTCCAGCCTGGCGGGCTCGATGTTCATCACCCTGCTTGCGGTCAGCATCGTTTTCCTCTACGCCCTGCGCAACCGGCTGGAGGTGGAGTGAGATGACGGCCACGCAGGCTCCGGCGCAGGTGCGGACGGGGGCGCCGCCACGTCAGGCTGCGCGCGGCCTGACCGGGCAACGGCTTGTTGCGCTGCTGGGGAAGTTCGCGTTTTTCCTGCTGGCGCTGTTGATCGTGGTCTGGTCGGTGGGGCCGTTCCTGTGGATGGCCATCACCTCGATCAAGCCCGACCGCGATCTGGCGGCGCTGCCGCCGATCCTGCCGACTGAAATCACGTTCAGTCACTACTTTGCGCTCTTTGAGCAGCGGCCTTTCTACAAGTACATCATCAACAGCACCGTCGTCTCGATCGCCACCACACTGATCTGTCTCGTCATCGGCTCGCTGGCCGGTTACGCCTTCGGCCGCCTGCACTTTCCGGCCCGGTTGCCCCTGCTGCTGACGGTGCTGGTGGTCAGCATGTTTCCGCAGATCTCGATCGTGGCCCCGCTCTACCGCATCTTTCAGTCGCGCGGGCTGCTCAACACCTATGAAGGGCTGATCATCCCCTACAATGCTTTCGCGCTGCCGCTGGCGATCTGGATTCTGACGAGTTTCTTCCGCTCCATTCCGGCAGAACTGGAGGATGCCTCACGCATTGACGGCAGTACGCGGCTGGGCGCGCTCTTCCGCGTCATCCTGCCCCTGTCGGCGCCAGGGCTGTTCACCACCGCCATCCTGGTCTTCATCGCAGCCTGGAATGAGTTCCTCTTTGCCTTGACCTTCACGACTTCGATCGACCGCCAGACGATCCCCGTCGGCATTGCGCTCTTGCCCGCCATGTACCACGTTCCCTGGGGCAATATCGCCGCCGCCTCCACGCTGGTCACCCTGCCGCTGGTGGCGCTCGTGCTCATCCTGCAGCGCTGGATCGTCCGCGGTATCGTGGCGGGCGCACTGAAGGGGTAGCCGCCTCGTGTCATCCTGTCGCCCCTATGTGGCACTCCCGCGCCGGGGGAAGCTCGTACGGCCGCACGTAGCGAAGAGGACCACCACACCGTGAGCGAATCTCTCTGGCGGCAGCGCTATGCCGATGCGCTGGCGCAGGCAGCCGTGCGCGCGGAAGCGGCACGGACGAGCGGCAAGCTGATAGCTTGCGCCTTTTCCTCCAACGTCGACCGCGTGGGCACACTCGATGACGCGCTGCTGGCGCGCCTTTTTGGCGAGCGCCTGATGCCAGCCGATGCGCCGCGCGTGGCCACCGTGAGCAACGTTGACGACCTGCTGACCGGCATCGCGCAGTGCATTGCTGCCGGCGACGGGACGGACCTCGTCATCCGCGATCCCGCCGTGCAGGAGTGGCTCCTCGAACGGATGCCCGGCCGGCTGCAGATCGGCGGCACCGGCGTGCAGGCGGCCTCCACGCTGACCACCCTGGGGTTCCCGGCACTGGTGCACCTGACCGGGTGCTCGCCGGAACAGATCGCGGCGTTGCAGGCCCGCGACCTGATGTGGCTGGGGACCAGCGACGGCCTGATCCCGATTGAGGCCGGCGAAAACCCGGACGACGAGACGATGTGGCACCCGGCGCTGGAGTTCAACGCCGGGCTGCGCGCGCCCATGCCTGGCCACCCGGCCGCGCCCGCCGCCAACCGCGTCCTCATTGGCTACGACCCGGTCAACGCCAACCTGCGCATTGACCCCGGGTTCTCGGCGGCGCTACAGAACCCGGCGCTGGACATCGACGTGCTGCTCGTCTCCGGCTTCACGCAGTTGCACGAGCCCGAGGTGCGAGGCCGCGTCTTCGCCGACACAGCGCGGGCGCTGCAGCAGTGGCGCGCCGCCCGGCCTGATCTCTTCATTCATCTGGAGTTGGGAGCCATGCCGGACTTCCGCCATGTCCGCCAGATTGTGGAGGAACTGCACCCCTACGTTTCCAGCGTCGGCATGAACATCGACGAGTTGCGTGAGCTACTGGCTGTGGACGGCATCGCCCTGGCCGACCCTGGGCCCGGGTTGGTGGCGCAACTGCGCGCCCTCTCCGCCCGCTTCCCCACGCCGCGCTTCTCCGTTCACACCCGCGAGTTCTGCCTGACCCTCACCGAGCACGACGCAACTCAGGAGCGCGACGCGCTGCTTTTCGGCGCCCTGACGGCGGCGACTCGTGCTCGCATTGCCGCGTTCCCCCGGCTGGCGGACCTGACCGCTACCCTGGAGCAGGGTACAGTCAACGGCGTTGGGTTGGCGCTGGCGGACGAGCTTGCGTATGTGCCCGGCGTGGTGGTTACGCCCGGCATCGCCTTCACTGGTCCCACGGCGACGGTGGGACTGGGGGACAGCTTCACCGGCGGCCTGCTGGCGATGATGTGAGCCGCAAGAGCTTGGTGCGTGCGATACGGACGCAGGACCAGCCGAGTTGCGAGATACAGGAGAGGATTCAGCCATGGCAGATGCCAACATGGAAGGAGTGACCCTGCGGGGCCTGGCCACGGTGACGTTGTGGGCGGACGACGTTCCGGCCGCGCGGGCGTGGTACGCGGAGGTGCTGGGCATCGAGCCGTACTTCCAGCGCCCCGATGCCGGGAATCCCGCTTACGTCGAGTTCCGCCTCGGCGACCACCAGGATGAGCTGGGCATCATCGACCGGAAGTACGCCCCGCCAGGGTTCAGCGCGCAGCCGGGCGGCGCTATCGCGCACTGGCACGTTGATGACGTGGCGACCACCATCGCCGCGCTGGAGGCGAAGGGCGCCACGGTCGCCATGCCGCTGACCGTGCGCGAGGCCGGGTTCGTCACCGCGGCCGTGCAGGATCCCTTCGGCAACATCATCGGGCTCATGTATAACCCGAACTGGCTGGCGCACGGCGGGGGAGAGGGGTAGCAGTTAGAGGCGGGTTGCGCGGGATCACGAGGACGACCGATACCGCTCGCTGTCAAGGGACGACGCCGCGCTCGCGAAGGAGAATGTGATGGCAACGAGCCGGCAGAGCTATCCGACACTGCAGCAACTCGTCGATGTGGGGCTTGTTCGGCTCCCGTTGAAAGTGCGTGGCCGACACGGTGCACATGAGTTCCACGGAGAAATCACGTCGGCCAGGGGAGACATAAGTAGCCTGGGAATTTCGCATAACTCGCTATCGGCGGCCGCCGGATACGCCAAGGCCACCGTTGGCGGCTACCCACCTGGCGAGTATCCCACTGCCAATGGCTGGCCAGCGGCCAATGGCTGGGAGTTCTGGGAGTACCAGGATGCCAACGGCGTTTGGGAGCCGCTGAATACCCTTCGGGAACTCTACGACCAGCGATAGTAGAAGACCGACAAACTCGTCTCGAGATTACGTACTTCCACGCACGCGCGCCAGCCTCCCGGCCCATACAGTCAGATTGCGCCGCCTGGGCGCGTCGTCTGGAGGCTGGCTGTGGACATCATCAATCCCTCCCTCAGTGTGCAAAGGCTGCCGGGTGATCTCTGGGAGCTCACGGTGCGCTACACGATCACCTTTTCTCCGCAGGAGCTGAATCCCCCCTTCGATTTCGCCTTCCTGGATGCCGTACGCATCTGGGAGTGGGACAGCCACGATCACGATACGCTCACGGGTTGGCTGCGCATCGAGAACTTCTGCCCGACGACGACCAGCATCAACCGCACCAAGATCGTGCGCGTGACCGATGACCTGCTGGATACCGAGCTTGGCGGCGAGGAGGTCCGCGCCCAGATTCACCTGCGCAACACCACCATCTCCGGCCTGCCGGTCGAGCGCTTCACACCGCGCTGGCGCTTGCTCCCCGGCTGAGTACGGCGAACGGTCATGGCGCTGGAGCGCGGCGCGATCCTGGGACTTTGCCTCCGGAAAGCCATTGACAAGAATGTTTGCCAATGGTTCACAGTCCGGCATGGGCGCAGTGGATGTGATCGACAACCCGGCTGCAGCCGTTATCGCGCGGGATCCGGATCGCAGCCGGCTCCTGGCGGAACTGGGCGAACCCGCTTCAGCTGCGGCGCTGGGCGCGCGGCTGGGCATCGCCCGGCAGAAGCTCAACTACCACCTGCGCACCCTGGAAGCGCACCACCTGGTGCGCGAAACAGAGACCCGGAGATGGGGCGGGCTGCAGGAGCGCCTGCTGGTGGCCAGCGCGGGGGCGTACCTCGTGTCGCCAGTGGCGCCGGGGCCGGCCGGGGCGACGCCGGAGCGCACGCCAGAGCGCCTCTCGGCCAGGTATCTGCTCCCGCTTGCCGGGCGTGTGGTGACTGAGGTGGGCGCCATGCTGCGCCGCTCTCGTGGCGCCAACACCCCGCTGGCCACGCTGGCCCTGGACACCGAGATCCGTTTTCGCTCCGCGGCCGAACGCGCCGCCTTCAGCGATGAGTTGCTGACCGCCATAGCCACGCTGGTGGCGCGCTACCACGACGCTTCCGCGCCGCACGGGCGAGAATATCGCCTGCTGGTGACGGCCCACCCGCTGCCGCAGCAAGCAACGGGGGGTGAACCATAGCGCCAGTCCATATCGACAACGACGGACGCCGTTGGGTTTCCAACGAGGGGATATCGCCGTGCGCTTCAGTTGGATAGCCGAAATCGATAATCGGTTTGAGCCTGCTCATGACAGCAAGCCTTTCTGAGCCTGGGCGAACTCGCCTCGTTCCTGACGGCTGGCAGGGCGGACACGAAACCCATGACCGACACGCGGTTCGCCCGGAACTTGCCCGATAACTGCTGACAACAGCGTATTGCAAGAGACCTGACCTGCCAGGCAACAATCCCGTGTCTTGAGCGCCGTCGAGACACGAGGGGAATCCCGGCGGCCCAACTTCTCTGCACACCGCGGTAATGTCGGGGAGGTGGGCCAGGTGTCGATTGTCTGGTCTATGCCTCCGGGGCGTCGGTCGCCCCGGAAGCTGTCACTCACCCTCGCCGCAGCGCATCGCCATCTACCGGTAACTCGCCGCCTGCAGGTCGAACAGGTCGGCATAGCGCCCGCCCTGCAGCATCAGCTCGTCGTGCGTGCCTTGCTCGACGAGGCGGCCGTTCTCCAGGAAGAGAATGCGGTCGGCCATGCGCACCGTGCTGAAGCGGTGCGAGATGTAAAGCGCCATCTTGCCCTTCGTGAGGGCCTTGATGCGGGCGAAGAGGTCGTGCTCTGCCTGCGCGTCCAGGGCGGCTGTCGGCTCGTCCAGGATCAGGATCTGCGCGTCACGCATGAAGGCGCGGGCCAGCGCGATCTTCTGCCACTCACCACCCGAGAGCTGGTGCCCGCCCTCGAACCACTTGCCGAGCGTGGTGTCGTAGGAGTTCGGCAGCTTGCGCACTACGTCGTCCGCGCCGGCGCGCTCGGCGGCGGAGGCAATGGCTACGTCGTCGTCGGCGTGTTCGACGTTGCCGACGCCGATGTTCTCGCCGGCCGAGACCTGGTAGGCCGCAAAGTCCTGGAACATCACGCCGAACTCGCGGCGCAGCTCCTCCGGGTCGTACTCGCGCACATCGTGGCCGTCGATGAGAATCTGGCCCTCGTCCGGGTCGTACAGGCGGCCTAGCAGCTTGACAATGGTCGACTTGCCAGCGCCGTTGCGCCCGACCAGCGCCACGGTCTGCCCAGGCTCGATGGTGAAGGAGACATCATCCAGCGCCGGTATCTCCCGGTCCGGGTACCGGTAGCTGACATGGCGGAACTCGATCCCCTGCTGGAAGGGGCGTCGCACCGGGATGGGGTTCGCTGGCGACTGGATCTGCGGTTGCCGCTCCAGCAGATCGTAGAGCGTGGTCAGATAGAGACCATGCTCGTAGATCCCCTGGATGCCGCCCAGGATACCCTGGAAGGCGCCCTGCACCTGCTGCGCCGCCTGCGTGAAGACGGTCAACGCGCCCAGCGTCACCTGCCCGCGCACCGCCAGCAGCGCCACATAGAGGAAGGTGCCGGAGGAGGCGAGGGTGGTCAGCGAGCCCCAGCCGAACCCGGCCAGATAACGCTTCACCAGCAGCTCGCGCGTTTCCGCGTAATACCCCTCCGCCGTGCGCTCGTAGCGGTCGATGAAGTAGTCACCGGCGGTGAAGAGCTTCACCTCCTTGGCGTATTCATCGGTCGTCATCAGGTTCGTCAGGTAGCTCATCACCCGGCGCACGGGGGACTGCCGGCGCATCTGCTGGAAGCCCCACCAGCCGTAGCGGGAGCCGGAGATGAAGGCAGGTATCGGCGACACCAGCGCCGCCACCGCGATCCACGGCGAAAGCCCGACCAGCAGCGCGACCATGGTGGCGAAGGTGATCAGCGAGCGCCCGAGGCCAAACACGCCGGAAACCATATCCACTGGCCGCCGCGCCGATTCGCGCTGCGCCTGCTGCAACTGGTCGTAGTACTCGGCATTCTCGAAGTCGGCGAGATCGAGTGTGGCCGCGTGCCGCATGATCTGCAACTGGACGTGAATCGCCAATTGCTCCTGTAGCAATTGCTGGCTGATGTTCGCCAGGGTCTGCAGGAGGCTGGAACCGAGCAGCAACGCCAGTTGCACCACCGCGATAATCACGATGGTGCGCACATGCCCGGCATCACCACCAGCCTCGATCCCCGAAACCACGGCGTCGATGAGGCGACCAGCCAGCCACACCTGCGCCGCTGGCAGCACGCTCTGGAAGATGGAGGCAACACCCAGCGTGCTGGTCAGCTTCGGACTGGTCGCCCAGACCAGCCCCATGACGCGCACAATGCTCTGCCAGGTCTGGCGCACATTGCGGGCGACCGCGTGCGCGTCATCCCGGCGAGGCAGGCGCATCCGCCGTGGTGAGTCCGGTTCTGCTTCTGGAGGATTGCCGTTTCCGGCGAAGGACCGGACGCGGCCATCTCCGCGTTGCCCGGCGGCAGCGGAGGAAGGGGAAAAGCGGTGGCCATTGCGGTCAGGCGGGCCACTGTTGGCATGATGCTGCATATGATGCTGAGGCATTCTCCTGGATAGACGATGGGTCGCGCGGCTGCACCGGCAGACACGGTATCTTTACATAGTATGAAACTTGATGGGCTGTTTGCCTACTCGCCGTTCGGGCAGGTTCGCCATGCTCATGCGGCCAGTTGCGCGGCAGCGGCGCCTAACCGGGCGATGTCCGCAGGTGTCCAGGCCGCCGGGTGCAGGAACACAACGTGGTCGAGCCCCAGGTCGCCGAACGCCCGGCAGCGGGCTGCCAGCGCATCGACGCTTTCGTCTGGCCGGAGCCGCGTCGCAATCGATGTCTCGATCTCGCTGCAGGGGCGGCCGATCTCCTCACAGTTCCGGCGCAAAACTTCCAGCTTGCGCCGAATGGTGGCTCCGCCGTCCGGGATGTCGAACAGGTTGCAGGCGTCGGCGTAGCGGGCAACGAGTGGCAGGGTGCGCTGTTCACCGGCGCCGCCGATCAGGATGCGAGGCCGTGGGCGGCTCACGGGGAGTGGATGGCTGACAGGCTGCTCCAGGTGCAGGACGTCACCGTGGAAGGGGGCCGGGTTGTCCGCCCACATCTGGAGGGCGAGTTGCAGGGTTTCCTCCAGGTGGGCGAATCGCTCAGGCGTGGGTGGCAGCGGCAGACCGAGTGCACGGGCCTCCCCCTGGTGATAGCCCGTGCCAATGCCCAGCCAGGCGCGGCCATTGCTGAGCACGTCGAGGGTGGCGACCGCCTTGAGCAGCAGCGCGGCGGGCCGGTAGGTGACCGCCGCGACCATGGTCCCCAGGCGCACGCGCGAGGTCTGCGCGGCCAGGAAGCCCAGGCTGGTGTACGCCTCCAGGACGGGATCTTCCCGTGAGTGGGTGGGATCTGCCTGGAGCAGGTGATCCGCTGCCCAGACGGTATCGAGGCCGGCCTCATCGGCGGCGCGGCCTGTTGCGGTGAGAAATGGCGCCAACGGCCCGGCAGGAAAGCTGGTGATGGTCAGGCTGAGTTTCATGGAAACCTCCAGGAGGTGCGGGCACGCCAGCGAGGCTGCGGTCCCGTAGTGAGGCGACAGTATACGCGCCAAATCATTAGATATCAAATCGTTCGTATACAAATGACATGTGCTATCCTCTGGCCATGAGCGAACCACCAACCTCACGCCCGCTCGGCATTGAACTCGCGCGGACGGCGCGCGAGGTTGGCCGCGTCTTCGACCAGGCGCTGGAAGACGCCGGGGGGTCGCGCCCCGCCTGGCTGATCCTGCTGGCGTTGAAGCAGCACCCCCGCGCGAACCAGCGGCAACTGGCCGCTGTGGTGGGCATCGAGAGCGCCACGCTTACGCATCACCTCAACGGTATGGAAGCGGACGGGCTGCTGACGCGGCGGCGCGACCCTGGCAACCGCCGGGTGCACGTGGTGGAACTGACCCCGGCCGGCGAGGAGATGTTCCACCGCCTGCGACAGGTGGTAATGGTGTTCGATCGGCAGTTGCGCGGCGGCCTGGATGACGCCCAGGTTGCGGTGCTGCGGCGCCTCCTGGCCACGCTGCGCCAGAACGTGGCCCAGCCGCTGCCAGAACACCCACCCCTCGACGCAACCACCTGCACGTCTCCTGTCGCCTGCGTGGAACGAACGTCCCGTGGCTGACCACGCTGCGCCCCGCCTGGCCTGCAAGCTGCGGGGCGTCACCCCCAGGCTGCGTCGACCGAAGCGGGCGCGCCGGGAAGCGCGGGACGTGGCTCAATCGTGAATACAAACTGCTTGTGAAATAAGCGGAACATAAAAGAAGAGAGCCTGCTATCCCATCGTGCGTGCCGCTGTCACCAGATCGGCCCTTGCCGCACGGTCGGGAAGCCGATAGGGTCGGGCGAGAGGTGCATCGAGGGGCCGACGTTCCTGGCCCTGCACAAGGTCCAGGCCTTGTGCAGCTGCCGCCATGCACCGTGAAGCCTTGTGCCCAGGCCAGATGGCGCCCGGCGTCCAAGAGTTATCGGTGTGCGGATTTCGTCGTTCCGGCGTGGTCCGCACGCCAGGAAAAGGAGCTTTGCCTGGTGGATTCGGATCGCTTCGATGCCCTGTCTCGTCATCTCGGCGTACGCGCCACGCGGCGCGGCGCCAGCGCGCTCGGGGCCCTGTTGCTGGCCACTCTGGCCGTGCCACAAACCGGCGAAGCCCAGGTTCAGGCCGAGATGTGCATCAAGCCGGGGCGGCGTTGCAAGAAGAAGCAGGGGAAGCACCGCAAGAAGATGCGCTGTTGCGGCCAGGCCAGCTGCCGCAAGGGCCGCTGCCGGTGCAAGCAGGGTCTCCAGAATTGCCAGGGCAAGTGCATTTCGCAGGCCGAATGTTGCGGGGGCTGCCCCACTGGCCAGACATGCGTCGGTGCCCGCTGTGTCGGGTGCGGCCAGGGCGGTGATTGCATCGCCTTTGCGACCAGTACGCTGCACAGCGGCAATCTGGGTGGGCTGGCCGGGGCCGACGCCATTTGTCAGCAGCGGGCCACGGCGGCAGGCCTGGGCGGCGCCTACAAGGCATGGCTCTCTGATGCCACCGCGTCGCCAGCAACGCGCTTCGTGCAGAATCCGGGCCGCTATGTGCGGACAGACGGCCTGCCGATCGCGGCAGACTGGGCCGCGCTGGTGTCGGGCGTGATCCTGATCAATCTCGACCGGACGGAAACCGGCCAGTTCATCAACAGTGACCGCGAAGCCTGGACCAACACCGCCCCGGACGGGACCCCGTACGCCACCAATCCCAACCTGCTGTGTAGCGAGTGGGGTTCCGGCTCGTCGGGAGTCTCGGGCCGCGTTGGTGAAGTTGATCAGGTTGATGAGGACTGGACCAGCAGTCACAGCGATGCGTGCGATGATGAGTGGCGGCTCTATTGCTTCCAGCAAAGTTGAGATGACGGCCAGCACGCCGCAGGAGGCCTGATCTGGAGAGCCGGCAGATTCTGCCGGCTCTCCGCTATTCCTGCCGGGTAAACGACCACGTCGCAGCGGCCAGCGCCACCACGGCGAAGCCCACCAGCACCCCCAGGTCCACCAGCGGTGGCGAATTCCACATGCCAATCAGCAGGCCGCGCAGCAAATCCACCGAGTAGGCCAGCGGGTTGAGCAGCGCCAGCGTCTGCATCCATTGCGGAGCGCGGTCGAGGGGGAACTGCGCGCCGCTGGCGAAGTAGAGCGGCAGGATGATGAAGTTGTTGACGGTGCCGAACCCCTCGAACGAGGTCATGCGCGCCGCGAAGCAGAGGCCGGTGGCGGTCAGGCCGAGGCCGGAGAGCAGCATGACCAGGGTGCAGGCCACAATCGACCAGGGCGTGAGGTGAACCCCGGCCAGTGGGGCAAAGAGGAAGATGATGACGCCCTGGATGGTGGCGATGGTCGCCCCGGCCAGCGCCTTGCCCAGCACGATCGAGGAGCGCGGCGCGGGCGCCACCAGGATTTCCTTCAGGAAGCCGAACTCGCGGTCGAAAATGACGCTGACGGCGCTCTGGAAGGACGCAAAAATCACGGCCATGGCCAACATGCCGGGAAAGACGTACGCCAGGTACGGGGCATCCCCCGGAATGGCAATGGAGCCGCGCAAGCCCGCGCCGAGCACAAAGAGCCAGACCACCGTGCGCGCCAGTGAGCCGTACAACTGCGCGCGCTCGCGGACAAAGCGCACCACATCGCGCTCACAGAGCATCAGGATCGTTTCGAAATCGATCAGCCGGTGCGCCACCGTCGGGCGTCCATGCTGCGTGGCAGCGCGTGTTGCCACCTACGCGCCCTTTCCGCTGCGGCGTCGCAACTGGGCGCGCAGCCGATCTGTATTGCCTGCGCCCTCATCGCGGATGGCGTGGCCGGTGAGCTGCAGGAAGACATCGTTCAGCGTCGGTTTGGCAATCTCCAGACGGGAAACCGGCATGGGCATGGCCTGCAGCAACCCGGGCACAAAGCGGTCTGCCTGGGTTACCTCGAAGCGCAGCACCGGGCCCTCGGCCGTTGCGGTGATCTGATACTCCTCCTGGAGAAAGGCCCGCGCTGCGGCCAGGTCGGCTTCCGCCACGCCCAGCCGCACAACATCACCGCCGATCATCGCCTTCAATTGCGGCGGGGTATCGAGCGCGATCAGTTTGGCGTGGTCGATGATGCCGATGCGGTCGCAGTGTTCGGCTTCATCCATGTAGTGCGTGGTCATGAACACCGTCATGGCCTGTTGCTTACGCAGCGTGTGAATCTGCTGCCAGAGCCGCTCGCGGGTCTGGGGGTCCAGCCCGACGGTCGGCTCGTCCAGGAAGAGGACCGCAGGGTGATGCAACAGGCCGCGCGCGATCTCCAGCCGCCGTTTCATGCCGCCGGAGAATGTGCCGACCTTGTCGTTGGCGCGGTCAGCCAGGTCCACCATCTCCAACACCTGGGCGATGCGCTGCCGCCGCTCGGCGCGGGGCACGTGGTAGATCATGCAGTGAAAGCGCAAGTTCTCCTCGGCGGTGATGCGCTCATCCAGGCTGTAGTCCTGGAAGATGATGCCGATGGAGGCGCGCACCTCATTGGGCTGCCGCGCGGCATCGAAGCCATTCACTGAGGCCGTGCCGGAGGTGGGGCGGAGCAGTGTGCAGAGCATCTTGATCGTGGTGCTCTTGCCCGCGCCGTTTGGGCCCAGGAAGCCAAAGATCTCACCGTGCGGTACGGTAAAGCTGAGGTGGTCCACAGCGGTAAACTCGCCAAAGGTGCGGACCAGGTCCCGCACCTCGATGGCGGCCTCAGGCTGCGGGGCGCGCGCTCCCGGCAGGGGCGCCGCTGTTTTCGCGCGGGGCAGGGTTGCCGTGCTCATGCGTCCTCATCCGGCCCGGTATCCTCGTGCAACAGAGCGCCGAGATCCTGCAGGGCCAGCAGCAGCCGCTCCTGCCGGTCTGCTGGCAGTGGCGCAATCAGCGTGTGCAGGTGCGCGGCAATGACCGCCTCGTAGCGGTCGACCAGCGCCAGCCCCTCCGGCGTGATCACCAGGGCGATCTGGCGCCGGCTGGCTGGCTCGGGCTGTCGCGCCACCAGGCCCCGCTCCACCAGCGCGTCGATCGTGCGGGTCATGGTGGGTGGCGTTACCAGGAGCGCGCGCGCCAACTGCGCGGCGTAGGCTGGGCCCTCGGTGCGGGCCAGCACCTGCAGGCAGCGCAACTGTGGGAAGAGCAGCCGCTCCTCACCCTCAACGAGGGCGATCGAGCGGCGCATGACCCGGTGATAGTGCGGGATGACGGTTTCCAGCGTCGCAACCAGGGCGTCGGGCAGGGTAGGCGGCGCGTCTGGCGGTACCGGTGCGCGCGAAATGGTGCTCATAGCCAGGCAGTCCTTCTAACCGGCCCCATGATTGTTGCCAGTGCGAATCATACGCAGGGGCAATAGCGTGAACAATGTGGCCCGGATACCCTCACCGGCAGCCTGATCCGGCGGACACGCCCGGAGCACAGTGGGCCTGTGCTGGCATGACAAGGCATTCCCAGACAATTTTGAGGAAACGCCAAGGTTTTGCTAAGAACAAACGAGTACCTTGGAGGTGTCCCGCAGTGGAGGCGGCAACCGCCGCACCCGGGAACTCTGAACGACACGGCCGCCTTCAGGCTGGAGGCGGCGATGGATCTACCGCACGACGTGCAAGGAGTTTGACACATGCGAATGCTGCGTTCCCGCCGTGCCCTGCTCGCTGCGGCGCCTGGCGCCCTTATGGCGGCAGGCCTGCTGGTATCCGCCGTCGGCGGCGTCAATGCCCAGGTCACTGCTACGCCAGAGGCGTCCACAATGGGGGTGCTCGATCCCGCGCCGGAAGGATTGCCAACCTGTTCGGTGTCGGAAATTGGCTCGTTGCCGGCCGATGTGGAGGCTGCTTCCCTCTACACCATCGTTGCTGACCAGTCCGAAGCGCGCTACCTGGCCCAGGAGGTCCTGGCGGAGGTCGGCGCCACCACCGCCATCGGGAAGACGCAGGCGATTGCCGGCGCCATCGCCTTTGACGAGGCCGGCCTGCCGCTTGCGTGTTCCCGCATCGATGTTGACATGCGCACGCTGGAGAGCGATCAGGCGCGCCGCGACAATTTCCTGTACAAGAACACGCTGGAGGCTGAGAAGTACCCGCTGGCCACCTTCGTGCTGCTGGATGTCGAGGGCCTCGACGCGCCGTTGGCGGACGGTGAGACGAAGGATGTCACGCTGATTGGGAACTTGACCCTGCGCGACACCACCAAGGTGGTGGCCTGGGAGGCGGAAGCCAGCAAGGACGGCGATAACCTGGTGGTGAAAGCCGCGACCAACTTCGACATGCCGGACTTTGGCATCACCCCGCCAAGTGTGCCGGTCGTGCTCTCGCTGGAAGAGAATGTGCGTCTCGAGTTTGATATGACGGCGGCGCCGCAGGCGTAAGGGGGAGACGCGCTCACGCACTCAGGGGGAGACGGTCTGTGGGCCTCAGGGAGTAAGGGAATAAGAGACGAGGAGGAACACCGGTGGCGTTCGTCCGTTCTCCTTATTCCCTTACTCCCCAAGCGAAGCGACTCCCCCTAAGCTCCCGCAGGAGCGTCTCCCCCTCGAAACGGAGTGACACATGCGAAACGTGGTGATCGGTCTTGTGGTGGTAGTGGCCGTGCTGGCCATCATTGGGCTGTGGTTCGGTGGGCAGCAGGGCATGTTGCCGTGGCAGCCGGAGCCGACCCGTATCCCGATCACCCCGTTCGCGAACCTGCCGGGCACGCCAGCGCCGTAACCGCTACGAACAGGTGATCCGCGCAGACGAGCAGGGCAGCCGTCAGGGGACGCCCTGCTCGTCGTACGCCCGGCGCGCCGCCAGCATCTCCGGCACGTGGGTCTCGGCCCAGGCGTGGATGGCGGCCATGGGCGCAATCAGCGTTTCCCCGAGCGGGGTCAGCGCGTACTCCACGGCCACAGGCGTGGTGGGCAGGACGCGGCGCGATACCAGGCCGTCGCGCTCCAGGCCACGCAGGGTCTGGGTCAGCATCTTCTGCGAGATGCCACTGATGGCGCGGCGCAATTCCCCGAACCGGTGGGGCCGCTCGGCCAGTTGCCCAATGATCAATGTGGTCCAGCGGTCCGCGATGCGATCCAGCGCCTGGCGCGATGGGCAGGCGGCGGCATAGACATCGAACCCGCGTTCAGGGGCTGGCGCGTGGGTCGTCATGGTCACAGAAGCACGGTGGTTACCTCCAGGTTCCTACTTGTGCATCGTATGCCGGTATCCTACAGTAACTTACAGGCCGGCGTGCAGGAGCCGGCGCGGTCCCGACAAGAGCGCCGGAGAATGCCTGGCGCGGAGCGAGCAACGTTCATGCCTGAATTGACAGATGCCCAGCGCGCGGTCATTGCCAGCACGCCGGTGGTGGCGCTCTCCACCATTGGCCCGCAGGGCGCCCCGCAGACCACAGCGACCTGGTTTGTCCTCGATGACGACGGCCTGGTGCGGATTTCACTGAACGGCGCCCGGCAGAAAGTGCGCAATCTCCAGCGCAACCCCGCCGTGAGCGCCCTCTTCATCAACCCGCAGAATGCGTCGCAAACGGTGGAACTGCGCGGCACGGCGACCGTTGCGCTGGAGGGCAGCAAGGCGCTGGTGGACAAGGTCAAGGCCAAGTACGACACCGACGTCAGCAGCCTCGATCAGCCGGGTGAGACGCGCTACGCGGTGACGATCCAGCCGGAAAAGGTGCTTACCTTCGGCCTTTAGGGCCGTTCCGGCGGGCGAGCCCGGCCGTCGCGGTGATCGCAAGGCCACAGCTGCGGTTCGCCGGGCGTGTCCGGGACGCGGGCGGGTGACCCCAAGGGTGGTTGCGCTGACCAGCAATGCGGCCGGGACACCATCATCCATGAACGCGTCGAATGTGATGTCATAACGATGCTTCCTTTCCTGGGAGAGCGATTTCCGGTCGGATGACGGGTTCCGGCTCTCCAGTGAGCCGGAACATCCTGGTTGTTGGACCTCACCTCCTTCGTACCGCAAGATCAACCGCGCGGTTGTCATGTTCTGGTTGGCGGCCCTGTCGCTGATCAGGAATGGAGATATGGTGCGCGGCGCCCGGCTGGAGTACATCCGGAAAAGATCAGGAGAAACATCAGGAGTTTTCTCTCGCCGGATGGGGATCGAAGCGCTGGCGCTGAGGCGCGCGTGGCACACGAAGCAGCGGCGCACCGATTGGTGCGCCGCTGCCGGGTGGTGGGATGTGGGAATACGGAGCGGATCGGTTCGGGGAATGAAGCCCTAGTTGCCGATCACGATGGTGTTGCCTTCGTTGTCGCCGGAGTTGATATCACCCAGCGAGATGGAGCCGCCGTTGGCCTCGGCGTTGGCGATGCCGCCATTGCCTGCCGCCGCGTTCCCGTTGGCGCCCGAGACGGCCAGGTTGCCATCGCCCCCGTCGGCTGTGGCAACTGCCGTGCCGCCGTCGGCGCTGATGTCGATAGTGGTCGTGTTGCTGACGTTGCCGCCGTCCACAACCGTCGTGCCGCCGGAGTTGCCGGAGACCGCGATCTGGTTGCCCTGGTTGTTGCCGGAGTTGACATCGCCGATGGCAACGCTGCCGCCATTCGCTTCAGCGTTGGCGATGCCGCCATTGCCTGCCGCCGCGTTCCCGTTGGCGCCGGAGACCGCGACATTGTTGTTGCCGCCATTGGCGCTCGCAGCAGCCGTGCCGCCATCCGCGCTGATCGCAATCGTGGTGTCGTTCGCAACGTTCCCGCCGTCAACAACCACCGCGCCACTGCCATTGCCGCTCACGGCGATCGAGTTGCCCCGGTTGTTGCCGGAATTGATGTTGCCAATCGTGATGGCGCCGCCGTTCGCATTGGCCGCCGCGATGCCGCCATTCCCGGCCGCTGCCGCGCCATTCTGACCCGCAACCGCAACGTTGCCGTTGCCCCCGTTCGCGCGGGAGAGGGCTGTGCCGCCGTCCGCGCTGAGGGCGATCGCGGTGGAGTTGCGGACGTTGCCGCCCGAGATGCGGGTCAACGCGCCCCGGCCAAACCAGCCGGTGCCGTTGCGCTGCACCTGGATGCTGTTGCCGCGATTGTTGCCGGAGTTGATGTTGCCAATGGAGATCGCGCCGCCGTTCGCGTTCGCCAGGGCCACGCCGCCATTGCCAGCCGCCGCGGCGCCGTTGGCGCCGGCCAGCGCAACATTGTTGTTGCCGCCGTTCGCGTTTGCCAGGGCCACGCCGCCATCCGCGCTCAGGGCAATGGTGGTCTCATTGCGGACATTGCCGCCATCAATTAGCGTCTGGCTGCCGCAGCCGCCTCCGCCGCTGACGGCGATGGTGTTGCCGCGGTTGTTGCCGGAATTGATATTGTCCAGGTCAATCATGCCGCCGTTGGCGTTGGCATTGGCGAACCCGCCATTGCCGGCCAGCGCCAGGCCGTTCGCGCCGGCCAGCGCCAGGTTGTTGTCGCCGCCGTTGGCGCTGGAGAGGGCCAGCCCGCCGTCGGCGCTCAGGGTGAGCGTGGTGGAGTTGCTGACGTTGCCGCCGTTGACAGCCACGCTGCCGCCGTGGCAGCCAGTCGCGCCAGCGGCAGGAGCGACACTGACCGCGCCCAGGAGGACCAGGGCGGCGGGCAGGACGCGCCATCCGGTTACAACGCGGGAGCGTGGCTGCAGGATGAGGCGAGAGCGGGAAGCCTGGGTGGCGATGGTGGTGGTGTTCATCTGGGTGGTCCTTTCGTCCAGAGGGTTCAGATGGGTGCTGGCTCTGGTCAGGTAGCCAGTCCGTGTCATCACGGAACTGAACCTATTTCAGCGGACCACGCCGTAGGTCACCGCCAAGCGGAGCGCGGGAGGCCTGTTAAATGCAGAACAACCGGGAGAGGCGCGTCCCCAGTCGGTGATGGCAGGGGAGCGGAGTCCTGGCGTGAGCGTACCGGCGCTGGCCACCTCCTGAGTTTTTCCGGCGTAAGCGGATTGCAAAAGATCTGACCTGCGAGGCAACAAGCCCGTGTCTCGAAGCGCAGTCGGAGAGACCTCGTCGCGAGTGCCGGTGAACGAGGTCTCTCGATTGCGCTCGAGACACGAGGGGATTCCCGGCGGCCCACCTTCTTTGCACACTGCTGTAGCAGCGCGTTGTCGCCCGGCGCTCACGCCGATCAGGCGGATCATGCGAGAGCGGCGGACACCACGCGGGCCGAAAGCGATGCGTGTCGAGCGGTGGCGTCCTGGCCTATGCACACGACGGGGTCGTGACGCACGCAACGCACCTCGAGACAGCGCTGTATCGACACGCCGCCCTAACTCATCCGCAACCGGGGATCGAGCACGTCCCGCAGGCCATCGCCCAGGAAGTTGAAGCCAAGCACCACGATCATGATCGCCAGCCCCGGGAAGATCGCCATCCAGGGAGAGATCTCCATGTAGGTCCGCGCCAGGTTCAGCATGCCGCCCCAGGCCGGTTCTGGCGGCTGCGTCCCCAGCCCGAGGAAGCTCAGCGCCGCCTCGCTCAGGATTGCGCTGGAGAGGTAGACGCTGGTCATGACGATGAGCGGGGCGACGATGTTCGGCAACACATAGAGCTGCACCAGCCGCGGGTTCGTGGAGCCGACCACTCTCCCCGCTTCCACATAGGGTTCGCTCATCACGCTCAGGACTGAGCCCCGGATCACCCGCGCGAATGCCGGGGCATACACGAGCCCAATGGCGATCATGGCATTGTTCCGGCTCGCGCCGAGCAGCCCGGCGATGACAATGGCCAGCACGAGGCCCGGGAAGGCGAACATGATGTCGACGCCGCGCATCAGCCAGGAGTCAAGCCGGCCGCCGAAGAACCCGGCGGTTACCCCCAGGATGGCCCCCACCAGCAGGGCGATGAAGACCGAGATGATGCCGACCTGGAGCGAGACGCGCGCCCCGTAGACGATCCGGGAAAAGGTGTCCCGGCCCAGTTCGTCCGTGCCCATCAGGTGCTCGCTACTCGGCGGCAGGAGCCGGGTGGCGCCCTGCGCATCCGGGTCGTACGGGGCGATGAGCGGCGCGGCGATGGCGACCACGATGGTCAATAGCACCACCGCTGCCCCAACGATGCCGATCGGGTTCCGCCAACGCTGCGGCACATGCCACCACGGGCGGGCCGGGCGGTTCTGGATATCGAGTGTCAGCACGTTCGCAGAGCTACTCATCCCTGTTTGATCCTCGGATCGAGGTACGCGTAGAGCAGATCGACGCCGAGATTGATCAGGACGAACGCCGTAGCCAGAAAGAGCGTCGCCGCCTGCACCAGCGGGTAATCGCGGTTGAAGATCGCCTGCAACAGGGTGTACCCCACGCCGTTCAGCCCGAAGATCACCTCGATGATGGCGGAAGCGCCCATCAGCGTGCCGAGCTGGAAGCCGACCACCGTGATCACCGGAATCAGCGCGTTGCGGAGCGCGTGCCGGGACACAACGATCCGGTTACGCAGCCCCTTGGCCCGCGCGGTCCGCACGTAATCCTGTCCCAACACCTCCAGCATGGTGGTGCGCGTCATTCGCATTTCAATGGCCATCAGTTGAATGGCCAGCGCCAGCGCGGGCAGAATCATCTGCTGGAGATTGCCAAAGGGATCCTCGAACGGAGAAATGAAGCGCGTTTTCGGCACCCACCCGAACACTTTCGAAGTGAAGAGCAGCGCCAGGGTGGCAATCCAGAAACTCGGCAGCGAGAGGCCGATCAGGCCGCCCACGCGCGCGGCGAAATCGACGCCTGTATCGCGCCGTACCGCCGAGATCACCCCCAGCGGAATGGCCACCGCGGTCGCGATCAGCGTGGCCAGCACAGCGAGTTCGACCGTGATCGGCAGGCTGGCCAGCAGCAACTCGCTCACCGGCTTCCCGGAACGCATCGATGTGCCCAGGTCGCCCTGGAACAGGTTCCCCAGCCAGGTGAGGTACTGCACCGGCAGCGGCGCAGTCAGCCCCATTGCTTCCCGCAACTGCTCGCGGGCGCTGGAGGAGACAGTCGGATCCGAGCCGACGAGGATATCGACGATATCGCCTGGCAAGAGCCGCAGCATCAGGAAGATCAACAGGCTCATGCCGATCAGCGTCGGGATCAGCAGCAGGAGCCGGCTCAGCGTGTATTTCGCCAACAGGTGTTGCTCCGGAATGGATCCTGGGCGCCTGGCGCCCAGGATCTGCGCGGGAGCGCCCTCGCCCAGGCCTGCTCCCGAGGCGCGGGAGCAGGCCTGGGGGTGAGGGTTTCACCGCGCGTGAGGGCCGCTCAGCCAGGAAACGCGGCCCCTCCCTACCCTTCCGTCACGCAGGCCGTACGCAGGCCCGGGTTGAAGTCGGTGTAGGAGACGTACATCCCCTCTACCCGCCCGTTCACCGCCTGGTACTTGTACGGCTGCACGGTGTACAGGTTCACTGATTCTTCGAGGATGATCTCCTGAATACGCTGGTACGCGGCGTGCCGGGCCTCCACATTCGCTGTGGCCAGCGCCTCGTCGTAGAGCTTGTCCAGTTCCTCGTTCTGCCAGCCGTCCCCGAACCAGGCCTGATTGAGGGTCGTGCCGTTGCGGAAGTCCACGACATAGCCGCTGGGGTCGCCGCGCATGCCGCGCCCGGTTGAGGCCCACTGGAAGTTGCCGTCGCCGATATTCGTGGCGAAGGTGCCGATCTCCAGCGGCTCCACCGTGACGTTGATGTTCAGCGGCTTGAGCTGCTCCCGCACGATCTCGGCGATCTGCGTGAACTCGCGCGGCTGGGCAATGGCCTGCAGCGTGACATCGAAGCCGCCCTCGAACCCGGCCTCCTGCATCAGCGCCTGCGCTTTCGCCAGGTCTGGCGTGTAGGCCGCCACAAGCTGATCGTTCGAGAGCGGCCAGGCGCCGTACCCGGGCGGGATCGCGCCGGTGAGTTGGGCGTTGCCGCCGTAGACGTTGTCGATGATCATCTGCCGGTCTACCGCGAGATTGATCGCCTGCCGCACCTTCAGGTTGCGCCAGGGCACATCTTCCACCGTGTTGAACTGGATGACGCGCGGCGCGGAAAAGAGCCCGTTCAGCACTTCCAGCGTGTCGTCGTTCTCCAGGGTGCGGGCCACGTCCGCGGTCAGCGTCGCGCCGTCGATCTCGCCGGAACGGAGGCCCGCCACGCGCGACTGCTCGTCCGTGAGAATCTTGTACGTGATGTCCTTGATGCAGGGCGTACCCGGCTTCCAGTAGTTCTCGTTGGCGGTGTAGACCACGCGGTCATTGGAGATGTACTCGACCAGCTTGTACGGGCCGGTGCCGACCCCTTCGCTCAGCAGGTTGATCTCGTCGGCGATCCCCTCGGGCACAATCGGCGTGTACCGGCTCCAGGCGATAACCCCGGGCAACGTCGGATCGGGCGTCGACATGGTGATCGTCACGGTGTAGTCATCGACGGCCTCGACGCTGCCGATGTTGGCCAGGAAGGCGACCTGGATGCCCGGCGCGGGCGGATTGAGCGCGGTCTCGAACGAGTACTTCACGTCCGCCGCCGTCATCTCCTTGCCGTTGTGGAACATGACGCCCTGGCGCAGCTTGAAGGTGTAGCTGGTCGCATCCTCCGCTGCTTCGTATGACTCGGCGAGCGCGGGCTGGATGTTCAGTTCCTGGTCCCACTCCAGCAGGGAGTCGTACATCAACTCCTTGCCCCACATGTTGGACGTGGAAACCCCGCCAAAGGGAATAAGGTTCCCCGGGTCCTGCTCCAGGCCCCAGGTCAGGCTCCCGGTGGCCGCCATGGCCTCGGGCGAACTCTCCTGGGCGGCCGCCACCGACGCCTCTGCGCCGAGTAGCGTATCGAGCGCGGCGGCGCTCAGGCCCAGGGCCGCCGCGCGCAGCAGCAACTCGCGGCGCCCGATGCGGCCCCGCACGACGCTCGCAAACAGTGCGCTGGCCTCATCACGATGGGTCATAGAATCTCCTCCTGCCCTGGGGGCACCAAGCAAATGGCGCCCCTGCCATTGCCTCACCTCAGTGCCCGCACATTCGTTGGAAGCATCACCATGGCACAGGTTGCGCGGGCTTGTAAAGGGCATCAGCCCGGCGCGGCCATTTTCACGTCGCGAACAATAGCTACGCCGGAGTGCGGTGGGCGATCAGGCTGCACGGCAGCAACCCGCCATTTCACGTTGCGCTGCCGTATGATCGCCCACAGCGAGAGCAGCCTCACTGAACTGGAGGGTGGGCGTGGAAACTGAGTGGTACATCAGCCGGTTGGAAGCACGCGGGCGCGGGGGCATGGTGGCGGCCAAGACGGCCGGGGCCGCGCAGGCCGGTACGGAGATCCTGCGCAAGGGCGGCAACGCGGTGGACGCCGCTGTGGCGACGGCTTTTGCAGCGTCGGTAGTGGAGCCGTGGATGAACGGCATCGGCGGCGGCGGCTACCTGGTCGTACACGCCCCGGACGACGCCCCGGCGGTGGTCGAGTACCCGATGATTGCTCCGGCCGCGGCCCGCCCGGAGATGTTCCCGCTTGTCGCCGGGGGTGGCGTTGATGATGGCCTCTTTGGCTGGCCCGCCGTCGTCGATAACATCAATGTCTGGGGCTATCAGTCGGTGGCCGTGGCGGGGACCACCGCCGGGCTGGCGGCGGCGCTGGAGCGCTGGGGCACCATCTCCCTGGCCGAAGCACTGGCGCCGGCCATCCGCTATGCCGAGGAGGGCGTACCGATCTTCTGGCACACCTCGTGGATGATCGCGCGGGACCTCGCGACCTTGCGCCGCTTCCCGGAAACGGCCCGCATCTTCCTTGACGCCAACGGTTGCCCGCCGATCACCCAGGAGCAGGCCAATCCGAAGATCCTGCGCCAGCCTGACCTGGCGCGCACGCTGCGCGCGATCGCTGCCGATGGCCCGCGCGTGATGTACGAAGGCGCGATTGGGCAGGCGATTGCTGATGACCTGGCGGCGCACGGCGCGCCCATTACCCGCGATGATTTTGCCAACTACCAGGCGAAGATTGTGCCCGCGCTTTCGACCACCTACGGCGGGGCAGAGGTGCACACTATCGGCGGCGGCACTGGCGGCACGACGCTGGTGGAGAGCCTGAACATCGCGTCGCAGTTTGATCTGCGCGAACTGGGCTACCACACCCCGGTGGCGCTGAACCGCATGGCACAGGCATTCCGCATTGCCTTTGCTGACCGCTTCGCCTGGCTGGGGGACACGACGCAGGTCGATGTCCCGGTCGAGGTGCTGACCAGCCAGGAATACGCCAGGGAACGCGCGGCAGAACAGGCAGCAGACCGCTTCGTGAAACTCCCGGCCGCGTCCGCCGGGCGCGTGGGGACTACGCACGGGTTAGGCACATCGGTGCCGGACTACGTGGACAGCGCCCTCTCACCAGGGCAGATGACCGACGGCTCCACCACGCACCTGAGCGTGATGGATGGCAACGGCATGGCGGTCTCCTGCACGCAGACGCAGCTTTCGCTGTGGGGCAGCCGGGTGACGATCCCCGGCACGGGCGTGCTGATGAACAACGGTATGATGTGGTTCGACCCCGCGCCGAACCGGCCAAACTCGGTGGCCGGCGGCAAGACGCCGCTCTGCAACATGGCGCCGCTCATCCTGGCGCGCGAGGGCAAGCCCTTCGCTGCCATTGGCTCCAGCGGAGGTCGCCGCATCCTGAACTGCAACGCGCAACTGATCATGAACATGACCGACTGGCGGCTGGCGGCGCAGGCCGCCATCAACGCGCCGCGCATCGACTGTTCCACCGCCGAGTTGTTGATGAGTTGTCGCTTCCCGGAGGCCACCGTCGCGGCCCTGCGCGCGCTGGGGCACCGGGTCGGCGTCCGCGACGAAACGCGCTTCACCGGCGATTTCGCCTCCCCCGCCGTGGTCCGCCTCGGAGCAGACCGCATTTTCGACGGCGGGGCGGACCCGTACTACGCCCCGGCCACGGCCATGAGCGCCCGCGGGGTACATGACTAGGGCAGACTCCCCTCACTGCAGTTCGCTACCAGGGCAAGTGCAGAGCAAGCAGTCTGCAGTGAGGGGAGTCTTTCGTGGGCCGTGCATGTAAAGATACTTTTGGACGCGAAAGTATAATAACGAGGCGCGCAATGATACTTTCGTTCCACTACGGTGGGTTTAGGAGTGTCCAATGCGGAGAGAATCGTTTACGAACGATGCCCCAGGCCGCCTTGTTCACGATCCCGAAGGCCATCTTGCGTTTGTTCCGGATCCACTCCCTCCGGAACTACATTTAGACAACAGTACAGTCAATGCGTTGGCAAATGCAGAAAGGGTATTAGGGGAACTCAAGGGATTAGGGCGTGGCCTCCGTAATCCACACATCCTCATTAATCCTTTTCTTCGGCGTGAGGCAGTGCTCTCCAGCAAGATCGAAGGCACAACTGCCGGCCTGCAACAACTCATGATGTTTGAGGCCGATCCAACTGAAGATGATGGCCGGTCCGATGTGGGAGAGGTCGCAAACTATGTCTCCGCTCTTGAACTGGGATTTGCACTTCTTGAAACCATGCCGATATGCCTGCGCATGATTCGACAAGTCCATGAACGTCTCATGCGTGATGTTCGTGGTCAGGATCGACGTCCGGGGGGGTTCAGGCAAATACCAGTAGTCATTGGGCGCCACGGAGTCTCTGCTGCAAACGCTCGTTTTGTGCCTCCGCCTGTTATGGAGATGAATCAGGCCCTTCGTGATCTTGAGCGATATATTGGTGATCGACGGAATGAACTACCGTCTCTCATTCGCCTCGCATTGGTGCATTACCAGTTCGAGACCATTCACCCATTCAACGATGGCAACGGAAGAATCGGACGCCTGCTCATCGCACTGCAATTGCGGGAGCAAGGCATTCTTCCTCAACCGCTCCTTTACCTCAGCGGGTACTTTGAGCAGCACCGCGAAGAGTACGTGGATCTCATGCTGCGCACGAGCACCCACGGCGATTGGGTTGCATGGACGAATTTCTTTCTCCAGGGTGTTCAGGCTCAGGCAACTGAGGCAGTCGCGACATCACACGAATTGCTCGAATTCCGCGGCGAAATGCAAAACTGGGCACTATCGGCATCTCGCTCCAGCAATCAGGTCCGTCTAGTAGATCTGATAGTTGAACGCCCTGTGATCTCGGTAGCTTCAGTCGAGCAACGCCTCGGCGTTACTCCCCGATCCGCAAATGACCTGATCATGCGCATGGTAAACGCCGGGTATTTGGACGAAATAACAGGACAGGCTCGCAATCGTCGCTTTGCTGCTCTGCAGGTCCTCTCCATTCTTTCGCCACCGGATGCACAATAAATCCTGGAGAGAAGGGATGGATTCCGCGACAAATTCATATCCCATGGCATCATGCTCCGCAGCAGGGCAACACGCGGCCAAGGGGAGCGAGACCATGAGCGACCTCACACCCGAGGACACAGGTTCAGCACGCATCGCCTATGTCGGCAGTTACACCCGCCCGGCGGAGGGCGGCTCAGGAAACGGCACAGACGGCATCTCGGTCTATGCCGTCGATCCCGAGACCGGCGCGCTCACGCTGTCCCAGGTCGTGCCGCAGGTCAACCCCTCGTGGGTGACGCTCGATCCCGGGCAGCGCTTCCTCTACGCCTCCATCGAGACGGATGACTACGAGGGCGAGGCGTCGGGCGGCATGGCGGCCTATGCGGTTGACCCCGAAACCGGCCACCTTACTTTCATCAACGAGCAAAGCTCCGGCGGCAACTACCCCTGTCACCAGAGCGTGGACCCCAGTGGGCGCTTCCTGGTGGCCGCCAACTACGGCGGCCCGTTCGTGGTCTTTCCGATCCGGGCGGATGGCGGGCTGGACCCCGTTTCGTTCGTCTGGCAGAACGATGGCGCCGGCCCACACCCCAATCAGGAGATGTCGCACCCGCACTGCGCGCTCTTCACGCCGGACGGCCGGTTCGTTGCGACGGCTGACCTGGGCGTGGACGCCGTCCAGATCTTCCGCCTGGCGGATGATGGCACGCTCCACCTGGAGAGCATGGCGCTGCTGGCTGAAGGCGCCGGGCCGCGCCACCTCGCCTTCTCGCCCGATGCCAGCGTGCTCTACGTCGTGAACGAGCTGAACGCGACCGTGACGGCGCTCGCCTACAATCACGACACCGGCGAACTGGGGGGAGAGTTGCAAACGATCTCGATGACGCCGGACGACTTCACGGACACCCGCAGCGCCGCCGAGATCATCATGCACCCCTCGGGACGCGTTCTGTACGCCTCGAACCGCGAGGAAACCCCGTCGGTCTCGCCACTGGCCAGCAGCATCGTGGCCTACCGGGTGGACGAGGAAACAGGGGAACTCGCGCTGGCTGGCTACACCTTCGAGGGGATCGATGTGCCGCGTGGCTTTGCCATCGACCCGACCGGGACCTGGCTCTACGTGGCCAGCCAGAAGGGCCACGATCTGCGCCAGTACGTGATTGACGGCGAGACTGGCGCCCTCACGCCAACGGGCGAGCTCCTGCCAACGCCCTCACCGGTCCACGTGCTGTTCATGGAGTAGCCGCCTCACCAGCTTCTGCCCGCCGCCGACGAGCCGATGAGCGGACGGTCAACTCTGCACCCCAGGGCGGAAGGTCCTGTCTCTTGCCGGGAAGGCTGGTGAAACACGTTGCATCAGGTCACCATACACGGGGTGAGGGGCGTTCGGGGAGCGCGCGCTCAGCGACACCTGCGGCGCCAGATGGTACGCGCAGGCACACAACCGAAAGGAAAATCATGACGGAATCCAGTTTCCGCGCCGGGGTCGGCCGGGTCACCATCACGCCTCCGCTCACGGCGCCGCACGCCAGTTGGGGCGCGCAGGTCCACGTGCTGCCGGATGGCGTCGAGTCGGACCTGTGGGCGACCGCGCTGGTGGTGGATGACGGGAAAACCCGGGCCGCCTGGATTGACCTCGACATCGTGATTGTCACGACAGCGGAGAGCGACGCCATCCGCGCCCGCGTTGGCGAGGAACTTGGCATTGCGCCAGAGGCCGTACGCGTGTCTGTGACGCACAATCACGCGGGGCCGCCGCCCAGTCCCTGGAACTGGACCAGGCAGGGGCAGGAGGCGCTGGATGGCTACTACGCGCTCCTGCCCGAACTCGCTGCCGGCGCGGCCCGGCTGGCGTTGCCGGCAATGCGGCCCGCCCGTGTTCTGGCTGGTTCAGGCGAGAGCCGGGTAGCGGTCAACCGGCGGGAGGCCAGGCCTGACGGCCGGATCGTGACGGGCTCCAACCTGGACGGGGTGATCGATCCGCACGTCTTTGTCCTGCGCATCGATGATCTGGAGGGCGGGCCGCTCGCTTCAGTGGTCGGGTACACCATGCACCCAACCACGATGGGGCCCTCGAACCGGCTGATCAGCAGCGACTGGCCGGGCTACCTGAAGCGGACGGTCGAAACCATCACGGGGGCGCCCTGCCTGTTCGCCCAGGGCGCGACCGGCAATGTTGGGCCAGGTCCGGATGGCTTCACAGACGACGCGCGCGTGATTCAGCGCATTGGCGGCGAAGTTGGCTGCGAGGCGGCGCGGGTTTATCTCGGCCTCGATGCTGCCGCAGCGAAGTACCGGCACGAGAAGGTCTGGGAATCGGGAGCGCCCCTGGGCAAGTGGGTGCGGGAGCCGGTCGCCGAGCCTGCGGTGGAGGTGAAGGTGAGGTCGCGCACCGTCCATCTGCCGGTGATCGCGCAGCCGCCGGTGGCCGAAGCGCAGGCGCGCGTTGACGCGGCGCAGGAGCGGCTGGATGCGCTGAAGGCGCAGGGCGCGCCGGCAGCCGACGTGGAGGCCGCGACCTTCGTGGTGAAGCGAGCCAACATGGCCCGCTCCCGGGCGGCGACGTACGGCGGCATGGAGACGTTCCCCATCGAGGTGCACCTGCTGAAGATTGGCCCGGCGGTGATCGTCGGGACCGAAGGGGAACCGTTCGCGGAGATCGGGCTGGCGGTCAAGGCCGCCTCGCCGGTGGCGAACACCTGGTTCGGGGGCTACACCGGGGGCTGGGCTGGCTACGTGCCGACGGCCGAGGCGTACCCGCTGCAGGGCTACGAGGTGGAGACCTCACCGTTCGCACCGGAAGCCGCCGAGATCCTGGCCGCCGAGACCGTGGCCGCGCTGAAGGATTTGGAGGCCGGCAAGTAGCCAGGCGGCGAAACTCCGTGTCTCGCGCGTACTCGTCGTGATTCGCGCCCACCCCTCGTGTCTCGAGCGAAGTCGAGAGACCTCGTCCGGCTACGGTCTCGTACGAGGTCTCTCGGCAAGCGCGAGACGCGTGAACGCGCGCCGGACCTCGTATCGCCGCATTCTCGTCAAACGCACTGAACCGCCAGCAAGGAGCATGAGTTGATCCCCGATATTACCCCCATCGAGCAGATTGACTGGGAGACCCCGGGCGCGCGGCTGTACCACATCCCCTTCACCTTCGATCACAGTTGGGGCCGCGTGCGGGTGCCGCTCTATGTCGCCTGCGCCAAACAGCCGGGCAAGACCATCGTGGCCATCGGCGGCACCCACGGCGACGAGTACGAAGGCCCGGTGGGGCTGAAAAACCTCATTGGGGAGCTCGATCCGGCCTCGCTGGTCTCGGGGCGGCTGGTCGTCATCCCGGTCCTCAACGTGCCCGCCTTTCGCGCCGCCCGGCGCGACTCGCCGCACGACGGCATGAACATGAACCGCGCCTTTCCGGGGAGTGCGAGCGGCACCATTACCTCCCGCATCGCGCGCTTCATGACCGACGAGGTGCTGGCGCGCGCCGATGTGGTGATCGACCTGCACTCGGCCGGGGCGGGCTTCGAGATGATCCGCACCATGTCGTTCCACGAGGTCGATGACCCCGCGCGCTACAACGAGTTCCGGGAGACGGCGCTGCTGTTCGGCACGCCCTTCGTGATGATCTACACCGGCAGCATGGGCACCGGCCTGCTGACCGAGGAAGCCGAGGCGATGGGCAAGATCACCATCGGCAGCGAGCTTGGCTACGGCGCATCGACCGACCTGGCCGGCGTGCGCTGGGCGCACCAGGGCACGCTCAATGTCATGCGCCACTACGGCCTGCTGGATGGCCCGACCATCAACCTCGTCACCCCGGGCCTCGATCGGCAGCGCGTGGTCTCCGCGACGGACATCAACCGCTACGTCACCGCCCCGGTGAGCGGCATCAGCGAGCCACTGGTCGAGATCGGCGCGTACGTGGAGCAGGGTCAGCCGGTGAGCCGCATCCACGACTTCGAGCGCATCGGTGAAGAGCCGGTCGAAATCATCGCCGATGGCTCCGGCTACGTCATGTGCCGCAAGTTCCGCGCGGCCACCGAGCAGGGCGAGGTGGTGATGGTGATCGCCGAGGAGGTAGGGTAGGGGCGAGGTTTGCTCATTGCGGCGGGAAAGGGCTGGCGAAACGACGTGGGAGGCGAACGTCGTTTCGCTTGGATGAAATCAACGGCTGTGTCACAGGGGGAGCGTTTCTTATCCACAAGTAAGCCGGCCGCCGCCTTCCTCGCACACTAATGTAGTGCTTTGCCTGAGCAGGCTGTTGCGGCAACTGGACAAGAAACGGAGTTGTTGATGGCAGTCGGGTCCCGCAATCCAAGAGTTCTGTGGACATTCGCCTCGCGCGGCAGCATGTGTGTAGATCTTTCCTCGGCAGGACCGCTCGTCATTGTGGAATCAGCGGATGATTACGATGGACCGTATTTTGTTGAAGCTCTTGACCCGGACTCAGGAGACGTCGTTTGGCAGAGAAGTGTGGAAGGCAACGAGTCCAGTTCGTTGACCGTTCAGAGCTTGGAGAATGTGGTTCTCGTCCGGACCGCGTGGGAAACGCATTTTACGGACATGGGCTATGTGGGTAATGAAGGTGCATCGATACTCGAGGCAATGGACCTTGAAACGGGCTCCTTATTGTGGTCTCGCGAGGGTCCTGAATCGTATTTCGATTCGGATATTTCCTCAATCGGACATGATCGGCTTGTCGTAAGGCAAGGTGAGAGCGTCGCCATGATGGACGGCGTTTCGGGTAAGACGGGGTGGACCCAGGATACGGCAGGAGTCGGTGAGTATGCGTATCGCGACTCCACAGTGTTTGTTCCTTCGCCGAACGAACTGGTGGCACGTGAGGCCCATACAGGAGAAGTGTTGTGGACATCTGGCTTGGGAAGATTCGATGGCTCGATGTATTCAAATGAGCAGACAATACGTGGCCGCGTGAAGTGGCGCTTCGATATGGAGCAAAAGTACGGAGAGTATGGATTTGGAGAGTATCGCGTAGAGCGCTGCGCGTTCACTGACGGTTTGATCTTCCTTACCAGTGACCGAAACGTTCTGTGGGCCTTTGATGTGGCAACTGGCCAGTCTCCGTGGCATCTGTCGATGGAAACTTTGCCTTTCTTTCAGGCGATCGCAGCCTTTTCGAACAACGTCTACCTCGCGCAGGAAAAGACGAGCCTTAGCATGCAGGACAATCCGCTCTATTGCCTAAGGAGCCATGACGGTAGCACTGCCTGGACTTGCACTTCCCCGCTCTGGGTACGGAGAGCTGCTGCGCTCGTACAAGGTCACGTTTCCCCGCAGGAAGGCCCGAACCTCATCACTTCCCAGCGGCAGGTTGATCCGAGCCAGGCAATTTCCGCTCTTCACCCGGAAACCGGTGAGTTCCTGTGGGGGTTCATGGATTCCGCTCGAGTGTCCGTCCAGTTTGTATCGGATCGCACGGTACTCCTGGAACTGGCATCCGGTTGGTTCGTGGCAGTTGATCTGGAGTCAGGAGTTGAACGGTTTCGTCTGAAGCGACCTGTAAATCGCTTCCATCCGAAGCAATGGGGGGACCAGCCTCCATACGACGGAGCGGTGCCAATTGAACAACTCTCAGGAAGGTTTCTGGTTTCCAGAGGAGTCGTGGTTACGATGGTCGACGAGGGCACGATCGTCGCCACTGCAGAGGACACAGGAGAAACGATGGCAGTCGTCACCGATGCAGGTCCCGTGGAAAAGCTCCACCTTCTAGGTAACAGAGTGTTTGCTACCGCTGACGGCAAGGTCAGCGCGATTGAACTGGGCGACGTTTGGTCGTGATCTCGACAATGTATGTCGGATGGTCGTTGGCTACTACTTCACGAATAGACGAATTGGGAAATCGGCACCGACGTGTCCGTTGTTGATGCAGCGGCCACAAACTGGAAATTCCAGTTGCCTTTGTCTCCATTCTCCCGCTTGGTTTGACGCCCCACCCCACCGCGCGTACGATCCCGGCCAGACCTCTCGTGGGCGCGCCCGCCGCCCGTCCAGCGAAAGGAGTGCCCTTTGGCCAGCCTCCCTGGCGCTCGCGCTCCGCACGACGCGAACTCGCCAATCCCTGAATTGGACAGCCTGTTTCTGGAGGATATCCTCGCCTGCCCGGCGTGCGGCGCTGAGCTGAGCGGCTCCGCCAGCTTCGAGACCTACGGCATCTGCGGCAACTGCCAGCGCCACTTCCCGCTGCCGGCGCGCGAGCGCCTGCGCCTGCTGGTGGATGACGGCAGCTTCCAGGAAACGAACGCAACGCTCGTTTCTCTGGAGCCGCTTGTCTTCCGGGATGCGCTGCCCGCGCCGGACCGGCTGGAGGGGGCAAAAGCTCTCCTCCGCCGGGATGACCCCGCCGGTGACCGCGCGGCGGATGCTGCCGAGCGCGGCGCGCTCTCCGGCAGCGGCGTCAGCGAGGCGGTGCTGACCGGGACTGGCGCGATTGGCGGCCACGCGGCCGTGCTGATCGTGCTCGATCACGCCTACCTCGGCGCGAGCATTGGCCCGGTGGCGGGGGAGAAGATCCTGCTGGCCATGGAGGCCGCTGCCCAGCGCCGCGTGCCGCTGGTCGCCATCTGCACGGCTGGCGGCGCGCGCTCGCAGGATGGCCTGCCCGGCTTGCTCCAGGCCCCGAAATTCGCGGCGGTCGCCGCGCAGTTGCACCGCAGCGGCGTGCCTTTCGTGAGCGTGCTGGCGCACCCCGCCACCGGCGCGGTCTGGTCGGCGCTGGCAGACCAGGCGGATATCATCCTGGCCGAGCCGGGCGCGCGCGTGGGGCTGGGCAGCCGCCCCACCGACGCCGAGAGCGCGGAATCCCTGCTTGCCGGCGGCATGATCGATGGCGTTGTCAGCCGCCCGGAGCTCCGCCAGACCCTCACCCGCCTGCTCGGCGTGTTTGCCGGGCGCGGTGCGTTTCGCCCTATCTACGGGGAAACCGTATTAGCTTCTTCCGCGCCGGAACTCCCCCGGGCGCGTGCTGCCGGATGGGAGGAGGCGCGGCTGGCGCATCACCCGGCCCGGCCAGCCGCCAGCGCGTACGTGACGCGCCTCGTCAGCGACTGGGTGGAACTGCACGGTGACCGCACCGGGGCCGATGCTCCCGGCGTGCTCGCCGGCCTGGGCCGCCTGGCTGGCGCGTCTGTCGCCGTGGTGGCGCTGACTGGCGAGGGCCCGGCCGATGCGGCCGCGTGGCGGAAAGCGGCGCGGGTGCTGCGCCTGGCGGGTCACCTGGAGCTGCCGGTGCTGGCTTTCCTCGATGCGCCGGCCCAAATGGCAGACCGCGCTCCGGCGCAGACGGGCGCGGCCCTCGCCAGCGTGATGGGGCTGCTCGGGGTGCTTCCGGCGCCGGTGATCACCGTCATCACGGGCGAGGCCGCCGGCCCGGCGGCAGCGGCCTTTGCAGCTGGCGACCGGGTGCTGATGCAGGAGCACGCCATCGCCGCGTTGGCGGCGGAGCGCAGCGAACCCTGGCGCCCGGGCCGCAGGCCGCGCCCCGCCCTGACTGCGCTCGAGTGCCAACAGCTTCGGCGTGGTGGACACCATCATCCCGGAGCCAATCCCTGCTGCTCACGCGGACCTGAACAGGCTGCGCGCCCCCGGACCACGCGGTGACTGCCGCGCTGGTGGAGCTGGGCAGCGTGGGGCCGCGCCGCTTGCTTGATGATCGGGGACGACGCGTACGCGGGCTGGGCCAGCGGGGCGCTGTCGCGCGGGAGGCCGCCCGCCTGGAGGTGCGTGAGCTTCAGGAGTTGCAGCGCACGGTGGCCCGCTCGCTGGGCGATCTGCGCGAGCGCCTGGAAGGCTTGCACCTGCCGCAGTTGAACGCGCCCGATCTCACCCACCCTATCTGGGAGCGTGTGGTCCTCGACCCCACGGCGCTGGCGGGCGTCGGGCGGGCGCGCGATGAGCTGGCCGGGCGCATCGAGCGCGCGGTGCGCCTGGCGCCGTGGAACGCCAGTGATGCGGAACCGCCGGGATCGATTGCGCCGCGTGATGATAAAGGAGGAAAGTAGAGCGCCTGGATGTTGCCGCCCACCCGCGCGTGTCGTCCTGAGTACTGCGGCGGCGGGCCGTCGTCAGGTTCGCCCGCACCCTTCACCTGTCATTCTGAGCCCTCAGGCGAAGAATCTCGTCGTGGAGTCGGCTCAAGGAACCTGACGACTTCTCCAGGACGCACCACTGAGCGTATCGACGCGCCTCGTTCCGCAGCGCACATGTTCGCGGTGGCAACCACCCTCGCGTGTCATCCCGAGCGAAGTCGAGGGATCTCGTTCACCGGCCGCGAGGGTTTGAGGCCGCCGGGTGGCGCAGCGGGCGCCGGCATCGTTCCTGAGTGGCGGGCAAGGCCGAGATCCCTCGATTTCGCTCGGGATGACACCTGAAGAGGGATGACACCTCGTCCCGCGTTGGCTGGGGACGGGGTCCTTCGACTTCGCTCAGGACGACACCTGGAGGGAGATGCCACCTCGCACCAATTTCCTACGTGAGAAGGAACGTAGTCATCAATAACCTCGATTAACCCGACGCGCCCGCCACAACCGCACAAGGATTGTCCAACCGTGGATGATCACGCTGCGCCAGCCCCTGCCCCCTACCGCGTTGCCGTCATCCAGTTCGAGCCGACCCTGTTCGCGAAGGCGGCGAACCTCACCGCGCTTGCGCGCCTCGTGGAGGACGCGGCCGCTGGCGGCGCGAAGCTGATTGTCACCCCGGAGATGGCGACTACCGCCTACTGCTGGGCCGACCGCGCCGAGGTTGCGCCTGACGTGGAACCGATCCCCGGCCCCTCCACGGATCATTTTGCCGAGATTGCGCGACGCCATGACTGCTGGATCGTGCTCGGGATGCCGGAGGTCGACCCGGAGACGGACGTCTTTTACAACAGCGCAGTGCTCATCGGTCCCGCCGGACCAGTGGGCGTCTACCGCAAGACACACGCCTTCATCGCCGAGCCGACCTGGGCCAAGGATGGCGACCTCGGCCTGCCCGTCTTCGAGACGCCCCTGGGCCGCATCGCACTGACGATCTGCATGGACGCCTGCTACCCCGAGACGGCGCGCATCCCGGCCCTGGGGGAGGCGGACGTGATCTGCTTCCCCACCAACTGGCTGAGTGAAAAGAGCCCGTCGCCAGGCTGGATCGCCCGCGCCGTGGAGAACGGCGTCTACTTCCTGGCCGCCAACCGCTACGGGCTGGAGCGTGGCGTGCAGTTTTCCGGCGGCTCGGCGGTGATCAACCCCGACGGCAGCCTGCAGGGTGTGGTTGATGACGGCGATGGCATCGCCTGGGGTGAGGTCGATGTCGCATGGGCGCGGGACAAGCGGTGGCGCGGGGAATCCCCGGAGGACCTGCTGGCCGACCGCCGCCCGGAGGCCTACGGCCACTCCACGCTGAACTGCTACCTCTGGCCCGCTGCCGACTTCCACGGCCTCTACGAGTTGCATCCACTGCCGGAGAGCCGTGAGTCGCGCGTCGCCGTGGTGCAGATGACGCCGCGCGCCGGTGAGGTGGCCGCGAACCTGACGCGCATCTCCCAGGAGACCGCTGCGCTCGCACCGGTGGACCTGGTCGTCTTCCCGGAACTCGCCCTCACCGGCCCGGTGACTGACGCCGAGACCGCCCACCGCCTGGCGCAGCCGATTCCCGGCCCGCTCACCGAGCAGGCGCAGGCAGTTGCCGCCGCGCACGATACGTATCTGGTCGTGGGGCTGGTTGAGCAGGGTGCCGGAAGCGGCAACCTGTACAACAGCGCCGCGCTCATCGCGCCGCAGGGCGTGGTCGGCGTCTACCGCAAGCTGCACCTGAGTGCGGAGGATCGCGCCTGGGCCACGCCGGGCGATGGCGGCCTGCCGGTGTTCGATGTCCCGCCGGGCCGCACCGGCCTGCTCATTGGCTACGACGCGCTCTTCCCGGAAGCCGCGCGAGAGCTGGCGCTCCAGGGCGCGGATATCATCGCCTGTCCCTCGCTGCTCGATGGCCCGCAGGTGCGCCCGTACGGCGCGACCAGCGTGCCCTTCCCGGCGTATGTCGAGACCGGACCCACGGTAGACCACTTCCACCTCTGGCGCGAACGCGAGCGCGAGAACCACGCCCACGTTCTCTTCGCCAACGCGGGCGCGCCGTGGATGGGCTGGAGCGGTATCTTCGCCGCTGTCCTGGAAACCGAACCGCGCGCCGAGGTCGTCATCTCCGGTAACGCCGAGGGCGCGGTCACCGCGACGGTTGGCGCCTCCACCGTCACGCGCGAGAAGCCGATGCTCGGCATGCGCATGCCGATCTGGTATGACGCCCTGCAGGTTCCCGTGGACCGCGCCGCCCGGGTCGCGCGCACAAGAGGGGCACGCCGCGAGGCGTGGCTCGGCGATTGATCGTTGTGCCAGAGCAGCCGGGGCGTTGATGCCGGTCAGGCACACGAACGCCGCCAGGGGATAGCAACCCGGCGGCGTTCGTGGTTCGACGGAACGTTGGCAGTGTCCCCTCCTGCCGCCGTTCGCACATCCGCTGAACCATGTAGTTCCGCTGCCGCCAACTATGTAGTTCTGGACGCTGTTCCTCAGTTGGCGCCTTCCCCGCAACCTGCCTGGCAGCGGGGTACCCGGCCGCACCCGAAACTGGAAGCGTTGGCGCAAGCGGGCTTCCCGCTCCGGAGGGGGGAGCGATGCCAACACTGACGGATCAACCACCAGATAGCAAGGACGGAACACCAGTGGATAGCACCCATTTCGATGGCATCGCGCGTGATCTTGCCGGCAGCGCCACGCGCCGCCAGGCGCTGCGCACCCTCGCAGCCGCCGGGCTTGGCCTGGGCCTCGCCCGCACCGGCCTGAAGCGCACCGAAGCCGCCAGGCGCAAAGGCAAAGGCAAGAAGAAGGGCGTGACCGAGCGCTGTAAGAAGAGCGAGCAGTGCGGAGGCGGCTTGAGCTGCAAACCAGCCAACTCCCAGAACTCCTGCTTTGCCGCCACGGAAAAGCGCTGCTGCAAGCCGGTTGGCGCAAAGTGCGACGACGGCTGCGAGTGCTGCGGCGTCGATGTCATCTGCAACGGCGGCTACTGCGACCAGGCATAACACCAGCGTGTAGCACCCTGGGGGAGGGCCGGGGGCATCTTCATGATGCCTCCGGTTCTTGCCGTTCGCGTGGCGCTGCACCCCTGGCGTAACCGGGCGGCACATTCCATTGCAGACGTGCGCTCCGCCTCGGCTGGTTGCTCCGCTATCATCCCCAGTGAGCCGAGCCATAGCTCAACCGTATCTTGCGCGGCAATTTTTGGGAGCGCATTGCGATGGAGCTACTCGAGCGGGATCTGCCAATTACCCAGCTTGAAGAGCACGTGCGCCAGGCGGCGGCCGGGCGTGGTCGCCTCGTGCTGATCGGCGGCGAGGCAGGTATTGGCAAGTCCGCCCTGCTGGATGCCTTTCGCCAGCGTATTGCGGGCGAAACAGCGGTCTTGCGCGCGTCGTGCGATGCCCTTTCCACGCCTGCGCCGCTCGGCCCCGTGCGTGACCTTGCTCCGGCGCTGGGCCTGACGATTGGCGAGCACCACCTTGACCGCGACGCCCAGGAGCGCCTTTTTCGCGATGTCCTCGCAGCCCTGACGGCTCAGGGCGAGCCGACCGTGGTCATCTGGGAGGATGCGCACTGGGCCGACGGGGCCACGCTCGACCTCATCCGCTTTCTGGGGCGGCGCATCGACGGGCGGCAAACCCTGCATATCGTCACCTACCGTGACGATGAGATTGGCCCGGCTCACCCCTTGCGGCTGATCCTGGGGGATCTGGCCACCGCCCGGTCCATCTACCGAATGACGCTTGAACCCCTGTCGGAGGAGGCGGTGCAGCTCCTCGCCGCTGGCAGCGGGAGGGATGCCAGTGCCCTGTACCGGCTGACTGGCGGCAATCCCTTTTTCGTGAACGAGGTGCTCGCCGCGCCCGGCCAGAGTGTCCCGGCGTCGGCGGCAGACGCGGTTCTGGCGCGCGCCTCGCGTCTCTCCCCCGAGGCGCGCGCCACGCTCGACGTCGCGGCGGTGATCGGCTCGGCTATCGACGCGGACCTGTTGCTGGCGGTCGCCGGCCCCGTTGCCGATGAGGTCGATGCCTGCATTGCGCGCGGCCTGCTGCTGGGCAGTGGCGAGCACCTGGCGTTCCGGCACGAGCTGGCGCGCGAAGCGATCCTGGGCGTGCTGGCGCCTACTCGCCGCCGCCTCCTCCACGGCCGTGTTCTGGCGGCCCTGCGCGACCTGCCGGAGACCTCGGGGAATCTGGCGCGCATGGCCCATCACGCAGAGGCTGCGGGCGACCGGCAGGCCGTCCTGGCCTACGCCGTGGCGGCTGCTGAGCAGGCCTCCGCCTTCTTCTCGCATCGCGAGGCTGCCGCCCAGTACGCGCGGGCGCTGCGCTTCGGTGACGCCTTGCCGCCAGCCGAGCGGGCCGCGCTCCTGGAGGCACGGTCCGTCGCGTGTTACCTGAGTGAGCAGGGAGAGGAGGCCATTGCCGCCCGCCGCCTGGCGCTGGAGATCTGGCAGCGCCTGGGTGATGCACGGCACGAGGGCGACAACCTGCGCTGGCTTTCCCATCTGGCCTGGCGCGGTACTGAGGCCGCTGCTGCGGCGCAGGCGGCTCTGGAGAAGCTGGAACCCCTACCCCCTGGCCCGGAACTGGCCATGGCCTACAGCAATCTGGCGCAACTGCACATGCTCGATCACGATCTGGCCGGAACACGGCAGTGGGGCACACGGGCGATCAGCCTGGCGGAGGAATTGGGCGAGACGGAAACGCTCGTGCACGCGCTGAACAACGTCGGGTCGGCGCGCGCCTACGCCGGGGACGCCGAGGGGCGCGCCGACCTCAAGCGCAGCCTGCAGGTGGCGCGCGCGGCCGGGCACATCGACCACGCGGGCCGGGCGCTGGCCAACCTGTCCTACACCGCCATGCTGGCCATGCAGTTGGACGAGGCCGGGCAATGGCTGGCCAGTGCGCTCGCCTTCGCCAGCAAACACGATCTCGACTCGCGCCACGGGTATCTGGTGGCAACCCGTGCCACGCTCCAGGTTCTGCGTGGCGAGTGGGATGCTGCCGATGCCGATTTGAGCCACTTGCTGGCGCAGCCGATGCTCTCGGCGGTGACCCGCATGGTGGCCTTGACCACCTGGGGCGAGCTACGCGCCCGCCGTGGCGACGCCGCGGCAGGAGCGTACCTCGACGAAGCCCTGGTGCTGGCTGACGAGACCGGCAAGCTGCTCCGGCAGGTGGCTGTCCGCGCCGCGCGGGCCGAGGCCGCCCTGCTGACGGGTGATCCGCAACGCGCCCACGCAGAGCTCGACGCTGTGCGCGAGGCGGTCTTCGCCCGCGCCAACCCGTGGGACCGGGGGCGCTGCGCCTGGCTGCTGTGGCAGGCTGGCGCCCGAGATCTCCCCTTGGGCGACCTGGCCGACCCGTATGCCCGGCAGATCGCAGGCGACTGGACTGGCGCTGCTGCCGCGTGGCGCGCCCTGGGGAACCCCTACGCGGAGGCGCTCGCACTGGCTGCCACTAATGATCCCGACCAGGTTCGCCAGGCAGCCCTGACTTTTGATCGGCTTGGCGCATCCCCCGCGCACCGGCAGGCGATCCAGCGCCTGCGCGCGCTCGGAGAGCGGGATCTGCCGGTGGTGCGGCGTGGGCCCATTGCCACCACGCGCTCCAACCCGGCGGGCCTGACCCAGCGCGAGGTGGAAGTTCTGGCGCTGGTTGCCGAGGGGCTGCGCAACCCGGAAATCGCGGAGCGGCTCTACCTCTCCCCGAAGACGGTCAGCCATCACCTGACCACCATTTTTGCCAAGCTGAACGCCGAGACCCGGACCGAAGCCGCGCAGATTGCGGGAAAAATGGGAATCCTTCCCGAGTAAGCTCAGGCTCCCTCCATCCAGATATCAGATGCACGCCCGATGTGCAGGCGCGGGGTGCGCCATACCCTGATGGCAAGGTCATACGACGTCCGTAGGCCTGATCAGGAGGCTCCACGATGCCGTCCCAGCCAATCACACATCTCGATGCTGCGGGCCGGGGCAGCCGTCGCACGCCTCGTACTGGAGGAGGTCGCCGCGAACCTGGAACGTGCAGAACTTCTGCCGGCGTGAACGCTGTGCTCGTTCGTCGTGTCAACCATGATCGTGTTTCCAGACTACGGCACGCCGCGAGGTCATCGTGCAGGAGGCGCCATGCAGAACGTCTATTTCCACGAAGTTGAAGCCGCATACAGGCGGCGCAGGGCACACGATGCGGCGGTAGCCAGCAGCCTGGCCGCTCAGGCAGTCTGGTCGGGTACACAGCGCCGCCCGAGATACCCAACCCTGGGCCAGGTGTTGCTGCGGGCGCGGGACGTGCTCCAGCGACTGCAGCCAGAGGTGCACCCCATCCGGGCGTGATCGTTGGGGGCCAGGTCAGGGAAGGTGGAGCCCGGACCGCGCCCCCAGCCGCCTCTGCCTGCAAGCAACCCGCCGCAATGACCCGAGGCCGCGCCGCGCCCGCGGCGCGGTGCCCACATTGATACGCCGTCAGTGATCCGCCTGGCTGAGACCAGACGCCAGTCGGCGGGTCATGAGGGCCGTTCCCCGATGGCCCGGCACGCAGCCGGGCCCCGACAATGAAAGGCACATACGACAGGCTATGGATTTCACGACATTTCGCGCCATTTCTCGCTCTGTTGCGACATCCCGGACCCGCCGCTCCGCGCTGCGTGGGCTGGCGGCTGGCGCGGCCAGCCTGGTGGCCGGTGGCGTGCTGCCCGGCGCGGACGATTCCTCCGCCAGGCGCCGCAAGCGTGGCAAGGGCAAGGGCAAGAAGCTCCAGCCTGGCCAGCGCTGCCAGAACGACAATCAGTGTCCGAAGGGCTACATCTGCGAAGTGCCGTCCAATGGCAGCAACAGCGACGAAGTTTGCTCCGGAAGCCAGGGCACTGTTTGTGGCGCGCCGAACGGCGACGGGGACGATACGGCTCCCTTCTGCGCGGCCGGCTTCGATTGCACCGCCACCGGCGCTGCCTACACCTGCCAGGCAGTCCCCGAGAAGTAGACCGCCTCACCTGCTTTCCACGTTCTCCAACGGGCGGCGCTCATGCGCCTCCCGTTGCATGGGGAGCAGCCTCACGCAACCAGCAACGAGCAACGATTCCCATCTCCCCGGAGCCTGCAGACCGCGTGCCTCAGCGGGGCATTGATGCTCGCGGGCGGGCTGGTCGCCAACCCCACACCGCTTGCCATGACCGACAACGCCACCGCTGCCCGGGACGAACCCGGGCGTGCATCTCCCGAGATCGGTCTCTATCCAGATCACGGGCAAGGCCGGCAAGAAGCCCGGCATGCGCCGCCGGTAACCACACCCAACGGGCAGCAACAGACGACGGCGGTCCATGAGAGGCCGCCGTCGTTGCGTGTGCATTGCGGGTGGTTTTCGTGGTCAGGACGTGTGCGCTCCGGGAAGCTGTGTCTGTGGCCCCCGTAGCGGTACCTGGCGGGGCCACGCCCGGAAGCCCTCAGCCAGCAGTCCCAGCGTGCCGAGGGCTACGCAACAGGAGGCGACGCTATGGATGGCGGGCAGTTCGACACGATCATCAAGGAAATGGCCCGGGCGCAGATCTCGCGTCTTGCGGCCGTGCGTGGGCTCGTCAGCGTGCTGGCCGGCACGGCTGCCTTCAGCTGGCTCCACGAGGACAGCGAGGCCAAACGGCACAGCAAGCGCAAGGCGAAGAGGCGTCGCAAACGCAAGAACAAGCAACAGCGCCGGGACCGCCAAACAAAGAAACAGGAGTTCGCGCGGATCGGGGAATCCTGCCGCAATGGCGAGCCGTGCGGCATGTATACCGAGTGCCGCTTCGACATCTGTTACCCACTCAAGTGCAAGATAAAGGGCAAGGTGGTAGATGATGGCGTCAGGAATCCGGATGATTCCTGCCAGGTCTGCAATCCGACCAATGGGGATGGCTGGAAGCGTTGGGACGACCTCCCCGACGGGACAACCTGCCCGCCGAATCCCGAGGGCAATCCGTGTCTCAGCACGTTCATTGCGACCTGTCAGGGCGGCGAATGCATCACCGAACCGGCGGCTGATGGCAGCGCCTGTGGCGACAACCTGGTCTGCTGTAGCGGAACCTGCTGCGGCCAGTGGGAATGCTGCGGCGAAGGCGGCGCGTGTGAATCGTGTGGGCTGGAGTGCCAGATTGGCGGGCAGACCTACCCGGCGGGGGCCTCGGAGACGCCCGGCGGGTGCAAGATCTGCGATCCCAACCGTAGTCTGACCGAATGGTCCCTGCGGCAGGACGGCGAATCCTGCGGAGCGACCGCCGGCCGCACGTGCTGCAACGGCGTCTGCTGCGCGCCGACGGAATGCTGTGTGGGGCTCATTTGCCAGGCGTGCGAGTGCGGTGGCGGCGGCGGCCGGCGACGCAACCGGCGCGCCGCGGCAGCCGACGACTGCACCCCCGGCTGCGAGATTGGCGGGCAGACGTACCCGGACGGCACGCCAAACCCGGAGAACCCCTGTCAGGTCTGCGACCTCGCGCAGAATCCGGCGGGGTGGTCGCCCGCGCCCTTCCTGACCAAGTGCGGCGCGAACAAGGACCGGGTCTGCTGCGAAGGGGAGTGCTGCCCGCAGGGCGAGTGCTGCCGCCCCAACTTCACGTCGTGCAGTGTCGAGTGGTGTGGCATTGTCGATCCCTGCCCCTACGTCGAGGAACCATGCGGCTGCACGATTGATGGCCAGTTTTATGCGAATGAGACCATCAACCCGCAGAATGAATGCGAATGGTGCGACGCATACTGGAGCACCACCGCGTGGACTGGCCGGCCGAGCTACATCCGCTGCGGGGCGTTCGCTGACCGCTTCTGCTGCGCGGGAACCTGCTGCGACACGGGATCATGCTGCAACGCGGACGACGTTTGCGAAGCTGGCGCGCCGGGCTGCGTGGGATGCACTATCGGCGGGCGGTTCTACCGCGATGGCGTGCACAACCCGAACGATCCCTGCCGGCAGTGCCGGGTCGAGGAGAGCACGACCTCCTGGTCCGTTGGGCCAAACGGGTTTGTCTGTGAAGCGGTGATCACCGAGGGGGTCTACTACGGAGACCGAATCTGCTGCGAAGGGGTCTGTTGCGATCTCTACGATTGTTGCTCGGGCTCCGGCATCTGCGACGCCAGCAGTTGCGCGTGAGACGATGCCTGCTTCATGTTGCCAAGGGCAAGACGCCGCGCTTGACCGGCTGGTGGGCCGTAGCAACGGCGGGTAGCATTGCTGCGGCCCATTCCGGCACGAATATCCTTCCATGCAGTTGAATTGACCGGCGCACCGTCGCCTCGCCGGCGTGGTGGCGGCGGTGCGCCTGGCTGACCTGGAGAGGATGAATACGTGGCGCGTGTGACGTTGGTGCAGATCGGGTTGGGAACGGTGGGCGGCGAGGTGATCTCGCAAGTTGTGGCCAACCGTGAGCGATGGCAGACCGCGCTGGGCCGCGATGTGCGAATCGGCGCGGTGATCGGCACCGGCGGCGCGGTGCTGGCCAGCGGGCCGGATGGCCTGGCGGATGACCTGCTGCTGCGCCTGGTGCACGCCCGCCGAGAGGGGACGGCGCTGCACGAGGCTGCGGCCGGGCACGAACTGGTAGACCCCGCCGAGGCGATTGCCGTGCTGGTCAACCAGGGTCCAGTAGTCGTCATGGACGCCGCTGCCGGTGACCAGACCGCGCCGCTGCACGCGCGGGCGCTCTCCTCCGGCGCGCGGGTGGTGCTCTCCAACAAGGCGCCGCTCGCCCTGCCGCTCGGCAACCCGCTTGCCGCGCAGTTGTGGGGCGCCGCCGGCCCGCGCGGTCACCTGCGCTACGAGGCGACGTGCGGCGCGGGCCTGCCCGTGATCTCGACGCTGCGCACGCTGCTGGACACGGGTGATACCCCGCTGGAGATCGTCGGGAGGCGCTCGGTACGCTCGGCGCGATCTTCACCGACCTCGGCAACGGCGCGACCTTCTCCCACGCCGTGCGCGCGGCCAAGGCGAACGGCTTCACCGAGCCAGACCCGCGCGATGATCTGAGCGGCCTCGATGTGGCGCGCAAGGCGCTCATCCTGGCGCGCACCATCGGGCGGCAGGTGGACCTGGATGAGATCGCGATCGAAAACCTGGTGCCGGAGGCGCTGCGCGGCCTCGAAGTGCCAGTCGTTCATGGCTCGCCTGGACGATCTGGATGCTGCCTGGCTGGAGCGCTCTGCCGCAGCCCGTGCGAATGGCGCAACCCTGAAGTACGTCGCCTCCGTGCCGGCCGAGGGGCCCATCAGGGTCGGCGTGCAGGAGGTTGCCGACAGTCTGCTCGGCGCGCTGCAGGGCGAGAACGTGGTCATCATGCGCACGGCCCGTCCAGGCGAACCCGCTCACCATCGTCGGCCCCGGCGCGGGCGCCGCCGTCACCGCCGCCGGCATGACCGGGGATATGCTGGCGCTGTAGACGTAGGTGGAAACGCTACGCTCAGGGAATAAGGGAATAAGGGATTGGGCCGCCGCCGCGTACTCTCTCATTCCTCATTTCCTTACTCCCCAAGCACCTCAGTGCGCCTTCCCTAAGCGCGTAAGCGCGTCTTCCCTGAGCGAAGCGGCGCCCCCCCGAAATGTGCCGTAGAGCACACCCTCCCCATGCTTGTGCGCACAGGGTTTTGACCGAACTCACGGCAAGATAAAGGCATCCGCAGGGCGTGACGCTTCCGCCGCGGATCTCGCGACGAGGCCGGCCATCCCCGGCCAGCACGCGTCGCACCGGCCCCGCCCCAGCCAGGCAACCCGGTGCGGCGCGGTGCGCGAGTGACTCGCTGGTTATCTCGCTGCACCACGCTCAGCGCGCCGTGCCCGGAGTTCCGTCATGGTTTTCGAAGCCTTCTCCCAGCTTGGCCTGCCCGCATCGCATCTGGCGTCAGTCTCGGTGGAGCCGTGGCTGGTGCTGCTCACCTGCGCCATCGTCTGGCTCGCGCTCAGTGGAGAGCATTCCACTCGCCGTGGCGCAGGAATACCCCGTGCCTAGGGAGTGCCGGTTGCGCCTCAAAGGCGGTACTGTTTGCGCCGAGAGCCGTCTGCCAGGTAGTGGGGGAACCTCTATCCTGAAAGGCCGTGTCCCCGCCAATGTTGCCAGGGCCCGTGCTCGCTGGGAGCGCGCCATGACCGATCCGGCAGAAATGTACGATTCCTGGTTCGTGCCTGTGCTTTTCGCGCCGGTCGCGGAGCAGATGGTGGGCGGCGTCGCGTTGCCACCGCACGCGCGGGTGCTGGATGTCGCCTGCGGCTCCGGCGTGGTGGCGCGTACCGTCGCGGCTCGCCTGCACAGGGCAGGCCAGGTCACCGGGCTCGATCTCAGTCCGGCCATGCTGCGGGTGGCGCGCCGCGCCAGCGAGGCCGCTGGTTTGGCTATCGACTGGGTGCAGGGCGACGCCCAGGCGCTGCCGTTTCCTGACGCTGCCTTTGACCTCGTGTTTTGCCAGCAGGCTATCCAGTTCTTTCCGGACCGCGCTCGCGCAGTGGCCGAGATGCACCGGGTGCTTGCGCCGGGCGGCGAAGTGGGCGTCGCCTGCTGGCGCGGTCTGGCGCGCAACCGCTTTTTCGCGCATCTCGCGCAGGTAGTGCAGGCGCAGGTGGATTCCGATGCGCTCGCGCTGCCCTTCGCGCTCGATGATCCGCTTGAACTGGCCGGCCTGCTGCAACAGGCCGGATGCCAGGATGTCTCGGTGGAGCCGATTGCCTTCACCGCCGTCTTCGCCGACCCAGAGCACTTCGTGGAGAGGCTGATGACCGCCAGCGTGGCTGGTATTCGCACATTGCAAGGCATGGGTCCCGCCGAACTCGCGGCCGTCATCGAGGCGATTCGTGCTGACATGGCGGAGTCTGTGCGCGAGGCCACCGTGGATGGGCGCCTGCATGTGCCAGTCCAGGGCATGCTGGCGCGCGGCATACGGCGCTGACGCCGGGTCAAATCTGCCTGCCAACTCCGTCATCTGACAGACGCCTCGCGGCGCTACTTCCCGCATGATCCGGGGGTGATCTGGCCGCCTGGCCAGCCATCTTGCCCACATCCCGTTTGCTGGAGGCGGAAACCCCATGTCTGTTGCCTGGAAGAACCACGACGTCGCCGTGATCGAGGTCCCGCGCCTGCGCGCCCGATCCCTGCCGCTCGCCACCGGCATCACCGTGCCGTACGTGACACAGGGAAGGCGCCTTGCGCCGGGGGATGTCCCGCTGGTCTGCGTGCATGGCCTTTCGGACTCCTGGCGCTCCTTCGAGCCGGTGCTTCGCCTGATGCCGGATCAGCCGGCCCTCGCGCTGACGCAGCGTGGCCACCGCGCAGCCACGCAGCCTCGCTTCGGCTACGCGGCGGTGGATTTTGCGGCAGACCTGACCGCCTTTCTCGATGCCCTGCGCATCCCGCGCGCGGTGCTGGTGGGGCATTCGCTGGGCAGTACGGTGGCGCAGCGCTTTGCCATTGATCACCCGGAGCGGGTGGCCGGGCTGGTGCTGGTGGGCGCGAACGCCACCTGGCAGGGGCATCCCCTGGTAAAGGAACTCTGGGAGAACGTGGTTGACCACCTTACCGACCCGGTCGACCCCGGGTTCGTGCGCGACTTCCAGAGTAGCGCCCGTATCCCGGCCGAGCGCCTGGAAATGATGATCGCCGAGAGCCTTCCGGTCCCGGCGCGGACATGGCAGCAGGTCGGGCGGGCCATGCTGGCCGCCGACATGGTGGATGACCTCCCGCGTATCACCGCGCCAACGCTGGTTGTCTGGGGCATGGAGGATCCGTTTTGCAGCGAAGGGGAACAGGAACGCCTCTGCACGCTGATTCCGCGCGCGGAACTCCTGGTCTACCCGGATGCCGGGCACAACCTGCACTGGGAACACCCCGAGCGCTTCGCCGTGGATGTGCGCGACTTCCTGGCGCGGATTGGCTGAACGCAGAGGTCCGGTTGCCGGAGACCGTGGAGAGCCGCCTCATTGCACATCGAATCTGGTGCGTGGGGATGGATGGCGTCGGCCAACACCCACGCTTGAAGGGCGCCACTCCCCACGGGTGACGTCCCGAGCGTGTCGAGGGTCCTCGTTCTTGCCTGGGACTGCCCCGCAGGCCGAACGAGATCCCACGACATCGCCCGGGCGACACCAGTCGTGGTGCGCCGCGATTACCCGCTGCTCTACGCGGCTGGTGTCGCTTCGGCCGGAGCTGCAGGCGTCCAGACCGGGACGCCGGGCAGCGTTTGGCCCACGGCGTCGGCAGTTTCGACAGGCAGCCGTGTCGCGTGAGCCGTCGCACTTCCGGAGGCGAGTACGGTTCCATCCGGGCTCACCACGGTGAAGGTGCATGGGCAGGTCCAGGCGTTTCCGCTCTCATCGACCTCGTGCGGTCCGCGCAGCACGACGTAGCCCCCGCCGTTCGCATCGAAGACGCCCATCATGGTCACCGTGCCGGTGTGATCGTCGGCCGCTTCCCAGGCGCCAGAGACCCAGCGGTTGGCGCCAAGCCCGAAGACTGTGCCATCGGCGGTGAAAATGCCAAGCTCAGGGGGGTCGCTGCCCATGTCCACGTCGGTGTCAACGATCCAGGAGCCAACCAGGGGGTGCCCTGCCAGGCCGGCCGGGGATGATTCCTGCGCGGTCACGTCACTCCGCCCGGTGGTCACTGTGCCGCCGATGATCAGCATGGCCGCGACGAGCCCGAGTTTCCACATGGTGTTTCGCTCCTGTGCTGTACCGTCAGCCCTCTTCCGCGCTGGGGAGAGGCCGGCCCACCTCGTGTGGACAGGTTCATGCTGGCAGTTGCGGCAGGGAGCGACATCCGGAGAACCTACGTGGTTTTCCGCAGTCGCGCGTGCGCGCAGGGGAGGTTATGGCCGGGGATTCGGCAGCAAGCCAAGTTCGCGGCTGCGCGCCACGGCAGCGCGGCGCGTTTCAACGTCGAGTTTCGCCAGGATGTGTGTCACGTGACCGCTGACGGTACGCCGGCTGAGCGAGAGCGCCTGGGCGATCTCCTGATCGGTGTGCATCCTGGCGATCAACCGGAGCACCTCCCGCTCCCGGGCCGTCAGCGTGTGCGTTTCCGCCCGGCGGTGCTCGTAACGGGTGGGCACGTTGACTGCCGCTGCGGTGGCAATCGCGTCGTCAAGCAGCATTGGCTCGCCGGAGCCCGTGAGCGCGGCCGCAGCGGCTTCGCCCAGGTGGGCCGCTATCCCTCGTGTAGCGCGGTCACGACCAAGGCGCGCAGCGGAAAGCAGTGGCGCGCCAGTCTCGGCCGCGAAGGCATCGAGGAATCGCACCAGCGTTGCCGCAGCAGCCACTTGATCGTGGGCGGCTGCCAGATCAGCGAGGCCCGCGATGGGCAGGGTGATTAGCCATTCGTCGCCCGCCTCGGCGAAGATTTCCAGCGCGTCGCGATACGCTGCGGCGGCACGCTGATCCTCGCCGCGGCCCCGGGCCAGTTCCGCCAGGCGGCTGAGGGCAGTCGCAATGCCCACCGGGTGTCCAACCGCGCGGAACAGGAGCAACGCCTCGTCAGCGTGTTGCGCGGCAAGGTCGAACTGGCCCTGACCTGCGGCGATGCGGCACAGGAGTGTGCGTGCCCACGCATCCTCCACCGGCGCATCCAGGGTACGCCAGTGCGCGCAGGCCAGCGTCAGGTACCCTTCTGCCTCTCCCCACTGATCCTGGATCTCGGCAGTCATGCCCAACACATGCAGAGCGTTCGCCGACAACTCCAGGTTTCCGTGCAGGTCCCCAATGGTCAGGCTTTCCCGGGCCGCATCCGTCGCCAGCGCGTAGTCGCTCTGGGCCCAGGCCAGGAGCGCCAGCCCGGCCAGGGCCTGGCCCCGCGCCAGCGAAGTGGTGTCGGTCGCCTTGTTGAGCGCGACTTCGAGCCAATGCCGTCCCTCACGGAAATGGGTGCGCAGGTTCCAGAAGACCGCCAGTGCTGACGTCAGCCGGAGAAGGTCTTCCGCCTCGCCGTGCCTGGCGAACCAGGAGAGCGCGGCGCGCAGGTTGGCCAGTTCCGCTTCGAGGCGCAGCACCCGCTCGTCAACCCGCTCGGCAGGGCCCACGCGGTTGGGGTGCAGGTTTTCGGCGAAGCTGAGAAAGTACCGGGCGTGGGCCGCGCCGATTGCCTCGGTCTCATGCTCCCTCGCCAGGCACTCCTGGCCAAAGGCGCGCACCGACTCCAGCATGGCGTACCGGGGCAAACCCTCAACGTCCACCCGGCGCAGGAGCGCCTGCTCGACCAAAGTCAACAGCCCTGGCACGACGTCGTCCGCAGCGCCAGTGACATCGCGGCTCATGGACAGCACGGCCTCCAGCGTGCAGCCCCCGGCAAAGACGGCGAGCGAGCGAAAAAGACGCTGGGCAGGTTGATCCAGCAGGTCATACGACCAGGCGAGCGTGTCACGAATGGTGCGCTGCCGCGCTGGCAGATCGCGTGGTCCATCACTGAGCCAGACCAGGCCCTCACGCATCTGCCCCAGGAGTACCTGGGGCGGGAAGGTTGTGGTTCGCGCGGCGGCCAGTTCGATAGCCAGGGGTAGGCCGTCGAGTTGGCGGCAGATACCCGCCACGGCGATCAGAGTGGCGGTGTCCAGGGGCAGCGAGGGGTGCACCGCCTGCGCGCGGTCAATAAACAGCCTTACGGCATCATGCTGCCCGATCCGGTCCGCCGGGGTGTCAGCGGCCGGGACCGCGAGCGGCTCGACTGGCAGCACCTGCTCGCTGCGCAGGCGCAGCGGCGCGCGGCTTGTCGCCAGCACCTGCACCCCCGGGCAGGTGCTCAACAGGGTGGCCACAAACCCCGCCATTGCCGGCAGCAAATGTTCACAATTGTCAAGCAGAAGCAGGGTGTGCCGGGTTAGCAGATGGCGGACGAGCGCATCGTCCGGCGACTCCTCCGGCGCGAGGTACACGTGCAAGGCCGTTGCGAGGGCAGAGGGAACGAGCGCCGGGTCGCTGAGTGCTGCCAACTCGACCCAGACCACGCCATCGGCATAGTGCGCGGAGATATCCTGCGCGGCTGCCAGCGCCAGCCTCGTCTTGCCCACACCGCCGGGGCCCGTGAGCGTGAGCAGGGCCGCTGCCTCGTCCACCAACCGTACCCGGGTGGCGGCGCGCTCGGCCTCGCGCCCGATCAGGCGGGTGCGCAGGATTGGCAATCTTCCCACGTGACGTGAAGCTGCGATGCTTCCCACGTGTATCCCTCGTTGCGGGCGCGCCGTTCAGCGCGTAGTGTGCCGGATTCCGCCTTCAGGTGAATGAGCCAACGGCTTGTGGGTCACGCCACACATCAGGCAAACAGCGTTTGCAGGATCTCGAACGTGATGGCGCCGGCGAACTCCTGTTCCGTTTCGCCCCGGTTGGCCAGCACGATCACCGTGGCGTCTTTCTCCGGATGGTGCAGCATCCACGTGCCGTAGCCGAAGATGGCGCCAGCGTGCCCCAGCCACCCCTGCCACTCCATAATCCCCAGCCCGTAGCCAAACACGGCTCCATCCCCGAAGCTCAGTGGCAGAATCCGCAGGCGTTCCTGCTGCATCTCCGGCGTGAGCAGGGCGCCGGTTGCCAGTGCCCGGCTCCAGACGCGCAAGTCGGCCAGCGTCGAGATCATGGCGCCGGCGGTCCACGGCACGTCGGCGGAGCTTTCGGTGAGGTCGCGCAGCTCAGGCGAGCCGGCGGAAGCCGCGTACCCGCGCGGCGCGGGGGAGGGCATGGCCGGGGAATCGGGCAGGCTGGTGCCGGTCAGGCCCAGCGGCTGCACGATGCGCTCGTCGATCTCCTGCGCCGCGCTGCGCCCGGTCAGCGCCTCAATGATCATGCCCAGCAGGAAATAGTTGCTGTCGCTGTACTCCACGCCTGCGCCGGGCGCAAACTTCGGCGGGTTGCGCCGGAGCAGTTCCAGGAAGAACTCCCGGGTAAAGGGGATGAGCGGATCACTGGTGTAGGCCGGCTCGAACTCCGGGTCGTTGATGAAGTTGAAGATGCCGCCCGTCATGCCCAGCAGGTGACGCAGCGTGATGCGGTCGCCGTTCGGCACGCCGGGCACGTATTGCTCCAGCACATCGTCCAGCGTGGCCCGGCCCTCGGCGATCAGTTGCAGCAGCACGGTGGCCACAAACGTCTTGCTGACGCTGGCAATGCGCACGTGGCCATCCAGCATCATCGGTTCTGCGGTGCGCAGGTCGGCAATGCCCTGCGCGGTGGTCCAGCCAGCCGAGCCTGCCCACACTCCGGCAATCACGCCCGGCACGCGCGGCGTAGCCATGCCGCGCTGCACGATGGTGTGCAGGGTCAGTTGATCAGCAATCGAAAACTCGGACATGGTTTCCGGCACGAGCGGGTTTCTCCTGAAGGCTCCGGGTTCGTAACAGACATGCAGATTGTGTCAGATGTTGGTGCACCGCGTGCTGAGGGCGATAGACCTGCCGCTCAGTGCGGTTGGGCGCGCATGGGGACAGGGCGCTGTTCTTGCACGTTCCCGTTGAATCGCAGCAGGCTCGCGCTGACGCATCGTTCATCGGCGAACCAGAGCCGGACGCCTTCCACGTGATCGAGCGCCTCGCCAGCGGCCAACCAGTCGTGGGCCGGAGCCGCGGCCATGACCCCGGCTTCGATCATGCCGCCGTGGGTAACGACAAGGGCAGCCTGCCCCGGCAAGATGCCGGTCACTACCTGGCGCCAGACCGCAGCTTGCAAGGTCGCGAACGCTGCCAGCACTTGTGACTTGGCAACACCCTGCTGCCAGCCCGCGAATCCCACGCTCCAATCGATCAACTCAGAAACTGCTGATCCAAATGACTGCAGAACCGACTCTTCCACATCCACCGGGTAGCCCATCGCCACCGCCGTCTGCACGGCGCGAGGAGATGGGCTGGTGACGACTCGCGCGAAGGGAGGGCCAGACGCGCCGGCAACGCGCGCCCGGTCGATACCGGCACGGGAGAGGTTTTGGCCCGGCTTGGTGCGCTCAGCGTGACGCCGGATTTCAATCAATCTTTGGTGAGCATCGATCAGCATTGTGCATT
>JAWKPJ010000013.1:0-137556 GCA_041390745.1 Thermomicrobiales bacterium | reverse complement strand
AACTCCCCGATCATGATCGGTTTGTCCGCCAGCGCCACCAACTGGCGGTAGGTGGTATCGAAGATCTCACGAAAGGTGCGCCAGGCGGACTGGCAATCGCAGCTTTCCCAGTGAATATCCTCGCCCCAGTTGAAGCCGTTCATCCCGAACCAGTCGACGTACTCGTCGCCCGGATAGACCTGTTCGATTGTCGCCGGGACATCCTCGTACAACTCATTCGGGGTGTGGACCCAGAGGACGTTGCTGGCGCCGGCAGCCGTAAAGCGGTCGTGGACATAGCGCCAGACGGCGATAAACTCGCCCGGTTGATTGCCGTTGACCCCGATGCCCCACGGGTACCAGTTGCCGTTCATCTCGTGGGCAAAATTGAGGAAGACGCGCTTGTTGAACTTCGCCAGTCCCTCTGCCCAGCTATCAATATAGTCGTCAAAATCACCGCGAAGAATGTTGGAGAGCTTGTAGGCGGGTTGATCGATCGGCGGTCCAAGCGGATCAAAAGGATCCCAGGCGATCACCGGGACAAAGCCCCAACCATCGAGCCTGTGCAGCGTTTCCATGTTCTCTTCATCGAAGTCACCGTCGGACCACCCTTCGTACCAGACCAGATAGGCGGGCCAGCGGCGAATCTCCGCTGCGAACCGGGAGATGGTCGCGTAGTCGTAGACGGCATCAGGGATATAGAAGCCAACGGCGACGGGCGCGCCATCCTCGAACGTGGCCTGTCGCGCCACGGACGCCGCCGCCCCAGGCGCCGAGCTGCCGGCCAGCGCCGTCAGCAACCCGCCGGCGCCGGCCTGGAGGAGACCGCGCCTGTTGAGCACGCCGGGCTCGCCTGTCTGGATGTTCGCTACCGGGCGCGTACGTTTCCTCGGCCGGTCATGCACAGATGCTGCCTCTCTTTCGTGGGCTGTTGACCACCAGCGCACGGCCTGCTGGCGTCTGGTCAGGTTCAGATTCGCGTTCGCATAAACCCTCGAAATCATAATGCGATCCACAGACGCACACCACGCACGCCTTCCCCGCCTGCGACCGCACCAGGCGCGAACAATGATCAACATTGAAATTTCCATGATTCTCTGACAATGCTTTCATCATCGTTCTGCAACAGCAAGGCTCCGCCCTGACCAGGACTGACAAAACCTTTTGTTCATGACATCGGATGAACCATTCCTCAAGTCTCTCCGTCCCCGGACGACGCCCGCCTCCATCACGCTTGAGCTACGCCCTCGCCTACGCTGAATACGCCGGGTTTTCATGCGGCGACACGGGTGATTCCCGGTTCCACTGCGCACTTCTCCAGGAACGCCTGCCCCCTAACATCCTCGATTCGCCGGGGTCGCCAGCGCCGAGATTCACGCAACGATCAGGTATGGCAGCGCCCAACTTCATGTCATGCGCGAAACTCACCCTTGGAATTGATCTCCTGTTTATGCATAATCTGCATCCAGTTGGTGAAACGTTCACGAATCACACATGGCCGACGGTTGCCAGGAGAGGGAGGGCATCAATGAAACCTGCCGCACGATGTCCGCTCTGGGTCATACTGGTCCTGACGGTGTTGATTGGGTCGCTGGTTGTGGATCCATTGGCGGAAGCGGCAGGAAATCAAGGCAAGAACCGCAAGGCGCGGAAATCGGCGGAAAGCTGGCAATTGGCCTTCAGCGATGAGTTCAATGGCTCATCCCTGGATGAGCAGACGTGGACCTCCGCCTACCCGTGGGGCCGGTCCCGGAAATCCGTTGGCGAAGAACAGTGGTACGCGCCCGATGCGTTCAAGGTCGCAAACGGCAAACTCCAGATCTCTGCCAGGCGAACCCCGGGAGCCGTCCACAACGGCGAAGAGTTTGACTATTCCTCCGGGCTGATCTCCTCCCACAAATCCTTCACCACGCAATATGGCCGTTTCGAGATCCGGTGCAAGATGCCGCAGGGCCAGGGGCTCTGGCCCGCATTCTGGTTGTTGCCCATTACCGAGGAATGGCCGCCGGAAATCGATGTCTTCGAGGCGCTCGGCCACGAGCCGGACGTCGTTCATATGCACGCGCACTGGCAAGAAAACGGGAAGCACCGCGATAGCGGCGAGACGTTCCAGGGTCCAGACTTCACAAAGGACTTCCATACCTTTGCCGTAGAGTGGAGTCCGGAGAAAATCGTCTGGTTCGTGGACGGCGTCAAGCGGCACGAACTCGCCGGCAAGAGCCCGAAGGAGCCGATGTACCTCCTGGCCAATATGGCCGTCGGCGGCGACTATCCAGGCTCGCCCGATGCTTCAACTCCTTTTCCGGCCTCCTTCGATATCGACTACATCCGCGTCTACGAATCGACCAGTGCGCCAACTCTGGAAAAAGGGGATCCGGACAAGAAGAAGCACAAGGACAATAAGAAGAACAAGCGCAAGAAGCAAAAGCGGAAGCGGAATCGCCGGGTCGGAGCCGCCAGGCGTCCGCGCTAGGGCATGAGGGGCAGGCACTGCCTGCCAGGCCCCGAGCGCAGCCGGAGTCGGTCGCGAGTTCAGTTGACGTCGGCGCATGGAGCGAATGTCGGTCGTCATCGCTCCCACCGCCGCCCCGGCTTCCGAATACGGGCTGGAACGCTCGTAGCGCTCTGGTACTATCAGGCGGCGATTGACTCATCACACCGGGCGAAGGCGATTGGCGCTTTCGCGTTCCGTACTGCATGAACCACCGGACAGCACGTATGCCATCACCGCGACCCGGCGGGAACGATGCCGGGGCTCTCGTTCGCACGCCTGAGTGGTTCAGGCCAATCCAGATACTCGACGTCGAGCTTGCCCGCCCTCTGGCGGCGATTGCGGCGGGGGTCGATACGCAGGGCCGTCGCTATGAAAAAGCGCTGGCGCTGATCCGCGTCCACGGCCGGCCAGTCGCCACGGTGGCGTTCGACCTGCCGGCCGCCGGGTTGAGCGCGGCGGCGCTGGGCGAGGTCATCCGGAAGGGGCTCGACCCGGCGCTGCTGGCCCAGATGTCAGGGGAATCATCACTATACGTGCCCGGGGAGGCTACGACTGCGGCCGGCGAGCTGCCGCCGCCAGCCGATATCGCCGCGCGCGACGCCTTTCTGGCGCGGGCGCCGTTCGCCAGTGTGGTGATCGCCACTCGCAACCGGCCGGACAACCTTGCCCGCTGCCTGGCGTCAGTGGCAGCCCAGATCTACCCCGCGTTTGAGGTCATCGTCGTCGACAATGCCCCCAGCGATGACGCCACGGAGCGGTTCTTCGCCGAACACTACGCCGAACAGCCCACCATGCGCTACGTGCGCGAGGAGCGACCCGGTCTCGCATCGGCGCACAACCGGGGCGTGCGCGAGATGCGGGCGGACAGCCAGTTCGTGGCCTTTACCGACGATGATGTCGAAGCGGACCCCTACTGGCTCTGCGAACTGATGCGGGGATTCGAGGCTGCGGCAAACGTCGGTTGCGTCACAGGCATGATCTTCCCCGCTGAGTTGGAGACCTGGCCACAGCTGCTGATCGAGGAGTTCGGCGGCTTCAACAAGGGCTTTCAACGGCACATCTATGATCTACAGGATCACCGCCCGGACGACCAGCTCTTTCCTTTCACCCCAGGGCGGTTCGGATCTGGCGCCAACATGGCGTTCGAACGGAGCGCGCTGCGTCGCATCGGCGGCTTCGACCCCGCCATCGGCACCGGCACCAGGGCGATGGGCGGCGATGACCTGGCCGCGTTCTTCCGCACCATTACGGAGGGCTACGCGCTGGTGTACGAGCCAGCCGCGATCGTCCGCCACAGCCACTACCGGGAGTTCTCGGCGCTTCAACGACAGATTTATGGCTACGGGGTGGGGCTGACCGCATTCCTGGCCAAGGCGCTTCAGGATCAACCGCATCTCGCCCTCGATCTGGCAAGCAAACTCCCGCGCGGGGTGTGGTACGCCCTCAGCGCCAGTTCCGGGAAGAACCGCAAGAAGGGCGCCGACTACCCGGAGGAGTTGACCCGGCTCGAGCGCAAGGGAATGCTCTACGGCCCCGTGGCGTACGCCAGGAGCCGGCTGGCAGCCCGGTCCTACGAGCAAACCACCGGGCCGATCATCCTGATGTATCACCAGGTTGGCATCGTCGAGAATGATCGCTGGGAGATTGCCGTCACTCCGGAACACTTCTCAGAACACCTGGCCGTGCTGTCGCGGCGGCGGCAGCCTGTTGCCCTGTGCGAGATGACGGCGGGTCTCGGGCTGCCCCAGCTTGACCAACGGCAGGTGGCGGTGACCTTCGACGATGGGTACGCTGATAACCTCACCAATGCCAAACCGCTTCTGGAGCAGTTCGAGATACCAGCAACGGTGTTTGTCGTCGGCGACGCCATCGGCGCCGGCCGAGAGTTCTGGTGGGATGCGCTCGATCAGGTACTCCTCGGCCGGCATCCGCTGCCCGCGACGCTGTCGCTACGCATCGCGGGGCGGGAACACCGTTGGGAGTTGGCGGACCGCGCACACGGGGGGACAATCTCCCGTCTGCGCCGGCCAACGCGGCGGCGGCTGCGACGCATGCTCTGGGCGCGGTTGCGCGAGGTCGAGCCCGCTGAACGCTGGCGAGTCATCAATGACCTGCGGGAATGGGCTGGCGTACCGGCGACCGTGCGGGACGATCGCCGGGTGATGACCGAGGATGAGGTGCGCAGGCTGGCAGCGGGCGGTCTGGTTGAAATCGGGGCGCACACTGCAAGCCACCCTCGCCTGTCCGCGCTCTCCCCGGAGGAACAGCTTGGCGACATTATCCGGGGGAAGGAGCGCCTGGAAGCCATGCTCCAGGCGCCGGTTTCCAGTTTCAGCTATCCCTTCGGTGGGCGGCTCGACGTCGCGACCGCGACCGTCGAAGCTGTTCGCACAGCCGGGTTCTCGCGCGCCTGCACGACGCGCCCCGGGGTAGTGCAAACCACGACCAATCCGCTCCGCCTTCCTCGCATTTATGTCGGCGACTGGTCGGGTGAGGAGTTCGAGCGACGCCTGGCAACCTGGTTGTAGCGCCACCGCGCCCCGGTGATCACCATACCGTCGCGGCGCCGTCGCATCAGGCATGGCCAGAGGCAACCCCGTCTGAACCCACCGAATTTCGCGGTCCGTAGGCGTGGGGTTTGTCTGCTACTATCCAGACAGAGAGTCATCGTGATGGTTTGCTCGACTCCTGCACGGGCGGGGGTTGGTTGCGGATGTCTCCTTGTGACCCAGAGGTCGTTTCCCATGCAGTCGTTACCTCTTGGCCACCTTGCAACCAGGCCGGAGCCACTCGCACGCCGTCCGCACGCCCCCGTTTCCGCACAACTGACATTGTGCTCGCCGCGCAACCTCTGGCGGATTTCGGCATGACCCTTCCGGTCAGCGCCGACCCGCCCCGAGTCGCCGTCGTGCGAGACGTGATCAGTCCCGCCCCCCGCGATGTCTGGCAGGCGGCCATCGCTGCCGATTCGCTGGCGATGCCGTCCCAGAGCCCCGCATGGCTCGATGCGGTCTGCGCCCTGTCGGGCGGGTCCGATGCGAGCCGGCTGTACGACTTCGGCAATGGCCGGTTCGTGATCCTGCCGTTGGTGCGACATCGCGTTGGCGGGCTGCCCGTGGTGACCGCGGGCTCATACCCGCCGAGTTGGGGCTTTGGCGGGTTGTTGGCGCCCGGCGGCGCGACGAGCGCGGAAGTTGCCGCCGTACTGGCCCGCGTTGCGGCTCGGCCTGCGTTGCGGACGTTCATTCGCCCGAATCCGCTGACCGCGTCGCTTTGGGAAGCAGCAGCAGAGCGGATTGGCCCGCGACGGCTGGTCACTACCTCGCGGACGGCGCATGTCCTCGATCTGTCGGGGGGCTTCGACCGTGTGTGGTCGGAGCGGTTCTCGTCCACCACCCGAAGAAACGTGCGCAAGGCTGAGCGCGAAGGCGTGGTGATCACGCGCGACACCACCGGCGAGCTTGTGCCCGTCTACTATGATCTCTATCAACGCTCCCTCGTTCGCTGGGCCGAGCAGCAGCACGAACCGCGGTTGCTGGCGCTCTGGCGAGGGCGGCGACGAGATAGCGAGGAAAAGCTGGCGGGGTTGGTCTCAGCCACGCAGGGGCTGGTCAACCTCTGGATCGCCTGGCACAACAACAAGCCCGCCGCCGGCATACTGGTCTTGCAGGGCCTGCACAACGCCCACTACACACGCGGCGCCATGGACCGAGACATCGCGGCCCCGATCCGCGCCAACGAACTCCTGCACCGGGATGCGATCCGGGCTGCGTGTGAGGCGGGCTGCCTCTCCTATCAGATGGGCGAAACGGGGATGTCGGAATCCCTGGCCCGCTTCAAGGAAGGGTTTGGCGCCGTGGCGGTCCCGTATGCTGACTACACATTTGAACGGTTGCCGCGGACAGCGGTCGAGCGGCAGGTGCGCGGCCTGGTCAAGAAAGCGATCCGGTTCCGTGATGCCTGAATCGTCGTGCGCAACTCGTGTCGCCTCGCGTTGGTCGGGAAGCCTCGTCATGCGCCAGCCACCGAAGCGGACGAAATCCCTCGACTTCCCGCGGAACAGCGCCGTCCTGGTACGCGGCTTTACAGCGTATTGCAAAAGACCTGACCTGCCAGGCAACAAACCCGTGTCTCGAGGGGATTCCTGGCGGCCCAACTTCTTTGCACACCGCTGTAGGGAGATCCTTGCCAGATGATCGAAGCGCTGGTCATCGTGACGCTGCTTGCTGTGCTCATTGCGAGAGAGATCATCGCGCTTGGGCATTCCCCGGTGGATCGCCGCCGGTCACGTGTGCTGGCAATCATCGCGGCGCCGTTGCTCATTGGGTTCCTCGCCATCAGCGTGCAGCGGTTGCTGTTGACGCCGCCCCCTTCGCCAGCCGCGCCGAATCTCCCCTTCGCGACCCCGGCGGCGCCCAGATGAGGCGACGCGCCTGACGCCAGCACGTTGCTGGCAGCGCACCTGTCCAGGGCCGCAAGCCCCGCCTCCGCGCAGCCAATGGGGTCAGCCGCGGCGTTCGCGGTGAGCGCCGCACGCCGCCTACAGCGTATTGCAAAAGACCTGACCTGCCAGGCAACAAGCCCGTGTCTCGAGCTCGTCGAGAGACCTCGTTCACCGGCACTCGCGACGAGATCTCTCGACTCCGCTCGAGACACGAGGGGATTCCCGGCGGCCCAACTTCTTTGCACACCGCTGTAACCTCCGCCGGGAAGTCAGGCCCGCGGAGCGTGCCGCACCAGGCGGGAGAGGTCTCACCCCGCCCCACCCCCGGCATGCGGCGGGGTGTCGACCTCCCCGACTGGACACGTGACCTGAAAGAAACCGGGGACCTCATCCACCCACGCGCAAGCCGCGTTACAGCACCTGAAGCACGCGCTCAATGTTTTGCGACTCCCAGAGCGTGGGGCCGCCAAACCGCCGTGCCTTGGTTCTCGTGTGATCGACATGTCGCAGCCAGGCGAGCAACAACATCTGCCGCGTCCCAGGGCGACTCCCGGGCAAGGCTGCCCAGGCCGAATCAAGCAGAGCCCGTTCCTCGGGAGTCCAGTCGCTTTCGCGCAACAGTGCGCTCACCACAACGCCCATCTCTTGCTGCTGCTCGATCATCCGCATCGAGATCATGAGATGCATGACATCGAGGAGGGGCAATCCTGCGGCCTCAGCCAGATCCCAGTCGATGATCCCGGTCACCGCCTGCGCATCCTCCGCGATCAGGACGTTGGCCGGCCAGTAGTCGCCGTGGATCCAACTCAGGGCTACGGCCTGATCAAGCAGCTCGTCGCGAAGATCTGCTCGCAGCCGCCCTACCGCCGGCCGGTAGTCACTCCACCCCGGCCGGGCCCCGCAGAGTTCCAGGAGGGTATCAGTGGGGTCATAGACCCAGGACCGAAGCCGCGCAGCGTCAACACGACCCGTGAACGCTGTCTCCTGGTGCAGGGCCGCGATTGCCGTCACCATGGCGTCCAGGAGCCACTGCGGGGCGCCGCCCGCCGCAAGAAGCCGCGAGGCCGGCGTGCCGGGCAGCAACCGCTCCGCCCGGTACACGAGTCCGCCTTTTTCGCCAGCCGCCAGCTTCTGCGGCAACAGGTTGCGCCAGTCACCGAGCCGGATTTCGGCCTGCAGCGCGCGAATGGTGTCCGTCTCTCGCTCCAGGTTGGAGGCTGCATCACCCTTCGGCGCGAGTTTGACGATGGCCACTGGCTCCTGCCGGGGCGGCCCCATCGTAAACACCATGCGGTCAGCAATCGTGGGCACCGCTTGCACGGCAGTCCAATCGGCCGGGGGCGGGAGGCCGGGTTGATTCGGGATTGCCGCCCGGACACCTGGCAGAACCGTCCGGACTGCCCGCACGCGCTGACCACGGCCACCGAGCCACCAGAGAAACTGGCGAGCGGCAGCCGCGAACCCCAGCGCGCCAAGGATCGACTGCGCGCCAAGGAGCAGGCGAAGTTTCAGGCCAGGCCCGGTCCGACCGGGCTGGCTGACCCGTCGGCTGGAATGAGCTGTGCCTTTGTCCACGGGAACGCCAACCACGCGTGGCAGCCCGGTTGCGCCAAGCGTAAAGGCGGCAAGCAGGCCAACCCCAAGCCTGGGCGACCAGACATTGGCGTAGATCATGACCAACGCGGTCAAGGTAGCCATCGCGACGCTGAGGGCGATAGCCAGCATGATTTCGCCGAGGGGATGCCGAATTGCCAGCAACTGCACGATAGCCATCCCCGGGCAGAAGCAAAGAAACCACAGCGTCACGAGCGGACGCAGAGGCGAGCCGAGGTCGGCAGCCACGAACACGAGCGCCAGCAGGGCGCTTGCGGGCAGCACCACGGTCCAGCTACGGAGCGCCCCTAGCATCGGGCCAGCGCCGCAGGATCATCACGGATCGTCAGGATTACCGCGTCCGGATCGACAAAGACGGGCTCGACGCACGGCAGACGGGCCATTTTGTCGACCACGGTCTGAATAGAGCACGCGCCGAGTAGTCGCGTAGAGGCCAGCTGGCTGCGGGTAACGACCAGATACGACGCCGGGGCTTGCTCCGTCGTTCCGGGATAAACGGGATGTTTCAGGAGTGAGAGCAGCTCATCGACGGAGTACTGGCAGTCCGAGTAGCGAGGATCATCAGCCGAAATCACGATTGGAGAGTACGCAAACTTCTCATAGATCTGATCCCGGATCGGGTAGGTCGAGGTACCCTCGATAATGAGCGACCGCTCCGGCGCGACACGGTAGAGGTAGCGAGTAGCTGCCACTTCACCGTCAGTGAAATGGTTCATCTCTTCCTTGCCATAGTAGGCCAGGCTGAACCCGGCCAGCATGGCGCCGCAAAGCGCCACCGACACCAGCGCCGTCCACCACGACCGACCCGCGGCCGGCATGGGGTAGAAGCACGCGGCCGCAAAGAATGCAAGGAACGGCAGGCTGAAGAGGTAGACCCGAAACACCACCTCGCCGCCGTAAGAGCTCCCGGCAAGGATCAGCATCGAGCTGCCGCACAGGAGAATGGGAACCAGATCCTGGTATCGGAGCCGGAGCCGCCGCAGAATCCCCAGCAGGGCAAGCAGCCCGATACCGGCGGTGAGCGCCCGGCCGGCGAGCGCGATGACCCGCATGCTGGGATCGGCGCGCGACGTATCGATCAGGGTGCCGGCCACGTTGCCTTCCGTTTGGCCGAAAGTGGCGATTTCCTCGAGGAGGTGCTCTTGCGTGAAGATCAGCGCGCCGGTAATCATCCAGGCCACGGTTAGCACCATGAACAGGATCGGCAGGCCACGTGCCCGGCACCGATCAAAGACGACGAGCGCCAGCACAGCCAGGATCGTCAGGAAGGGCGTGAGTTGGTGCGTCGCAGCGATGGTGGCAAAGAACAGGATGCCTGCCGCAAGCAGCGCGCGCTGTTGCCAGAGCGGCGCCTCCCTGGCGGCAGGATCGGCAGGTTGCGCTGGGCCAGCGATGCGATTCAGGCCGGAGAGCACCAACCGAACCGGCCTCCATTGCCAGAAGAAAAGCGGAGGCTGGTTCGGATCATGCCCCAGCCACATGAGGCAGATCCACAGAATCAGCAGGTGAAGCACGTACGCCGTGGGTTGCGGCGCGAAGTAGTCCTGGCCCACCCACGCCGCGAGCACGAATACCCAGACGCCAAACCAGATCAGCCGACCGTCGCTCGTAAAGCGCTGGAGGACCAGGAAGACGGCTCCCACGAACAACAGATTGAAGGCCACGGGCGCCCAGGCTGCGAGACCAAGGGCAGATTCGAACCCGGCGGCTTCCGTGAGCAGCGCAGCGAAGGCGAAGAAGCCCGGCCAGTTGTGATAGGCATTCAGGAGCCCAATTCCGGGGTCGACGGAGCCATGGCGCTGGATGTAGTCAACGATGCCGACGTGTTTCCACGCCCACGAATAGCGGAGGTTTCCGTACAGAATCGTCGGCGTCGCATGCAGGATCACGATCAATGCCACAACGTGCGCCGCCAGGATTATGGCGGGCGAGCGGTCGCGATTGACCATGAACGCAAAACTCACGATCAGGAGAGCCAGCGAGGCAAAGAAGGCAGCTGGGAACAGCGGGACGAGACCATAGGCTCCGATGCGGTTCACATCGATCAAGGGCAACGAGCTTGCCCAGAGCACCACGGCCAGCAGCAACGCGGCCAATGGCCAACCGACCTCCGGGCGGGCCAGAGCCCCGGACACGCGGCCGGCGCGCCTGGTCCCGGCGCTCCGCCATTGACGACGGGGTTCGTCACTCACCCACTGGTCGCTTCCCACCCGCAGCAGGGCCACTAGCTCGTCCTCGCCAGATCACCCGAGTACAGCCGGCGCAACCGGAATGCCAGCCAGAGCGCGAGAATCGTTTGGCCCACGAGCCAGGCGATGCCGATGCCGTTCAACCCGAAGGTGTGGAGCAGCACCAGGCCGAGCCCGAGCACAAACCCGCAGGAAACGGCCTGGATCGCGATGATGTCGATAACGCGCCGCCGGATGCGCGCCAGGGCGAGCGCGAAGGCAACAATGACTTGCGGGATAGCGGCCAGCGCCAGCAGGCGCAGCAGCGTCGTCCCTTCGGCCGCGTAGTCCTCACCGAAGATGCGAAGGACGAAGGGCGCCAGCACGAGGATTCCCGCCACGCCCAGGCCAACGAGCAGGAGCGTATGCTTGAGGATGCTCCATCTCGATTCGCGCATGGTCGACTCATCCCACGCGGACTCAACGGTCAGAGACGTCATCGTGGCGGTCGAAACCAGTTGCAGGTTGTAGGCAATGTTCCAACTTTGATAGAAGTACCCGTTCATCTGCGCGCCCAGAATTTGCGTCACGAGTACGGGCGGCAGAAACGTCGTCGCAAGCCGCAAGAGTGAGCCGAGATAATCCCCGGCAATGTACCCCCGAATCTGGCGTAGCCCGACCGCAGCGGCATCCGCTGGCGCGTCGCGTTCGTGCAGGGGGATGAAGCGGCGGAAGATCAGCGCATTGACGGGAAGCACGACAAAGAGGACGGGCAGGGTCCAGGAAGCGTAGAGCCCGACGTACCCGAACGAGGCGAAGGCGACCAACAGCACGATCTTGAGAATGCCATAGGCGATGTTCTCGATCGGGACCCATGACGTGCGGCGCAGGCCGGTGAGGACGCCATCCTGATTGACGAACACGCACCAGCACATCGTCGAAAGGACGAACCAGACGCCGAGCCACGGATCGTCTCGCAGGAATCGGAGCGACGAAAACCAGAGGCTGAGGCTTGCAACGAAGATGCCGGCGACCAGGAGCGCAGTTCCAGCGATCACCAGGTAGGTTGATGCCACCAACCGCGCCGCGCCGCGCCGCGCGCCGGGCAAAAAGCGAATCATGACGGCGGCGAGATTGAGTTGGGCCACACCGGCGAGAAACGTCATCGCCGAGATCGCCGCTGCGCCTCGTCCCACGTCACTGGCGGAATAGAGCCGCGCGGCCAGGACCCAATACACCATCCCCAGCGCCGCCGTCGCGCCCGTGTTCAGGATCAACGCGTAGGCGTTCGCGAAGAGCGGCGAATGCGTGTACCGGGAAAGAAGGGTCGTCAAGGCCATCGCGGCGCCGGAAACCTGACGCACCACACGTTACTGCACGCCGATGGCCAACCGAACCTCCCGCGCGCTGGCTCCTGGCGAAGCCGTTGCCCGCTGGCTGCAACGCTCCGGTGACAGCGCCGATGCGGCTCGCGCAGCATCAAGACCCGATGCATTGGCCAAAGGCCCAGTCAACACGGCAGCGCTCCGTTCCCGAACTCGCCCCGGAGCGACCAGCGAGTCCACTGTATTTGCCACCCGGCGCCAGCCTGACGCTGAGCGCCGGGCCACACACGACGAGCCCCGATTCGGCCAGAGATAGCTTGATCGGGTTCAGCATAGTCAACCCCGCCGGGAACGGACAGAAACACCCCAACACGGCGACGGCGGCGCCATTCATCAAGAATTCTCCAACAGTAAACCCAATTGTACGTTGTAACGCACACCCTCTTTACAAACGCGCGTGGACACCGGCATTACCGGGAGGAACCATCGCGAAGTGATACGTATCCAACGATTCGTGTTGCATAATGCGCCGTTAGGCCAGTGGCGTCTGTTGGTCCACCGCCCGGCCTGGCCAACGGCAACACGCCATGACCAGGCTCGCCGTCCGCATCCCTCCGTACGCGTGTGAGCTGACCCGTCAGCGAGAGAGCAGCACCTTGAGATCCACACAATTTGACTCACTCGCCCGCGTGCTTTCCGGATCCTCGACCCGCAGAAGCGCCGTGCAGGTTTTCGCAAGCGCACTCCTGGCCGGGCTGCCGGCGCGGCACGTCAGAGGCAAGGCAGCGGCAGGTGCGGGCGAGCCGGGCCTCGGCGCTCTGCGCGAGTCGTCCGTCCACCAAAGCGCCGGCTTCATCCACCCATCCTGGGATCCCGATCGGTGGGAACTATCCCTGGATCAATCGTTCGACGGTTCGGACCTGGACAGCGAGATCTGGCGCACCCGTTTTCCCTGGGGGCGCGACCGCAGCAGCGTTGGCGAGCTCCAGTGGTATGTGCGGGATGATCTGAAGCGGACGGACTTCTTCCAGGTCGCAGACGGTCGTCTCCGTATCGTCGCCGACCGCTGCGTACTCCCCATGGAGCCCGATCGCGCCTTCTGCTCGGGGCTCATTTCCACGCACGACTCGTTCTCGCAGGAGTATGGCTACTTCGAGATCCGGGCCCGCATACCCACGGGCCAGGGGCTATGGCCAGCGGGCTGGCTGCTGCCGCTGGATGCATCGCGGCAGCGGGAAATCGACATCTTCGAGATTCTTGGGCACGCGCCGAACACGGTCCACATGAATGTCCACTACTCCGGGGAGGATGGGGAGCAGACGGCGATCCCCGGCGAATTCACTGGACCCGACTACTCCCATGGGTTCCATACCTTCGCGATCGACTGGGATGCAGAGCGCATTATCTGGTACGTGGATGCTGTGGAACGCCACCGCGTGAGTGATCCCGAGGCGGTGCCATCCGGCCCGTTCTACCTGATTGCCAATCTGGCTGTCGGTGGGGACTGGCCGGGTCACCCGGACGAGACCACTCCGTTTCCGGCTCACCTCGATATCGATTTCATCCGCGTCTACCGGCGCCGTTGAGCCCTCCCGGGCGGCGGCTCAGCGCCGCCGCGCCATCGCAACCACGCATGGGTAGCCGCCGGCGAAGGCCCTGGCGTGCGTACACCCGTGTTCAGCTTCCGCGCCGCAAGGTCAGCACCAGGAGGGGCTGCAGGAAGAGGTTGTCTCGCGAGACGAAGCCAATGCCGTCGTCCGACCGTGGTTGAAGTGCAAAGGCGTACGATCCATTGCCCGTCACCGCTTCGCTAACGTCGATATCAATCCACGATCCCTCGGTGATGCCATCGACTGATCCGAAGGGTCCCCCGGTGATCTCCGGCTGGTTCTCCCACGTCAGGCTGGATTCCGACCAATCGGCATCGACGCCGAACACTTCTGGGCCGCGGCCCGTCGCCTCGCCTGGGGGCGCGTACAGGCGCAGGTGGGCGCTTTCGACGCGTGCGTCAACATCCTCGACCTCGAAGCGCAGATATGTCCAGGCCTGCGGGTCTGAATCGACCTCCAGCGTGGCCTCCTCCCCGAAATTGGCAGCGGGGTCTTCCTCCCGGACGGTGACATCGGCCACGGCGGAAAACTCGCGCACGAGCGGGTTACAAACACCGGAGCCGCTGTCGGTGAAGGACTGCCCTTCCACCGGGATAAACTCCCAGTCGTACGACCCGGGGCGCAACGTCATTTTCAGGATGCCCCAATCCTCGTCATTGCGTACCTCGCTGTTGGCGATGGGCGGGCCAATCGGGTAGTGGCCGACGCCGCCGGTCCCGACAATGATCTGGCGGATACCCTGGCGGTCGTCCCGAATGCCGTCCGGGGTTTGCGGGGCAAACCGCTCATAATTGTGCTCGTTGCCCGAAAGAACCACATCGGCGCCGGCTTCGTAGAGCGCGTCCCAGAAGGCGCTCATCGCCGGATTGCTGCCGTGGGTAGTGCCGGAGCTGAAGCGGGGAACATGGATGGCGGCCAGGGTGCAGGGCGCCGGGTGCGCTGCCAGGTCTTCCCGCAGCCATTGCTCCTGCGGAGAGCCTGCCTCGCAGCCGCCGACCTTTGAACAGTTGGCGTTGAGGACCACAATGTGCCAGGCGCCCAGATCGAAACTGTAGTAGCCCTTGTCCCGGTCGCCGGCTACGTCGCCAAAGTAGTCAAAGTAGCCGCTGGCTCCCGGCGTGTTGTATTCGTGGTCGCCCAGGGAAGGGTAGGTGCGGTCCTTGTGGCGCCCCCAGGTCGGTTCGTAGCACTCCTCGAACTCCTCCGGCGTCCCCGACTGGTACGCCGTATCGCCCAACAGGAGAATCGTGCCCTCATGCTCGTCCAGCAGGTCGGCGGTCATATCGTCGCCGATTGAATCGCAGGAAGCGATGTCTCCTGCGGCCAGGAGCACAACCGTGTCCCCGTCCTCGCCGCCTGCGTCCTGCTTCGCTTCAGCAACACCTGGCACACCGTTGTTTCGACGGCCAGGGAATGCGCCTGGTGGAGTAATCGCTGACAGGACACCAGTCGTTGCGGTTGTCAGCAGGAGGCGAAGCAGGTGACGGCGAGAGGCTGACCTGGCGACAGAGCGCGCCAGGTTATCGAAGTGCCGATCATCCACCTTGCCTGATACCCTTTCGCTTGGACAGGATCCGTCCGCGTGCCATTCCCCCTGTCAGAGACGCCTGCCGGCGATATCCATCACGCAGTTCGTTGTGTAGACTCGTGAAAATGGGAGCAGTGAGAGAAGATTGCGCATCACGATTCGCAAAGCTACAGAAAATGAACTGCTCGACATGCTCTATCAGGAACATGAGGCAATAGTACCAGTGAGCGGCCCGCATGGCCTGCCAGCGCGAACGCCTTCTTCATGAAGAAAGGGCGCATCGCGAACAGCCAGCATCGGCGAATGGCGCTTCGCTCCCGACAACGTGTGGTTCTGCCCCAGTGCCGGCAGATCGACCAACAGTTTGCCGGGCGAAGCACTGTTCGCCGGCATTCGGAATAATGGGCAACGCGATGCGCGGGTCCCCGGCGAGCACCAATGATCCGTGGCTGCGCCGGGACGGTCCCAGGCGCCTGTCAGAACGTGGAGCGAAAGGGCCGACTGCACCGTGAGTCGAAACACGCTGAAAGCGCGACGCGTGCTGGTCACGGGCGGCGCAGGTTTCATCGGCAGTCACCTCGTTGACTGCCTCGTGCAGACCGGCGCGCGGGCCATCGTGCTGGACGACTTTCCAGCGGCGACGCCGCGAACCTCCCCGCCGGCATCGAGATCATTCGCGCTGACATTGCCGACCCGGGCGTCATTGAGGCGATCGCCGCCGCCCGGCCCGATGCCATTGTGCACGCCGCCGCGCAGGTCAGCGTGCCACGCTCCATGGCCGACCCCGACCGGGACCGGGCGGTGAACCTGGTCGGCTCCCAGCACGTGTTCGCCGGGGCGCAGGCCGCCGGGGGCGTTCGGGTCGTCTTCGTTTCCACCGGGGGCGGCATCTACGGCGAAACGCCTGCGCCAGCCACCGAGCAGACTCTTCCCCGGCCGAAGGCGTACTACAGCATCCACAAGTACGCGGCAGAACGCTATCTGGAGCTTTCGGGCTTGCCGTACGCCATCGCGCGGCTCGCGAATGTCTACGGCCCGCGCCAGCGCAGCGACCTCGAAGGCGGGGTGGTCGCCATCCTCGCGGAACGGCTCGCGGCGGGGTTGCCCATCACGATTTTTGGCGACGGCGAGCAGCGGCGCGATTTCGTGCATGTCACGGATGTTGTGCGCGCCCTCATCGCCATGCTGCAAGCCGACGCCAACGGCATGTGGAACGTCGGCACCGGCACGATGACCACTGTCAACGAACTGCTGCGGGAAACAGAGGTCGTCTTTGGCCCGGCAACGGCCGTTGCCAACGCCCCGTCGCGCCCAGGGGATGTGTTCCAGTCCTGTCTCGCCATCGCTGCCATCCAGCGTGATCTGGGCTGGACCCCAACAATCTCGCTGGCTGAAGGCCTGCGGACCCTGGCCGGACCCGTTGCCTGACCGGCGCCGGTTGTGCTTCGTCGCGCAGAGATGAGGGCGCTCTGGCGCCAGGCTGCTCACGTTCTGGCTCACCCCTGGCGGCGCGTTGCCCTGGCGCTGGCGGGGTTCGTCCTTATTCTGGGCATCGACCGCTGGCTCCTCGCCGGTCCTCACACGCTGATTGCCACGGGAATTGCCGATGAAACGGCGCATTTCACCACGATGGCCATTTTCCTCCTCGCCTTCCCGTCCAGAAACGACGGGTTCATCCTCGGCTGCCTCATCGGTTCAGTGGCAATCGACCTTGATCACATTCCCCTGTTTCTGGGGTCGGATCTTCTGACCAGACAAACCAACCGCCCTTTCACGCATAGCGTCTGCACCATCCTCATCGTGGTGGCGGCAGCAGCTATGGCGCGAGGTTTCGGGCGAAGCATGGGGCTGGGCGTGGCCGTTGGCCTGGCCGTGCATTTCCTGCGCGACATGGCCACCTCCACGGCAGGCGTGCCGTTGCTCTGGCCTTTCGCCACCACCGGGTTCATGCTGCCCTATCCGCTCTACGCAGCGACCCTGTTTGGCGCGCTTGCCTGGGGCGGGGTTGCCGCTGCCCGCATCACGGGACGCGAAAAACGACGAGGGCCAGGTCGATAACCCTGGCCCCCATCCCACTATCTCGTTCGACTACCGGTTCATTAGCGGAGAGTGATTACGCACGGGCAGCGTTCGGGTTCAGGGCGGCGGTCCAGCCAGCCATAGCCTCGCGGCCAATCGCCTTGAGTACACGCCAGCCATCCGGGAAGGTGCGCAGGTTGCTCTCGCCGTGAATGCGCTCCGCCTCGAAGCTCGGCACCTCAACGACGTTCAGGCCGGTGCGCAGGGCGCGGACATTCATGATCGTCTCGATCTCGAATCCGTCGCCGTCCAGCTCAAGCTGGGGGAGAACGCGGCGCCAGAAGGCGTTGTAACCATAGCAGAGATCAGTGAACGAACCACCGAACAGCACCTTGACCAGGGTGGTGAAGCCCCAGTTGCCGAACCGGCGCAGGTGAGACATGTCCGAGGTGCCGCCGCCAGCCGCGAACCGCGAGCCCTTGACGAAGTCTGCGCCGTCCACCAGGGCCTCAACGAAGGCCGGAATCTCGGTTGGCTGGGTCGAACCGTCGGCATCGATCATGACGATGATGTCACTGGTCGCGGCCTCAAAGCCGGCGCGCAGGGCATCGCCCTTGCCGCGGCCCGTCTGGCGCACCACCTTGATCGACGGCATCAGGTACTCCGCGACCGCGATGGTGCTGTCGGTCGAGTGGCCATCCACCAGGATAACCTCGTCAACCCAGTCGGGGATCAATGGCAGCACGTGCTCGAGGTTCTGGGCCTCGTTCTTTGCCGGAACAATGACCGAAACCGTTGCGAATTCGCTCGTGTTGCTGCGGTGTGCCATTCTCGTCCCCTGTCCCGGTGCGTCGCCGCCATTCCCTCTTCAGTGATGTCAAGACTACGCTCGGGCCAGGTTCTGCTCATGGGCGGGCGTCCCGATTTCCGTTGGGGATACGTCCCAACTCCTGCGGGACAAATGTCCCAACTTCACGGCCTGTTTAGCGTAGGTGCAGGGAGGAAACATCTTGCCCGGATTGAGTCTCAATGAGGTGCGAGTTAGCAATGCAGGACTCCTGCATCACCAGCCTTATGAACGGGGGACCGCGTGGTCTATCGCGCTCAGGACATCCGCAAGGCGGGGGCTGGCCATCTTCTGGTCGGCGCCATCGACATTCCGGATCAGCGCATCTTCCCCTGCGGGGTAGAGCAGCAGGATGGCAGATTCCAGCCCCAGCGCCTGCTCCAGCACGCGGCTGCAAACCACGACGGCCGGGCGCAGGCGGGCTACCACCGCGTCGAGGTCGTCCGGGTCGATCTCCAGGACACGGAGGTTGGGCCGGAGAAGTGGCAGCTCCGCCGCAAGCAGTGAACGGTAACTGCACGGTTCATTGGCGAGCAGGACAAGTGGGTAGGTTTGCAAGATGTTTGCCCCCACGCAAAGGCACGCCAATGAGCCACTCGGGTCGGGCTCCGTCGCCCACGCAGCGGCCAGCGTAGGTGCTGAGTTGTGCGCCGTCGTAGGTAAATTGTCCCGATCCCTGCGGCCGGTCTGCGGGCGGGAGGGTCGCACGCCACCCCGGTGGGGTGGCTCAGGTAATCTCAACGATGCCGTAGCGCACCGCAACGATCAGGGCCTGCAACCGGGATTCAACCCCGAGCTTGTTCAGGATGCTGACCATCTGATTCCGCACCGTCTTCGGGCTTACGAAAAGCCGGGCCGCAATCTCTTCGTCACCCAGCCCCTCGGCCAGAAGTTGCAAGATCTCGTGCTCTCGCGGGGTCAGCCGGCCCGTCACAGCCGAGACCTCCCGTTCGGAGGAACGCTGCTGATCGTTCAGCCGCAGCAGTTCGATAGCCTCTCTGGTCCCCAGGATCGATTCGCCCGCACTCACCTTGCGCACAGCCGCCACAATCTCGGCCGCTGGCGCGTCCTTCAGCAGCACGCCCACAGCGCCCGCCGCAACCGCGTCGGCATGGCGCCGGCGGTCCCCGCTGGCCGTGAGCACGATGACCTGGATCTCGGGGTTGCCCTGGTGCATATCATGGATCAGGGCGATGCCTGTGCCGTCGGGGAGGTCCAGGTCCACCAGGGCGACATCGATGTCGCCCATGACCTTCTCCAACAGGTCACGCGCGGCCTGGATCGACCCTGCCTCGCCCACAATCGCCACATCCTTCTCAAACTCCAGGCGCAGCGCCAGGAGTTCGCGAAACGACGCGTGGTCATCGACCAGAAACAGCCGGATCATGCAGCCACCCGGATGGAGACGGCGAACGCCGCTCCTGCGCCGAGCCTCCCACCGTTGGCCTCGACAACGCGTTTCGACAGATAGCGGCCCAGGCCCGGCCCCGACATGTGTGCACCGGCCTCCGGCGGTTCCTGGTCACACCTGGCAGCGATGAAAGGAGCCGCCATCGGGGCCCGGCCCGCGGGTCGCCTGGCCCGAATCGTCACAATCGCTTTCGCCGGCGGATGTTCGGCTGCGTTCGCGACGATATTGCGGAACACCTGGCGAATACGCCCTGAGCCGGCGATGACCTTCAGCCTCGGTGGCGCAGCGAGCAAGACCGGCTGACTCCCTGGCGCGGTCGGGGCGCAACCCCACGCTTCCTCCAGGGACGTTCCCAGGTCGACGACGCGGGCCACCCGCGTGGTTGCCAGAGCGGCAAGGTCACGGTCTCGAACCTGGCCCAACTCACCGGTGCTCCGACAATGGCCGGCCAGCGTGAATGCCGCCGGGCGCCAGGTCTTCTCCCCATCGGCGGCGCCGCCTGCCTTCACGGGGAAGAAAACCCCCACGCCACCGCGCGCACCGGAGGCGCTGGTCAACGCTGTGGCATCGCTGCCCGGCCGCGCAGACGTCGAGCTGGTCTGCGCGGCAACAATCCCCGGCAGCACGCTCGCCTCAGCCTGCACCGGTGGCGACAGCGAAGGCCTCATGTCCCTCCTCTTTCTGCAACTCCCCTCAGGGCATTTTTCAGGAACTGCCCGGCAGCCCGCGACACCCTGCGCCACCCGCACCGATACGTTCGCGCTCCCCGCCGGCGCGACCGCTTCTCGTCCGCGAGCCGGACTCCTGCCGTCAATTGTCATCCACGGCAGCGTGCTGCCGGACTGGGATCGCCGCGATGCAGGTCACAAATAATTGAACTTCACGGTGAATCGTGTGACCATCACCATAATGGGGTTCTCATGACACTCACAGTTTCGCACGAACGCCCCTTCGCCCGGTAAGATGCCCGGTGGGCGCCATGCACTCCGGATCGGGTGCTGGCGCCATAGTCGCGGCACGACTCCGCAGAGCGTGCACCAGACGTTACGGCCAGAGGAGCCCCGGATGCCGCCGCAGCGCATTGGCTACGACTCGTGACCCACGCAACGCCGCCAACCTCCCAACCCACATTGAGTGTGGTCATCTGCGCCTATTCGCTGGATCGCTGGTCTGACCTGCGCGACGCCATCGCCTCCTTGCAGCTGCAGTCGGTCAACCCGCACGAGATCATCGTGGTCATCGACCATAACGATGACCTCCTGGCGCTGGTCCACACATCATTCCCGGAGGTCATGGTCATCCCAAACCGGGGAACCCGGGGACTGTCTGGCGCGCGCAACACCGGGGTGGCAGCTGCCAGCGGTGATATCGTGGCGTTCCTGGACGACGACGCCCGGGCCGACTCCACGTGGCTCGAACGCTTCCGCGAGCACTATCGCCGGGGCGATGTACTGGGCGTAGGCGGCGCGGTGCTCCCCGATTGGGCCGGGGGCCGCAAGCCGGCGTGGTTCCCGGTCGAGTTTCTTTGGGTCGTGGGCTGCAGCTACCGGGGGCAGCCGACCAGCGTGCAACCAGTCCGCAACCTCATCGGCGCGAACATGTCCTATCGCCGGGAGGCGCTCCGGGCGGCCGGGCCCTTCCGCGAAGGCATCGGGCGCGTTGGGCTTCGCCCCATGGGCTGTGAGGAAACCGAACTGGGCATCCGGGTGCTGAACGCATTCCCGCAGGCCCACGTCCTCTACGACCCGGCCGCCGTCGTCTGGCACCGGGTGCCCCGCAGCCGCATGAGTCCACGGTACTTTTTGCAGCGGTGCTACGCCGAAGGCTTGTCCAAGGCCCTCGTCGTCCAACTGGTCGGGCAGCAAAGCGGCCTCAGCAGCGAACGCACGTACACGTTCCACATCCTGCCCCGTGGCGTACTGGCCGGGTTGCGCGCGGGTTTCTACGGCCACATCGGCGGCTTCGGGCGCGCGGCCGCGATCGTCACCGGGCTGGCCGCCACCACCCTGGGCTACGTCATTGGGCGGCTGCGTCCGCAGGCGCTCCCCGCCTGACCCCACCCGCGAGGTCGCACGTCCCTCACGCAACAGGGGCCCGGTATCCGTACCGGGCCCCTGTTGCGCCCGCCCGGCCGCGCCGGGCGAGTCGAACTAGCGCCGTACGCAGATCCCGACATCATCGCTTCTGCGGGCGGTGCACATCAGCCCCGGGGCACAGGGGTCGTTCAACTGGCAACTGGCGCGGCACGACGGATCGCGGTACAGCATGCAAGTGCATCCCTCCCACGGGCACGCGCCGCCACCGCCGTTTCCGCCACCCGAACCAGAGCCACCGCCGCTGAGTTGGCAAATACCGGCAGAGCAAACTCGGGAGCCGCAGCACTGCGCGCCAGAAGTGCAGAACGACCCCTCGTACCAGCAACAGCGAGCATCCCCCGTCGTGCTGGTGAACTCGCAGATTGCGCCAGTGACATCACGATTGCACTGGACCGTGGTCTGGCAGGCATCACCGGGCGACAGCGTGATCGGGTTGTAGACAGGCCCGCTGTCCGGGCCACCCGAAGCACCCCGGCAGAACCCTCCGGCGCAGACATCACGCCCGCAGCAGTGCGTGTCTGCCCCACAGCGGCTGCCCTCAAACGCGCAGCAGTTCAGCGACCCGTCCTCCAACGTTCCGTTGTCGGCGCAGACCAGGGCCGTGTCTGCGGCCACGCACTGGTCATCTTCCCAGCAGGGTTCGCCCGCGCTGCGGTACCACGACTGCGCGGCCGCCTCGCCCTTCCCCCGGGCCAGACCCAGCACCATTGCCCCGGCTGCCGCCAGCAGGCGCACACTGGTACGCCGCGAGGTCGTGCCGGCCAGACGGCGTGTCAGCGTATCGAAACGATGCTCATCCATGACCGTCCCCCTCTCCCTTTTGCCACGCGCGCAGCGCACTGCCAGCGCCCCTCATCAGACACACAGAACGTCGGGCAGACGCGCCCTGCACTCAAGAAAACCCAGGTGAAGGTTCATCCGAGATTTGCCTGATTCGCACAGTAACATCAACACCGAGGTTCCACAATCGTCCGGCCTGCGAACCCGTGAATCCCCCTGGCGAAAGCACGCCGGGCCTCCGTGTCGCTGGCCGTCGGAGCACCGGGCCTTTGTGGCAAGCACCAGGACGGCCTGGCTCCGCCACTGATTCGGGCTGATCTGACGGCCACCCCCCTGCACCCGCAAGTCCCTCACTCTGTGCTCCATTTGTCTCTCCCTGTGCCATCCCGCTAGCCGCGTGTCCCCAGCCGCACAGGCATGCTGTACCCCTGAGCCGCCCCCTGGCGGCTGAACGCAAACACCTCCCTGGGCAACCAGCAGGCAAGCAGACAAGGACAGGATCAGTGAACACGCGCACCTCATCTTCCGGCCGCAGCACGATCTGGCGAGCCGCCGCTCCCCGGACGTTTGGCGCTTTCCTCCTCGGAGCTGTGGCGCTCTCCACGCTCACCCCACTCGCCGGTGCAGAGGACACGGCGAACGCCAATCTGGTTCCGGGCCAACCCGCGCCAGCACTCGACTCCGACAGCGACGGCATCACCAACGAGGCCGAGGTCAAGACCTACGGCCTGAACCCCTTTGACAACGACACGGACGATGACGGCCTGGGCGATGGCGATGAGCTGTACAACCGCTACGGCTACAGCTACCCGAATCTCTACGATTCGGACTTTGACGGGCTTTCTGATCTCGAAGAGATTGTTGGCCTTTTCGGGTACTACACCAGCGCCATCGCAGCCGATACCGATTTCGATGGCCGCAGCGACCGCGACGAGGTCTACAACGGCGGCAACCCCCTCGATCCCTATCGCTAGGGAGACGGCACGCCAGGAAAAGCTCATACGCCCGGGAGTGGGGCCCGGCCCCGGGCGCCGCCGCGCCCCCCCCCGCCCCCGGGCCGGGGGAACACCCCCCCGGCGACGCGCGAGATCAACCCGGGACCGTGCTTGCCCAGATATTCGTCATGGAAGGCACTGGCCGCGCCATCCGGCCCGACCAGGAACGTCAGGCCGCTCGGCCCCAGGGCATTTTCCCCGATTGGCTGCCAGGAGAACGTATCGCGCGCGTAGTGCGTGAGCGGGAACTCCAGCGGCGCGGGCCCAAGCCGCATCACCAGGCCATCGCCCCCGCTGGCAATTTCGATGTCGCCGTAGAAGTCGTCGTGATATGTCCCGGCGTAGGCTGCATCCAGCAGGGCGGGTGCGGCATTGTCCGGTGCGGCGGCCCAGTCGGTCCCGGTGCTGTATTCCGCTTCCTCGGCTCCGGCCGCCACGATACTTTCGATCAATGCCTGCCAATCGCGGCTGACCGCGCCCGTGGTCACGAGGTCCAGCACGCTCAGGCACAGCGCCTCCGGTGCGCCGGGGCCGGGCGCGTTGGAGAGCGCCACGATGCCGAACCCCGAACCGGGCAGCATGAACACCGCCGTCCCCGCTCCGAGCGCAAATGCTCCTGAGTGGCCCCACTGGACTGCGCCGTCGTCGGTGAAACTGACATTCAGCCCCAGCCCGTAGAACCCCGTCCGGTCACGAGCGGGATCGCCCGGTATTCGACTGAAAGCCTGCGGGCGGTGCATCGGCGCGAGGGCGGCGGGGGGAATCACCTCCTGCCGGTCGTACATACCCTGGCCAAGTTGCAGCCGCAGCCACTTCGCGACATCGATGACGGTGGAGCTGGCCCCGCCGGCCGGCGACTGAGGGTCCGGGTTCCGCAGTACGGGCGCGACTACCCACGCCCCACCGGCCCGGATGTGCGGGATGGCCCGGTTCTCCTGCGCCTCGTAATCGGCGAGCAGTGAACTGGTCCTGGTCATGCCCAGAGGGGCATAGAGCCGCTCCGCCGACAGGTCTTCCCAGGTGGCGCCGAGCGACCTCGCGACGGCCTCCGCAGCCGCTGTCAGCCCAAAGTTTGTGTAGGCATACCCATCGCGGAAGCTGTACTGCGGCGCCAGGTAGCGCAGGCGGTGAATGATCTCGTCGCGCCCATAGCCGAGATCTTCCAGCACATCCCCGCCGTGGTCCTTGAGGCCACTGCGGTGCGCGAACAGATCTGCCAGAGTCACCTGCTGCGTGGGCCAGGCTTCGTGCAGCGCAAACCCCGGATCGAGGTCGGCCATTCTCGTATCCCACGAGATCTCCCCGTCGCCAACTACCGCCGAAACCACCGTGGCCGCAATCGGCTTCGAGACGGATGCCAGCAGGAAGACCGTGTCTGCGTTGACCGCCTCGCCAGTCTCCTTGTTGCGGACACCGAACCCGCCGCTGTACACCACTTCGTCGTCGTAGACCACCGACACGGCCATACCCGGCACGCCCGACTGCTCCAGCAGCGTCGTCGCCAGATCCGGGATTTGGGCGATGGCGGACGCGACGCGCTCCGGCGTGACGCCACGAGGCAGATCGCCGCCCGTGGCCGCACTGGCAGCCGGGCTCGCCTCCTGCGCCAGCGGCGAGGCGCCAGGTCCTGCCACTACGGGAGCCATAGCGGCGAGAGCGCCTGCGCCCAGCAGAGCGCGCCGGCGGCTCAGGGACTGCCGCCACGCCCGGCCGTATGCGGGCAACCTGCATTCGCTGGTACTTCTCTGCACGTTCCTACCCCTCGGCCTCTTGCTTACTCCCGATTACGCCCAGCCGCAGATGCCGCCCAGGCATAGCAGCGCGCCGCAGCAGAGATCATGCCGTGCGCTCAGCGGCCCGCCGCACACACCGCCCTCGTACCGGCAACAGACCGTGTCGGGGCCATACGGGCCATCAGATCCGTTCCCGGCGCCGTAGGTGATGCCAGGTTCGGGAAAACTGTTGTCGCACTGGTTGTCAGTGACGCAGTGGTCACCCGGGCTGAACCCCCAGCCGGTCTGATTGATGTTGACCTGCTGAGCCGAGACGCTGGTCGATTTGCCCTGTCTCACAGGCATCACAGCAAGTACCCCGCCTGCCAGCAGGCCGAAGCTGGCGCGCCGGGTCGCGCCACCAGCGAGGGTTCGGGCCAGGCGGTCAAGACGCTCGTCGATCATCACGATCTCCTACAGTCTTGGAAAAGGTCTCCTTCCGGTCGCAATGCGCCGATCTCAGCGTACGGCACGGCCGCAGTCTGGAACCCCGTAGGTTCTACGGGGTTTGCTACGGGGGTAAAACTGAGACGCCGCCTAAATCAGGCCATCCTCGACGGCGCGGGCGGCGGCCGCGCGCCGCGACTTGACCCCGAGCTTGCCGAGAATGGCGCCGACGTGCCAGCTCACGGTGCGATGGCCAATGAAGAGCGCGTCGGCAATATCGCGGTCCGTATGGCCCGCTGCCAGCAGGCGGAGCACATCCAGCTCGCGCCGCGTAAAGAGCGGCGCCTCTGGCGTGATGGCAGCCACCGCTTCCGTCGCCGGGGTGACCGCCAACGCGATGGCGACGGCATGCGTTATCGGCAACGCCCGCCCCTCCCCCAGGCCAGCCACAAACCCGGCCTCGCCCAGCGCGTCCTGCAACTGCGCCACACTGCGCTCGGTCAGTTCCCGGTCACGGGGGAGCGAGAACCCGATCCCGACGCGCTCACGCAGCGCCTCGGCAGCACCGAAGAGACGCGCTGCCGTCTGCAGACGCTCCCATTCGGTGCACGCGCTGGCGATACCAGTCATGGCGTCCGCAACCAGGCGCATGTCGCCCCGCTCACCCGTTTGCGCCAGGCAGGCCTGGTAGTGCGACACCATGGTTGTCAGGTCCCCTTCGAAGCGGGCGGTGTCTGCCAGATCCATCTGCGTGCGCGTTTCCGCAAGATCGAACCCGAAACCGCGGTAGCACGCCAGGGCGGCCTCGCTCATGGCGCGCGCCCGGGCGAAATCGCTCTGCGATCGCGCGGTCACACTCAGGTTCGCCAGGGCGCGTCCCATGATCGCGGCGCGTTCAGCCGGGTCGGGGACTGCCGCGGCAATCGTTCGCCCTTCATCCAGAACCTCCTCTGCATCGGCGTAGCGCGTGAGCACGTTATGCATCGCGCCCATGGACGTGAGCATCATCGCCATGTCGAGCGGGTTGCCGGCAGCGCGGCTCAGCGGGAGACCCTCCGCGAATGCATCGCCAGCCTGATCGAAGTTTCCGAGAAAGCCAGAGAAAATGGCCCGCGCGTTCCAGAGGTGAGCCTGATCGAGGGCCGGGATCCGCTCGCGCCGCGCCAGCGCCCGGGCAATCCACATGTCAGCTTCGGTCAGCAGGCTGTAGGCAAGCCAGTAGCCGCTGAGAGCAGCGACCAACGCGCCGAACTCAGCGGGGTCATCCCGCCTGGCCAGCCAGGTAAGCGCAGCGCGCAGGTTGGCGTCGTCGGCCGCGAGCCGTTCCAGCGGGGCGCGCGCCGCCTCCGTAACGACCAGGGGCCGCAGCGCCTGGGTCAGTTCACCGAAATACCGTGCGTGCAGGTCGCGAAACTCCACCTCCTCCTCGCCAGCCAACTGCCCGAGACCAAAGGCGCGAATTGTCTCCAGGAGGCGATAGCGTGGTTCACCATCAGGCCCCGCCTCGCGCACGATCAGGCTCTGGTTGAGCAAGGCGTCGAGCCGGTCAAGTGTCGCCGCCTCAGGCGTGCGGCGAGGGTTGCTGCTCCCGATCCACTCCACCGCATCCAGGGTGAAGCCGCCGGTGAAGACAGCCAACTGCCGGAACAGGCGTTGCTCGTCGGGCCTGAGCAGGTCGTAGCTCCAGGCCACCGCGCTGTGCATGGTGAGGTGCCGGGGTGGGGCATCACGGTCGCCACTCGTCAGGAGTGGCAATGACGAGGCCAGGCGATCCCGGAGTTGACGCGGTGAGAGCAGCCGGGTCCTGGCTGCGGCCAACTCAATGGCCAACGGCAGGCCATCTAACCGGGCGCACACCTGGGCGATCAGCGGAGCGCTCCGCTCGTCAACCGGGAACGCCGCGTCATGGGTCCTCGCGCGCTCCACAAAGAGTCGGCCAGCATCCGAGGCCAGCAGTTCCTCTGGCGTTGCCTGCGCTCCAGCCAATGGCAGCGGCGGGACAGAAAACTCGCGCTCGCCACTTACGCGCAGCGGGGACCGGCTGGTCACCAGCATGGTGATGTCCGCGAGCCGCCCAATCTGGACAAGCCACGGCGAGGCGGCAATGACCTGCTCGACGTTGTCAACGATGAGCAGCACTTCCCGGCTCTGCAGGTAACTCACGATCTGGCCGAATTGATCCTGATCGGCCAGCTCGCGCAGGCCCAGCGCCTGGGCAATGGCGGGAATGACATCCGGGACGTGCAAGACTGCCGAGAGATCAATGAAGATCACTCCATCGGCCAGCCTGTCCCTCATCGCCCCGGCGACTGCCAGGGCCAGCCGGGTCTTGCCGACACCGCCGGGCCCGGTGAGCGTGACCAGCCTGACCGCCGGGTCGTCCAGCAGCGAGACGACGGCAGCGACTTCCGCCGCACGGCCAATCAGCGCCTCACGGGGGACAGGCAGGCTGCTGGCGGCGCCCCGGGCCTGGACCTGGAAACCCTCGCGCTCCCAGGGCACGAGTGGCAGCGGCAGGTTTCGCTGCCGGCTGAAGCGCAGCAAATCATCCACCGTGATCAGCCACCCGCTATCCGCCTGCAAGGCTTGCAGGTCACCGGCCGCAATGGCATCGCGGATGGCGGCCCGGCCCAACCCGAGCGCCGCTGCGGCCTCGCTTAACGTGAGGCGTGCACGAACCTGGCGAGCATTGGCATCGGCCTCGCCGGGCCAGTCGTCCTGTGGGGCGTTGAAGAACGTGTGGGAGCGGTCGTCCACTCTGTCTGGCCCAGTTCAAGATGTCGGACGTGACGTGGGACTAACGCCAGTTTACTGAACTTTGCCGTCCAGGCAGCGAACGACCGTGGGCGCCGCACCCGGAGCTCCAGTTGCCCGTCGGCGCCGCCGCCCAGGGAGCCTCGACGACGGAGGCGGCCTGTGGCGACAGCGCCCATGGCTATCACGCGGGGGATGTGATCGTTGATCGGGATGATCAGGGCCACTGCCAAATCTGAGAAGATACCGCGTGTCTCCCGGCGCCACAGGGCGCAATCACGACATCCGTTCGGGAAAGGACGATGCATGCCCGGCCTGGTCTGGAGCCCTGACGATGGGCAACGCTTTGCCGCCATCCGTGCTGACCTGGCTCAGGTCAGCACGGCGACCGCCTGCCAATTGCTCATCTCGCGTGGCTGGCGCAACACGTACATGCTCGGGCTGCACCCCCTGCAACCACTCGGCCTCGGCCAGCGCCTGGTTGGGCGCGCCCGCACCTGCCGCTACCTGATGTGCCGGAGTGCTGAGGGGCCGCACGATCCCGCAGCGCGCCGGGTCTCCCCCGAGATCGTCCTGATCGAAGCCCTGGAACCGGGCGACATCCTCTGCATTGACGCGATGGGGTTGCCGACGGTCGGCATCATCGGGGACATCCTTTCGGCGCGGATGCTGGTACGCGGCGCGGTTGCCGCCCTGATCCACGGCGGGGTGCGGGACTCGCCGTTTATCAAGGAGCTCGGCCTGCCCGTCTTCTGCCAGTCGGCGCATCCCTCCCACAGCGGCCGGGATCTTGTGCCGGTGGACTACGACACCCCGATCAACATGGGCGGGGCGCAGGTGATCCCCGGTGACATCATCCTGGCGGACGATGAAGGCGCGCTGGCGATGCCGCTCGAACTGGCGGAGTGGCTTGCGGCCCACGGCCCGGAAAAGGAGCGGCTGGAGAGCTGGATTCGGGAGAAAGTCGCGGCCGGCGGCTCGATCCACGACTACTACCCGCCGCTGCCCGAGAAACTCGCCGAGTACACCGCCGAGACGGGCCGCCCCGCGCCGAACCTGGAGCCACACACGGACCACGCGTGACGAACGCCGCCGCCCGCGCCGCCAGGACTTGCCGTCACAGCCGCGCCGCCACTGTCTGCCTGGCAGTGCGGGGCCAGCCGGCAGGTCACCATGGCCACGTCGTGCGCACCGCCGGGCCCACGCCCGGCCTGGCCCTGAACGATGCGGTGGCGCGCACGATCATCCGGCCCGGCACGTCATACTTCTGGGAGCGGCCGTAAGCTCCACGTTCAACGCAAGGAAAGACCATGACTGGATTGCCCGCATCCGCCAGTGGCGTGGTGCTCAACGCCTTCAACGCTCCCCTGACCCTGGAGAGCGCGCCGATTCCGGAACCGGAGCCAGGGGCAGTCATTGCCCGGATCGACCTGGCCGGCATCTGCGGCACGGATGTGCATCTCCACCATGGAAACCTCCCGATCCCGACTCCCGTCATCCTCGGGCACGAGGCGGTAGGCCGCGTGGCGAAGCTGGGACCGGGGGTCAGCGCCGACTACAACGGCGCCCCCCTGCGAGAGGGGGACGCCATCGCCTGGGCCTCCAGCATTCCCTGCGGCCACTGCTACTGGTGCGTGGTGGAAGGGGAACGCACGCTCTGCGAGACCCGGCGCATCTACGGCATCAATCAGCGTTTTGACACCGGGCCGCGCCTCTCCGGCGGCTGGGCCGAGTACATCTACCTGCAGCCGGGTTCGGCCATCTTCAGGCTGCCGTCGGGCACAACACCCCAGCAGGCGATTGCCCTCGGCTGCGCCGGCCCGACCGCCGTGCACGGCGTGGTGGAGATCGTCGGCATCAACGTCGGCGAGACGGTGGTGGTTCAGGGCAGCGGCCCGGTTGGCCTGGCTTCCGCCATGTACGCGCAACTCGCGGGCGCGGCGAAGACGATCATCGTCGGTGGCCCGGCCAGCCGCCTGGCGCTGGCGCGCGAGATCGGGGTGGGCGATGTCCACATCGACATCTTCGCTGTCCCCGATCCCGAGGAGCGCAAGCGCCTGGTGCTGGCCGAGACCCCGGCCGGGCGCGGCGCGGACGTGGTTCTGGAGTGCGCCGGAGTACCGGGCGCGGTGCCCGAAGGGTTCGAGTTCGCGCGCCGCAACGGCCGTTACCTTGTGCTCGGTCAGTACACCGACCGGGGAGCCACCCCAATCAACCCGCACGTCATCACGCGCAAGCAGCTCAAGGTCTACGGCTCCTGGGCCTTTGCGGAGCCGCAGTACGCAAAATACGTGAACACCCTGCCGCAGCTTGCCGCCCGCTTCGACCTGGAGCGCCTGATCACCACCTACCCGCTGGCCGAAGCTAACCAGGCGCTGGCCGACATGGCGCGCGGCGAGGTCATGAAGGCCGTGCTGGCGCCGTAGTCCCGGCCTTGGTGAGCGCGGCCGTGGACGCGCTTGCCTGCCCACCCTGCTCCTCTGGCCGTCACAGCCCTCGCGTACCGCTCGCGAAGGCGCGGCTGGCGGCGCGGGTACGCTTGCACCATGACTGATGCCCGTTTGCTTGTTACGGATGAATCGCCGGCCAGCCGTGACCTCACCCGGTTGGCCCTGGTGGCGACGATCTGCGGCGTCCTGTCCGGGGTATTCGGGGCGGCGTTGAGTCTCAGCCTGCTGCGGGCGGCCGCTGCCCGGGCGCAGATTCTGGCCTTCGCCCATCAGTGGCCGCTCTGGGGCTGGCTCATCCCTGTCGTGGTCAGCGCGGTGCTCGTGACCGTCGCGGCCTGGCTGGTGCAACGCTTCGCGCCGCTGGCGGCGGGCAGCGGCGTGCAGCATGTCGAAGCCGTCACGCGAGGGGAGGCCCAGCCTGCCTCGCTGGCGGTGGTGCCCGTCAAGTTCGTGGGCGGCGTCCTGGCCATAGGCTCGGGCCTGGCCCTGGGGCGGGAGGGGCCCTCGGTCCAGGTTGGCGCCACCATTGGCGCGCGTGTGGCCCAGGTCCTGTCCCTGCCGGATGACGTTGTGCGCATCATGCAGAGTGCGGCCGCCGGCGCCAGCCTGGGCGTCGCGTTCAACACGCCGTTTGGCGGCATTGCCTTCGTCTTTGAGGAACTCTCCCGCCGCTTCAGCACGCGCCTGATGGTGTCCACGCTCGCGGCTTGCGCGTCCGCCATCCTGGTGGCGCGGGCGATCCAGGGCGACGCTCTGGACTTCACGGTTACTGAGCCACCGGAACCGGTGCTGGCCACGGTGCTCGCCGGCCTCGTGCTTGGGGCGCTGCTGGGCATACTCGGCGCGGCCTACAACACCACCCTGATTACGGCGATCGATCGCTTCGCAGCGGTAACCGCCGTGCCGAAGCTCGTCAAGGCTGCGTTCGTCGGGGGCGTGGTCGGGCTGGTCGCCTGGTTCGAGCCGATGCTGGTCGGCGGCGGCGACCCGCTGATCCAGGCCGCGCTTGGTGCGCCTGTCTCGATCTCGGTGCTGCTGCTGGTCTTCGTGGCGCGCTGGCTGCTGGGTCCGTTCTCCTACGCCGCGCAAACGCCGGGCGGCATTTTCGCGCCGCTCCTGGTCGTCGGCTCGGTGTTTGGAGCGCTCTTCGCGCAGGTTGCGGCCCTGCTCGTGCCGGGGCTGCCCTTCTCGCCCACGATGGGCGCAGTCGTGGGCATGGCGGCCTTCTTCACGGCGGTGGTGCGTGCGCCGTTCACCGGGGCCCTGCTGGTGCTGGGCATGACCGGCGTCATGACCCCGTTGCTGCCGATCCTGGCCGCCAACGTTGCCGCCACCATCGTGCCCTACGCACTCGGCAATGCCCCCATCTACGACACCTTACGCCATCGGCTGCCGCAGGCGACCGCGTCCACTGGCTCCGCGCCGGTCCCGTCGCCCGCATCAGCAAGCCAGGCGACTGCGTGAGCACGCATCTGCGGCGACGCGCTGGCATCCGGGAGGCCGAAGAGTCGCCACCGCCCCGCGCCCGGGAACCAGGCCTGACAGGTTTCGCGCGCAGAGGCGTCGTCCGTGTCGTTCAGGATACAGAGGGCTGCCGCATACGACGCGTGGCGCCGCCAGGATCCCGTTTGTGCGAGACACCGATGGCCGGGTCGGCTGGGTGAGTACAGGGCTGCGCCTCATGCCCCGTATCGAGGATTGATCGCTCCGCTACGCTGCTCCTTACCTGGACACTGGCGGTTGGCACGCAATCAGCGTGCTCGCCTTCGATACCACCCGGCGATCACGGAAGGAAAACGCACATGCCCTTCGAGAAGACCCGGACGACATTCTCCCGCCGGTGCGCGCTCCGCACTGGCAGCGCCGGGGCCGCCGCCGCCCTGGGCGCGGCGCTCCTGGCGCCACAGGCCCTGGCGCAGTCCGCCACGCCAGCGGTTGACCAGGAGCAGACCATGGACGGCCTGAGCGCGGCCATCCTTGAGGCATACAAGGGCCTCCCTGGCCGGCAGGGGCTGATGTTCCTGGCGCCGCCGGATGCCGGCCGCCCCGCCTGGTCAATGGAACTCAATGCGGACGACCATTTCTTCATTGCCAGCGTCTTCAAGGCGCTGGCGCTGGCGGAGTGCCTGCGCCAGGAGGAAGCCCTGCTCGACCCCGCCAGCAGTGTGCCGCTCGCAGCGCAGCTCAGCCTGCGCCTGGCGCAGCAACTCCCACTCGACGAGTCGGTCTTCTCGCTGGTCGCGCCGGTCCTGAACTCGCCGGCCTTGACCGGCATGGTCACGCTGCGCACGGCGCTGGAGGCGATGATCGCCCACAGCGACAACACGGCGACCGACATTGTGCTCAAGCATGTTGGCCCGGAGAACGTTGAGGCGTTCATTGCGGAGATCGGGCTGACACAGACCGAGATTCCCCTCAGCACGCGCCAGTTCTTTGGCTACGTCTTTGGCGTGACGGACTGGGAAAACACGACCTGGGATCAACTGGTGAATCCCGACCCCAGCCTGCCGCCGCGCCCGATCCTGAACGAGACCATCACCATGGCCAGCACGCCACGGGAGATGGTCTCGTTCTACACCCGAGCCCTGCAGGGGGCCTTCTTCCAGTACAGCGTCACCCTGGAGGTGTTTCGCCAGATCCTGGCGCTTGGCGACGCGGTGCTACGCTCGATGCCGCTGGGCGTCAACGGCTTCGGCAAGGGCGGCAGCATCGACTTCGATGGCAGCCACGTCCTGACCTTCGCCGGCGGACTCTACGTGCCCGACCGCTGGGTCTCCTTCGCGCTCTTCCTGAACTGGACGGATGACGACGGCGGCGACACCGGCGCCGTGCAGGGCGCCTACCTGACCGCCGCGCAGACGATCTTCGCGCTCATTCGCGACCGGCTGTCGCAGTGAGGCAGTTGCATGCCTGAGCAGGGCAGGCGCTCCTCACCTGCCTCCTGGACTGGCCGGGAAAGCTCGTCGTGCGGTCAAACGAGGGCGCTCATGCCTGTTTGGCCCTCACCACTGGCCCGGCTCTCCCACCTGCTGCGCGAGCAAGGGGGAGCCGGTGCGTTGCTCGCGGCTCAACACCGGCGTCACCACGCCGATTTCAGCGCGCACACGCGTGACCGCGAGGGCCGCGGGGCGCTCGGGGATGAGTTCCACACAGCGGCGCGCAGCGAAGTTGGGCCGCCGGGATTCCCCTTGTGTCTCGAGCGTAGTCGAGAACGCCTGGTGTGCCATACCGCTTGTCGCGTGGTTTGCGCTCGAACAGGCGGAATTCGCCGCCAGTTTTTGGGGTCGCAGCTCCCTGCGAGCGCTATTTCACACCAGGCCTTCCCGGCTGCGCTTGAGACACGGGATTTCTTGCCGGGCAGGTCAGGTCTTCTGCCATACGCTGCAACAAGCATTCGCGACTTCGCTCGGGACGCAGTGAGTTGGCGACAGCCGGGGTCCTGTGCCTGCGGCGGCGCCCAGGCGACGTTAGCTCCCCGCGCCAGCCGCACCCTGCAATTCCGCCACGGCCTGCGCCACCACGTGCTCCGCAGGCCGTGTGGCCCCCAACGCATGGGCGCTGGCGTACGGCTCGTCGCCCAGGAGATCACGCAAGCGCTGCTCGGCTGCCACGAGGGCATCCCCTGCCGCATGTTCAGCCGCGCCGCTTGCGGAAAGAGCGCCCAACACCTGCGCTGCAGTTGCCGGGCGCCCACCCTCCAGCGCAGCCACCGCGAGGCCGCTCAGGGAACTGGCGATCCCCTGCAAGTCGTCCACCGCCAGATAGAGGCGCCAGGCTTCCTGGTTGCGCACGGCGGCCCGCGCCAACTCGCCCTCGCGCAGCAGCAGCGACGCCAGGTTCTCCAGCGAGATGGCAGCGTACAGGCGGTTGCCGCTCTCTCGGGCCAGTGCGTAGCTCTCGGAGAACATGGCGGTCGCCGCCGGGGTATCCCCTCCTTGCCCGGTGAACTGCGCGAGGTTGTTGAGGGTACTGGCAATCCCCTGCCGGTCCCCCACGGCCCGATGCAGCGCCAGGCTTTCGGCCAACAGCGAGCAGGCCGCCTCCAGGTCGCCACTCTCGCCGATGATGGTGCCCAGGTTGTTCAGGGCGCGCGCCACGTGCGACTCGTCGCCGAGCGAGCGAAAACGCTCCAGCCCGCGCGTATGCAGCTCAATGGCGCGCTCGTGATCCCCTTGGTAGTGGGCAATCGTGCCCAGATCGTTCAGGGCGGTGGCGATGCTGGCTTCCGCCCCTGCCTGCTCCGCCACCGCCAGGCTTTCCTCCAGCAGCGCCTGCGCCGCCTCCAGGCGTCCCTGGTTGAGTTCAACCACGCCGAGGTTGTTCAACGACCAGGCCACACCGTGGAGATCACCCTGTTCCCGGAAGAGGCGCAGGCTCTCGGTGTGCAGGCGAGCCGCGCCCTCCCAGTCGCCGGCGCTGTCCGCCAGCACCCCCGCGCCATTGAGCGCCTGTGCCCGCAAGTGGTTGTCCGCGCCGGGCACTTCAGCCAGCAGTGACTCCAGCAAGGCCCGATCCTGCCGGGTGTCGCCGCGCAACCACCAGAAGCGCCAGAGGGCCGCGCCCAGCCGCAGCGCATCCTGGGGGTGGGCGCCCGTCCGCAGCCAGGCGATGGCAGCGCGCAGGTTCGCCTGTTCGAGGTCGAGCCGGCGCAGCCAGGCGCTTTGCGCTCTCCCGCCCAGGTGCGGCTCCGCCTCCTCCGCGAGTTCCAGGAAATGGCAAGCGTGGCGCTCACGGATGTCGCGGTCCAGTGGCGTGCCAGCCAGCATCTCCAGCGCGAAGTCGCGTATCGTCTCGAACATCATCAGCCGGGGCGCAGCGTCGCCCACAATGCGCAGCAAGCTCTTGTCCGCCAGCGATTCGAAGACATCGATGTCCGCCTCGATATTGCACTCGCCAAGCAGGACTGACTCGGCGTCCTCCAGCGACACCCCGCCTGCAAACACGCCCAGCCCGGCGAACACCTGCTGCTCCTCTGGCGACAGGAGGTCGTAGCTCCAGGCAATGGTGTCGCGCATGGTGCGCTGGCGATCAGGCAGATCGCGCGCGCCCTTGCTGAGCAAATCGAGGCGCCGGTCCAGCCGCTCCAGCATGGCCGCCGGGCTCAGCAACCGCGCCCGCGCGGCAGCCAGTTCCAGGGCCAGGGGCAAGCCATCAAGCCGCACGCAGATTTCGGCGATGGCCCCGGCATTCTCCTCCGTCAGGACGAGCTCGGGCTTCACCTGCCGGGCGCGATCCAGAAAGAGTTGCACCGCTGGCGATTGCTGCACTACCGCCAGATCAGGGAACGCCTCTTGCAGATCGCACGAGTTGCCGGCCCGGCCCGGCAGCGCCAGAGGGGGCAACGGCAGCTCGCGCTCACCACGGAGGTTGAGCCGCTCGCGGCTGGTTGCCAGCAGGAGAACACGCGGACATTGCGCCAGGATCTCGGCGGCAAAACCGGCGATGCCCATCACCTGCTCAACGTTGTCGAGCACCAGGAGCAGGCGACGGTCCCGCAGATGATCGAGCACGGCCTGGCGAGCCACATCGCCGCCGCCGGGTTCGACATCCAACGCGCTGGCGATGGCCGCAGGCGCCAGCGAAGGGTCGGTCACGGCGGCCAGCGGCACGAACACCGCGCCGTCATCCAGCTCGATGCCCAGTTCCCGGGCAAGGTGCAGGCCCAGCCGGGTCTTGCCGGTGCCCCCCGGACCCGTCAGCGTGACCAGCCGCCCAGGCGTCTCGGCGTGGTCCCGCCCCTCGCCCGGAACCACCAGGCCCAGGAGCGACCGCACGTCACGCACGGCTGCCTCTCGGCCCAGGAGCGGCGTGGCGGGCACAGGAACGTTGCGGAGGAGACGCTCCGGGGTGCGCAGCGCCGGGAAGATGCTGCGCAGGCCGGGGGCGTTCACCTGGAAAATGCGCTCCGGCCCGGCCAGATCCTTGAGCGCGTACTCGCCAAGATCCTGGAGGGTGACGCCTGCCGGCAGGGGGTCCACCGCCGCTCGCGCCGCGCGGGAGAGCACGATCTGCTCACCGTGGGCGGTGGAGAGCAGTCGCGCCACGCGGTTCAAGGCCGGGCCAAAGAAGTCGCCGCCGCGCGCCTCAGCTTCTTCGGTGTGGATGCTCATGCGGACACGAATGACCAGGCTCGGGTCCCAGTGCTCCGTCTGCAGGGCAGCCTGGGCAGCGATGGCGGCAGCCAGCGCTCCGTCCGCACCCGGGAACACCGCGCAGAAGGCATCGCCAGCGGTCTTGAAGACCCTCCCGCCGTGCCGCGCAATGGCTGCGCGCACGAGGTCATCGTGGCGTTGCAACGCGCGCGACATGGCTGCTGGCGCCGATTCCCAGAGGCGCGTGCTGCCCTCGATATCGGTAAACAGAAAGGTTGGCGTCGTCACAGGTCCTCGCTGGAAACTGCACGCTGCGTCAAAGTGCGCGCAGCCCTCTGTTAGGATACGAGAGCGTTGCCGTTCCGGGGTGCGCGGGAGCGTTGCCTGCCGGCGAGAGGATTGAAGGATCTCCACCTTGTTATCACACCAGCCCGGGTCTCATCATGCAGCGCACAGGCGACCAGGCGCCGCGCGCCAGGCTACAGCGACGCAGCCGCCATGGCTCCTCACCGCGCTGCTGCTCGCCCTTGCGGTGCTTCTCACCGTGTCCCTCGTCCGTCCGGCTGTAGCCCAGGAGGCCGCCCCGCTGGAAGTGGCGTCGGGTCCGCTCAGCGAGCGGACCCTGGTGTTCACCGGCCACACGGTGCAGGCGCCGGCGCAGTTGCAACTCTTCGGCTTTATCAGCCGGGCTTCCGGCCTGACGACGCAGGATCTGTTCACTGACGACTCGGGCCTGGTTGGCGCGGCCCGCCTCACCTTCGTCGCCGACGTGGCGCTTGAGCCCGCGAAAAGCCGCGCCGACACCACATCGTACGCCGGGGAGGGCACGCTGCGCGTCTACCTGGTCATCGGTGGCGGCGCAGCGTGGGAGGACCGGGCGGCCTTCAGCGCCGGAGAACTCCTGGCCGAATACGACCTCTCGCTTCAGGAGACCCTCCAGCGCCAGGCAGCGACCGTTGGCGTACTGGTTGGAGACGGCGCGCTCACGCAGGTAACGGCGAACACGGTGACGTTCGGCGGCACAACCTACCGTTTTGGCGCTGAGGGGCTGGTGCAGCGCCTGCGCTACACCGGCGCGCTGACTCCGGACACCACCAGTTCCACCCTGGCGGCGGTGGTAACAGGCCATACCGACGTCACCAGCCGCGAAGTCACCGTGGTGCGCCTGGGGCAGCCCAGCGGGGCGGCGGCAACGGCCCCATCTGGAGCAGAAACACCCGCCGCCAGCGCCTGCGTGTTGGAGCCCTGGCTGGGCAACGCCACTGCCGCCCTGGCGCTGGCCGATCAGGGCCTGAGCGACCTCGACCTGAGCGCAATCGACAGTGTCGAGGTTGACGCAGTCCAGAGCCTGGCAGAGCAGATCGACGCGGCCATCGCGACGCAACGCACCAGCGCCCCACCGGTGGACGCAGCCAACGCCAACCGGCTGCTGGTCACCGCCCTGAGCACGACCTCGCGCGGGCTGCGCGGCATTGCCGAAGCTGCGGCCAACGGTGACGAAGCAAGCTTCGACCAGGCGGCGGCAGCCCTTGGTGATGGCCAGCGGTTGCTCTCCCAGGCGCAGGGTGAGATTGCCGGCCTCGCCGCAAACTGCCCGGCGGGGTAACACTGTCCCGAACCACGCCAGGAGGCCACCCATGCGGTTACGAGTTCCCCGACCTGCCCGGCCCTTCGGTGCGTTCACAGTGATCCTGCTTGCCGTCCTCCTGATTCCGCCCTGGGCAGCAGCGCAGGAAGCGGCCGATGTGACGTTCTCCCCGGTGAGTGGCGCCGCGCAGGTCATTGCCCAGGGCGTCGCGCCACTGCCGGAGGGGAACGTGGTCTGGCGCACGGTGCGCGCACGCGCGCTGCCGCTTGCGGACGCGCCGTTCGAGTCGCAGCCGCTGAGTTTTGTGCTGGCGACAACTGGCCCGCTTCTGCTGACGAATGAGGACGGCGTGCAGATTCAGCTCGGCACGGGCGAGGCCGCGCTTACGGCTGGCGGCACGGTGCAGCAGCGCGCCAGCCTTTCCGGCCAGGAAGCGAGCTTCCTCAGCATCGAACTGGCGCCGGAGGACGCCGCGCCGCCCGCAAACGCCACCGTGCTACAGCCGGGTGCGCCCTTTACCGCGCCGGGCGGCGCGCACGACCTGAATCTCCTGGCCGATCTGCTCGGCTCGGGTGAGAGCCTGACGATCCCCGACTCGGGCGGCAAGAACGTTCTTCTGGTCACAGAGGGCGCGGCGACTGTGGGCAAGCCCGATGGCGGGAGTGCAACGTTGCTGGCCGGGGAAGCGGCCAGCTTTAGCGGGGAACTCCTGGTGGCGCCTGCGCCCTCGGGCGGGGTCGCGGCGGACCGCGCAGGCTTCGTCGTCGCCATCATTGGCCCGGAAATCCCGCCGCCGGCGCTGCCCGGTGCGACCACAGAAACACCGCCCACGCCCGCCAGCGGCGAGACGCCTGAGGCAGCGGCCACGGCCGAACCGGGCTCAATCGCGATCTCGGTCTACGACTGCCCGCCCGGCATGACCACCACCACCTTCAACGCGGCAGCCTGCGCGCCGACCAACCAGGATTTCGACATCACGATCTCGGGCAGCACGCTGGCGCTCCCGCTCACGGTCGGCGACGCGGCGGCAGAGGGCGACACCCTGGTTTGGGGCAACCTCCCGCTCGGCGAATACGTTATCGCCGAGGCCGTACTGCCCCTGGGGTACAGCAACTACGGCCTGGCGGCGCGTGGAGCCAGCGGGACTTCCACCCTGGGCTACCGCGTGACGCTGGATGCCGAGGCGCCAGACCTGACTGCCCGCATCTACAACTTCACGGAGGAGTAGCGGGCGATCACACCTGTGGCGTAACCGCCCTGCGAGGACGTGTTCACTGGAAAGGGCTGTCTGCCCCACACCCTCTCCCAATGCGCGGCTGACTGGTGGAGGGAGCCGCGTTATGGGGTGTCGTGACGCCGGCAAGACCCCTCACTCCCGGCCCCTCTCCCGGCGCGCGGGAGGGGGAGCCGGGCCGCGAGCCGCCAGGACATCTGGCGCCGCCATCGTTCGTCGTCGCACGTCCAGCCTGGGCGGGAGGCCGGGACTGCGAGGCTCGTAGGCCCAACCTCGCCTACTGCGCCAGGGTGAGGCCCCGCAGCAGCGCCTCGCGCAGGGCAAGTTGCTGGTTGTAGTCGGCCGTCGGTACGTTCTGGACAATCGCCAGCACGGCTTCACCCTCGCGCAGGGGCACACAGCCGACAAAGAGCGTGTACGGCTCGACGCGGTTCCCAAAGTCATAGTCGTGGTCGTAGATGGCAAACGCGCCGGTGGCCGCCGTGCCGCCCTCCAGTGGTTGCCCTTGCTCATCCGTGGCAAGCCGGGCGTCACTCACGTTTGGGTCCGCAATCAACTGCTGCACGAAGGTATCGACGCACGCCTGCGGATCACCGTTGAACGCTTCCTCACCGGTGAAGGTGATGTAGCTGGTGCCGTTGAAGAGCACAAAGCGGTCGCGCCCGTTATGGGAAACGTTCTCCGTCTCCTGCCAGGTTTCGCCGTAGCCAATGGTGTAGCCGAAGGTCGGGCTGGTGTAGGTCGTGCTCGGCGCCGGGGTCTGGGCCACGGCTGCCGCGAGGGCATCCGCCGAGGCCGCCAGCGTGACGGCAACGTCGGTCGCCGAGCCATCGGCGGAGGGCATGAGGGTCACCAGGCCGCTGAAGCCGGAGTCATTCTGCTCCGTCGCTTCCAGCACCAGGCCGTCCGTCGGGGTCCATGGCGCGTTCGGCGTGCCGCCGATGTCGGCGCAGGCCAGGTAGGTTGCCTTGTTGGTAGGGCTCTCGTGGATGTGGACCGAGAACGGCTCGGTGAAAAGTTGCTCCAGCGGCACATTCGCCTGACCGGCGATCAACTCCACCGTGCCGACCGTGCCCGCATTGCCGCCGACGCGGTAGGTGCGAATATCTGGCAGCGAATAGACGACGATGCCCAGTTCATCGCAGTTGCCAGCATGGATATGCGCCAGGCGCGACTGCTCGGCCGGCAACAGTTCCCGGCTCTCGCCGGCGGTGCTCGCAACGCTGGCAACCGGTGCTTCCGTGCCTGCCGGGACTGCGGTGGGAGATGAAGCGGAATCAGCTCCGGTGACAATGACCGTTCCTGTGGCCCCGCTCCCGAATGTCGAGGAGTAGGTGAACTCACCGGGCGTGTCGAAAGTGAAGCTGAACTGCTCGCCCGGATCGAGCCGGAAGGAATCGAACGAACCGTCGTCGGCCACGACCGACTCCAGGCTGGCGCCGCTGTTGGTCCAGACGACGGTGGTCCCGGCCGGAACCGTGACCTCCTGCGGCGAGAAGCCATCTGCCCCGACCTCGACCGTGACGGTCTCGGCCTGCGCCAGGACAACGGCCACGTGCTGGAGCAAGGCGAGGGGCAAGGCAAGCGTGGCCACTAGGGCCAGGACCACCCGGACAGAACGCAGTGCGTGCATTGGAGCCTACTTTCGGTTGACGGTGACCACGACGAAGCATGTGCAAGTGTGCCGCCGCCACGCCATCGCGTCCAACAGCGCGGTGTACTCATCGCGGGCCCGCCTCGCGCTGGTTACCCCGCGTGGGCCCTCGCCTCGGTGATGGCTGCAACCAGGTCATGCTCGTTGGGGTCGATCACCGGCGGGTGAATGGGAATGAGATCGACGTGCATCAGGCCAGAGCCGGTCGAGAAGATGACGGTGCGGTCCTCCGGGGCGAGAAAGCCGGACTCGCGCAGCTTACGCGCAGCGGCCACCGCCGCTCCCGATTCCGGCGAGGCAAAGAGCCCTTCCAGACGAGCCAGGGTGCGCATTCCGTCCAGCAGTTCATCATCCGTCACCGTCAGGGCCGTGCCGCCGCTCTCGCGCACGGCGTCGAGGATCAGGTAGTCAGCGATAGCGGCGGGCACGCGAATGCCGGGCGCGAGGGTGTGGGCGTCCGGGAAGCGCGGGGCGTGGCGCTCGCCGGCGGCGAAGGCCGTCGCAATCGGCGCGCACCCCTCCGCCTGGACCACGATCATCTTTGGCCGCGCCGGGCCGATTAGTCCCATCTCCTCCAGTTCGGCAAACGCTTTCCACATTCCGACGATGCCGGTGCCCCCGCCGGTGGGGTAGATAACGGCGTCAGGAACCTCCCAGCCGAGCTGCTCGACCATCTCCAGCCCCATCGTTTTCTTGCCCTCGGCGCGATAGGGCTCGCGCAGCGTGGAGACATCAGTCCAGCCGAAGGCGGCCGCTCCGGCCCGGATCACCTTGCCGCAGTCGTCGATAAGCCCCTTGACCAGGATCACCTCTGCGCCGTAGGCGAGACATTCCGCGAGCATCGCCGCGGGCGTGTCCTCCGGCATCGCCACCACTGCCTGCAGGCCTGCGCGCGCGGCGTAGGCAGCGGTAGCGGCAGCGGCGTTCCCGGCTGACGGCAGCGCCACCGTGGCCGCTCCCAGTTCCCGCGCGCGGCCTACCGCCACGGCCAGCCCACGCGCCTTGAAGCTGCCAGTCGGGTTGAGCGCCTCATCCTTGACCAGCAACGAGTTGAACCCGAACGCCTCCGCCAGCCGTGGAACCGCGTGGAGGGGAGAGCCGCCTTCACCCAGCGAGGGCGCCGCCTGCGGGTCCTGGATCGGCATGATCTCGGTGTAGCGCTGCAAGCTCCACGGGCGCGTGGCCAGGGCTTGCGGCGTCATCGTCCGCGCGGCGGCAGCGAGATCGTACCGGGCCAGCAGCACCTTGCCGCAGGCCGGGCAGGTGGTGGCTGGCTGATCCGCCGGGTACCCGGCCTGGCAATTGGAGCACTCCAGGTGGGTCAGGCGGCTTGGTGGAAGATCGGTCATCGGTTCCCTCTCGCGGTTCGTCGTCGTTCCCCGGAGGGCATTGTCGCCGCATTCCCCCGGTGTGTCCGGGGACCGGCGGCGGGAAACACGTACGCGGAGAACCGTCAAGGACGTGCTTTTGCAGACGCAGGAGCAGCCCCGGCGGCGCACGCTGGACAGGTGCTTCACCTGGTCCACCCGCGCGCGCCAGAGGGATTCGCTGATGCTTTCGCCTCACACTCTTCCTGGCCCAGCCCAGCGCCCGCGCGGCCTCCCCTCCCCGCAAGTCCTGGCCGGCCTGGCGGTGGCGGGCGCCGCTGCACTCCGGGACGTCGCCGTAGCCGTGGCCATGGTTGCCCTGACTGCCTTGCGTCCAGTGCGACTGGCCTGCCGGTTGGCACGCCTGACAGGACTATTGCCCAGCGGGGGCTCCGGCTCTGCGCTGCCGGGGCGGACCGGCGCCATGCGCATCACCGGCATCCAGCCCCCGGGTCCTCAGGGTACGCAGGCCGCTGGGCCGGGCGCCGCACCCGGTCGCTGATCTCTGGCCAGGCCGGCGGGCATCCCCGCCCAACGAGGAGCCACGTATGTCCAGCAGTTCTGCTCGCCCTGCCGTGTCCACCGCACGACAGCACGGTGCTCAGCGAGCGCCTGCAGCACGCCGCGCTCGCGGGAGATCTGCTGCTGGTAGTCGTGGGCGCGCGGCCACGGCGATGGGCCGTTCCTACGTCCTGACCCCGGCCTCGCGGCGGGTTGCGCGCTCGCGCAGGGCCAACAGGGCGTCGCTCTTGCGCACCGGGTAGGGTGGCGCGGCCTGCAACTGGCGATACGGCGCCGGGAGGGCGGCCAACTCTGCCGCCGCGATCTCGCGCAGCGCCATCACATCGGGCACGGGAACCACCTGCTCGCCCGCCACCATCACCGGGTGCAACAGTGGGGCGCTATCGGCAGGCAGCGGCTCGTCCTCCACCTGGATGATGTCCTCCGCGAACGCGCCGATGCGGGCTACCTGCTTGCGGCCCGGCCAGGTGCTCTTGTCGCCCGCCACCTTGATGCGCGCCGGGTCTCCCTCCCCCTCGTACCAAACCAGCTTGTAGACCGCCCCGAGCGTACCGCCCACCGTGCCACTCGCGACCGTACCCAAACCGACGTCCAGGTTGCCGCCCACCCCGAAGCCATCGAGCGGCGCGCCGCCCGCCAGCAGTTCAGCGATGCGGAACTCGGTCAGGTCGTTGCTCGCGAGCACTTTCGTGCCGGTGAGGCCGGCGCGGTCCAGCACGGCGCGAACATGGACGCTGTCGGCGTGAATATCGCCGCTGTCCAGGCGCACCGCCGCCAGGTGGTGGCCGTAGCGCGCCTGCGCCTCCAACGCGACCTCGACTGCCGTTTCAATCGCGTGGTGGACGTCGTAGGTGTCCAGCAGCAGGGAGTAGCTGTCCAGCGTGGCCGCCACCGCCCGGAAGGCATCTACTTCGGCCGGGAACAACTGCACAAGCGCATGCGGGATAGTGCCAGCCGTCGGGACATCGAACAGCGCCGCGCCCGCCACGTAGGAGGTGCTGGTGCAACCCCCGATGATGGCCGAGCGCGTCGCCAGGTAGGGGTCCTGCGCGCGGCGGTAACCGAAGTCCGCGACGGAGCGGCCAGCGGCGGCATCCACAAGCCGGGCCGCCTTGGTCGCGATCAGGGTCGAGATGCCGACCGCGCGCAACAGGCCCGATTCCAGCAGCAGAGCGTTGCGAAAGGGCGCAGTGACGCGCAGCAGGGGCTCGTCCGGGAAGGAAATGACCCCCTCCGCGATGGCGTCGATGTCGCCGCTGAAGCGATAGGCGCGCAGTTCATCCAGGAAGCCCTCGTCGTACCCCTTGACTGCCCGCAGGTAGGCAATATCCGCTTCGGAAAACGTGAACTCCTGGATGAAATCGAGTGCGGGCTGCAGACCGGCGGTGACCATGTACGCCCCTTTGAAGGGCGCGGTGCGGGTGTAGATGTCGAAGGTGGCCCGCCCGTTATGCCCGGCGCGCCAACTGACGTAGGCGGCATCGAGGTGATACAGATCGAGGGAAAGTCCGCTCACGCGCTGTCGTTCCTGTGCCACGCGCTCTATCGCTCCTCTGCGAGTCATCCTGCCCGGCATGCTGTCGGCGACGATGCGGACATGGTACCGGACGCGCGGCGGCTGCCTGCCTACGGTATCCTGCAGGACGCGGCTGGCGCAGGGGATGCGCTGCCCAATCAGACATGCACCAACGGAGTGGACCTCATGGCGACGGCGCCATCGCCGCTGCGCTTTGCCTACAGCACCATCAACTGGGGCGTCACGCCCGATCTGGCCGCCGTCGCAGCCGACATCCACGCCAGCGGCTGGCGGGCGGTTGAGCTGTTCTGGCACGACCTCGGCTGGCTGGGGCCGCCGAACCGCCTGCGCGACGTCCTCGGCAACCTGCGTGTGGCGACCCTCTTCGGTCAGGCAGAGCTCCCGCTCACTGCCAGCCAGGCGACCCGGATGAAGAACGAGATCGCCTACGCAGCGGACGTTGGCGCGGCCCACTACGGCCTGATCGGCGGGACACGCCACCGCCACCGGCCGCCGGCGGCAGAGGAAGAGGCCGCACTGGCGGCATTCTGCGAAGACCTGGCGCGCTACGGCGAGTCTGTTGGGGTGCAGGTGGCCTATCACGCGCACGCCGGGTGCACCGTCGAGACGGAGGCTGAGATCGACCGCCTGCTGAACGCCACGCAGGCGCTCACACTCTGCCTGGATGTCTCCCACATCGCGCTCGTCGGTGAGGATCCGCTGGCGCACTGGGCGAAGTACGGCGCGCGCACCTCCTACGTTCATCTCAAGGACTGGGCGCGCGGCAAGTTCGTGGAAGTTGGCGACGGCACGCTCGGCATCGACTTCGCCGGGTTCCTGGCGGCGCTGGCTGCGGCCGCTTTCCCCGGCTGGGTCGTGGTGGAGCAGAGCCGCAGCGATGTCTCGCCGCGCCACAGCGCCGAACGGAACGCCGCCGCAATCCGCCGTCTCGGCTATGACCCCGGAGGGATCAGATGACGCTGCGCCTGGCCATTGCCGGCTGCGGGGTGATGGGCCGTCGCCACGTCCTCGGGCTGGGCCGCCTGCGCGCCATTGGCCGTCTTCCCTTTGCGTTGGTTGCAGCTATCGATCCGGTTCCCGGGAGCGCCGCCGAACTGGCACAGCTCGCGCACAAGCACCTTGGCGTGCGCCCGGCCACGTTCGCCAGCCTCAGTGATGCGCTGGCCGCGCTGCCGGTGGATGCTATCGACATCACGACCGCGCCGCACCTGCACCCCGCCGTGGCGCAGGAGGCCTTCGCGCACGGCCTGCATGTGCTGGTGGAGAAGCCGATTGCGCTGACGGTCCACGGCGGGCAGGCGATGATCGCGGCGGCACAGCAGGCCGGGCGCGTGCTGGCCGTCGCCGAGAACTACCGGCGCGACCCCATGAACCGCCTGGCGAAGGCGCTGCTGACGGCTGGCGCAGTCGGTACGCCCTACCTGATCGAGCAGCGGCTCTCGGGCTGGGGCGAGCGGGTTGTCATCACGCCGTGGCGGCATCAGCGCGGCAGCGGCGGTATTGGCGTGGACATGGGCGTGCACTACGCCGACATGCTGGAGTACCTGCTCGGCCCACTGCACAGCCTGTGCGGCATGGGCTGCGTAGTCGATGCTGAGCGGCAGGGCGCGGACGGCACGCTACACCCGGCGGACGCCGAGGATGTCATCCTTGGCGCGGCGCGCTTCGCCAACGGCACGTTGGCCAGTTGGACGCTCAACCTGGCCAGCCGCAGCGAAACGGAGTTCGCGCGCACCATCCACGGTACGCGCGGCACGCTGGACATCCCCCAGGACCGGACCGGCATACCGCTGCGCCTGATGGTGCGGGAAGACGGCGTGCTGTGCGAAATCCCGCCAGAGGAGCACCTGGACTTCGCGCCCGATTTCCGGCTCGACCCGGTCACAGCGGCGCTCTTCGGCGGTGACCGGCTGGTCGGCTACGAGACGCCGTGGGCAGAAACAGACGCCAACCTGCTGGCGATTGAGTTGGCGGACTTCGCGCACGCCATTGCGACCGGCGCGGCGCCGGAGACGGCCGGCGCACAGGGCCTGCGCTCACTCGCCATTGCCTACGGCTTCCTGGAGGCAGACTGCCTGGGACGCACCGTCACGGTGGACGAGTTGATCAGTGGGGCCGCCACCCCGTACCAGGACGCGATTGTAGGAGGGAGTTCCGCGTGACCCTTGAGCGCGGCCGGATCAAGATCGTGGTCTGGGACAGCATCGGCAACACGCTGCTGGGCGTGCGCCCCTGGGCAAGTTGGGAACCGGCGATCCAGGCGGCACTCCGGGCCGAAGACCCGGCGGCGCAGGAGCACGCGCCGCCCCTGGCCGAGATCCTGGATGAGTGGGACGTCGACCTCGTCTGGTTCAACAGCGCCGACGAGCCCTACGTCCACTTCGGGCAGCTCTACGCCGACTACGGCGACGCCCTGCGCTTCTCCAGAGACCTTGACGAGATCGCGGCGGAGGTGGCGGACGCCGATTTCGTGGTCCTGCACAAGGAGTGTCTGCCCGCGGAGGCCATTCGCGAGGCAAGGCGCCTGCGCCTGATCCAGCACCTCGGCCAGGATGCGCGGGGCGTGCCCCTGGCGGCCGCGCGGGCGCGCGGCGTCCCGGTGGCGGCCACACCGCTGGTCAACTACATCACCGTGGCCGAGCAGGTCTGGGCCTACATCCTGAACTGGAGCAAGCGCCTGCCCGCCCTGCGCCAGCACATGCGGGATCGCGCCTACGCGGAGCACTGGACGCGCTTTCCCGGCACGCGCTACCTCGGCGACATGACGCTCGGGCTGCTGGGTATGGGCGAAATCGCGCGGCCCATCGCCCGCGTCGCCCAGGCGTTCGGAATGCGGGTCGTCTACCGGGATACCGTGCGCTTCCCCGAACTGGAGGAACAGTACGGGATGACCTTCGTCGCGTGGGATGACCTCTTCCGGGACTCCGATGTCGTCTCCGTGCAACTGGCGCTGAACCCGCAGACGGAGAACATCATCGCGGCGCGAGAGTTTGGCCTGATGCAACCACATGCCCTGTTTGTCAACACCGCGCGCGGCGGGCTGGTCGACCAGGCGGCGCTCACCGAGGCGCTGCGCACGGGCCAGATCGGCGCGGTGGCGCTCGATGTCTTCGCCGAGGAGCCGCCCGCGCCGGACGACCCGCTGCTCGTGATGCACGACGACGCGGACGAGCGCATCACGCTGACGCCGCACAACGCCTGGCAGAGCCCGTGGACGTGGGTGCGCGATTCCCAGGAACTGTGGCTCAACGTGGCCCGCGCCATGCGCGGCGAGCCGATCCAGCATCTCATCTGACCAACGGAGGTCCCATGCCCGACGTGCAATTCGGCGTTTGCCTGCCCATTTTCGCCTGCCCCGGCGTGCAGCTTTTCCGCACGCCCGGCGTCGCCACGCTCGACCCCGGCGCGGTGCTCCCCTTCGGGCGCACCGCCGAGGGGTTGGGCTACGACTCGCTCTGGGTGGCGGACCACCTGATGCTGGGCAAGGACGAGGCGATCCTGGAGGGGTGGACGGTGCTGGCGGCGCTGGCCGGGGCCACGACCCGCCCGAAGCTCGGTATGATCCACATGGCCCACTACTTCCGCCACCCATCGCTCACTGCCAGGATGGTCGCCACGCTGGACCAACTCTCCGGGGGGCGCGTCATCCACTTCCTGGACGCTGGCTACCAACGCCGGGAGTACGTGAACTACGGCCTGCCCTGGAAAGAGGAAATGGCAGACCGCCTGGATGACCTGCACGAGGCGACAGAGCTGATCCTGGCGCTGTGGGCGGCGGACGGCCCGCTCACCTTCAAAGGCCAGACCTGGCGCGTCGACAACGCTATCTGCAACCCGAAGCCACTGCAACAGCCACACCCGCCGCTCTGGTTCGGCGAAGCTGCGCCAGGCGGGCTGGCCGCGTGCGCCCGCTACGGCCAGGGCTGGAACACGACGCCGGTCTCGCTGCCGGAGCTGGAGCGCCGGGTCGGCCTGCTTGCAGACGCCTGCGCTGGCATCGGCCGCGACCTGAGCGAGATTGCGCTCACGCTGGAGACGCAGGTGCTGATCGCCCCGACGACGGCGACGCTGCGCGACAAACTGCGCGCCCTGCTGGACCTGGCCGGGCAGCAGAACCACCTGCCGCCGGAAATCGCGCCGTACGTCAAGGACTACGCGAACGACCCGGCCACGCTCGCCTTCGCCAACGGCGACACTGATGACCTGCCCGCAACGATGGCCGCCGACTGGATCGTGGGCACGCCGGAGCAAGTGCAGGCCCGCGTGCAGGCGTACGTCGCTGCCGGCATCAGCCACTTCATGCTCTGGTTCATGGACGCCCCGGACGACGCCGGGATGAGGCTCTTCGCGGAGCAGGTGGCGCCAGGCTTCCGCGCCTGAAAACACGACGGGGCCCGGCATTTCGCCGGGCCCCGCCTGCATCCGTGATTACAGCGGGCTGCCGCAGGGATCGCAGCACTCAACGCCGTCGTTAAGCACGACGCAGTTCGTGCCGGCGGCGCACTGGCTGCACGTCCCGCCAGGCTTGAAGTCGCACGTCTGGCGGCTGCAGAACTGGAAGCCCTTGTCACTCAGGCGGCGGAAGCAGGTGTCGCCGTTGGTGTCCAAACCGCACTGCGCGGCGTCGTCTGGCTGTGCGCAGACACCCGCCGGACAGTACGCAGTCGAGCACTCATCACGGCTGGTGCAGGTGGAGCCGGGTGCGCAGCGCGGACACTGACCGCCGCAGCGGCCCTTGCACTTGTCCTTGTTCTTGTTCTTCTTCTTTTTCTTGTTCTTCTTGCGCTTCTTGCGGGCGTCGCCCTCTGTGGCGCCCAACACCGCCAGGCTGCCGGCGCCCAGCAGCGAGGCGCCGAGCAGGCGCAGGGTGTCGCGGCGGCCGGTCTCCCCGGTCAACGCGGCGGCGATGCGATCAAAGCGCGAACTGTCCATGTCCAACTCCCTGGGTAGAACCAAATGTCCTGCAAGGAGTTTGGGTTCGTGCCGCGGCTCCGGCTGTCAGGGACGGAACAGATGGGGTGTCATTTCGCGAACATCCGTCGCACGTTGTTGATCAGCGCGTTCGGAGACTGCGTTTCCAGACACGCGGTGGCGTTGTGCGGTAGTGTTGGTGGCGCCCTCAAGCGGATCGTGGCCAGCCCGGCAGGCCTGAAGCACGGCAGGTGAGAATCCAGGATGAATGACAGTAACTCGACTGCAACCGCCACTCCGGCCAGCCGGCGGCGGCTGCACCGCATTGCGCTGGTCCTGACGGTAGGCCTGCTGCTGATCATTCTCGTGATGCTCCCGATTGCCATTCGCAGCATGCAGGAGGTTCTGGGGCGCGGCCCAGACCCCCTCTACCGCCTGGTCACGGGCCAGGTGGTCGATGAACAGCAAGTCGACGAGGCCCAGCAGGAACGGACGTATTTCAACTTCGGGCTGGTCGACCTGAGCGAGACAACCGGCGAGGTAACGATTGCCGTTTCAGGCAATCGCAACTGCGCGGAGGCCTGCCCTCAGCTCGATCTTCTCCTGGCGTCCCTTGACGACAATGCCGACACCCGCCGCGGCCTCCCGCCATCCGCCACGATGACGCTCAAGCCGGAGGACAAGGTTTTCAGTGAGTCGGTCGTGCTGCCGGTGCGTGGCCAGCCAAGCCTCTACCCATTTGATGAGTACCGCTTCTGGCTGGGAGTCGGTGGCACGGCCACCCTGCCGGATGGCACGGTGGTCGAACTGTCGCCCGAGGTCATCTCCGCCTCGGCAGTCACCACGCTGCAGAACCGCATCCCCGACATGATCATGCAAGCTCCCACCGTCGTCGATCCGGAAACCATGCGCTCGGTGACGGATCCGTACGGCTTCCAGAGCGTGAGCGAGATCGTGATCTCGCGCCCGGCCTACCTGCAGGTGCTGGCGATAGTGCTGGTGGTGCTGATCGCCATTTCCGCCCTCATGGCGCTGCTCACCCGCAGCCTGAATGATCTGGCGCTCGGAATTGGCGGTCTCATCCTTGGTGTCTGGGGCATCCGCTCCATCCTGATGCCGCAGAGCCTCAACACCGTCACCGCCATTGACCTGGCGCTGTCGTGGTTGATCCTGCTCCTCCTGCTCGGGTTGGGGCTGCGCATGGCGCTCTATTTCCTGAAACAGAGCGAACTCCCGATTCCGGCCACGCCGATCACCCGGCCCAAAGCCGTGAACCGGCGCAAGAAAGGCGGCACGGCCACCGATTGACCTGACCTGATCCGGCCTCAGGCCAGGGCCTGCCAGGCGGCCGCCGCGTTGGTCACGATCAGGACCAGCGCGATGCTGACCATCAGCCCCGCAAAGCCGCGCTTCAGGGCCCCTTCGTTGACGCGGCCCGCCGCGCGGGCGCCGAGTTGGCCGCCCAGCAGCCCCCCCGCAATGAAAAACAGCGCCACCATCCAGTTGAAGGCGCCGTCGTCCCGGTGGGCCACTGCCCCGGCCAGGGAATTGATGGCAATGATGACCAGCGAGGTGCCAACGGCGACGCGCATCGGGATACCCAGCCAGAGCACCAGCGCGGGCACGATGACAAAGCCGCCACCCACCCCGAAGAACCCGGTCAGCAAGCCCACGGTGAGCCCGGCAGCCGGAATGATCCAGATGCGTGGCTCACCCGCTGGGCTCGCCGCGGGCATCCCGCTGTAGACCATGCGCGCCGCCACGATCAGCATCAGGATGCCAAAGAGCAGCAGGATCACCGGACCAGATACGCGGCGGTTGGCCCAGGAGCCGCCGAAAGTCCCCAACGTGCCCGCAGCCCCGAACAGGAGCGCTGTCCGCCACTGCACGCGGTCGGCCTGAATGTGCGGGGCCAGGCCTGCCACCGCCGTGGCCCCCACGATAACCAGCGATGTCGCCGTCGCCTCGTGCGGCGAAAGGCCCAGCACGTAGACCAGGATCGGGACGGTGAGGATCGAGCCGCCACCCCCGATCAGGCCGAGCAGCGCGCCAATAACGATGCCGAATGCGACCGGCGCAGCAACCAGCATCATCACACTACCGCATGACGGGTTGATTCGCGGCGGCCCAGGCGATCATGCCGCCCGCCAGGCTGCGCGCATTGGCAAACCCCTGCTCTCTCAGGTAGCTGGCTGCCTCAAGGCTCCGCCGGCCGCTGCGGCACACGGTTACCACCGGCAGCCCGGGATCGAGTTCATGCTGCCGCGCCGGGAGTTGATCCAGCGGCACGAGCCGGGCCTCCTGCAGGTGGCCACTGCTCCATTCGTCCTGGCCGCGCACGTCCACCACCTGCAACGGTGCGCCCGACCGGGCGGCCAGGTACTCGCGCAGGGTGATCTCCAGCGGCTCGTCGACAAGAGCGGGTGCGGCAGCCTCTGCCGCTCCGAACGGGAGGCCGGCCGCGCGCCAGGCAGCCAGGCCGCCCGCGACGTTCACCACGCCCTCAACACCCTGCTGCTGCAGGAGGCTGGCAGCCAGCGCCGAGCGGTACCCCGAGCCGCAGATAATGGCGGTCGTGCCCCCGGCGCTGACCGGCGCTGCGGCTCCCTGCGCCAGGTCTCCGGCGGGAGCATGAATCGCTCCTGGCAGGCTCCCGGTCTCATACTCGCTCCAATCCCGGACATCGAGGACCCGGTAGTCTGCAAATCGCGCGCCGAGCTCAGCAGGCAGGATCGTCTCCAGCGTGGCCAGCGGTCGCCCGCCTTCCTGCCACGCGGCAACACCATCTGCCAGGTAGCCGGCTACGCGGTCAATCCCGATGCGCCGCAATTCTGTCTGCGCCTCGACGTAGTGCTCGTCCGCCGGCAGGACCAGGATGATCTCCCGGTCATACGGCGTGAGCCAGCCGGCCCAGATCGCGAAGTTGGGACCGAGCGGCAAGGTCAGCGCGCCGGGAACATGGCCCTGCGCGAACGCTGCGGCAGGGCGGGCGTCGATGACGAGCGCGCCTGCTGCCTGCTGCGCTGCGACCTCGGCCGGGGAGAGCGGTTGCGCTGCCGGCAGATCACGCAGCAAGGCCGGGCCAACCTTGTTGACGCGCTTCATGACCGGGTAGTACGCCGGCGGCTTCGGCATGCCGGCCATGACCGCTCGCACGAAGTGTTCGCGGTCCGGCTGATTGAAGGCGTAATTGCGCGCTCGCTCCTGGCCGATGGTTGTTTGCGGGGCATCGCCAATGCGCTTGCCGCACGGTGAACCCGCCGTGTGCCCCGGGTAGACGACCAGATCGTCGGGCAGGGGCTTCAGCCGCTGCTCAACCGTGTCGTAAAGCTGGACGATCAGCCGCTGCTGCGCCTCCGGGCCGAGCAGGTCGGGGCGACCGATCTCCCCGGCGAAGAGCACGTCACCCGAGAACATCGCCACCGGAGCCTCACCCCGAGCAGGATCGAAGAGCAGGTAGGCCAGGTGCTCCGGCGTGTGGCCAGGCGTCCAGAGTGCGCGCAGCCGGAGGTTGCCAACGGCGACCTCATCCTGATCGTCCAGGGGGACGTGTGGAAACTCCGTGTCGCCCAGGCGGCTGGCGTAGACCGGTGCGCCGGTCGCCGCAGCAAGCTCTCTCGCGCCACTGACGAAGTCTGCGTGAACATGTGTCTCCAGGATAGCGGAGATGCGCATGCTGCGCGTCGCCGCCCAGTCCAGGTACGGGTCGATATCGCGACGCGGGTCTATGACGGCCACGTCACCGGTGGCGTCGTCGGCGATGAGGTAGGCCACCTGGGCCAGGCCGGGCGTGAAAATGCGATCAATCATCATGGCAAACTCCTGCTGTCTTTCGCTGAACACTCAGGCCACGCGCGCGGCGTCGGCCGGTAGGGTTGACCGCCGGTCAGCGGCCATCTGCTGCAAGACGCCGCCAATGTCGCAGGCTGGCTGGCGATTGAATGGCAAACGTGAGAGCAGCAAGGCCAGACCGCACGTGTCAGTGACCGCCGAAAACGCGAGCCCGCCGCCGACGGCAGCCGCCAGCGCCGTCAGGGGCGGCCAGACCAACCAGCCAGCCAACACACCGGCCAGCACCGCGGCTCCGGCAACCCCACGCACCTGACGCTCCAGGCTCCAGCGCACAGCGCCCCGTCGCAGCGGCAACCGGTGCGCCTCCCAGGCGGCAAGACCGCCCTGCAGCACGTGGACACGCGGCAGCGCTGCCTCCAGCAGGGTGGCCTCTGCCTGCCGCGCCCGGCCTCCGGAGCGGCAGATGAGCACGACGGGCTCCCCGCTGACGGAGCGCAGGAGATCGGCATGTTCGGGCAGTTGGCCAAGCGGAACGTTGTAGCTGCCCGGGATGTGGGCCGTGGAAAACTCGGCCGGCGTTCGGACATCGATCAACGTCAGCGCCGCCCCGCGCTCAAGCAGCTTCTGCAGCGCGGCCGGTTCCACCGCGCCGGGAGTCAATGATTCGTCTGGCATAGCATTCTCCGGAGTACCATCAAATCGCCTGAGCTTCGGCCCAGGCCGGATCATCTGACTATTGGATGCCAGCCAGAGCACATTGGTTACATGGGAGATTGCGGGGCGTGTCCGTTGGAAAACCCTGGGAAATCGACCTCACCGTCTACGACGATGAGTCAGAGTTGCTGGCCGGGTTGCGACGCGGCGAGCGCATGGCCTGCACCTGCCTTCTGAAGCGCCATGCCCCGCGACTCTATCGCCTGGCCCGGCAATTGATGGGTGACGCTGATGAGGCGGAAGATGTCCTGCAGGAGGCGTTCATCAACGCCTGCGCGCGCATTGGCGAGTTCGAGGGGCGTAGCAGCCTGGGCACATGGCTGCACCGCATCGTGCGCAACACGGCGCTCGGGCGACTGCGCGCCCGTGCCCGGCGTGCGGGGAGTTTCAGCCAGGACGAGGCGGAGCTGGCTGCCGTACCAGATAACAGCGCCGCGCTCGAAGAGCAGGTGCTGGCGCAGGAACTCGGGGCACGGGTGGAGCAGGCTATCCTCACGCTGCCTGCCAGCACCCGCGCCGCCGTGGTGCTGCGGGACATCGAGGGCCTGAGCACAGCTGAGGCGGCAGCGGAACTTGGCATTAGCGAAAGCGCGTTGAAGGTGCGCCTGCACCGGGCGCGCCAGCACCTGCGCGCCGCTCTGGCCGACACCGGGCCAGGGGCAGCCCCGGCGCCAGTCGCAGGAAGCGGAGACGACGGTGTGCTGCCGGAGGCAAAGATGTCTCGCCTGCTGCAGGATGTCTGCGCCGCCGGATCCTGAGAGACAGCCCTCCCTAAAGCGTCCCGTCACTCACTGCTCGTACGCACGAGCCTGCCCGACGTACTCCCCGATCTGCTCTCTTCTCGTGGTATATTGTTCACCTAGGAAACGTTCTCTGGTGAGGGAAAGCATGGATCGCACTCCGCAGGCTGAAGATTTGGCCCGCTGCCTCCTGGAGGTAACCACGCGCCTGCACCGCTGGGCCGCGACCGCTGTTCATGCGAACCGGGGTGAGCATGACCCCAGCCTGCGCCAACTGGCGGTGCTCTTTGCGCTGCGGGACGGCGTGGCTTCGCCAGTGCTCATCGCCCGGCGGCTGCGCGTGAACCGCGCGGTCGTGACGGGATTGCTGGACCGCCTGGAGCAGCGCGGGCTGGTGCGGCGGGAGGCTGACCCGGTGGACCGCCGGCGGCAGCGTATCGTGATGACGCCGGCGGGAGTCGCCGCCAGCGCAGCCATCACGCAGGGGCTGATCAACGAACTGACCGCGCAACTTGACCTGGCCAGCGCCGAGGACCTTGGCGCAGCTGAACGCACCATGGCGCTGCTGGCGCGGACGCTTACCGCGCTGGAGGAAACAACGCCTGTCGCGGCCGGAGCAATCGGTGATGACGACGCCTGGGGAGAAACCGAGACCACGACGACAAATCGGCAGAGCGCCTGACGCGGCAGACCTCTTGACGCAGGCATGACCCTTTCCCGATCTACAAGGCAAACGAGGTTGATTGTGGCTACGACGCACGATGATCACACTGGCGCCCAGACCGTGCAGGCCGGCGCCCTGCCCGAGTTGAACCGCTTTGACTCCGCATTCATGGCGACTGCGTACGATACCTACGCGACGTTGCGCGAGCGGGAACCCGTGGCGCGGGTTCACCTCGGGGCGCCCCGGCCGCCCGGGAGCGAGCCCGCTGGCCGCGAATTCTTCGGCGGTGGCCCGGCCTGGTTCGTGACCCGCTACGACGACATCATCGACTCCCTCCTGGACAGCCGCTTTTCCGTTGACCTGGCGCGGACCATGCCGTCGCCGGACGGCGAGCCCTCCGAGACGCCCGAGGAGTTACGGCCCATCTCGCGCAGCATCATCTCGCTCGATCCGCCGGATCACACGCGCATCCGCAAGTTGGTTCAGCCAAGCTTCACCGGGCGCGGCATGGAGGCGATGCGCCCGAAGATCCAGGCCACCGTGGATGATCTGCTGGACCGTGCAGAAGCCGAGGCCGCCAGGCGAGGCGAGCGCGCGCCAGACCGCCGCCTGGCGTTGATCTCGCAGTTCGCCTACCCCTTCCCGGTCACGGTGATCTCCGACCTGCTCGGTATCCCGCAGGAGGATCGCCAGCGCATCAAGGGCTGGACGGAGTACCTGCTCCAGGTGGACCGGCGCAGCGATGCTGCGTTCGATAGCCAGGTCCGGGAAGGTCTACGCGACTTCGTGGCCTACCTGAAGGAGCTTTTCGCCCGGAAACGCACGGATCCCGGCGACGACATGATCTCCCGTATGGTGCTGATCGAGGACGAGGGTGACAAGCTCACGGAGGAGGAGGCCATCGCGACGGTCTTCCTCATGTATCTGGCCGGGCACGTCACCACCGTCAATCTGATCGGGAACGGGGTGGTGGCCTTGCTGACCCACCCGGACCAACTGGCGAAGCTACAGGCCGACCCGGACCTGACGAAGAACGCGGTCGAGGAAGTCCTGCGCTTCTGGGGTCCGGTTGATTTCCTGGCGCGGAGGACTGCCACAGAGGACCTGGAGGTGGCCGGCACACTGGTGCGGAAGGGAGATGAGGTCGCGTTCGGGCTGGCCAGCGCCAACCGCGATCCACGCCGCTTCACGAACCCGGAGACGTTCGATATCACCCGGCCCGACGCCAACCGGCACATCGCGTTCGGCAAGGGGATCCACGTCTGTCTTGGCGCGCCGCTTGCCCGCATCGAAGGCCGGGTTGCCCTGGAGACGATCGTCCGCCGCTACCCGGACCTGCGGCTGGATACCTCAGCGGCGGCCCTGGAGTGGGGTGCGCTCTTCCGGGGCTTCCGCCAGATCCCGCTGCTGTTCTAGCGGCAGCGTGCAACCTTCGTGTCGTCTCGGGCCGACGGCGCCGTCTCGAGCGTGTCGAGAGACGTCGTCGCCGTCACACCCTGACGAGATCCTTCGCCAAGCTCAGGATGACACGACGGTGTCCGCGTGCCTCAGACCTCGATATCCGCAATGATCCACTGCACGTCGCCGGCAACCAAATTGCCGGCGGCGCTGTAGGCGAACGCATCGTCGCTGCCCGGAGCAGCTCCGCCTTCGAGCGCGCCGCCAGTGTTCACCTCCAGTTCCACGCGGTCCAGCGCCGAGCCAGGCGCGCCGCCATCCATGGCGCGCGCCACAAAGGGGTAATCCCCGGCGCCATTCACCTGCATGCGGCCACGCACCTCCGCGCCGTCGGTGCGGTTCGGGATGGGAATGCACTGCGTCACTTCGAGGCTCTGAATCTGGAGATTTGTGCCGGCCTCGATCCACTGGATCGAACCGAGCACCAGGTTCTGCCCCTGCGGAAGCTGCACCGCCGAGGCGAAGATCCCAAAGTTCGCGAGGCGCGGCTCGTCGCCGCCCTCAAGCTGGGCCAGACCGCCGCCGCTCATGCCGCGCTGCAGAATCGTGCGCGCCAGGGCCGCCTTTGGCAATGTGAGCGCCGCAGCGCCGAGACCGGCGGCCAGCATGCGGCGCCGGGGGATAGACAGGTGAGTATGGGTCATGATCGTCTGCCTCCGAACTGGCGCTGCGCCTGCCGGCGCCAGGTCCTCCGGCCGCGTCCACCGCAGCCTGGTCACACTATTGCACCACAGGATACGGCGCGCCGCCGTCCGTCTCCTGGCAGCGGTTCTGTCAAGCCGGGAACAGGCGCGAGACTGCCCCACCGTGATACGGTGCAACGTGCACGATCTCTGGTCAATGGAGTCGCTCAATGCCAGCTGTTTCGGATGCGCGGGAACTGGGGAATGTCGAGCTTTTTCGGGGCTGCTCCCCGAGTGAACTGGTGCGCATCAATGATTTGCTCGGGCGCACGAAGTTTCCGTCTGGCGCCACCATTCTCTACGCCAATCAGCCGGGAGAAGTCGCCTACGTCGTGCTGGATGGCACGCTGAAGGTCTCGACCCTGCAAAGCAACGGCAAGGAGCTCACGCTGGCGCTGTTGGGGCCGGGCGAGATTGTGGGTGAGCTTTCGCTGGCAGACCGCTCGGGCCGCTCGGCAGACGTCACCACGCTGGAGCCCTCGACGCTGGTCTGGATCGACCGTAATTCGTTCGATCAGTTGCGCCGCGATATTCCCACCATCACCGAAAACCTGCTGCGCCTGATGGCCCGCCGCCTGCGCCTGGCCAACGCGCAACTGCAGGCGGTCGCGACGCTGGATGTGCATGGCCGCGTGGCGCGGCAACTGCTGGCGCTGGCCGACGCACTGGGCGTGCCCCAGCCCGACGGCAGCGTGCAGATTCCCCTGCGCGTGACCCAATCCGACCTCGCTGCGCTGGTCGGCGCCACGCGGGTCCGGGTAAACGAAGTCCTGGTGGGCTTCACCAGGCGCAAGATGATCGCCATTGACCGCCAATTGCGCATCAGCATCCTGGACCGGGACGAACTGGAGGCGTACCTGTTGTAGGGGAGACGCGCTGAGGCGCCTGGGGAATAAGGGAGTAAGGGTAAAAGGAGAACGGACAGAGGCTGCCGGCACTCATCCTCGCCCCTTACTCCCCAAGCGCGTGAGCGCGTCTTCCCCAAGGCCCGCAGGCCGCCTTCCCTCCGTCAGGGGCTGACCCGCGCGTCCATGTACTGGTTCGAGCCGCCGGTATCGGGGAAAGCTTGCCCGGCAATAGTGTTGGGGCCGTCGAAGGGCACCGATTCGTGATTGCCGTTCCCCTTCAGCTTCCAGACCGCGATCTCGAAGTGGGTCATGCTCATGTAGCCGGGGTCGCCGGGGCCGGCGACAACGCCGATCTGCTCGCCCTGCGTCACGCTGCCGCCCCGGCCAGCGCGGTTCAGCACGACGTGGAAAAGCGCCACCCCGAAGCCGTTGCCGGCGTTGATCAGGATGCCGCCGCTGCCGCCATCCGTCCACTCGATGGTTCCGGAAACCGGCGCGTAGATCGGCTGCCCTTCGGTCTTGCCATCAACGCGCGCCCAGTCCAGCGAATACTTGTAGGTCGCAAAGCTGCTGCGGTTGGTGTGGGTGCCGTTGTTGTAGCCCTGCACCACCTTCCACTCGCCGCCAGACATCGGCCAGATAATGCCGGTGCTCGTTTCGCTGGCAATGACCGGCGGTGGCGCGGGCACGTTGTCGGCCGGGGCAGGTTCGGCCATGGTAGCGGTGGTGACATCGGGCGCCACGAGGGGCGGGGGCTCCGTGACGGTGGCGCTTTCGGTGGCCGGAGCCGCCAGTGCCGGGTCGGGACTTGCCGCAGGGTCCAGGGTCGCGTCTGGCACAGCCAGGGTCGGATCGAGCGCGACCGGTTCCGCCTGTTGCAGAAGCTCCACGGCGATCCAGCCTGATGCTCCGCCGCCCGACACAGGCACAAATCCATTCTGGGCCGCGCCATCCACGGAAAGCAGCGTCCCCGGGGGGAGCACCTGCATGATGGCGGCGTCCGCGCTGGGCCACGTCCGCAGATTGGCGTCGGTCACCGTAGCCACGCCAGCGGAAACCTCCGGCGCCAGGAGCGGATCCTGCGCTGCGACTGGCGCCGGCTCGGCCGGAGCCGCGTCCACCAGGGCTGGGTCAGTCGCCAACTCGGTCGCTTCAGGGGCCCAGGCGTCGCTCGTCTCAGCGGGCGCGGCGTCCACGGGAGCCGCCTCCGCGCTGCCTGCGCCAATGTACCCGGCGGGGACGTACCCACTTGCGCCATTCGCACTGACCGGAGACCAGAGCGTGCCATCGGCGGCGGTGACCGGGTCACCGTTGATCTGAAGCGCGCTGCCATCAGGCAAATCGCTGACAACGGCCGCGTCCCAGCCCGGCGCATCGCGCAGCAGCACCACCTCCCCGCCGGAGGCGATGATCGGCGCGCCATCCTGCGCGGCCACGCCCAGCACCAGCGGGCCACATGACAGCGCGGCCACCAATGCGCCCACCAGCAGGCGGCGCACCGGGTGAAGACCCCGGGTTTGCATATTCCCTTCCCTCCGGCGCACCGTGATCGTCAGTGATCACGTCAGCCAGCGCCGTTCCCGTGTGTGCATCAGAACGGCGAGGCCATCCCTGTCCCCGCCGCATCCATTCCACTCAGGCATACGCGCAAAGCGGATCTGCGGTTCTCTGGCTGCAACGCACGGCGGGAGACAGGTGTTTCCGGGCGCGGCAAAGTGAGGACTTGCGATGGGGTCGAGCCGGGTTCTGGCGGGGCGGTTGATGGTCGCCCCGCCAGGCGCGACTAGTTGCCCGCCCCGGCAATCAGAAACTGCTGAACGCGGTTGTTTCCGGTGTCGACTACCGTAAACCGGTTGAGGTTGAAGGCCTGGATGCCGGTGGGCGCGTCGAACTGTCCGACCGCGCTGCCTGTGCTGCCAATGGCCTTGATGAGGACGCCGTCTGCCGTAAAGATCTGCACGCGGTTGTTCCCCTGGTCAACCACGTAGATGTTGCCGTCGCGGTCGCTGGTTACCGCCACCGGCCGGTTGAACTGGCCGGGGCCGCTGCCGGACTGCCCGAAGCCCCGCAGGAAGTTGCCGTCCCGGTCAATCACCTGAATCCGGTTGTTGCCGGTGTCGGCCACTACCACATTTCGGTCGACGTCGATGGCAACCCCCTCCGGGTTGCGGAACCCGCCGTCGCCGCCGGTGTTGCCGAGGTGCCGCAGGAAGAACAGGTTGCCGTTCAGCACCTTGATACGGCCGTTGCCCGTGTCGGTGATGTAGATGTTGCCCGATTGCTGATCGACTGCGATGCCGCGCGGCGCGTTGATCTGCTGCGCTCCACTCCCGAAGAAGCCGAACGCCTGCAGGAACTGCCCATTGGCGTTGAACTCCTGCACGCGGTGGGCAGCGGCATCGGCGACCAGGATTTCGTTCGTCTCGAAATCCACCGCAATACCGGTCGCCTCGGTGAACTGGCCATCGCCTTCTCCGGGCGATCCAAATTCGCCATCTGGCGCGCCTGCGTTCAGCTGCACGATGCGCCCATTCCCGGTATCGACAACCAGGATCTCTTCGCCGCCCGGGGCGAGGGAAATGCCAGCGGGCCGGTTGAGTTGCCCGTCGCCGAAGGCTGTCACGCAGAACCCATCCACGCAGGCCTGGCCCGCGCCACAGCGGTTGCCGCAGGAATCGACATTGCCGCCGCCACCGCCGCCGCCACCGTTGCCGCCACCACCGCCGCCGCCGTCATCCTTCCGGTTCTTGTTGCGCCGCTTCTTGTTCTTCTTCTTCTTCTTGCGCTTCTTCGCCTCTGCGCTGTCCAGGTCGAGCTGCGTCAGCCCGGCCGCAATGGCCAGCCCGGACAGCCCGCCGGCGAAGACTCGCCGCGTGGCGGAACCTTCCCTCAGCGCGTGGACCAGTCCGCTCGTCGTTGGATCGGTCGTCATGATGCTCCCTTTCGCCGTAGCAGGCGCCGGCCAGCGCCGGGCGCCGGTGTCCGTGTGCCGATGCAGTCCATGCGTCATTGGGCACATCTCGATCTTGCCGTTGCACCGATCAGGCAACATCCGGCACATGGCAGAAACGGGCTGGCAGTTTTTTGCATGGGCGGGTGGCGGGGCACTCTGTCACCTGACAGAGGCGAAAGCAGGAGCAGCGCCGCTGGCGATCAAAACAGCGCGTCGCCTTGCTGGTCAGGGCAACGGGCAGCGCAGGCAGCTACGGTCGCGGGAAACACCACACCTGCGAGGACGAGGCGGGGCGCCGCGCGAGGGCGCCGCGCAAGGCAACCACTGCGCAGCGACCGCGTCTCAGCGCACCCGGAGCCGAGCGCCAAAGCCAGGCGCCGTGGTGATTCACGATGGTTGAGGATTTCGCCGGCGGCGCCTGTGGCGCCGACCGCCTGGAGAGCCTCGGTCTGGAAGCCATAGCCTGCGCCCCGGTGCGCTACACCAGTTGGTCGCCACCGACCATGACGGTCCCGCCAGCCTGTCTGGCGTTGGCCCGGATAGCAACCTGGCCGTTCTCGACACGAACCTCGTAGGCGGCAACGGGCATCACTGCCGGGCCGTGGATCAATGCGCCGTCCGCCAGACTGAAGACCGAACCGTGCCAGGGACAGGTGACCGTTTCACCGTCGATCCTTCCCTCATCGAGGGGGCCGCCAAGATGGGGGCACGTCGCGCCAATCGCCCAGAGCTTGTCGCCTTGCCGCAGCAGCATGACCGGTGCGCCTTTGGCGGCCACCCGGAGCGGCGTGCCATCCTGAAGATCATCCAGTGGGGCGACGGTTGTCCATCTGGTGGGCGGCTTTTCGAAGGCGGCGTGATCGACGCCGACTCCCAGGCTGTAGGAGAGTTCCCCGCCGAGCCAGGCCGAGGCAAGATTGATGCCGAGGCCAGTGGCAGACAGCGCGACAGCGGCGCCGCGTTGTCCCCGCTTGCGCAGCACCCACGACCCGGCCATGAGCGTGGTGGCCGCGCCGTTGAGCACGGCGTGGAGCGCGCCAAGCCGGCGGGCTCCCTTCTGGCTGGTGGCGTCCTGCCACTGCGCGGCCCCGGTGATTACCGCGCCGCCAGCGCTGACCAACCCCAGGGCCAGGCACAGGTCGGCGGCGCGCTCCTCACGCAACAGGTCGAAGATCGCCGCCGCGGTCCAGGAGCCAACCGGCGCCGTCACCACCGCCGCGTGGAGCGGGTGCCCCAGCCAGGTACCGTAGAGCAGATCCCGGATTCCGCGTGGGGCGTCCGCTCCCACCACCGGCGCAAACGCCCGCTCCAGCGTGGCCGCGACGCCGTCCAGCCAGGGCAGGCGCTGCGCGATTTCATGCTCCAGTCCGATCGTTTCCACCCGTGCTGCCATGACCTCTCCCTGAATTGCCTGCGTGATCGCGTTCGTACGATGGCCGATGACGCCGGGATGTGCTCCGGACAGCCGCCCCTGAGGACTGCTACGCAGAGTGCAGGCCAGACGGACGTGCTCCGCCGATAATCTCCGCAGCGTCGCGCGTGCGGCCGGTTCCGGAAGTAGTTCCTTGCTGTCAGGAGGAGGCCGTTGTCAAATCGTCCGTTTCGATTCGGAGTTCAGCTTCGCGGCGCATCGACTGGCCACGAATGGCGCGAGAAATGCCGCCGGGTCGAGGCGCTGGGCTACGACACACTCGCGGTGGCCGACCATTTCCCACGAGGCCTGGGGCCATTCGCTGCGCTGGCAACTGCGGCGGCGGTGACGGAGCGCGTCCGGGTCGGCGCCTTTGTTTTCGCCAACGATTTCCGGCATCCAGCCGTTCTCGCCAAGGAGGCGGCGACCCTCGATCTGCTCTCGGACGGACGGCTCGAAATGGGCATCGGCGCGGGGTGGCTCCGGTCCGAATATGAGGCAACCGGCATTCCCTTCGACCGCGCCGGGGTCCGCATCGACCGCCTGGCAGAGGCGATTCCCCTCATGAAACGCCTGTGGACCGAGGACAACGTGACGGCCCGGGGGCGCTACTACCAGACGAATGGCCTCTCGATCACCCCACGGTCCGCCCAGGCGCCGCACCCACCGCTGATGGTTGGGGGCGGCGGTCAACGCATTCTGTCGCTGGCTGCGCGTCACGCCGGTATCGTGGCCTTCAACCCGCGCGCCACGCCCGAAGGCACACCAGACCGCCGCGACATCACGGCCGAAGCCACGGCACGCAAACTTGCGTGGGTGCGCGACGCGGCCGGGGAGCGATTTCCGGACCTGGAGCTGAACATCGTCGTTTCCCGCGTCATCCCCACAGACGACCGCGCGGCGACCGCACGCCAGCTTGCCCCGGAGTTGGACCTGTCACCCACCGAGGTCCTGGCAAGCCCGCACCTGTTGCTGGGCGCCGCCGACGAGATGGCCGATACACTCCGGCAACGCCGCAGCCGCTACGGCATCACCTACATCACGGTGACAGAGGACGGCCTGGAGCCGTTTGCGCCCGTCATGGCGCAGCTTGCGGAGCACGCGTAGGCGCGGCGTGCGTTGCCGCAGTTGCCGCAGGGCGCCCGCGCAGGTCGCTGACTTGGCAGTCAAAGGCGTCGCGTCGTGTCCCCCGGCTCCAAAAGCTGACTGCTCAGAGCGTCCTGGGCGGCAGACCGGAAGGCCCGGGGCGACGGCCCGGAAGGGTCCGAACTCGCCGTTCCCGTAGCCCGGACGGGAGCGGGCCGGTCTACCAGTCGCGGACTGGCCGGGGTGGTTCAGCGAGTGGGCTGCGCTCACTCGGGCCTGACGCCGTGCGCTATGCCCCCGCCTCAACCAGCCGGAGGAAATCACGGGTCCGTTCCTCGCGCGGCGACCCGAAAATCTCCTGCGGTGTGCCTTCCTCGACAATCACGCCGTGGTCCATAAAGAGCACCCGATCGGCAACCTGCCGCGCGAACCCCATTTCATGCGTGACGACCGCCATCGTCATGCCTTGCAAGGCCAGTTCACGCATGATCTCCAACACTTCGCCGACCAGTTCCGGGTCCAACGCGCTTGTCGCCTCATCAAAAAGCATCGCTTCCGGATCCATGGCGAGGGCGCGCGCAATCGCGACGCGTTGCTGTTGTCCGCCCGAAAGTTCCTCCGGGTAGTGATCTGCCTTGTTGGCCAGGCCAACCTGCGCGAGCAGCGACCGGGCCTTTTGCTCGGCCTCCGCCTTGCTCATGTGCTTGACCTGTACGGGAGCCTCCATGATGTTCTGCAGGACCGTGAGATGCGGAAAGAGATTGAACTGCTGAAAGACCATGCCGATCTTTTCTCGGGTGGCCGCGATTCGCCGCGCCGGGTAGTTCCGTATCTTGCCGTTGACGACTTCTCGATACGCGGTCTGGCCATCGATCACAATCTGGCCACGCTCCGGCTGTTCCAGATAGTTGATACATCGTAACAGCGTCGACTTGCCGCTTCCCGACGGCCCGATGATGCAGACGACTTCACCGCGGTTGATCGAGAGGGTGATCCCGCGCAGAACATGCGTGTCCCCAAAGCTCTTGTGAATTGCTTCGAGCTGGATCATCGGCGACTGCTCTCTCACGTTGGCTCGACCGGCAGGAGCAGGCCCCCGGGGCTTTGGCGACGCCGGTACCCCGCTTTCGTCAGCTTCTCCAGGTGGCGAACGAGCATCAGGGATGGGTAGCAAACCAGGAAATACAGCAAGAGCACCATCGTGTAAATGGTGAAATAGTCGTACGTTCGGGAGATGATGATCTGACCGCTGAACAGCAGTTCCTGCAGGGTAAGCACCGAGACCAGTGACGTGTCCTTGAACAGGGAGACGAAGTAGTTCCCGAGCGGAGGAATGACGATGCGGATGGCCTGAGGCAACACGATGCGTCGCATGGTGAGCGACGGCCGCATACCCAGGGCGGCAGCGGCGTCCAACTGGCCGCGAGGAATGGCCTGAATGCCGGATCGATAGACTTCCGACAGATAGGCGGAATAATTGAGGCTCAGCCCCACCACGCCCGCGACAAAGGGGTCCAGCCGAATGCCAATGGTGGGCAGCACGAAGTAGATGTAGATGAGCTGCACAAGGAGCGGGGTCGACCGCATGAAATCGACGTAGAAGCCAGTCACCGCGCTGAGCACGCGGTTCTTTGACAGGCGGCAGAGCGCGACGATGACGCCCAGAACGAGAGAGATCGCGAGCACGATAAACGTCAACTCGACGGTGATCTTGAGTCCCTCGAGCAGTGCCGGCAACGACTCTCGCGCGAGGGTCAGATCAAAAGTCGGACGTTCCACGAACCCTGTCTTTCTGGTGACAACTCAGCAGAGGGAGACTGGCGGCGGCCGTCAGCTCGGGGCTGGCGGCCGCTGCCTGCCGGATGGTCAGGAGATTCCGGGCAGATACACGTTGTCCCTGGGGAGCCCAAACTGCTCCAGGATCTGGCCAATTTCTCCGCTGCCCCGCATCTCCGCGAGGGCCCGCGAATAGGCGAAGTTCAGGGTGCAATCGGCCTGGCGCAGGCCGTATCGGGCGTAGCTGTACCCGTACTCCGAGATGAGAATCTCGGGCGCGTCGATGTCAAGAGCCACAAGATTGGTGCTGTCGTTCTGCAACTGGTACGCGGCGAATTTCGTGTCGTCTTCCAGAATCACCGAAACCCGGCCCTGCTCGGCAGCGGCGAACTCGGCGGTGTTGTCCTTGAAGGTCGTGACGTTTGCCCCGAGGAAGTTGAGGTACTCCGCGGCAGCCGAACCGCTGACGGCGCCTACCGTCACGCCCTCGCGCGTGAGATCGTCGTACGACTGAATGTTGGCAGGGTTATCGCTCGTGGTGATCAACGCGGGGCCATACCACCAGGCCGGGCCGGTGAAGGCAATGACCTTGACCCGGTCGGGCGTTTCGTGAATGTTGTCAGCAATGACATCAATCTGATCCGCCTGCAGGGCAGGAATCAGCGAGTCCCAGGGCATGATCTCGTAGTTCACGTTCGTGATGCCGATCCACGCGAGCACCGCGTTGTTGATCGCCACGTCGATACCTTCCGGCTCATTCGTATCCGAAAGGTAGGTGTAGGGGAAATCCGGGGTAATGCCGAGCGTGATTCCGTTCGCGACGGCGTCAGCATAGGACGTGTCGGTGCAAGCGAAATCCGGCGCATGCGAGGTCGTGATAGCCCCCCCGGCTTCGGGAGTCTGGGCCACTGCCGCTGGCGCAAAAGCCAGGAGACTGAGAACGAAAATCGCGATCAGTTTTCGCACCAGGTCGTTCCTCTCCGCTACGTTATGGGCCGACCAAATCGACCGCCCAAAGCGCGAGGCTCGCCGCGCTCGCCCAGGCTCCCTGGGTACTCGCTCGCCCACGCCTTGCACCTCGATTGGGTGGCGCTAGCGTATCACATGATCCTCCGGATTTTTCCGCCTTCGGCGCCCATTGGCTCGTCCAACCTCAGGCGTCCCGCGCGACGCATTACCGGTCGCAGCGGCTCGTCTGAGGCGACGCCGGGAAGCGTCATTCCAGCCCGGCGCGGCGCTGCTGAACGGGCCTCATCGCGGGGGTTTGGCTCCGGGCCAGAGTCCAGGCGACGCCCGGTTTCGCACGGCCAGCCCACTGCAAGAACCAGCACTGGACCCGGCCGACCCCGAGGGGGAACGGCAAGCCCAACCCGCCGCCTCACCCCCGGCGGGTCTACCCCTCTGCCACCCTGGGCCGGTACTGCAGCGCCTCGGCAATATGCGCGGCGCCGATGTGGTCGGCGTCCGCAAGGTCGGCGATGGTGCGGGCGAGCTTGATGACGCGGTGGTAGGCGCGCGGGGAAAGCGCCATCTGGCGCACAGCGGCGCCGAGCAGGGTTTCCGCCGCGTCCTCCAGGGCCGCAAACTGGCGCATCTCCTTCGGCCCCATGTCTGCGTTGGTCAGCGCAGCGGTTCCGGCGAAGCGGCGGGTCTGCAGCGCGCGGGCGCGCTCCACCCGCTCGCGAATGGCGCCAGAGGGTTCGCCCGCGCGGCGTTCGGTGAGCTGCTCGTGCGGGATGCGCGGCACATCGAGGTGGATGTCAATGCGGTCCAGCAGCGGCCCGCTGATGCGCTTCTGGTAGCGGGAAACGGCGCTGGCGGCGCAGGAGCAGGCCCGGCGCGGGTCGCCGTAGTAGCCGCAGGGGCAGGGGTTCATCGCCGCGATCAGCGTGAAGTTCGCCGGGAAACTCAGTGTGCCGGCGGCGCGGGCCAGGGTCACGGTGCGGTCCTCCAGCGGCTGGCGCAGGCCCTCCAGCTTGGTCGCGCCGAACTCCGGCAGCTCGTCCAGGAAGAGCACGCCGCGATGGGCCAGGCTGATTTCGCCCGGGCGCGGCCAGGAACCGCCGCCAACGAGGCCGACGTAGCTGGTGGTGTGATGCGGCGCGCGGAAGGGCCGCTCCCGCACCAACGGGGTCTCCGGCGGCAGCAGCCCGCGCACGCTGTAGATCTTCGTGACCTCCAGAGATTCGGGCACCGTCATCGCAGGCAGGATGGAAGGCAGGGCGCGGGCCAGCATGGTCTTGCCAGAGCCGGGCGGCCCGCTCATCAACACGTTGTGGGCCCCGGCCGCCGCGATCTCCAGGCCGCGCTTGACATGCTCCTGCCCTTTCACGTCGGAGAAGTCGTTGCCCCGGTAGAGCGGTTCCGCCACCTCGGCGTCCGCGCTCTGCGGCAAAATCGGGACTTCGCCGGTGAGGTGGTTCACCAGGTCGGTCAGGGTGTGCACGGGGTAGATGTCAATGCCGCCGACCATGGCGGCCTCGGGCGCATCGACCGCCGGCACGAAGGCGCGGCCCAGACCCTTCGCGGCGCAGGCCACGATCATCGAGATGATCCCCGGCACATGCCGCACCACGCCATCGAGCGCCAGTTCACCGACGACCAGGGCGTCATCCAGCAGCGGCGAGGGCGGCGCCTGTTTGCCGGCGATGAGCACCCCGAGCGCAATTGGCAGATCGTAGGTGGGGCCGGCCTTCTTCAGGTCGGCCGGGGCGAGGTTGACCGTCACCCGGCCCAGCGGGAACTTGCCGCCCGAGTTGCGGACGGCCGCCCGCACGCGGTCCTGGCTCTCCCGCACGGCGGCGTCCGGCAGGCCGACCACGACCATGCCCGGCAGGCCCTGGCCGACATCGACCTCGACCTCGACCAGTACGCCATCCAGCCCGACGACGGCGCACGAGAGAATCTTCGCCAGCACGCTGTTCCCTGCCTGATTGACCGGTGATCCGGCAGCGATTGTCGCACAGGAGCGAGCGGGGCCGGCTGCCCTGCTCCTGACCCTGGTTTGGGACCGTGTGTTATGAAGGAGCTGACCGGCTCGGCGATTTCATTGTGTCTCGAGAGGATGCTCCGGCGCTCCGCTGCTGGCACGCGAAACACGACTTTCGATAGATGCGAGTTGCACTCACCCGGCTCATACTGCCCCACAGGAACTCACGAGGTACAGCGGCTGTCGCGGCCGACCAAAGCCCGCGCTGCCTCCAGCATTCTGCCCCTCGTTCTGGACACGGAGACCCTGATGGACGGATCCCGCTTTGATTCTCTCAGCAGAGCCCTGGCGAAGGCGACCGTGACCCGGGCCGCCTTCCTGCAAGGACTCGCCGCCAGCGCCGTCGTGCACCCTGGGCTGCGCCGTGGTCCGGAGGCGGCGGCGGCCAGGCAGCCCGGCAAGAAGCGGGTACGCATCTGTCTGTGTAGTCCCACGGGCTGTCAGACGAAGACCGTCAGGAAAGCGAATCGTGGCACGATCATCCGGCGTCATGCCCCCTGCGCCTCCAGCGGCGCGTGCACGGGCGTGAACCCCTGCGCGACGCTAGTCTGTACCCCAGACTGCGAGCGGAAGGTCTGCGGGAACGATGGCTGCGGGGGTCGGTGCGGGTCGTGTGACAGCGATCAGGTCTGTGCCGACGGCCGGTGCGCGTGGCGGTGCCCCGGCGGGCAGAAGGACTGCGCCGGAGAGTGCATCCCGAGCAACCAGTGCTGCACAGCGAGCGACTGCCCGGCGACCACCCCGGACTGCTGTGGGGGCGCCTGCCTCGATACGGCAACCGACCGTCACAACTGCGGCGCCTGCGGCGTCCGCTGCGCCGGCGACCGGGCGTGCACAGGCGGCGTTTGCGAAGAATCCTGCGCCTCCTACGGCGCATCCGCCTGCGCCACGCCGAGTACCGAGTGCGGCGCGAACATCCTCACCTGCGGCAGCAACCCCAATTGCTGGGCAATGCCGACAACCGGCGGGTGTTGCGCGTGCGCAGGATCTCCGGGCCGGGCCCGCCAGGCATGTACCGGCAACCAGGACTGCGAACTCGCCGCACAGTGCAACCCTTCCGGCCGCACCTGCATCGGCAACCAGGAGCTCCCGTGCCGATCGGACGCCGACTGCGCGTCGCTCCTCGTCTGCCGCAATGGAGCCTGCGGCGGCCAAATCTGCCTGACGGATGCGGACTGCGCGGAGGCGCTCGGCCCGGAGAGCGTCTGCATCTCGGGCGCGGACCTTCCCTGCACGGCGGGGGGTGCGAACGTCTGCTGGACCCTCTGCGCCGCCGTGTAACGGCGAACCGTTCCGGCTCACCGGGCGAGGCACAGCCCCGCAACAGCCACGCAGCAAGCCTCGTCGCTCCAGGCCTCTCGCCAGACCCGGCTCACGTCAGCCGCGCCGGGCGCGCCCGGCGCGGCCGCCTCGTGGCTACCCGTGCTCCGGAACCACGCCGTACTCGGAGAGCAGCACGCCGATCTCCGTCTGGTCGAGTTTTCTCAGGATGCGGTTCCTCAGAATCGCCGGTCCCGGCAGATCGATGGGTTCGCCATCGCGCAAGCGGCTGGTGCTCTTCAGCAGGGTGCGGATGTCGTACGTGGAGTTGAAGACCTCCGGCACCCCGCGTTCCACATTCAGGAGTTGGTAGACCGACTCCATCCCGGTGCGCACCGAGTACTCCGTCGTGAAGATGCAATCCCGCGTCGTCTCGGCAAACTGGCCAATGAACGCGAAGTTCACTGCCCCTTCCGGCACGATCGCCGGGCGATCCCCCGCCCGACGAGGCATAAAGAAGGCGGTGACATACGGCATCATCACCGGCACGCACCTGGCGCCCGTAGCGGCAAGCTCAGGGATATCCTCGACCGGGACGCCCAGGTGATACAGCCACTCCTGGGCGATCTCCTCGCCAGTGCACTCCTGCATCGGCTTCTTCACAAAGTCGCCGGGCACATCAACGAAGAGCCCGTAGATCCAGACGACGATCTGGTCTTTCGGCTGCTGCTTGAAGTGCGGCTGCCGATTCACGGTCCAGCTCATCAGCCAGGCGGAATCTTTCACCGTGACGATGCCGCCCGTTACCACCTTCCCGCTGAAGGGATCGCGCTTGCAGATCTTCTGGATATACGCCGGGATACGCGGGTCGAGCGTGGTCAGCGTTGCCGACTCCCACTTTGTCTCCGGAATGTGCCCGCCGAAGACATCCGGGTGGCCGAACGCCGGGTCCTTCGCGGCGATAGCGCGCCACAGGTCCCACGCGGGAGCGGGCCCCTCGTCCAGCTTCGCCGGCGTGTGGTGATCCCCCTCATCCGAGTTATCGACGAGCGAGCCAATGGTGATGAACACCAGATCATCCGGGCCGAGGTCCACGCCGCCGGGCTCGCTCCGGCGGCGCCACTCGATGCGCGTGGCCTGTTTGCGTTCCGGGGTGATCTCGAAATCGACATCCGTCACGGTGGTGTCGAACTGAAAATTCACTCCCTGGTCCAGCAGCCAGGTGTAGAGCGGCAGGGTCAGCGATTCGTACTGGTTGTACTTCGTGAACTTGAGCGTCGAGAAGTCTGGCAGGCCGTGAATATGGTGGATGAAGCGGTGCAAATACAGCTTCATCTCCAGGGCGCTGTGCCACTCCTCGAAGGCAAACATCGTCCGCCAGTAGAGCCAGAAGTTGCTCTGCAGGAAATCCTTGCTGAAGACCTCGTTGATGCGTTTCCCTTCCATCTCCTCCCGGGTCGCCAGAAAGACATGGATGAGTTCCTTCTGCGCCCGGTCATTCAGCGTAAACGTGGCGCCTGTCCGGGCATCCTGCCCCTGGTTGATCGTCACCCGCTGCAATGAGAAGTTTGGGTCGTCCTTGTTCAGCCAGTAGAACTCATCGAGGACGCTGGCGCCGTCGATCTCCAGCGAGGGGATGGAACGGTACAGGTCCCACAGGCACTCGAAATGGTCTTCCATTTCGCGCCCGCCCCGGATCACGAACCCCTTTTCAGGCTCCTTGATGCCATCGAGCGCGCCGCCGGGCAGAGCCGTGCGTTCCAGGATGGTGATTTTCTCGCCCGCCATCTGGGCGTCGCGAATCAGGAACGCCGCCCCGGCCAGCGAAGCCAATCCGGCTCCGACGAACCAGGCCGTCTTGCGTTCCACGCCCTCCGGCTTCCGCGGCCGCGCAAACGCTTCGTAGTTGCCACTGCTGTAGAACATCTCCCCCTCCACGAACTCAACGATGCGGCAACCTGACGCCACCCACCCTGGGGGCAGGGCAGGTGACTGTGCAGGCAGGTCACAGGGGAACGTCAGCCCGCGCCAACCGGTTCTATCAAGCCACTTCTGCGGCGTCAAATGTGCTACTTGATCCCGGTAGTCGAAAGTCCTTCCACGATCAGGCGCTGGAAGAGCAGGAAGAAGACGAAGATCGGGACGAGCGCCAGGGTGGCCATCGCGAACATGGGCCCCAGGATGACGGGGGTGAACCTAGCCGCCGAGTGGGCCGCGCTTGTCCCACCCCGTGAAATCCACACCCTCCGCTTCGGCCAGCACGATCACCGCGAACGTGAGCACACGGCACCCTTCCTCAATGTGCCCGCCGAACGCGCTCTCGGTGTTGCTGAAGGCGACGTGCGCGTGCACCTCGCCATTGACGATCAACCCGGTGATCGTCAGGATGTCGAACGGGCCTTCGCCCTTGACGAAGACATTGCCCGGCGGCATGTTCGTGGTTTTCACGACGTGGTAGTGGTAGTGAGAGAGCGACCCGACTCCGGAAAGTATGGCTGCGTTCTGGATGTGCAGTTCCTGCGCGGCCTGGCGCAAGGAAAGCAGCAGATCGTCACCAGGATTTAGCCGGAGCGCCCAATGCCGGGAAGCGCTGAAACTCTGTGCCTTCATCACAACTCCTTTGTGGGGCAGCGCCGACGGCTGTTCCGGCCTCCCGTGCGAGACCGGCAACCGCCCGATGGCACTGACCTCCCCAGTCAACACGCCCTGGCGGATGCCCTCAGCGCTCTCGCGCAACGTGCGTCGCCAGCCAATACCGGGATACGTTGGCGGCGCGATGGCAAATGCTTCCATTATCGTGACGGCGTGAGAGGCGCCGTGCTTCCCAGCGTACCTGAGCCGCTGTCCTCGCCTGCTCGCCCTGCTCCACAGCCAGATCATGTCCCGCACGCAAGCGTGAGAATCCTCAGCTCATCATCTCGTCCGCCTTGATACTGGAGATGATAAGGGGCGACCCGGCAGACGCTGCGACGCCGGCGGCTGCCGCCTCCGCGAGGCAACTGACCAGAACCGGGCACGAACCTAGGTATCGCTACCGATGCGTGCGGCCCGGCCCGGCCGCAAGATATCCCCACGCCGCACTCGCGGCCCCGTTGCCAACCGCAACGATCTCCCGTTCACTCCGCAGCTTCCGGCTCGCCCAGCCACGGGCCGGAACGCATCTTCTCCGCCGCGCCTCCATCCCGGGCGCGGTCCTCCTCCCTCCCCCCGAGCATGGCCGCCCCGCGCGGCCATGCTCTCCTCACCCCGGAGCCCTGCCATGGACCCCACGCTCACCGTCATCCTGGCCGTCATCCTGATCTGGATCGGTCTCCAGCCCGTACCGCCGCAGGCCTGAGACGGGATATGCCCAGCCAGGAAATGCGTACTTTCTACGGTTGGCGGGCTTCACCACAGGTCGTATGCTGCCAGAATGAAACAGCAGTTGCAGGGACTCTCCATGGCAATGGATATGCACACGTCTCCTGCGGTCATGCTGCGCATCCAGGTGCTGGGTGATTTCCTGGTGTGGGTTTCCGGCCAGGCGGCGCCCAGGGCCGCCTGGCGGCAGCGCCGGGCCGCGGCCATCCTGAAGTTGCTGGCCCTGGAGCGAGGCCACCGCCTGCACCGCGAGCAGGTCCAGGACACGCTCTGGCCCGACTTCGCACCCGATGCCGCCGCCAATAACCTGCGCGGCGCGCTCCTCGTCGCCCGCCGCGCGCTGGAGCGCGCAGGCGCGCCGCCCGGGCTTTTCCTGACGCGCGACGGCGACACCCTCGTGCTCGGCCCGGTGGGGCAGGTGCAGGTGGATGTGGCCGAGTTCCAGGAGGCCGCCAGCCGGGCCTGGCACGGCGCCGACAGCGCGGCCGTCAAGCGCGCGCTCGCGCACTACGCCGGGGATCTGCTGCCAGACGACCCCTACGAAGAGTGGGCAGAATCCCGGCGACACGGGCTACGCGCCACCTACCTGACGCTGCTGGAACGCCTGGCCGGGCTGCAGGAAGCCGCCGGCGATGGCAGCGCCGCCCTGGCCACCCGCGAGCGGGCGCTGGCGGCAGACCCGCTGGACGAGGCGCAGCACGCGGCCACTATGCGCCTGCTGGCCCGCCTCGGTCACCCGCAGCTCGCGCTCGCGCGCTACGCCGACCTGGTGCGGCTCCTGCAAGACGAACTCGGCGCACGTCCGGAGCCCGCCACGGCCAGATTGGCCGAGGAGATTCGCTCCGGCGCCATGCTGGCGTCGTTGGCGGGCACGCCGGCCGCCGGGCAACCGGGCGCTGTTCCCCTGGTGTTTGAGCCAGTGACGATGAGCGGGGCTACCCTGGCTGACGCTCCGGCGGGCAGCCGCCCGCAGGCCCCGGGCGGGGGGTCCGCGTTCACGCTGGCGCCTGGCGCGCAGTTGCCCGCTGCGGTGGACGCCCTGGTTGGCCGGGAGCGGGAACTGGCGGACCTGACGCGCCTGCTGACCACCGCCCGCCTGATCACCCTGACCGGACCCGGGGGCACCGGCAAGACGCGCCTGGCGCACGAGCTGGCGCGGCGGTGGGCGGCTACGGAGAAAGACCCGGTGGCGCTGGTCGACCTGGCGCCCCTGCGGGAGGCGGATCTGGTATTACCCGCCATCGCCCGCGCGCTGGGGCTGGAAGAGAGCGGCAGCCAACCGGTGGCCGCGTTCCTCGCGGAGGCGATTGGCACGCAGCGGCTCCTGCTCATCCTGGACAACCTGGAGCAGGTCGCCGCCGCCGCGCCGGCCGTGGGTGATCTGCTGCTGACCTGCCCGCACCTCGTAATCCTGGGCGCCAGCCGCGTTCGCCTGCGCCTGCGCGGTGAGCAGGAGTACCCGGTATCCCCGCTGGCGGCGCCGGACCCAGCAAACAATGGGGAGGTCGATCTTGACGCGCTGGCCGGTGTGCCGGCGGTGGAGTTGTTCCTGCGCCGCACGCAGGCGGCGCGGCCCGGGTTCACCCTGGATCACACCACCCAGCAGGCAGTTGCCGCCATCTGCCGCAAGCTCGATGGGCTGCCGCTGGCCATTGAGCTGGCGGCAGCCCAGATGCGCGTGCTGACGCCGGAGCAGTTGCTGCACCGCCTCGAAGCCTCGTTTGATGTCCTGAAAAGCACGTCGCCAGACCTCCCGCCGCGCCAGCGCACGCTGCGGGAAACGATTGCGTGGAGCTACGACTTGCTTTCCTCCGGCGAGCAACGCCTGTTTGGCCGCCTGGGCCTCTTCGCCAGCGGTTGGCGACTGGAGGCGGTGGAGGCGATGGCCACCATCGGTGATGAGCCGCCAACCGATGCCCTGGAGACCCTGGCCGGTCTGATCGACCACAGCCTGGTCCAGATGCGCGCCCAGCCCGCCGACGCTGAGGCGCGCTACGGAATGCTGGAGACGATTCGCGAGTACGCGGAGGAACTGGCGCGGGCCAGCCCCGGGTCTGACCGGGTCATCGCGACCTTCGAGCAATACCTGCATGACCTGCTGCTGCGCGCCGAGCAAGGTCTGCGCGGCCCGGAGCAGATTGCCTGGCTCGACCGCCTCGCGGATGACCACGATAACCTGCGCGCCACCATGGGCGCGATGCTGGCGCGCGGCGACGGCCGCGCCGCCCTCGATCTGGCGCCGCGCCTCTGGGAGTTCTGGCGCATTCGCGGCTACCTGGCGGAAGGGACATCCTGGTTGCAACGCGCCCTCGCCGCCGCGCCCGACGCTGACCCCGCTGCCCGCGCCGCCGCCGAGTTCGGCCTGGGCAAACTGGCCATCGACCTCGGCGACTACGAGGGAGCGGAGTCGCATTTCCGCGTTAGCGCCGGCATCTGGGAAATCCTCAGCGACCAGCCGCGCCTGGTCGACGCCTGGAACGCGCTGCTCATCGTCAAGCTGAATACGAACGAGCTGGCCGAAGCGCAGGTGCTGGGCGAGCACGCGCTGGACGTGGCGAGGGCCACGGGCGATACCTTCAGCACCGCCACCGCCCTCTTCAACCTCGGCCTTGTCGCCCGCACCGAGAACCGGCTGGAGGAGGCCGTGGCGCTGCTGGAAGAAGCACTTGCGCTCTGGCGGGATCAGCAGAACCCGAAGTGGATTGCGCTGACCACGCAGGCGCTGGGCATCTCCAGCCGCCGCCTTGGCGATCTCGCGCGCGCCAGGGCGCTATTCGAGGAGAGCAAAGCCATCTGTCAGCGCCAACACAACGTGTATGGAGTAGCCGTCGCGGTAAGCGAACTTGGCCTCATCGCGCTGGCGCAAGGGGAATACCCGGAGGCCGTACACCTGAACATCGCATCGCTTGCGCACTTCGAGTCGATAGGCGCGCCGCACGGCGTCATCGAGTCGCTGGAATGGATTGCCGTCTGTCTGGCGGCGGCCGGCTCCCCCGCCGAAGCGATGCAAGTGTACGGCGCGGCGCAAGCCGCCCGTGACCGCCTGCAGGTCGGCGAAATCGATAACGAGGCATTGCACCGCGACGCTGGCCTGGCCGTCGCCGTGCGCGCGTTGGGGGAAGCTACGGCGCAGGCCCAGATACAGACAGGCCGCAGCCTTGCCATTCCCCAGGCCGTTGAAATGGCAGCCAACCTGGCGCTCAGCGGCCTGGGACGCAGCGCCGTTCTCGCCTGACGCTCCGGCGCTCAGCCGCCGCCGCAGCGGCTGTTGCCCGGGTTGAAGGCCCATGCGAAGCGGGTTGGGGTCTCGCCGTGGGAAAGGCTCCTGTGCGTGTCGAACTCATCCCAATCGGTGATCCAACTGAATGCTTCTGCGTCTTCGGGGGTAACCTCTCCGCCGCCGGGATCCGGGAGGAGCACGAACACCGTGAGCATGCCGGGACCTTCATCGAACTCCTGCGATTGTCCAAGCAGACAAATCAGACACGTTGTGCCTTGTTTGAGGAAGGCCACGTACCCCTCTTCCAGGAGCACCGGCTGCGCAAAATCCAGCTTGCAGCCAAGTTCACAGATCAGACCCGGGGCATCTGCAAGGGTGTAGGTAACCCCGCGACCCTCTTCCATCGGATAGTCATCCGTGTCGGGCTGGAGAACCTTGACCGATTTCCCGGCCGGGCTGGTCACCAGAACTTCCGCAGCGCTGTCCCCGCGCAAATCCAGGGCGAAAACCCCGTGCTTCACAACCACGGCCAGGAACTCGCCGGTAGGGATGGCGCCGTTGTTCGATCCAAACTGCTCGGTAAACCCCACCTCATAGGCCTGCAAAGCCTGGGGATCGGGAGCGGGGAATGGAGCGTTGATCGCCACGCCATCGATGGCCGCAGGGCGACAAACCGTAGACCACCAGCCACCGGCGCCCTGGATGCCGACGTTGTCATTTCCGTCGCAATCCATGCCCTCTGAAACCGTGCGTCCCTGGATGGCATCCGCACGGACAACGCCCGGCAGGAAACTCAGCGTACAGAGGAAGACAACGAGGATGCCACGCCACATGAGCCAATCCTGTTCACGAGAACGCTGAGACCAGTGGGAACAGGGGACAACGCGACCAGAACTCGCGCAGCGAAATGTCGAGGCATTTCGCCAGACCTGCAACGCAGCATACGTCCTCGAACGTCAATACGCAACAGGTCTGGACAGATACGGGTTCACGCAGTGGCGGGCTAGCGGGCGGTCCGGGTCGCGGAGGCAGGCGTCTCGGCAGGGCGCCCGGCCAGCCAGCGGCGGATCTCGGCCTCGTGCTCATCGTACAGATGGCCGAAGATGACGCCAGAGGTGATCGCCTCGCCCAGGGGCTGACCGCCGGTCCATGCGAAATAGCCGCCGTCGGTCAAGGCTGCGTCGGGGAGTTGCTGCACCACGTCGGCCAACCGCGCGTAAGAGGCACGCGATTCGTCCAGCACCTCGCCCAGCAGCTTGTTCGCGGATTGCTCCTGGAACCAGGCGTTGATGGCGTCGACAGCCTTGTCTTCATCGTCATCTTCGAGGTCAGCCGGCCAGGGCGCCGGCGGCTCGGGCTGACCCTGCGCTGCCGCCTCCAGACGGCGCAGGGTGCGCTCGCGCCAGTCCGTCAGGTGCGCGACGAGGTCCTTGAAGGTCCAGTCGCCCATGGGGCCGGGCTCCAGCATGCGGTCCTCGCCGACCTCCGCAAGCAGCGTATCCCACGCTTCGCGCTCGCGGTTGATCGCGGCGACCGCCTCGCCCCTGGTCACCGAAGTTTCGCTCACCGTCAATTCCTCCTGTTGCGTCGGCGCCACTGTGTGCGGTGACAGAACGCGCCACGCTCTGGTTTGGGAGGTCTGGAGGGCGAGGTTGCTCCGCACGATTGAGCCGGCATGGCTGCGGCACATTGCGCTAGGGCGAGGCCGGGTTCTCCGAGAACAGCAGCGGCAGCCGCGCAACCTCCACGAAGGTCGCCGCCACCGCCGGCACAACAATCCCGAGCAGGCGCTGGCCGGCTTCGGGGGTCGCCCCCAGCGGAGAATCGGTGTGGCCGCCAATCGAGGCCCAGTGCCCGGCGCGCTCCAGGCGATACGGCGTACTGGGCGAGGCCGCCCGGGCAATGTCATCGGCGCTGCGCTGCGGGAGCGGCGTGCGCACGAGATCGGGCCGGATCGCCATCAGCATGGCGGTTTCGAAGTACCCGGCGTGCCCCGGTAATCGGCCGGCGACCTCCGGCGCCTGCCCGGCCAGCGCTGCCCGCGCCAGGTCCCAGTAGGATGCTGCCGCCAGGTTTGCCTGATACTCCAGCACCAGGTCCCGCACGACTACCTGAATCAACTCGTGGTTGCCGCCGTGTCCGTTGATCACGAAAACGCGCTGAAAGCCATCCCGGATCAGCGAGATCACCAGGTCGCGCACGGTCCGGTAGTAGGTTTCCGACGCCAGTGAGAGCGTGCCGCCGAACGGGAAGTGGTGGTGAGACGCGCCAATGGCCAGCGTGGGCGTCACCAGCACATCGATTTCCTGCGCCGCCTGCGCTGCCGCCTGCCGCGCCACCGCCTCCACCAGGAAGGTATCGGTGCCCAACGGCAGGTGCGGCCCGTGCTGCTCGGTCGCGGCCACAGGCACGACCACCAGCGCCCCCGGCGCCCGCTCGGCGGCCTCGCTGCGCGTGATCTCGTTGAACAGGAGCGGCCGGCTGCTCATGGGTTACAGCACCCCGAAGCGGTCGTAGACATCGCGCAGATACGCGCCCTCGCGCAACATGTCGCGACTGGCGTTCTCGCTGGTCACCTTCGCGTGCGCCTTGCTCACCACCTCGGCCAGGTGCTGCGGCGGCACCACCACGATGCCGTCGAAATCCCCGAAAATGATGTCCCCGGCATGCACCACCACACCACCCGCCTGGATCGCACAGCCGTAATCGACCACGGCGCCCCGGTAAGAAGAATCAACGGGTCGGAAGCCCGTACAAAAGACCGGGAAGCCCATCTCCATGATGCGCAGGGCGTCCCGCGTGTGGCCATCGATGGCGCAGCCAAGCGCGCCGCGCGCGACGGAGGCGGTAGAGAGCAGTTCACCCCAGAAGCAGGTGCGGCGGCTGCGGTTGGTGTCGGCCACCATGATGTCCCCCGGCTTCAGGGCGTCGACCGCTTCGATTTCCATGCGATAGGGATCATCTGACCGCTCATAGATATCCGTGGTCATGACCGTATGCGCGCGCCCGACCAAACGCATCTCCGGCGACAGCGGCCGCAGACGATCATCCATGGCCTGGTCGTGCAGGCCAATCGAGTCGAGCACGTCAGACACGACCGCCACGTAGAGATCGTTGCGCATGATTTCAAGCAGGCGATCCTGCTCAGCCCGCGCTGCCTCGTCCATCTGCGCCCTCCCCATCTGCAGATTGTTCACGATTCGTACCATTCGCACTCATTCGTTCGTTTGGGGAACATGGTATCACGCGCGCAGGCGGCATCTTTCCGCGGCCGCAGAGAAGCCGGCGGTTGCGCCGGTGCGCAGGCCGCGCTGGAGGACGTTTGGCCTGTACCCGAATTGACCGCAGGCATGGTCGCGGGTTGACAGACGGCTCAGCAGGGCCGCCCTACCGTGAGGCCACGTCCGGGATGACCGGATGCGGCGCCCTCGCGACAGGAGGCCCAGATGGATCACGCGCCATCCCACCCATCGTCGATCCCCCGTTTTCCGGATGACCCGTTCGACACGCTGACGCGCTCGCTCTCCCGCTCGCTGCCACGGCGCGGCGTGTTTGGACTGCTCGCCACAGCGGTCGCCACGGGCAGCATTGGCGCATTGGCCACCCCGGCGCGCGCCTCGCGCCGCCGCAAGCGCAACAAGCGCCGCTCCGGCCAGCACGGCATGGCGGTTTCCGAGCGCGCCTCTTCCATTCCGCCGAACTGCATCTACGTCTGCTGCGACGGTACCTGCGATTCCTGGAAGATGTGCCTGAAGTGCGTCAAATGGCCGAAGCCCACGACCACGGGTGGGGTGCTGACCCGGGCCTGAAGCCCGGATACGGTGAGCGGGCGCAGCCGTAGCCGCGCCCGCTCTCGTGCGTGCCGTTGGTCGTGCGTTTACAGGTCGAGGTTGACGACCTCGCGCGCATGGGTCTGGATGAACTTCTTGCGCGGTGGGACAGCGGCGCCCATCAACATGTCGAAGGTTTCGTCCGCATCCACGGTGTCCTCGATCGTCACCTGGCGCAGGGTGCGCACCGCCGGGTCCATGGTGGTGTCCCAGAGCTGGTCGGGGTTCATCTCGCCCAGGCCCTTGTAGCGCTGGATCTCCGCCTTGTCGCCCAGTTTCTCCAGCGCCTCCTGCAGCCCCTGGTCATCGTACACCCAGGTTTCCTGCTTGCCGGCCCGCACGCGGTAGAGCGGCGGTTGGGCAATGTACACATGCCCATCAAGGATCAATTGCTCCAGGTGCCGGTAGAAGAAGGTCAGGAGCAGCGTGCGGATGTGGCTGCCATCCACGTCGGCATCGGTCATCAGGATGACGCGGTGATAGCGCAGCTTCGTCGGGTCGAACTGCTCCCCGATTCCCGTTCCCAGCGCCGTCAACAGGGTGCGGATCTCGTTGTTCTGCAGCATCTTGTCGAGCCGCGCCCGCTCCACGTTCAGGATCTTGCCGCGCAGCGGCAGGATGGCCTGGAAGCGGCGGTCGCGCCCCTGTTTGGCGCTGCCGCCGGCGCTGTCGCCCTCGACGATGTACAACTCGGCCTTGGCCGGGTCGCGCTCCGTGCAGTCGGCCAGCTTGCCCGGCAGGCTGAAGCTGTCCAGGCCGCCCTTGCGCTGCACAAGTTCCCGCGCCTTGCGCGCGGCCTCGCGGGCTCGCGAGGCGGTGAGGCACTTCTCGATGATGCGGCGGGCCACCTGGGGGTTCTCCTCCAGGAAGGCCCCGAGCGCGTCATTCACCACAGCCTGCACCGCGCCCGCCACGTCGGCGTTGCCCAGCTTGCCCTTGGTCTGCCCTTCGAATTGCGGCTCGGCCAGCTTCACAGAGATGATCGCCGTGAGCCCCTCGCGCACATCCTCGCCGGTGAGCGCTTCATCCGGCTTCAGGAAGCCGTTGCGCTTGCCGTACTCGTTCATCGTCCGGGTCAGCGCGGCGCGGAAGCCGCTCAGGTGGGTGCCGCCGTCGATGGTGTTGATGTTGTTGGCGAAGGTGTGGGTCGATTCCCCGTAGGTGTCGTTGTACTGGAGAGCGACCTCGACCATGCCGGAGGGCATTTCCCGCTGCACGTAGAACGGCTTCTCGTGCACGACGTTGCGGTTACGGTTGAGGTGGCGCACAAAGGAGACGATGCCGCCTTCAAAGTAGAAGGTCATCTCCTGGTCATCACGCTCGTCAATCAGGGTCAGCTTCAGGCCACGCGTCAGGTAGGCCGTCTCCCGGAACCACTGCACGAGGTAGTCGAAGCTGTAGTCCAGCCCGCCCGTGAAAATCTCGGCGTCGGCCATGAAGGAGGTGGTCGTGCCGTGGTCGTCGCCGGTCGTCGTGCCGACCACCTTCACGGGCCCCGTCGGCGCCCCGCGCTGGTACTCCTGGCGGTAGATCTTGCCGTCGCGGCGCACCTCGACCCGGCACCACTCGGAGAGCGCGTTCACGACGGACGCGCCCACGCCGTGGAGGCCGCCCGAGACCTTGTACCCGCCGCCGCCGAACTTGCCGCCGGCGTGCAGGATGGTCATGATCACTTCGAGAGCAGACTTGTTTTGCTTGGCGTGCTTGTCTACCGGAATACCGCGCCCGTTGTCACGCACGGTGACCACGCCATCGGCGCCAATCGTGGCCACGATGGTGTCACAATGGCCGCCTAGCGCCTCGTCAACCGAGTTGTCAACAATTTCACGCACCAGGTGGTGCAGGCCGCGCTGGTCCGTGCTGCCGATGTACATGCCGGGGCGGCGGCGTACGGCCTCCAGCCCTTCCAGGATCTGGATGGACGAGGCATCGTACGAGGGGGTTCGAGTCTTTGTGGTCGCTGCCACCGGCGCTTACTCCTTCAGTCAGTGCACGACGTGCTATGGGTCAATCCATCGTTGGGCCTAGCCCAACCCAAGTTCATGGAGCCTGTCCTCCCCGAAACCGAGGTGGTGGCCAAGCTCGTGCATGACCGTGATCCGCACTTCACGCGCCACGGCCTGGGGCGAGGCGCACGCCCGCTCCAGCGGCCCGCGAAAAATGGTGATTCGGTCTGGCGGAACCAGGTGATACTCCCCACCCCGCTGGGTGAGCGGCACCCCCTCATACAGGCCGAACAGGGAATCCTCATCCCCTGCGGGGGGACCATCGAGCCCGGCTGCGGCGCGAGCCTGAGCAATCTGAGCTGCGGTCGGCTCGTTCTCGACGATCACGTGCACGTTGTCGAGCATGGTCATGACCTCAGTTGGGAGGTCATCCAGCGCACGGGCCACGAGCCGCTCGAACCGCTGCTGCCGCGCGTGCTCAATACGCCGCCGAACCCGGTCTTGCATACGGCGAATGATACCAGTTTTGGCGTCATACCGCCAATTTATGGTGAGCACAGACGCGTACGTACAGCGCCGGCCCGCTTGCCATTTCACCCGCGCTCCCGAGCCTCTCCGCGCAGTACGTGAAACCGGCGCTACACTTGCTGTTATGACCACCAAGCCATTTCCGCAGGGCCGCGTCACCTTCCTGGTGACCGATATCGAAGGCTCCACGCGCCTCTGGGAACGCGATACGGAGGTCATGTGGCGCGCGGTCGAGCGGCACAACGCCATCCTCAGCGAGGCGATCCGCCGTCGTCAGGGAAGCCACTTCAAGACGATTGGCGATGCCTACCAGGCAGCGTTCGCCGACCCGGCGCAGGCCATCGCTGCGGTGGTCGACGCCCAGCGCGCCCTCGCCGCCGAGCCGTGGCCAGAGACGGGGCCCATCCGTGTGCGCATGGCCCTGCACCTCGGCGAGGCAACCCCGAGCCCGGCCGGCGACTACCAGGCGCCGGCCCTGAGCCGGGTCAACCGCATCATTTCCGCCGGCTTTGGCGGGCAGGTGATTGTGTCGGAGGCGATGCACGCGGCGTCGGTAGATCACCTGCCCGCGGGCGTGAGCTTCCAGCCGCTGGGGCGGCACCGGCTACGGGACCTCCTGCAGCCGGAGACGATCTGGCAGCTCAGTATCCCCGGCCTGCCGCAGACGTTCCCACCCCTCAAGAGCCTGGAAACCTTCCCCAACAACCTCCCCGCCCAGCCTGCGCCCCTGATCGGACGAGACGCCGAGGTGCAGGACCTGGTGCAACTCCTGGCCGATCCCGCGATCCGGCTCCTGACCCTGACCGGCCCCGGGGGTGTCGGCAAGACGCGGCTCGCCCTCGCCGCCGCCGCCGAGGCTCAGGATCTTTTCCCCCACGGCGCGTTCCTGGTGGCGATGGCGGGCCTTGAGGATGCCGCGCTCTTGCTGCCAGAAATAGCGACCACGCTGGGCGTGCGCGAAGGCGGCGGGCTCACGCTGGAGCAGAGCGTGGTCCACTACCTGACTGGCAAGCAGGTGTTGCTGGTTCTGGACAACCTGGAGCAACTCCGCCCGCTGGACGATGCGGCGTCTGTGGTGAGCTCGCTTCTGGAGCAGGTTCCGACGCTGCGGGTGCTGGGCGCCAGCCGCGCCCCGCTGCGCGTGCGCGCCGAGCGCGAGTGGCCGGTGGAGCCCCTCCAGGCTCCAGGCGCTGCGGCGGCTGTCTTTGACGATGCGGCATTGGCCGACCTGGCTGCCAACCCGGCGGTGGCGCTCTTCCTGGACCGCGCCCGCGCCGCCCGCCCGGCCTGGACCCTTCTGAAGTCCAATGCGGGCGATGTGGCGGAACTGGTGCGCCGCCTGGATGGGCTGCCCCTGGCGATCGAGCTGGCTGCGGCCCGCGTACGGGTGATGACGCCCGCCGCCATCGTGGAGCGCCTCGGCGGCGCGCTCGATGTGCTCGCCACGGAAGAGGGCGGACGCCCCGACCGGCAGGCCACCCTGCGCGGCGCCATCAACTGGAGCCACGATTTGCTCAGCTTCGAGCACCAGGCGGCCTTGCGCCGTCTGGGGGTGTTTGCGGGTGGCTTCACGCTGGAGGCCGCCGAAACCGTGCTGGCGGAATCGCCTGACCCGTGGATCGATGGCCTGGATGCCGTGGCAATCCTGGCGGAGCAAAGCCTCATCCGGACCGAAACCGACCGCCTGGGTGAGACGCGCTACCAGATGCTGGAGACGATTCGCTCGTTCGCCCGGGAGCACCTGACCCAGGCAGGCGAGGAGGACCCGGTGCACCTGGCCCATGGCAACTGGGTCAGCACCGTGGTGCAGGACATCTACAAGTTCGTGCTCAGCCCGGAAGCCGCCCACTGGTTGGATGTCTGCGAGCGGGAGCACGACAACATCCGTTCCGCGCTAACCTGGGCGCTTGACAGTCACAACGTCAACCTGGGCGCCAACATCGCAGACCGCACGTGGCGTTTCTGGGAGATTCGCGGGCACTACACCGAGGGGCGCACCTGGCTGGAGCGCTGCCTGGAGGCGTTCCCCGAGGCCCTGCCGCGCCAGCGCGCGCTGCTGCTGGACGGACTGGGCAATATCGTCTGGAAGCAGGGAGATGTCATCACCGCCGCGCGCGTGCTGGAAGATAGCCTGGCGATCTGGCGGGAGACCGGGGAAGAGATGGCGCTGAATGCCGCCCTCTCCAACCTGGGCGCGGTTATGGAACGCCTGGGCAACCTCGACCGCGCCGAAGCTCTCCAGCGGGAGGCGCTGCTTCTTGCGCGGCAGTTCGGGGATGAGGAAGACATTGCCCTGACCCTCAACAATCTGGCCACGGTGCTCTGGAACAAGGGTGATCTGGTCGGAGCCGAGGACCTGCTGGAAGAGAGCCTGGTCATCAAGCGTCGCATTGGCAACCTCTTCGGCCTGGCCGTCAGCCTGACGAACCTGGCGATTCTGACCTCCGGCAGGGGCAACCTGGACCAGGGAATCAGCTACATGGAGGAGGCGCTGTCGCTGGACCGACAACTTGGGAACCTCGCGGGCATTGCCGACTCACTCGGCAACCTGGGGTCCCTGGTCGCGAAAACGGGCGATCTGGCGCGAGCGGCCCAGCTTGACGGCGAGGCGCTGGAGATTCGCCGCGAGCTGGGCGACAGTATCAGCATCGCCTACGGCCTGGAAAGTATCGGCAGCACCACGGCCCGCGCCGGGCGGCACGCCGAGGCGATGCGATTCTTTGGTGCGGCAAACCACCTGCGGGAGAAGATTGCCGTTCCCCTGCCTCCCTCCGAGCAGGAGAACTTCGACTCGGGGACCGGCCTCTGCCGGGCGGCGCTCTCCCCGGAGGCATACGCGGCCGCCTGGGAGGCTGGCCGCGCGATGCCGCTGGACGAGGCCATCACGTTGGCCCTCCAGGTCACGGCGGAGGTTGCCGCCACGCCTCCTGCTGACGGGAGCGCCACGCCATAATTATGTCCGGGCGGCGCCCCTGTCCGGCGCTCCGCATGATGGCGTTGAATGCCGCCATGCGGCTCACACGGAAGCGTGGGCCACTCTTTCCCCTGGAGCGTTGATCAGATCGGACAGATTGCCGCGCAGTGATCCGCGGCTCCGTTCCGCCCGTTGATGCAATAGGGCCGGGATATACCGATCGCATCAGGGCCATAGGCTCTGCATTCACTGTTTGTACTGCAGGTGAGGTAGCCAGCCGACCAACTGCAATAATTCCCGGGGCCGTGCGGGCCATCCTTGAAAGCGTTGGCATTGCATCCGGTTTGATCCGAACAGAGATCGCAGGATGGGCAGGTCACGGTTTGGCCGCAGACCTCCGTGCTGGCGCCACACAGGCCCTGGCAATCGGGCAGCCTCACCGTCTCTGCCATTGGCGCGCAGGATCCGGCATCGCACCATTCCCCGTTTGCGCATGGCCCGGCGCAGGCATGACGCAATGCGCCGTCCTCCACGCACTGACCAGCCTCACACGTCTGGCACGCCGGGCAGACCGCCCCACAGGATCCGTCCGCCTGGCAGCACTGCCCGGCGGGGCACGGGTGATCCACAGAGCAGGCCCGGCAGGCGCCACCAGCGCAGACGGGCGCCGGGTTGGCGCAACTCTCCGCATCGCAGGCGCACCTTCCATCCGCCTGGCAACGCTGACCAGCCTCGCCGCACGCCTCGGCTGTCTGACCAGGATCGGCCACACAGCGGCCGGGCGCATCCGCGCCCGGCTGGCAGATCAGGCAAACGCCACAGGGCGCTTCACACGAGCAGGAGCCACAGTCCACCGTCAGGCCGCAGGTCTGCCGGCTCGTGACCGGGCCGCAGCGATCAGCGCAGATGACCACGCGAGACCTGGGCCGGCAGCGCGACCTGCGTCGCTGGCGCCGGCGTTGGCCGGCGGCTTTGTCCCGGTGGTCCTTGTGACGGTCCTTACGACGGCGGCGACGATCCTTCGCCGCGCCTTCGTCGCCATCGGCGACCGCCAGAACGGGCACGGCAACCAGCGCGCCGAACAGCCGACGACGAGAGGTTGTTCCAAAGAGGAGGCGCGCCAGGGCATCGAAGCAGGGCAGATCCATCGGTCAGTTCCCCAATGCAACAAGAGCGACACCGCCAGAGCCCACCGGAACAGGCTGCTGAACGATGATTGCATCGATTCGCCCCTGCAGATTAGCGCCCGGTTGACAGACACACCCCGGTAGTGCCTGCGGGTTTTTGCATGGCCCGACCCACGCGAAGTGTCCGCCCTGTCCGCGACATGCGGGGCCAGGCGGGGCGGGTCAGCACGCGCCTGGCATCCCTGCCAGCGAACCAGGGCATCGCGCTCCGTCCTCTTCACGTTCGTGGTGGCCAGTTGCCGGGTTGGGTCGCCGTCACCAACGAGAACGCCGCGCCTCGCCGCGTCTCGCGCCGCTCCCGATCGTCATGCCGCGCTCTGATGCCTCTGCAGCAGCATGGACCCGGCCAGAGCCAGGTTGGCGCCGCTCACCGTGGGATTCAAGCCTGGAGACGCTGCACCACGACGACCTGGCTTGCCTCTCCCGAGGGCCGGGAACGGGTACAGGCCACCGCACAGCCGCGGGCGCGCTGCCTCCGGGCGGCCCGGCGGTCCTCTCCGGGCTGCAGGCTGGCGCCGCCCGGAGAGGACCGCCGCGAGATCTCAGCCGCGACGCGGACGAAAGGCACGCGTAGGCTAACCGGCACGGCCGGGTCGTCAGTTGGCGCCGTGCGAGGCAGCCCTGGCAGCAGGGTCAGCGCCACGAACTTGCCTGGCGAACGGAAGACTGTCGCAGTCAAGCGCCCGGACAACGCTCCCAGAGCGCATTACGCTGCGGCAGGAGGCGGCTTCATGGCGCTCATCAACGAGGTCCACGGCGTCGCCAGTCACGCAACGCTGGATGGCCTGGGCTGGCCGGTACACGCTCGCCGCAACGCTGAGTCGGCCGTGACCGTGGCGGCTCGAGTTCTCTGCCTGTGCCTCAGCGCGGGTAGATGAGCACGCCGCCCGGCGCCGAGCGTGTCCGTGGCGCCGGGATCACGCTCACCGCTCCGCCAGCACCACCAGCCCGTAGCCCCGCCCCAGGACTGACCAGCCGCTCTCCAGCCGCGCAGCGCGTGCTGCGCGGCGCTCCGTATCCTCGTCATGCGTCTCATCCCGCCGCAGCCAGCGCCAGGAGAGATTGCCCGTCAGGCGCACGAGGTCTTCCAGGCCAACGCCAGTCGGGGCGAACCTGAGCACGCGAAAGTGCGGCTGCAAGAGGGCGCTCAGGTCCGGCCGGGGGTAGTGCCGGCGCCAGCCCACGCCGGCCACGGCGGGGTGGCGCTTGCCCCGGCGGCTCGTTTCCTGCAGGTAGCGGTAGACATTGAAGCCGTCCAGCCAGGCCAGGCGGCCCTCGGCGGGCACGCGCAGCAGCAGCCGGCCACCGGGGCGTAGCACCCGGGCGGCCTCCGCCAGGGCCTCTTCCTCTTTCACCGTGAGAGCCAGTTGGTCCAGCAGCACGACCGCGTCGAAGCTAGCGTCCTGGAAAGGCCATTCGACGACTGGCGGCGTGAACGGGATTCCCGCCAGTTGGGCCAGTGGCCCCATATCCAACGCGTGGCGAGTTACGGCGAACCCCGCCCGCTGCAAGGAATCTGCCAGGCGGTCATCCCCACCGAGGAGCAACACCGCCCCACCAGGCGGCAGATGCTCGGCCAGCGGGAGCCCCGGAACAGACATGTGGCGCGTCATGCTGGCTATGATAGTGGGCAGGAGGGTCAGGAGCCGGCATGAGCGAATTCGCCACACTGCATCCCTATGATCCGCACTTCGTGCGGGCCTATGTGGCGGCCGTGCGCGGGGAACTGTCCGGCGCCGAGCTCCTCCCGGCCGCGCCGGACTGGGCGAACCGGGAGCTGGCGCGTGCCCGGCGCGGGTACCAGGGCGCTCTGAGCGGCGATGAAGCGGGCGCGAACATGGTCAGCCACGAACTGGCGCGCCTGCTCGGCGCGGGGACGCCGGTCTACTTCGTGCCGGGCGCGGGGCTGACGCAGCTTGAGGCGCGCTTTGATCGCGGTCTCGGCATGATGCTGCGGCCACCGTCGCGCCTGTTCATGGACGCCGGGCTGGAGTCGGCGGCAGCGCGACGGATGCCCATCCGGCTCGATGTTTCCGGCGGCAGCATGGGCGGCGCGTTCCTCTCTCCGGCTCTCGTGCCACCGTTCCGCGCCCACATCGAGGCCCGGCTGGAGCGCCTGACGCGGCGCATGGCCGAGGCCGAGATGGATGCCCCTGCCTACGTCGGCATCCTGCTGGAAGCCACAACGTACGCCGAGTCGCACGGACTCGGGCTCTTTGAGGCCGCCGACGTCGTGGCGCCGGGCGTGGTCGAGTCGGAGCCGCCCGGAATGACGTTGCTGCAACCCGACCGCAAGCGGCTGGACAAGCCGCTGCGCCAGCAGCTGGAGGACGCTGCCAAACCTCCGAAGGAGCCTGGGCTGTTCGCGCGCATCTTTCGTGGCGCGAAGCCGGCTCAGGCCCATGTGGCGCCGGATGCCCCCCGGCTCTGGCGCGGCCTGAACGATGTCACCCCGCCGCCGGAGCCGCCAGAGGCGCGCGAGGAGGCCGCCCCATGAGCCAGGTCTGGGCACGTGACCCGCATCGGCCGCAAACGTGGCCGCGCCTCTTCTCCCTGGCGGAAGCAAACGACCTGCTGCCGGAGGTCATGCCGCTGCTGCTGGCATTGCGGTCCCACAAGGTGACGCTCGATGCTGCGGCCGCGGCGCTCTCCGCGCTCACGCCGGCCATGCGCCAGAACGGCCACGCCGCCCAGGCGAGAACACTGGAGGCCCGCATCCGGGAAATGACCAGGGAACTTGCGGCCGGCATCAACCACCTCACCACGCTGGGCATCGAAATCAAGAGCCTCGACCACGGCCTGATCGATTTTCCGTCGCTTCACGAGGGCCGCGTGGTCTTTCTCTGCTGGCGGCTCGGGGAGGGCCCGGTGATCCGCTTCTGGCACGATATCGACGCGGGCTTCGCTGGCCGGCGCCCGCTGCCAGGCTAGTCATGCCGCCCCTCCCTCCGGTTGCGGTCATCGGCGCGGGCATCATTGGCGCGTGCATCGCTGCGCGGCTGGCGGAGAAGCACGCCCAGGTGCTGCTGCTCGACAAGGCTGAGCCAGGCCATGGCACAACCAACGCCTCCTACGCCTGGGTCAACGCCAACCGCAAGCTGCCGCGCGCCTACTTCGATCTCAACGTGGCAGCCATGGCCGAGTATCAGCGCCTGGCCTGGCAGCACGCCCCGGCCACCTGGTATCACCGCGACGGCAATCTCATCTGGTTCGCTGACTCCGCCCAGGCGAAAGCGCTGGCCGAGCGCGTGGCGCGCCTGCGAGGTTGGGGCTATGCGGCAGAGCTTTTGCCTGCGGCTTCAGCCATTGCCGACCTGGAACCGGCGCTCCGCAGCGGGGACACGAACCCCGCCTCGCAGATTGCCTGGTTCCCGCAGGAAGCGTGGGTCGATACCCTCGCGATGACGAACCGCCTGGTGGCGGCAACCCGCAACGCGGGCGGGCGGGTGCTGACCGGACCGGAGCGGGAGGTCATCGGCATTGCGCGCAACGCGGGCCGCATCAGCGCCATTACCCTGCGCGGCGGGCAGTCCCTGCCGGTGCGCGCGGTGGTCAACGCAGCCGGGGCGGCTGGCGCTGCCGTCGCCGCCCTGGTGGGGCGCGACCTGCCCATGCAGGATTCCCCCGGCCTGATCGTGCGCGCCACGCTCCCGGACAGCATGGACACGCTGACCCGGCTCAACGACCGGGACATCATCGCCATGCGGCCCGATGGACCCGGCCGCGTCCTGATCGCGCTGGATGTCGATGAAGTGGCCGAGTTGCAGGGGCTTCCCTACGGCCCGCTGCCGGTCGATCACCCGCTGGTGGGCCGCGTGATGGCGCTGGCGGCGGACGCTGCTCCCGGCCTGGCTGTGGCCCAGCCGATGGAGGCGATCATCGCGCCGCGCCCCATGCCAGCGGATGGCTACCCCAGCGTGGGCAGTGTGCCCGCTGCTCCCGGCTACTACGAGGCCATCACCCACTCCGGCGTGACCCTGGCCCCGCTGATTGGCCGCGCCCTGGCGGCGGAAATCCTGGGCCAGCCACCCGACCCGCTCTTCGCGCCCTACCGCCCGGATCGGTTCGATTCCTGACGCTGTCCGTTCTCCGCGACGGCTCGTCCACTGCGCACTGAGCCAGGAGCGCGTCAACCCGGGAGGAGCGTTGCCGTGATCGCACGCTGGCGCCCAACACCGTCTCCCTGTTCCGTTCCAGACACGTTGGCGTGCGGCCAGGAGACATCCACGTCTAGGTGTCGCTCTGGCGCGCCGTATGCCGCTGCAGGAAAGGCACAACGACCTCCAGAAACCGCTCCGTCGCGTCGCGGTGCAGGCCGTGCCCGGCTTCCATGATCTCCACCACCTCGCCGTGCGGCAGAAACTCCTGGAAACGGGCGGCGTCCTCCAGCGTGGCCATGCCGCCAAACTCCGGGTTGCCGCGCAGCAGCAGGGCCGGGCTCTGGACGCCGGCCAGGATCGGCGTGCGGTCAGTGTCGCCAAGCTCCAGCGCCTGGGCGGAAGCGGCGCGCAGGTCTGCGAAGACCCCCAGCGCGGTGCCGGTGATTGCCTCGGCGCGGCGCTGGCAGTCGTCCAGGGTCCAGTGCGGGTACTCCTGGTGGTACCAGGCCGCCGCCTGCTCCGGCGTGAGGGACGCAAGTTGGATCCAGCCATCGAACGCGGGCAGAATTTCCGGCAGCGTGTGCAGCGGCGGGTCCTCCAGCACCAGGGCCGAGGCTGCTGCCGGGTGCTGGCTGGCCCAGTAGAGCGTGACCAGGCCACCGAGTGAGTGCCCCATGATGGCGGGTTGCTCCAGCTCCAGCGCCTCCAGGACGCTCTGCAGATCATCGGCGAAGACCTCGACGGCGTAGCCGTGCTCCGGCTTGCCGGAGGCCCCGTGCCCGCGCAGGTCAAGCTGGTAGAGGTGAAAGTCGCCAGCCAGCGCGTCAACTACCGGCCACCACGAACTGCCCCGGCTCCCGATCCCGTGGAGCAGCACCAGCGGCGGTTTGCCGGGCGCCGGGAACTCCGTCATCGCAATGGCGGTTCCGTTCGCGATCAGGGCATATTCCCGAGAAGCCGCCGCCGGTGTGCTCGTCACCTTGCTGTCATCCTTTCCGCTGCCAATCACCCACGCAACGATAGCCCGGACCACCCCAACGGGTAGGGGATTTCGCCTCGCCGTCGCGGGTAACGCGGTAAACTCCGCTGTTGGGAGGTTGGTGTGCCCATCGTCGCGGCTGCGGCATACCTGGTTGCGCAACGCATCGCGTGACGGCTCGCCGTGCGCGGCGCACCGTCTGGCGAAACGCCGCGCTGTGTAGATGCGGAGGACTCAGTTGAAACGAGAAACGGGACGTCGCTCTGGCGCGCTGGGCGCGATAGCGACAGTTGCCATGCTGCTGCTCTCTGCCTGCGGCAACGTCAGCGAAAACGCCATGACGCACGACGCCGTGACGCGCGTCCCGGAGATGAGCGAAGCTGCGGCTGAGGCCACGCGGACGGCCGGCACCCCCGGCGCCGGGGGAGGCGGCGCAGCCGTGCCGGAAGGCGAGGTCGCCCAGGAAGTGACCATCGCCATGCACGATATCTTCTTCGAGCCGAAGGAGATCACCATCCCGGCGAACACGAACGTCAAGTTCATTCTTCCGAATGAGGGCGCAGCCGCGCACAACTTTGCGATCCCTGATCAGGACATTAGCGTCGATGTCGCGCCGGGCGAGACCAAGGACATCGTCATCAACCTGCCCGCGGGCGAGTACGCGTTTGACTGCAACGTGCCCGGCCACAAGGAAGCCGGCATGGTCGGCACCCTGAAGGTGGTGGAGGGCGCCGGCGCGGCGCCGGCGGCTGAGGGCGCCCCGGCGACAGGCGGCGAGGCTACACCCGCTGCAGAGGAGGCGGCCCCGGCGACCGAAGAAGCCACCCCGGCCGCAGAGACCGCTGCTCCGGCAGCCTCGGCTGAGCCCGTGACGATTGTCTCGCACGACATCTACTTCGAGCCGAAGGACATCACCATCCCGGCAAATACCGATGTCACCTTCATTCTCCCGAACGAAGGCGTGACGCTCCACAACTTCTCGATCCCGGACCTGGGCATCGATGTCGATATCGCGCCGGGTGAGACCCAGGAAGTCGTCGTCAATGCCCCGGCCGGCACCTACGCGTTCGACTGCAACGTGCCTGGCCACAAGGAAGCCGGCATGGTCGGCACCCTGACCGTCACCGAAAGCGCCGCCGCACCGGCGGAAGACACCGCGCCCGCCGCAGCTACCGCCGAACAGGCCGCCGCCAGCCCGGCCGCCGAGGAGGCGACGCCCGCCGAGGAAGCCGCAGCGCCGGCGGCCTCGGCCGAGCCGGTGACCGTGGTTTCGCACGACATCTATTTCGACCCCAAGGAGATCACGATCCCGGCCAACACGGACGTGACGATCTCTCTGCCCAACGAAGGCGTGACGTTGCATGACTTCTCAATTGACGAACTGGGCATCAGCGTGAGCATTGATCCCGGCGCGACGGAAGAAGTCGTGATCAACGCCCCGGCAGGAACCTACGAGTACTACTGCAACGTGCCCGGCCACAAGGCCGCCGGTATGGTGGGGACGCTCACCGTCAAGTAAACGCCCCGCTCGCGCAGCGAACGCCCCGTGGCCCGGTTCTCCTGCGAACCGGACGCCACGGGGCGTTTTATTCTGGGACAATGTGGGCCGGAGATATTCGCGCCTGTTCACCGCCCAGGAGGCTAGCCATGACTTCCGCCAAGTCTGCCGTAACGACGCAACCGGTCGCCCCGTTCGACTCCGTCCACGACCTGTTGGCAGGAGTTGATGGCGTCCTTGCCATCGACCCGGCCGGAATCGTTGCCGTCCAGGATGCAGGCGCGTTGCGCGCCACGCTGATCGACCGCCTGGTGGCGACCGCGGTCTTCGCGGACGGCGCGGCGAGAGACGCCGCGCGCTGGGTCATCCGTGCCGCCGCCGCCGAGCTTGGGGCCTGGCCCGCCTCGATCCAGGACGTCTACCTGGCGGCAGGCCGTGGCGAATACACGCACCGCACAGCGCCCGCCATCAACGTGCGCGCGCTCAGTTTCGACACCATGCGCGCTGCCTTCCGCGCTGCCCTGGCCAACGACTGCAAGATCATGCTCTTCGAGCTGGCCCGCTCCGAGATGTCCTACACGCAGCAGCGGCAGGGCGAGTACGTGAGCAACGCACTCGGGGCGGCCATCAAGGAAGGGTTCACCGGCCCGGTCTTCATTCAGGGCGATCACTACCAGGTCAGCGTCAAGAAATGGGCGACCGACCCGGATGGCGAGATTGCCGCGATTAAGGAGCTGATCAGCGACGCCATCGCGGCGGGGTACTACAACATCGATGTCGATGCCTCGACCGTCGTCGACCTCTCCCTGCCAACCCTGGAGGCGCAGCAGGAACTGAACGCCCAACTCACGGCGCAGCTTACCGAGTACATCCGCGATATCGAGCCGGAGGGCGTCACCGTCTCGGTCGGCGGCGAAATTGGCGAGGTCGGCCTGCGCAACTCCACAGTGGAAGACCTGCGAGCGTTCATGACCCAGTACGAGGCCCAGCTTGGGGACCGCGCCAGCAAGGCTGGCAAGGTGATCGAGGGCATCTCCAAGATCAGCGTCCAGACCGGCACCTCCCACGGCGGCGTGGTGCTCCCGGACGGCTCCATCGCGGACGTGGCGGTGGACTTCGACACCCTGCGCGATCTCTCCGACGCGGCGCGCAAGGACTACGGCATGGGCGGCGCGGTCCAGCACGGCGCATCCACGTTGCCCGAAACCGCCTTCGGCAAGTTCGCCGAAGCGGGCGCGGTGGAGGTGCACCTGGCCACCGCCTTCCAGAGCATGATCTACGATCACCCGGCCTTCCCGGAGGCGCTGCGCGACGAGATCTACGCCTACCTGACGGCCAACCACTCTGACGAGCGCAAGGCGGGCCAGACCGATGCGCAGTTCTTCTACGGCGCGCGCAAGCGGGGCATCGGCCCCTTCAAGCGCCAGATGTGGGACATGCCGGTCGAAACGCGCGACGCCATCGCGGCCAGCCTGGAGGAAACCTTCGGCCAGCTCATGCAGCGGCTGCGGGTGGCGGGCAGCGCCGGTATCGTCGACAAGGTCCTGGAGCGGGTCGATGTCCCCGCGCCGATTCCCGCCAGCCTGGTGGCGGCGCTGAAGGGGGAGGTTGTTGAGGCCGGCGGCGCAGAGGCCGCCATCGAGGAAGTTGAAGGCGAGTAATCGCCCAAACGGGGAGGCGAACAATGACTCCGGCATTCGGCAGGAACGTGCCGCGTCTGCTCCTGGCGTTGCTGTTCGCGCTCGCCTTCGCCCGCCCTGCGCTGCCGCTGGCGGCGCAGGGGGAGTACACCTGTCAGGGCACGGCCATTGTGGATGACGGGCTTTCCTCAGCGGCGATGGGCCTGACCCGGGGCGAAATCGACGCGCTCTATGGCGCGGGCAACGCCACGCAAACGGGCTGGCTCTGGGAGTTCCAGGGCTTCGACCTGATCCAGATGAACTGCGACCTGATCGTGAACATCGACCCCGCCAGCAGTTTCGCGGACCCCGCGCAGGCCGCCAGCCTCGTCCGCACGCTCCTGCCGGAGGACGCCGAGAGCGCCGGGAGTTGGCAGTTTGGCGCCCTGCAAAGCCCGCCGCAGGACGCCGAGCTCTGGATCAGCACCCAACTGGACAACCGCCTGGAAACCCTGAACGAGCCCTACCTGGGCCAGGTGCTTGCGCTCTACACCTACGACGGCGACGCCTACAACCCCGGCCACGTCATCCGCGTGGAGCTACGGGTCGCGCCGCTGCCGGCGGAGTGACGCAGCGCGCTCCTTCAGCGGCGAGAAACAACCTGGCTGCCAGAAAGCTATCGAGTCTCGAGCGATGTCGAAAACGTCTGACGAGAAATAGCGCTTGTAAGGTGGGGCGATACCAGAACCGGCGGCACTCGCGCGTTTGCCCTTACCCCCGACCCATCTCCCGCGCATCGGCTGATTGGGGGCCAATCGTGCGCGGTGCATGCGCTGGCGTACCTCCGCACGTCAGCCGGTGCGCGGGAGCGGGGAGCCGACTGGCTGCCCGTTGGTGGCTAATTGGCGTCACCACGCCGCACCTGGCGCACAGGTCCGGGCAAGCGAGCCCCTCTCCCGATGCGCAGGAGAGGGGTTACAGCGGTGTGCAAAGAAGTTGGGCCGCCAGGAATCCCCTCGTGTCTCGAGCGGAGTCGAGAGACCTCGTTCACCGGCACTCGCGACGAGGTCTCTCGACTGCGCTCGAGACACGGGTTTGTTGCCTGGCAGGTCAGGTCTTTTGCAATACGCTGTATTGACGCGGGACAACGCCCCGGGTCAAGAAGCGCGCTCTTCGACCAGGCGCTCACCGCTACAGCCACGCCCCACGCCTGAGTACGCGAGACCGATCAGCGCGGCGAAGGACAGATCATGGCCAGGGGCGCCGGCCGCAGGAGATTGGGGCTCACTGCAGCCAGCGTCACGGGCCAGGCAGGCAGGCCGCGCGCTCACTGGCGCAGCGGCCGGCAATCGGGTATCCGCACCAGCGGTTACCCCGGCCGCGCCCACGAGGCGCCGCCGCCGCACCCACGGGTGGGGCCCCCGCCCTGTGCGCAACACCGGGTGGACTGGACAGTGCACCGCAGTCATGCAACCGCCCCCATCGCCGCTGGATGCTGGACCAGCACCTGAACGAGGGCAACCTGGGCGGAGCTCCCAGGCGTTACCGTGCCGCCCATCCGGCGCTCTCGCACGCTCTCCCCTGGGGTCGCCGCAGTTTGCCCCGGACTGATCCCAACCGCCTGCGCCAACTCCGCAATGCACGTCATGGGAACACGGTATCCCGTCGCGCAACCGGGGGTATAGCCGCAGACCTCGTCACCACACGCATACCATCGGATGCCGCGCCCGCCGGCTCCATGCGGGCTGAACGCATCAGGCTGGCGCGAGGGCTCTGCGGGTAGGCCGGCGCTGCTGAATGCCGCCAGCCGCGCTCCGAATGTCGCGACGCTCGCGTCGCCGCGCCAGTACCCTGATATGTACGCGAGATACGCCCGCGCCAGAACGCCAGCCCCTGAACCCGAAATCGTTGACGTGGCCTCCGTACGGTAATCGGTGATTGGCGGGGCACAGACCATGACGCGAACCCTTCTCGTGCGACTGGCGTTTGTTCTGCCACTACCGTAGGACTTTGCCAGTTGCAGAGGCGATCACGGGACTCGGGCCGGTGTTGCAAAAGGGTCGCATTATCCGCAGATGAAGCCGCCCTGGCGTCGGCGATGGCGCTGGCAGGCGCCGTTTTGGGTCGGAGATGTCTCGACAGCGCCGGGCCTGGGGTTACGTGTGGTCGCTGGCGGCCCACCCCCGCGCGACCGGGAGCGTCACGGTGAACGTCGATCCCTGGCCCGGGCCGGGAGAACTCGCCTCGATCGTGCCTCCTTGCGCGTCAATGAGCCCCCGGCAGAGATAGAGCCCCAGCCCCATGCCCCGCACCCGGTGGTCTCCCCCCACACGCCGGAACCGCTCGAAGACCCCGGCGACGTGCTCCGGCGCAATGCCGATGCCTTCATCGGCAACCCGGATCACCACCGACTCGCCGTCAACCTCCGCCGTTGTCCGCACAGCTCCCCCGTGGGGCGCGTACTTGATGGCGTTCTCATAGAGGTTGCGCACCACCACTTCCAGCAGGTCGGGATCCGCCTCCGCGGGGGGAAGCGACCGGTCAACCTCGACGGTGAAGGTGTGCACGGCGCTCCGGCGCCGGAAATCCGCGGCGGTCCGGGCAATGAGCGGCTCCAGGAGCACCGGCTCCAGGGCTGCCTGCAGGCGGCCCGCCGTGATATCGGTCAAGGCCAGCAGGTTGCTCAGCAGCCGCTCCAGGCGCTCACTTTCCGCGACAACATCGAGCAAGAGTTCCCGCCGCATGTCCTCATCGAGATGCGGCTTGTTGACGAGCACCTGGGCTCCGCCGTGGATCACGCTCAACGGCGTGCGCAGCTCATGGGAGACCAGCGCCAGAAAGTCGTCCTTGAGCTGCTCGGCCTGGCGCAGTTGTGTCACATCCTGGACGAAAACGATGACCCGATGCGCCATGCCCGGTCCGTCACGAAGCAGCGCCACGTGAACGGCAATGGGAATGGTCGTCCCGTCGGGCCGCACGAGCAGGAGTTGCTGATTCTGCACCCGTTCGCCGCGCAGCGCCCGCAACCCTGGCCGTTCATTTGCCCCGACAAGGGAGCCATCGAGCCAGGCGAAAACAAGGTCCTGGCTACACACCGGAGCGTGCGCGTCAGGGTCGGCTGGGCCCCGGATCATCTGGCGCATGGCCGCATTGGTAAGTTCCACCCGGCCTTCTGGCTCAGTCATAAGCACCACCCCGCCAGGGAGGTCGTCCAGGATATCCTGCAGGCGATCGCGCGCTGCGGCAGCGGCAGCCGCCTCAGCGCGGGCGGCTGCCTCGCGCGCTACGCTGCGGGCGTGCTCCGCTTCAGCCTGCCTGCGCTCCGTGATGTCCCGGTCGGCCTCGAGCACGTAGCGGCCGCCTTCGCCTTCGACCAGCACGTGCCGGCTCTCCACAACCACCACCCGCCCGTCGCGGCGGCGATGGATCAGTTCTCCTTCCCACACCCGGTGGTCCTCGAGGGCTTGCGCAATCTCCATGCCCCCCGCCGGGTGATCCGTCCTCAGCAACTCGCGGCTGCGGCGCCCCACAGCGTGCGTAGCCGGGTACCCGTACAACCGTTCGGCGCCGGCATTCCAGAACGTGATTTCTCCGTCCCACGTCCAGGTAAAGATTGCGTCATAGGCGAGATTCAGGAGTTCAACCTGGCGCCGGAGCGAAGCCTCCGCTGCCAGGCGCGCTGTGATGTCGCGCACGATCGCGGCGAAATACGGGGCGCCCCGGACATCCACGCGTGCAATCGTCGCCTCGATCGGGAACTCCTCGCCGTTGGCCCGGAGACCGGTCAACGGGCGCAAGTGCCCCATGGAGCGTGTTGTCCCCCCGGTGATCCCGAAAGCCGCAATGTGCCGCTGGTGCTGTTCGCGGTAGCGCGCCGGCAGAAACCGGTCGAGCGGCTGCCCCAGCGCTGCGGCGGCTGAACACCGGAACATCTGCTCGGCAGCCGGGTTGAACGAGACGATCCGCTGCTCAGCGTCCAGGACCACGATAGCGTCCATTGCCGACTGGACAATGGCCTGGAGCAGGGCCGCATCGGGCGCCCCCGGCCCGGTCATCGGGGTGACGAGGTCGTCACTGCCCATGGCAATCTCCCTCCGGGCGTCCGCGTCGCGCACCATCCGGGGCTGGCCAGGCCTGGGCCGCCATGATGGATGGGCTGCAGGCAAACGCGCCTTGCAACAAAGTTGCAACGTTGCACCCCGTAATTGTGCCTCGATGATGCGGCGAATCGAGGGATGATGACGTCCGGGAATGGACGAAAGGCTTCGCGGGATTCCATGGACACGCAGCCGGCGCAACGCATTATCGTTCTGGCGCGGCCAGAACTGGCGCGCGAGGTAGAGGCAACCCTGCGCGGCGCCGGGCATGAGGTGTACCGCACGCCTGATGCCGCAGGGGTCCTGGCTCTCGTGGCGCGCATCAGGCCGCACCTGGTCATCATCGCCCAGGATCTCCCCTGGGCAGACGCAACCGAACCGCCATTTCGCGTGGCCCGCGACATGAACCGAACCCCCGTCCTGCTCATCGACACCGTCAATGGCGATGGCGCAGCCAGTGGCATCCCCTGGCTGCCGTCTCCGGTCGATCACGCCGCCTTGCAGCAGATGGTGGCCAGACTCCTGCAGCCATCTCCGGCGCTTCAGGTGGGGTGACCACCCGCGCCGCCCGGAGCAACCGCCGATCGCTCCCTGATGCCGTGCACTTCCCGATTGCTCCGCCCGCCCCATGCCGCGCCAGGCAGGCAGCCTGTCTCACTCGCTGGCTGGCGACTCGAGACGATAGCCAATTCCGGGATAGGTGGTGATCAGGGATGCCTCCCCAGCGTGCGGTTCCAGCTTGGCCCGCAGCCGGCTGATCCACATGCGAAGGTAGCGCACCTCGTCCCGGAACTCCGGTCCCCAGATACGGCTCAACAATTCCCCGTGCAGCATCACGCGCCCGGCGTTTGCCGCCAATTGCTCCAGGAGCGCCCACTCGGTGCGGCTGAGCCGGACCTCCTTGCCCTCAACCACGACGCGGCGCCGTTCCAGATCAATTTCCAGGCTCGGGTAGCACAAGAGCGACCGTCCCCCCGCTGGCGCTCCGCCGGAAGCGCGGCGCAACACGGCCGCGATCCGGGCCGAGAGTTCTTCCGGATTGAACGGCTTGGTCAGGTAGTCATCCGCGCCGCCCTGCAGCCCCCGGAGTTTGTCTGCATCCCCTGCCCGCGCCGTCAGCATGATGACCGGCACCTGGCTTTCAGCGCGAATCCGCCGCAAGGTCTCGAATCCGTCGATGCCGGGCAGCATCAGATCAAGCACCACCAGATCCGGGCGCTCATCATCAAGCCGGGCGAGCGCGTCTTCCCCGCTCACTGCCGTGATCACGGCATAGCCATCTGACTGGAGTTCAGTCCGCACCAGGCGGACGATAGCCGGCTCGTCGTCAACGACAAAGATGAGACGTCTCCGCATCGACCCGCTCACTGTTCCAGGACAATGATCTGCTGGATCGCTCCGGCCCTGCGCGCGCAACCGCCCACGCGGGCGACCTCAGCTGATCCCTCGTCGTATGGGGGCCAGTCTACCCGGCGGCACGCCGGCGAACGTGTCCGGGTCTTGATCGGTGGCCCCAGGTGAGCGGCAAGGCGCGCCCCGCGAGGACGCCCGCTTCGCGTCCAGTCCCAGGTTGCGTGGCGGAGCGTCCTCGCGTCAGCCCCGGCAAGACCCGTGCCCCGTCAAGCTTGGCCGCACGCTTCGCTCGCCGGATCCTGGCGACCCGGCGAGCAGGCCGGCTGCTGGCTGGCTGCGGCCTGAAACCCGGCCGGCGCCCGCTGCGGCCAGATGATGGTGCGCAGGCAACCGGGACGCCGCTGGTATCGTATCCCCGCAAACGCCTCGCCGGGACAATCTGCCCGTTGCGACGCGCCGTCACTCGCAGCAACGGCTCTTCGCGTCCACCCGTTCAGGGCGCAGGGAGTCTGGCTGGCCTCCACGAGGATGCCCGTTCAGCCCGGCGGCATAGTGTCTCTGATGGCGTGGTCAGGAAGGGGGTTCATGACGATGACCGCAACGACTCCGCAGGGCGGGCCAGATCGGGCAGTTGACGCGGCCCGGGATGCCGCTCCCGCCGCGCCGCCCCGCAGCATTCGGCCCATTCTGGTCCCTCTTGATGGCTCAGATCTCGCGGAACACGCCTTGCCGTACGCAGAGGCGCTCGCCGCACCCGGCTGCCAGCTTATCTTCCTGGAAGTTGGGCAGGGGGAAGACGAGTTCCAACTCCTGGACCGGCATGCTGGCGCCTGCGCCCAACTTGAAACGGTCGTTGGAGACCCTGCCCAGCAGATTCTGCAAGTTGCCCGTACGTTGGGCGTCGGCCTCATCATCATGACGACGCATGGCCGTGGGGCGCTCGGCAGGTGGGCCTTCGGCAGCGTGGCCGACCAGGTTGCCAGGACATCGCCGGCGCCGGTGATGCTCATCCGGCCGGCCGACGAGGCGCTGCCAAACCCGGTCATTCAGCGCATTGTGGCGCCGCTCGATGGCTCCCCGCTCTCCGAACGTGCGTTGCCGATCGCCGAGGCGATCGCCCGGCAAATGAACGCACCCGTCCATCTCGTCACGGCCCTTGATCTGGCCCGTCTCTTGCCCGTGGAACTGATGCCCACCGCCGCGTTCAACGCTGACCTCTACGGCGAGCAAGTTCATCAGGCGCAGCGCGACGCCGAGGAGTGGCTCTCGGAGGCAGCCGCGCAGCTCCGCCGTGGCGGCGTCGAGGTCTCGCACGGCGTGTACCCTGGCTCACCCATTGCCGTACTCCAGGAGTTGGCACAGCCAGGCGATGTCATGGTGCTGGCGAGCCGCAGGCGTCGGGGCGCTGCTCGCTTCCTGCTGGGCAGCCTTGCCGAACAGCTCATTCGTGCGGGCACGGTGCCCGTTGTCCTGGTTCCGGCGGCAGACGCGAGTGGGCAAACGCCAGATGGCGCAGCCTCCGCGTAGCCGGACACCCGGTAGGCCAGGAACCCCCCGCCAGGGATCGGAGCCGTGCCGTGCCTGATCATCTCGTTGTGCCACGCGGCGGCGCGCCCGCGACCGAAGCCGCACGACAGATCGCGGACGTGGGCGCCGGGTCACGAGCCCATGAGGCGCCCCAGGAGCCTGCTGCCCCCGCGCAACGCGCGCAGGGCCGGTACGCGGCGGCCGCGGCGTTGAGTAGCCCTGCCGATCAGGCCAGCGCGATGTCCGGCCCGGCTGGCCTCATTGGCATGAGGAGCCTGAGGGGTGGGGCAACGGGCTGCCTGCTGTTCAGGAGCACCGCCGATCCGGCCGTCCGGCGCTGGCTGCCGGGAAGCGTGGCCAGGGAGAACAGCCAGCGGAGCGCTGGACCAGAACGCCTGGCGCGGACCAGCGCCATTGAGTATGACAAGCCATGACACCCCCTGATCGCGAACGTTACCTGGCCAACCTGCAGGCGGAAATCGATGGCGCCGCGCTCTACCGCGCGCTGGCGGACCTTGAAGCCGAATCGGAACTCGCGCCGGTGTACAGCCGCATGGCGGAGACTGAGGAGCGGCACGCAGAGCTCTGGCGCGACAGGCTGCGCGCGCTCGGAGTCACAGCCTTCCCGACCCGGCCCGGCTGGCGCACACGCACGTTGATGCTGCTGGCGCGTCGCTTCGGCAGCGGGCTGATTTTGCCGACGGTCGTCCAGCAGGAACAAGCGGACAGCGCCCGGTACAACGAGCAGGAGGAGGCGCGCGAGTTGGGGCTGGGCGCCGAGGAACGCTCGCACGCGCTGGCCTTCCGCGCGATCGGCGAGCAGACCCAGGGTCTGCAGGGAAGCTCCATCGCTCGCCTCGAAGGGCGGCACCGGGCCAGCGGCGGCAACGCCCTGCGCGCAGCCGTGCTGGGCGCGAACGACGGCCTGGTGTCCAACGCCAGCCTGGTCATGGGCGTGGCCGGGGCGGACCTGGCCGGGCGCTCGATCCTGGTCACCGGCCTGGCCGGGTTGATGGCCGGGGCGCTCTCGATGGCGCTGGGCGAGTGGCTCTCCGTGCAGAGCGCGCGGGAGCTGTTTGCCCACCAGATCGGCATCGAACGCGCAGAACTGGAAGCATTTCCCCAGGAGGAGGCCGAGGAACTGGCGCTCATCTACCAGGCGAAAGGACTTTCGCCTGAACAGGCGCGCAGCATGGCCGAGCGCCTGGTGACCGATCAGGACGCGGCCCTCGACACGCTGGCGCGGGAAGAGTTGGGCATCGACCCCGAAGAACTGGGCGGCTCCGCGTGGGTTGCGGCCAGCACGTCGTTCGGGCTGTTCGCGCTTGGGGCCATCATCCCGGTGGCTCCCTACTTCTTCGTCCAGGGCACGACAGCGGTGATGGCGAGCATCGTCTTCAGCATGGCCGGGCTGTTTGCCATCGGCGCGGCCATCACCGTCATCACCGGCCGCAACGCCCTGGTTTCAGGGCTGCGCCAGGTGCTGTTCGGCGTGGCGGCAGCGGCAATCACCTTCGGCGTCGGGCGGCTCGTAGGCGCGAACCTGGGCGGGTAGGCGCCAGTCCCCTACTGTCACGCGCTCCCTGCGCCAGCCCCGCGTGTGACCGATCGACGCGTGTTTCTGGCAGCCGGCAGCCTCCCCCGGGCCACTGCGCGACGCGCCGGTTCACCCAAACACGAGCAGGCGTCTTCCTGGCCAGCAGAAGTTCTGTCGCTATGCCGTGCAGGTTCTAACCATTTTCTTACGCATTCCCGGTGCTCTCTTACACCACGCTAACGCGGTCAGGCGTAGCCTCACGGCCGGAGAAACGGGTGCACGCAGGCGCCCGGCACACGGGACGCAGACAGGGCTTCGCGGCAGCAATGGTCACCATGCACGTTACGGCGCATCTTCCGCATCAGCACACCGGCGCAGTGGCGCACTGGCTTCTGGAAGACCAGCCCCACGAGCCTGACGGGCCGTACGAGCAGGAGACACCGCACCATCAGCACCCCTGGTGGAAGGTGATGTGTCTGACCGGCGTCGATTACTTCTCGACGCTCGGGTACCAGCCGGGCATCGCGGCGCTGGCCGCCGGGCTGCTCTCGCCCATCGCGACGCTCATCCTGGTGCTGCTGACCCTGCTGGGCGCGCTGCCGGTCTACCGCCGCGTGGCCCAGGAGAGCCCGCGCGGCGAAGGGTCCATCGCCATGCTGGAGCGCCTGCTGCCCTGGTGGCAGGGCAAGCTCTTCGTGCTGGCGCTGCTCGGCTTCGTGGCCACAGATTTCATCGTCACCATCACGTTGTCCGCCGCCGATGCCACCGCCCACGTCCTGGAGAACCCGTACATGCCCCACGCCCTGGCGGGTCAGCAGGTCCCGGTCACGCTGCTCCTGGTCGCGATCCTCGGCGGCGTCTTCCTCAAGGGGTTCAGGGAAGCCATCGGGATTGCGGTGGGATTGGTCGCGGCGTACCTCACCCTGAACTTCATCGTGATCGTCGTCGCGTTCCGGCACTTGCTGGCAAATCCGCACCTGCTGACCGACTGGAAGGATGCCCTCTTCGAGCACCATGGCAACCCGGTGTTGATGGTCGCCGTCGCGCTCATCGTCTTTCCCCGGCTCGCCCTCGGGCTCTCCGGGTTCGAGACCGGGGTCGCGGTGATGCCGCTGGTCGAGGGCGACCCGGGCGACCGCGCCGCCAGGCCCATGGGCCGCATCCGCAACACCAGAAAACTGCTGACGACAGCCGCCCTGATTATGAGCGCCTACCTTGTCACCAGCAGTCTCGTCACGACCCTGCTCATTCCGCATCAGGCATTCGAGGAGGGCGGCGCAGCGTCCGGGCGCGCCCTGGCCTACCTGGCGCACGAGTTCCTCGGTGATACCTTCGGCACGGTCTATGATGTCTCGACCATCCTCATCCTCTGGTTCGCCGGCGCTTCAGCGATGGCGGGCCTGCTGAACATCGTGCCGCGCTACCTGCCGCGCTACGGCATGGCGCCGGGCTGGGCCTCCGCCACGCGGCCCCTGGTGCTGGTCTTCACCGCCGTCGCCTTCGCGATCACGCTCATCTTCCAGGCGGATGTTGAGGCGCAGGCAGGAGCCTACGCCACCGGGGTGCTGGTGCTGATTACCTCAGCCTCGGTGGCGGTCACCCTGGCTGCGCGCAGCGCCGGGCAGCGCCTGCTCACCGTTGGCTTCGGGGTCATCGCGCTGGTCTTTGCCTACACCACCGTGGTCAATGTGCTCGAACGCCCGGATGGCCTGAAGATCGCCGCCTTCTTCATCGCGGCCATCGTCGTCGTATCGCTCATTTCGCGGACCCTGCGCGCAACGGAGTTGCGGACCTCCGCGGTCGAGTTCGATGACCTCGCCGAACGCTGGCTCGACGAAGCCAGCCACCGCGGCGCCATCCGCTTCATCGCCAACCATCCTGACGAGCGGAACACCCGCGAGTATCTGCTCAAGGAGCGGAGCGAGCGTCAGGCGAGCCATATCCCGAGCGGCAAGCCGATCATCTTCCTGGAGGTGACCGTGCGCGATGCCTCGGAGTTCGCCGCGCCTGTACGCGTGACGGCGGAGGAAATCGGCGGCTTCCGGGTGTTCCGCGCCGAAGGCGCCGCCGTCCCCAACACGATTGCCGCCGTGCTGCTCGCCATTCGCGACCGGCAGGGCCGGCCGCCGCACGCATACTTCGGCTGGGCCGAGGGTAACCCGTTGAAGTACCTGGCACGGTTCATCTTCTTCGGGGAAGGTGATATCGCCCCCACTACACGGGAAATCCTGCGCAAGGCAGAGCCCGACCCGGACCAGCGCCCTGTGGTGCACGTCGGATAGCGAGCCAGTCTGTGCCGCCGGGTTGGCGGCTCGGCGCGCGGCGCCCAGCATCACGCCAGTGTGGGCATTCCGCAGGTTGGCCCGGCTCCGGGAGCACGCCAGCGCCGCGCATGTCTGGCACACCCCCGGCCGGCCCAGCGGTGAGGCCCTTCGACAGCGCCCCACCGGCTTGCTCCCGTACGGAGGCGGCATCCGAACCTGGACAACGACCGCAGCGCCATCGGGTTTACTTCACGTCCGCCACGTACGGATCCGGCCATCGCCAGGCAGCCGGGCGACTCAGGGCGACACGCGAGCGTGGGCGACCGGGGCAGGGTCAGGGGTTGCTGCGCGCAATCTCCTCCCACTTCTGACCGGCGTAGACCTCGCCGAGCCGGTTCGCTTCCGCCCAGACCTCGCGGACAGGCACGCTGTGCTCCCGGCTGAGCGCAAGACAATCGTCGTACTCCGGCGCGGCGGAGAGCACCCGGCCGTCCCAGCCGCGCAGCTTGAGGCGCACATCGCCCCAGCGCGTCGTCACGCTGCGGAAGGCGCGCGGCGCGCGGGTGCGGGAGATTGGCGTGGCGCGGATGCCGATGGTGGTGCTCTCGAGGATCAGTGTGCGCTCGATCGCCTCGCGGCGGCCTGCCGGCGCGATGGCGGACACCACGGTGGCCGGGCGGCCCTTCTTCATCGTGGCGCCGCTCAGCCAGACATCCAGCGCCCCGGCCGCGAACAGACGCTCGGTCAGCAGCTCGAAAAACTGCGGGTTCATGTCATCGATATTCGTTTCCAGCAGGTACTCGCTGCCCGCGTCCGCCTCGTCATCGACCTCGCCCACCCACGCCCGCAGGGCATTTGGCCACGGCAACTGCTTCGTGCCGAAGCCGTAGCCGCCGCGCAACGGGGTGAAGGCTGGCGCCTGCCATTCGGCCAGGACGCCCAGGATGGCGGCGCCGGTGGGAGTCAGGAGTTCGCCGGGAGTATCTGTACCGGGTGGGTTGGGGCGGATGGGAATCTGCTTCGCCGCCAGCAGGTTCGCGGTGGCCGGCGCCGGGACAGGCATGACGCCGTGGCTCGCGGTGATCCAGCCCGCGCCAACTGCCACCGGGTACGAGACCACGCGCTGCCCGCCCAACGCGGCCAACCCGGCGCAGGCCCCGACCACATCAACGATGGCATCGACCGCGCCTACTTCGTGGAAGTGCACGCGCTCGACAGGTTCGTTGTGCGCCTGCGCCTCCGCTTCCGCCAGCGCCTGAAAGACCGCCAGTGCGGCCTCTCGCACCGGCACAGCCAGCGCCGAGTCCAGCAGCAGGCGCTGGATACCCTGCCAGTCCCGGGCCGGTTGATCGGGCGCGGCGTCGATCGTCACCCGGGCGCCCCGCACCGCGCCGCTGCTGACGGCCTCGCTGCCGATGCGCACGCCGGCGATCCCCAACCGGGAGACCGCTTCCTGCATGGCGGCGAGTGGCGCGCCGGCATCGAGCAGGGCGCCGAGGATCATGTCGCCACTGGCGCCGGATGCCGGATCGAAGACGATGATGCGTGACACGGAGGAACCCTCACCCCAACGAACAGCCCTGCCCCCAGCTCCTCACCCGATACACCTGGGGTGAGGGCCGTTCCGCCGAGACGGGCGCAGCGTGGGGCTCACGCTCTTCTCAAGCATAACCCTGTTCCCCGCTACCCACCGTGCTAGCATCGGAACACATCGACCAGGGACACATCCAGAAGGCAGGGGATCATGGCAAGTGTGATCGAGCAGCAGCACGCAGCCACAGCGGCCGGTTGGGGCGGGCACAGCATGTCCGCGCCGTTGCGGCGGGTGATCGTGCGGCAGCCAGCCACGCCGCAGAGCGACAGCCAATGGCAGGATTTCGCCTACGAGCATCCCATTGACATCGCCAGGACCGCTGCCGAACACGCGGCGCTGAGGGCGCTTCTGGCAGATGCCGGCGTCGAGGTGATTGCCGCCGGGCCTGATCCTGACGGCCTGCTGGACGCCATGTTCGCCTTCGATTCCTCGATCATGTCAGACGCTGGCGCCATCATCCTGCGTTCCGGGAAAGACCTGCGGCTGCCAGAGGCGGACGTGGCCGCGCAAACCTACGCCGAACTGGGGATCCCCATCGCCGGGCGCATCACGGCGCCGGGCACGGTGGATGGCGGGGATACGCTCTGGCTCGACCCGCACACGCTGGCCGTGGGCCGCAGCTACCGCACGAACGACGAGGGCATCGCCCAACTGCGCGCCATCCTGGAGCCGCAGGGGGTGCAGGTGCTGACGGTCGATCTCCCGCACTGGCGTGGGCCGGGCGAGTGCCTCCACCTGATGTCGTTCATCAGCCCGGTTGCCGAGAAGCTGGCCGTGGTGCACTTGCCGATGATGCCGGCGTCGTTCGTGCGGGAGTTGCAGGCGCGGGGCTGGGAGTTTATCGAAATTGCGGAGGACGAGTTCCTGAGCCACGGCTGCAACGTGCTGGCGCTGGCGCCGCGCAAGGTGTTGGTCTGCGACGGCAGCCCGGTCACGCGGGGCCGCCTGGAAGCAGCCGGCTGCGAGGTCCTGGTCTATCAGGGTGATGAGCTTTCTCACAATCGGGCAGGCGGCCCCACCTGCCTGACGCGGCCGATTCTGCGGGACATGGCCGGGACCGCGTGAGCCAGCCGCCCGTCTTGACGAACGAATCGACACCCGGTACCGTGCTGCCTACTCCAGATAGTGTGGTCGCTGGCACGCCTGTCCCGGGTGGGCCGTCGGGTTGGTGACCGTTGCGCCCGGAAGATCCGGGCTCTCGAATGCAGGAGAAGGTGCATGGGAACCCACGAAATGGATGAGGCGCGCATCGCACAGCTCTCGCAGATGGAGCCGCGCGACGTCGTGCGGGCGTACCGATCGGGGAAGATCACCCGGCGCGATATGAGCAAGCTCTTCGCGGCGCTGGGGCTCACCTCGGCCCTCGGCCCGGTGATTGGCAAAGCGCCCGCGCTGGCCCAGAGCAACGACCTGACCATGATCATCTGGGAGGGGTACACCTCCGATTCGTTCACGGTGCCCTGGGAGGAGGCGAACGACGCCAACGTCGAGGCCACCTTCGCGGGCAGCGGCGACGAGATGTTCGCCTCCATGCAGGGGAGCGGCGGCACAACCTACGACATGGTCTCCGCGTCGTCCGACCTGCCGCAGCGGTTGTACGACGCCGGGCTGCTGGCAGAGATCGACCCCGGCAAGCTGAGTAACTTCCCGGATCTCTACGAGCAGTTCCAGAAGCCGCCGTACATCACCTTCGAGGACAAGCTCTACGGCGTGAACTTCGCCTGGGGCCCGACGATCCTGCTCTACAACCCGGACCAGATTGCGGAAGCGCCGACCTCCTGGAACGCGATGCTGGACGAGCAGTATTCCGGCAAGATCGCGACCTGGAACTACCCGCTGCAGATCGCGCAGTACGCGCTCTTGCTCGATCCGATGCCGGAAGACCCCTTCATGCTCGACGACGAGCAGTTGGCGCAGGTCAAGGACATCCTGGTCAAGCAGCGCCCGCTCATCCGCAAGTACTGGGACCTGGGCGGCGAGGTCGCCGAGCTCTTCCTGAACGGCGAGGTCGTGATCAGCGACGGCTGGCCGTGGATCACGCTCCAGATCAAGGGCTCCGAGGGTGCTGCCGTCGAGGCGACGCCGGAAGAGGGCGTTACCGGCTGGTCCGACTCCTGGTGCATCTCCAGCAAGGCCGCCAACATGGACCTGGCGCTCAACTGGGCCAACTACATGATCGGGCCGGAAGGGCAACTGGGCGTCATCGAGAACCTCAACTACAGCATCACCAACAAGAAGGTGGTTGAGGGGCTGCCGATGGAGCAGCGCGAACAACTGCGCATGGTCGATGTCCCGGCCGAGTACGCGAAGATCCACATGTGGAAGTTCGTGCCGAACTACGACAAGTGGGTCCAGGTCTGGCAAGAGGCAACCGCCTCCTAGCGTTGGGGTGGCGTCCGGGGGCGGCGGCGACGCTGCCCCCGGTTTCGTTGCCTGACACCAGGACACGAGCGCATTTGTATGGCTGCACCCGCCGTTACCCTCCCCACCTCAGGCGCCCCGGGCCGCACCGCGCGGCCGGCCGCCGCGTTGCTGGCCGCGCCTCTGGCGTGGATGACCTTCTTCTACCTGATCCCGCTGGGCTTGCTCCTGCTGCACGCCTTCTGGTCGGTCGATTACCTGACCGTGAATCGAACCTTCACGCTGGACAATGTGCGGACGGTTATTTCCAACCCGCTGTATCCAACGGTGCTGGGCCGCACCCTGATGATTGCCATTGCCGTGACGATCACGGATATCATCCTGGCCTTTCCGATTGCCTTCTACATTGCCAAGCGCGCCACCAAACACCGTGAGTTGTTGCTGATGCTGGTGGTTTTCCCGCTCTGGAGCTCGTACCTGGTGCGCGCCTTCGCCTGGAAGACCATCCTGGGCACAAACGGGATTCTCAATTCGTTCCTGCTCTGGACCGGAGTTGTCGATCAGCCTGTCTCCGCCTTTCTCTACACCAAGACCGCGATGTACATCACGTTCTCGCAGGTCTGGCTGCCCTTCATGATTCTGCCGCTCTACACGATCATCGACCGCATGCCAGACAGCCTGTTGGAGGCTTCGTCGGACCTCGGCAGCAACTGGTTCCAAACGTTCCGCCGCGTGGTGTTGCCGCTTTCGCTGCCGGGCATCCTGGCCGGGAGCCTGAGCGTGTTCAGCCTGACCATGGGGGACTACATCACCCCCAGCCTGATCGGCGGAAGCCCCGGCACCGAGCTGATTGGCGGCATCATCGCCGACCAGTTCGGCATCGCGAACAACTGGCCGCTGGGCGCGGCGCTGATCCTGCCGGTGCTGGCCATCATCTCCATCTTCCTGCTGATTGCGAACCGCGCTGGCGCGCTGGGGCGAGGTGAGCCCGGATGACCGCGCGTCCCGATGGCACGCTGGTTGCCGAAACGGTTCCCCCGGCCGCCATTCCGGTCCGGCAGCGGGCGCGCAAGCGGCGCAGCCCCTGGTTGGGGCTGGCCTCGGCCCTGGTCTTTGCGTTCCTGTATGCGCCGTTGCTGGTGGTGGTGCTCTATTCCTTCAGCGCCACGAAGGTCAACGCCTGGCCGATCAAGGGCTACACGCTGGACTGGTACCGCGAGCTGATCGCGGACCGGGATATCCACCAGGCGGTGCAGCTCTCGATCTTCGTCGGGCTGTGTGCGGCCACCATCGCCGTGGTGCTGGGCACCCTGACAGCCTTCGCGCTGGATCGCTACGACTTCCGGGCCAAGCAGGCCATCCGCTTCTTCGTGGTGCTGCCCATCGTGCTGCCCGGCATCGTGACCGGCGTGGCGATGCTGGCCTTTTTCACGCTGATCGGTTGGCCGCTCTCCCGCTGGACGATCATCATTGCGCACGCCACCTTCTGCGTCACACTCGTGCTGAACAACGTCGTCGCGCGGCTCGGGCAGATCCCGCGCTCGCTCACCGAAGCCTCGGCGGACCTCGGCGCCTCCCCTCGGCAGACCTTCTGGCGGGTGACCTTCCCGCTGGTGCGGCCCGCCATCATCGCCGGGGCGATTCTGGCCTTCACACTCTCCTTCGACGAAGTGGTGGTCACCTTCTTCCTGACCGGGCGTGAGAAGACGCTGCCGTTGCTGATCTGGGGACGGTTGCGGCAAGGCATTTCTCCCGAGATCAACGCCGCCGCCACCGTGATCATCCTGGTGTCACTGGTGGGGGTTTTCGTGTCCAACCGGCTCTCGAAAAGTTCGACATTCGGCCGCTAGCGCAGGGTGAATCAGGCAGGGGAGGCAGGAGCAATCGTATGGTCACAGCACCGGCACGGACTCAACCCGGCGGCAGCCGCCTGCTGACCGACCAGTTCAGCATCCAGCTCCGAGATCTGTACAAATACTTCGGCGAGACGCCCGCCGTGAACGGCGTCTCGCTCGATGTGCGGGACGGCGAATTCCTGACCCTGCTGGGGCCCTCCGGCTGCGGCAAGACGACGACCTTGCGCATGATCGGCGGCTTCGAGCATCCGACCTCCGGGGCGATTTACATCTCCGGACAGGAGATGGGCGACCGCCCGCCCTACCGGCGTCCGGTCAACACCGTGTTCCAGAACTACGCGCTCTTCCCGCACATGACCGTCGGCCAGAACGTTGCCTACGGGCTGGAGATGGCGGGAGTGCCCAGGGCGGAGCGGCAACAGCGCGTGACCCAGGCGCTGGAGATGGTGCGACTGCCGCACGTGGAGAACCGCAAGCCGAGCGAGCTTTCCGGCGGGCAGCAGCAGCGGGTGGCGCTGGCCCGCGCACTGGTGAATCGCCCCTCCGTGCTGTTGCTGGATGAACCACTCGGCGCGCTGGACCTGAAGCTGCGCAAGGCGATGCAACTGGAGTTGAAGCAACTCAACCGCGAGGTGGGCGCCACATTCGTCTACGTGACGCACGATCAGGAAGAAGCCCTGACGATGTCGGACCGCATCGCGGTGATGAACGAGGGGCAGATTCTGCAACTCGGCTCACCGGAGGAAATCTACGAACGGCCGCGCACCCGCTTCGTGGCGGACTTCATCGGGCAGACGAACTTCCTGGACGTGACGGTGCGCGCGGTGAGCGGCGATACCGCCGAGGCGGAACTCCCTGGCGTCGGGCGCCTGCGGGTGCGCCGCCCCGCCGAAGGCCCGGCCAGCGGCCCGGCAGCACTGGCCATCCGCCCGGAGAAAATCGCGCTGCTGGAAGACCTGCCAGGCGGGGCGCCAGCAAACTGGAACCAGTTCACCGGGCGGCTCGACGAAATCGTCTATGTCGGCACCTTCACGCACTACCTGGCAGTGTTGCCGCAGGGGCAGACCGTGACCGTGCACCGGCAGAACCGGGCGGTGGGCGAAGCCGAGCATCGCGTGGGCGATGAACTGACGCTCGTCTTCGACCCAGCGGTAGCGGCGCTGCTGGTCGATTGAGCGATTGCAGCGCGAGTACCACGCGCCGAGGCGGCAACGCCTCACCGATGTCCTCCCCACGCAGGCGGCATCCCGAGCGTCGCCAAGGTATCCCGGCATCGCGAGCCGGAATGCCGCCCACTCGTCACGGGCGCCGCGCAGGGACCGGGCAGTGGTGGTAGCGTAGGCCTGCGAGATCGGCTGACCGTAAGACGCGGTCGCCAGCCCGGGGGTAACAGGGGAGCACAGGCGGTTCATGGCAACGGGAGCAATCGACGTTTCAGCGGCGCTGACAGACGCGCGGGCGTGGTTGAATGCGCGCGAAGGCGAGGTTATTGCGCTCACCTCGGCGCTGATCGCAGCGCCCACGCCCAACTTGCCCGGTGATGAGACGGCGGCGGCTGAGGTCATCGAGCGGGCGCTCGCGCACTACAACCTGCCCGCGCCGCGCGTGCTGGCGGAGCAACCGCATCGCCCGAACCTCATCGTCCGCATTGATGGCGCCAGCCCGGGGCCGCACCTCGCCATCTGTGGCCACCTCGACACCAAGCCCGTCGGGGACGCGGCGGACGAATGGCGCACCAACCCGTTCGAGCCGGTCATCGAGGGCGACCGCCTGTACGGCCTCGGCTCAACCGACATGAAAGGCGCCTGCGCCGCGATGGTGCTGGCGGGCGCGGCCTTCCAGCAGGTTGCAGACCGGGCAGCTGGCTCGCTCTCGCTCATCTTCACGGCGGACGAGGAGTACGGCAGCTTCTTCGGCGCGGGCTACCTGACGCGGCAGAAGGCGATTGAGGCGGATGAGATTCTGCTTGGGGAACCGGCCGGGGTGCATGCGGACTGGGACGCCATTCGCGTGGTCTCGCGCGGGGTAAGCGGCTTTCGGGTGGTGGTGAAGGGCACGCAGACACACTCCTCGATCTCCGATCAGTTGCCAACGGTCAGTGCTGTGGAAGCGATGGCGAAGGTGCTGGTGGCCCTGCGGCAGGAGTTGAGGCTGCGCTACCCGGAGCACCCTCTCTGCCCAACTGGCCCCACCATCAACCTCGGCGTGAAGACGCTGGGCGGCGTGGGGTACGGCGTTGTCGCGGGCCACGCCGAATTCTGGAGCGATATCCGCACCCTGCCGGGCATGACGCAGGAGGAGCTGGCAGAGGATATCGACGCGGCCATCGCGCGGATTCGGCCGCTGGTTCCCGGCGCCGAGGTGACGTGGGAGTTCAACCCAACCCTGGGCTGGATCGCCCCCTCCGAGGTGTTGCCGGGCGACCCCATGGTGACGGCCGTGGAGCAGGCCGCGCGCGATGTGCTGGGCGAGGCCCCACCGCTGAAGGCGTTCCCCGGCGGCACGGATGCCTTTCCCTTCCACGCGCAGGGCGGCATTCCCACGCTCGCGGCGTTTGGGCCCGGCCTGCTGCCGCCGGCGCACGGCCCGAACGAGTGGATCAGCCTGCGCTCACTGCAGCAGGCCCCGCACATCTTTGCGGCGGCGGGGCTGCACTACGGCGCGGGCAAGTAACGGAGTCTCTGATCGCGGAGGGCGGCATGGAGCGCACGGGCGAGGCGTTTGAGCTTGGCGAACAGTTGACGGTCGTTGGCCGCCAACTGGCTGTGGGCAACCCCGCCCCGGATTTCGCGCTGGAGCAGTTCGACCCGGACACGCAGTCAATTCGGCAGGTGACCCTGGCGGATTCAGCTGGCACGGTGCGGCTCCTGAACGTGGTCAACTCAGTCGATACCCCGGTTTGCCACCTTGAAACGCGCAAGTGGGATAACCTGCGCGCCGATATCCCGGCGACCGTGACCCTGTACACGATCAGCATGGATCTCCCGTTCGCACTCGAACGCTGGCGTGGCGCGGAACGCGCCGGCCACGCGCTGCTCTCCGCCCACAAGGACGAGGCGTTCGGGCGCGACTACGGAACGCTGATCAAGGAATGGCGGTTGTTACAGCGTGCGGTCTTCGTGATCGATGGCGACGGGCTCATTGCCTACGCGGATTACGTTGCCGACCAGATGCAGGAGCCCGACTACGATGCCGCGGTCGCGGCCGTGCGCGCGGCGGCGGGGTAGACGGGGCGTGCTCTGGCGCTCCGCCCTCAGGTTGGAGTAGCTCCGGGCTGAGAACCCCGGGAAAGAGCGCGTGTTATCCTGCTCCTGCGGGAGCAGGGTCCCCGCGCCGTTGGGGCAGCAGGAACGAGCAACATGTCGCAGCGTGATCGTGGCCCGGGGCCGGCAGATGATCCCGGAACCGAGGAACCTCAACGGCTGGCTGACTATTCGTTTGCCCGCCCCATCCAGCCGTACGATCCCTACCGCAAGTCAGAAGAACCCCGCCGCCCTTCGCGCAATGTCGCCGCCGACAGCGACGCCCTGCGCCGGACATCACGCACCCGCAAGTCGCCCTTCCTGGATGATGATGATCCCCTGAACGCCGCCGCGTGGGACCTCGACGAAGAGGTTGAGGTTGATGTGTTCGACGCGACGTACGACGAGCCGTACGAGGCCGACTTCGAGGAGCCACGTCCGGCGCCTCCGCCCCGCCAGTCGCGACGGAGGCAGGCAGCGGCTGCTGGCAGTCATGCTCCGGGGCGTCGCCGCCACGCCCGGCGCGCGGCCGCCGAGACTCCGGTTTCGCGCCGGCCGCATCTCCCGAACGTGCAGGTGTCGATTGGCGCACCGCGCGCGGTGATGGATGCCTCGCTGGTGGCCGACCCTGTGGCCTTGTTGCTGCTGGGGGTGAATCTGCTCAGTGTCCTGGTCATGGCGTTGCTGTTGGGCATCCGGCTGGGCTCGTTGCCGCCAGAGATCCTGCTGCGCGTGGACGCGGCGGGGAATCCAAACCTGTGGGGTCCGCCGGGCGTGCTCTGGCGGCTCCCACTGATGTCGTTCTTCCTGACCGTGATGTTCCTGGCCGTTTCCTGGTTCCTGCATCCAATTGATCGTTTCGCCGCCCGCTTCGCGCTGGGCGCCGCCATTGCCGCCCAATTGGTGGCCTGGGTCGCCGTGATCCAGCATCTCGCCAGCTAAACCCACCCGGAGGGAGTCTCCCATGACGCGACGGCACGCGCCGCTACTCCTGGCCGCGCTTGTTTCTGCCCTGTCCCTGAGCAGCGTTCTGGCCCAGGATGCGGGCACCCCGGCGCCAGGGGTTGCCACGGACCTCTTCGACCCGGCGGTGGTGGAGGCCACGCCAATCTCGGGTGTCGAGACATTTACGGTGGAATCTGCGGAGCACACGGAAGAGCCGGTAACCTACCCGCAGAATCCCCCGGCGGGCGGGCCACATGCGCCCGCCTGGCAGAAGTGCGCCGCGTACGACGCGCCGATCCGGAACGAGAACGCCGTGCACTCTCAGGAGCACGGCGCCGTCTGGATCACCTACCAGCCGGACCTGCCGGAGGCTGAGGTGAAGGCGCTCGACAAGCTGGCGGAGACCCGGTACGTGCTGGTGAGCCCCTACCCGGGCCTGGAAGATCCGATTGTGGCCTCCGCCTGGGGCGCGCAGCTCCGACTTGAGGCCGCCGATGACCCCCGCCTGACCGCGTTCATCGAGCGCTACGCCGGCAACGGCCCCGAGCCGGGCGCGAACTGCGACAGCGGCCTCGAGACGACTGTGGAGGACGCCGGGTAGGGGTAGCGTCAGTGCCTGCCGTGACGTGCTCTCGTGTCTCTCGACTCCGCTCGAGACACGACGGTGGGGTTTAGCCCTCCAACGAGAGCGTCCTGACCTGGCAAGCGACCATCGCGCATACTTTGCGTGTTCCCGCGTGCTCTTTTTGCCAATCCCGTGGCAGAATAGAACACACGTTCGTGTGGCGGGGAGCAGCGCTGATGATCACCTACATCGAAGGCAGTCTCTTCACCTCGACGGCGCAGACCCTGGTGAACACGGTCAACACCGCCGGCGTGATGGGCAAGGGGCTGGCCAAGGCGTTCAAGACCTGCTACCCGGAAATGTTTGCCGAGTACGCGCGGCGCTGCGCGGAAAAGCAGTTCGCGGCGGGCCAGTTGCTGCTCTACCGCACGCCGCACAAGTGGGTGCTGAACTTCCCGACCAAGCGTCACTGGCGTCAACCATCTCGCCGCGAGGATCTACAGCGTATTGCAAAAGACCTGACCTGCCAGGCAACAAACCCGTGTCTCGAGCGGAGTCGAGAGACCTCGTTCACCGGCGCTCGCGACGAGGTCTCTCGACTGCGCTCGAGACGCGAGGGGATTCCTGGCGGCCCAACTTCTTTGCACACCGCTGTAGAAGCCGGGCTGAGCGTTCGTCCGCACGTACGCGGAGCAGGGGATCAGCAGCATCGCCTTTCCCCAACTTGGTTGCGGCAACGGCGGGCTGGACTGGGAGAGCGACGTCCGCCCGCTGATGGAGGAGTACCTGCGCGAGTTATCGCTGAATGTGCAGGTCTTCATCACGCCCGAGCGGTCGGATGATGCCCGCCCGGACGAGCGGCTGATCGCTGCGTGGCTGCACAGCGATGGCCATCTCGCCGGCTTCGCGGCCTTCCGTGATGACATTGCAGATCTGCCCGGATTGAGCGACATCGATGACGACGGACTCTGGGAGATTTGGCGACAACTCCGCCATGAGGGTGTGGTGCTGCCGGAAGACCCTGGCGCACCGGGTGATGCGTCCGTCAGGGACATGATGACCGCCTTGGGCGACATCCACTATCTCCGCTCCGTGCGTGCCGCGCGCATCTATCCCGGCATGCCGTATGATGCGCGCTCAACGCAGGCGCGATTCGAGACGGCAGAGGCCCACGGCGTGCAGTTTGTGCCGCCGCTGTTCCGGGAGTTGCATGACGCGCCAGCTTCGCTCGATGTGGAGCTTGATCCGGGATGCAGCGGAAGCCAGACGACGAGGCGATTGGCGCGGGCTGCAACAAATCCTGGCTGCCAGGCAAACCCACGTGTCTCGAGCGAAGTCGAGAGACCTCGTTCACAGGTGCAGTCAGACGAGGTCTCTCACGCTTGTTGCGAAGTTCGATTCGGAGCGTCATGGCGCCCCATCGGCCCTCACCCCAACCCCTCTCCCGATGCGCGGGAGAGGGGCTTTCCGCTCTGCAAGTTGAGCCATTTTTGGCGTGGTGTCGCCAGTTTTCGCCATCAGGCGACCGGTTGACTCCCCTCTGCGTGTAGAACCGTCTTTGGCGAGATGAACATTGTGGCTGTGAGCATTTGTCAGGTGTGTCTACCGCACCAACTGTCATTCTGAGCCCGCAGGCGAAGAATCTCGTCGGCTGGACTCGTCAGGCGACCTGACAATTGCGGAGTCGTCACACCGTATCAGGCGCCGTGGCTGTACGCGAGACACCAAGCGCGGCCTCGATTCTCCCTCTACCTCACTGACGCCTCGAACGCTATTCCAATCTTTCGCAAGCGCGAATTGTTCTGTCGGGTCCTCAGAAGAGCGCCCTGGCGCACGCAGAACGACCAAGCGATAGGGGCACGCATATCTGTTGCATTCGCGTGGCCGAAGCAATCACTGCTATGGCGCCGGTTAGTCGTTACGTCACTTGCCACTTCCGAACGACGAGATTCTTCGCCTGCGGGCTCAGAATGACAAGCGGATAGAGGCGGCGTACCTGACACTTCCCTCTGGCCGGAGGACCCAGATTGACACCTGTGGGTGAGGCGCGTAGCTGATACCGGCGCGTGGCCGGGGCGTTGAGGGCCACGTGACGGCCCTCAACGCAGTCCGTTTCAGTTACCCCGCGCTCACCGTCCCCAGCGCCTCGTCGATGACGTCCAGCACCCGGTGGAGCTGGGTGTCGTCGATGACCAGCGGCGGCTGCAGACGCACGACATTGCCGGCCGGGCCGCCCGCGCCGATGATGACGCCCGCCTCGCGCGCCAGGCGCTTGACGGCAGCGGCTTCCGCGCCGGCGGGGGCCTTCGTGATCGGGTCCTTGACCAGCTCAATGCCGATCATCAGGCCGAGGCCGCGCACATCGCCGATCAGGGCGTGGCGCTCCTGCATCTCGCGCAGCCGCGATAGCGCGATCTCGCCCTTGCGCGCTGCCTCCTGAGGCAGCCGCTCCTCCTGCATCACCGCGATGTTCTCAAGCGCGGCGGCGCAGGAGATCGGGTTGCCGCCAAACGTGGAAAGGTGCTCGCCCGGCTTCAGGCTGTCCGCGATCTCCGGGGAAGCGATGGTGGCGCTGAGCGGGAAGCCGTCGGCGATCCCCTTGGCCATCACCATGATGTCCGGCTCCACGCCGTAATGCTCGATGGCAAACATCTCGCCGGTGCGCCCAAAGCCGGACTGCACCTCGTCCGCGATGAACAGGATGCCGTGGCGGTCAAGAATCTCCTTGACGCGCTGGAAGTAGCTGGCCGGCGGCACGAGGATGCCGCCCTCGCCCATCACTGGCTCCGCGATGAAGGCCGCGACATCCCCTGCCGTCTGGTAGTCGATGGCCCACTGCACCATTTCGGCGCAGCGCTCCGCGACGACCTCCGGGTCATCCGTGCCGAAGGGATTGCGGTAAACGTACGGGGCCGGGGCGAACGCGATGCCGGAGAGGTACGGGCCGCCGTTGGTCTTGCGCGCCTTGTTGCCGGTGATCGAGAGCGTGCCCGCCGTGCGGCCGTGGAACGAATGCGTGAGGGAGATGATCTCCCGCTTGCCCGTGTACGCCTTCGCCAGGCGCATCGCCGTCTCGATACCCTCCGCGCCGCTGTTGCCGAAGAAGGTCTTCTGCAGCCTGCCCGGCGTGATCCGGGCCAGATTCTCGGCCAACTCACCGACGACCGGCACGTGATAGATGTACGACGCCGCGTGCACCAGGTCATCCATCTGGCGCCTGGCGGCGGCGATCACGCGCGGGTTGCCGTGCCCGGCGTTGACCACGGCGATGCCGGCGAAGCCATCGACGTACTCCTTGCCATCCTGGTCCCAGATGGTGGCGCCCTCCGCCTTGCCGATGGCGATCGGCTCCACCGCCGCCACAAAGGACGTCGTGACGTAGTCGCGGTAGCGGGCGAGCGTCTGCTCATGCGCAGCTTCCCCGACCACGTTCATGCCCGAGCCATCTCGTACTTCCAGCGCCATGGATGGAGCGTCCCCTTTCGTCTCGCGTGCCGTCAGGCCGTGCTCCGCGCATTGTAGCGGCGGCTGGAGTTCAGCCGAATGGGCCGCGCCTTGAACGCCGCAGGCCGGGATGCCATCATCGCGCCATGATTACCGTCCGCGACGGCCCGGCCGTCGCTCCGCTCCCGGCGGAGTCCTCCCACCCAAAAGCACCACTGCGGCGGCGGCGCTCTCTCTGGGGCGAGCTGTGGCGCTGGCTGATGACGGCCTTCTGGTTCCTGTTCTTCGCGGTGCTGTTCAGCGGTGCGATCCTGATGCTGTCGATCTACCGGCAGGCGCGCACCGAGGGCGCGCGCCCGGCGCAGGCCATCGTGGTCCTGGGCACGGCGCAGTACAACGGCTGGCCGGGGCCCGTCTTTCAGTCGCGGCTCGATCACGCGCTGCACCTGTACCGGGATGGCTACGCACCCTACCTCGTGGTCACGGGCGGCAAGCAGCCCGGCGATGGCTACACCGAGGCCGAAGCGGCGCAGGCGTATCTCATGAGCGCTGGCGTCCCCGCCGGCGCCATCATCATGGAGAACGAGGCGCACAGCACCTGGGAGAGCATGCAAAACGTGGCGGCCATCCTGAAGCCGCAGGGGATCACTGACGTGATCCTGGTCAGCGATGGCTTTCACCTGTACCGCTCACGCATGATGGCGAACGATGTCGGCCTGACCTCGGCCGGCTCCCCCGCGCCCGATAGCCCGATCATTGTCGGCGGCAGCGGCGAGTTCGCCTACACGCTGCGTGAAGCCGGGGGCGTACTCGCGCACCTCTGGACGACGCGGATTGACCCGGACGGGCGCATCCTCAAGATCGAGGCCAGTTGACACATTGCGCCTCGGTCAACCTGCAGGGTGAGTTCTCCGGTGCGCCTGCACCCCCCGCCACACCCGCCCGTCGATCACCAGCAGCCCGAGCGCGATGAGCGCCAGCCCCGCGATCTCCAGCCCCGTTGTTGCTTCGCCCAGGAAGATAGCTCCCAGCAGCAGCGCGCTGGGTGGCACGAGGAGCGTGACGAGCGACGTATTGACCGAACCGGCGCGGCGCAGGATCGTGAAATAGAGGAGGTAGCCGACCATCGTGCTCAACACCCCCAGCCCCAGGATGGCTCCGATGACCTGCGGGGTGGGTGGCGGCAGGGTCCACGGGCGGTCCACCAGCAGTGTCAACGGCAGCATGACCACGGCGGCTACGGAAAGCTGCCCGGCGGCGGCCACCGGCGAGGGGATGCCGCGCAGGCGGCGGCCCCAGATCGCGGCCAGCGCGTAGGAGACCGAGCCGCCCAGCACCGCCAGTTTGGCCAGGGTGGCGCTGCCAGGATCCCGCAATGCCTCTGGGCCGAGCATGATGATGACGCCCGTCAGGCCCAGCCCCACCCCCAGCAACCGGGCTGGCGTCAGCCGCTCCTGCGCCACGAAAAGCGGCGCCAGCAGCACCGTAAAGAGCGATGTGGTGGCGTACAGGATGGCGGCGAGGCCCGACGTGATCTGCGTCTGGCCGGAGACGATAAGGCAAAACGGGATGACGCTGTTCAGCAGACCCATCACGAACAGGGCGCGCCAGGCATCGCCCTCGCGCGGCAACCGGTGGCCGGACAGCACAACCACGAGGTTGAGGAGCAACGCGCCGATGACGATGCGGCCCAGCACCACTGTGAAGGGCGGCCACAGCGCGAGCGCCACTTTGCCGAAGAAGAAGGTGCCGCCCCAGACCAGCCCCAGCAACATGAGCAGACCCCAATCCACCCCGGACATCTGCTGGTTGGAACCTGATTGCGCCTGCGGCACGGTGCGCTCCTGACGTACAGCCAACGCCAGGCGCGTTCGCCAGCGCACATGATGCCAGCAAGCGCGCGGCGTTGCTGGCGGTGTGCGAGCTTCAGACCCGGGCGTCAACCACGCACTCCATGCCCAGGTGACATCTGGCTCCGAAGGCACAGGGGGCTGCCGGTCCTGCGAGCACGACCCGTTCCCCCGTACCGCCTGGCGACAGGCGTCATTCCGGCGCAGGCCAGAGCCATCGATAACGCCTGATGCGGCAGGCTGCGGCCCGAGACGCCGCGGCTGGTGTGCCCGGTTGCCACGAAGCGCGACGTGGTGCGTCTGGCGCAGGAAGATGCGGAAATCGCCGCGCTGTGCCGCCGATGCCTGGTCAGCCGGCGACCTGGCTCCCGGTGGCAGCGCCTCGGCGGCGCGCCCTCCAGGACCCCAGGCCTCTCGACTGCGCTCGAGACACGGGATTGTTGCCTCGCAGGTCAGGTCTCTTGCAATACGCTGTTGGCATTCCTGGCACGCCGACCCGGCGCAGAAGGGCTGACTCACCGGCCAGCCGCGCCTCAGCGGAAGCGGATAAACGCGATCACGATGGGCAGCACGCAGAAGAGCAGGTCCGGGATGGGCCGCAGGTAGAGGGCGCGCTGGACGGCGGGGCGGAAGTCATTCAACGTACCCAGGTCCACACCGAGGCGCTGGGCCACCACCACACGGCTGACTACCATGCCGACAACCACGATGGCGATGGCGATGGCCTGCAGGTCCGGGCCGGTGCGCCCGCGCAGAAACCTGGCCATCGCCTCCACACTGCCGAAGCCAAGAATGAGCGCCCAGTAGAAGCCCCAGGCCGGGGAGAGCCCCCAGCCAATGCCCGTCAGCACCGACACCAGCAAGCCCGCGCCCGCCGCCGTGAGCACCACCTGCGGCGCGGCCTTGCTCGCTGCGCGGGTCCCGGCGCAATCCGGGCAGCGCATCCCGACCGGCGTCCGCACGGCGCAACGCGGGCAGATCGGCTTGCCGCAGCGCGAGCAGCGCAGCCGTGTCTCCACGTCCGGGTGCTCTGCACACATCGCCGGGCCCGTCGTGGCGATGTTGACGGGAAAGTCGCTCATCGGCGGGAGTACGGCGCGTCAGGAGAAGCCGCCGCCGCCACCGCCGCCTCCTCCACCGCCGCCACCGCCGCCGCCGCCAAAACCGCCGCCGCCGCCGCCAAAGCTGGAGCCGCCGCTCCAGCCGCCGCCGCTGCGGCCGCCGCCACCGCCGCTGCTGGTCCAGCCGCCGGAGAACGCATCGCCGGCGGAGTTGAACAGATCAAAGAGCGACCCGGAGGAAGACTGGGGCGACCGCGCGGCGCTGTCACTGAAATCCGAGGTCTGGCACGTTCAGCCACCCCGCCACCGGAGGGCACGCCGCCACCGGCGCCGCCGGAAGGATGACCGAAGCCGCCGCCGGTCGGCACGATCACGGTGCCGCCGCCCGGGTAGTAGCCGCGCCCGCGCGGGTATCTGCCGGAGCCACCCGACCACGGGCCGCCCAGCCAGGGGCTGCCCACGCCGCCGCCGTACCACTCGGGCGCAGCAGTCTGGACCCCCGCGAACTTGCTGACCCAGGACTGCTCCAGGCCCATGGCGATGGCATAGGGCAAATACGCATCGAAGATGTTCTGCGCCTGATCGAGCTTCTCGTAGCGTTCGATTGACGCCAGGTACGCCTTGAACGCGCGCCACTTCGCGGCGGCTTCCGCGCCGGCCTGCGTTTTCTGCGGCATGAAGCGCGAGATGAAGATCAGCAGCACGGCGATCAGGATCAGCGCCGCCACCGGGAACCAGGCCCCCGCCGCCCTGCCGGAAAACATGGTGATGGCGATGCCGCCGCCCACCAGGGCAATGATGAACAGGAACGTCCCGATCGACTTCCACTGGTCACGGGTGGACTGCGGCGCCCGGCGGAAGAACCCACGCTCCACCAGTTCGTCATAGATCTTCTGGCGGATCTCGCCCTGCGCCGCTGCGAACTTGTCCTTCACGTTGGAGAGTTGCACTTCTTCGCCTGCCTTGAGGCCGGCGCCAAAGAGCGCGTGCAGGAGGTCCTTCTCGAACGGCTGGACTGGCGCGTCCGGATCGAGCATCGTTAGCGTAAAGTCGCCGCCCCGCCTGAAGATGCCCTTGCCCTCCTCGCGGTCGATGCGCAGAATGTGCCGCCGCCCCAGGTCCACCAGGGTCGCCACAATGTCGCGCTCATCGACATCCTCATCGAGCAGCGCGCCGACCACGCCGGGCGGCGTGTCGTCCGGCGGCTCCGGGAGGAACGAGGCGACTGGCCCGGTGACCGGGTCGCGCCCCTTCGTCCACCAGGCCGCAATGACCGCCGGGATACCCGCAACAAGGATCAGGAGGCCAATCCCGGCAAACGCCAGGGTCCAGATTTGCCCCTGCGCCTCCCGTTGTGCCTCAAGCGCATCTTCCTCGTCGATAGCCTGTTGCCACGACGGCGGCTGGGCGTTGACGATGGGCTCAAACTGGAGCCCGCCGGTCAGCTGATCGCCCTGCCCCAGGTTGTGCGCTTCCCGGTCAGGTCTTCCGCCGTCAGTCTGTGCTCGGCCGGGTCGGCCGCGCCAGCCCCCGGATAAAGACCTGGACGGGTCCACAGCCTCTGGCAGCACCACGGTCAGCGTGGCGTTGTTGACCGGCGTTCGCGGTAATCTCCGCCCACGCCAATCCAGTCGATCTGCTGGTACGGCGTCTCGGCGTTGTCATAGACGCGCAGCGCGCCGATAACGAAACCAAGCTCGAAGGTGCGCTCACGGTTGCGCGTCGGCGGAAAACTCAGTCGACGCGGGTTTTCCCCGACCTTCTCATAGGTGTAGGTATTGGGAACGTCCCGCGAAAACTGGTTGCGGGGCACGAAGGTGTACGGCTCGACCTGGTTGTTCACCACCTCGCCGACGGTGATGTTCCGCAGATCCTCGACCCGCGCCAGCGGGATCTCGCGGAAGCCGGTCTGGAACGGCCCGCCCCGGAAGATGATGGCATCCCGCTCGGTAACGGCGACAACACCATCGACCTGCAGCTTCAGCGTGACATCGATGGAGTCCCAGGTGACCGAGCGCGTCTGCTGCGCGGCGGCTGGCGCCGTGAAGCCGCCGCCGAGCGGCAGCGCCAGCGCAGCCAACATGGTCAGGACCAGCGCCAGGAACGGCAGCAGCCGCACGCGCGATCGAACAGCCAACAGCAGGAGAAGTGTGGGCAACATTCATATGGGGAGGATAAGGCAACCGACCACGCGCTCACCAGTTCCAGCGGCCCAGACCAGTTTGTAGTGGTAGCCCACACCGGAGCGTCTTGATGCAGGACGGTACGCAGTGTACGTTGACAAAAAGTTGGGCATGTCGCATAATTTCATCAATCCCTGTTGCTTCGACGGCAGGAGCGGGGCACCCTCGGGTGGCCCGGCATTTTTATGCGCGCTTCTTGTGTACAAATTGCGGGCATGATAGATGAAAACCAACGCTTACATAGACGGATTCAATTTCTACTATGGCTGCTTTCGGCCGCAGCCAAAGAATGAGAACGCAAAGTGGGTTGATCTCCGCGCGTTGTGTGCAGCCCTTCTGCCAGACGACACGATTGATCGCGTCCATTACTTCACCGCACGAGTCAAAACGGCATGGGACCCCGGCGGCCCGCTGCGCCAGGAGACCTACATTCGCGCGCTACGAGGGTGTCCGAAACTCTATGTCCATGAAAGCAATTTTCAATCAGTTCAGCGCAAGGGTGTCCCCACCTATGATCCTGGATCACCTCCGGTGACGATTGATACCTGGGAGGAAAAGGGATCGGATGTGAATCTGGCGACGAAGTTGCTGGTAGAGGCGATGGATGGAGACTTTGAGCAAGCGCTGGTGATCTCTAATGACACCGACCTGTTAGAGCCCATCAACGTCGTGCGTCAAAAATTTGGCTGTCCAGTTGTCGTAGTCAGCCCTCATTCGTACGTGACGGTGAAATTGAAACGAGCGGCAAGCACTGCCTTCGCCCTCGACCATAGTCTGCTTGCAGGCTGCCAGCTGCCGAATCCCGCGAAGGACAGGAAGGGGAAACTCGTAACGAAGCCCCTGACCTGGTGACGCACCAGTTGGGCCGATGCCTGCACTTTCAGGCAAGGAACGAAGTGCTAACCTTTCATCATGAGACGCCCACCGGTGGTTCCGGCATCCCCTCCGCTGCCAGGCGAATACTCTGCCGCTGAGGCCATTACTGCGCTCAGCCGCCAGGGCTACCGCGTGACCGCGCCGCGTCGCGCCGTGGTGACGGCGGCGCTGCGGCAGGAGAAGCCGTTCACCGCCGAGCAACTGGTGGCCGAAACGGCCACCGGCACTGGCGAATCTGGCCGCTCCACCGTGTACCGCACGCTGGAGATCCTGGCCTCCCTCGGTATCCTGAGCCGCATCCTGAATGAGACCGGCCGCCCGGTCTACGTGGCAGGGGCGCCAGTGCACCGGCACCACCTCATCTGCTCCGGCTGCGGCGCGGTCGTGCCCTTCAGCGCCTGCCCGGTCGGCGACCTGGCAGCCACGTTAGCCCAGGAGAGCGGCTTCGAGGTGCATGGCCATCTGCTGGAGATCTTCGGCACCTGCCGCTCGTGCCAAAGCGCACCACGCTAGCTTGCTATTGACACACCGTATCAATAGCTGGTAGCTTCCCGCCGCGCTCGCGGGTCGTGAAGACGCCCTTCCCCGACCGGCGCGAGACGAGGACGCGGGACATGGCCCAGGCAACGCTCACAGACCCCAAATCGACTCACGCCACGCCGGTTGCGCCGCCGCTCCTGTGGACCGACCACCTCAGCGTGCACTTCGAGGACCGCTCGGCGCTGGACGACGTCTCGGTCGCGTTCTACCCGGCCCAAACTACCTCGCTGGTCGGCCCGAACGGCGCGGGCAAAAGCACGCTGCTCCGCTGCCTGGATGGCCTGCTGGAGCCAACGCACGGCGCGGTCTATCTGGGCGGCGCGCAGGTGCATCGCCCCAGCGCGCGCATCGCCTACGTGCCCCAGCGCTCCGAGGTGGACTGGACCTTCCCGATCAGCGTTCTGGACGTGGTGCTGATGGGGCGCTCCCTGCGCCGCTCGCGCTTCCGGCCATTGCCCGCCGCCGACCGCGAGGCGGCGCGGCAGGCGCTGGAAACGGTGGCCATGCAGCGCTTCGCCCACGTCCAGATCGGGGCGCTCTCCGGCGGTCAGCAACAGCGCGTCTTCCTGGCGCGGGCACTGGTGCAGGACGCCGAGGTCTACCTGCTCGACGAGCCCTTCACCGGGGTCGATGTCCCGTCGCAGTCGCTCATCCTGGAGGTCCTGCGCCAGCTCTGCGAAACGGGGAAGACGGTCATCTTCGCCACGCACGACCTGGCGATGGCCGCCGAATCGGCAGACAATTGCCTGCTGCTCAACCGGAGCGTGGTGGCCAACGGCCCGCCGCGCGAGGTGCTGACCGCCGAGAATCTGCAGACCACGTTCGGCGGCGCGGCGCTGGCGCCGCTGGCGAGTGCGCCTCGCCCATGAGCGAGCTCCTCGCGCTGCTGGCGGAACCACTCCAACTCTCCTTTATGCGCAACGCGATGGCCGCCATCGTCCTGGTTGGCATCGTCTGCGGGGCTATCGGCGTCTTCGTCACGCTGCGCAGCCTGGCGTTCATGGGGGATGCCATCGCCCACGCCGTCTTCCCGGGCCTGGTTATCGCCTACGTGCTTGGCGGCAACTTCCTGATCGGCGCGCTCATCGCCGCCACCATCGTCTCACTGGCCATCGGCTTCGTGACGCAAGGCGGCCTCCTGAAGAACGACACCGCCATCGGCGTCTTCTTCGTCGGAGCGTTCGCGCTCGGGGTCGCCATCATTTCCACCCAACGCTCGTACGCGCGAGATGTCACCAGTTTCCTCTTTGGCTCCATCCTCGGTGTCTCCCACGCGGACCTGCTCCTGACCGGCGTCGTGGGCGCGGCGGTCCTGGCGACACTCTGGCTCTGCCGGCGGGAGTTGGTGGCGGTCAGCTTCGACCGCACGTTCGCCCGCGCGCAGAGTCTCAATCTCTGGCGTTGGGATCAGCTCTTCCTGTTGTTGCTGGCCATGACCGTGGTTATCTCGCTGCAAACGGTGGGGAATGTACTGGTGCTGGCCATGCTGGTCACGCCCTCGGCGACGGCGCGCCTGCTCACCGTGCGGCTGGCCCCGATGATTGCGGTCTCAGCGGCGCTCGGCGCGTTTGCCGGGATCACCGGCCTCTACATCTCCTACTTCCTCGGCGTTTCCTCTGGCGCCAGCATCGTGCTGGTGGCGACCGGCATCTTCATCGGCGCCTTTCTCTTCGCCCCGCGCACCGGCGTGGTCACGACCCGCGTCGCGCGCCGCCTCCACTACCACCACCCGGAACGGGACCAGTTCGCCGAGGGGATGTGACGCAGGCTGATCGCACCACGCCCGCAGGGTGCTGTGCAGCGCAGCCGGGTGCATGCCTGCGCCTCGCCCTTGCCACAACCCTTCTCTCTCGCGCGTCGGGAGCGGGGGTGGGCAAGGGCTCTACTGGTCGTGGCGAGGGAAAGGAACCCTACACCTGCCAGTACTTCGCCTGCACCTGGCGCGCGCGCTCGATGGCCTGCTCGGCATCGAGGCCGACCACGTTGGAGGCCGGCTGGCGTACCGCCCGCTCGCCGTAGGGCTCGGGCACGCGCTGCCCCTCGTCGGTGACGCCGACGAGGGTCTGGCCGATGGCAGCGGAGCAGTACGGGGCGTACTCGGCGGCGTAGCCGCCCTCCTGGGTGACGACCAGCTTGCCGCCGCAGCAGGCGTCGGCGATGCCCAGCATCGCCTCGCACATGGCGCGGTAGCCGTCCGTGGTGACCGACATCCGGGCCAGCGGATCGAAGACGCTGGCGTCCTGCCCGGCGCAAACGATCACCAGATCCGGATTGAACTGCGTGGCAATCGGGATCACCAGTTGCGCGAAAACCGCCGCGTAGGCCGCGTTGCCCGCGCCCGCCGGGAGCGGGATATTCACGGTGAAGCCTTCGCCCGCGTCCACGCCCACCTGGTCTACCGCGCCCCACCCCACCGGGTAAAGATCGTCCTGGTGCAGCGAAATAAAGAGCACGGACGGATCCGACCAGAACGCCGCCTGCGTGCCATTGCCGTGGTGCACATCCCAGTCGAGGATCAGCACCTTCTCCAGGCCGTGGTTCTGCTGCGCGAGCTTCGTGGCAATGACCGCGTTGCTGTAGACACAGAAGCCCATGCCCTGGTCCGCCATGGCGTGATGCCCCGGCGGCCGCACGAGCGCGTAGGCCGTGTCCACATCGCCCCGCAGCACCGCTTCGACCGCCGCAATCGTGCCGCCAGCGGCCAGCCGCGCGACCCGGTCCCCGCCCTGCCCCATCGGCGCGCCCGCGCCGCTGTCGCCGCCGTAGCCGTCGGACAGGGTCTTCACGTGCGCCAGGTGCTCCGGGGTGTGGTAGGTCAGCAACTGCTCGTCGGTCGCAACCACCGGCTCAATGCGCACCATCTGGTCGGTGACGCCGTACAGATCCAGCAGATGCTTGGCGCGGCCGACCAGGCCCGGATTGGAAACGTGCCGCACCGGCTCGGCATAGGGGTACGGGACCTTTTCCCCATAGAGTCCGAGGCCGGTGTTGTGGGTCAGGTAGCGGTCATCGAACACCAGCCCAACCCTGCGCGCATTCGCCACGTGCATCCCCCTGCCTGATTGTGTCAATGAAGCGTGCCCTACTGCGGCCCGACTGCGAGGCCCATGCCGTCCAGGACGTTCCAGTACGTCATGAAGGTGCCCCAGTCATAGTAGTGTTTGGTGCCGTGGGCGGGGTCAGACACCATGACGCCGCCGCTGTCGTAGCCGTAGGCCACGACGACGTGCATGCCGGACGCCAGCTTGTACCGTGTGCCGTCTGCGGTCCACTCGTAGAAGCCGGTGTCTCCCCAGAGCCCGAGCCAGACGATGACCGGGCTGCCGGCGTCGATGCGGCTGGTGAGCGCGGAGGCATCGCCCTGGGCGTAGAACTCGTCGGCCCAGAACCCGAAGTTGCGGATGGCGGGCGCCAGGGCGCTGGCGTAGACGCCGTAGTCGTCGGTGTTGCCCCACCAGCCGGTGATATTGCCCCGGTAGCCCCAGTGCGGATTCTCTGACCAGCCAACCATGCCGTCGAAGTCGTACTCGTTGACCCAGACGCCAAACGCAGCGATGGCAATAACTGCGGCGGCGTATTCGCAGGAGAGGTTCCGCTGCTGCATGTAGGTGGGCACCCAGACGCTGGCGCCATCTTCCTGATACAGCGTCTCGTGGCGAGCCAGCCCACCCGCCGGAACGGCCTGGGCCGTGGCGGCCACCGACCCCACGGAGCCCCCGATGATCGACGCTGAAACAAGCAGGCTTGCCAGCACGGTGGCGGGTTGCCGCACCTCGTCTTCCCCCTCTACATGCCTTCCAGCATGGCCACGCGCCCGCCGGGCGACGCAGTTCCTTCCGCTCGTGATCCTACCATAGGGGGTTTTTCAGACCGGGTCGCCAGAAGCGTGGTTTCTGTGACACCGGCCACAAATCGGGACCTGCCGCAGTTGCAATTCGCCGCACACCCGGATTTGCGTCCATCTGGCAGTCTCCTGCGCGGACTGCCAGAAATAGCTTGACGCTCCAGATATTGTCAATGTATCGTCGCGCAGTGCCGCAGGGCTGGTCCCGGACCATCGTGCTCGCGTATCGGAACCAGAAGATTGGGATCACGCCGTCAGCAACCCCGCACATAGGCTACTGTTCCGCCTCCAGGCGGTTCTCTTGGGATAGCGCATGCCTCAGGACACCATGAGCGAAAAACGCGACTACTACGAGGTCCTCCAGGTCACACGGACGTCATCGGGCGAGGAGATTCGCCGCGCCTACCGTAAGATGGCGCGTCAGTATCACCCGGACCTCAACAGCTCCGATGAGGCTGAAGAGCGCTTCAAGGAGATCAACGAGGCCTACGAGGTGCTCTCCGACACCAACCGCCGCGCCCACTACGACCGCTTCGGCCACAGCGCCAATGGCTTCCCGGGCGGTTTTGGCGGCGGCGCCGCCGGTGATCCGTTCGGCTTTGGCGGCGCGGCGGGCTCGCCCTTCGCGGATATCTTCGAAACGTTCTTTGGCGGGGCCGCGCCGGGCCGCCGCCAGCGTGGGCCCTCGCGCGGGGCCGATATCCAGGTCGGCCTGACGGTCTCCTTCGAGGAAGCGATCTTCGGGACCGAGAAGGATATCGAGATTTCGCGCCTGGAAACGTGCGAGACCTGCGACGGCAGCCGCATGCGGGGCGGCATCACGCCGCCGACCTGCTCGGTCTGCGGCGGCAGCGGCCAGGTGCGCCGCGCGCAGCAGACGATTCTGGGCCAGTTCATGACCACCACGCCGTGCACGGCCTGCGGCGGTGAGGGCGTCAGCATCACCGACCCCTGCCCGGACTGCCGGGGCCACGGCCGCATCTCCCGCACGCGCAGCATCACGGTGGCCGTGCCCGCCGGCATCGACGACAACTCCTCCCTGCGCCTGACCGGTCAGGGCGAGGCCAGCCCGGATGGCGGCCCTTCGGGCAACGTGTATGTCCGCATCGATGTCGCGCCGCACGAGTTGTTCACCCGGCGGGACCGCAACATCCTGCACACCATTCGCGTCAACGTGGCGCAGGCCGCGCTGGGCGACGAACTGGAGGTCGAGACGATTGACGGCGCGGTCGCCTTCCGCCTGCCGGAAGGCACCCAGAGCGGACAGCAATTCCGCATGAAGGGGCGTGGCGCGCCCTCGATTGGCCACAAGGACCGGGGCGACCAGATCCTGACGGTGAACGTGGTCACGCCGAAGAAGCTCACGCCGGAGCAGCGGGAACTCTTCGAGCAACTGGCGGACTCCCTGGAGTCCGAGCAGCCCCGGGTGGAAGAGGAGAAGAGCTTCTTCTCCCGGGTCAAGGACGCGCTCCGGGCCTGATCGCCAACGTCTGCACCGCAACCGACCGGGGATGGAGACGACCGTCTCTATCCCCGTTTGCATGCCGGGCCGCCACGCCTCACGCCATCTCAACCCGCTGCGCCGAGTGCCCTGCGGGAGGCCAGGCCACCCGGCGCCGGGAACCCTATCGTCCCGCAGGCCGTCGTCCCTGCACATCCCTGCCTGCGTTTGCGGCCCACGGCCCTCCCGGCCTGCGGCAGCATGCGGCCTGCGTGCGGCGCGCAGGCCTGGCGGACAGGACCAGAAGGAGGAGCCGAAGGGCCATGGAAGACTCCCGTTTTGACCACTTGACCAGCGAGCTGTCGCGGCGTATCGAGCGTCGCACGCTGGCCCTGGGAGCCGGGGTGGGCCTGGCAGGGCTCTTCGCGGCGGGATTCCCCTCCGTCATCGAAGCCGGCAAGAACAAGAAGAAGAAGCGCAAGCAGCGCAGGAAGAAAAAGAAGAAGCAGATGTGCACATCTGCCTACGGGCAGAAGCTGCGCTGCAGGCCGGACAATTGCTGCGACCCCGGCGCCTCGACCATCGCGGCCTGCACGGAGATCGGGTTCCCCACCTGCTGCGCCAGTTCCGGCCTGGCGCATCCGCTGGGAACGACCTGCTGCACCAGCTACTACCACGGGAACGACGGCGTCTGCACCAACGACTACCCCGTGTGCTGTTCGAGCACGACAGGCGGCGGCTGCTGCCTGCCAAACACAAGTTGCTGCAACATCGCCGATTTCGGAGGCGTGCTCTACTGCTGTCCGGTTGATCGCCCGGTCTGCTGCCCGGAGGAGTGCTGCCCCGCCGGAGACACCTGCTATGGTGGCTTCTGCTCGTGTTCCGTCCGACGCATAAACGCCACTGCCAATAGCCCGCGCCCGGCATCTGGCCAGCAGCCGGGCGCGGCCCCGGCTGTTGCAGGCAAGGCCTTTGCCGCGCCGGCCGAGTAGCCACTCCCGGGCATCATGGCCGGGCCGCGCTGTTGTCGCTTCCCTGCGGTGCCTCGCGCGGCGCCTGGCTTCGGGCGGCGCAGGGCGCCATTACCGGAGCTTACTGCCCGGCTGCTATACTCGCGGCAGCCGGGCAGGCGCTTCTTCGTGCTCCCGCATGGGGATCTGTCCACGCTGATGGCGGGTGGTGAAATGGTATCACAAGGGTCTTTGGAACCTTTGTTTCAGGTTCGAATCCTGGCCCGCCAGCCCTTCACGTATCTGCGCGCCCGCGTTGCCAGAGCTTGCCGCTCCCGTGCCTGACGCATCACCTGCCGCTGCCCCATCAACCGCCCTCATCGTGCTGGCGGCCGGCAAGGGCACCCGCATGAAATCCACCCTGCCCAAGCCCCTGCACCCCGTGGCCGGCGTGCCCATGGCGCAGCGCGTCCTGCGTGCTGGCCTGGGCGCCGCACCGCAGGTGATCGCCGTCGTCGTGAGCCCGGAAACGGCCGGCATCGTCTCCACGCTGGAGGCAGAGGCGACGGTGGTATCCGTGCTGCAGGACCCGCAGCGAGGCACAGGCGAAGCAACCCGCCTTGCGCTCGGGGCCCTGCCGGATGTGGAGCGCGCCGTCGTGCTCCTGGGGGACAACCCGCTCCTGGAAGCGCGGCACGTGCGGGACCTGGCGCATCACTCCACCGAGACCGGCGCGCTGGTCACCATCCTCACTGCTGAAGTCCGGGACGCCGCTCACTATGGCCGACCGCGCGCGATAGCGATGGCCATGTCATCGCTGTCGTCGAGAAGAAGGACGACGACCCGGCGCTACGCAGCGGCGACAAGGTCGAGATCAACTCCGGCATCATGGTGCTGGATGCCGCCTGGGCGCGCAAAACCCTGCAGGCATTGCCGCCAAGCCCGGTTTCCGGCGAGTACTACCTGACCGATCTCATCGCCGCTGCGGTCGCTGCGCGTCCGGACGCGGCGCGGTGGCCAGTCGAAACGGTTGCCGCCCCGATCACGGCGGCGCTCGGCGTGAACGACCGCCTGGAACTGGCCGAGGCCGAACGGCTGGCCTGGGCGCGCAACCGCGAGCGCGCCATGCGCGCCGGGGTAACCATGCGCCTGCCGGAAACCATCATCGTGGAAGATGACGTCGAGATCGGCCCGGACAGCGTCATTCTGCCGCACACCATGCTCCTCGGCCGCACCCGCATTGGCAGCGGCGCCGTGATCGGGCCCGGCGCGGTCATCACCAATTCCACCCTGGGCGATGGCGTGATCGTACGCAACTCGACCCTGACCGACGTGGCCCTTGGCGACGGCAGCGACGTGGGGCCATACGCGCACCTGCGCGGCGGTACGCGCGTGGCCGCCGGCGTCCACATCGGCAACTTCGCGGAGATCAAGAACAGCGAACTGGCCAGCGGCGTGAAGGTTGGGCACTTCAGCTACCTGGGCGATGCCCGGCTCGGCGCGGAGACCAATGTGGGGGCGGGCACCATCACCGCGAACTTCGATGGCGTCCACAAGCACCACACCGAGATTGGCGAGCGCGTTTTCCTGGGCAGTGACACTATCCTGCGGGCGCCAGTTCGGCTTGGCGACGAGGCCCGCACGGGCGCAGGCTCGGTGGTGACCCGGGATGTGGAGCCGGGCGCGACGGTGGTCGGCGCGCCCGCACGGCAGATTCGCAGGAAACCGGCAACAGCAGCAAACGGCGAGGAGGGTTGATTGGACGGGCGGCTCCAGGTGTTCTCGGGAAGCGCGCACCCTGCGCTGGCGGCACAGATCATGCGCGAACTGGAGGCGCCGCTCGGGCGGGCGGTCATCGGCTCGTGGCGCAACGGGGAAACCCGGGTGAAGCTCGAAGAGAACGTGCGCGGCTCGGATGTCTTCGTCATCCAGTCCATGAGCGATCCCGTCAATCATCACCTGATGGAGTTGTTGCTCATCATCGACGCCCTGCGCCGTGCTTCGGCTGCGCGCATCACGGCCGTGATCCCCTACTTTGCGTACGCCAAGCAGGAGAAGAAGACGTCTGGCCGCGAGCCGATTTCCGCCAAGCTGGTGGCAAACCTGCTCACGACCGCCGGGGCAGACCGCATCCTGACCATGGACCTGCACTCCCCCGCTATTGAGGGCTTCTTCGACATCCCCGTCGATCATCTGCGGGCCGCGCCGATCCTCTCCCGCCACATCAACCGGCTGAAGCTCGATGATCTGGTCATCGTCAGCCCGGATGCCGGGGGCGTGGCGCGCGCGGAGGATCTGCGCGGGCGAACTGGCGGTTCGCTCGCCATCATCTCGAAGCGGCACCCGGGGCCCGATACGACCGAGGCTCTGGAAATGGTCGGCGATGTCAACGGGAACTCCGCGGGTATCGTCGATGACATGATCTCAACTGCCGGGACGCTGGTTGTCGCGGCCGAACTGCTGCAGCAGCGCGGCGCCGGGGAGATTCTGTCGGCGGCCACCCATGGCATTTTTGCCCAGGATGCCCTGGGGTTGATCGACCGGTCGCCCATTGAGCGGCTCTTCGTCACGGACACGCTGCCCCTGCCGCAGGGTGAGCCCACCGGGAAGATCGAAGTGGTGTCCGTCGCGCCCTTGCTGGCGGAGGCCATTACCCGCATTCACAAGGATCTCAGCATCAGCGCCTTGTTCACCTGATCGGGAGGCACCCCGTCCGTGAGCGCCACAAGCTGGTCCCTGGCCGCCATCGCCCTCATCAGTTTGCTGCTGATGACCGTGGCCGCTGTGGTCGAGGGAAGCGCCGGGATCATTACCCGGGAGCGCTTCCGGCAAACCTCGCACCCGCGCGAGCGCAGCCTGCAGGCGTTCCTGGACCCGCGCCGCTCGCTCGTCGCGGCGCTCCACCTGGCGCAGGTCGTGGCTGTCGCGGTCGCGGCGAGCGCGTTGACGGTCATGACGCTGGGGGAGTCCCGGCGGAACCCGGCGGTCATCGTCATCAATATCCTCGCCATCGTTCTGCTCGTCCTGGGCCAATCCCTCCCGCGGGCGCTGCTGCGGGCGCACCCCGAGATGAGTGCTGGCGCGCTGCTCGGGTTCGCGCGGGTGGTGGCGGTGCTGGTGAAGCCGCTGGAGGCGCTGGGAGATGTTGCAAACGACGTCCTGACCCGGCTGCTGGGTGGCGAACAAACGGACACTACCCCGGCGGGCGCGGAGGAAGAATTGCTGCTGCTCAGCCTGGAGGCCGCCGAGGACAACGCCATCGAGCCCGAGGAGCGGGCGATGATCGACAACGTCCTGCAACTGGAAGAGACGACGGCGCGGGACATCATGGTCCCGCGCATAGATATCGACGCGGTGGCCGAAGACGCGTCCCCCCGCGAGATCGTGCGCACCATCACCGCCAACGGGCATTCGCGGATCCCCGTCTACAGCGATTCGATTGATCACATCGTCGGAATGCTCTACGCCAAGGACCTGCTGCCCTTTGTGATTGGCTCCACGCGCTCCCTCCCCATCAAGGCGCTGGTGCGCGCGCCGTACTACGTGCCGGAAACCAAGCGCATCGACCAGTTGCTGACCGAGTTACGCCGCAACCGGGTGCACGTCGCCATCGTGGTCGATGAGTACGGCGGCACCGCCGGGTTGGTCACGATCGAGGACATCCTGGAGGAGATCGTCGGCGAGATCGACGACGAACACGATGCGCCGATCATGATGATCGAGCAGATCAGCGACAACGAGGTCATCGTCGATGGCCGCGCGCCGATCGACGAGGTCGAGGAGGTGCTCCAGATGGAACTCGTTCCCGAGGACGCTCCCTTCACCACCGCCGCCGGCTTCGTGCATGAGCACCTGGACCGCCTGCCACAGCCGGGAGACGCCTTCGAAGCACAAGGGGTGCGCGCGGAGGTGCTGGCCACGGAGGGGCACCGCCTACGCCGGCTGCGGCTGCTGCGGCTCTCCGACGACAACGCGCGGCCTGTGCCGGTGCTGCCGCCTGGTGCGCCTGCTGAAATCGCCGCCACGGCCCACCTGGACGAACCTGCCTCGCCCTTCTCGACCGACGCGTGACCACCGCCCCGCGCTGGGTGATCCAGCATTACCCGGCGCTGACCAGCACCATGGACCGCGCGGGCGCCTTCGCCCGCACGGGGGCGCCGGAGGGGATCGTGGTCGTCAGCGACGAGCAGACAGCGGGCCGGGGCCGGGCCGGGCGCACGTGGCACTCGCCGCCGGGCGCCGCGCTTTACACCACCCTGCTGCTGCGCCCGGCCGTGCCGCCGCCAGCCCTGGCGACCCTGCCGCTGGTGGCAGGCGTGGCGGTGGCCGAGGCGCTGGAACTCCTCACCGGCACGGCCGTCCTGCTGAAGTGGCCGAACGATGTCTGGCTGGGTCGTGATCCGGAGCGACGCAAGGTGGCCGGTATCTTGCTGACGTCGGCGATTTCTGGCCGGCAGGCAACGCACGTCCTGTGCGGCATCGGCGTCAACCTCGCCACCCCGCTCACGGCGTTGCCGCCGGGAGGAACGAGCGTCCTGGCGGCAACCGGCCGGGCGATTACGGCTTCCGAAATGCTCGATGCCCTGCTTGCGGCCTTCGCGGCGCAGTACGGCGCGTATGTGGAGGCGGGCGGGCGTCCGGCGCTTGCCGCCTGGCGGGCGCGAGCGGCGATGCTCGGTGACATGGTCACCGTGCAGGATGCCGGGCAGGCGCGCACCGGGCGCTTTCTCGATGTCGATGCCGATGGCGCGCTGCTTCTGGAGCAGGGCGGTGAAGTGGTCCGGGTGGTGGCCGGGGATCTGACGCGCGGGCCGAGCATGGCTGGCGGCTGAATGTGTGGCGAGGCTGCCAACGTTCGCGGGCGGGCCGGGTTGACAACGTACAGCGTATTGC
>JAWKPJ010000012.1:0-137986 GCA_041390745.1 Thermomicrobiales bacterium | reverse complement strand
GCCGTAACCCTGCGATTCTAGAGCGAGAGGGCAGGAACGTGTGCGCTGGTGCAAAGGATGGCGCAACGCGGTTGCTCGCTACTCCTCGTGCCCCGGTCCCCATGCGCCCGCCACCTGGCGCAGGATGGCGAGTTCCCCGATGTGATAGGCGTTGTGGTCGATGATGATGAGCACCTCGCGCAGCAGGGTGTGCCCGGCGTGGCTCGGCACGGGCATGAGGAGGTCATTGCCTTCATCCTCAATCATGGCGGCCAGCGCCTCACGGTCTGCCAGAAAGCCCGCCACGGAAGCATCCCACTCGGCCTGAGTAACCTCGACGTCCTGGGCGGGCCAGTAGTCGCGCGGCCACTCTGGCTCGGTGTAGACTGGGTCAGTGACATAACGCAAGATATCTGCCTGGGTCAGCCGCAGGTGCTCGACCAGGCTCCAGAAGCTGTAGTCAACGTTCGCCGGGCGCGTGTTGATGTGCGCCTCGGGGAACTCGGCCACTGCGTCCTCAAAACTCAGGTGCGCGTTGCCCGCGCGCAGGTTCCAGGCGAGTTGCTGGCGAACAGCGTCGTTCGGGTTCATCGTCTCATCGCCTTTCGTGTTGGTCGGTACAACCGTGTTCTGCCTGCCGCCGGAAACGCACCGACGCGGGATGCCGTGCCGGCTCGCCTGTGAAACGTTGGCATGGCCGCTGTGTGACAGCAGTGCGGCATGGGCCAGGCAGTTGCGCCCCTGCCACATGGCAACGTGCGCACCTGGACGGTCGCGGAGACCATCGTGGCTGCCAATCTCGATCATGATACCGACAGGTTGCCGTCAATCCTGCCCGCGGCGGGGGGAGGGCGGCGTTCCGACTTCGCGGATCGCCGCATCACCGGCCTCGCGGGTGATGCGTTTCTTCGCCGCTCCGACGCTGGCGAGATCGCCGAGGACGGTGAAACCCTGGAAGGGTGCGGAATGATGGCGCCGCTCAAGTTGTCCGCCTTTGGCTGCCAGACCGGCGTAACAGGCGGTCGACGCCTTGCTTGATCCGATCCGAACGGCACTCGCGTACCTGGCGCCATGGCGCAGCGGCCGGGCAGCCCACGTGAAGGCGTGACAACTCGCCTCGGCAAGGTGCATTTCCCGACGCGATACATCCTTCTGGAGGACCGCGCCGAGTCGCTCATCCGGGATCGCGCTGTCGTACCAGCGCGCTCCGGCTGGCAAGTCGCGCTCCGGCGGAATCGGGAAGCCGCCGGGCATGAACGCCCCTGTCGAGCGGCGATTTGCATCCGTCCATACAGCGTATTGCAAAAGACCTGACCTGCCAGGCAACAAGCCCGTGTCTCGAGCGCAGTCGAGAGACCTCGTCGCGAGTGCCGGTGAACGAGGTCTCTCGACGAGCTCGAGACACGAGGGGATTCCCGGCGGCCCAACTTCTTTGCACACCGCTGTACAGGCGTTGGTACGAGACGCCACTGATGCCGCCTGTTTGGGGCTGCCAGGGCGACAGGTGCTCTGCGATATCGCCTCTGGAGTGTCCAATTGGAGTTGTCACGTGAAGCCGTAGGCGCGAGAACGAGATCCTTCGCCTGCGGGCTCAGGATGACAGATGAGGTTGAGCCGCAGGGGAGGCTCCCGCGACAGGAGCCCCCCAAGCTGAGTTACACCCCTACCAGGCCGGGGTGAGCGCGCCCTTGAACACCAGCCGGTTGGCGTTCTCGAAGTAGAACTTCTTCAGCACATCGTCCGGTAGGTACAGACCGTAGATCTGCCAGCGGCCGACGGAGGGGATTGGCTCGAGGCCGTAGTTGAAGTACTCGTCGCGGGTTTCCGCGAACCGGTAGTAAATCTGGTACATCGCCGGGTCCGGCGTCAGGTCGGTGCCGAACAGAATCTGGTCCGGGTGGGCCAGGAAGAACTCGCGCGTGGTGTATGGCTGGCGGCCCAGTTCCGCAATGCGGGCGCTGATATCCGCGTGGAAGTTCGGGCAGGCATCCATCACCCGGCCCACCCAGTGCAGGTTCTCCGCGTAGCAGCCCACGTGTGCGCCGATGAAGTTGGTGCCGGGGTGACGGCGGATCATGGCCTCGAACTGATCCATCAGTTCATCGAAGGTCGGGAAGTCCGGGTGGCTGTTGTCGCTGCCCGCCGGGCGTGTGGGGTAGAAGTGCCAGTCCGGGTGCTCGTGCAGCTCTTCCCAGCGCTCGTTAAAACGGTCCAGCGGTTGGAAGAAGGCGACCGGGTCCGCGATGTGGATGAGCACCGGCACATCCAGTTCGCCGGCCGCCTGCCACATGGGATCCAGGCGCTCGTCGTCAATCGGGATCAGCTTGCCGCTGCTGTCGCGCAGGTGCAGGCCGAGCGGCTTCCACACCTTCAGGCCGCGCGCACCCCTGGCCACCGCCTCGCGCAGCCGCCTGGCCTCGGTTTCCCCGAAGTTGGGATCAGTCGCGAAGTTGTCGTAGTCAATCCCGGAAAAGACGGCAAAGCGGTCCGGGTAGGGCTCCTGGAAGTACGCCAGTTCGCGCGTCAGTTTCTCGCCAAACTGACCATCGAGGTCGATCATCGCCTGCACGCCAGAGGCGTCCATGATCTCCAGCAGGTCGGTGGCCGGGCGCATCAACCAGCTTTCCGAGAGATCGCCAAAGGCGTCTCCCAGGTGGTTATGCACGTCGATGACCGGGAAGCGCGGCGTTGTCACCTCGGTCACCGTGGTGGTCAGCGCCGGGCGCGGTTCGAAATCGCTGAGGAGCAGATCGAGCTTACTTGAGACCACTGAGCGTGATTCCTTCTACGAGCTGTCGCTGGAAGAACAGGAACAGCAGGAGGACCGGGATGGTCGCCATGTTGGCGGCGGCCATCAACAGCGCGTTGTTGGTGAAATATTGCCCCTGGAAGAGGGCGACGCCCACGGAGAGGACCTGCATCTCCGTGCGGCTGGTCATGATCAGCGCCCACAGGAACTCGTTCCACGACCACTGGATGACCAGGAACGCGAACGCGGCCAGGGCGGGCCGGGCCAGCGGCAGATAGATCTGCCAGTAGATCTGGAAGGGATTGGCGCCTTCCAGCGTGGCCGCCTCCTGAAAATCGGCCGGGATGGAGAGGAAATACTGGCGCAGCAGGAAGACGCCGAAGGAGCTGAAGAGCAGCGGCACCACCAGGCCCTGGTAGCTGTCCAGCCAGCCTACCTGCCGCATCATCGCGTAGTTCGGGATCATCAGCACTTGCTGCGGCACCATCAGCCCGGCCAGCAGCAGGAAAAAGAGAAAGTCTCGCCCCGGAAACTGCATGCGCGAAAACGCGAACGCCGCCAGCGAGGCCAGGAAGACCTGGCCAATGACTCGCAGGACGGTGACGAAGATAGTGTTGGCGTAGATGCGCGCGAACGGCACGTAGTCCAGCACGTCCTGGTAGTTCTGCCAGCGGATCTGGCTGGGAATCAGGTTCGGCGTGACCTGGAACAGGTCCGACATCGGCTTCAGCGACGTGGACACGGACCAGACGAACGGCAGCAGGAAGATGACTCCGAGCGAGAGCAGGACGATGTGCAGCAGCAGATGCCCCAGGGTGGAGCGCAGTTTGTGGCTCATGCGTAGTGCACCCAGCGCCGCTGCAGCCAGAACTGGATGATGGTGAAGACCATGATGATCGCCAGCAGCACCCAGGCAATGGAGACGGCATACCCCATGCGGAAGTTCGTGAACCCTTCCTCATAGATGTAGTAGACGATGGTCGGAAAGCGGTTGATGTTCCCCACCCGCGTCATCACGTAGACCAGGTCGAAGACCTGCAGTGACCCGATAATCGCCACCACGCTCAGGAAAAAGGTGGTGGGGGTCAGGAGCGGCAACGTGATGTCGCGGAACTGGCGAAAGGTTCCGGCTCCGTCGATCTGCGCCGCCTCGTAGTACTCGCGCGGGATGTTCTGCAACCCGGCGAGGAAAATGATCATGTCGTAGCCAACGCCGCTCCAGAGCAGCACGATGACCACGGCGATGGCCGCTGTTTGCGGCTGGTTCAGCCACTCCGGCTTTGGCAGACCCAGGCTGCCAAGCTGGGCGTTGATCGGGCCGAAGCCGGGATCGAACAGCCATTTCCAGATGGTCGCAATCGCCACCGGCATCGTCAGCACCGGCATGAAGAAGAGCATGCGGTAGAAGGCGCGGAAGCGAATCTTCGTGTTGAGGGCGATGGCCAGCAACATCGAGAAGAGCAGGCGCAAGATCACGTTTGGCACGGTCAGCATCGCCGTGTTGCGCAGCGCCTCCATGAACACCTTGTCCTGGGGAAGCCGGGTGTAGTTTTGCAGGCCAACCCAGTTCGGCGCGGCAATCACTTTCCAGTCAGTGAAGCTGAGGTAGAGGGAGGCCACCAGCGCGATCAGAAAGAAGATGGCGAACCCGATCATCATCGGGGCCACCATCAGGTACCCCCAGCGTGTTTGATCAGCCGTACGCCCGTTGCGCCGGAATCGCCGTCGCGCCGGAACTGGCTGCGAGAGTTCTGCTACCGCCATAGCGTCAACCCGAAAGGCCCTCCCCCCAACCCCCCTCCCGATGCGCGGGAGAGGGGTTCGAGCGGGCGACGGAGTGTGGCTGGTGTCACAACAACCCAGCGGCACGAGCCCCCTGCACGGTCTCAGAAAGCATCCTGAGTTTGAGGAAGGCCTTGTGCTCCCCGCTCCCTGCGCACAGGGAGCGGGGCTGGGGGTGAGGGGTGGCCCTGCTAGGCCTCCAGGCCAGCGGTTGCCGCTTCAGCGATCCGGGCGCACATCTCCTCCCGGGGGATGCCGCCGCTCCAGCCTTCCGCCAGCACCTCCTGCACGTTCGTCTCCCATTCCCCGCCGGCCTGCGGGTTGGGCACGGGGAAGGAGTACTCCACGGCATCAAGGAAGACCTGCAGGTCGAGCGTGGGGATGGAGGCAAGGAACGAATCCTGTAGCCCCTGCATGGCCGGGATGACCGTGGCCGTGTCGCCCAGGATTTGCTCGGCTTCGCTGGAGGCCAGGAACTTGACCCACTCCAGCGCGGCGCACTGGTTCTGGCTGCCGCTCCAGATCACATTGGCCAGGCCGTGAATGGCGGAGGCTCGCTGCTTCCCTTGCGGCAGCGGGACGACCGCGACATTCGGCTGCGCCTCGGCGAAGGTGCGGGAGTTCCAGGAGCCAGCGGAGATCATGGAGATGACGCCGGCCGGGAAGAGCATTTCGTGCGGATCGTTGGCCTGCATCACGGCCACCGAAGGAGACAGGCCGTCGGTCACGAAGTCACCGGCGAACAGCATCGCCTCGCAGGAAGCCTCCTCGCCCAGCAGCGTCTCGGTCAACTCCTCATTCATGATGTGGCCTTCGTTCTGCCAGATGAGGTTGTACCAGTTCTGCTGACCGCCCATCCCGGCGGCATAGCCCCACTGGGTCGTGTTGTCGCCTTCCTTGAGGGTCAGCTTCTCGGCGGCGGCGCGCAGGTCATCCCATGTCCACTCGGCGGTGGGGTAGTCAAGGCCGGCCTTGTCGAAGTGGTCCTTGTTGTAGAAGAGCGCGATGGTGTCGAAGTCGCGGGGGATGCCGTAGACCGTGCCATCGAAGGTGTAGATGGCGCGCAGTGACTCGGGGTACGCCTCGGCGTCGATGCTGCCGTCATCGATCGCATCCTGGATAGAGACCAGGGCGCCCTGCGAGGCATAAACCGGCAGGTTGTCGGCGTTGATCCAGAAGACATCGTAGCTGGAGCCGCCGGCTACGCCTGTCTGGAGTTTGGTCCAGTAGTCATCCCACGGCACGATCTGGACTTCAACGGTGATGTTGGGATGCAGTGCGTTGAAGGCGGCAATTTGCGCATCGACGCCGGGCTTCTGCGCTGCGTCCCAGATCCCGTAGGAGATACGCGCCTCCGCGCCGTCACAGACGGCGTCCTGCGCTGCGCGGGCAACCGGCTGGCCCACGCGGCCACCCAGCGTGCTGAGCCCCAGCCCCGCCGCGCCGGCAGCGGCGCCGCGCAGGAGTGTTCGCCGCGTGGCAAAGCCCTGCAGCTTCGTGAAGGCCTCTTCGCCCAGATTGTGGGAACGGGTCATCGTCAATCTCCTGTTCCAATGAGTGTGTCGCCTGCGGAAACTCCAGCACGCCACGAAGGGCTGGAGCAATACCTGGAAAACGTCGGGACAGCCTCCTTCTGGCTTCTCGGCGGTACTCGTCACACATCGGACAAGGTGGATAGCTTACGGCCTCAGGGCCGGTTTGTCAGAAGGGGTGTATGGGTGAGTCTACACGTCAATCACGGGACCAGGAAGTGTTGGGAACTAGAAAGCTAACTAGAAAATCGGCTTTCTAGTAGTTTTCTAGTACGTACACCCGAGTCACTGAGAATCCGGCTTGCGCGGAATCCAATGGGCTCGTGGATCTGTTACAGATCGAGCAACACGTTGAATGATTCCAGCATCTGAAAGCCGTTGAAAATGACGCCTGACTGTTGGAGCAGACATACCAGTCTCAGCAACCGTACTGGCTACCGAAGCCCGGCCAGTTTCGCTCAGATTTCGCATGATGGATCGAATGACTGGATTATCCCATTCAGAGTCGGGCGTGTCTTCAGAAGCCCGATTTCGTATATAAAGAATCACTTTGAACTCGGAATCAGATTGATGTAACTCAGGATCAGGGAGTCCTGCCGATGCCATATCAGCAAACATACGGTTGACACCCTCGTTTAGCTCCCTAACGATCTGCAAATCAGCCAAGATACGGGCAATCCTTGGATTTCTGGAAAATCGTGTGTACCGGATATTGTCTAGTCGAACCGGACCAGGAAGCCTGCCTGGACTAGTTACTTCCAGGCGATCATCAAACAAGACAACTCGAATATGATCACCCTGCTGGCTATATGAGCGATGAGTCACTGCATTGACAATTGCTTCAAGCCAGACAGATTGTGGAAGGAAGCGACCCTCTCAAATCGGCCTGTCTGCTCGTTGAGACGGATCGTGCTCGGCCAGATCGCTCAAGAGAGTTTCCTGCACTCGTGATCTGTGTGTCAAGAGAGCCGCTGATTCGTTGATCAAAAGTGACATTTGATTTCTTGCCATACTGAGGTTCGAGTTCCGTCGTATCGTAAGACGCGAACGAATACACTAGGCATAAACCGCTCTGGATTATTGGAGAAGAGGAGCACCGCAGCCACCGTTGGAAGAAGTGCGCCCGAATGCTCAGCGAGCAGACCACGTCCCTTAAGCGCGATTCTTGGCTCAGTAGTAATACGAATCTTTTCCACAAACGCTTCGATACTATCTCGATCAAGATCATCGTAGGTCGATCCTGAAACAACAGAGCCATCAAAAAAGGACACACCTTTGTCATAGTAAGTTCAAGCGTTGCTTCAAAATCCAGCTTGCGATTTTTTCATCCCCAACTCTACGGAATGTCTCCCCTTTATGATTCTTGTGAACGCTACTACTTGGGGGAATCTCTATGGCCAAGAGATGGTTAGGAGTACCATTGGGAGTTGAGCACTCTATCAAATCTGCGGAGTGGGGAACCGGGGAATAGTGAAGTCTATGGCAGCTTGGCGAAGCGAATTGAGGTGATCGGTATCTCCATCAACTCCTTCAATCTCTCCAGAATCACTAACCCCAATGAGCATCGTGCCGCCGTCAGAATTTGCAAATCCGATGAGAGCGTTCGCTAGAGCCTCAGCCCTAGTCTTGAAGCTCTTTCTGTCAAACCAATGATCCTCTTTCTTGGTCGCAATAAGATCTCGATTTTCCACGAAGAGGTGAGACTGCCGATACCTGGAAGATGAGTCGACCATTCCCTACATCCTGCTACGAACAGATGCCTACTGCATCACCTCTGAAATGATCGCATGTTCCCAATCGTCTCAATCCTGAACTTGTCCTGAAGGCCGCTCCGGCCTATACTTCCGCACTGGAACCAAGCTTTCCGCGGAACGTGGGTCCATCGCCCGCGTTCTTTTGTGTTCGGAAAGCAGGCAGCCGCCGCAGGGGTGGCAGGTTCCAGCCCTCTGGGCCAGGGGTCAGACCGCTTTTTTCATCGATTCAGTCGTAACTGCGCCCATGGGGCGTTCCGGCGCCGCACCGTTGCGGAGCGCCACCCCGCACCGGGTTGCCCTTGTGGCGCCCAGGAAAGGAGCATCGCGGGCATGAAAAGTGATTTCCAGTCCGCAATCAGCCAGATTGCAGCTGAGCGCGGTATCCCCCCGGCTGCGGTGCAGGCGTCCATCGAGCATGCTCTCCAGGGCGTCTACCGCAAAATGGCCAATACGGAAGAACCGGTCCGGGTGGAGATCGACAAGGGGACCGGCGCCGTTCGTATCTACGCGGTGAAAACGGTGGTCGAGGTCATTGATGACCCGGTCGCCCAGATCAGCCTGGAAGAGGCGCGCGGTTACGCGCCGAACCCGATTCTGGGGCAAACCATCGAAATCGAGCGGACCCCGGAGAACTTCGGGCGCATCGCCGCGCAAACGGTGAAGCAGTCGGTGCTGCAGCGCATTCGCGACTACGAGCGGGACACTGTTTACGAGGAGTACCACGACAAGCAGGGCGAGGTGCTGAACGGCACCGTGCAGCGGGCCGATCCGCGCGCTGTCATCGTGGAGCTGAACAAGGCCGAGGCCGTCATGCCTGCCCGCGAGCAGGTGCCAACCGAGCGCTACCGGCCCGGCCAGCGCGTCAAGGTGCTGCTGGTCGAGGTCAACAAGGATCCACGTGGCCCGCAGTTGATCGTTTCCCGCTCGCACCCGGGGCTTATTCGCCGCCTCTTCGAGCAGGAAGTGCCGGAAATCTTCTCCGGCGCGGTCGAGATCATGGAGGTGGCGCGCGAGCCAGGGTTGCGCTCCAAGGTCGCCGTCGCGGCGCGCCAGGAGAAGGTTGACCCGGTTGGCGCCTGCGTCGGCGTGCGTGGGGTCCGCATCCAGAACATTGTGAATGAGTTGTACGGCGAAAAAATCGACGTCATTGAATGGTCGCCCGATACGGCGCAGTTCATTGCCAATGCCCTCTCGCCAGCCAAGCCGTCATCCGTGACGCTGGACGAGGCAAACAAGGTGGCCACCGTCATTGTCCCCACGGATCAGATGTCGCTGGCCATCGGCAAGGAAGGGCAGAACGCGCGGCTGGCCTACAAGCTGACCGGCTGGCGCATCGACATCAAGGATCCCTCCGCCCTGCAGGAGATGGATGAAGAACTGCTGCGTCAGGCGCGGGCCGCCCTGGCCGAATCGCAGGACGATTTTGCCTGGCAGGGGCGCCAGCCGCGCCTGGTGCGGGCTGATGGCACCATCTCTGTGCGCGACCGCATCTTTGGTCCGCTTGCTCCCGAACTCGTCGGGATGAGCGTCGATGTCGACATGCGCGGCCCGGCGCTGGAGGTCTTCTACAACCGCGATCTGCGCCACCGCTTTGATTTCGAGACTGGCGAGGCGCTGTCTCTGGACGACGAGCCGGTGCCGGCCGGAGCCCGGGGCGTTTGAGCGTGACAAAAGCTGCGCCCCCGGCCGGGCGCAAGAAGGGGCCGCGTCCGAAACATGTGCCGCAGCGGATGTGCATCATCTGCCGCGACCATGACGCGAAGCGCGGGCTCCACCGCATCGTGCGCTCCCCGGAAGGGGTGGTTTCGCACGATCCCACCGGACGCCGGAACGGGCGTGGCGCCTATCTGTGCCACAAAACTGCCTGCTGGGAGAAGGCGCTGAGTTCAGGGGCGCTGGCGCGGGCCCTGAACATTGAGATAGACACGGAAACGCTGGATGCCCTGCGCCAGCACGCGGCCACGCTGCCGCTGGAGCCGTCCGCCCTGGCCTCGGCATCATCATCTGGAACCGCTACATCGGGAGGAGCACACTAATGGCAAGCACCTATCAGGGAAGACGACCGGCATCTCGCAAAGGTGGTAAGGGCGGACGCGGCAAGAATTCGCGCGGCGGGGCACGCACCGTAGCCCTGCGCCGTTCGGCGCCCGTGGTGCGCGAACCCGTGACGCTCCCTGGCGTTCTCACCATCGGCGAACTGGCCGAGAAGTTGGAAACCACGGGCGTCGAGGTGATCAAGGAGCTGATGAAGGTCGGCATGATGGCCACCATCAATCAGCAGATTGACTACGCCACCGCTGCCCGCGTGGCTGAGGCGCTGGGGTGGGAGACGCTGGAGGAAGAGTCCGCGCTGGCCGGCGAGGGCGAGGACTTCGAAGCCCGCCGCATCGAAGCCGAGGCTGATCCGAACGCCAGGCCGCGGCCACCAGTCGTCACGATCATGGGCCACGTCGACCACGGCAAGACCAAGCTGCTGGACTCTATTCGTTCCGCCAATGTGGCAGAGGGAGAGGCTGGCGGCATCACCCAGCACATTGGCGCGTACCAGGTCGATACCCAGGGCCGGAAGATCACGTTCCTGGACACCCCCGGCCACGAAGCATTCACCGCCATGCGCGCCCGTGGGGCGCAGGCCACGGATGTGGCCGTGCTGGTGGTCGCCGCGGATGACGGCGTAATGCCGACCACCCGTGAGGCGGTGGCGCACATCAAGTCGGCGCACGTGCCGCTGATCGTGGCCATCAACAAGATCGACTTGCCGGCGGCCAACCCGGACCGCGTCAAGCAGCAACTTTCCGAAATTGAGGTGATGCCCGAGGACTGGGGCGGCGACGTGCCCTTCGTCGAGGTGTCCGCGCGCGAAAAGCTGGGGCTGGATGACCTGCTGGAGGTGATCCAGCTTGTCGCCGACGTGCATGAGCTGAAGGCCAACCCGCACAAGCCCGCCGCTGGCGTGGTGGTGGAGGCCAAGGTCGACCGCAACCGTGGTCCGGTGGCCACGCTGCTGGTGCAGAGCGGCACCCTGAACCCGCGCGATGTTGTGGTGGCGGGCGGCACCTGGGGACGCGTGAAGGCGATGTTCGATGACCGTGGGCGGCGCATCCGCCGCGCGGAACCGAGCACGCCGGTCGAGATCCTGGGGCTGCTGGAAGTGCCGCAGGCCGGGGATCAGTTCCTGGTCTATGAGGATGAGAAGCAGGCGCGCGAAGTTGCCGAGCGCCGCGCAGCCGAGCGCCGCGCCGAGGCGCTGGTGGCCGGGCAGTCCAGCACCAAGTTGACCGACTTCTCGCAGGCGGTGAGCGAAGGCGGCGTCAGCAAGCTGCAGGTGATCCTGAAGGCGGATGTGTCGGGGTCTCTCGGCGCCATTCAGACGGCGCTGCTGAAGCTGAACGACGAGGTGCCGGAAGGGGTGCAACTCAGCATCACCTACGCCGGCACGGGCGCGGTCAATGAGTCCGACGTCAGCCTGGCCTCCGCCACCAACTCGATCATCATCGGGTTCAATGTCCGCCCGGATGTGGCGGCCAAGCGCGCCGCCGATGCCGGCGGCATCGACATCCGCTTCTACAACATCATCTACAACCTGCTGGACGAGGTGAAGGCGGCCATGACGGGTCTGCTGGCGCCGGTCTACCAGGACAAGACCGATGGCTACGCCGAGGTCCGCGAGACCTTCAAGCTGCCGGGTGGCGATGTGGTGGCTGGCCTCTACGTGCTGGATGGCAAGATCAGCCGCAACAGCAGGGTGCGTGTCCTGCGCAGCGGCCTGGTGTTGCACACCGGCGCCGTCAAGTCCCTCAAGCGCTTCAAGGATGATGTCCGCGAGGTGGCGGCCGGGTACGAATGTGGGGCCGGCCTGGACAACTTCAACGATCTCCAGGTTGGCGATCAGCTCGAGTTCTTCCATGAGGAAGAGGTCGCGCGAACGTAGCAGAATGGGGCGGCGCGCTGGCTGGGGCAGGTTGTGCTCCAGGATGACGCGCCGCCCTGTTGCCTGACCGTGACCGGAGCCCGCCATGACCAGACGTACGCAGCAGATGGGTGAATTCCTGCGCGAGGAACTCACCGATATCATCCGGACCGAGCTGGACGACCCACGCCTCGGGTTCTGGACCATTACCCATGTCGAAGTCTCCCCGGAACTGCGGTCCGCGCGCATCTTCGTCTCCGTGCTGGGTACCGAGCAGGAGCGCACGGACACGCTGAAGGCGCTGCGCGGCGCCGCCGGTTTCATCCGCACGCACCTCAAGCCGCGCATGCGCACGCGCACCATTCCGGACCTTGACTTCCGGGATGACCGGTCCATGGAGCACGCTGAGGAGATTGATCGTACATTGCGCCAGTTGCACCGTGAGGATGAGCGGCGCCCGCTGCCAGCCAGCGGGATCAGGGACACGGAGGGGAAGGCGTGAGCGATACCTGGGCCATTGACCCGGAGGATGCAGCCGCCGCGCTGGCAACCTTGCGCGGCGCGAAACGGGTGCTGATGCCGACGCATCAGAATGTAGATGCCGATGGGCTGTCCTCGCCGCTGGCCATGCGGCAAGCTCTGGCCACCTTCGGCGTGGAGGCGATCCCGGTCATTACCGACGGGGATTTCCCGTCTAACCTGCGCTTTCTGCCGGATATTGACGCTGTGCTGGTCTACGGCAAGGACGAGCTGCCCGAGTACGACATGCTCTGCCTGATCGACTGTGCCGACCGGCGGCGGTTGGGGAACTTTGCGAAAGAGAACCCGGACAAGCTCGATGGGTCGGTGCCCATCGTCAATATCGACCACCACAAGACAAACGACCGGTTCGGCGTGGTCAATATCGTCGAGCCTGAGGCGTCGTCCGCTGGCGAGATCGTGGCCGAGATCTTCAAGCTGTGGGGCGTGGAAGTCGATCTCGGCATCGCCCAGGCGCTGCTGGCCGGCATCTACGGCGACACCCTCGGCCTGCGCACGCCCAGCACCACCCCGCACACCATCCGCACGGTGGCGGATCTTGTCGAGATGGGCGGCGAACTGGAGCCCATCGTCGATCAACTCTTTCGGATCAAGCCACGTTCCACTATTTGCCTCTGGGAGCATGCGCTGCACAACATCCGCTGGAATGGGCCCATTATCTGGACCGAGATGACGCGTGAGGGCTTTGCCCATTGCGGCGCGGAGATGGCCGAGGCGGAGGGGATCGTGAACTTCCTGGCCGGCACCCAGGGCTCCCGCGTGGCCGTCATCCTCTACCAGGATGAGGACCGCAAGGGTTGGCGGGTCAGCCTGCGCAGCCTGGAAAAGACCATGGATGTCTCCGCGATTGCAGGACACTTCGGCGGCGGCGGCCACCCGCTTGCCTCCGGCGCGCATGTGGAGGGCGGCGAGGAAGAGAAGCAGGCCTTCATCAAAAAGGTGGCGGAACTGGTGTCCGCCGCTCCGCAAATTACGCCAGCCTGAGCCCGGCGCCTCACACACTCCGGTGAACACCCATCCTGGAGACCTTCCCGTGTCTCGAGCTTGTCGAGAGACCTCGTTTGCGACGGTAGCCCGCCGAGATCTCTCGACAAGCGCGAGACACGAGGGTATTGGTGGATCGCGCACTCCCGCTGGTGGCCATGAGTAACGCGGAACAGCCTGGTAGGCCCACCCTGCATGGCTACCTGGTCATTGACAAGCCGGGCGGCTGGACGAGCTTTGATGTCGTGGCGCGTGCCCGCCGTGTCCTGGGCGAAAAGCGTATTGGCCACGCCGGCACGCTCGATCCTGCCGCCACCGGGGTGCTGCCGCTGGCGGTCGGCGCGGCCACCAAGACCCTGGAGTTCCTGACCGACGCCAGCAAGACCTACCTGGCGGAGATCACCTTCGGGGTTGAAACCGATAGCCAGGATATCGAAGGGCGTGTCACGCGCATGCGCGACGCCAGCGGACTGACCGACGCTGATGTGGCTGCCGCCCTGCAGCGCATGCTGGGGCCGCAGCAACAGATTCCCCCCATGCATTCGGCCATCAAGATCGGCGGCCAGAAGCTGTACGAACTGGCGCGCCGGGGCGAGGAAATTGCGCGGCCGCCGCGCCCGGTCACCTTCTACACGCTGGAGCTCTGCGCCTGGAAGCCGCCGGTGGCGACCGTGCTCGTTGATTGCTCCAAGGGCGCCTACATCCGGTCCCTGGCGCGTGACCTCGGGGAGATGGTGGGCGCCGGCGCCTATCTCTCGGACCTGGTGCGCACCCGGAGCGGGCCCTTCACGCTGGACGATGCGATCACTGTTGCCGAACTGGAAGAGTTGCCCTGGCCCTGGGCCTGGCCCGAGATTGCGCTGCACCCCGATGTCCCGGTGCAGGCGTGGCCCGCGCTGATTCTTGATGATCGTGTAGCCACCCGTTGGCAGCAAGGCGCTACCATCCCCGGCGCAAGCACGGGCGCGGCGGGACCGATCCGCGCCTACGACGTGGCCGGGCGCTGGCTGGGCACTGGCTACGCGGACGAGGCAGGCGCCGGCTGGAGGCCGGGGAAGGTGGTAACGGTGACGGCGGGTGAGGGAAGGTCCGCATGAGTGAGCGTTGCGCGCGGCCAGAACCCAAAGCAGCGGAGGACCTGACGCCGGGGGAGCGCATCGTCACCATCGGCACCTTTGACGGCGTGCACCGTGGCCATCGCCGCCTGCTGGAACAGGCGGTGGCGCGCGGTGAAGAACTGAACCTGCCGGTGGCGGGGGTCACGTTCGAGCCGGCTCCGGCCTTCGTGCTTCGCCCGGACGCGTTCCAGGGCAGAATCTCCACCCCGGAGGAGAAGCTTGCGCACCTGGTAGACGCCGGCCTCGATGAAGTGGTGGTCATCCCCTTCACGCGGGACCTGGCCGCGACTTCTCCCGAGGCCTTCATGCAGTGGCTGCAGGAGCGCACCGGCCTGCGCGAACTGTGGGTGGGCGAAGAGTTCGCACTCGGCAAGGACCGCGCTGGCACCATCGACCGCTTGCGGGAGATCGGCGAACGGCTTGGGTTCCGCGTCGTTGCGGTTCCGCGCCTCACAAATGGCACGGAGGTTGTTTCCTCCTCCCGCGTGCGGCAGGCCGTTGCCAGTGGCGATGTCGTGCTGGCGCGGCGGTTGCTGGGACGCCCGTTCCGTGTGGCAGGCGAAGTCGTCCACGGCCAAAAGCTGGGGCGCACCATCGGCTTCCTGACCGCCAACGTCGCCCCGCCGCCGGGTCTGGCCCAACTGGCGGACGGCATCTACGCCGCCTGGGCCTGGACGCCAGATACCGACCTCCCGTGGCCCGCCATCGCCTATATCGGCAGCCGCCCCACCGTCGACAGCGACGGCGCGCGCATGGTGGAAACGCACCTGCTCGACTTCCACGGCGATCTCTACGGCAAAATCCTCGCCACCGACTTCCTGGAGCGCGTCCGCCCCGATGTGCGCTTCCCCTCCCTGGAGGACCTCATCGCCCAGATGAAGCTGGACCGCGCCCAGGCGCTGGAAATCCTGGCGCGCGAGGGGGACTAGCGCTGCGGGCGTGGGTCGTGTCGATGTGCGCTTGCCCGGAGTTGTCTCCGGCGCCAACAGCGCGAGGCGGAAAGCTTGCGCGCCCGGCCAGGCCAGCGGAGCGCTACGTCCCGGCGAGTTGCGCCACCACCGGCGCGAAGGCTTCCATAAAGTACTCGGGCACGGTGATGTAGGAGATGCCGAACGCCGCGCGGCGCACCCGCAGAGCCTCGGCCATTTGCTCGATGCTGCCAACCAGGGCGTGCGGGCTGGCCATCACCTCGTCGCCGGTCAGCCCGAAGCGACCAGCGATCTGTGCGGCTGCCGCGCGGCGGTCATCGGAGACCGTGACGACATACACCATGACGTTCAACTCAAGCGTAGCCAGGCGCTCGCCGGCCGCCTCGTGGATCCACGCCAGTTTCTGGCGGGTCGCGGCCTCCGTCGCATTGGTCCAGTCCGCGCTGTCCTGGCCGCTCCCCGCTGGCCGCGCGCGGGGGGTGATGCTCACGATGTCTGCCTGGCGGGCCGCGAGGGTGAGAATGCGCTGGCCGCCGCCCCCGACCAGGAGTGGTGGGTGTGGCCGCTGCACCGGTTTGGGCTGACAATCAAGCCCGGCCACGGTGTAGAACGCGCCGGAAAACGAAAATGGCCCGGCGGCAAAGCACCCGGCCAGCACCTGAAGCGACTCCTCCAGCCGGCTGATACGCACGGGCGCGGCGTCGTAGGGGATACCGGCCTGCGCGTATTCCCCCCGTCGCCACCCGGCCCCAAGGCCGAGTTCGAACCGGCCGCCGCTGAGGATGTCCAGCGTCGCGGCATCCCTGGCCAGCAGCACCGGGTTGCGAAAATCGTTGGCGAGCACGAACGTGCCCAGGCGCACCTGCGTCGTAGCCTCGGCGGCGGTGGCGAGCGCCGGCAATGTGCTCAGCGGTTGATCGAGGTGATCGGGGAGCAGGAACGTGTGGTACCCGAGGGCCTCGACACGGCGGGCCGTGTCCGCCAGGGCCTGCCTGGTGGTGCTGCTGTGGGCCATGACGCCGAAGCGAAACGGACGCAAGGGGCTCATATTCCCTCCTGATGCCTCTGGTGTTCCTGCTGCCCGGCCAGGGCGGGGCACGCCGGATCACCCGCCGGCGTACCCGGGTGCTCCCGCCAGCGCCGCGCGGACAGCCTCGACGCGGGGCCCGAGCACCTTGAGCACTTCGCCCATGATGAACGCGTTTGCCCTGGCCGGTGCTCCGGAATCGAACGGCGGGTGCGGGTCGTACTCCGTCCCAAGTTGCCAGCCCTGTGCGTAGTCGTCACCCGCCAGCCGGGCCAGCAGGGTGAGCCCGAAGTCGATTCCCGAGGTCACCCCGCCGCCAGTAATGCGGTTGCGGTCTTCGACGACGCGCGCCGCGACGGGCTCCGCCCCAACGAGCGGCAGCAGATCGTGATACGCCCAGTGCGTGGTGGCCTGGTATCCATCCAGCAGGCCGGCTGCACCAAGCACGAGGGCGCCGGTACAGACAGAGGTCACGTAGGTGGCGCGCTCGCCTCGGCTGGCGACGAAATCGAGCGCCTGGACATCTTCGATGACAGCACTGATTCCCTGGAACCCGCCGGGCACAAACAGAACCTCCAGTTCCTCCGGTGCTTCCGCGAACGTGGCGGTGGGCAGGATCGGCACGCCGCTATCGCTGACCACGGGCTCGCGGGTCTTCCACAGGAGGTGCGTCGTGCGCCCGGGGGCGACGGCAAGAAATTGCTGCGGGCCAATAAGGTCCAGGACAGTCATCCCCGGGAAAACCAGCATCCCGATGGTTCCGGCTGCTGACGGGGTGGTCGCGGCGACTTGCGCCCGGGCCCGCTCGCTGCCTGGCTGCTGAAGTGCGGTGACGGTTGCCGCCGCGCCAAGGAGTTTGGTGAGGTCGCGTCGATTCATGGGTGAATCCTTTGCGTAGGGGGAGCGGTGGCTCCCCACCGGGATCATCTCTTGTGCCGAAGGGGTCAAACGTGCGTGAAGCGGCATCCGTCGCGTGCCGGGCGGCGAGCCGAGGCGATGGCCGCCTGGGCGCCGGGAGCAACGTGCTCTCTGGCGGTCAGTCGCTCGATAACGGCCTGCGCTATCGCCTGATGCCCGGCCAGGGACGGATGGAGGCCATCAGGTCCCGGGAGTTCCGGGTCCGGCGGATTGCCGAGACACGATTGGGGATCGACCTTCAGCTCTGGCCTGCTGCGGATCACATCGCCGATGGCAACAAGATCGGCGTTGCGCCAGGTCGAAAGGCCCTGCTGAAAGCCCGGGAATGCGGCAATTCGCGCCTCATCGGCCTCGGTCCGGGTTGCAGCCAGCCGGCGCAGCGCGTCGAGGTTTGCCGCGGTCTCCGTGATGCCGGCAGGGGTCCTGGCTGGTTCTGGTCCGATCCGCCTGGCATCGTTGCCACCCATCAGGCAGACACTCCAGTCAGGCCGCAGGCCGAGGGGGGCACGGCGGAGCACAGGGCACCGGTGAAGGTCCGGGCGGAGACCGCCGCGTTGACAACCTTGATTTGGTCACGGGGCCGGCGCAGCGTGCGGACAGGGCGCACGCTCTCCAGCCACGATTGCGGGTCGTCGGTAAAGCTGTCGCCGATCCCAACCACGGTCGTTTGGGCACGGAACGGCAACCGGTCCACACGGGCCACAAGGCCGGGGACCGCCGGGACGCGCTGTGCTGCCTGGCGGGCTGCCGTGTCGAGGCGCCGGCGGATTGCCCGGTAGTCGCCAACGCCGAGCCCGTACAGCCGCGCAGCACCAGCTTCGTCCAGCCCGGGCAGGGAAGCGAAGGCCTGCTCAGGATGGATGCATCTGACCTGCCCCGTGGCCATGCCGTACTCCCGGAGCCTCCTGCAGGATGCCCGGCAGGTTCCCCGGCGCCCCCATCCATCTGGACCGTGCCGGTTGCTGCTCCTTCAGCGACAAACAGTCGTCGGTTCATGCCATGCCTCCGCATGCGTAGCCACCAGGTTTCGGGTGGGTTCGTGGGAAAGGTCCCTCTTGCCTGCCATGTTGCCGGGATGACTGCGCGCAGGCGTAGGGCCGGATTCGGGTGCGATCTCCGGCCGGGTTATCCGCTGCCCGTCCCCGCAGGGACGCCAGTCGAACGCCGGGGAAATCGCGAAGGTGCGCACGCGAACCTGTGGGGTCTCCCCTCCAGAGCCGGCGGTCCACGTGCTGGTCAACCTGAACGCCGGGCGTTCTTCAGGTAGCCTACGCTGATTGTGGCTGTTGGCAAAGAGCCAATACGTGGCTCCTTGTCAATGCCATTTAGCAGCGGTTGCGGTCTCGCGTGCAGGACCGTGAGGGATTGGCGCCAGGGTGGCCAGGCGACCACAACCGGCCGCGCAGCCGGATATTCAGCTTGACCCATCGCTCCCGGAGCCGCTCTACAAGCAGCTCTACGGGCGATTGCGCGCCGTCATCCTGGCCGGGCAAGTGCCGCGCGGTGCTCGCCTGCCATCCACGCGGACCCTGGCCGCCGAGCTGGGCGTGTCCCGCACCACGACGTCCCTGGCGTATGACCAGTTACTCCTGGAAGGCTATCTCGAAAGCCGGGTAGGGCACGGCACGATCGTCTCGCGGCGCCTGCCGGTGACGCTCGCCGGTGATCTGTCGCCACGCGGTGAGGCCGGCCCCGGAGGTGATCAGGCTGCGCCGCTTCCCCGCCCGGTCCTGCCCAGGACGGCACTCGGCGCCGTGCCCCAACTCGCACGTATCGAAGGGATCGGCAGCCGGGCGTTTGTCGCCGGCCAGCCCGCGCTCGATCTCTTTCCATACCCACTCTGGGCCCGGTTGGTTGCCCGTCGCGCCCGCCAGTCGCTGCGGGAGCACGCCGGCTATCAGCCGCCTGCCGGCTACGCCCCGCTGCGGGAAGCCATAGCCTCCCACATCGGCATTACGCGCGGCGCGCGCTGCACGCCGGAGCAGGTCATCATCACCAGCGGCGCCCAGGGCGCGCTTGATCTCATCGCGCGCACGCTGCTTGCGCCCGGTGACGCGGCCTGGATCGAGGATCCTGGTTACTTTGGGGCGCGGGGCGTTGCTCGCCGCCGGGGCGCAGCTCGTGCCCGTACCAGTTGACGCGGAGGGCCTTGTGGTGGCAGCGGGCCGGGCGCGGGCTGCGGCGGCCCGGCTGGCGTTTGTGACTCCCTCCCACCAGTTTCCCACCGGGGTGACCATGAGCCTGAGCCGCCGCCTGGCGCTACTGGACTGGGCCAGCGAGGCGGGTGCGTGGATCGTGGAGGATGACTACGACAGCGAGTATCGCTACGGCGGGCGGCCGCTGGAGGCGCTGCAGGGGCTGGACCAGGCCGATCGGGTGCTCTATGTGGGCGCCTTCAGCAAAGTGCTCTTCCCCGCGTTGCGCCTCGGGTACCTGGTCGCTCCGATGCCGTTGGTCGCGCCACTCGTGCAGACCCGGCGCTTTCTGGATGTGCACCCGCCGATCCTGGAGCAAATGGCCCTGGCCGACTTCCTGCGCGAAGGCCACTACGCCAGCCATCTGCGGCGGACTCGCCGCCACCTTCAGCGCCGCCGTGACTGCCTGCGCCAGGAGGTGCAACGTTGCCTGGGCGGGCTGCTCGATGTGCCGCTGCCCGAAGCCGGGTTGGAGTTGGTCGGTTGGCTGCCGCGCGACAAGGATGACCAGCGGGCCGTTGCCCTGGCTGAAGCCGCCGGGATCACGGTGGTCGCCATCTCCCGGCAGAGCCTGGAACCGCCGCTTCGCGGAGGACTCCTGATGGGCTTTGCCGGCATCGACGAGGAGGCGATCCGGCGCGGCGTGGAAACGCTGGCCGACGCCCTCGAGTCCCTCTGAGCGGCCGCAAGGCGAGGCAAGCACGTTCCATGGCTCCGCTCGAGACACAGGCCAAACCGCGGCCCGGCCGTTTCCGCTCTGCAACGCGGGTCAGCCGTTCCGGGCCATCTGCGCGGCGCGCGCTTCCGCGTGGAACTCCCACGGCGCCTGTGGCAGGACATCGCCGGTTTCCAGCAGCGTCTTGAGATTTGCGAGGACACTCGGCCAGCCCTGGCCAATCGCCTCCAGGTCTGCCAGCGTCCGCAGACGTGTCTGGGTGACGGTGAGCTTGACGATATCGCGGTGGGATGCAATCGTAAAGGTGACCAGGCTCTGCTCAAAGGCGGGATCACCGGTCAGCTTTGGGTCGTCGAACCCAAACGTGAGCCGGTGTGGAGGATCGAACTCCACGACGGTTCCCGATGCATCCGCAATGCCAGATCCATCCGTGCGAACGTGGTCCACCTTGCTTCCCACCGCCCAGTCGGAAACCTGGGCGTGCCCCCAGAAGCGGCCGGTGATGGCCGGGTCAGTGAGGGCCTGCCAGACCTGCTCGGGGGTCGCCCGGATGTAGGTGGTGTAGACGTAGTCGGGGATGGTTGTCGTGGCCGTTGTCATGGCGACCTCCTCTGCGCGCTGCTTGATGGCCCCCAGGGCCAGCAGGCGCGGCTCCTCGAACTTCCAGATCCAGCGGTTCTGGATCTCCTGAATCGGCACCGGGTTGAGGTAGTGCAACTTGCGCCGCCCATCGCGCACTGAGGTGACGAGGTTCGCGGCCTCCAGCAGATCCAGGTGCTGGCTTACCGACTGGCGGCGCATGTTCAGCCCCTCGCACAACTCGTTCAGCGTCAGGCCTGCCTGGGCGTGGAGCATGTCAAGCAGTTGCCGCCGGGTCGGGTCGGCGAGGGCCTTGAAGACCGGGTCCGTGTCCATGACCACATTATGCAGGTATTTGACTGCCTATTGCAAGCCTCAGGTTTCTGCGGCCGTTTCCAGACCCGGTTCCGGGGGCATCGCCGTGGCCGTCACACCATGGCTCGCCCCCGATCACGCGGCAACCAGTCGCGGCGCCGTCGCTGGCTCCGACGGGGCTGATGCGGCGTCGCGTCGCTGCCGCCAGCGGTCCAGCGCCACGAACCCGATGAAGGCGAACGCCGCACTGGCCGTGTTGAATGCCACGCGCAGCCAGTGCAGCGTTTCGAACTGCTCGGCGGTCTGCCGCAGCGCCTCAGCAGAGTGCAACGCCGTTCCTTCGGTGAACAGCATGGTGTTGCGCGGCCAGAAGAAGAGCATGGAGGCCGCGCCGTCCGCCATGATGCAGAGCAAGCTCAGCGCCACCCAGCGCCGCACGTTGCCCACCGGCCAACTCAGACCTGCCGCCGCGAGTCCCGCCACCCACGAGAGCATCCCCAGCGGGCGGAAGAAGGTCGCGGGGCTGGCCTCGCTGAAGAAGCCGGATGCGTACGCCAGCGACTCCGGCGCGTTGCGGAAAATGTTTGGGTAGATCATGAATGTTTCCAGCACAATCGCGCCCAGCATGATCATCATCACCCACAGGTAGATGAGCACGACGGGGTAGGCGAGGCGTTGCAGACGTTCCACGGCGTTTTCTCCTGACGGCTGGCTGGTGGCGCAAGATGAGGCAGCGCTGCCGTGCGCCACAATCACTCACCGTAGGGCTGAACCTGGCCCGTGTCCTCGGCCAGATGGCAGGTTCAGGGGTTCAACCGGGTCTGAACCGGGCCACCCGCCGCCTGCCTGGCGCCCAACCGGGTATGTCCGCCTGGACCCGCAGGCGAAGGATCTCGTGGCTGCCACGCCTCGCCCGGCCAACACCCTTCCGGCACGCCCAGCCGTGGGCGGGGTCAGGGAGACGCGCAGCCTACGGCAGCAGACCCAGTTCCCGCGCCCGGGAGACGGCCTCGGTGCGGTTCTTGACCTCCAGCTTGCGGTAGATGTTTGCCGAGTGACTCTTCACCGTGCCCACCGAGATGAACAGCGCGTCCGCCACCTCGGCGTTCGTCTGGCCGGTTGCCAGCAGGGCCAGCACCTCTTGCTCGCGCTCACTCAAGCCGGTGTCCGGCGCAGCGGGGCGGGCAGCGGGGGGCTCCTGATCGAGGTCCGGCGCACCGCCGGTGTCCAGGGCACGACGCGCGGCGGGTTCCGGCCGGGCCGGGCCGCCTGCAGTGGCCGGGGTTGCGGCCGGCGTGGCCCCGAGTGCGTTGCCGGCCCGTGCCTCCCGGCGCTCCCGCGCCTGAATCGCCGCCAGCGAGACCGGCGTGGCGGCGCCCAGCAGCGGCACGATCCACCAGAGCGCCGTGAGCGGCGCCAGCAGCATGGAGACGACGCCCAGAACGGCGATGTACAGCGCGATCTGCCAGAGGGAGATGGGGCCGCGGTTGTTGCGGATCACCGTGACTCCTTCAGGTAGCGGTTGCCAGCGGCCTCACGATGATACCGAACTCCCTCGCTGCCGGCCGCCACAGGCTGTTCTTCACCACGCCCCGCGCTACACTTCCCCACCATGAAACGCGCTGCCAAAGGGTTCGCCGTTGCGGCGACCATCGGGATGTTTCTGGTCCTGCTCATGGGCGCCACGGTGACCAACACCGGCTCCTCCGAAGGGTGTGGCAAGTCGTGGCCGCTCTGTCACGGAGAGTTCATCCCGGAGTACGCCTTCGAGACGATGGTGGAGTATTCCCACCGCCTGGTCACCGGGGTTGAAGGGCTGCTTATCCTGGGCCTGGCCATCACCGCGTTCCCGCAGCGGCGACGCTACCCCGAGCTGAAAGCCCTGCTGCCGCTGATGATCTTCACGCTTCTGCTGCAATCCGGCATGGGCGCCTGGGCTGTGTTGTATCCGCAGACCCCGGCCGTAATGGCCACGCACTTCGGCATCTCGCTGGTCTGCTTCGCCTCGGTCTACCTGGTAATGCGCGTGCTCTGGGTCGAAGTGCCTGCTTCCGCTGCCGCCGTTCGCGCCGTGCCGCCTGGCTACGCGCGCCTGGCCTGGGGCGTCCTGCTCTGGTCGATCATCGTGGCCTATGTCGGCGCGTACATGCGCCATTCTGGTGCGGAGCTGGCCTGCTACACTTGGCCGCTCTGCAACGGCTCGTTGCTGCCAGATTTCAGCAACCCCGGCGTGGGTGTGGCCTGGGGCCATCGGCTTGTCGCCCTGATCGCCATGGTCATGGTGTTCACAATGGTCTGGTGGGTGCGCAGCTTCCACGCGGAACGCCCCGATCTCTCCCGCGCTGCCCACTGGGCTGCCGGCCTGATCCTGGCGCAGGCGCTGGTCGGCGGCTCCCTGATCTTTTCGCAACTCTCGCTCGCCAGCCTGCTCGGCCACGCTGCCCTGATGGCGCTCCTCTTCGCGGCCCTCGCCGACTCTGTCTGGCGCGCCACCCCTCGCCGGCGCGGCGAGGAACTGCCAGAAGGCGTCCAGGTCGCCGGGGCGCTCGGCCATCGCCCGCTGAACCAACGCCCACGGAGCGCAGATAACCCCCTTCCCGCGTAGCGGCTGGCAGGGAGGCGTACGCCCTACGTCGCCAGATGAAGCGGGCGCATGGGCATGGCAACATCTCTCGACATCGCATGAGTCACACCAGGGTGGCCTTGTGCTGGCGTAGCGTCCTGGCGCTGGTTCCCAAACGGCACAATACAGCGGTGCGCAAAGAAGTGGGCTGCCAGGAAGCCGTGGAGCGCAGTCGAGACCTCGCCGCGAGTGCCGGTGAACGAGGTCGGACTGCGCTCGAGGACACGGGTTTGTTGCCTGGCAGGTCAGGTCTTTTGCAATACGCTGTAGCCGCGCCGTGGACAACGCTATTCCACCGAAAACCCGAAGACCGTGGTGGAGGTGAACTGCTCCCCGGGCCGTAGAACCGTGCTGGGAAAAGCCGGCTGGTTCGGCGAATCCGGGAAGTGCTGCGTCTCCAGGGCGATGCCATCGCCCTGCCGGTAGGCGCGGCCACTTGTTCCGTACAGATCCCCGTGCAGATGGTTGCCGCCGTAGACCTGTACGCCCGGCTCGGTCGTCCAGACGGTGAGCGTGCGCCCACTGGCCGGGTCCTGCAACCGCACGGCCTCAATGAGCGAGGCATCGCCTTCGGGGCGGTCGATCACGAAGTTGTGGTCGATGCCAAGGCCCAGCCGCACCTGCGGGTGATCCTGCCGCGTCCGCTCGCCGAAGCGTGCGGGCGCACGGAAATCGAGCGGCGTGCCCGCTACCGGCGCCAGCACGCCAGTCGGGAGTTGGTTGGCGTCGGTTTCCGTGAAGCGGCTGGCCTTCACCGTCAGCAGGTGGCCCTCCGTGCTGCCGCTCCCCTCCCCGGCCAGGTTCCAGTAGCCGTGGTTCGTAAGGTTCAGCACCGTCGGCTTGTCCGTTGCCGCCGTGTAGTCGAGGCGCAGCCGGTTGTCGTCATCCAGCGTGTAGGTGACGGTGGCCGTGAGCGTGCCCGGGAAGCCTTCCTCGCCATCCGGGCTGATCCGGGTCAGCCGCACGCCGCCTGCCACCGCCTCGGCGTCCCACAGGTGCTTGTCGAAGCCGCGCACCCCGCCGTGCAGCGTCAGCGTGCCCATGTTCAGGGAGGGCGTGTACCGCGTGCCGTCGAGCTCAAAGCCATCGCCTCCCAGCCGGTTTGCGTAGCGCCCGGCCACGCACCCGAAGAAGGGAATATTGCCAGTCACGTACGTCGCCAGGTCCGCGAAGCCCAGCGCTACATTGGCGAACTCGCCGTCCCGGTCCGGAATGCGCACCGACTGGATCACGGCGCCCCACGGGAGAACGACGACTTCCACGCCCTGCGCATTGCGCAGCGTAAAGCGTGACACGGGCTGCCCGTCGATCTCCCCGGCCGCTTCCTGGATGACGTCCACCATCGTCCCTGTCTCCTCCCCCCGGTGTTTACTCCATATGCGCAGACACTATACCCAGTGGCCGTTGGCCACCCGCCCGGCGCTGGCGCGCAGAATGCTCCAACCTGCGTGGTACCATCGCGTTTCGACATGTCGTTTCCCGGGAGTACAAGGACAAGGCATATGCGCATCGCCGTGGACGCGGCGGGTGGGGATCACGGCCTGGAGGTCGTCCTGCCAGGCGCCCTGGCTGGTGCGCGCCGCTTCGGTGTCGGCCTGCTGCTCGCCGGGGCCGAGCCAGAGATTGCCGCCGCACTGGCGAAACAGCACACCACCGGCCTCGATATCGAGATTGCCCACGCGCCGGATGTCATCTCCATGGATGACCCCCCCGCGCAGGCGGTACGCCGCAAACCGCATTCGGCCATCGCCGTCGCCCTCGATGCCGTGCGCCAGGGTCGGGCCGAGGCGCTGGTTTCCGCCGGCAACAGCGGCGCGGTGATGGCCGGCGCCTTGCTCAAGCTGGGGCGCATCCGCGGCGTAGACCGCCCGGCCATCGCCGGCTATATCCCTTCCATGAAGGGGCAAACCCTGGTGCTGGACATGGGCGCCGTCACCGACCCCCGCCCGGCGCACCTGGTGCAGTTTGCGCAGATGGGCGCCATTTACACCGAGCGCGCCTTTGGGGTCAGCAACCCCACGGTGGGGTTGCTTTCCAACGGCGAGGAGCCCTCCAAGGGGAACGCCCTGGTGCAGGAAACCTTTCCCCTCCTGCAAGCGGCGCCCGGCATCACGTTCTACGGCAATGTCGAGGGGAACGACATTACACGCGGCGTCGTAGATGTGGTTGTCACAGACGGCTTCACCGGGAATGTGGCGCTCAAGGTGGCGGAAGGCGCCGCGTCGCTCATCAACGCCACCATCCGCAAGCGCATTACCGCCGGCCTGCTGCGCAAGGCGCTGGCAGGTCTCCTGTACCCGGCCTTCCAGGAAGTCCGTCGTGACCTCGACTACGCCGAGCAGGGCGGCGCACCGTTGCTGGGCATCGATGGCGTGGTCATCATCTCCCACGGTCGCTCGAACGCGCTGGCGATGGAGAACGCTATCGGCGTTGCCAAACGCAGTGTGGAAGGGGAGGTCCCAGCCACGATCGGCCGGCTCATGGCGACGCTGGCTACGCCGCAGGTTGCGGGCGTAGGGTAAGGACCGGCGTCTTCACCTGCACGCCGTGCCCGCCGGGGGCCGCGGGCGTCCCACGGCGTCTGTGCGCGGCCGGCGAACCCAAGGCAAAGCCCCTCGTTCAACACGTTGAACGAGGGGCTGGCCAGCGACGTGGAAGGACTAGGCCCCCTCTACCGTTCGCTTCAACTGCGTGCCCGGCTTGAAGGTTGGGCTGCGGCGCGCCTCAATGGTCATGGTCTCGCCGGTGCGCGGGTTGCGCCCTTCGCGGGCGGCACGCTCTACGACCTTGAACGACCCGAAGCCACTGATCTGCACCTCGACGTTGCGCGCGAGGTGATCGTGGATTGCCATCAGGAAGGCGTTGACCGCCTTGCCGGCCTGCGCCTCGCTGAGGCCAGTTTCACTCGCCACAATCTTGATCAGATCCTGTTTGACGGCCTTGCCGCCGGTGGTGTCGATATCGATCTCGAGGTCGTCCTGTACTGCTGCCTTTGCCATGGTGAGGCTCCTTGTGAGTGGCGCCGGAGGGGTTAATCCTGCTGAACCATCGCGCACAATTGCGCGGGTAGGGGCGCCTGTTACGCGAAGTCGCGTCTGACCCGACCGCCCAGTTTACCACTGGCGTGACAGCCAGTCCACGAAAACCCGCGTATGTTCGCGGGTTTTTGGCGCCTGGGCGGCCTCAGGGCCGCTCCAGACGGCGCTGCCGGGCCGCTTCAAAAAGCAGAACGGAGCCGGCAACGGCGGCATTCAGGGACTCGACCTGCCCCGCCATGGGTATGGCGACGGTCTCTGATGCCCACGCCGTCAGGTGCGGGCTAATCCCCTCCGCTTCGCCGCCAATGATGAGCGCGGCGGGCTGGGTCCAGTCCACCGCGTCATAGGGCGCCGGCGCGTCGGCGGCGGCAGCGACACGGAGCGGGAGCCCCCGCAGCACGGCAGCGGCGGCGGCATCGAAGGCGAGCAGCGGGAGCCGGAAATGGGCGCCCATCCCGGCGCGCACCACCTTCGGGTTCCACGGGTCAACGCTCTCCGGCGTGAGGTAGACCGCGCTCACCCCGGCCCCCGCCGCGGACCGCAGCAGCGTACCGAGGTTGCCGGGATCGCGCAGGCGATCCAGCACCAGCACCAGCGGCGTCGCGCTGGCCGGAACGGGGATATCTGGCCAGGGGAAGACGGCCAGCACCCCCTGCGGCGCCTGCACCTCGCTCAACCTGTCGAAGAGGCGAGGCTCTACCCGGCGCAGCGCCGGGTCGTCCGGCGAGACCCCAAGTTCATCGAGCAGGTGTTCGGCCCGGGCATCCTGGCGCAGCAGCAGCAGGCGCGGGCGCCCGCCCGCGAGCAAGCCATCACGCACAGCGCGCAGCCCCTCAACGACGAACGCCCGCTCAGCGGCGCGGGTATCGCGCCGGGTGAGCGAGCGAACGGAGGCAATGGCTGGATTGGCGCTGGACGAGATGACGGCGTGTTCCGGAGGCGGCGTCACGTCGGCTCAGCCCGGGATGCGGTTACGACAGAGGGCTACGCCAGCGCCTGCTTTGCGGTGGCGACGACTGCCGCGAAGGCATCCGGTTGGCGCACGGCCAGGTCGGCCAGCATCTTGCGGTCTACCTTCACGCCCGCCTTGTTCAGGCCGTTAATGAGCGTGGAGTAGGACATGCCGTTCAGGCGGCTGGCGGCGTTGATGCGCACGATCCACAGGCGGCGGAAATCGCGCTTGCGGTTGCGGCGGTCACGGTAGGCGTAGGCCAGCGAGCGCATCATCGATTCGTGCGCGCGCTTGTAGAGGCGATTGTTGGCGCCGTAGTGCCCCTTGGTCTGGGCCAGCACCTTCTTGTGCTTCGCGTGGGCGGTGACGCCGCGCTTGACGCGTGCCATGGAAAACGTCTCCTCGTCTCAGCAGTCTTGCCGGGGCCGCTGTTGCCCGGCGTGGGCGTGCCACGCGCGCCGCCCACCCTGGGCGGCGCCGGGCCGGGTGGAGGCCCCGGCCAGGAATGTGATTACGCGCCGTACGGCAGCAGGCGTTCGACCTGACGCTGATTCGTGGAATCAAGCGTCAGCATGCGGTCAAACTGCCGCTTCACACGGGGGGCTTTCTTGCGCCGGTTGTGGCTCTTCATGCCCTTGGTGCGCATGATCTTGCCACTGGCGGTCACATGGAAGCGCCGCTTCGCCCCCTTATGGGTTTTCATCTTCTTCCCCGGAGCCTTGGGCACCGCTTTGTCCTTCCTTTTCGCGTTCCTTGTCTGCTACTGCGGCCTTCGCCTTCAGCGGAGCCATAATCAGGATCATGGTCCGGCCTTCCATGCGCGGCGCCATTTCCACGGTGCCGTGCGGGCGAAGCTGATCAGCCAATTGATCGAGCAGCCCCTTCCCGATGTCCGGGTGCGCCATCTCGCGCCCCCGGAAGAGCACGGTCAGCTTCACCTTATCCCCGGCATCCAGGAACTTGGCTGCCTGCTTTCCCTTGGTTGACAGATCATGGTCGTCGATCTTGGGCCGGATACGAACTTCCTTGAGTTCGACGACATGCTGATTGCGCCGGGATTCGCGCTCTTTCCGGCTCTGCTCGTAACGGAATTTCCCGTAATCCATGAGCCGGCACACCGGTGGCATCGCGTTCGGGGCAACCTCGACCAGATCGAGACCGCGGTCACGCGCCATCTGAAGTGCTTCGAACGTGGGAATGATGCCTACCTGCTCACCCTGCTCATCGATCAACCGGACTTCACGAATCCGGATGCGCTCGTTGACGCGGGTCTGGACCGGTCTGGAAATAATCTGCCTCCATTGCCCGCCATGCGGGACTTTCGTTGACAACACAGGAACGCGCCGGAGTGATTTCCCGGCGCGGTTGCCCCAAACCAGAGAGCCATTTTAGCACTCTTGTGACGAATGGGTCAATTATGCAAGGTTGGCAGCGGCTGTGCAGCCCGGTCCTGGCGATTTTCGGCGAGCCGGCGCTGGCGCCGGATTCACGGTCGCGGCTCTGGCTTGTCGGGCGCGTGCCATGGCCGCATCCGCACGCCATCGATGACGCCCGCCGGGATCGCGTACGACGTGGCCCACGGGCTGGGCGGCGACGCCTCCCGTGCTACGACGTACCAGGTCCCGCCGCGTTCGGCGACCAGGAACAGGTCCAGGCCGGCGAGTTCCGGGAAGACCCCCGGCCGGGTCGCGAAAGTCACGCGCGTGGTTGCCGGGGAGGCGCCCGTGAGGAGATCGACTGCGGCCAGTTCAGCCGCTTCTCCGGTGTACACCAGCGCGCTCAGGAGGTAGGCCGCAAACACCAGCGCCAGGGGAACGACCTGGCGCGCCGTGATCTCGGTCAACAGGTAGCGCCGTTGCCACCCGAGCCACAGGGCGTAGAGCAGCAGGATCACACCGGCGTACCCCAGCACACTGGCGATTTCCGCACGCACCGACCGATGCGGCAACTCGCTCGCCAGCCAACGTGCTCCAGCCTTCAGCAGCAACGGCGCGACCACGATGAGGTTGCCCAGGACGGGCAGCAGGCGCGGAAATCGCTCCCGGGCGCGGGCAAGCCACTGACCCGGGCTACGCGATGGATCAGCCAGCACGCGGAAGAGCACGACGGCGACCAGGAGCGTAAGCGGGTAGTTGAGCAGCCCCCAGAGCGCGTGGATCGATTGCAGCGCGACGTACGAAGCGGGAAGATCGGGCGGAAGAATCTCGAGCGACAGCCGCCCGTAGTAGGCATCCACGTACACGAAGCCCACGAGGTACAGCGCTACGGAGGAGATGGCGGCGATGATGACTGATTCGGAAATCCGACGAACGGTCTCCAGGGACGACGGCGATGCTTCAGCCACGCGTGACGCCCTTTCGTTCGGGTGGTCCGGCTACGCTGGCGGCAGGCGTCGGGCAACCACCGCCAGCCAGATCATCCAGAGCAGGCTCACGGCCCAGGCCAGCACAATGGCAAGCGACTGGGTCGGCGAAAACCCCTCAACACCGGCTACCCACCCCTGCGCCAGGTAGACCAGGCCAGACAATCCGATCAGGAACCCGACGGGCCGCGGCGCCCAGGGCGCTCGTGTGGCCGCCAGCCCCACAAGCACCAACGCCAGGCCCAGCGCGTAGTCGTGGTAGCTGCGCAGGCCCCACTCAATCCAGCGGATCGCTTCGGCACTGGCGAAGCGCGCCGCCTGCTCGGCGGCCGGAGCGTTCAACCACGCCACGTCCGCCTGCTTGTTCGCCACCCCATCCACCGCCTGCAGGGCGCCGTAGAGCGCGAGGGCCGCGACTGCCGCAGCCCCGCCGCAGCGGCTGGCCCACCGGGCCAGCGCGTCGTCAACGTCAAGGCTGCCCGCCAGGACAAACAGCCCCGCGAGCAAGATCGCCATAGCGGCAAACTGGCCGGCGTGGACGGCGGTCCAGAGGTTGCTCCTCGCGTAAGCGGCAAAGATCGCCTGATGATCATTCGCGTCGCCGCCCGTGTGGAACTGCGTGATCACGATGTAGAGCGCCTGTCCCACCAGGAGCAACAAGACGGCCAGGCGCAGCGACGAGCGGTTGGGGGTGAGCATCACAGCCGGTCTCCTGCGAGGCACACGTGGCTCCATGATCGGAGACATGCGCCATCCTAACAGGGTGTGGGCAGGAGTGCGCAGGCTTCTGGATGCCACGAGGACCGGGCTCCGAGGTTCCCCATACCGGTGCGTTAGCGGGAAACCTGCCCAGAACGATGGCGCCTGCTGTCGCCATTGCCTGGCTAGGGACGTCGAGAAGCTGCCGGATGGAGGAGGATGGGCAAGTCACCGCAACCACCGTCTTGCTGAGACCGGCGGTCGCCTGGGACAACCCGGGCAATGCGGTCACGTAGCGCCGTAGCCAGTGTCGCACCATCCACCGGGCGTGTTGCCACACCCACGAGAAAGGAACAGTGATGACCTGAACGGGAAGGTCAGCGTACGCCTGACGCAAGCGCGCGATGACGCGCGTCGTCCGCTCGCTCTTCTGACCATCCCGCTTGCAGCCGATCAAGACGCTCAAAGGGAAGACCGCCGCTGCCAGCACCGCCAGTGAGAGGCCGCTGTTCTCGCCGTGTGGCCGCTCGCATCAGCCAGAGGCCGTTGACAGTGCCAGTTCCTTCCGCAAGAATGCAGCCTACGATCACTAACAGTTCAACGCGCACGATCCGCTCGGCACAAGGTAGTGTCTCGGAAGGAGTGGACCAGTGAACACGTCCCGGCTTTCGGCCCGTTTCCGGCTGGCGGCGTTGGCCGCGTTGCTCGTTCCCCTGGGGCTGATCCCCACCACGACCGGCGCGCAGGATGCCCCGCTCACCATCGCCACCTGGGGCGGCGCCTACACCGATGCGCTCACCGAAGCGTATGCGGAGCCTTTCACGGCGGAAACCGGCGTCCCGGTCCAGTTCGTGGATGCCCCCGGCGGCTTCAACGCCATGCTGGAAGCCCAGGCCAAGGCGAACAACGTGACCTGGGACCTGGTAGATGTCGGCGAAGAGGACGCCGTGGCAATGATCGACGCCGGGCTTCTGCAGCCGCTCCCGGATGACCTGAAGGCGGAACTCATCGAGGCCGTCGGCGCGGAGAACGTCACTGACTACGGCATCTCCTTCGCCGCCTACGGCTCGGTCATCGCCTGCAACGCCGCCGCTGCCGAAGCGTGCCCCACGACCGCCGCCGAGTTCTGGGATGTCGAGAACTTCCCCGGTCGCCGCGCCATGTACGGGGATGGCTGGAGCGAGAACCTGATGTACGCCCTCCTCGCGGACGGCGTGGCGAAGGAAGAGCTCTTCCCGCTCGACGTCGACCGCGCCTTCAAGAAGCTCGATGAGCTCAAGCCGAACATCAATGTGTGGTGGACGACCGGCGACCAGTCCCAGCAGATCTTCCGCGATGAGGAAGTCGTGATGGGCATCCTGTGGGATGGCCGCGCCCACGGCCTGCGCGACCAGGGCGTGGATATCCAACTCTCCTTCGAGGGCAGCCCCATCTCGCGCGACCTGCTGGTGGTGCCGGCGAACGCCCCGAACGCCGAGGCCGCGTTCGACTTCCTGCGCTGGTACGCCACCCATCCCGAAGGCGGCAAGGTCTGGATCGAGCAGATCGGGTACGGCGTCGCCAACCCGGACGCCTACGCCGAGGTCGCCCCCGAGATCACGGCGGACATGGGGGGCTCGCCCGACAACATGGCCAGGGGCGTTATCTCCGACGTGGAGTGGGCGCGCGAGAACCGCGAGACAGTCCTGCCCCGCTGGACCGAGTGGCTCGCCTCGTAGCGAAAGGTCACGAGATCCTTCCTTCGTCAGGATGACAAGTGAGCGGGGTGTCGACCTTCACACCCTTCAATCGTCATCCTGAACCCGCAGGCGAAGGATCTCGTTCTCCTGATTCTCCAGTCTCAACGAAGCGGAACACGCCGGACCACACTCAGGAAACTACTCCCAGGGAGGTATCGGACGCGGCATGGCCTCGGTAGCACCAGCGCAGGAGCAACCCGGGCGCGCCTGGCGGAACGATCCGGCTGCGGCGGTGGGCCTGCTCCTGCTCGCACCCGCGCTGGTGCTGCTCTGCGTGTTCTTCGTTGTGCCGATTCTGCGCATCTTCTGGGTTGCCCTGAGCGAACCTGGCTTCGGCCTGGAAAACTTCACCGATTTCTTCGCCAGCCCGGCGGCGCGGCGCTCCCTGCTGACCACGCTGCGCGTCAGCGCCATCGTGACTGTGCTCGCCACCCTGATCGGGCTGATCGTGGCCTGGGAGCTGCGCACCACCACCTCGAAGTGGAAGCGGGCTGCCCTCTGGCTGGCTACCCTCTTTCCGCTCTGGACCAGCGTCGTGGTGCGCAACTACGCCTTCACCATCCTGCTCCAGCGCAAGGGCATCCTCAACACGGCACTGATCTCGACCGGGCTCATCGATGAGCCACTCAGCATTCTCTACACCGACGTGGCGGTCGTGCTGGGGATGCTTTACACCATGCTGCCGTACGCCATCCTGCCCATCTACGCCAGCCTGGTGAACCTGGATACCTCCATTGTCAGCGCCGCCGAAAGCCTGGGCGCCAGCCGGCCCCGCGCCGTGCGCGATGTCGTGCTGCCCCTGATCGCCCCCAGCGTCTTTGCGGCGGCCGCCATCACCTTTGTCGTCTCAGTCGGGTTCTACATCACCCCCATCCTGCTCGGCGGCCCCGATTCCCCCTTCCTGGCCACGTTCATCGACCAGCAACTGTTCAGCCTCTACAACTTCCCGGCGGCGGCCGCCACCGCCAGCATCCTCTTCCTGACCGCCGCCATCGTCGTCGGCTTCGCCTGGCGCGTCGTCGGCTTCGAGCAGATCCGCCGGGCGCTCGCGTGAGCCGGGTGCTGCGTCTCGGCGGCAGAGTGCTCTACGAAGGGCTGCTGGCGCTCGTTGTCATCTTCATGGTTGTGCCAACGGTCATCGTGGTCCTGCTCTCCTTCTCCGGAGACAAGTTCATCCGCTTCCCGCCGCAAAGCTGGGGCACGCGCCAGTACGAGACGCTGGTCGGGAGCGATGAGTGGCTGACGCCCCTCACCCGCTCGCTGGGCCTCGGCGTAGCTGCCGCTGTGCTGGCCGTGGTCATCGGGCTGGCGGCGGTTCTGGCGCTCTACCGCACGGCGGCGCCCGGCAAGGAGCTGCTGCAGTTCCTGGGGCTTGGTCCGCTGCTGGCCCCCAGCGTCGCCTACGCCGTCGCGCTCTACGGCCTCTTCGCCGACCTCCGCCTGCTCGGCAGCTTCTACGGGCTGCTGCTGGTGCATATCACCATGACCCTCCCCTTCGTGCTGCTCATCATCGGCGCGGCCATCGCGCGGGCGCCGCGCGACCTGGAGTTGGCTGCGCTCAGTCTGGGCGCCAGCCGCGCCCGCGCCTGGCGCGATATCACCCTGCGCCTGCTGCTGCCCGCGCTGGTCGCCTCCTTCATCTTCGCCTTCATCGGCTCCTTCGATGAGGCCATCGTCACCAGTTTCCTCGCCAGCATCGGCTTCGTGACCCTGCCGGTGGAGATCTTCAGCTCTGTCCGTTTCGGCGTGGACCCGGTCATCACGGCCATCGCGACCCTGTTGACCCTCTCGACAGCTCTGCTGATGGTTATTTACGGCATGATGCGGAGGCGCACGTGAGCCAGAACGCCGCCAGCCCGGCGCTGCACCTGCGCGGACTGCGCAAGAGCTTCGGCGCGGTGACCGCCGTCGATGGCATCGACCTCGCAGTGGAGCAAGGGGAGTTCCTGACGCTGCTGGGGCCGAGCGGCTCCGGCAAGACGACCATCCTGAAGATGATCGCCGGCTTCGAGGCGCCTGGCAGCGGCGTTATTGAACTGGCCGGGCGCGATGTCTCCCGCCTGTCGCCGGCGGAACGGGGCATCGGCGTCGTGTTCCAGCAGTACGCACTCTTCCCGCACATGACGGTGGGCGAGAACATCGCCTATCCCCTGACGCTGCGCAAGTGGCCTACGCCGGAGCGCACCCGGCGCGTGCAGCAGATGCTGAACCTCGTGGAGCTCAGTGGCTACGACGGCCGGTATCCCCGCGAGCTTTCCGGTGGGCAGCAGCAGCGCGTGGCGGTGGCCCGCGCGCTCGCCTTCCAGCCGGACCTGCTGCTGATGGACGAGCCGCTGGGCGCGCTGGACCGCGCACTGCGCGTCGGCATGCAGGAGGAGATCCGGCGCATTCACCGCGATTCCGGCGCCGCCATCCTCTATGTCACGCACGACCAGGAAGAGGCGCTGACCATGTCCGACCGCGTTGCCATCATGCGGGTGGGGCAGATCCGGCAGATCGGCCCACCGCGCGACCTCTACGAGCGCCCGGCCGACCGCTTCGTCGCCACCTTCTTCGGGGAGTGCACCCTCATCCCCGCCGAACAGCTCGGCCCGGCCAGCGGCGACGAGGTGCGCGTGCGCACCCTGGGCCAGGAAACCACGGTGCGCCGGGGCGGCGCGCTGCCCGAGCGCGACATCTCGCTGGCCATCCGGCCGGGGCGCTTCCGCTTGCACCCCGCGCCCGGCGATCTCCCCCTGCCCGCTGCCATCGTCGATCTGCTCTACCTCGGGGACGCCGTACGTATCATCGGTCACTACCCCGGCGTGGGCGAAATCCTGGCCCGCGCCGACCCGGACCAGACCCGGGATTTGCATATCGGGCAGGATGTTGTGTTCGGCTTCGCCCCAAAGGACGCCGTGGCCGTGGGCGGCGAGCGGTAGGGGCGTTGTCTACTTTCTTTCCACGAACAGCGCCCCGTCAGGCGATGCCGCTCACCTTCATATGTCATTCGGAATCCGCAGGCGAAGGATCTCGTCGGCCGCCCTCGACCTGCCCAGGGATCACCCTGCTCGACGTGGAGCGCAGCGGCCCGACATCGGTTTCACGCGGTTGCCAGCAACGCGTACCGGACGCAGCCCCCGTAGCGCCGACTTGCCATCCTCATCCGGTTCGTCGATCTCTCCGGCCAGGAAGTCGCGCACGGTCGTCGTCTTCCCGGCCCGGTACTCCCGCACGGCGTGCTCGGAGCGCACATCGAACGGAGTGCTGGCCTTCGCCGGGTGGACGAACAGGGTGTCGCCTCCTGCAACCGCCAGCGCCACCACGCGCGCTCCAGGGACGTGCGGGGCACATGGCTCCAATTGCGGGACCGCCCAGACACCGTGTATTTGCCTGTCCAGTGCGGCAGACGTTGAGAACGTGCGCTGTGTGTCACTCGTGGGCCTGACGCTGGGCGAGTGCTCCGCTGATTCCGACTGCACCGGCGGCAAGGTCTGCGTCTCGGATCTGTATCACGTGGACACGGCCTGCCTTGCGCTCTGCCCGCTGTAGGGGCCCTCAACGCAAACGACAGCGCCGGGGTTCCGGCTGGTCGGGTGGCTCTGGCCGCGCCACCCGGTCCTTGCTGGGCGCCCGCCGATCTGGGCCTCCACTGGCCCAACTCGCCGGATTCATCCGCCACCCTGCCAGTCCAGCATTTCGCGGTGCGTCGTCGCCCCAGAGTGGACGCTGCGGCTACCCAGGGTGAAGCCTGGTTTCACGCAACACGTCCCTTCCCGCACAATGATCTGACACCGCTGTAGTTACGTATCTTGATCGACAAGTGCACTACTATCTCTGACTGCCAGGGCGCAGCCCTGGCCGGTCGCGCATTCCGTTGCCCGGCCGGACCTGTGCGATGATGAACGGAGAGGACATGTCCACCTTCCAGCCAGATGGCTGGTCCTTCCGGGCCAGACTCGGCCTGTTGACCCCGCACGCGGCCATCGGCTCCGAATCCGAACTGGCGGCCATGGCGCCCGACGGCGTCTCCATCCACGCCACGCGCGTGCCCCTGGGCGTGATGCGGGCCGGTGGCCTGATGGACCCCACCATCGCGACGGACCCGGCCGGCGCGTTCGTCGATCCGCCTCTCATCGACGACGCGGCTGAGTTGTTGGCCGCCGCGCCGCTGCACGCTATCGGCGTGGCGTTCAACGCCTCCAGCTACGTGCGCGGCAAGGCGCATGATGCAGAGCTACGGCAACGCCTGGAGCAGCGCACGCGCGGCATCCCGGTGGCCATCACCAGCGACGCCGCAGCCCTGGCGCTGCGCGCGGTGGGCGCGGAGCGCGTGGCGCTGGTCGACCCGCCCTGGTTCCCGCCGCACCTGACAGCCCTCGGAGCGACCTACTTCCGGGAACACGGCTTCGAGGTCGTCTCCGCTGGCTCGGCGGCCCTGCCCTCCGAGCAGTTGGCGATCAACCCGGGGCAACTCTTCGCGTGGGTGCGCCGCACTACGCCTGACCGCGCCGAGGCGGTGTACATCGGCGGCAATGGCCTGCGCGCGGTCGGCATCATCCAGGCGCTGGAAGAAGACCTCCAGCGGCCGGTCCTGACTGCGAACCAGGTGCTGTTCTGGCGCCTCCTGCATTTGGCCAGGACGCGGGCGACGGTCACAAACTACGGCCGGCTTTTCGGGCTGGATGCCCCCGCGTGACGACGTGCTCGCCCGTTCTCCACGCCAACCGCACCGGCAGCAAGCGGTCGCCAACGCCAGTCCCGGCCCCGGCGTCCGTAACGACGAGCCGATTGGCGACAATCTGGACACGGTTCGCTGCGACCTTCCGTCGGTCGTAGCGCCGGTTCCCCGAAGCCCGGTGGCGGGCCCATGGTCCCTGCCGCGCAACGCCGGGCCCTGGACGCAGGTATGGTGGAACGCCTGCGAGACAGTGCCGAACCGTGACCCCCCTGAGTAGGGAACTGTCCGAATAGTGGGAGGGGGCAGGCGACCACGCGAGCAGCCGCGCGCTGTGGGAAAGCGTTGCCTCGCGTGCCGGGCAGCCAGCACCCGATAAACATGGGAAGATGTGCCGATCTCTGAATCGTCGGGCAGGAGAGGCAGGAGTTCCTGGTGGCTGACGATGCCGCGCCACAGCCGCGCGCGTTCTCGATGCAGGTGGCGACGCGCTGGAACGACATGGATGCCTACGGGCACATCAACAACGCGCTCTACCTGACCTACCTGGAGGAAGCGCGGGACCGCGCGCTCTCGCAGATTCTGGCCAGCGTGCCCGGGGAGACCGGGTACGTCATCGTGCGTGTGGAGGTGGATTACCGGCATGAGCTGACGCGCGACGACGGCCCGGTGACGGTCGCTACCACCTTCACCACCCTGGGCCGGTCGAGCATCCGGACCAGTGAGAGCATCCACGGCGCGGATGGCACGCTGGCGATCGAGGCGGTCGCAGTGCTCGCGAAGTTCGACCGTGAGGCGCGGAAAGCCGCGCCCTGGAACGACGCCGAGCGCGCGGCCTTCCTGGAGGCCGGGGCGTCGCCCCGCGCCTGAGCGCGCAAGCACGGAAAGGACTGACGCATGGAAGTTGGGCAGGTTTCCGGGCGCGCGCAGGCGATCAAGGCGCGCGCGGTCCAGTTCATTGCCGATGAACTCTGGCCGCTGGAGGCCGAGATTGCCGAAACGGGCGTGGTGGACCGCGCGAAGGTCGATGCTGCGCGCGCGAAGGCGCGGGCCAGCGGGTTCGCCAACCTGAACATGCCCGCGCAGTACGGCGGGCTCGACCTGCCGATGCTCGACCTGGTCGCCATCGAGGAGGAATCCGGCAAGGCGACCAATGGCCTCGGCTTCTTCGTGGCGGACCGGGGACCACGCGAACTGTTGGACGCCGTGACGCCGCAGCAGGCGGAGCGCTGGGTGCGGCCGGTGGTGCACGGCGAGATGAGCGAGGCCTGGGCCATCACCGAGCCGGGCGCAGGCAGCGACGTGCTGGGCATCCAGGCCAGCGCCGAGCGTGATGGCGACGACTGGGTGCTCAACGGCGAGAAGTGGTTCGTCACCGGCGGCGACCGGGCCAGCTTCTACATCGTGCTGGCCTGGGCTGATGGCGAGCAGACGCTCTTCATCGTCGAGAAGGGCACGCCGGGGCTGGAAGTGCTGCGCGAGCCACACTTCATGCATGACCCCTACATCGTCAAGCACCAGGAGGTGCGGCTGACCAATTGCCGCGTGCCGGACGCCAACCGGGCGCCCGGCGCGGGGGGTGACGACGCCAGGCGCTGGTTCTCGCTGGAGCGGATCATGATCGCGGCGCGCTGCTGCGGCGCAGCGGAACGCCTGCTCGATCTCGGCCGCAACTGGGCCATCGAGCGGGAGGCGTTCGGGCGTCCCATCGCCGACTACCAGGGCATCCAGTTCATGCTGGCCGATTCCCTGACCGAGCTGGCCGCCGCGCGGCTGCTGACCTGGCACGCCGCGACCTCCTGGGACCGGGGCGACGACCCGAAGATCGTGCACGGCAAGGTGGCCATGGCCAAGCTCTATGCCTCCGAGATGGCGAACCGGGTGGCGGACCGCAGCGTCCAGATCTTCGGCGGGCGCGGCTACATGACCGAGAACCCGGCCGAGCGCTACTACCGGGAACTGCGCGTGGATCGTATCTGGGAGGGCACAAGCGAGATTCAGCGCAGCATCATCGCGCGCGGCCTGCTCAAGCGCGGCGCCGCGGCGTATCTCGACGGGGCCGTGCGTGCCAGCCTCTGACGCGAGGGCAGACGAGGACGCCCCGGCCCGGCCAGACCCGCTCGCAGCGCTCTTCAACCCCCGCTCAATGGCGGTGGTTGGCGCGTCGGATGACCCCGCCAAGTGGGGCAACTGGATCGCGCGCAACGCTCTGAAAGGCGCCCACCGGCGGGAGGTCTACCTGGTCAACCGGCGCGGCGGAGAGCTGGCCGGGCAGCCCATCTACCCCTCGCTGCGTGATCTGCCCGGTTCCGCCGAAATGGTAGTGTTGGCGATCCCGGCCGGGACGGTGGAAGCCGCCATCGACGACGCGCTGGCTGCCGGAACGCGCGTCATTGTGGCGATCACTGCCGGGTTCGGTGAGCAGGGGGCAGCGGGGGCGGCGCAGGAAGCGCGCATCGTGCAGAAGGTGCGCGCAGGTGGCGCGCGCCTGCTTGGCCCGAACTGCATGGGCGTGTCCGACGCCAGCGCCGAGCTGTACATCGCCAGCGGCGACGATGAAACGGGCCCGGTCGCACTCGTCTCGCAGAGTGGCAACCTCGGCATCGAGATCGGGTTGATGCTGCAGCGGGAGGGGCTGGGGTTTTCCCGGCTTGTTTCGCTCGGCAACCAGGCCGATATCGGGGCGGAAGAAGTCCTCGACTCGCTCATTGACCACCCGGCTACCCGCGCCATCCTGCTCTACCTGGAGGGAATCCGGGATGGCCGTCGCCTGGTTGCCAGCGCGCAACGGGCGTGGCAGGCCGGCAAGCCGGTGGTGCTCATTGCCGCCGGGGTGAGCCAGGTCGCGGCCCGCGCCGCCCGTTCCCACACGGGCGCGCTGGCTACCGAGGCAGACGCCATCGCGGCGGCCTGCCGTGCGGGCGGCATTCTCCAGGTGGCCACGCCGCGCCAGGCGATCACGGTGCTGCAAGCTGTTCTGCCCGGGGTGCGGCCGCAGGGCACACGCCTCGGCATTGTGGCGGACGGCGGCGGCCACGGCGTGCTCGCCGCCGACCTGGCCGCTGCCGCCGGGCTCAGCCTGCCGGTGCTGAGCGAGGCTGCGCAGCAGGCGGTGGCGGCGCATCTTCCGGCTACCGCCAGCGTGAGCAACCCGGTCGATATGGCGGGCGGCGGGGAGCAGGACTTCGGCTCCTACGGGCGGGTGGCGGACGCGCTGCTTGCATCCGGCGAACTCGACGCGGTGCTCTTCACCGGCTACTTCGGCGGCTACAGCACCGAATCCGCCGCGCTGGGCGAGCAGGAACTGGCCTCCGCGCGAACGATGGCGGACGCGCGCGATGCCACAGGCTGCGCCCTGCTGATGCACTCCATGCATGCTGCCGCCATGCCAAACCAGTACCTGCGCCGGCGCGAAATCCCGGTCTACGCCGCCGCCGAGGACGCTATTGGCGCCCTGGCGAACGCGGCGCGTTGGCAGAGCTCCCCGGTTGCGCCGCTGCCTCTGCCCGCTCCCGCCAGGCCGGTGGTTGCCACTGATTACTGGAACGCGCGTTCCCTTCTGACCGATTACGGTTTGCCGGTAACTGCTGCGCGCATCTTTGCCGGGGACGAGCTGGTTGCGAGCGATGGCCTGCGCTACCCGCTGGTGGTCAAGGCGCTCGGCCTGAACCACAAGTCGGACGCCGGCGGCGTGCTGTTGAACATCACGGACGAGGCGCAGTTGGTCCGGGCGGTGGCCGATCTGCGCGCGAGGCTGACGCCCCCGGCCATCGTGGTCGAGGAACAGGCGCCCCTCAGCGACGGGATTGAGATGATTGTCGGCTGCCGGCAGGATCCCGCCTTCGGCTCGCTGGTGATGGTCGGGTTCGGCGGCATCTACGCCGAGATCCTGCGGGACACCGCCGTGGCGCTTGGCCCGATCAGCCAGGAAGTGGCTGCCAGGTTGATCCGGAGCCTGCGGGGCGCGCCGTTGCTGTCGGGCGCGCGGGGCCGGCCAGTGCTGGACATCGCGGGCGCAGCGGCCTTTGCCGCCAGCTTCTCCCTGCTCGCCGCCAGTCATCCTGAACTCGCCGCGCTGGAAGTCAACCCGCTCCTGGTGCTGCCGGAGCGGGTGGTGGCGCTGGACGCGCGCCTGACCCTGGGGTGAGGCGGCGCCTGGCTACCTGGGCTGGATACAGTCGCCTGCAGGTCTGTGCCGCAAACCCGAAGCGGAGTCAGCGCTTCGTTGTCTGGCGCAGGAACGCGGGCCTGCTGTGCCGGGAACGCCAACGTTGGCGGCATCCCTTGGCGCTGTTGCGTGAGCGATGTTGGGGGCGCGATGCGGCCTGGCGGAACCGCTATCGCATACGGATGAGCGACGGCCTGCGGTTGTGCGCTTGCGGGCGTTTCTTGGGCCAGCGCAGTCCAGGGAACTCGGCCTCGCCGGCCACGACGCCGTGATGTGGCATCTCCTTTCAGGCGCCATCCTGAGCTTGTCGAACGATCTCGCCTCGCGCCGTCCACGTTCAGGATGTCATCCATGCTCACGTGTCACCTCAACGCATGCGTCCGGTCTGCACGCTGCGTCGGGATGCCCCCTGGTCGTGGGTGGCGACTTCGAACTGCCGTAGCCAGGAATGACATCCTTCGCCTGCGGGATCAGTGGTCCGGCTGCGGAAAGTTGCCGGGTGAGCTGCCTCCCGACGCCGGTCATGCTGGGCTCGCAGGCGAGGAATCGCGTCGTGGAACCGCTCCAGGGAACCTGACCACGCCCCGCTGTCGCCGTACTCAGGGCGACACCTGGAGGAGATGACGCCGCGGGATAAGGTGGAGGAGAGACGAGGTCCTGGGCTTCGCTCGGGGCGACACGCGAGAGCGGGGACAACACCTGACGACGGGCGCGGGACCTGTGCGCGAACGGACGTGGGTTCGGCGCCGGGCAGTACATCACACGCACTGCCGTCCATGGCGTTGCTTCTGCATGTGAACCTCTTGACAGCCGCCATCCTTCGCCCGTACAGTCTGCTCCCAGATGAGATAGTGTCTCAATAAGTGTCACGGCGCTGGTTGTGACATGCGCCGCCATATCCCACCCCGGAGGACTTACGCATGGTTCCTGTTGCTCCCCCGGCCACCCGGCTGACACGCCGGTCCGCGCTCGGCGCGTTGCTGGCGGCGCTGGCGCTGCCCGCCGCCGTGCGGGCCCAGACGCCAACGGCCGCGCCGCTGCACGTGGTGGCGACGTTCAGCATACTGGGCGATCTTGCCCAGGCCGTGGGCGGGGATGCTCTTCAACTCACGACCCTGATTGGGCCCGGGGTAGATGCCCATACCTACGATCCTTCCCCGTCTGACCTGGCGATGCTGGAGCAGGCGGATGTGATCGTGGAGAACGGCCTCGGCTTTGAGCCCTGGCTCGACAACTTTCTCGAGTCCACCAATTTCCAGGGGGAGCGGATTGTCGCCAGTACGGGAATCACACCGCGCCACGCCGATGAGGACGAACACGCACAGGGCGAGGGCAGCCACGAGGCTGATGGCCATGGCCACGGTGAGGATGATCCCCACATCTGGCACAGCGTGCCTAACGCCATCGTGATGGTCGAGAACATTCGGGATGGGCTCAAGCGTGCTGACCCTGACCGTTCAGCCGCCTACGACGCCAACGCTGCCGCGAAGATCGCTGATCTGCAGGAACTCGACACCTGGGTCAGGGCGCAGGTCGCGACGCTGCCGGCCGACCGCCGCAAGCTGGTTACCTCGCACGATACCTTCGGCTACTTTGCCGACGCGTACGGCTTCGAGATCGTGGGCGCCGCCCTCGGCTCGCTCTCGACCGAGGCCGGCGACCCCTCGGCGCGCCAGATCGCCGACCTCATCGCCCAGATTCAGGCAGCTGGCGTACCGGCTGTCTTCGCGGAGAACGTCAGTAGCCCGGCCCTGATGGAATCCATCGCGGCCGAAGCTGGCGTCACGTTGGCGCCGTCGCTTTACAGCGACGCGCTCGGGGCGCCAGGCTCCCCCGGCGACACCTACGATGGCATGATCCGCAGCAATGTTGACGCTATTGTTCAGGCGCTCAGCGCCTGAACGCGACCCCGGATTGACCGCTCCAACCGGCAGGAGTTCCCGTCCCATCCCCTGAACGCAAACGCGGCAGCGCCGCCTGGCATCACCTGATTTCTCACGCAGGAGTTCAGCTTTCACCAGAGAAACGGCGCGGGCATGCGCCGGGAGTTCACTATGCCGACAGGTACCGTCAAATGGTATGACCCTGACAAGGGCTTCGGATTCGTGGCGCGCGAAGATGGCGGGAACGATCTTTTCCTGCATCACACGGTGGTTGGGCTGGAGACCCTGGCCGAAGGTGATCGCATCGCCTTCTCGGTGGGGTACGGTCTGAAGGGCGAGCGCGCGGAGGATATCCGCGTTGTCGAACGGAGCGGCAACCCCGCCCGGGTGCGCGCTCCTCGCGAGTTCGGCGCCAACAGCTACGGCACGCTTCGTGGTCAGGGCGGTTCCCGAGGGGACTCCGGGCGCCCACCCGTGCAGGATCCGGCCACGCTCCCCCGGCTCAAAGGTACCGTACGCCGCTTCGACACTGAGCGCGGCTTCGGGTTCATCAGCTCTACCGGCGCCGCCGAGGACGTGTTTTTCCACAGTTCCGTGGTGGTGGGCGGTGACGTGCGCCCGGGGGACACCGTGGAGTTCCGCCTCGGGCAGGGGCAGAAGGGCCCCCGCGCCCTGGACGTGCGCGTCATTTCGCGCACCGTTTGAACGGCGCCTGCTGACCCTGCCGCCTCCCGGCCGGGGCGCCTGACCCTGGCGCCCCGGCCAGTCCTGCTCACCCAGCCCGGAGACCGGGCCGCTCGCCCGGTCTCCAGGCTGGGTGACGGGGGTATTGCCTGCCGGGGCTCCGGACTGCTGGCTGAACTCGCTGGCTCGTCGCCGATCTTCGTGAATCGCTCCTGCTGCAAGCCGTCCCTGCTGCGAGGCGGATTGCTGCCAGCCACCGCTGCACGTGGGCGCTTGCCGCAGGCGGCGGTGAATGGGGCGCCGCCGGCGCTTCAGGCGCTAGTCCAGCACCTCTACATAGCCTTCAGTGCCGTGCACCCGGATGCGCTGGCCATCCCGGATCAGGCGGGTGGCGTCCACCACGCCGACCACCGCTGGCAGGCCATACTCGCGGGCAATCACCGAGCCGTGGGTCATCATGCCGCCGACCTCCGTGACCAGCCCGCCAATCGTCACGAACAGCGGCGTCCAGCTTGGGTCCGTGTACGCAGTGACCAGGATATCGCCCGGTTCGACATGTGCCTCCGCCATATCCAGGATCACCCGGGCCCGCCCTTCAATGGCGCCGGCGGCTACCGGCAGCCCGGCCAGCGCGCCCGGCGCCAGGTCATCGCGCCGGTACTCCCCGGTGATCACTTCACCGTCGGAGGTGATCACCCGCGGCGGCGTTAGCTTCTCGTACGAGGCGAAGTCTTCCTTGCGTTGCCGGATGAGGTCGGTATCCACGGCGTGCGTGCGTACGGCCTCCTGCAAGTCGTCGAACCTGAGAAAGAAGATGTCCTCCGGCTCCGCAAGCACGCCAGCCTGGACGAGGCGCCCGGCTTCAGCCAGCAGGGCCTGCCTGTAGACGAAGTAGCGGTTGATCATGCTGTACTTCGGGTACTCGCGGTACCCGGCGAACGCTCGCACCCGGTCGATCTGCTCTTTGGTCTCGGCGGCCTTTTCCGCACCGTCTGGCAGGGTCCGCAAGCGCTCGAGGATCTCCTGCTCCTTGCGTTGGGCCGCCAGCAGCCCCTGGGCAAAACGCCGCGGCCCTTCCCCCGGCGTGAAGTTCCGGATGTTGCCGAGGATCAGCGGTACGAGCGTGGAGGGGCGCTCGCTCCAGCGTGGCCGGGTGATGTCGATCTCGCCGGCGCAGCGCATGCCGTACGTGTCGAGCCAGGCCTGAATCGCTGCGCGCGCCTCCTCGCCACCGGCAAACAGCGGCAGCTCGTCCAGGAAATCTTCGTGTTTGACCTGCTGCAGAAACGCCACCACCTCCGGATAGGGACGGATGGCGTCCGCAACGTCCAGGAGCGCCAGGCCCATCTCGGAGGTGACGTTGTGCGGAACCGACTGGGTAAGCGTATCGGCCACGTTCTTCTCGCCCAGCCACTCCTGCACATGGTCATTCAGCCACCAGCCCGCCTGCATCCCGGCCAGCACCACCTGCATGCTGCGCGGATCGAACTGCATCCGCCACATCTCCTGGAGGTCCTGCTGGATGTAGTCGAGCAGCGCCGATCCCGACAGCGGCTGAATCTCGCGCTGCAAGGCGGCAAGGGCGTCCTGGCTGTGCGCGATCAGTGTGAGCACCAGGCCGGGGTCGGTCGTGATCGGCGGGTCTGAGCTGCCAGGCAGTGACCACGCTGGCCCGTCGGCCGGGGCGGCCGGCAGAAAGCCCTCGCGGTCGATGATCGTGCGCAGGGCGTCTCCGATCAGGGGATCCGACTTCCCCAGCGCCGCCATGATGTTGGCGCGGCTCGTGGGCGACGCCAACTCCTGCGCAACATCTACAAAGAGGCGTCCGGCCGCCTCCGCCATCGGCCGGGGCGACATCATTTGCCAGAAGGCAAGCCCAAGCGGCCGGAAGGGGTCCGTCATCATCTGCTGATGGCCAACGGACACGTAGACGTGACGCTCCTGATCGTGGCCGCTGCCTGCCGGGATGGGGAAAAGGGTCGTGATCGGCCGGCTCTGCACGATCTGGAAGACGCCATTGACCAGGCACCACTCGATGTCCTGCGGGGTCCCGAAGTGTGCCTCGATGCGTCGTCCCTGATCCACGATTTGCACAACCTGCGCGTCGGTCAGCGCTGGCTCCTTCTGCCGCTGCGGGGTGATCGCCTGCTCCCTCGTCCCGCCTCCTGGCGCCGCCTCGATGGCGCGCTGTTTGGCGGCGATGACCCGGGTCGCGGCCTCGCCGTCCCGCACCGTGTAGACATCGGCGTTCACCAGGCCGGAGACCAGCGCCTCGCCGAGGCCGAAGCTGGCCTCCACCGTGGCGACCTTGCGGTTGCCCGTGATGGGGTCTGCGGTAAACAGGATGCCAGAGACCTGCGGAAACACCATCCGCTGCACCACGACGGCCATCTGGACCTTGCGCTGGTCGATACCGTTGCGGAGGCGGTAGGTGACAGCCCGTTCCGTGAACAACGAGGCCCAGCACCGGCTGATGCTCTGGAGAATTGCCTCCGGCCCCATCACGTTCAGGTAGGTATCCTGCTGCCCTGCAAAGGATGCGCCCGGCAGATCTTCCGCCGTCGCGCTGGAGCGCACGGCGTAGGCGGCATTCGGCCCGAACCGGGCGAGCGCGCCGGTGATCTCCTCCACCAGATCATGGGGAAGGATGGCGCCTGCAACAGCCTCCCGGAGGTTGGCGCTGATCGTGCGGATTGCCTCCCGCTCGTCCGGCGCCAGGCGCGACAACTGGTCGAGCCGGTTCGCGAGCGACGGCGTGTCCGCGAAGATGCGCTGGAACGCTGCTGTCGTGACGCAAAAGCCAGGCGGCACACGGATGCCTTCGATCCGCGAGAGTTCGCCCAGGTGCGCGCCCTTGCCGCCAACCAGAGTGGTCTGCGACTGGTCGATTTTCTGGAAATCCCATACAAAGCGGTTCTGGCTCACCTGGCATCCTCCCCGGGCGTTCAACCATCCATCTCCTGGGCCGCCTCTGGCGCACCAGCCTCCAACCTGGTCCGGGTTTGACCCATTCCTCTCGCTCTGCCACGTACGGCAACCAGGAGGAACGCGCCTGCTGGTGGGGTGTGATATCGCATTCGGGCCAAGGCAGGAGGTGGAAGGCGCGACGCGCGATCTCCCCCGAGCATGGTCGCCTCCTCGCATCCGCGCGGCCGGGGCTGAGAGCTCCCGACTCTGACGGGAACGCAACCCTGCGCCCGCAACCCCGCCAGGACCGCGCCCCCACCGGGGGCCCTGGCAGCGGGTTGGCCCCACGGCTGCACGGCGCTACGCACTGCCTGCGGCGTACGCAACCATATGGTTGCGTGTTTGGCATGTACCTGCTACCATGCGGTTGCACATCAAGGGGTGCGCGCTGATCCGAGCGGAGGTTTCATCATGCTTACAACCCAGGCCGTTGAACGTGAGATTGTGGTTGCCGCGCCGGTTGAGCGCGTCTGGGCCGTGCTCACTGAGCCGGAGCATATCGGCCAGTGGTTCGGCAACCGGGCAGAGCTGGAGCCGTGTGTGGGCGGCGCCGGCCTGCTGGAGTTCGAGGGGTACGGCGCGTTCAAGATCAGCGTGGTGCGCTTTGAGCCTACCAGCTTCTTCTCCTATCGCTGGGCCAACAAGGCCGGGGACGAGGCCGTCCCGGGCCGTTCGACGTTGGTAGAGTTCACGCTGGAACCAGCCGGCAGCAGCACGAAGCTGCGCGTCGTGGAATCGGATTTCGACCTGTTGCCGCTGACCGAGGCCGAGCGGGAGCACGAGATTGCCGAGCACACCCGGGGCTGGCGTGAGGAACTCGACGAGTTGCGCGTCTACGCCGAGCAACGCGCCAGACAGGGCTGCTTCCATGACGATGCGTGGCGATGACATCGAGCCAGTCCTGGCTGCCCTGGCGGACCCCACCCGCCGCCGCGTGCTGGACGCAGTGGCGAGCCGTGGCGAAGCCACGGCGACGATGATTGCGGCAGAGCTGCCTGTGTCGCGTCAGGCCGTGGTCAAGCACCTGGGGGTGCTTGACCAGGCCGGGCTGGTCACCGGGCGCAAGGCCGGGCGGGAGATGCTCTACACTGCCCGCCCGGAGCCTCTGGACAACGCCGCCCGCTGGATGGACGCCGTCGCCGCCGAGTGGGATGCTCGCCTGGCCCGCATCAAGCATCTGGCCGAATTGCCTGCGTCAGCAGCCGAGACCGGCGCCCCGGCTGGGGACGAGCGATAGGGCATCCCCTTCGGGAACGGCCATGCTGATACGCCGGGAGCGTAGCTGGAAGCCACAGTGCGCACCGGTAATGGCACAGACACGTGCCGGGCCCTCATCCTCCCACACCCCGGAAAAGGACACCCCCTCGTGGTCAAGCACGTGGCTGTCAACCGTGGCCGCGGCGAGCGATCAATTGATGTGGAGACCCGGCGCCCGCAAGAAGGGTAGGAAGCACTGCGTGCTGCGAGTCCAGCAACTGGCTTACCTTGCCAGATGCGGGAACTCCGTGCGCAGGATTTCCGTCATCTCTGCCACGAGGTAATTCACCATCGCCGCGCCCGTGGCCGCGCTCGCCCCGGTGGCTGCGTGCAGCACGCCGGACGCCGGGACCAGCCCTGGCGGCTCTGGTGCGATGGCGTACTGTGGAATGGGTTTCTTTTCCTCTGTCAGATCCAGGCGCTCTGGCTCTACCAACTCCGGCATGAGGTGCAGCATCAGCGAGGTTTCGGTCAGGCCTGCGTGCTCCGCTTCCCACCCCGGGAACCCTTCCGGGAAGAATCGCGCCAGCGCTTCATCCGTGACATGTTCCCACCAGTTGATGGATACCACCTTGATCCCCGGGTCTCGCAGGTCGCGCAGGGCCAGGTCTACACCTTCTGTCGCAAAGAGCGAATTCTCCATATGCCCGTTTACCAACGCGATGGAGCGCTGTCCCTGCCGCCCCATCTCCCGCACGATGTCCCGCACCAGGGCGGTCAGTGTGCCGCCATCAAGGCTGGTGGTGCCGGGGAAGAGACCTCCGCCACCGCTTTTCGGCATGGATTTGTAACCGTAAGCCAGCGGCGGCATCACCACGGCCGGGAAGGCATCCGCCAGCGCCAGCGAGAGACCCATGGGCAGGAAGACGTCCACTCCCAGCGGCATGTGGTAGCCGTGTTGCTCTGTCGCGCCAATCGGCAGAACAAAGACCGCCTGGTTCAATCGTTCCTGATATTCGGGCCAGGTCAGGTGATCCATTCTTCGCAGATCGCGGCCCATCCTGTCGTCTCCTTGTCGTGTTGTGCGCGGGTACTGCCAGCTCGCCGAACCACCGGCGCCGCGATCATAACGCAACGCGTTATGCTCCCTGGCAGTCGTGCATGGGCTTTGTGCACGTTGACGCCTTTCGCGGGGCGACATACGATCTATCGTGGTCCGCAGGGCGTGATCTGCCCGTTTGGTCAATCCATTAGGGAGAGTACCGGTGATGCATTCCCGATTCACGCAGTCGGCGCCCGCGCGCCTGTCACGCCGGCGTGTGTTACAGGGTTCGGCGGGTCTGGCCGCAGCCACTGCGCTGGGCGCGCAGCGGGCGCGGCATACACGCGCGCAGGATGTCACCCTCAACTGGCTGACGTGGCCGGGCCACGCTGACCCCTCCATCGTCGGGCCATTCGAGGAGGCTACCGGAATCAAGATCGTTGCAAAGGAGTACGGCTCCGGCGATCTGGGCCTGGTCGAAATCCTCCAGAACCCGGGCGTGTACGATGTCTTCACCGCGTCCATGGAGTTCATGCCCCAGTACGTAGCAGCGGAGATCCTGCAAGAGATGGATCCCACCGAATACGCTGGCTGGAGCGAGTATCTGCCGGAGTTCCAGCAGGATATTGGCTACAACGTCGATGGCAAGTTCTACACGGTTATCTACTCCTTCGGATTCAATGGCCTGTGCTATCGCACCGACCAGTTGACCGAAGAAGAGGTGGCCTCATACAGCATCCTGGCTGACCCGAAGCTGGCCGGCAAAGTGGGCTCCCAGGACTGGTGGGGCAACACCATGGGCGCGCTCAGCATCGCCAACGGCAACAGCCCGGTGGACGGCAAGAATCCGTACCTGTTGAACGCCGATGAGTTCGCCGCACTCCAGGAGTACATGGCGAGTATCCGCCCGCAGTTCGGTGGCTTCTGGGAAATTGCGGGCGTTATCTCTGCCTTTGCCAACGGCACCATCTGGATTCAGCCGGGCGGCGGCGATTGGTCTGCGCAGATCCTGCAAGATCAGGGACACCCGGTAGCCTCGGCCATTCCGGCCGAAGGCGGGTACCTGTGGGGCGAGGCCATCTCCATCGTCAACGGCACCCAGAAGCAGGACGCCGCGAAGCAGTTTGTCGATTACATGCTCTCAGCAGAGGCGCAGGCCCGGGTGGCGATCAAGCCATCCTACTCCGCCATTGCCCCGAACGCGGGCGCCTGGGAGATTCTGCAGAAGGACGAGCCCGAATGGGCTGAGCGCCTCAAGATGAACACCTTTGACGACCCGAACGCCATCACCCCATGGCGCGAAGGGCGCATCGCGATCCGCGTGCTGCCGGAAGAGCAGACCATCGAGGACTGGCAGGACGCCTGGACCGCTTTCAAGGAGGCGTAAGCAGGGCGAAGGGGTCGCCGGGGAGGGTGCATCGCCGCACGCTTCCCGGTCGGCCGCCAGCGAGAGCTGTTTCGTGTGATTACACGTACTGCGCCGCATCGAAGACCACTCGCGAACCCCGGTCCTTCAGTGCTGCCGCGCTGGCGACCGGAACGCCGCTGCTGCTCTGGCAAGCCCTCTTCTTCATGGGGGCCGGCGTGGTGCTCGTCCTGATGTCCTTCTGGACGATCAAGAACTTCCGCCTGGTTCCGGAATACTCTCTGGAGAACTGGCGGGATTTGCTGGAAGACAACCTCTTCCGGCTTATCTATCTGCGCACCATTCTGTACGCCGGGCTGGCGGCGATCCTGGCGACACTGTTCGCCTTTCCCCTTGCCTACGGGTTGGCCTTCACACTCCTGGCACGGGCCCGGCGCGTTGGGTTGCTCCTGCTGATCGTGCCCTTCTTTACCAGCTATCTGGTCCGTATCTACGCCTGGACTTTCATCCTGGCGGATGATGGCCCCATCAACTACGCGCTGCGCAGCATCGGGCTACCGGGTTTCGGCATGCAGGGCACGCTCTTTGCAATGGAGATCGGGTTGTTGACTGCGGTTTTTCCGCTAGTGACGCTCATCCTGCTGCTGAGCCTGATGAACGTGGACCGTACCCTGATCGAGGCTGCGCACAACCGGGCGCCAGGCGCTGGCGCACCATCTGGGAAGTGGTCGTGCCGGGAGCGCGCATTGGGATTGTTTCCGCGTTTTCGTTTGCGTTCATGATCGCGTTTGGCGACTACGTCTCGCCCTCGTTTCTCGGGGGCAGCACGCGCAACACGCTTAGCATTCTCATTGTGGGCGCGACGAACGCGGGCGGCGACTTCCCGAAGGCAGCGGCCATTGCGCTTGTGATGGTGATCACGCTCATCCTCATTCTTTTTGGCTCGTTCCGCCTGGCGTTCCCACCCCGGAAGCCGGCATGAGCGACCGCACCCTGGGCATCCTGTCCCGCTGCTACATCGCCCTGGCGTTCGGGTTCATCTTCACTCCCATCATCACGCTGGTGATCTTCGCCTTCAACCAGAATCGCTTCCCCAGTCTGCCCTGGCAGGGGTTTTCTCTGGCCTGGTTCCAGGCCGTGCTCAACGACCAGGCATTCCTGGCCGCGACCCGGCGCAGCGTCATCGTGGCCCTCTGTGTGGCGGTGCTTGCGACGTTGCTCGGTGCGCTGGGAGCCTACTTCGTGACGCGCTGGGACTTCCGGGGTAAGGGCCTCTACCTGGGAATTCACCCTGGCTCCTCCCTGCATTCCCCTGCTTATTCTGGGCCTTGCGCTCCTGATCTTCCTGCGGCAGTTGCCGATTGCCAACTCCCTGATCAAGGTGATCATCAGCCACGTCGTTATCGCTGCGCCCTTTGCCTTCGGCATCGTGCGTCTGCGCCTGGCGAGCTCGATCCGCACCTCGAGCAGGCCGCCGGAACCTGGGCGCAACCGAGTGGGACGCTATCCGCACCGTGGTCCTGCCCAGCACTCCCCGCGCTGGCTGCTGCTTTCCTGCTGGCCATGACGGTGTCGTGGGACGAGTTCATTGTGGCCTGGTTCGTTTCCGGGTTGGAGATTACGTTGCCGGTCTATATCTGGACATCGTTCCAGGCTGAAATCCAGCACCGCTGTCAACGCCATCGGCGCGATGGCCTTTGCCGTCTCGATCACCCTGGTGGTGCTGGCTGAAGTGGCCCTCTTCCGGAGCTCGGTAGCCGGGGAGCGTGTGCCGTGAGCAACCCGCCGCCCGCTATCTCCCTCGTTGATGTCTGCAAACGGTACGGCAGCGTGGAAGCCGTGCGCGGAGTTTCCCTTGACATCCGGGACGGTGAGTTCCTGGCGCTGATTGGGCCTAGCGGCTGCGGCAAGACCTCAACCCTGCGCATGATAGCCGGGTTGGAGACACCGACCTCCGGTGAGATCCTCTTTATGGAAGGGATGTTACGCATAGCAAGCCCTGGGACCGAGATACGCCGTTAGTCTGGCAGGGGTTCGCCCTTTTCCCGCACCTCACGGTGGCCCGCAACGTTGAGTTTGGGTTGCGCATGCACAAGGTCCCGAAGGGTGAGCGACAGGAGCGTGTGCAGAACGCCCTGCGCACCGTCGGCCTGGAGGAGTACGCCAACCGCCTGCCGGTGCAGCTCTCCGGCGGCCAGAAGCAGCGAGTGGGTATCGCGCGAGCACTCGTACTCAACCCGCGCGTGCTGCTACTGGATGAGCCGCTCGGCGCACTGGATGCTCGCATTGGCCGGGCCATGCAGGCGGAGCTCCGGCGGCTCCACCAGGAACTGGGCATCACTTTCGTCTATGTCACGCATAACCAGAGCGAAGCGCTGGCCATGGCCGACCGTATCGCCATCATGAACGCCGGGGAACTGCAGCAGGTTGGGCCCCCGCGAGAGATCTTCCGTCAGCCGCGCACACGCTTCGTGGCAGAGTTCGTGGGTGCGAACAACATCTTCTCCGGCGAGGTGCGGGAGGGCGACAGGCACACCGTGCTGGTCTCCACGCCACAAGGCGCGTTTCGCGTGCCGCAGCGGGCTGAGGTTCCCCTGGCCAGCGGCGACCCGGCGACCTTCGTTGTGGGTGCAGACCGCATGGCCCTGGGGGCGGCTCCCGTCGGCCAGAACCAGGTGGCCGGCCAAATCAGCGGCATTGAGTACGTCGGCGCTGCTGCCATCTTCCTGGCGCTGCCTGGCGACAATGAGATTCGCGTGCAACTGCCGGAAAGTGATCTGGAACGCGCGGGCATTGACGTGGGTAGTACGCGCTCGGTCACGTGGGCCGTCGGCGCTGCGTACGTATTGCCGGAGACCACCGGGAGCGCTCCTCGCGATAATAGAGGACAGGAGACACGTATGCCCTTTTCCGCCGAGGAGTACCGCCAGCGCTACGCGAACCTGCAGGCTGCGCTGGGCGAGATCGGGGCCGACGCCCTGTTAGTCACCAGCGAGGCCAACTTCAACTACTTCACCGGCTACATCGCGGCGCACCCCTGGGTCAGCTTCAGCCGCAACCTCATCGCCATCCTGCCGCGCGAATCACCCCCGCTGCTGATCGTGCCGGCCTCGCTGGAAGCGCAGGCGCGGGAGCAGACCTGGATCGACGAGATTCGCGCCTTCACGACCATCGGGTTTGCCCCGGTCGCGGAGATCGCCGCCGCCCTGCGTGATCGCGGCCTGGGCAACGCCCGGATTGGCGCGGAGTTGGGCTACGAGCAGCGGCTGGGCATCAGCCCGCTCGACTACCAGCGGCTGCTGGCAGCCCTGCCGGAAGCGGCGTTCGTGGACGCTGCCCCGGCCATCTGGGCCCTACGGATGCGCAAGTCCCCGGCCGAGGTGGCTGCCCTGCGGGAGGCGGCCCGCATCACCGATGTCGCCCTGGCCCAGTTCTTCCGCGAGGTTTCCCCGGCGATGACCGAGCGGGATATGGCCCGCCGCCTCGGTGTGCTGCTGCTGGAGGGCGGCGCCGACCGCATCGACTGGATCATGATGACCTCCGGCACGGGCGACTATCACCGGACCTTCGGCGTGCCTCGCCCGCGCTGCCTGGAGCCGGGCGACATGGTTTGGCTGGATGTCTCGGCTGTGGTGGATGGCTACCGCGCGGACTATGATCGCACCGCCGTTCTCGGTGGCCCAACCGCCGAGCAGGAGCGGCTGCAGGCTATCGTGCACGAGGCCACGCAAGCGGGCATCGCCGCTATCCGGCCGGGCGCGCCAGTGGCGGCTGTGGTGGAGGCGGTCAACGCGTCCCTGGAGGCCGCCGGCTTTGCCCCGCGCGATTCCGGCCGCATCGGCCACGGTTTGGGCCTGCAGAGCACCGAACCCCCGGATGTCTCGCTGGCCGACCCCACCATCCTCGCGCCCGGCATGGTTATCACCGTTGAGCCCGCCCTCATTTACGACCACGGCATCTACCAGACCGAGCAGAACATCGCCGTTACCGCCACCGGCCACGACGTGCTCACGCACGCGCCGTGGCAAATTCAGACGTTCTGAGGCTGCCCAGGTTACGGGCTGACGCTGAACAGCAGGCTCACGTCATCGTCGTCCGGCTCGAAGCCGTTCGTGTTGCCGACACCGAGATAGCAGCGCAGCGGACACGCATCCAACTCGCTCGCGGCGAGCTGGATGCCATTTCCAGTCAGGTCGGTGATGACGAGGGCATACGTCACACCCTGGGTGACGGGTACGGTGGGGTGAAGCGTGACGGTCACCTCTTGCGGGGAATCTGATGTCACCGGCTCGATGTCCATCAGGATCGCCGTGCCCAGCACCGGAGTCGTTGGGACGCCGTTCTGCGTGGTGACGATCTGGATGCCCAGCGGGGTACCGGCGCCGATACCCAACAACGTGAGGCTGACGCTGGCGATCTGGCCCGTGCCGTTGGCGACGAACGGCTGGGCGTACCGGCGGCGACCTGAAATGTTGGCTCCCACGCTCCCGCTACAGGCTATCGCCGTGAACGGGGCAGGTGTCGTGGATGTGGTGGGCGCTGCCTGGCAATGGCCGCCCACGCAGGTTTGCCCCGGCTGGCAGCACTGCTTCTTGCCACATTTCGTCGCCGGCGCGTGGCATTTCTTCCTTTTCTTCTTGTGTTTGCCCTCGCTGCCGGCCTGATGGGCAAGGGCGCCGGCTGCCAACGCTGCGCCCCGCACGGTGCGCCGGTTGCGAGAGAGACCACTGGCCAGGGTGTCGAACGGGTGGCTGGTGATGGCAGGCCTCCGTTGGGAGCCATTCATGGCGCGTCTACTCGGCAGTCAGTTGCCGGGGGCTAATGGTGAAGAGCAGGTTGCGATCCTGCAGCGGTTGAAAATCGTTGGTGGCGTCGTCGTCGATGAAAGCGTCGAGTGGGCAGGTGCTCTGAAACTGCACAGGAAAGCTGACTCCCTGGTTGGCCACGTCTGTGATGACCAGCGCGTAGGTGACGCCCTGGCGGACAGCCACTTGCGGGTCAAAGCTGGCGATGACCGTAGACACCGCGTTCGGCGGCACGACCGGCAGGTTGATCACGAACGTTGTGCCCAGTGCCTCGCTCGTTGGAACGCCATTGTTCGTGGTGCGGATTTCGACACTGAAAGGCCGACCGGGGTCGCTGCCGTACGTGCCAAAACTCACGCTGGTGACCGCGCCAGTACCGTTTGCGACGAATGGCTGAGCGATCCTTCTGCTGCCTCCCCAAGCGTTGTTCGGAAAGCCGCTGCAGCTCACCTCAGTCAGCGGGACAGGCGTGGTCGTGGTGGGCGCTGCCTGGCACGTGCCGCCAACGCACGTCTGGCCCGGCTGGCAACAGTGCTTCTTCCCGCACCTGGTCCTGGGCGCGTGGCACTTCTTCTGATGCTTCTTACGCTTGCCTGACGTCGTGTGATGATTGGCGGCCATTCCGGCCGTTGCCAGGGCTGCGCCCAGCAGGGCGCGCCGGTTGGGGGAGAGTTTGCTCACCAGGGCGTCGAACGCGTCACCGTCAATAGCTGGCCTCCTTGCGGAACGTGGGCAGCGCAGGACACCCTGTGTGCTCAAACCCCCACATCATAGACCTTGCGCTCCCCTGGTCAACGGCCGGCATCTTTCCCATGACGGCATGATGATTTGTGTCGTGAGGCCACATCTGATTTAGCGTTGATCAAGTCTGGAACCTGCTGCCTTCGCTATCTTTCGTCACATGACGACGGAGCGCGCCCACCTTACCCGGTTTGCCTGGCTCTCCATTGCGGCAGCCATCCTCACCATCTGCCTCAAGGCAGCGGCGTACTTCGTCACTGGCTCGGTCGGCCTCCTCTCGGACGCCCTGGAGTCGATCGTCAACCTCGTCGCCGCCATTGCCGCGCTGATCGCGCTGACCCTGGTCGCCAAGGGGCCCGACGAAGAGCACGCCTACGGCCATGACAAGGTTGAGTATTTCAGCAGCACCCTGGAAGGGGCATTGGTGCTGGTGGCCGCCGGAGCTATTGTGCTGACGTCCTTGCCGCGGCTGATCAACCCGCAGCCCATCGCGCAGGTGGGCGTTGGCATCGCCGTCTCCATCGTGGCGTCGGTCGTCAACCTGCTGGTGGCGCGCCAGCTCCTGCGCGCCGGCCGGGCGCACCGCTCGATCACGCTGGAGGCGGACGCCCGGCACCTGATCACCGATGTCTGGACCTCAGCCGGGGTGGTGCTTGCCGTCATCGGTGTGGCGGTTACCGGTTGGCAGCGGCTCGACCCACTGATCGCGCTGGTGATTGCCGCCAACATTATCTGGACCGGCGTAACGCTGCTGCGCCGCTCCTTCCTGGGGCTGCTCGATACGGCGCTGCCGGCGGAGGACCTGGCGGTCATCAACACCATTCTCGAGCGTTACCAGGCGCGAGATGACATCCGCACTCACGCCTTGCGCTCGCGCGAGGCCGGCTCCCGCCGGTTCGTCTCCTTTCATATCCTGGTGCCTGGCTGGTGGTCGGTGCACGAGGGGCACCGGCTGCTGGAGGAGATCGAGGCGGAAATTGCGGCGGCGCTGCCGGGCGTGACGGTGTTCACCCACCTGGAGGCGCTGGACGACCCCGCATCCTACGCCGACACGACGCTCGATCGCGACCGCAAGCGTGAGCGCGAGCCAGCGCATTCGGGTTAAGCTGCGCCGGTTTGAGTGAAGCAATCAGGGGGAGTAGCCGGTGACGCGGCGTATCGAGATTCTGCTGGAGCCACGGGGTATCCGCGCGGTGGCGGAACTGCTGGACGAGGAAGCGCCGAAGACGTGCGAGGCGGTCTGGCAGGGGCTGCCGCAGTCTGGCCCCATCTGGCACGCCAAGTTTGCCAACAACGAGATTTTTATCCTCACACCGCCCTTTGCGGCGGAAGAGCCGGGGCGGGAGAACGGCACCGTCTTTCCAATTCCGGGCGATCTCCTCTACTTCTTCATCCCGCCGGGCAGCCCGGTGCCGGCTGAGGTGCGCGAACAGGCCAACGCCACCGGCCTGGTGGACCTCGCGCTCTTCTACGGCCGCAACAATTACCTGCACGGCCCGGAAGGGCATATGCCCGGCAACCTCTTCGCGACGATCACCGAGGGCCTCAAGCCGCTGGCAGCCGCCTGCCAGGAAATCTGGCGCCACGGCGGCGCCAGCGAAACGATGACGATCCGGCGCCTGGAGGAGTAGGGCGGGCAGCCCGGGCCGGGCGAGGCCGATGCAGACCTCGCCTTGCGCTTCAACCACGATCCGATACGCGCGGGGTCAGGCTTGCGCCGGGGCTGCGTTGTTCCGCGTGGGCCAAGGATTGCCGTAGCCGGCGCGTTCACCTTCGGCGCGCTGTCCACAGTGGCTGATCCGGGGCGGGCCAGCGACCGTGCGTTTCGCGCTGCAGCAGGCGCCGCTGCGGCAAGAGGCGTTGCGCCCATCGCCGCCCCGCCGCCTGCCTGACCCCGGTGAAGCCCTGCCGGCCAGGCGGCTGGCAGCGCCTTGCAAACGCCGCGAAAAGCCCTAAGATGCGGGTTTTCATATCATGATCAGGGGATCGTCGCCTTGTCGCCAACGTCCGGTGTGAGCTGCCATCGAGGCGAAGTGTCGCGCCGAACAGCCCGCACCCCGGCCCCTTCCCCGCGCGCCAGAGGGGCTTCCGGCTCCGGATGTGCGTGCCGCATCCGGTGTGGCTGCGCCACTCCTCCGGCCGTAGGCTCCCCTTTGGCTTGGTTCTCCCGCGCACCGGTGACACATGCGTGACGGTGCCGGCTCGTCCGGGGCAGATCCCCCGCCGCCTGGTCCGGCTGATGCGAAGCGCCAGGGCCGCGTCTCCTTCTCGGCCCGCGTGCTGGAGTCGCCAGTCTACCGGCGCATCTGGTTGTCCGGATTCCTGTTCGCCAATGCCCGGTGGGTCGAGATCATCACTTCCGGCTGGATCGTGCTCGCGCTCACCGGATCGCCCTTCCTCGTCGGGTTGACCGGGTTCTTTCGCGTGCTGCCGATGCTGGTCTTTGGCTCTATCTTCGGCGCTCTGGCCGATCGTTTCACGCGGATCAACATCCTGCTCGGGATCCACGCGGTGAGCCTGCTGGCGGCCGTGGTCCTGGCGATGACCTTCCTGCGTGGCGGAGACTCGCTGCTGATCGTTTACCCGCTCATCTTTGTCCTGGGGAGCGGTACCGCCGCCGACTTCTCCGCCCGGGCCGCGTTGATCGACGAGGTGCAGGAACGGTCCCTGCTCGCAAACTCCATGTCACTCGAGTCGCTCTCGGTGAGCGGCGCCAAGATCAGTTCCGGCCTCGTTACCGGGCTCCTCCTGTCCGCCGGTGGCGTGGGGCTCGCGTACGGCTACCTCGCCGTCCTGTACACAGCGGGACTGATCTGGATCCTCGGCATCAAGCGCCTGCTCCCGGCGCGGCAGGTTCATCCGGAATCACTCCGCGTCATTGCATCACCATCCAGCGGTTGGGCCTCGGCCCTCCGCCTTCCGGTCGTGCGGGGTGTCTTCCTTGTGACGATCATCATCAATATCCTGGTCTTTCCCTACCAGCAACTTATCGCAATCGTGGCCAGCGATATTCTGTCGGTTGGGCCCTTCTGGATGGGTGTGCTCGCCGGTGCTGACGGCGTCGGCGGGGTGCTGACGGCGGCCTGGCTCACCTTCGGCTCCGGGGCAAGGCGCCCGGGCGCACTGTTTATCGGTGGGGCCATCGGCGCAGCGGCCATGCTCGTCGGCCTCGCGCTCTCGCCGATCTTTGCGCTGTCGCTGGCAATCCAGTTCGCGTACGGGATCTGCACCGGGCTCTTCGGCGCGCATCAGGCGGCCCTGGTCCTCAGCGCGGCGCCCTCGGCATCCCGCGCGCGGGCGCTGGGCCTCATCGCGACGGCCATCGGCCTGACCCCGATTGGCATGTTGCTCATTGGTGGGCTCAGTTCGGCGGCTGGCGCGCAGGTGACCATGGCCACGATGGCTGGCCTGGGGTTCCTCGGGCTGGTGCTCGTGCTGGCCTTCAACCCGCAGTTGCGGACGGCGAAAATCGGGTGAGGTCCCAGGCCCGGGCGGCTGGCGCTCTCGCGGCCCGCGCGCGGCTCCGCTGGCGGAGACAGCGGCATGGGCGCGTCGTTCGTCTCCCTGTGATGAAGCCCGGCGAAGGCGTGGATCGCTCTGGAAACCAGGATGACCTGGCCCACACGCCTCGTCCTGCTGAACAGCATCGGTTGCCCGAGCGGTTTGCAGCCAGACTCGTGGCGCGCCACGCTGGCCGGCCCGGGAGAGCCCGGGAGCGTGGCGCGCCTGCTGCACCATCGGCTCCGGGTCTGGTCAGGCACGCCAGGTTCGGCAGGCGCCGGTCTGTATCCGCCCGTGCTGCCCATCAGCATCGAGACACGGTTCCACGTATTGCGGCGCGGCAGAGGCGGGCGGCGCCGTTTCCCCCGGCGACCCTTGCGGCCTTCCGCCTCTGTGGGCGCCTCGCCGCTGTTCGCCACAGTGTGCCGCCGATGAGGGTAGCCGGAGCGGTACGGCAGGTGGCCTGGCGGGCGCTGTGGCAGTATTGAGGATGGCAACAGGATCCGCTTGCGTGATCGCCGCATTCACGGGTGAAAGGCCAGACCATGCCAGTTCTGAATGACGCTGCCCTGGGTGAAATCGCCCCCACGGTGGCGACTCCCGGCTACGACCGCTCTGCCCTGTCAACCGGCATTGTGCATTTCGGCGTGGGGAACTTTCACCGCGCGCACGAAGCGATGTTCATCGACCAACTTCTGGGGCGTGGAGAGACAGACTGGGCGATCTGCGGGGTCGGTGTGCTGGAGGGTGACCGGGCAATGCGCGACGCTCTGCGGGCGCAGGATAACCTGTACACCCTCGTGACCAGCGCGCCGGACGGGACAACGGAAGCGCGGGTGATCGGAGCGATTCACGAGTATCTCTACGCGCCGGATGACCCCGAAGCGGTGCTGGATCGCCTCGCTGACCCGGCCACGCGCATCGTTTCCCTGACGATCACCGAGGGCGGCTACAGCGTCAACGATGTCACGGGCGAGTTCGACCCGCATGACCCGCTGACCCTGCGCGATCTGGACGCAGACGCGGGGTTGCCGGGCAGCGTGCTGGGGTACATCACGGCCGGGCTGGCGCGGCGGCGGGCGGCCGGCACGCCGCCCTTCACCGTGATGACCTGCGACAACATCCAGGGCAACGGGCACGTCGCAAGGACCGTCGTGCTGGGGTTTGCCGCCCGTAAGGACCCCGGCCTGGCAGCGTGGATCGCGGAGCATGGGGCATTCCCCAACTCGATGGTGGACCGCATCACGCCGGTGACAACCGACGAGACGCGCGCGCTCGTACTGGCCGAGACCGGGATCGAGGACCGGTGGCCGGTGCGCGCCGAATCGTTCGCGCAGTGGGTGCTCGAGGACACGTTCCCCACCGGCCGGCCTCCCCTGGAGTTGGTCGGCGTCCAGATGGTCGATGATGTCATGCCGTATGAGCTGATGAAGCTGCGGCTCCTGAACGCCTCGCACCAGGCGTTGGCGTACCCCGGTATTCTGGCGGGCGGAAAGCTGGTGCACGAGGTCTGCCGGGACCCGGCGTTCGCCGATTTCCTGCTCGATTACATGCGCCTGGAGGCAATGCCGACGCTGCGGCCAGTGCCGGGGATTGACCTGGACGCCTACTGCCAGGAGCTGATTGAGCGATACACCAACGAGGCGGTGCGCGACACCATGGCCCGCCTGGCCGCAGATTCGTCGGAGCGCATCCCCAAGTTCCTGCTCCCGGTGCTGCGCGAGCAACTGGAGCGCGGCGGCGAGATCCGGCGCTGCGCGCTCGTGCTGGCGGCCTGGAGCCGCTTCCTGGAAGGGCGTGATGAACAGGGCGACCCGACCCCGATCAATGACCGGCGAGCGGCGGACCTGATTGCTGCGGCGCAGGCTGAGCAGAATGAACCAGGGTCCTTCCTGGACTACCAGCCGGTCTTCGGTGATCTCGGGGCGAACCCGCGTCTGCGCGACCTGTTCGTTGCTCTCCGCGCGTCGCTGATCGAGCGCGGGGCGCGGGAGACCATTCTGGCGATCGAGGCGTTCTGAGTCGCCGGGCAATCATCCCGAACGGCCCTTTCCCTGCTCCCGCGCCCGCGCAGCAGCTGGGTGGAAGGGCGAGGGTGCTCGAGGCACGCCGGACCGAGGCGTGACGGCCAATGTCGTTGCCACTCACTGCCGCGGTGCGCGGCCGGCAGGGTGCAAGGATCACGCGGCTGTCCATCGCCGCTCGAACGTGAGCAGTCTGCCGCGCATGGTGGGCGCGAATGACGTGCGCCAGTCTTGCCAGGGGCGCCAGCGTGACCATGTGAGGGTCATTGGGAGCCTTGTGCGACGGAAGACTCCGGGCCCGTGGAAGCCCCGGCTACTCCACATGCAGGGGGTCTATCTCCTGCGCACCGGCCAGAGGAGCGCCCAGGGCCGTGAACTCAGCGCCCAGCGCCTGGCGCAGGGCGCGCTCCACACGCCCCTGCGTGGCGGCCATGGTGACATCGCCGCGCGTGCGCTCCAGCACTGCGCGCAGGGCGTCGGTGGTGCGGCGCAGGCCGCCGGTGATGGCGTCGGGGAAATCCACGGTGACCAGGGCGCTGTAGATGTCGTCCATTTCGCCCAGCAGGTACTCGGCGCGGACCAGGTCATTCTCGCGCAGGCGGTCCAGCACCTGTCGCCGGAGCTCCGAGGCGGCTTCGGCCAGCGCGTTGAGGTAGGCCGCATCTTCCACGCCAAGGTCGGCCGGTTCTGGCAGCGGGCGGTCCGCCACGATGGCCAGGGCAATGGCGGCCTCTGCCGCTTCCTTCATGGCGTCCTGCACATAACCCGCCCAGTACACGCTGGGGTACGGGCGAAGCTCGGCCTTCAGCACGATCATGCGGTTCTGCGCCTCGGTCGACAGGCGCTCGGCCTCGGCCAGTTCACCCCGGTGGGTCGCGCGGACGCTGTTGGCGGCAAGGCGGGTGATCTGGCGTCCCTCGCCCAGGGCGCGGTCGCGCGTCCCGGCCAGGCCCTCGAAGCGGCGCACGATGCTTTCGGCTATCCGGCCGGCGGGCGAAGGAGTCGCCATCATTCACGGTCCTTTCGATTGCGTGCAGACCGGTGTCGCCGCTCCACCGGGAGGTCGCCGACGACACACCAGGGCCAACTATGACGGAGTTTCTGCTGCTTGCCCACCGGGGTCTGTCGATCCCTGGCTGAACTGCGCGGGGCCGGGCCGGAGGGGGCGCCTTGACACCTGATCCACCGGCCCATAGGTTTGCGCACGGGAAGCCCACCAGAGGGTGGCGTGGCGGAGCAAGCGAGGATACGGGATGCGCGCGTTCGGCAAGGTCGCCCTGGGGGTATTGGCCGGAATACTGGCGCCTGGCCTCGCTGGCCCGGCGGTCACAGCCAACAGCGCGACCCCGGTTGCCGGGGCAGTCTGCGCGGCCGGCAGCAGCAGTATTGGCGATGCCTATTTCCCGCTGATGGGCAATGGTGGCTACGACGCCCTGCACTACGCGATCGACCTTGACCTGGATGTGGCTGGCGGCGCCATCCGGGCGGGGACCGCCACCATCGATGCCCTCGCCCTGATCGAGTTGTGCGCCTTCAACCTGGATTTCCGGGGGCTGGATATCGCCGCGATCACGGTGGATGGCGTGCCCGCCGCTTTCAGCCGGCGCGGTGCGGAACTCACCGTGCTTCCGGCCAGCCCGCTGGCGCCCGGGCAGCGCTTTACGCTGCAGGTCACGTACGCCGGACGCCGCTGCCGGGCGGTGGCCGACGGCCGCTCGCTGGTCTTGCAGGTGCTGGGCGCGGCCTCGGGCGTGGGTCAGAAGCCGGACCCGACCGAAGCGGAGCAGTATGGCTCTGGCTGGTGGGATGGCCGATGCCATCTTCATTGCCGGTGAGCCGCGCGGCCTCGAGACGTGGTTCCCGGCCAATGCCCACCCCGCCGACAAGGCTACCTATACGCTGCGCCTGACGGTGGATGAGCCCTTCTCGGTCGTTGCCAACGGACTGCTTACCGAGACGATCCCGCACGACGGCAAGATCACGACGGTTTGGGATTCGCCGGACCCTATGGCCACCTACCTGGTGACCTTCCACGCCGGCCGCCTGGACATGATCGAGCGCGACGGGCCACACGGCATTCCGCTGCGGCTCGCCTTTGCCGAAGGCATTGGGCAGGGGCAGCGGGTCATGTTTGACCGCCTGCCGGAAATGATCACGTACTTCGAGACGGTGTTCGGGCCGTATCCCTTCGCCGCTGCGGGCGGCACGGTTGTGGACGCGCCGATTCTGTTTGCGCTGGAGACGCAGACGATCCCGACCTACGGCTCACTGCCGTTCATGGGCGCCACGGCCCTGACCGATGAGGAGCGCAAGGGCCAGGAATCGCTGGTGGCGCACGAGATGGCGCACCAGTGGTTCGGCAATACGGTGAGTGTGCTGCGCTGGCAGGATATCTGGCTGAACGAGGGGTTCGCCAGCTACGCGCAGACGCTCTGGATCGAGCACACCGAGGGCGTGGCGGCGCGCAATCGCCACGTGGCCCAGAGCTACGGCGCTGCACGCGGCGCTGAACTCCGGGTCCAGGACCTGCAGGCGGTCGCCAACACCAGCGCGGCGGATGTCCTGACCACCTCGCAGCGCTTCTCAGCACGCGCGCTTCCTGCGGTCGGCCGTGAGCGAGCGCTTTGTGCAGCGCTACCCGACGGCCTGGGCTGGCGAGCCTGGACGACCTGGCGCAGATCCCGGCGGCGGAGGGCCTGGCGCAACTGGCGGCCTCGTGGCGTGGACCCGGAGCTCTTCCCGGCGTGGCGGTGCCGACCGGGAACCCGGGCGCGCCCGATCTGTTCTCGCCCTTCTCCGTGTATGACCGGGCATGCTGACCCTGCATCGCCCTGCGGCTGCGCGTCGGGGACGACGCCTTCTTCACGATCCTGCGCACCTGGCCCGAGCGCTACCGCAACGGCAACGTGCAACGACCGAAGACTTCATCGCGCTCGCTGAGGAGATCAGCGGGCAGGACCTGGAGGCGTTCTTCCAGGCGGCTCTACGATCACGGCTGCCGCCGCTGCATCCGGGAGATGCCGGCCACCGCTCCGGTGGCGAGCTCCGTTCCCTGACAGGATGATTTGCTCCGTTGTTTGATCCCAAAACGATGAGGGCCCGATCAGGCGTGTTTGCCGGTTTGGCAGGGGCTACTGCGCGACCCACCCTCCATCGACAGGCAACGCCACCCCGGTCACGAACGACGCCGCGTCAGAGCACAGCCAGACAACGGCGGCGGCAACTTCCTCCGCTGCCCCGAGCCGGCCGATGGGTTCGGCAGCGCGCCACGTTCTTCGAGTCCCGGCCGAGCCGCGAACGCACGATCAACCATCGGCGTCTGGATGACGCCAGGGCAACGGCGCTGGACCCGGATCCCGCGAGGAGCGTATTCCAGCGCCGCCTCGCCTGGTCAGGCCGACCACACCGTGCTTACTGGCAACGTAGACCGACGTCGTGCCGCCAACCAGCCCCGCCACCGATGCCATGTTGACGATGGCTCCGCCTCCACCTTGCTCCAGCATCTGCGTGATCTCGTGCTTGAGGCACAAATCCAGACGCCCGTGAGGTTGAGGGCCGACGCGGCTCCAGACTCCTGCAGTGAGTTCGTGGGTGAGTTCCCGCGAGCGCTGATGCCTGCGTTGTTGACCGCGCAGGCGAGGTAGCCAGCGGGCGACGCAGGTTGCCGCCACTAACGACGCCACCTCCTCCTCCCGCGAGACATCGGCGTGGACAAAGCAGGCTTCGTCGCCGTCGTTGGTCACCCGCCGCACGGTAGTCGACCCTCCTCGTCGTCGATATCGGCGACCACCTGCTGCGCCCGCCTGGCGAGAGCGATGGCCGAGGCGCGGCCGATCTCCGATGCCGCACCTGTCACCAAAGGCGGACTTGCCAGCCAACGGTCGAGTCTGGAAGGTGGTGTTCATCCCGGCGCGCCCTCCTGCGCCGCGAAGGGGTTTCTGCGCCAACTCCTGCCGGAGCACATCCGGCGCCGGTAGGCGAGCAGCGCTGTGCGGTCAGTCCCGATTGTAATCCTGCCACCAGTCTTCCTCGATCCGCGCGCAGCGGAAATGCGAGGCTTTCCGTAACCCTTGTCACGCGGGGAAACGCATCCTACGCTTTCGGCAAGGCACTCCGTACTCCACCCTTTGCGTTCTTACCGTACGGGAGTCGTTCATGTCTCACAGCGTTTCTACCATGATCCCCCTGGTCTCAATTGTCTGCTGTTGCCTGGGTGGCCTGCTGCTTCCGGGGCAGGCCGGGTATGACGACGCGCGTCAGGTCTGAACGGGATGATTGACTGCCGCCCGGGTGCCATTGCCCGCTGCCAGAGCGTGGCGGATGTCCGTGCCGCCGTGACCTTTGCACGGGAGCAGGGCCTCGAGATTGCGGTGCGGGGCGGCGGTCACAATGCCGCTGGCCTGGCCGTGGTCGATGACGGCGGGTTGGTCCTGATCTCACGGCCATGAACGCGGTTCAGGTCGATCCGGCGGCGCGGCTGGCCCGGGCGTGGGCGGCGGCGCGACCTCGGGCGATTTCGATGCCGCGACGCAGGAGCACGGGCTGGCCGCCACGGGCGGCGCGATCTCCTCGACGGGCGTGGCTGGCCTGACCCTCGGCGGCGGCATTGGCTGGCTGATGCGCAGCATGGGCCTGGCCTGCGACAACCTCATTGGCGCGCAGGTGGTGCTGGCCGATGGCTCGGTGGTCACCACCAGCGAAACCGAGCGGCCCGAGTTGCTCTGGGGGCTGCGTGGGGGCGGCGGCAACTTCGGTGTGGTGACCGAGTTCACCTTCAGGCTGCACCCGCTGGCTGGCGTGTACGCCGGGATGCTGATCTACCCGCGCGAGCAGGCGACGGACGCGCTGCGCCACTTCCGCGCGGAGTCGGACGCCTCGTCCGATGCGCTGACGGTCTTCAGCGCCATGCTCTGCTCACCGGAGGGCGCGCCGATCTTCGCCTACGTCATTGCCTACGCCGGCGATGAAGACGCTGGCGCGCAGGCCGTGGCGCCGTACCGCGCGCTGGGTGAGCCGCTGGCGGACATGGTGCAGCCGATGCCCTACACCGCGCTGCAGCAGATGCTGGATGACGGCTTCCCGGCCGGGCTGCAGGTCTACTGGCGGTCACACTTCCTGGCCGGGCTGCCGGACGCAGCGATCGATATCCTGGTCGCGGGAGCGAACGCGGCGCCCTCGCCGCTGAACGCCGTGCTCATCGAGCAGTTGGGCGGCGCGGTGACGCACATTGGCCGGGATGAAACGGCGTTCGATCACCGCGACGCGGCGGTGAACCTGGCGATCATCGCGCGGTGGGGCGACCCGGCGGAGGCGGAGGCCAATATCGCCTGGGCGCGCGGCCTGTGGGACGCCATGCAGCCGTACGCGCGCGGGGTGTATGTGAACTACCTCGGGGTCGGCGACAACCCCGAACGCGTGCGCGATGCCTACGGGGCCGCCAAGTACGCGCGGCTGGCCGCGCTGAAGCATGCGTACGATCCGCAGAACCTCTTCCACCGCAACCAGAACATCCGGCCGGAGGCGGCGAGCTAAAGCATCGTTCCGAGGGTGCGCCCACCCGAGCGGCGGCGCGAAGGTCACGTTTGCGTGCAGTCCCGACTCGCGCGCTTGGCGAACTCTCGCGACAGGCGCGAGACAGCACGACGTGTCACGCAGCGGTAGGAACGTGACACCAGCATTTCCTGGATAACCGTCACGCGATCCGGCCCGGCCCCTGGCGCCAGGGGGCGGTCCGGATCTTGCCGGGCTCTGCCTGGTGAAACGCTTGTACCGGAAACATGCGCGTCAGACCCACTTCGCAGTGCACGCGCCACATGCGACAATGTGTACGTACTCCCATGACTCACGGTGACCCGGTCGGTGCGGTGCGGGCGCGTTGGCATGGGGCGGTGTACGCGCGGGGAGGAGAACGCGATGCGTCGGGTTCTGCAGGTGTGTGGGGTAGCCGCCGTGCTGGCTTCCCTGGGATGCGCTTACGTACCAGTGGCCGGGGCACAAGGTATCGTATCCGGGGTGACCTTGCCGCCGATTTCGGCGGTCACGCCGGGCATGCCGATTGGGGTGAATGTCTCTGTCCCGAACCTGGTGAGTTCGCCGGTCATGCCGGGCATGAGTGCAGGGATGGCGGCAACTGGCTCCGGCGGTCAACGGGAGGTGACCTACGAGGAGTCGAAGACCTCGGAGCCGGCCACCATCGTGCTCGGCGAGTAGACCATGGGCAGGCCGGGCGGGGGCCTTACCCCGCCCGGTTTGACGATAGTCACAGAAGTGGGCTATGCTCTGCCCGCTTTGATCGGGAGTAGTAAGCCCTGCTTCCCAGAGAGTCGCCGGTGGTGCAAGGCGGCAACCAGGGGGCTGAACTCGCCCGTGAGTTGTGCCGGTGAAGCGGGTCTCCGTTAGCTGGCGCCGGGTCGCCTCCGTTATCAGGCAGCCAGAGTGGATCGTGGCTGCGCCAGGATTCCCTGGGGCCGTAGCTCAGCCGGGAGAGCGCAACACTGGCAGTGTTGAGGTAAGGGGTTCGAGTCCCCTCGGCTCCACCACTATCCGCGCCACCCGGTCAACCAGGGTGGTACCGCGGAAGCGTTGCAAGCCTTTCGTCCCTGACCAGGGACGAAGGGTTTTTTCTTGCCCAGCGTATCGAGAGGCCGGCAGGCGGCGGAATACAGGACGACCAGCAGATGACCGCGAATACTGAGACCGGAATGGCCACCAGCACGGCCAGCGACATCGTCGGGACGGCCAGCGACCGCTACGATCCCGCCGCCATCGAGCCGAAGTGGCGCGCCCGCTGGGAAGCTGACGAGCTGTACCGGGTCGATGACGATGCGCCGGGGGAGAAGTGGTACTCGCTGACCATGTACCCCTATCCCTCCGGCGTGCTGCACATCGGGCACTGGTTCGCCTTTGTGGCGCCCGATATCTTCGCCCGCCTGCAGCGGATGCGCGGCCACAACGTGCTTTTCCCAATGGGTTTCGATGCCTTCGGCCTGCCCGCCGAGAACGCGGCCATCCGCAACAACATTCACCCCGCCACCTGGACCTTCGAAAACATCGACGCCATGCGCGAGCAATACGGCCAGATGGGCGCGATGATCGACTGGCGCAGACAGGTGATCACCTGCACGCCGGAGTACTACCACTGGAACCAGTGGCTCTTCCTGCAGATGCTGAAGAAGGGGCTGGCCTACCGCGCCAAGGGGGCAGTCTGGTGGTGCCCGAAGGATCAGACGGTGCTGGCCAATGAGCAGGTGCTGGAAGGCAACATCTGTGAGCGCTGCGGCTCTGAGGTGTTCAAGCGCGACCTGGAGCAGTGGTACTTCCGCATCACCCACTACGCGGACGAACTGCTGCACGCCGCCGAAGACCTGGACTGGCCCGAGCGCGTCAAGACGATGCAGCGCAACTGGATCGGGCGCTCCGAGGGCGCGCGGCTGCGCTTTCCGCTGGAGACGGGCGACGAACTGGAGGTGTTCACCACCCGGCCCGACACCGTCTGGGGCGCGACGTTCATGGTGCTGGCCCCGGAGCACCCGCTGGTGGCGAAGATCACCACGGATGAGCAGCGTGGCGCTGTCGAGGCCTACGTGGACCAGGCGCGGAAGCAGACCGAGATCGAGCGCATGTCCACGGACGAGGATCGCCAGCGCACGGGGGTCTTTACCGGCGCGTACGCGGTGAACCCGGTGACGGATGAGCGGATCCCGGTCTGGATCGCGGACTACGTGCTGATGGGCTACGGCACCGGCGCCATCATGGCCGTGCCCTTCGGCGACCAGCGCGACTTCGAGTTCGCGCGCGCCTTTGACCTGCCGATTCGGGTGGTGGTGCAGCCAGACGGCGAGCCGGAGTTCGACCCGGCGACGATGACCGAGGCGTACCACGGTCCGGGGCGGCTGGTGAACTCTGGCCCGATGACGGGCAAGCTGATGCCGGACGCGCTGCCCGAGGTGATCGCCTGGCTGGCCGAAGCGGGCCGGGGCGAGGCGGAGGTGAACTTCCGCCTGCGCGACTGGCTCATTTCGCGCCAGCGCTACTGGGGCACGCCGATCCCGGTGGTCTACTGCGACAACTGCGGCATGACGCCGGTGCCGGAGGACCAGTTGCCGGTGGTGCTGCCGCTGGACGCGGAGTTCATGCCGACCGGGCAATCGCCGCTGGTCTCGCACGCTGCGTTCCTGCATACCACTTGCCCGCAGGGTGGCGGCGCGGCGCGGCGCGAAACCGACACCATGGATACCTTTGTCGATTCGTCGTGGTACTGGTACCGCTACACCTCGCCGCACAATGAGACCGCGCCGTTTGATGTTGAGGCGGCGGCGCAATGGACGCCGGTGGACCTGTACTGCGGCGGCATCGAGCACGCCATCCTGCACCTGTTGTACGCCCGCTTCTTTACGAAAGTGATGCGGGATATGGGGCTCGTCGATCACGGGGAGCCTTTCCTGCGCTTGCGCAACCAGGGGATGATCCTGGCGGAAGAGGGCACCAAGATGAGCAAGAGCCGGGGCACGCAGGTTTCCCCGGACGAGCTGGTGGCCGCGCACGGGGCCGATGCGCTGCGCCTGCACCTGATGTACCTGGGCCCCTGGGAGCAGGGCGGACCGTGGAACTCGCGCGGCATCACCGGCATGGAGCGTTTTATCCGGCGTGCCTTCAGCCTGGTGACAGAGACCGGCGCAGGGCCTTTCGACGCTGCGCTGCCGGAGGCGGAAACCGCGCCGTTGCGCCGCCTGCGCGCCCGCACGATCCAGCGCGTGACGACCGACCTGGACGAGTTCCAGTTCAACACGATGGTCGCCGCGCTGATCGAGTACGTGAACGAGTTGATGAAGCTGCGCGAGGGCGAGGTTGCGCGCACGCCCGAGTGGCGTGAGGCGATCGAGACGCTGGTGCTGCTGATGGCGCCAAGCACGCCCTATGTGGCCGAGGAACTGTGGGAGCGGCTGGGCAACCCGTACTCGGTGCACCGGCAGGCCTGGCCGGCGTACGACCCGGCGCTGACGGTGGCCAACGAGGTGGAGGTGGTGGTGCAGGTGAACGGCAAGCTGCGAGACCGCCTGCTGCTGCCGGTGGACCTGAGTGAAGATGCTGCCCGCACCGCTGTGCTGGCGCAGCCGAAGATCGCCGAAGCCGTCGCCGGCCGCGAGCCGCGCAAGGTGATCTACGTGCCGGGGCGGTTGGTGAATATCGTGGTGTAGGGGGCTGTCTCTGGCGGGGCCGCGTATCATAAATTGACTATGATACCTATGGGCCAGAGACAACTTTCCCTCACCCTTGAACCTGACGTTGCCGATCTGTTCGGGGATAGCCCCGAGCAGATCGCGCGACACTTGCTCGAAGCTGGTGTGCTGGATCTGTTGCGACGGCACGTGATCTCGCGTGGCCGTGCTGCGGAGATTCTGGGGCTCAACTTTGTCGAGTTCCTCCAACTCTCCAATGCGGCGGGGATTCCCTACTTTGACTGGGATGACGACAACATTGAACAAGAACTCCGGGCCATCGATCTCCCTTGAAATTGGGCTGTGGGGTCTTTGACGCAGGGCCTTTGATTTCCCTCCACCAAACTGACACGCTTTGGTTGCCTGAGGCGCTGTTTGACCATGTAGTTGTGCCGGTAGCTGTAGCTGCCGAAGTTAAACGATCCCTGGGGCGGGGTCCAGATTGGTTTGAGGTTAGCCTCCCTCGCATTCACCTCTTACTTCCCGAGCAGCTTGGGCCTGGTGAGCGCGAAGCTATCGGGTTGGCAATAAAAATTGGCTCAGACCTTGTCGTCCTCGACGATCTCCCGGCACGCAATGCCGCACTGGCCCATGGTCTCCCCGTCGTCGGTACGTTGGGCTTGCTCGTAAGAGCCAAGCAGCGGGGACTTATCAGCGAGGTTCGCCCGCTGATGCTCCAGATGGTTGCTACCGGACACTACGCATCTGACCGCCTGCAAGCGCTGATACTGGAGAAGGCTGGCGAAGCGTGAGGTTGGGCCGGCCAATTGCAGGCGGTGGATGATGACCTTTTCGTCTCCAGAAAGGCCCGTGTGCAGGACTCTCCACATCCGCTTGAAGCACACCTGCCCACGCTCTAGCCTTGTTGCACTGTCCCTGATGCATCCTGGCGAGGCGTTCTCATGAGTCAAATCCCGGTCATGATCAACGAGGAAGTGGTTGAATTGCTTGGCCTGTCTGGCGAGCAACTGGAGCGCAGCGTCCTTGAGGACATTGTGCTCGGCATGTACCGGCGCCACGACATCTCGGCGAGGCGTGCTGCCCGGCTGCTGGATATGGAGTACCTGGCGTTCCTCCAGTGGTCTGGAGAACGTGGCGTGCCATATCTGGACCTGACGGAAGAGGAGCTGCAGGCGGAAATCCGTGCGGCGAGGGAGCTTGGTGCAAGCATCACCAGTCGTCGCTGACGCGAGCGTCCTGATCGCTTTCTCCGAAACTGAACTTCTTGACTTGCTCAAGCTGCGGTTTCGTTACCTTATCGATTCCGCAGCAGTCGTCAGGAGGTCACGCCAGCACTTGGTGGGATTTCCGATTGGATAGCCGAAATTCGCCCTTCCCGCATTCATGAAGCTGTCGAGTGCCTGGATGCCGGAGAGCGTGAGGCCCTTTCGCTGGCAATCGAACTTTCTGCATCCAGGTTGCTCATTGATGATCTGCGGGGTCGGCGGGTGGCTGAGCGATTGCATGTGCCAATCGTCGGGTCAGTGGGAATTCTGCTGGCAGCCAAGGAACAAGGCCACATCGACAACGTGCGGACGCATATGGACGCCATGCGGAGGCCCGCCCGGTTTTCCTGGGATGGATGGAAAGAGCATGCTCGCTGTAGCTCCTGTGATACTGCTGCCGCGAAACCTGAGATGCGGTATGCTCTGCCGCGCTGAGCCGCCTGGGCTCGGTATGCCGCGCGCGACGCGCTGAGAGGAGGCGGACCATGACAATCCTTGTGGACGACGTGTGCCCGATTGCCGCCTCGGCTGCCTGCGCCAGCTAGCACCCCCGGACGCTATACGCGTCCACACCGCTCTGTTCCGAGCACCCTAATTGCCTGCTGCGTGATGGCCTCTGTCAGAGGTGGCGTTTCTTCTGTACGCAACCTTTTCTGACAGGAGCTACTGCGTTGCCAACGCTCGATCTCGTGAACCTCGATCATCTCGGGTTTTCATCGTTCTTCGCCGCGCAGTTCGCGGAACTGCAGCGGCCCGATCTTGTCCCCGCCCGCATTGCGGCCGACGGCCAGAGTATCTGGCCGCTGGCAGGGAGCCGCGCCGGGCTGGCCGAGCTTTCCGGCAAGCTGCGCCACACCATGACCCATGAGCAGCGCCCGGCCGCAGGCGACTGGGTGGCGGTGGCGGACAGTGATGACCGCGCCATCATCCACCACATTCTGCCGCGCCGAACTGCGCTCGTGCGCCGCGCGGCCAGCCTGGATGCGGTCAGCCAGGTCATTGTTGCGAATGTCGACCTGTTCGGCATCGTGACGTCTGCCAATCAGGATCTCAATCCCCGGCGCATCGAGCGCTACCTGGCGGCCGTGTGGGAGAGCGGAGCCTCGCCCATGATCGTGCTGAACAAGGTTGACCTCGTTGATGACATCGCGCCGCTGCGCGCGATGCTGGACGCGGTGGCGCTGGCCGTGCCGGTGGTAGAGGTCAGTGCAGTCACCGGCGACGGTCTGGCTGACTTGCAGGCAGCACTGGCGCCGGGCAAGACCGTGGCCTTCATTGGGTCGTCGGGCGTGGGCAAGTCTTCGCTGGTGAACCGGCTGCTTGGGCGTGAGGCGCAGCACGTGAGCGGCATCCGCCAGGATGATGCGCGCGGCCGCCACACCACCACCCGCCGCGAACTGCTGGTGTTGCCGACCGGCGCGGTGCTGATTGACACGCCGGGGATGCGTGAGCTTGGCCTGACCGACGACGCCAGTGGCGTGGAAACCGCCTTCGCCGACATCAGCGACCTGGCGGAAGGGTGCCGCTTCAACGACTGCCGGCACGAGGGAGAACCGGGCTGCGCGGTGCAGGCGGCGTTGGCTGACGGCACGCTCTCAGCGGAGCGCTGGGAGAGCTACCGCAAGCTGCAGCGCGAAGTGGCCGCGTACGAGGCCCGGCAGAACCCGGTGCTGGCGGCGGAGCGACGGCGGCAGTGGAAGGTGATCACCAAATCGGTGCGCAATTCCAGCAAGGTGACGGGGAAGCCGCTGTCGTGACGGGCAGCGGGAGGTTGCGCCGTTCATCACGGCGTGGCCTCCCCGCCGCGGTTAGGCCAGCAGCTTTGCCAGGGGCAAGGTGAAGCCGGGCAAGACCTCTTCGCCATCCAGCACGCCATCCTCGCCGATGGTGACCGGCCCTTCGTCCTGCCGGAAGATGGTGGCGGTGTGCTTGCGTGGGTCAATCAGCCAGACCAGCGGTGCGCCAGCCTGGAGATACATCGAGGCGTTACAGCGGTGTGCAAAGAAGTTGGGCCGCCAGGAATCCCCTCGTGTCTCGAGCGGAGTCGAGAGACCTCGTTCACCGGCACTCGCGACGAGATCTCTCGACTGCGCTCGAGACACGGGCTTGTTGCCTGGCAGGTCAGGTCTCTTGCAATACGCTGTAGAAAGCGCATTTGGTAGCCGATCCGTTGGGGAGAGGACTTCCACCGCGAGATCTGGCGGTACGGCAATGAAGCCTTCGGTTAGTTCAGGCAGGCGCTCAAACTTCACGAAGGCTGCATCTGGAACGCGCACAATCTGGCGGTCAGGGAAAAGCACAAACCCGGCATCCGCGCCAAAGACCCGGCCTGTGGGCCGATCGCGCAAATAGTCCCGGATATGGAACGCAATCTCAGTGGCAATCCACGAGGACCGATCTGATGACGGCGCCACTTCGACGGGCTCTCCATCGATCAGTTCCCACCGGCCATCGCGGGCTTCGGTCTCGAACTCAGCGATGGTGAGGAAGCGGGTGGCAACCATAGATGCGGCCTTCGCTCAACTGGCAAGAGATGATACTGCCAGTACCCCGTAGGCAGGCCCACAGAGAGGCCTGAGGCGCGGTCGTGGCCAGAGCAGCGAGCTGGCCGGTAGCCGGGTGGTCACGCAGGCGGGAAGGCGCCAGCCTGCAAGGGTGGTCTGGTGGCTACTCGGCCGGAGCAGGCCCCAGCAGGTCATCAACCGTCATCGAGAAGCCGGGGAGGAGATCTGCGGCGGTCACGACCTGATCACCGGCCAGGCGAACGGGCGGGCGATTCGGCTGAAACACCGACAGCGTGCGCGGCCCGGGTTCGACGAGCCAGACCAGTGTGACTCCGGCCTCCAGGTAGAGGTTGATCTTGCGCAGGGCATCGATCATGCGGTCAGACGGCGACATCACCTCAACGACCAGATCGGGCGCCAGGCGGGCGAAGTGCTGTTGGGCAGCGAACGATGGAATACGTGACGCTGCGATGAAGCTGACATCGGGCGCGAGCAGCGTGTTCTGGTCGGGAAAAATGACAAAGCCGGCGTCGGGGCCGACGACCAACCCCGCATTGTTGGCAAGGACATGGGAATTGAGAAAGGTCAGCATGCGGGCTACCACCACCGCTGCGTGCAGACTGGTTGGGTTCACCGCAACGATCTCTCCCTGGATGAGTTCCCAATCACCCTCTGGTGGGCTGATCTCGACCTCTGCGATGGTAATTTGCCGCGTGGTTGCCATGACGCTGCCTCGTGAATATCGACATGGGAATGTGGCTACCTGTTGAACATCCCTGTCACTTGAAGGTGCACTACAGAGGATGGCCGGAATCTGAGCCTACTACGCCTGGTGCGGAGGCTGTCGCTCCATTGCAACGGCTACCCGGCCGGAGGAGGCCCCAGCAGGTCATCAACCGTCATCGAGAAGCCGGGGAGGATGGCGTCGGCGGCCACGATCTGATCACCGGCCAGACGAACAGACGGGCGATGCGGCTCGAACACCGAAAGCGTGCGCGGGCCAGGCTCAACAAGCCAGACCTGCGAAACGCCTGCCTCCAGGTAGAGGTTGATCTTGCGCAGGGCATCGGTCATGCGGTCGGAGGACGACATGATTTCCACGACGAGGTCGGGCGCGAGCCGGGCGAAGTGCGCCTGATCGGCCGCCGGGGGCACGCGGTGGCTGGCGACGAAGCCGACGTCTGGCGCAACCAGGGTGTTTTCATCCGGGAAGATGACGAAGCCCGCGTCGGGCCCGACCACCTCGCCAAGCCGGTGCGCTTCGGCGTACGCATCCAGAAGCCGGAGGATGCGCGCCGTGACCCGGGCTGCCCGGTAGCTCGTCGGATTCACGGGAACGATCTCTCCCTTGATAAGCTCCCAGTTGCCCTCGGGCGGGTTGCGTTCCACGTCGGCTACGGTGATCTGCCGGGTTGTTGCCATGACGCTGCCTCGTGGATGCAGATAGGGGAAGTTCAGCGCGATGCCGAACCTCCCCGTCCCGTAGTCCGTGATGACCAGCCAGCAGGTGGCCGCCCTTTCAGCCTACCACGGTCGCTGGCGGCCTAGTCCGCTGCGGTCGCGACCGGCTCCTTCGCGTGCTCAGGGAGCCAGCGCAGGTTGAGGCTGCGGTTTGCGCCGACCTCGTCCAGGCGGCCGTACTCCGTGTTGTGCGGCGCGTTCTGCACCACCTCCGGGGTCTCGGCAGCTTCCTGCGCGATCTGGCGCATGACGCTGATGAAGAAATCGAGCGATTCCTTCGATTCTGTTTCGGTCGGCTCGATCATGAGCGCTTCCGGCACCACCAGCGGGAAGTAGACCGTGGGCGGGTGAATGCCGAAATCGAGGATGCGCTTGGCGATATCGAGCGCGCGTACGCCCTGCGCCTTCTGCCGCGTGGCGGAGAAGACCGACTCGTGCATGCAGGTGCGGTCACCGTAGGGGAGATCGTAGAGGTCTTTCAGGCTGGCCCGAATGTAGTTCGCAGCCAGGACAGCGTCTTCACTGACCTGGCGCAGCCCCTCTGCGCCGTGCATGCGGATGTAGGTGTAGGCGCGCACGAACATGCCGAAGTTACCGTGGAAGGCATGCACCCGGCCGATGGTGTTTTCTGGCTGGAAGAGTTCGTAGCGGGTTGCGCCGTCCTCTGCCACGCGGCGTACCCGCGGCCCCGGCAGATACTGCTCCAGACCCTTGCGCACGCCGACCGAGCCTGCGCCCGGCCCGCCGCCGCCGTGAGGCGTGGAGAAGGTCTTGTGCAGGTTGAAGTGCATGATGTCGATGTTCAGATCGCCAGGGCGGGCGATACCGAGGATGGCGTTGAAGTTCGCGCCATCGTTGTAGACCAGGCCGCCCGCCTCGTGCACGGCGTCGACGATTTCCTGGATGTGCTCGTCCCACAGGCCGAGCGTGTTCGGGTTCGTGATCATCAGGCCGGCGGTGTCCGGGCCGACGGCGGCGCGCAGCGCCTCCAGGTCGCAGTTGCCCCGCGCATCCGAGGGGATGGTGACGACCTGGAAGCCCGCCATGACGGCGGTAGCCGGGTTGGTGCCGTGGGCGCTGTCCGGGACCAGAATCTTCGTGCGGGCCGTGTCGCCATTCGCCTCGTGCCAGGCGCGGATGACGAGGCAGCCCGTGAGTTCACCCTGCGCGCCAGCAACCGGCTGCAGGGCAACCTGGTGGAAGCCGGAGATCTCGGCGAGCATCTCCTGCAACTCCCACATCAGTTGCAGGGCGCCCTGGACGGTCCCGGGGTCCTGGTAGGGGTGGATATCGGCGAAGCCGGGCAGGCGCGCCACCACCTCGTTGATCTTCGGGTTGTACTTCATCGTGCAGGAGCCGAGGGGGTACATCCCGATATCGATGGCGTGGTTCTTCTGCGAGAGCCGGGTGAAGTGCCGGATGACGTCGATCTCGCTGACTTCTGGCCAGTCCAGCGATTCGCGTCGCAGGTGGGCTGGCAACTCCGCCGTTTCCGGCACGTCCGGTTTGGGCATGCGCACGCCGCGCCGGCCCGGCTTGCTGAGCTCGTAGATCAGCGGTTCGACCGCCATGTTGGTTGTACCCCTGTGTTGATTTCAATCCCTGCCTGCCCCGGGAGGCAGGCGCCACACGCCAACGGCAGCTGCCGGCACGGGCTAGCCTGGGAAAACCGGCCAAAACACGCCGATGGTAGCACGGCCCCGCTGCGGTTCCGGGCAGGAGTGCGTTAGCCCAGATCGTCGCCGAGGGCCAGTGCCGCGGCGATGGCCTGCGGCAAGGGCAGCGCCCGCCCCGCAGCCCACGCCGCCCGGAAGGCGGCCTCGCCGAGATGGGCCTGCACCTCGGCCACGGCGCGGTCGTACCAGTCCCGCCCGGCCGGGGGCAGCGGCAGCCCGGCGGCGTCCCGGGCTGCCGCTGCCGCGCCGAAGAGTTGCGCCGCCTGCTCGGGCCACTGCCAGGCGACGGGCAGCGCGGGGATGCGCTCCAGGCTCCAGGCGATCCCCCGAAGATCCCCTACCTCCGCCTGCAGTTCCAGGCTTTCCCGGTACAGGGCAATCGCCCGCGCGTGATCCCCCTGGTCGGCGGCCACATGCCCCAGGTTGCTGAGGGTGCGCGCGATCCCCAGTTCATTCCCTGCAACCCGGGCCGTGGCCAGGCTCGCGTCGAACAGGCTCGCTGCCAGGTCGAACGCCTGGCGCCGCCGCGCGACCACCCCCAGGTCGTTGAGCATGTTGGCCGCGCTGCTGGCGTCCCCGAGCGCCTCGAACAGCGCGAGCCCTTCTTCGAGCATTGCCGCAGCGCGCGCATAGTCGCCCACGTCGCTGGCCGTATCGCCGAGCAGGTGGGCAGTTCGCGCGATCCCCAACGTGTCACCGAGTTCGCGAAAGAGCGCGAGCGCCTCCTCGCCGAGCGCGGCAGCGGCGGAGTAATCGCCCTGTTCCCGGGCGATCATGCCGGCGCCGCGCAGCGCGCGGGCGGTCACTGGCGCCGATGCCTCGCCCCGGCGCGCCAGCGCCCCCGCCAGCCACCGCTGCCCCTCACTCAGGCGCCCCCGGATTTCCCAGAAACCGGCGAGCGCGCCGCCGAGCCGGAGGTAGTCCTCGCTGGTCCCGTGATCTCGCAGCCACGCCAGCGCCAGGCGCAGGTTGTCGTGCTCGGTCTCGACTCGCGAGAGCCACGCGCTTTGCTCAGGGCCGACCAGCGCGGGCTCGGCCTTTTCCGCCAGCGCCAGGTAGTACGCGGCGTGGGCGGCGTGGGCGGAATCCGCCCCGGCGTCTGCCGCCAACTGCCCCAGGCCGTATTCGCGGATGGTCCCCAGCATCCCGAATCGTGACTCGCCTTCGCCAGCATCGAGCCGCCGCAGCAGGCTCTTGTCGACGAGCGAAGCGACGAGGTCGAGGGTCGAGGCGTTGCTATCGCCCGCAATCGACTCAGCGGCATCCAGCGTGAACCCACCGGCAAAAACCGAGAGGCGGCGAAAGAGCGCCTGCTCCGCCGGGTCGAGAAGATCGTAGCTCCAGGCAATCGCCGCTTCCATGCTGCGCAGCCGGTGCGACTGGTCGTGCGGCCCACCCGTGAGCACCGGCAACATCTGGTCGAGCCGGGCCAGCAAGGCGGTGGGAGAAAGGACCTTGACCCGTGCGGCGGCCAGCTCAATGGCCAGGGGAAGCCCATCCACGCGGCGGCAGATGGCCGTCACCGCGGCGGCATTGGCCTGGGTCAGGGTGAACGCGGGCGCGGGCGCGCGCTCAATGAAGAGCCGGACCGCCGGCACGTCCTGCACGTCTGCCGGGCTGCGGATAGCCTGAAAATCGGGGAGGGCCAGCGGGCCGAGGGGGATTTCCCGCTCGCCCCGGATACGCAGCGGTGCGCGCGAGGTCGCAAGGATCGTCAACGCCGGGCACGCTGCGAGCAGGTCGGCGATCCACAGGGCGGCCGCGGGAAGGTGCTCCAGGTTGTCCAGCACCAGCAGCATCTGCCGGTCATGCAGCGCCCGGCGCACGACCGCGTCGAGCGATTCCTGACCCGTCGTACGAACGCCCACCGCCGTGGCGACTTCCGCGACGAGGAGCGTGGCGTCGGTGATGGCGGCCAGCGGCACAAACGCGATGCCCCCGCCAAACAGATCGCTGCCTTCGGCGGCGACCGCCAGCGCGAGGCTTGTTTTCCCCACCCCGGCGGGGCCGGTGAGGGTCAGGAGGCGGTCGCGACCAGCCGCGAGCCGGGATCGGATCGCCCGGAGCTCCTCGTCCCGGCCGATGAGCGGCGTGGGTGGCGCGGGCAGGAGCGGCAGAGCCGTTTCCACCACCGGCGCGCCCGCAGACCGCGCATTCGTGAGCGTTTCCCGATCCTGGGCCGAGAGGCGCAGTGCCTCGGCCAGCGCCGAGACGGTGTTGGGGTAGGGACGCCGGCGCTTGCCGGTTTCCAGCGCGCCGATCGCCTGCACGCTCAGGCCGGCGCGTTCGGCCAGGGCTTCCTGCGAGAGTCCGGCTGCCACCCGAAAGCGCCGGAGGCAATCCCCGAAGGGAACCTGATCTGTGAGTGGTGGGCGCGTTTGGCTCATCGGGTCGTACGCGGCCCTTCCTGGCCGTGGGTTTCTGCGCACATTGAACAACTGTAGGGAAAGTGTACGTGTCGTGTGGCTGGGGTGTAACGGGGGGCAGCCATAAGGTGAAAGCCGTGAACCGGCTTGCGGTCACTGGTCTCGATTCCCGATACGAAGGAGTGCCTTATGGCGGTTACGACCCGAATCCCCGCTTCCCCTGCCGCACTGGTGGCCGGCGATCTGCTGGACGACCTCGCCGGCCAATTGCGTGGCGACCTCATTACTCCAGGGCGCCCGGAGTATGACGACGCCCGCCGCGTGGTCAACTTCACCGTCGATCGCTATCCGCTGGCCATCGTGCGCGCGGCTGACGCCGCCGACGTCGCGGCGGCGGTGACCTTCGCCCGCGCCTACGATATCCCGCTGGCGGTGCGCAGCGGCGGCCACAGCGTGGCGCGCCTCAGCATCATTGACGACGCCCTCATCGTGGATCTCACGCGCATGAAGCAGGTCCGCATCGACCCCGAAGCGCGGACCGCCCGCGTGCAGGCGGGCGCGACCTCCGGCGACCTGGCCGGGCCGGCCAACGCGCATGGCCTGGCTCTGACGACAGGGGACACCCATTCTGTGGGCTTCGGAGGGCTGACGAGCGGCGGCGGGGTTGGCTTCATGGTTCGCAAGTACGGCCTGACGATTGATAACCTGCTGTCCGCCGAGGTCGTCACGGCGGCCGGTGAGATCGTCACGGCCAGCGCCGCTGAACACCCCGACCTCTTCTGGGCGGTACGGGGTGGCGGCGGCAACGCGGGCATCGTGACCGAGTTCACCTTCCGCCTGGCGCCGGTGAGCGAGATCCTGGGCGGCGAACTGATCCTGCCCGCGACGCGCGAGGTGGTGCGCGGGTACCTGGACTACGTCACGACGGCGCCGGAAGACCTGACCACCATCGCGCACCTGATGCACGCGCCGCCCGCGCCGCATGTGCCGCAGGAGTTGGTCGGCCAACCGGTGTTCTCGATCCTCGTGTGCTGGAGCGGCGATCTGGACGCCGGGCAGGCAGCGGTGGCGCCCCTGCGCGCCCTGGCGACGCCGCTGGTGGACGCGCTCTCGCCGATGCCCTACCCGGACATCTACCGCTTCACGGCCCACCAGGCTGAGCCGCACGCGGCGTCGCTTCGCATGATGTTCGCTGATGACTTCAGCGACGCCGCGCTCGACGCAGCGCTGGCCGCCATACAGCAGGCATCGTCGCCCTACAGTCTGATCCAGTTCCGGGGGCTGGGCGGCGCCTACGCGCGGGTCCCCGCTGGCGCGACGGCTTTCGCGCACCGCGATCAGCGCTTCTTCTTCGCCATCATCGGGCTGTGGCTCGACCCCGGGGTAGACGCCGCGCCGCACCAGGCCTGGACGGCGGCGCTGTGGGAGAACGTGCGCCACGAGGGGCGTGGGGTCTACGTCAATTTCCTGGAGGAGGAAGGGGCGCAGCGGGTGCAGGAAGCCTACCCGCCCGCGACCTACGCCCGGCTGGCCGCCATCAAGCGGAAGTACGATCCGACGAACGTGTTCCGCTTCAACCAGAACGTGCCGCCGGATGATGGGGCGCAGCGTCTGACACCGGCCGAGGTGCTCGCCATCGACCCGGTGGTGCTCGGTGAAATGCCTCCCGGCAGGTCGTAGCCGAACGGCAGTACGCCGATCAACGTTGCAGACTCCCTGCGCAGGCGCCACTGGCCAGATATCCGCCAGGCATTGCGTGGGCATCGGAGTCGAGGATTTTCGCCATGCCTGTGCCCTGCGCTGACATCGCCGAATGGAGATAGGGAATGTCCCGACAACTCGTGATGATTCGCATTGAGATTCGTGACGGAGGTCCAGCCGGAATCCGTCGATCACCCCGACCGACGCTTGAGCCTCCGCCCGGTGACGAGCAGGGGCGGCGGTTGGCGATTGGCCCCTCTGAGGGCAGCCTGGAGGAGGCAACCTGGGAAGACGCCGAGTGGCGGTGAGGGCCGGTGGCCTGGAGCTCCGGCGGGTGATTCCTGAACAACCGCCGGGCGTCGGCTGCTGATCGTCCGCCGTGTCAACCTGGCGGCGTTGGCCGGACGCTCCCACCTCCCGGACTCCGATCTGGTCGCCGAGCGGCACAAGCGCGAGAAACAGGGCGGCAATCTTGCCGCCCTGTTTGCTCGGTCCCGCTGCCGTCCGGGTGCTACTTGACGGTCAGCGTGCCCTCCATGCCAGCAGCGCGGTGGCCAGGGAGGTTGCAGTAGAACTGGTACGTGCCCGCCGGGGCGTTGATGACGACATCCGTCGTCTTTCCGGGATCCAGCGCCACGCTGATCGCCAGGTTGTCGATGCTGAAGTTGTGCGGGATTTGCGCCACGTTGGTGATCTTGAAGGTCACCGGCGTGCTGGCGGGGATCGTGACGTCCTTCGGCTTGAAGTAGAAGTTGCCGGCCTCCATCGTCACCGTGTTGCCCGCAGCGCCGCCGTTGGCTGGCGCTGCGGTGGCGGCTGCCTCGGGCGCGGCGGCCTCGTGCGTGGCCGGAGCTTCCGTGGCCGCTGGCTCAGCAGCGGGCTCGGCAGCGGGTTCGGAGGCTTCGTCCGCATCCTTGTCTGGCGTGACGCCGCCAAAGTAGTCGGTTTGCGCCTGGCTGAAGTCGCGTCCGCCCGCCGTCGCCGCGACCGGGCGCACATCGTGCGGGCCCTTGGCCGAAACGTCGATGCGCAGGATGTAACCATCGGGATCGATCGTGCCGAGCGCCGCCGCTGCGACGTAGAGCGCGCCGTCTGGCCCGAAGGCGAGCGCCACCGGGTAGTTGACGTTGGTCGCGACTTCCTCCAGGGTGTCTGCCCCGGTCTGCCGCACGATGCGGCCCGTTTCTGGCGCGACGTAGGGTGGCTTGTCGGTGTTGCCGGTCGCCATTTCGGCGGCGTAGAGGGTGCCGTCCGGCGCGACTGCCACCGCCGTGACAATGGTCAGGCCGGTCCAGACATCAGTCACCTTGCCATCTGGCGTCACCTCGACCACCTTGGACGTGCCGTCGGTGTAGGGCGCCGGGGTGAGGAAGCCGACGTAGACCCCGCCCTTGGGCGAGACCGCCGGCCCGGTTGGCAGCGGGTGGTTCTCCGAGAGGTCGGCGATGCGCTCGATCTGTCCATCGAGCGAGACCTTCATGACCTGGCCGTTGTTGCTTTCGACTACCCAGAGTTCATCGCCCACCGTCACCATCCCGAAGACCTCGCCGCCGGGGTTGTAGTCGGCAGGCTTGAACTTCGTCGGGTTCGCGGAGATCCAGGCGGCGGTGTCAGCGATCACGGTCAGCGACAGGTCGTCATTCACCCGGTAGACCCCGTCCGGATCGGGGCTGTTGCGGAGGAAATCCATGGCGTTGGCGTCTTCCAGCACGTAGAGCGCATCGCCCAGGAAGGCGACCGCCGCCGGACCGAGGGTTCGCTCGCCCGCCACGGTGGTCGATGGCAGATCGTTGCTGACCGCGACCGGGTTGCCGTTCTCGATGCGGGCGACCAGGCCGGAGTGGCCGGTGGTGGCGTAGCCGCCGCCCGCATCTGGCCCGAGCACCCCGGCGCCGCCACTGCCGGCCAGCGCCACGTACAGGTCGCCGCTGCTGCTCCAGGCAAAGCCGCGCGGGTTGGTTAGCCGGTGAGCTACGAGGGTGACTGGCTCTGAGGCGGGCGGGGTGGCATCCTGCGCGGCGGCGCGCCAGCCGCCCATCCCGAGCGCGGCGGCCAGCCCGAGGCTGCCCCGCATGGCGGCGCGGCGCGTGAAAGCCGGGCCGCGCTGGGCCGGGTTCAGGTGATTGCGCTCCAAGGTGCTCTCCTTACAGATAGCGTGACGCCACGCAGCGATCGATCCGCGACGATTGTCGCGGACGGGCAGATGGTGCGGGTCGATGCCCACTATCGTACGGGGAAGCGGTCAGGGATACCAGAACCCCGGGCGCACGCATCGTTGGCGCACCACCCAGGCTGTCCGCGACACCGGGCCCCGGCCAGGCTCACGTTTTGGCAGGCTGCTCCGTCTACACCATGCAATCACGATTACGCCTCGGTGGCAAGGAGCCCGATCATGACGCCTACGATGACTCGACATGCTCTCGTTCCGACATCTCTCGGCGAGCTCACGCTGGTGGCCTCGGGCCAGGCATTGACCGGGGTCTCCTTCCCGGGGCACTGGACCAGGCCCAACGCGCAGACCTTCGGCCCACGGGTTGCTGTGGCCGGCGACGCGGTGCTGGCTGCGGCTGGCCGGCAACTCCGGGAATACCTGGCTGGCGAGCGGGTTGCGTTCGATCTGCCGGCAGCAACACAGGGCGATGCGTTCCAGGAGCGGGTCTGGGCGGCGCTGCGCGAGATCCCCTACGGCGAGACGATCACCTACGGGGAACTGGCCAAAGCGCTGGGGCAGGGGGCCTTGCCCCACGAGGTTGGCCAGGCGGTCGGGCACAACCCGCTCTCGATCATCGTGCCCTGCCACCGGGTGGTGGGTAAGAACGGCAAGCTCACGGGCTACGCTGGCGGCCTGGAGCGCAAGCGGACGCTGCTGGCGCTGGAGGCCCGCGGTGGCCAGGCGCAGGGGCGCCCGGAACGGCGCTGCCCTGCCCAGGAGACGCTGCCGTTGTTCAGCCCGAGTGGGCAATGAAGCTGCCCTTTGAGCAGGTGGTTGCGGAGCACGGCGACACGGTGCTCCGGGTGTGCCGGGCGGTTGTCGGGGTCGACGACGCCGAGGACGCCTGGGCCGAAACCTTCCTCTCCGCGCTGCGCGCCTACCCCGATCTGCCGGCGGACGCCAACGTCCAGGCGTGGTTGGTGACGATCGCGCACCGCAAGGCCATCGACATCGCCCGCCTGCGCCGGCGGCAGGGCGGCTCTCTCGACGACCTCCCCGAGCGCCCATCGCAGCCTGGCGTACCAGGCGCCGTGGACTTCGACTTGTGGGAGGCCGTGGGCGCGCTGCCCCTGAAGCAGCGGCAGGCCGTGGCCTACCACTACCTGGCGGGTCTGCCGTACGCCGAGGTCGCCGCTCTCACTGGCGGCAGCCCGGAAGCTGCGCGCAAGGCGGCTTCCGACGGGATCAGGAGCTTGCGCGGAACCTTCGCAACGACGACAAACAGGGAGACATAAGCATGCACACGCCGCATGACGACCACGGCATCGCCGTGCTGCTCGACCGCACCCCGGCGAGCCCGGACGACCTCGCGCGCCTTCACCGCCGCCTTGAGCAGGCTTCGCAGCAGGCAGGCCTGCTGGACATTGCCTACCGCACGCTCGATACCCCGGTTGGGGTGCTCTTGCTGGCGGCCACAGCGCAGGGGCTGGTGCGCATTGCCTACGACCGCGAGGGGCACGACGCGGTGCTCGCCGCGCTGGCGGAGCGGGTGAGCCCGCGCATTCTGCGCGCGCCCGCGCGGCTGGACCAGGCGGCGCGGGAGCTTGACCAGTATTTCGCGCGCACGCGCACGGTGTTCGATCTGCCGCTCGATTTCCGGCTGGCGCACGGGTTCCGCCGCGTGGTGCAGCAGTATCTGCCGGCCATCGGCTACGGTCAGACCCGAAGTTACGCCCAGGTGGCGGAGCAAGTGGGGAAGCCGCGGGCGGTGCGAGCGGTGGGAAGCGCCTGCGCCACAAATGCGCTGCCGATTGTGGCGCCCTGTCACCGCGTGATCCGGGCCGATGGCACGGCCGGCGAGTATGTCGGCGGGGCCGAGGCCAAGGCGTACCTGCTGGGGCTGGAGGCGGCGTGATGATCGTGCAGGCAGCAGTTCTCGGGGTGAGTTGCGATGCCGGATGACGATGGCCCGGGCGGAAGTGACTTGCCCCGGCGCTACACCTTGCTGGGGCCTGACCGCCGCCTGTACCGCTCGGCGCAACCCGGCGCGCTGGGCGGGCACCGGGGCAGCCGCATCTACGGTCGGCTGGATTGCCCGGCGGCGCTGCGCGCGATTGCGCGCGGCGGGTACGTGCGCCAGCGCGTCTTCTTCCGCGACGAGGCAACGGCCATTGCCGCCGGCTACCGGCCCTGCGCCGTCTGCTGCCCGGAGCAGTATCGGGCGTACAAGGCGGATCGGCAGTGCGGCGGCGGAGAGACGTCAGGTTGTCGCACGCCGCCGTCCGGTCATTCTGGGCCCGCAGGTGAAGAATGACCACCAAAGGGGTTGGCGCACCTGACACAGGCCCGACGTCGCAGGGTTCCGCCCAAGAACGACACCCCTTCCGTGTGCATGCTCGATGTTGCCGATCCAGGCCGTGCGTTACGCCGAACCAGCGGTTGCCGGGCGCCCGGCCCGAAACTGGTTGGCCAGCGTGGCAGCGACCGTGCGGCCGGAGGCGATGGCGCCGGCAATCCAGCCGGCGTGTTCTGGCGCGATGTCCGAGCCGGCCATCAGCACCCGCCCGTGCGGGGCCGCCAGGATGTCTCGCGCGTCCCACCAGCCGACGGGTGGCACAAACCACCCACCGCGCGCGTACGGATCGCCCACCCAGTCGTGGTGGTCGACAGCCAGGACACAGGCTTCCGGCGCATACACGCGGAGTGCGCGCTCCGCCGCGTCACGGTCGGTGGGGTCAAGCGCGCCTTCGAGCGCGAAGGCCACGACGAGTTGCGCTTCGTCAACCCGGCGCTGGGCACTGAGCCAGTAGAACGGCGTGCGCCAGCCAGCCCCGAGCATCTGGTCCGGTACGCCGGTCGCCAGCATCCACACCTTGGTCATGCGGCACACGTGGCCTTCCGTGATGAAGCGAGCACGCTCCGGCGCGAAGGGCGGGTCGAAGGCTATCCCGCCGAGTGCGTTCATGGGCACAGCCAATACGCAGGCAGCCGCGACGTAGTCGCCATCGTCGGCGGTGACGATCACCCGGCTGGCCGTCTGGCGGACCGCCCGCACGGGCGTGTTCAGGCGCAGCGCACTGCCAAGCTCACCGGCGATAGCTGCGGCGACCGCGCTCGTACCGGGGGCGATAACGTCGCGGAGTTCATCGAAGTACCGGTAGTACGCGCCCCGGTCGGCGATGGAACGCAGCACGCCCAGCACCGGCACGGTCGATGGATCGGCGCCGGTCATGAGGGTGACAAAGCCGGAGATGAAATCGCGGCCAGCCGGTGTGACGCGCCGGGCATCCAGCCAGCTGGCGAGGGAGAGGGCGTCGTACTGGCGAAGGCACTCCGGCGAGGCATCGCGGAGCGAGCGGCCTTCGACAGTGGCATCGACGATTGTGCGCTCGAGGTGGGCGAAGTCAGCGCGGTCGACCGGCAGTCCGTCACGCAGACGGCCACCCGTGAACCAGCGCACTGTCTGACACGGCATCCCCGGCCGAATGGCCATGCCGTACCGGTCAGCTTCCTCGCGGAGCGGGGTGTGGACGTCGCGATCGAACCAGGCTCCGCCGAACTCGACGGTCTGGCCGGTCCCGGCGAAGGGGCGGGAACAGGCGCGGCCGCCAACGCGGTCACGGGCCTCCAGCACCGCCACCCGCAGCCCGCGCTCGCGCAGGTCACGCGCAGCGACGAGGCCAGCAAACCCGGCGCCGATGACGACGACATCAACCTGATGATCCAACGAAGCCTCCGCGTCCACGGCGCCGCGCCGTGCCAGTGCAGGCTGCGATCCTACCAGCGGCGCCGGGACCTGTGCTCGCGCGTTGCGGCGACGGCAGAGACCTCGCGGACATCCCCGTCTGCAGCGCCGGGAGGCGGCTTTGCGGCGTCAGTGATCGCGCTCGGCCCTGGCAAGCTGGTCACTGACGTCCTGCGTGAGGTCTGCCTCCAGAAACTCTGCCGTGTCGGGTATGGCCAGGCGGACATCGGCCAGTTCAGCCAATGTTGCCGTGAGGTTTGCGCTCGCCACATCCAGCACGTGCCCGCCGCGTTGGCGATCCGCCGTGAGCGCGTGGATGTGCCAGCCCGCGACATTGATGGCGCCAGCGTAGGCGGGGGTCCAGAACCCAACCAGCGTGGCGTCGGCGTTGGCGAAGGTGAACTCGGCCTGCCCGGCGGCCGCCTCCGCGAGCGTCGTGCCCTCGGGTTGGCGGGCGGTTGAGCGCACCTTGAGACGGGCGAAATGGCCGTCGAGCCGCACGGCGTAGAAGAGGTTGTCGCTCTCGCGGTGGTGATCCAGTTGCGTGGTCAGGTCGGTGAAAGAGGCGATCGCTGGCAGGGTGAAAGGCGGCTCATCCGGGAACTCGGTGATGACCGCGAAGGGCGCGAGCGCCGCGTCATCGGCCACGGTGATGGCGCCTCTGGCATCGGCGCGGTAGAACACCCCCTCCAGCGCGATCATCTCGCCATCGAGGCCATCGAACGTGCCCAGGCCGAAATCGCCGTGCTCCTTGAGTGCGTGGATTGTCACCGCGCCGTCGAAGACGCCCTGCGTAAGGGCCGTGGCGTTGGAGACCTGGAAGAGGGTGGGGTGCGCGACCTCCAGCGCATCGGCCAGGGCGGATACGACGATCTGGGCAGGCGATTCACCGGTGCGGGCCTGGCGTTCGGCCAGCGCGGTCATAAGGGCGTCGGGGATGGTGATGTGAAGCTTTGCCATGCCTGGACTCCTCGTGCCGTTCCCGGGCGGCGCTGCCGGACATCGTACACGAGGGTGTTCGTGGGCTACCCGCCCCGCGAGGCGGGTGCAACGTGCAGGCCGGAGACCTGATCGGCTACCAGGGCGGCCTGTTTCAATCCCCACCCGCCCCGAGAGGCGGGTGCAACGGCGGAAAACCTGGGCAAGTCTCGGCATTGCCTGCGGATTTCGACCGTGGCTATCGTAGCAGTGGCCCGGCGCAGGTCAAGAATCCGGGCAAAACTGAGCGTTTTTGCTGCGCGCAGTGCGCGAACCTCCCGGGGTTCTGGCATCACACCAGGTTCGCGCACGCAACCCGCTGCGACCGGTGCGCGATAACACGCCAGCTTGATGCGCCTGGGCGCACGCGGCAACCCACGTCCGGCAAGCCCGCTGGTTACCGGCTCGGGGCAGGCGGCCAGAGGCCGGCAGCTGCCCGGGCGGGGCTGCGGCGCCGCGACGCACGCCCCTACGCCGCCTCGGGTTCCACCAGCGACTCGCCAATCACGACATCCTGCGGCGTCGCGCGGGGGCGGAGGCGGCGCTGGGCCAGGAGGATGACCGGGACGAGCACGGCGCTCAGGCCCATGCTGGCCAGCAGCGGCAGCTCCGGGCGGATGGCGTACAGCTGGCCGGAGACAATGGGCGAGGTCGAAAAGCCGGTGCCGGCCAGCATCTCGCTCAGGGTGAACACGCGGGGGCGCACGCGGTCATCCTCTACGACCTCGCTCAGCGCCGCTCCAAAAAGCCCCCAGGCGCTCCACAGCCCGCCCCGCCCGATGAACGCCAGCGCGATCAGCCAGACCAGGTGCGTGGAGAGCACGACCGCCAGGGCGGCCATCACCATCGCCATGGCAATCACCACGCCCGTCATGGGGCTCTTCTGCAAAAACGTGCTGCGGGCGACGATCAGCCCGAAGATCACGGCCCCGGCCGAGCCGACGCCGCCCAGCATGGCCACGATTGCGGGCGAAATGCCCCGCTGGTCCGCCAGGAAGGTGGCAAGGAGCGAGATGCCCAGCCCGAGCGCGAAGATGACGGCGAACTGCATGGTGATCAGCGGCTTCACGGTCGGCTGCGCCAGGGCCTCGCGGTAGGAGGAGCGCTGGCGCGCGGCAGCCTCTTCGCGCGGGGGCGAGGGGATGCGGCTCAACATGACCACGGAGAGCAGCGAGCAGACCCCGGCGAAGATGAACGCCGCCCGCATGCCGTAGAGCGCGATGAGCCCGGCCGAGAGCAGGGGCGCGATGCCGAACGCCACCGCCGGGCCGACGTTGAAGACGAGCGTGAAGGCGCGTACCCGTTGGTCGCCCGCCAGCCGCGCCAGTTGCGCCTGGACCAGGGGAAAGGCGACATCCCCCAGGGCGCCGCCAATAACCATCGGCACGAGTTGCGTCCAGTGCAGGGCGAGGCCGGCGCTGATCAGGCCGAGGGCGGCCGCCAGGCGTGCAATCACGATCAGCCGGGTCGGGAGAAAACGGTCGGCCAGGCTGGCGCTGGGCGCCATGAACACGAGGCGCAGGATGCCGGAGGAGCCGAGGACGAAGCCGACGACCGTAATCGGCGCGCCAAGCGCCTCGATCCAGAGCGGCCAGATGCCGACGTAGGCGCCAAACGACGCCTCGACCATGACCATGCCCCAGAAAATGAAGCCGATCTCCCGCCCCAGCCCCAGGTGCCACGTGAGCGGGACGCCGCCCGGCAAGCGCATGCCGTGTGATTCCTTGCACGCCAAACGCGGGCCAGGCGCCCGCGCCGGGCGGAAGTGTAGGGGGAGACGCGCTGCGGCGCTTTGGGGGAGACGGCCTGCGGGCCTCAGGGAGTAAGGGAATAAGGAGCAAGGACGGACGCTACCGACTCTCCTCTTCGGTCCTTACTCCCTGAGCGAAGCGACTCCCCCTGAGCGCGTGAGCGCGTCTCCCCCTGAGCGAAGCGTCTCCCCCTCCCGTTGGGGTACGGTTGCTCCCAGTACGAACCGTGTAGCCCGGAGGTCTGTGCCCGCGTGAATCCCTATCTCGCGACCGCGATCGCGATGTGCGCCATCGTGCTCATTTCCCTCGCCGGTACGGCCTACCTGGCGGCAATGTTCAACCGCCGCGCCAAGGCGGATATGCAGGCGCGGCTCGATCCGCTGGCTGCCGCCCTTGATGGCGAGGCAGATGTCGAGGAGGCGCGGGTGACGGGGCGGTACAACGGCCAGATCGCGATTGGGCGGGTCAGCACCGCGCCGGGCGGGTTTGGGCGTCTCTTTCACGTGGAGTTGGTCGATTCCGCCGGGGGCGAGCCGTGGGAGTGGTCCTCATTGCCGCAGAAGAAGCCGCCCGCGCTGATTCGCGCCTTCGAGGGAGGTTCCGCGCTGGAGGAGCGCCTGGGGATCGACTTTCCCGAGGTGGCGAAGGTGGTGCCCAACGATGAGCAGGAGCGCTTCGGCTTCCTCTACGACCCGGAGGCCGGCATGATGCGATTGACGCGCGAAATGCGCACCCGCCTCGACATCCCCGACGCCGCGACCTTCTTGCGCCAACTGGCGACCCTGCAGGAGCTGGGTGAGGCGAACCGGCGGGCGCAGGCGGGGCTGTCGCTCCCGGCTGAACCGGCGGTAAGCGGCGGCGATGCGCCGCAGGCGGGACCGGCCAGTGCCTGACGCCAGCGGATTTCCACCGCGCGAGATCGACAGCATCCGCGTCGATAGCCCGGGCGAGGAGGCTGCCTACATCGCGGCCTGGCCGCCGGCGCAGGGCGCGTGGCAGGTGGAGGGCACGACGTTCATTCCGGGCATCCCCAGCACCCGAGCGATGCCTTGCGCGCGCCGGGCGGCGAGCAGGCGGTGGTCCATTTTCTGGTCGGCAGCTACCACGAGGCTGCCCGGCGCAGCGCCGACCCCGCCGCGGAGCGGGTGGAGCGCGCCATGCGGGCTGGCCTGGAGTTGGCGAAGCAGGAGGGGCCGTTGCACCCGGGCTCGCTGCCGCAGTACCCGGCGCCGATACCCGCCTACCGCGATGCGGTGGCCGTGCCGCTGCCGATCCTGGCGATCGACGCCCGGCAGCGTGGCCTCTACGCGCCGCCGCGCTTCGCCGTGGTGCGCTGGCCCGGCGGCGAGCCGCTGGGGTGGGCGATGTGCCGGGCTTCGATCCGACCACTGGCCGCCGCCGCGCCTCAGTGACTGGCCGCCGCCAACGGTGCGCGGCTGGGGCCCCAGCCGCCTGGCGGGCGCCATCGGCGCTTCACCGCGATCTGGGGCCGCCTGCTCGATGTCTGGTTCGGTGGCAAGGCCTACCCGCAGCTCGCTGACGAGCAGCGCGAGGCTCGTGTGTTGCTGGGGCTCCTGCTGCCCGCCGGCATGCTGGAACTCTGTACGCAAGCCGATCTCAGCCCGGCCTTCTGGGCCTGGTTGAGTGAGGCGTCGGCCTGAGGACATCGGCTCGGGAAAGGTCCGGCCGTCGCTGGAGTCACAACGGCGAGTTGGTGAACCTGCGGGCTCCGTACGCTGACCGCGGGGCGGTGTCGGGTGCTTTTCGGCGCTGCCCTCCTGTTGTGTTCGGAGCGACGCCGAGAGACCTCGGACTCCTGCACGCGCGAGGATGGTGTCGTCCTGGGGTATCCCGGTGGCCGACCACGACCAGGCCTCTCGACGTCGCTCGCGACACGACGAATGTGGCGTCGCGCCAACGCCGACGAACTCATACCTGGTCAGGTCTTTTGCAATACGCTGGAAACGAGGCCGCTTTGTGTGACGTGGAGGCAGACCTGAAGCGCCCATGGCCCACGCGGGCCCAGGCGTTGCTCGGACTTTGCGTGATGGCCGTCTTTGCCTTCAGCCTCTGGTCGTCCATGTGGCGCCCGAGTGGCGTGGCGTTGGTCGCCTGGATCCTGGGGTGGGGGATCGCCAGCGGGCGGGTGGCCGCCCGCTGGCCCGGCTTCGGCTGGCCGGCGCTCTGCGCGGCGGCGATGCTGCTGGTCTGGCTGCCGTGGACGCTGCGCTACGGCCAGACGGCCTGGCAGTCGATGTACGTGGTCATGTTCGCCGTGATCTACCTGGTGGCTGCCGGGGTAGGGGCGTTGCTGGGCAACCTGCTCATCACCTGGCGGTCTGGCAGCAAGGCAAAGCGACCTGAGGCAGTTGTCAGGTCGCGTGCCAGGTCCAGCGAACGAGATTCTTCGCCTGCGGGCTCAGAATGACAGGCTATTTGGGTGCGCCCCGGACTACTTTCCGGCGACAGCGCACTCGGAATGACAGGGGAGGCGGGCCTACACCCGCAGCACCGTGCCCTGCCCAACGCCGTCCATGCTCTCCAGGAAGAGCGCGGTGGCCGTGCCGTTCTCGCCGATGGTGAAGCGGGCGATGGCGAAGGGCTCCGGCGGCTCCTCGGAGGAGACGTAGATAAACGCGTCGCGGTCCCAGTGGGTCAGCGGCCAGACTTGCTGGTTCGCGCCGATGACGACCTGCAGGTCATCGCCCGCCGCCTCGACCACGACGTCCCCGAGGTAGTCGTTGCGATACGTTCCGGTGTAGGCCGCTGCGTCCAGCGCCGGAGAGGCCGGGTCGGGCGGGGTGGCGAAGCGGTCGACATCGCCGGCGAACGCATCGTAAAGCGCCTGGAAGCCGGCGTTATAGATGGCAAACCAGTCCTCCCGGGGTTCACCGGAGAAGATGAAGTCGTAGAACGACTCGTTGAGGGCATCCGGCGTGCCGGTGGGAAAGCCATTGGTGAGCGAGACGATGCCCAGGTTCGCCGAGGGGATGAGCAGGCAGTCGGTGCGGGCGCCCTTGGTGAAGGCCCCGGCGTGCCGCCAGACGATGCGGCCATCGGGGTTGGTGTCAGAGGCCCAGCCCAGCGCGTAGAAACTGGGGCGGCCATTCAGCGGGCTGGGGCCGCGCATGATCTGCGGGATGTGTGTTTCGTTCAATGCGTCTGCCGCGATCACCTGCGTGCCGTCGTACCTGCCCCCGGCCAGTTGCAGGCGCATCCACTGCGCCAGATCGGCCGCGCTGGAGGTGACGCCGCCGCCGGCCACCTCGGCATCCGGATTGAACGTCTCGGTGGAAGCCCAGGCGCCATCCCGGCGCACGTGCATCGCGGCGCGGTTGGCGTTGTCCAGGAACTCCTGGTAGCGCGTGGAGGTGGCGGTCATGCCGAGCGGGCCGAAGACGCGCTCGTTGGCGATATCGTCCCACGATTGCCCGAGCGGGGCGGCGGCGGCGAGGGCGCCCGCCGTCATCATGATGTTGCTGTAGGAATACGTCTGGCGGAACTTGCCGGTGACCGGCACGTAGCGCAGGCGGTGCATGATTTCGTCGCGGGTGAACCCGAGCGTCTCCAGGTCCGCGCCAACCAGGCCCGGCACGCCGGTGCGGTGGGCGAAGCAGTCGCGCAGCGAGGCGTTGCGGGTGACATAGTCGTCCTGCAGCACGAAGTCAGGCAGGCGATCCGCCACGATGCTGTCCCAGGTCGCGTCCCCCGCCCCGACAATGGAGGCGACGATGGTTGAGGAGATCGGTTTCGAGAGCGAGGCGAGCTGGAAGACGGTGTCCGCATCGACCGGCTCGCCGGTATCGACATCGCGCACGCCGTAGCCCTTGCTGAAGACCACGGCGTCGTTCTGGACGACGGCGATGGCCAGGCCGGGCACGGCGCCTGCGGCGATTTTCGCCTGCGCCAGGGCGTCCAGCTTCTCCAGGGCGGCCTCCAGCGCCGCGCCGTGAATCATGTCGTCGGCTGGTGCGGGCGTGGCCTCCTGCGCGCGGCTGGCGCCCGGGCGCAGGGTGGCGCTGCCCGCAGCGACGGCGGCTGCCGCCAGCATGGTGCGGCGGGAGTGGCGAGACGCGGCAGCCAGTGCAAGACGCCGCTCAGTCGTGGGCACGGTGTACCTCCTGAAGCGCATCGTGCGGTTCCTGCCGCTGCGCTGCCGACATGATCACACTGAACAGGATCTGTCGAGTTGACTATGGATGTCTCTCACGACGCTGTCAATTCCCGGGACGCGCATGCTGGCGCTTTATCCGGCTTTCGGCCATTGCGCTGAATGAGCGTGAGGGAGGGGGAGAATGGCAGTTCCTCATGCGCTGAGTTGCTCATTCCCGCAGCGGTGTGCTCCCCCAAATTCCTCGGGAAGTGCAAGGTGCTGCAGCGATCCTGGGTTGGACGAACCTGCACGATCGTGTTTCCGAAACGGAAAGGCGCTACCTTGTGCGGAGGGAAGGAGGGCAGCACGATCTCGACACGGCGCTCCGCTAACTGGAGCAGCAGATTGCCTACACGACGCTCATGACCTGCCGCAAGCATGAGGACCAACCATGCGCGAGGACGGCGGCGATCTCCGCACAGTTGGCCAGTATGACTGCGTCATTGCGGGGGAACCCCGCCGGGGCGGTGCTGGGCTTGCTCCTGGCTCGAGCCGGGCTCGATATCCTGCTCCGGGAGAAACACGGGGATTTCCGGCGCGACTTCCGAGGCGATACCGTTCACCCCGCCACGCTGGAACTTCTCGACCAACTCGGTCTGGCGGGTCGCTTCCTGCAACTCCCTCACACCAGGATTAGCAAAGTCGCCCTGCCCGGCGACAGCGCGTCAGCGCCTTCTCGTGTCGCAACCTGCCGCGCAAATGCCGCTTCATTACGTTCATATCGCAGCGGGACTTCCTGGACTTCATCACCGGCGAGGCGAAGCGCTACCCCGGCTTCCGCTTGCTGATGAATGCCGAGGTGACGGGGTTGGTGGCCGATGCTGGGGTAGTGCGCGGCGGGCGCTTCCACACCATCGATGGTGAACACACCGTATTGACCCCATTCACCGTTGGCGCTGATGGCCGCAGCGCCATCACCCGCGCCGCCGTCGGGCTGCAGCCGGTCGACAATGGCGCGCCGATGGAGGTGCCCTGGTTCCGCATCTCCCGCCGCCTGGACGAACCTGCCGCCCTGGTGGGGTGCACCGCGCCGGGCTGCCTGGGTGTCCAGATCAACCGGGGCGACTATTGGCAGGTGGCGTACATCATCCTCAAGGACGGAATCGCGCAGATCCACGCCGCCGGGCTCCCGGCTTTCCGGCAAGAGGTTGCGGCGCTGATACCGGAGTTGGCGGGCCGCTGCGGTGAGCTCCAGGACTGGGACCAGGTCAAGCTGCTGACCGCGCTGTCGAACCGGCTGCCAGTCTGGTGGGTTCCCGGCTACCTGGCCTTCGGCGACGCCGCGCGCGCGAAGTCTCCCGTCGGTGGGGTCGGCATCAACCTGGCGATCCAGGACGCGGTGAAGGCGGCAAGTGTGCTGTGGCGTCCGCTGCGTGAGGGCGGGTGAAAGACGCTAATCTCGCCGCTGTGCAGCGCAAGTGCGGATTGCCCGCACGGGTGATCCAGGCGATGCAGACCCTGATGCGGCGCCAGGTGATTGCCCCAACGCTGGCCGGCGCAGGGCATTCGACGGTGGGCCGGCACTCTCGGCGATGCCGCAGATCCTGCCCTGCAGGACCTTCCGTCGCGACTGGTCGGTCCTGGCGTTGGGCGGCCCCGGGTGACCAGCCCAGAGGTGCACGACGGCAAGGTAACCCCACTTCCGGCGGAAACTTCCCCAGCGGATGAGCCCGGGCAGCGCTGGGTGCGTACCATCCTCGGTGGCGCCTTCCTGGGCGCGGGCATCCTGCATTTTTGCGCTGCACGGGACGTTCGAAGCGGTGGCGCCCAAGACCGCCGCCGCCCGGTACCGCCGGAAACTCTCACATGTCACGGGTATCCTGCGGATCATCGCCGGAGTCAGCGTCTTCATCCCGGCCTGCGTTCGCTCGCGCGCTGGGCCTCACTGGCGGTGACGGTGGCCAGTTCCCGGCAGCCTTTGACCAGATCCGTCATCCCGAAATCACCAAGGCCGCCTTGAAGCTGCCGCGCTGGCTTATCGCCCTGCGTGTTTCTTTGCAGGGCCTGGTCGTGCTGCTCTGCTGGTGGTCCACGCGACCACCCGTGACCCATAGCACTGGCGTGTGGGGATCGTCACCTCGCTGCGCGCGATGAACGTCAATGCTTCCCCGTCTCGATGAGGCGGCAGGCAGAGGCGCCCGTCACGTGATAGCCGATCTGGATTACCGCCCGGTGCGGGCCTACACCCCGTAGCGGTTGCGCGCCTTGCTGGTGACCGTGATCGTCTCGGGCGCCTCGTCCGTCGCGGGCTTGCGGGCGATGAAGCCGCGCCGCTGCTGCTCGGCGAGCCAGGCGTCGTCCAGGCCGTGCTCGGCAGCGAGGGCGGTGAACTCGGCGGCGGGACGCGTGGGCGATGCGGCGACGGCGGCAGCGTAGAAGTCATGGCGGGCGCGCTCGGCCGGGGTGTCGGCGTTCAGCACCAGCCGCTCCAGCACGGCGTTCTGCGCCAGCGCATCGACCAGTTCCGGTACGTCCGCTTTCGTCACGCCGGAGTAGATGACGTTATCCGGGTAGACGACGATGTTCGGCCCGATATCGCACAGGTCGATGGTGCCGCAGTTGTTGACCAGGATTTCCTTGTCCAGGCCGCGCTTCATGACCTCTCGCCGCAACAGCATCAGGACGTCATTGGCGCCCTTCGAGGTGCAGTGGGAGGCGGTGCAGGCGAGGACGTGCTTGCGGGTGTTGTACATGGTGGCTCCTTTTCAGGGGGAGACGGCCTGCGGGCCTTAGGGGGAGACGCTTCGCTCAGGGAATAAGGGAATAAGGAACGTAGAGACTAGGGTTGCGTGGGGGCGCGGAGACTCTTGAGGAGGCCGCGCAGGATACGGCGGACTTCGCTGGTGCGCAGGAGGAGGTTGCGAGATTCTACTTCAGGGTGATAACCAAGCCGCTCACCGATGAGGATCTGGGTCTCGAGTTCGCTGAGGCTGCCGTATGCTACCGAAATGTGATGTGCGTACTCTTTCGTGCCTGAGCGGCCATGCCCCTCCGCGATATTGGATGGGATCGAGGTTGCCGCCCGCCGCGCCTGCTGGGTCAGCCCATACACCTCTTCTCGCGGCCACCTGCGAGTCGTCACGTACACCGCTTCGACGAGATCCATAGCCCGCTGCCACGCAATCAGCCCCTGATATCCCGGGCCTTCTCCCGCACGCCTTCCAGGCTCTGCGTCCATCGTACTCCTTCGTTCCTTATTCCCTTACTCCCTGAGCGAAGCGTCTCCCCCTGAGCGCCGCAGCGCGTCTCCCCCTAGCCGAAGCGATACTGGATCCCAAACCCGCCCCGTGGGTAGCTCCATTCCACGTTGCGGAACTCGTTGCAGACGATGCGGCAGGTGCCGCATTCGACGCAGCCTTCGTAGGAGAAGATGACGCGGCCGTCGTCGGCGGGGGCGTAGCAGTTGGCCGGGCAGCAGTTGATGCACTGCTGGCGCACGCAGTGCAGGCAGACATCGTGGTCGATGATGCGGATGTGGGCGCGCGAGGCGTCCACGTTGTAGGTGTTCAGCGCCAGCTTGCGCTCGATGGCCGCCGGGTCCAGGATGCGCCCCGGGCGCGGGGTGGTGTCCAGGTTCACGGGCTCCAGGGCCCCAACCACCGTCTCAGGCACGGACATGGGAGATCCTTTCGTACTGCGCCAGAGCGGCCGCACCGGTGCGGCCGCTCGTGGGTGGTTTCCGGGCAATCAGGAGGGACTGGCTGAGCGGGCTTGCGATCGCCAGCCGGGCGGCGCAACATCCTCCGGCCACTCCTGCCAGCGCAGGCGGTTGCCGGAATCATCCGGCCCGAGGGGCTCCTCCTCGTCATCGTCGTCGTGGCGCCCCCGGTTTCGCAGCAGCGTGATGGCGCCTGCCCCCAGCGCAATGAGCACGGCCAGCCCGAGAATGAGTGTCCCGGAGGCTTCGGCAATCAGGCCCAGAGGATCCTGGGCGGCGGTCGGCGCGGCGGGGTTGTCATCCCCGAAGGAGGGCGTCATGGAGCCGGAGGCCGCCAGTTGGTTTGCCTTCTCCGTGATGTAGGCGCGCCAGCCGGCATCCAGTTCCTCGAACGTGACGCCCAGCCCCTGTTCCACGGCCTCGTCGTAGGTCACGCCCTGCCTGAAGACATCGAGCAGGTTGGCCATCCCCTCGTCCCCGAAGGTGTCGAGGATGTAGATAACCACGCTCAGGCTGAGCGCGTAGGAGTTCAGCGCGCCCTCGGAGTCGTAGGCAAACTCGCCGTTCAGCGTGCGCAGCGGCGGGATGTTCCCCTCCCGGGCCAGTTCCAGCGCGTAGCTGTAGAAGCGGTCACGGCCGGTCTGCTGCCAGTAGACCGCCAGACCCTCGTTCAACCAGAGGGGGGGATAGTTAAACGGATTCTCGGTGACCTGGTAGCTCACCTGGTGAGTCACCTCGTGCGGCACGACGCGGGCCAGCTCGCGGGTGTCATCGGGCGGCAGGATGGCGCGGATCAGGAAGAGGGCGGGCTGCGCCTCGCCGGCGATCCACGGCTCGGAGTTCGGGGCCAGTGAGCCGTAGAAATCCTCCTTGTTCGGGTACGCCCAGATGCGGATGCGCTGCGTCGGCAGGATGCCGTAGGCATTCTGCAGGCGGTCGATGGTGTGCTCGGCGGAATCGAGGATCGCCTGCCGGAACTCCGGGCTGGCGTCGTAGGTGTAAACCGTGACGCGCGGGCCTTCCAGCTCCGTCCAGTTGTAGCGCGTATCGAAGTAGTGGGTCGTCTGATCCGGCGTTTCGCTGACGTTGCCGTCGACATCGGTGATGCGCCAGCGGTAGATGACATCAATGCCCACCGGCAACTGGCCAGACTGGAGATCAACCGGGTGCGTGATATCCAGTTCGGTCGCGCCAGCCGGAATCGGCGGAATCTCCGTGGAAAGCGTTTCGATGCCCGGGGCGTGGTACAGCAGTTCCACGGACTTGACCGGCGTCTCGGTCGTCGCCTGCAGGGTAAAGGTGATGCCCACCGGGAACTCGGGCGTGGCCTCGTTCACGGTCACGTTCAGGCCGGGAACCGACCGGGGCGTGGCAATGAGCGCCGCTTCCTGCGCCCGCCCCAGCACGGGCGCGGCGGTGGTCAGCAGGAGGGCAACCAGCGCGATGATCTGGAAGCATCTGGTCATGAGGCGCTTGTCCGGGTCAACTGCTGGTGCAGGTAGGCATCGATGAAGGGGTCGATCCCGCCATCGAGCACCGACTGAATGTCGCCGACACTGGTGTCGGTGCGGTGGTCGGTCACCTGCGTGTACGGGTGGAGCACGTAGGAGCGGATGCGGTTGCCGTAGCCGGCGGCGGTGTGATCGCCCTTCAGGCGGGAGCGTTCGTCCGCTTCCTCGTTCAGCTTCTTCTCCAGCAGGCGGGCGCGCAGGATCTTCATCGCGGTTTCGCGGTTCTGCATCTGCGAGCGCTCATTCTGGCAGGTGACCACGATCCCGGTCGGGATGTGCGTCAGGCGCACCGCGGATGAGGTCTTGTTGACGTGTTGCCCGCCGGCGCCGGAGGCGCGGTAGGTATCCATGCGGATATCGTCGTCGTTGAGGTCGATCTCGTGGTCGCCCTCGATCTCCGGCAGCACCTCCACCAGCGCAAAGGCGGTGTGGCGGCGGTGGGCGGCGTCGAAGGGAGACATGCGCACCAGCCGGTGCGAGCCCGCCTCCGCCTTGGCGTAACCGTAGGCGCGACTGCCCCGGATCTCGATGGTGGCGTTCTTGACACCCGCCTCTTCACCCTCGGTGGTGTCAAGCACCTCGGCCTTCAGGCCGCGCCGCTCCGCCCAGCGCACGTACATGCGCGAGAGCATTTCGGCCCAGTCCTGCGCGTCGATGCCGCCTTCGCCGGAGTGCACGACGAGAATGGCGTCCGAGCTGTCGTACGGCCCGGAGAGCGTGGAATCGAGTTCATACTGATCGACCTCAGCCTTCAGGCACGCCGACTCCTGCGCGAACTCGGCCGCGAGTTCCGCATCTTCCTCGGCGAGTTCCGCCATCACCTCGAGGTCATCGAGTTGGTTGGTGAGTTTGCGCCAGGCGCCGGATTCGTTCCGGAGTTCACCCAGGCGCTTCATCAGGTTCTGTGCGGCGCGGGCGTCATCCCAGAAGCCCTCCTCCGCGCTCTGCGCCTCGAGCGCGAGGATCTCCTGCTCTACCGCAGGTAAGTCAAAGACGCACCCCGAGTCTGTCCAGCCGCTGCCGGATACTCTCCAGGTCCACCGTCTTCTCGGTAATCGACATGCTGATGGTTCTCCCTATAGATGGAGGAATGGCGGGAACACAGGCGATTGTGGCCCGAAGGATGGAGTATAGGCGGGCGGCGCAAGGGAGACCCGCCCCCGCCGGAAGTCCCCGGGCAAGCGTGGCCGTCTGCTGCGAGAATTGGCGGGGCTCGCACATCCAGACCAGGGGAGGTTCCCGATGCATACGCCGTCGTATCCCGTGACCTTCAGCGTCGACTACCCGGAGCGTTCGCTGGACCGCATCACCACGCTCTTTCGCATTTTCACGGTCATCCCGATTGCCATCGTGCTTGGCGCGGTCTCCGGCAGCTCCTGGCAGTCAACGTCGCAGGACCGCATCGACGCGGCCGGGAACAACGTCACGCTGCTGGTGGTGGGCGCAGGCGGCCTGCTCTTCTTTGGCCCGTTGCTGATGATCCTGTTCCGCCAGAAGTACCCGCGCTGGTGGTTCGACTGGAACCTGGAGCTGCTGCGCTTCTCCAACCGGGTCGGGGTGTACCTGGCGCTGATGGATGACCGCTACCCCTCAACTGATGACCACCAGGCGGTGCACCTGGAGTACCCCTACCCGGATGTCGAGCGCGACCTGAACCGCTGGCTGCCGCTGGTGAAGTGGCTGCTGGCGATTCCGCACTGCATCGTGCTGGTCTTTCTCTGGCTGGCGGCGCTGGTAGCGGTGATCATCGCGTGGTTCGCGATCCTGATCACCGGGACCTACCCGCGCGGGCTCTTCGACTTCGTGGAGGGCGTCTTCCGCTGGAGCAACCGGGTGACGGCCTACGCGGTGACGCTGGTGACGGACCAGTACCCGCCGTTTCGCCTCGGGGCTTGAGGGCAGCGGTCATACCTTGGTTGACGCAGCGGACGAGGTTAGAGCGACCGGTGATAGGCTCATCGCAGACGGAAGGTCGCGGAGCGGGTGGCTTTGCTCAGTTCTCCTAGTGAGCTCCTAGAGGAGCATTAGTTGCTCTGGTCAATGTTTGCGAAATCCTGCTTGGTAGGGTCTCGCCTTTCATCGCGAAGTACTTCCACATAACGGTGATGACGCCTCGCGTATCCGCCAATCGCATTCGCCCCAGGTTGGTTTCTTCTTGAGCCAGTTCTCTTCTCCCGGATGGCGTAACGCTCCGTTCAGCCAATCGGACAACGCTGTCCGGCGGATTCTCCGCATCTCATTGCGAATACGGTTGCGTAGATTCTGGTTCGGAGCCATGTAATCCCAGAATGAATTGCTCTCTTGACAGAGGTTTTCAGACTGAAGGTTCTCCGCCTTGCAACAAGAATGACAGTACGGTCGTCAGATTGCGTTTGCTAGTTCCCCATTCGGGAGCGTCGCTGTCGTAGGGCAAGCGCTCTAGGGCCTGTCTGAAAATCATAACCAGAGGAGGATGCAGGCGATGGTGAGCAAGGCGTGATAGGAGACGGCCAGCTTCTCGTAGCGCGTGGCAATGGCCCGATGCTGTTGAGCCGGTTGATCAGGCGTTCGATCCGGTTGCGTTCGCGGTAGGCGACACGGTCGAAGCGGACGCCACGCCGGTGTTCGGTGCGGCGACGCGGGATGACGGCCACAATGCCGCGCCGCCGCAAATACGCCCGCACCGGCCGGCCGGTGTAGCCCTTGTCGCCGACCACGCGATCCGGCCGCGTGCGGGGGCGGCCACCGTGGGGGCGCGCGACCACGCCGCCTTCCAGCAACGCCGGGGTCTGCGGGGCTTCATGGTGGTGTCCGGGCGTCAGGATGACGCAGATCGCTTCCTCCGCCTTCGGCCCGGAGGTGGATCTGGTCGCCTCGAGCGGCCAAGCGCCTGGTCGCCGCCCCTTTTTCGCCAGCGTAGCGTGCTGGTGGGCTCGCACGGTGGTGCCGTCGAGGAAATGCAGGGCCCAGCCAGTCCCCGGACGCATCGGCCTCCGCCCTCGAGCGTGGCCAGGGCACGCTCCCAGACGCCCGCTTGCTGCCAGCGCCGAGCGCGAGTACACCGTCCGCCAGGATCGAAGCGTGCTGGCAGGTCGCGCCAGGGCGCACCTGCCGCCAGCCGCCACAGGATCGCCTCCACGATCAGCCGGTCATCGCTGCGCGGGCGACCGCGACTGGGCGGGGCAGCAGCGGACGCAGGCGCGCCCACTGCTCATCGGTCAGGCATGTCGTTCCATGCCCGCAAGCCTAGCGGCATTTCGCAGACAGGCCCTATGAGGCGAATAACGTCCAACTCCAGCCTCGTCGAGTGCTTCTTGAGGTCGGCATCGGAGAGTTCGTTATGGACAGCAAGCAAACCTCGAAGATACACGGATAATCCCGAAACCATTGACGGTGCGATCTCTGCACAATTGTCGTTGCCGCAAGTTCCGCTTCGGCTACTGGCAGTACGAAGAACGTAGCGTCAGTGAGGTGACCTCTGGGATATTGCCAACGAGAGACTTCCCAATGTCACACGTTGGTTGAGGGCGTATCCATGTACTTTGCGATCTGCTCAACCTTGATGGTGTCTGGCCACGTCTTGCAGTCGGCGATTAGCGAAACATTCTTGGTGTCGTTGGCCAAGTGGAAGGTCAATGGAGACCTACGGCCTTTGAATCAGCCATCGGTAGACTGATTGCATAGCTTGTAGCCCATGTCGCTGAGTACGGCATGAGTCACTTTGGATCCTGAACCACCAAACTAATGATGGCGCTTAGCAACTGGCGATGGGAGATTCTCCACTCGAAGAAGTCAGTCACAGAAGCGCACCCAGGCATCGTGAAAGTGCTGCAGGTTGGTGAGGAGACGAGCTAGAACATTGCCGCAAGAAGTTGCATGTAAGTAGACCCTGAACACATCCGGAGCAGCTCAAAATTCATGCGGTCGCCATTGTGAAGATCTACGCCATTCACGACAAATCGACCAGAGCCATCCTGGATGGGAAGCCATACAGTCGATACGGCTCGCCTCCACTGAAGACCGTCGCGAGAAATGTCTCCGCTCCCGCCTGATCGAGTGCAACGGGCGTGCAACTCTGCAACTTGGCCTGTGGGATAGGTCCCTTCTCGTCGCTCTGCCATCCCATGCGATAGGTCTTCTCCAACCGCTGATTAGGTCGGAATATTGCGTTTCAACGTCAGGACAACCTCGCTGTGAAGTGCGAAGGAGTTGCCACGACATGAATCCTTGCCGCCAGACGTCACGTCGTCATGAACGATGAGTTCCGCTGACTGTCGCGTCGCGTTACTCGCACAGCCCATACAGCGAGACTGGATCGAGTTGTTCGGATTCACGGAAGGCCCGCAGGCGTGGCCGGAAGTCCCCGGGGTCGAGAATCGAAGGAACAGGCTGTCATCTCCCGAACTCTTCATCTGGCAGACTGTCGAGATACGCCCATTGGCATTGAGAACTTGCACGTTACAGATCTTGGTGCACCCAGTGATTCTGACCATTCTTCCATGAACTGCGTTGGTCCAGGTCGAATCCAGAGAAGGCGTACGCTGAATGAGCCGCCGAATTGAGCCGTCTGCTTGATCGGCTGAGGCAATAGTGGTGAATCCAGAACCTTGGATCCAGTGTAGTCGAGGAGAAATCAATATTGTACCTAGGAAATCGGAGTTGATGCAGCGTCGGATCGTCATTGCCTCAATTTGGACGTGAGGTACCGCCGCATGGTCACTGAAGAAGAGTGCGAGAGAATCGGGATCTTTCGCAACGTTCTCATCGTCAGATTCAATAATGTAACTCTTGAGAGCGTTTCTACCTGTGAAGCCGCCTGTCTGCGCGTGCATGCGCGTAGGTTGTCGCAATCCAGCATCTAGGGTTCGCGTCATCTCCTTTCTATCCATGAGTCCCGTCCTCGTCGACACAGGGAGGCGAAGATCTGCGCTTCCAGTGGCGCTCAGTTTTGCACAGATCCGAAGAGTACATGTGTCACAGGCTGCTCCGAGTTCCGTTTTGAAGTTTACACCTGACACACGCTGGCTGAATGTGAGCCCGAGGCAGTCAGTTGCGAAAGCAACCCTCCGACCCCTCCATGCGATCATTCCCCGCGTCGTGCGCGGGCGGAGGCGCCCGGATCATCAGTGGGAGCAAGCGTGACGTCGTTCCTGCAGATCATGAGAAACCGGGCCCTGGCCGTGATGATGCTCGGGCACTTCTCGAACGACATGCTGGGCGGCGTGCTGCCGCTGCTTTTCCCCCTGATGAAGGTGCAGTTCGCACTCACGAATGCGCAACTCGGGCTGGTGACGCTGGCGTTTACGGCGGCGTCCTCGCTGACGCAGCCGATCTTCGGCTACTTCTCGGATACGTACGGCAAGCGCTGGTTCGTGCCCGCCACGCTGATGTGGGGCGCGGTCTTCGCCGCCAGCTACGGGTTTGTCTCCAGCTACGCCATGTTCCTTGTGGTCGCGGCGTTGGCCGGGATCGGGAGCGGCGCGTTCCACCCCCTCGGCGCCTCGAACGCGGCGGCGGTCTCGCGGGATGACCAGCGCAACGCGGCCATGAGTTGGTACACGGTGGCCGGCAGCGCTGGCTACGGGCTGGGCCCGCTGTTGGGGTCGGTGCTGCTCGGCGTGTTCGGGCGGATGGGCACGCTGGGGTTGCTGATCCCTGGCTTCACCGCCGCTGCGTTGATCTGGCCGCAGATGCGCGTCGTCGAACGCGCGCGGCAGGCGCGCGCGGAAGCGGTCAGGGCGCTCCGGGCGCGGCCGGAGTGGGGCCTCCTGCTGCGGGTGATCCTGGTCACGATGATGCGCTCCTGGGTGTTTCTGTCGGTCCAGAGCCTGAGCGCAACGTGGTACAGCGAGCTTGGCTTCGGGCAGGAGCTGTACGCCCCGCTGACCTCCATCATCATCTTCAGTGGGGCGTTCGGCACGCTGTTTGGCGGTATGATGGCGGACCGCCTCGGGCAGCGGCGGGTGATCATTGCCACGCTGCTCCTGGCCATTCCCTGGCTGCTGCTGTACGCCGCGTTCCCCGGTCCACAGGGCCTGGTGCTGGCAGTGCTGTTCGGCTTCTTCTGCGATGCCTCTATTTCCATTACGCTGGTTATGGCGCAGGGGCTGATGCCGGGTCGGGTGGGTGTGGCCTCGGGGGTCATCCTTGGCCTTGGCTTCGTCACGGGAGGCATCGGGGTGCCGGTGACCGGCTGGCTGGCCGACCGCTTCGGGATGCAGTTCGCGCTCTCCAGTCTGGCCCTGTTCCTGGTTGCCGGTTCCCTGATGGCGCTGACATTGCCCAGCCGGCGGCAGGTGGCCCGGGAAGTCCAGGAGATCGAGCGCGAAGAGGCGATTCTGCGCGATGCCCCGCGTGAGGCTACGGCCCCGCGCGCGGCGCAACGGTAGCGGCGGTGCGCTTCGGGCGGGTGGAAGGCGTGGTGACGCCAGCGGCGGATGGCCGGCTGCACCTGGTGGTCTGGCTGGAGACCGGGCCGCGCGTCGAGACGGTGCGGGATGAGGTGTTGGCGCCGCTGCGGTCAGTGGCGACGTTCGCCGATCTGGTCTGGCACGCGGACCAGTGGACGCAGGAGACGATCGGCATCACGCTGGCGGAGCAGGGCTGGGAGGCGATCGGGGCGGGCGACCTGCCGGGCGAGGCGGGCGACGAGCAGTTGGCCCGCTCCGCGCCGTACGCGGTGCGGAACCTGACCTGGTCATGAGGGAAATGCCGCCGGAAGGGTCCTTGCCTCGAGCCCCGGGGGATGGTGAGTTCGCACCTTCGGGCCCGAGCGCTGGAGAACCCTCACCCCCAGCCCCTCTCCCGATGCGCGGGAGAGGGGAGACGGACGATGGATCGCCAGATCACGGTCCACTTGATGGCGCTGAAGCTGCCCCGGATCAACCCGCCGCACGCGGCGCGGGAAGCCCCTCCCCACTTCCCGCGCACCGGGAGCGGGGTTGGGGTGAGGGCTCTTCGCCGGAGCGCAGCGTGCCAGGTGAGGGCCGTCGCCGCATCCTCCTCGCGCTCCTCGCGCTGCAGATCGCGCTCATCGTGGCCGGGGTGGTGCTCTGGTATCGCACGCCGACGGCCCCGCCACTGCCGCCGCTGCCGGGTCAGCCAGCTCCGCGCGTCAACGACGGCGCGACGTACGAGAGCGCGCTGCCCCTCGCCCAGGGGCAGGCCGACGCCTGGCTGCCCGATGCGCGGCTGCTCAACGCGGCTATGCAGGTGGACTGGGACTGGACCGTGCCTGAGACACCGGTGACCACGCTGCCGCCGACTGGCTGGCTGACGTACACGTTCATCGCGCCGTGGCAGCCGTGGGGCAAGCCGCCCGGCGCCGCCTCGCTCGACGTGATCATCGACCGCCTCAGCGGCGAGGTGGTGCGGCAGGATACGCTGGGCTGGGCCACCGCGCCGGAGTGGCGGGAGCCGCCGCCACCAGCAGCGATCAATTCAACCCAGGCCACCTTGCGCGCAGAGGCAGCAGGCGGCACGGCGTTCCGGCGTGAATGCCCCGACCTACGCCATCTCTCGCGCACCTTCCCCGTGGCCGCCGGGCGCACGGAGTGGCCGCAGCATTGGGTGATCATTTACGAAGATACGCGGGTGCGTGAGCAGCAGGGGCTGCTGGTGCGCATCGACGCCGCCACGGGCGCGGTCCTGGAGACGCGGCAGGATGCCCCGGCGTGTCCTGAGACGCCGTGACGCGAGCCATATCAGCGGGAGAGAACCATGACCGTCAGCAGTGACCCCATCAGTGAGACGCGACAGGTTGGCAATGCCGCCATCACGGTTGTCGCCGACGGCGAGATGCTGTGGGAACCACGCTTCCCCGTGCCCGAAGCGGAGTGGCGGGCGGCGCTGCCTGATGCCGACGCGCAGGGGCGCATCTGGATCGGGCTGAACGTGGTGCTGGTGCGGTTGGGCGAGGCCCTGGTGGTCATCGACCCGGGGTGCGATGCGCCGGATTCAGCGTGGCAGGCGACGCTGCCGCAGATCTGGCCGAACTGGCCGATTCGGCGCACGGCGGGGCTGGATGTGGCGCTGGCTGGCCTGGGCATCGACCCCGCCGAGGTGACGCATGTCGTGATCACCCACCCGCACGGGGACCACTACCCTGGGGTCTGCCGCGAGCACAAGGGCGAACTGGTCTCCCGCTTCCCCAACGCGCAGCACTACATGGGCCGCGCCGACTGGGAGGGGAACCCCGGGCGCGCTGATCCTGCGTCGCACATCCAGCGGCTGGCATTCATCGACAACGCCGGGCGGCTGCGCCTGATCGACGCCGACACGGAGATCGCACCGGGGGTGGCGGTGCTGCCCGCGCCGGGGGAGTCGCCGGGGCACGTGGTGGTGCGTATCGAAACCGGGGCCGCGCCTGTCTACGTGTTGGGGGATCTGGTGCACCACGGCGTCGAGGTGGCGAACCCTGCCTGGAACCCGCCCCACGCTGACCACGAGCCGCTGGTGGCGTCCCGCGAGCGCTTCTACCCACTGCTCGCGGACGAAGGGGCGCACGCGCTGTACGCGCACGAGCCCTTCCCAAGCTGGGGGCGCATCGTGCGGGAGGGCGACGGCTACCGCTGGGTGCGGGGGTAGCGTCCGGCAACGGCGGCGCCGGCGCGTCGTCACAGCCGTGGCCCTTGCGCCATACCCTTCCCTTTCGCGCCCGATTCGGGCAGCGTCAGGCCGGGCCGGTCGGTGATAGGATGCCGCCCGATTGCCGTTTGTTCGTCAGGGAGAAGGACAGCATTCCATGAAGGTGCTCATTTCCGCCGATATGGAAGGAACCTGCGGCGTGGTCTCCTGGGTGCAGGTGATGCCGCCGGAGTACGGCGGCGAGGCGCACTCGCAAGACCGCTACTACCGCACGCGGGAGCGCATGACCGCCGAGATCAACGCCGCCGTGGAGGGCGCGCTCGCGGCTGGCGCGGACGAGGTCATCGTCAACGACAGCCACGATGGCATGCGCAACATCATCCCGGACAAACTGCACCCCGCTGTCCGCTTCATCACCGGCAACGACAAGCCGCTGGGCATGGCGCAGGGCGTGGACCTGCCGGGCGTGGGCGCCATGTTCTACACCGGCTACCACGCCAAGGCGGGCACCCCGGCTGCGCCGCTGGCGCACACGTGGACCGGCTGGCTGAATGATGTGAAGATCAACGGCGTCTCGACCGGGGAGTTCGGCATCAACGCGGCGGTGGCCGGGTACTACGGCGTGCCGGTGACGATGATTTCCGGAGACGAGAAGGCGGTCGCCCAGACCCAGGCGTTCCTTGGCGAGCAGGTGGCGGGCGCGGTGGTCAAGGAGGGGATCTCCACCTTCTCGGCGCTGCACCTGCACCCGGAGCGGGCGCGCGAGGTGATTCGCAGCGCGGCCGAGCAGGGCGTGCGCAACGCGGCGAGCGCGACCCCGTTCGTGCTGCCAGCCGAGAGCGCCATCGAGTTGACCTTCGAGCACCAGGCGCGCGCCGACCAGGCGATCAGCGTGCCGGGCGTGGCGCGCACCGGCGAACGGTCCGTCGCCTGGATCACGCAGAATGGCCGCGAGTTCATCCGCACCTTTCGCGCGGTCATTGGCGTGGCCGCGATCAAGATGACGCCGTAGGGCGCGACCAGCCCGTACCCGCCCGCCCTCTCCCGATGCGCGGCTGGGTGGGGTGGATACGGGCGGAGCCGGCTGGGCCCGCTGCAGGAACCCTCACCCCCGGTCTCTCTCCCCACCTGCGCGGACGAGGGGAGCCGGTCCATGAGTTGGCCGGGGGCGCTCCGGCGTGAGGACATCGAGGGCAGCGCCCATATCCGCACCCGCGAGCCCCCTCTCCCGCGCCACGGCTGACCGGGGCAGGTAGGCGTGTTCTGGCGCAACCGCCGACCTGCGCCCTACAGCGGTGTGCAAAGAGGTTGGGCCGCCGGGAATCCCCTCGTGTCTCGAGCGGAGTCGAGAGACCTCGTTCATCGGCACTCGCGACGAGACCCTCGACTGCGCTCGAGACACGGGCTTGTTGCCTGGCAGGTCAGGTCTTTTGCAATACGCTGTATACCGCCCCGGGTGGCCGCTGCGTTGGGGAGGCCCCACCGCGCCGGCGTTCCTGAGGCACGGCTGCTCAAATCAGCCGGAGCCCCCTCCAGGGAGTCAGGCGGTAGTTCGCCAGCAGCATCCAGATCAGGTCGCCCTGGAGGCCAGCAGGAACGCCTCTACGCGACGCAGCAGTACACCTCAGGCCGCAAAATGTTCAGGCCAATCCTCAGACCCAGGCGCCAGCGCAGGCTTACGCATCCCGAAGCGTGGCGAACACCCACGACACGGTCCCGTGGTTCAGCGGTTCGGGGAATCCGCCCCGCCGCGACAAGCCGGCGCATCACCCGCCAGACCGCCTCTGCGGCCAGCCCGGCGATCCCCCACACCGGCCAGGATGAGCGCCGTGCTGGCGCGATCCCGGGACGGCGCGACCATGAGGGCCGTGACCCTGACGGCGGCTGTGGGTGGCGAACGCCAGCGCAGAGCTGGCCTGGATATCCTGCTGGTGCTGCCTGAAGATGCCCAACCGCAGGGACAGCGCCACGAAAAGCAGCCCCATCAGCGCGGCCGCCGCGCCCAGCAACATGTAGAAGTTGTTCCAGGCGGCGATCTCAGCCTGGAAGCTGGATTCCATGCTCGCGCTCCTGAATCGCGGCTGGCCCGTTTGTCGCGGGCCCGGTGGTGAAACGCTCGGGTTATCATGCAGCATATTCGCGCGAAAAGATGAAACAGGGCGCCATGGCGACGTACGATGCGGACTCCCGGAACAAGGTGCTGCGCCTGGCCAAGCGCGGGCTCTACGACGAAGAGACCATCTTCGGTAATGTGGATGCCGCGCCATTTGCCACGTTGCATACGATCGATGGCCAGCCCTACGCCATATACGCCGACACTGATCGCGCGAGCGGGAATACCATCCCGCTGCATGGCCACGCCAGGTCGCGCACGCTGCTGCACAAGTGGGCGCGGGCAACCCGGTTTGCATCACCGTCACGCATACGGATGGGCATCGTACTGGCGCGCTCGGTCTTCAACCATCGATCAACTACCGCGCCGCCATGATCTACGGCTACGAGGGCGGCTGATTACGGACCCGGATGAGAAGCTGGATGTGCTGTTCCGCTTCACGGAGAAGCTGATTCCCGGCCGCTGGGACGACACGCGCCCCAGCACGGAGCAGGAACTGAAAGGCACGGCGGCGGTCGCGGTGGAGATCGAGAGTGCGTCGGCCAAGGTGCGCACCGGTATGCCCTCGGACGAGCCGGAGGACCTGGACCTGCCGACCTGGGCCGGCGTGATCCCCGTGCGCCAGATCATGGAGGACCCCATCGCGGACGAGCACACACCGGCGGACATGGCTGTGCCGGGGTACCTGTGGGACCTGGTGGACCAGAATCGGGCGTAGCGAGGGAGCCGGACCGCCTGGATTTTCCCGCCGCTGCTGCCTTTACCGGATGCGGGGCAAGGCGGGAGGTGATCAGCATTCCGGTTCTGCGGCCAGATATGGAGCATGGTCCCGCCGCCAAGAATGTACGGGACCATGCTGCAGCGTGCTTGCTGGTCGTCACATGTGGGCCGCTCCCGGATTGATTCTTTCTTTCGGCGTCATTTTTTCGCCAGGTAGGCGCAGTGGTAGGTCGTGCCTCTGCTAGAGATGAATTCTGGTGCAATCGCCCTTCCGTGATACACCTGCAAAAGTCCTTATATCCGCTGCATTCGTCAAACGTGGCCTGCGTGCAGCAGTTCAAGACGTCAATGCAGATTTTCTCGGAGCATTGCCCGAGTTCGGCGCATGGCACTGTGCAATCCCCTGGGTCCCCACAGATCCCGCTCCCGGGACAGGGGAGATTTCCTTGACACATCCAGCCGGGCTGGCAAGAGCTTCCGTTTGGAATGACGCACGTGCCGTTGTCGCAGATTTGCGCAGCGCCGAGCTTGCAGCAGTCGCTGCTCTCGCTGCATTGCTGGTTGTTGTTCACGCAGCACGCATCGTCCTCGCACCCGAGGCCGATGCAGCAGAATTCGTCGGACCCGTTGCAGGTGGAGCCCAGGTTGCCGCAGCAGGCATGGCCGATACAGGTCCGACCGGCCGCGCACGGGAAGCAGGCGTCCCCTTCTGCGCCGCACTGCGCATCGCTGTAGCTCTCGACACAGGTCGTGCCATGGCAACAGCCGGGGCAGTCCGCATCGCAGACCGTGCCCTCGCAGTTGGTGCGGCAGATTTCCCCGCCAGTCCCACAACGCGTCGAGCTTTGCTGGGCGGGCTTGATGCACTTGCCATGCTTGCCGGTACAGCAGCCATCCTTGCACTTTTTCTTGCAGGATTTTTTCTTTTTCTTCTTCGCGCTGGCAGCAGCGGCGGCAAGGGCGCTGCCGGCGGCAAGGGCGCCGAGCAGGGTGCGGCGCGATTGGACGAAATTGCGCGCGAGGTCGTCGAAGAGGTGGCCGTCCATGAGGGAGTCTCCAGCAGGAACGTAGAACAGCACCCAATGCGTGAATTGTCGCAATGAGTACAGTGTAGTGAGCGCAGGCTGGAACGTAAAGTGCCGCGCCAGCCCAGCCGCCCAGCTTTACCGTTCGGTGATCGGCGCCGCCAGCGACCCCCATAAATGGAAGTTCGCGTAGGCGCGCCAGGGTCGCCAGGCTTCGGCGTGAGCGGCGATCTGGCGCGGGTCATCGGGGAGACCATGGCGGGCGAACGCCTGCTTGATGCCGAGGTCTGACGGGAGGAACGCATCGGGATCGTGCAGGGCGCGCATGGCGATATAGGCGGCGGTCCACGGGCCGATGCCGCGCAGGGCCAGCAGCTTGCGTTCGGTTTCCACCAGGTCCGCCTCGGGTGCGAGCACGATCTCGCCCGTATCCAGCGCCGCGCAAACACCCATCAGCGTCGCAACGCGGGAGCGCGGCATGCTGAAGCTGTCCGGCGAGGCGGTGAGCAGGGCAGCCGGGGTGGGGAAGGTGTGGCCAAGCAGGCGGTCCCCGGCTGCCATCGGCTCTGCCAGCGGTTCGCCGTACCGCGCGACTAACCGGCCGGCGAGCGTGGCCGCTCCGGCCACCGAGACCTGCTGCCCGAGGATGGCGCGCACGGCCAGCTCGGCGCCATCGACCGCGCCGGGCACGCGCAGGCCGGGGGTGCGCCGCACGTAGGGCCCCAGCAGCGGGTCGTCTGCCAGGTGTGCGTCGACGAGGGCCGGGTTGGCGTCCAGATCGAGCAGGTGGCGGCAGTGCGCAATGGCCGCCGCTTCGTCTCGCACATCCTCCAGCCAGAGGCGGCACGCAACGCTGGGGTTGGCAGCGTCCCGGGGTGGCCCCAGCGCCACAATGCCCTTGCCGTGAGGCAGGCGCAGCGTGCGCCAGTACACCCCCTCGTGGATAGCCTCCACGCCCTTGACGGCGCGCGTGCCGAGAAACGCCAGCAGCGCCGCGAGCGGCAAGGGCGGCTGGTAGGGCAGATTGCGCGTCAGTTCGTGCATGGTTGTAGCCTACGCGCGCCGGGCACGCGCCAGCGCCACTTCGCGCGCTTCCTCCAGCAGCGGCTGTACCTCGGCAAAGGTCGCCTTGCTCGGGTTCAGGACGCAGAGCCAGAACATGGCGCCGTAGACCGGGTGCGGCATGATCGTGTCCAGCGCGGTGAAGTCGTGGCCGCTCTCGGAGGCCTCTTGGGGAAACGGCTCCGGGCCGAAGCGGGCGCGGTAGGTGGCCGGGCTGACGCCGATGTTCAGCCGGTACACCCCTGGCCGGTCCAGATGGGAGAACTGGTCGTAACGGTCCGCGGTCATCACGGTGGCGAAGGGGAGCCGATTGTTGGCAGGCTGGGTGGGGTCCGCGAAGAAGTAGTGATCGCCCTGGTCTTCGACAATCTCGATGCCGGGTAAGGCACTGATCCAGGCGACAACAGCCTGCTCGTCCATAGGTGGCGTACTCCTCCCAGGATGATACGTGGTGGACACGAATATCCAAGCTTAAGCCAGGTTCACGCCCTATTGCCGAGCGCGTTGAACCAGATTGTCAATCGCACCTAATGCAGAATCATTGCGACAGATCAATCAGTCCTATATATTGGGACTGTCGAGAACGTTGTCAGCAAACTTGCGCCAGACTAGGAGAAGGGACGTGCGCCGCACGATAGTGCTCGTCTTCGTTGCGCTTACTGCATTGGTCGCGGTGGTATTCGTCCCGCTGACGAACAAGTCGGCGGGCGCTTATCAAGAGTTTCCTTGTCCACCCGATCAAGGGCAAATTGAGAATCTTCGTCGGAATGCGGATGCCGCCCGGCTTGACGCGCAGGCCCCTGACATTGGTTTCTCGATGCAATCAGCTTTGCTCGCGACCGCCGCGGAGTTCGACCAATGGCGAGTGGAGTGGTTGTCCTACTGTGCCAGTCAACCTGCACCCACAATCCCGGTCGAAGAACCCGTGGCCACCAGGTTCCAACGGTGGCTCCTCCGCCTACAGAGGCGATTCCAGTTCCGACGGCGACGCCCCAGCAGCCCCCGCGTCCGGACTCCTAGTCCAATTCCGGCTCGACCGTCTTTGAAGGGTTCTATCCAAGCCCCAATTGGGGCTATACCGTGTCATGGGACCCAGATATCTGGCGTGCCATGGAATCTCCATCAGCAACGCTTTTTGCCTTCCCGAGTCGAGCAGAGACTCGGGAGCTATTGGTCCTGACCAACGGGCGTAGCGAATTGACAATGGCTGGTTTCTGCCCTGGGCGGTGATTCGGCTGCCACCAGTTCCCCTTGTCTGGACAGAATTTCACCGCCGTCAAACTGACGGGAAATGCGATGTCTTTCTTCACGGCCAAGAATGCTGACGGCGCGATTCGCGGTGTGACGGATGCGGGTGTCGAGTATGGACTTTTTACGTTCAGGATTCCTTCTACAGGGGAGAAATCGCGTCGCGTACCTGGAATGTCGGTTGATTCAGAATGAACAGGCAACCTTGCCGTCATGATTGACGTTCCACGAGGTTGCCAATGAAGATGTGGCAGCCGGGCTTCAGGTTGTCGAATCGCTTCTCGTTACGGATTCGGCCCACGCCAACGCCGGTTCCGTCACCTACACCCGAAGTGTTCCTGGACCCCCATGCCTAGATGAGCACGGTATGGAGATGAGATCTGGCCAGTTACTGTTTGGTTGCCATCCATCCCCCGCACGGCTACAACAAACGTCCTGAGGTGCGGTGCATTCACGAACAGGACACGGTGTGGCTGATTTCGATGTGGCGGTGATTGGCGGCGGCATCGTCGGGTTGTCGACGGCGATGCAGTTGACCGAGCGGTACCCCGGCATGAGCGTGGCGGTGCTGGAGAAGGAGCCGGAACTGGCCAGTCACCAGACCGGGCGCAACAGCGGCGTCATCCACGCCGGGGTCTACTACGCGCCGGGCAGCCTGAAGGCGCGTTTCTGCCGCGAGGGCGTGGTCGCCACCGAGCGATTCTGCGACGAGCACGCGATCCCCTACGAGCAGTGCGGCAAGCTGCTGGTGGCCACCGACCGCGATGAACTGCCGCGCATGGACGCCCTCTTCGAACGCGCAAAGCAGAACGGCATCGTCATCGAGAAGCTGGACCAGATGGAAGTGGCCCGGCGCGAGCCGCGCATCCGCAGCCTGGGCGGGCTGTGGTCGCCCACCACCGGCATCGTCGACTACGGGCGCGTCGCGCGCGCCATGGCCGACGTGGTGCGGGAGCGCGGCGGCGCGATCCTGACCAACACGGAAGTGCGGCATATCGACGAGGCGCCTTCCGCCGTGGTGCTGGAGACGGCGCGCGACCGCGTGCGGGCGCGGCACGCAGTCAGCGCGGCGGGCCTGCAGGCCGACCGCCTGGCGCGCATGGCCGGGGTGGAGACCGATTTCCGCATTGTGCCCTTCCGCGGCGAGTACTACCGGCTGGGCGCGGACAAGAACGACATCGTGCAGGCGCTGATCTACCCCATCCCGGACCCGGAGTTGCCTTTCCTGGGGGTGCACCTGACCAGGATGATTGGCGGCTACGTCACCGTGGGCCCGAACGCCGTGCTCGCCTTCGCGCGCGAGGGCTACACCTTGGGCGACGTCAACGTGACCGACCTGCTGGAGATGGCGCGCTACTCCGGCTTCCGCAAGGTCATCAAGGCGAACCTGAAGTCGGGCGTGCAGGAGATGGCCGGGGCGCTGGTGAAGGCGCGCTACCTGGCGCTTTGCCAGCGTTACTGCCCGGAACTGGAGCTGGACGACCTGCAGCCGTACCGCGCGGGCGTGCGGGCGCAGGCGGTGCTGCCGGACGGCACGATGGTCCACGACTTCCTGATCGGGGAGACGGCGCGCACGATCCACGTCCTGAACGCGCCCTCGCCGGCAGCCACCTCGGCGATCCCGATTGGCAAGCACATCATCGGGCTGGCCGAGGAGAAGTTCGGTTGGAAGGCGGCGTAGAACCCTCACCCCCAGTCCCTCGCCCGGTGCGCGGGAGAGGGGGGTAAGGCGTCGAGCGATGGAGCGGGACGAACCCTCATGCGTAAGCCGATCCTGAATGCCGTTGAGGCGGCGGAACTCATCCCGGAAGATGGCGCCCTGGTGGTGGAAGGCTCGGGCGGCGGCTTGCTGGAGCCCGATCTGCTGCTGCGCGGCCTGCGCGAGCGCTTTCTGGCGACGGGCCACCCGCGCGGCCTGACGTTGATCCATTGCACCGGCATCGGCAACAAGGCCGACGGCGGGCTCGGCATGATCGCCCTGGAGGGGCTGCTCAAGCGGGTGGTGGCCGGCAACTGGGCCATGGCGCCGGAGATGGGGCGCATGGCGCAGGAGAGCCGTTTCGAGGCCTACAACTTCCCGCAGGGGGTGATGTCCCAGCTGTTCCGGGAGATTGCGTCCGGCCGTCCGGGGCTGATCACGCACGTTGGGCTGCACACCTTCATCGACCCCCGCCGGCAGGGTGGACGCCTGAACGACATCACGCACGAAGACCTGGTCGAGGTCATCACGATCCACGACCGCGAGTGGCTGCTCTACAAGCCATTTCCCATTGATGTCGCCTTCATTCGTGGCACCACCATCGATGAAGAGGGGAACCTCAGCATCGAGGAGGAGGGCGCGCGGCTGGAAGTGCTGGCCGTGGCGCAGGCGGCGCACAACGCGGGCGGCAAGGTGATTGCCCAGGCCAAGCGGCTGGCGGCGGCGGGGAGCCTGCCCGCGCAGCAGGTGGCGGTGCCCGGCTTCCTGGTGGATGCCATCGTCATCCACCCTGGGCAGTGGCAGACGGTGGAGGAGGAGTACAACCCTTCCTTCAGTGGCCGCCTGCGCACCCCCCTGCACCGCGTGGAGCCGATGCCGCTCAACGAGCGCAAGATCGTGGCGCGCCGCGCCTACCAGGAGCTGTTTGCCGGGGCCGTCGTCAATCTCGGGGTGGGCATGGCCGATGGCGTGGCGGCGGTGGCGGTGGAAGAGGGGTTCGTCGATCAGATCACGCTGACCGTGGAGCAGGGCGTGATCGGCGGCATGCCCGCCAAGGGCGTCATCTTCGGCGTCTCGTACAACCCCACGGCGTTTGTGGATCAACCGTACCAGTTCGATTTCTACGACGGCGGCGGGCTGGACGTGAGTTGCCTCGGCTGCGGCGAGGTCGATGCCAGCGGCAACGTCAACGTCAGCAAGCTGGGCGACAAGCTGATCGGCACCGGCGGCTTCGTCAACATCTCGCAGAACGCGAAGAAGCTCATCTTCTGCTCCACGTTCACCGCCGGCGGCCTGCAGGTAGAGGTCGTGGGAGGTGAACTGCACATCCTGCGCGAGGGCAAGCACCGCAAGTTCCGCGAGTGCATCGAGCAGGTCACCTACAACGCGCAGTACGGCCTCAGCCGGGGGCAGGATATCCAGTACGTCACCGAGCGCGCCGTCTTCCGGGCCACGCCGGAGGGGCTGCTGCTGACCGAGATCGCGCCGGGCGTCGAGATCGCACGCGATATCCTGGCCCACATGGCGTTTGCGCCGATCATCCCCGAGGCCGGGCCGAAGCTGATGGACGCCCGGTTGTTCCGCCCGGAGCTGCTGGGCAGCGCCGGGGTGGAGTAGCGGCGGCGCCCCAGCCCCTACGACTTGCCATCCGGCAATGCCTGGGCGCTTCCATGTCCTCGCACAGGCATGTGGCGAAAAGACACAGCGATTGACCATGGTCTGCATGGGACCAGATCTGGTCAGAGGGAGTGCCACGTACCCGCTGGGATAACCGGTGTGCAAGGACGCAACGTGAGGCAAGAGTTTGGAGTCTGATGGTACGGATTGCGACTGCTGAACTCCTCTACAGCCTTCGCGCGCAGGACAGGACGTGGGAGCACGGCGTCACACCGGACCAACTGCATGCCATACCGGAGACCGGGTTCTGTGTCGTCATGGCGAACCGTGCCGGCCGTGCCGCTTCGCACATCGTGTATGGATGGGATGACCAGGGCCAGTGCATCGCCGCCCCGCTGTTGGCCACGCAGGACCGCCTGATCTGGCGCGTCATCACCGCGTGGTACTGCAAGCCAGCCGAGATCACCATCTTGAGTCGCGAACGCTGAACGGAGGCATCATGACCCACATTACCCCAACGGCCGTTCGCCTGGAATCACTCGACACGCCACAGGACGCGGAAGAAGGCGAACTGATGAATCCAGACGCGTGGGATTGGGACCACCCTGTCGAGGGACAGACCTCATCAAACGTCACGGCCACCTTCGAGGTTTCCTTTGATCGAGACCAGGTGCGCCTCCTCAGCAAAGCTGCACGTGCCGCGAATCTTCCGGTAGGGCGCTACATCCAACAGGTCGCCCTGAAGGCCGCGCAGAGCCTGGAGGCTCCGCGGAGCTAAGGCTGCAGAGTCTGCATCCCCTGGCGGACCGAGCGCCTTGCATTCGTGAGCGGAACCGCTCGCGTGGTACCGGAGAGTGCCTGCGAGCCAGGAAGAACTGGCGTGCTACAGATGACCACCCCGCAGGTGCGGCTGCGCTACAGCTTTATGCCGGGCAGCGTGTAGCCGCCCGGGTCCGCTTGCCCGCGCACATGGGTGTCGAAGAACACGCGCAGGTCGTGATCGACCTGGGCCAGGCCAGCACGCGGATCGAAGCCAGGTGGGGGGAGGAGCGGCGAGAGCAGCTCCATGTCGGTGAACGACAGGTGGCTGCTGCCGGGAAGTTCCAACCAGCGCGCCGGACCCTCTGCCAGCGCCAGCACGTTGCCCCAACCCGCCATCGCTCCGGGCACGTCACGACTCCCGGCGGAGCTCATGATGAGCGTTGGGCGCACCGTGGGTTCGCGCCGAATGGCCCCATAGATGCCGCCATCCAGGTCGGCAGCGGCCTGGCAACGCGCATCGACGCGGCAGACTTCCAGTGCGGTCGCGCCCCCGAAGGAGTGCCCGAACGCGCCGAGGTGATCGAGGTCGAGTGTGCCGGCGAAGAGCGGGTCGTTCTCCTGCCACTCTTCCAGGGTATCGAAGGCAAACTGTTGGTCGGCCACCCAGACCGGGAACACGTTGGTCTCGACGGTCGCGGTGCTGGGCGCGTCATCCGCAGGAAGGCCGAAGCGCGTGAGATCGTAGAATCGCGTTTCGCCATCCGGGAAAGTCGTCACCGCTGCCGCGTCGGTGTGATCGAGCGCCAGCACCACGTAGCCCCAACTGGCCAGGTCCTGCAGCATCGAGGCGTTCTGCAACCGCATCCCGGTCATGCCGTGGGAGAAGACGAGGACGGGGAACGGCTCCCCGTCGGCCAGGATCGGTGCGTCTTCACTCGCCGCCACGTCGATGTACCGCAGGTGCTGGAAGACGATGCCGGGCAGCCCGGTCAGGTTCGCCATGCCCGCCATAAGTTGGTCGGGGTAGTGCGTGAGTGGCGCAGCCTCACCCGGTGCAGCCGCCGGGTACCAGACCGTGGCCATCAGGCGGCGGTCGCGCGCGGTGTCCACCAGTTCGCGGTCAACGACGCCGACGGCGTAGGGCCCGGTTGGCGCGGGGAGGGTGATCACCGGCAGGGCGTACCCGGCCGCGAACGCCGACGTGGCCACGATGCCCGCCATCGCGACCCCGCCGCCCCGGCGCAACCAGCGCGCCGGCTGGCGGTTGCGGGCCACAAGGGCGATGATCGGCAGCACGGCCGCCAGCAGATAGAGCGGGAGAAGCTGCCAGCGCCAGCCCTCCAGCACGACCTGGAGCAGGGCAACGAGGGCGGGGACGACGCTCAGCGGCCGCCAGTACGCGCGCCAGGCGGGTGGACCAAATGCGAGCAGAATGAGCGGGAAAAACACGAGGACGAGGCACCATTCGAGGGGACGCATGACACTCCTTGCCGCGAAGCCGTGGTCATGACACTGTGGAGCGTGCGTACCTGGTCGCGGGCAGTGTAAGCCGCGGCGCATCATGGCGAAGGGAGCGGGCTGGCGGATGTTCTTGCGCGCAGTCGAGAAATCTCGCTGCGTGGGAGGCATGAGCTGGCCGGTGAGAGATGTCGTCACGCTCTGGCGCGAAGCCCGGAAGGGATAGGGAACGAGGAGTCGGCGAGGCCGCCGGGGTCCCGTCACACGGTCAGGACACGGGGCGCCGAAGCAGAGACAGGATACGATGTTAGTCTTCCCCCCAGGCCCCCGTCTGGAACAAGACGTGCTCCGCCAGCAAGAGCACCTGTCCGGCGACCTCCGGGTCACGCAGGTCGTCTTGCAGTTTCAGTGCTGTCTGCAGGGAGGCCGCCGGATCAGCCAGTGATACTGGCAGGCTGGCGATCCGGCCTGGCTCGTTCAGCAACGTATCCATAGCTATGAGGAGTTCTGCTGCACCGGACTGCTGAATATGCAGCGCTATCGCCCCACAGAAACTGTGCGATAAACACGGCGCTGTTCAGGCAGTCCGCCGTGGTCGCGAGCGCGGCCTGGGCCATCATGCTGTCATAGTCTGGTTCGCTGGCCGGGACATCGTCCTCATCCAGATCGGGCAACGCCTCGTACTGCGCGAGGTACTTATCCGACATCTCCAGCAGCGTGTCGACATCCTGCTGCCAGTCGCTGGTATCTGATGATCCGACAGCACTAAGCAAGTCAGCCGCTGCATACGTGGTCGTCATAGCGGCGTCGATCCCATCTGGCACGGGGTAGTTCGACTCGCGTGGTGGGCGCAGGTCGTCGACGACCTGCGCCAGTTCGATGCAAGGGAGATAGGCCCAAAATCCCCCATCATCCCGGAATGCTTCGAGGATGCAGGCATTGGTCTCGGCGACAAGATCGGCCACGAGATCGTTGCCTGGAGAACGATGCGGAGGGGGCCGGCCGCAAAAATGTTGGCGAAAAGCGCCACGATCAGTGACAGGTGCATGACCCTCCGGAGAGCGGCCACAGAGCGCGTCACGCATACGCGTCCTCTTGCTTGACACACCGCGCGCTGCTGGTTAGGCTACGAATATCCGACTAAATAGGTCGGATATTTGATCCGCCCCAGCTTCCCCGTTGCGGGGAAAGGACATCCCGACCCATGCCTGATCTCAGCGTGCACGCGGTGCAGTGGTGTTCCCAGCATGGTCACCCGGTGCTGGCGTTGCGCACCTACGATGGCCGCGCCTTCATCGTGGCCATGACCACCGACGACGCCATCGCCTTTGCTGCGACACCGCAGAGTAGCGACGCCAGCCGCGCGCCGCGCCGCCTGCACCGCCTGGTCGAGGCCCTGACAGCGGCGCTCTCCGCGAAACTCACGGCCGTGCATTTGCACGTGGGCTCGGATGACGTGCTGCGCGCCTCCCTGCAGATCGATGGTCCGCAGGGGGAGATCATGCTGCCCGCGCACTTCGCGGATGGGGTGGCGCTGGCCAGCCGCAACCAGTTGCCGCTGCGCATAACGGATCATGATCTGGCGCGTGTGCCCCTGATGCGCCTGAGCGAGGCCGAGGCAGAGGCGCCGCTGGCCGCCCCGGCGCTGCCGCCGGTTGCCGCAGCACCTCCCGAGCCGCCAACCGCCTTCCGGGCGTTTATCGAGTCGCTGGAACTGGACGACTTCGGCCCTGCGCCCGGGAGCGCCTGAGCGCGATTGGCTCTGTACGGCCGCCGCGCAATTGGTTATCGTGAGCCCATCTGACCGGGGCGGGCAACCGCCGCCTGCACGCGAGGGAGAGGGCGCCACGTGCCACGACTGCGATTCGGTTTCAAGACTCCCCAGCAGCACACCAGGTACGCCGACCTGCTGGCCGTCTGGCAGGAGGCAGACGCCATCCCGGCGTTCGAGCACGGCTGGCTCTTCGATCACCTGAACCCGGTCGATACCCAGGCGGCGGCGGGCCCGGCGATGGTGGGCCCCTGCTTCGAGCCCTGGACGCTGCTGACCGCGCTGGCCACCCAGACCACGCGCCTGCGCCTGGGCCTGATGACCGGCTGCAATACCTACCGCGATCCCGCCATGCACGCCCAGATCGCCGCCAGTCTGGATGTCATCTCTGGCGGCCGCGTGGACTACGGCATGGGCGCGGGCTGGACGGTGTATGAGCACGAGAGCCGCAACATCCCCCTGCCGCCGCCGGGCGAGCGCATCCGGCGTATGGAAGAGGGGATCATCATCGCGCGGCGGCTGTGGACGGAGGAAGCCGTCACCTTTGACGGCCGCTACTACCAGGTGCGCGAAGCGCGGGTGGACCCGAAGCCGGTGCAGCAGCCGCACCCGCCCATTCTCATCGGCGGCGGCGGCGAGCAACTGACGCTGCGCGTGGCAGCGCGGCAGGCGGACCTGTGGAACTTCGCCGGAGGGCCAGTCGAGACGTTCCAGCACAAGGTGAAGGTCCTGCGCCAGCACTGCGCCGCGGTGGGGCGCGATCCGGACGAGATCGAGTTGTCCACCCAGTACCGTATCGACTTCAATGATCTCCCGCGCGCCGTGCGCGAGGTGCAGGGTTTTGTCGATGCGGGCGCAACCCACGTCGTCCTCATCATGCAGCGCCCGTTCGTGCCGGGAATGCCCACGCGGCTGGCGGACGAGGTGATTTCGCAGATCCGGCCTGCCAGCGCCTGAACACGAGAACCGACCGGAACCGGAGGACTGTGATGCAAGCGGCAACCACACGGCGCACCGTACTCAGGCTGGCGGGCGGGGCCGCGCTGCTTGCGTGCGCCGGGGAGAACCCGGCGCGGCCAGCGCTGGCGCAGGAAGCCAGCCCGGTGGCGACTCCGGCAGGCGGTAGCGGCCTGTTGGGAAAGCATGTCGTAGTCCGGCTGCGGACGGTGAAGCCAGGCCGCTCGGTGGATGAGTTGCTGGCCATGATCCAGGCTGAATTCGTGCCGCTGATCAAGGAGGTCCCCGGGCTGATCTGGTACGTCGCGGGCGCAAACGAGGACGAGCGCCTCCAGTTTTCCGTTGGCGTCTACCAGGATGCCGAAGGCATCGCCGCGTCCAACCAACGCGCGGGAGCGTGGGGAGAGCAGGGCGCTGCAAACTTTGTCCAGGGCAACCCGGAGATCTACACCGGGGTGATCGGCGTCGCGGCGGAGCCAGATTTGGCGGGCGGGTTGATGGGCAAGTACCTCGTTGTCCGGTTGCGGGAGCCGAGCCCGGATTGGCCAGTCAACAAGGTCATGGGCCTGATCGACGATGGCTATGTCCCGCTGGTGCGGGAGATTCCCGGCTTCATCGCGTACTTCGGCAGTTCAGATGGGGAAGCGGGCGCCCAGGCATACGTTGGGGTGTTCGACGACCAGGCCGGCGCCGACGAATCGACCCGGATCGCGGGCGAGTGGTTGACGGAGAACGACTACGCCTTCTTCACCGGGGAGCCGACCGTAGCCGAAGGCGTCATCGGCGCAGCGGCTGCCGCTGCGGAATAGCCCAGGCTCCCACGCCGGCCTGACACGCCCGGCCACCCGACAGGGACAGGCGCGGGGCATTCCCGAGACCCTGCGCCTGACCATGCATCTTGCGGGTAATACGGTCATGCCCTGCACGATAGACGACTTTCGATAGACGCGCCTCAGACCCATCCTCCCCATACTGCCGAACAGGTCGTCCGTTCTTCACAGAGACGCCAGAAGGACCGTGTGAGACACAGGCTCGTGCGTGGCCTGTGCGGTCAGGTTGGCGTGGCTGATGACCCGGCGCTGAGCGACGGCCACGCACGAGAGGGCATGTTATGGACAAGACACGACGTGACGCGCTCTCGCGGCGCGTCGGGGGCAGCAGGCCTCAGGAGGCGGTCACTGCGCCAGCCGCGATCATCACCCCGCCAGCGGGGAGCCCCGCCGCCAGGTGCTCGGCTCGCTCGGGGCAACCGGCATGGTGGTGCTGGCTGCGCCCGGTTTGGGGGCGCAGACGGCGAGCGCCAGCAAGCACAAGGGCAAAAGAAAAGGAAATCCAGCGTGTTGCAAAAGACCTGACCTGCCAGGCAAGAAATCCCGTGTCTCGAGCTCGTCGAGAGACCTCGTCGCGAGTGCCGGTAAACGAGGTCTCTCGACGAGCTCGAGACACGAGGGGATTCCCGGCGACCCACCTTCAGTGCACACCGCTGTACACAACCAACGGGATCTGCTGCCGGCTGGCGTAGCCTTCTGCACCCACACCCGCCCCGGAGCACGGCGCCTTGCTTTCAACTCCGCACGGGAGCCAGGGAGAACAGCTTGCCGGTTGAGCCCGCTGGCCGGGCAGTTGCGGGTTACCCGGATCACGAGCCCAGATGTGGCGCTGGCCCGGATTTGTCGCCTACGCCGGCAGGGCTGATCCGGACGCGGGCGGCCAGGCGGCCATCACCGTCTGGGGACGCGGCGGGCCCGTAAGCATCACGCTGCGTGGCGGGCGAGTGGCTGAAGGCCAACGGCCGCACCTTCCTTACCGGCGACCCCTCGCTGGCAGAAGGCAGGTTCAGCGCGGCTGCCGGCGAGCGTTGACCCAGGGGCTGGGGTTTCAGCCCCCGGGCCGTGCTTTGGCGCGCGTCAATCCGCAATCGGCTGGCAGCGGAACCCCACGCAGCGCTGCGGCTGCGGATTGCCGCAGCAGTCGCGATCGACGTAGCAGGCTTCAGTGGCGGCACTGCACAGGCAGCCGCTGACGGCGCAGGAGCCGCTGCAGCACTGGCTCCCGGTGGTGCAATCTGCCTGGAACTGCCCGCAGGTGGGCGGTGGCGCGCAGACGCCGCCGCTGCATTCGTCACCCGGGGTCCTGCAGGAGACGCCAGCGCAGCAATCGGCCTGGCAGACGCCAGTGGGACACTTGATCAGCCCCGCGCAGCAGGCCGCGCCGGAGGGGGGAGTCGCGCCGTCCGGGCTGCAGCATGTGCCTGCGTCGCACACTTCGGCGCCAGCACAGGGGGTACATGCGCCGCCTGCCGAGCCACAGGCCGTCGCGTCATCAACGTAGCAGGTGTTGGCCTCGCAGCAGCCCGTCGGACAGCCGGTTCCGTCGCAGACGCACTGGCCATCGACGCAGATCAGGCCATCGCCACACGCGTCGCCGGCGGTCACGGTATTCGGGATACATTCGCCCGTGATCGTATCGCAGGTCTGGCAAATGGGGCAGGAGCCACAGTCACAAGGCCCACAATCGACGCTCTTCTGGCAGTTGTCGAGCACCGTTCCGCACGCGCCGCTGCAGGTCTGGGCGATGGGTTGCGAACGACACTTCTTCGTGCGCTTGCGATTCCGGCGCCGGCCCTTGCCATGCTTGTGCCGCTTCACGCGCCGCTTGCGCCGCCCGCCGCCTGCCTCTGCGTCGCCCGCATCCACGATGCCCGGCAGCCCTCCCAGGACCGGCAGCATCGCCAACCGGGCGAGGAGACGGCGGCGGGAATCGCCAGCAGTCAGGGCGCGAGTCAGGGCATCGAAGTGGCGATCGTCCACGGAGGCCTTTCCGTTGTCGCTCACGGCAAGGCAGGCGGCAGAACCTGCGCCGGAAGCATATCGTGGTGCGATATATATCGATGATACCCCAGGCGCCGCGCCCGGACTCCTCGAGGCGCCGGTCTTCGACCAACGGGGCGATGTTGCCGGCCGTTCGTCCGGTAGTTGAACTCGCCAGGCGGGCGCGCCAACCGCGCGAGGCAAGGGACGACGCCCGCAAGTTGATTCGCCTGTTGGCCCTGACCTTGCACACTGCCGGGCAAGGCGGCCGGCACTGCGGCCAGGTGGGAACATGCTGGCGGGCGACGTCCGGGCCCGGACCCCGCAACGCCTGGTCCGGATCTGGCTGCGGACACCGCAACGGCGGAATCGCCAGCGGGCCGCGCGGGGGACTATCCGCATGGGGAGCGAGGACCGGGCCGGCTACGAAGCGCCTGGCGACGAGAGTAGCCTGTGCCCAACGCAGACGAACCTGACAACGCCCCCGGATGAAGGGGGATCACGGTGGCGTGACCCCGGCCGGACAATGGCGCTCAGTGACGGCGTCTTTGCCATCATCATGACGCTGCTCGTGCTCGATCTCCTGACGCCGGAGGGGCCGCCCGGCCACCTCCTGACGCAGCTTCTGGAGCACTGGCCGGCGTATGTGGCGTACCTGGCGTCCTGGCTGCTGACCGGTGTGGTGTGGCTTTCACACGTCTCCGTTTTCGACCACATCCGGCGCATGGATGACGGCATGCAGTGGTGCAACCTTGCGGTCCTCGTCACCACCGGGTTGCTGCCCTTTCCCACAGCCGTTCTGGCACAGGCCATTGGTTCGGGCAGCCTGGCGGATGAGCGGGTGGCGGTCGGGCTCTATGGGGCGCTGGGCACGCTGACGACGCTGAGCTGGTTGCTCTTCTTTCAGTACATCAGCCGCCATCCGGCCTTGCTCTCGAGCATCCCCGCCTACGCCAGGTTCCCCGGGGAGCGCGCTGTGATTGGCGGCGTCCTGTACCTCGCTGGCACGCTCCTCGGGGTGCTCGTGTCCCCGTTGCTGGCGCTGGTAGCGTTTGTCGGGTTGCCGATCTTCTACGCGCTGACGACGGAAGGGCTGACCATCGGGCGTGGCCGCCTGTGGCGTGCCGGGCGTGGGTGACCGGCTGAGTGGCGCGCTGCACATCGCCCAATGCCCGATGGGCCGACAGGCGCTGGCTGCAAGTGGCCGCAGCTGCCCGCGCTCCAGGCAGGCTCAGAAACCGGGCTGTCGGACATCGTCTGGCCGCACGACGCTGGACGCGGCAACGCTGATGACGCCGGAAAGCCTGCCCGCGCGTAGAGACGCCGACCGCTCCATTCGTTGTTCACTCCTGATCACGCCCCGTACGGCAGAGAGGCGGTGCGGACCCGTGCGGTCCGGGTCGTTGAAGGACACGCGGATGCCTGGTGAGTATTGGCAGTTTGCCCATGGCCGGCAAGTGACGCTGGGGCCGGTGCGTGGATCGCCAACGCCCGAGATGCATAGTGCTACTGTTCGCCAGCATTATCCATCTCCTGCATCGTGATGGAGAGGCTGATGGCCGACTCGTCAACCGTGATCGCGCAGCATGATCGCCCGGCGCGGTTGCTCGCCGGGCAGAACCGGGTCTTGCGCCTCCTGGTCGAGGGGAAGCCCCTGGCGGTCATCCTCGGCGCGCTCTGTCACGCGCTGGAAGAGATACTGCCGGGCGCCGCCTGCTCCGTCCTGCTGCTCGATGCACCGAAGAGCCAGTTGCGCCATGTTGCGGCGCCCAGCCTCCCCGGGAGTTTTGCCGCTGCCATCGATGGGGTGCAGATCGGGCCAATGGTGGGCTCCTGCGGCTCCGCGGCCTTTCTCGGGGAGCCCGTCGTGGTCGGCGATATCGCGACGGACCCACGCTGGGCTGACTGGCAGGTGCTAGCCACGGCGCACAAACTGCGGGCCTGCTGGTCCGTCCCGATCTTCAACCGGGAAAGCGATGAGGTGCTTGGCACGTTCGCGGTCTACTACCGGGAACCGTGTGCGCCCGCCGCAGGCGACCTGGGCCTGGTCGAGCAGATCAGTGACCTGGCCGGAATTGCCATCCTGCACGACCGCGAGCGAGCGGCCCTGCTGCAGGCCAGGGACGCGGCGGAGGCAGCCAATCAGGCGAAGAGCGCCTTTCTGGCGATGGCCAACCATGAGCTGCGTACGCCGCTGCAGGCCATCCTGGGGTATGCCGAGTTCCTGCTTAATGACACGCACGCCGTACTCAGCGATGACCAGCGTGTGGATCTCGGCTACATCCAACTGGGTGGCCGCCGGATGCTCGCCATCATCAACGATCTGCTCGACCTGGCCCGCATTGAAGCGGATGGCCTCATGTTGCGGCGAGATGTTGTTGACCTCACCCAGGTGGTGGAGCAGGTGCGCCAGGACGTGCAACCCCAGGCCGCGCAGCGTGGGATCGACCTGCAGGTGCGCCTGCCAGAGCGCCTGCCGCACCTGCTCGGCGACGGTGAGCGGCTGCGGCAGATTCTGCTCAACCTGGCGGGGAACGCCGTGAAGTTCACCGAAGCCGGCCTGGTCGAGATCGCCGTCGAGGTAGACAGCGACTGGGTCGTCGTGCGCGTGCGGGACACTGGCTTTGGCATCGCGCCGGAAGCCCTGGACCGCATCTTCGATGCCTACCACCAGGTGGAGCATGGCCACCCACGCCGGCACGGCGCGGGGTTGGGGCTGGCCATTGCCCAGCGGCTGGCCAGGCTCATGGATGGCCAGATCACGGTGGAAAGCACGCCGGGCGTGGGGTCGGTGTTTCGCCTTCAGATTCCCGTCACCCTGCGTCCCGCGTGAGCCGGGTTTCCGGACGCGGTTGCAGAGGCGGCGACCCGCCAGGAAACCCCTCAGGATATGGGCGCCCAACTTCGCTCGGGATACGACGACGAAGCAGCCCGGATTCCGGGGGCAGGCTGGGTTGCGCGCCGCTTCAGGCGAGTACCGCCCCGTTCGCGGCGTTGGTTACCAGCCGCCGGTAGCGCCCCAGCCAGCCGCCTCGATCCTCCGTGGCTGGCGGCGCCCACACCGCGCGGCGGGCCTCCCACTCGGTTTCGGAGCACGCTGCCTCCAGCCGCCGCGCCGCCAGGTCGATGGTAATCAGGTCGCCATCCCGCAGCAGCGAGATCGGGCCGCCCTCGGCGGCCTCCGGCGAGACATGGCCGATGGAGAGGCCGCGGGTGCCCCCGCTGAAGCGGCCATCCGTGATGAGCGCGGTGCTGGCGCTTAACTCCGGGATGCCCTTGACCATGCTCGTGAGCGAGAGCATCTCGCGCATCCCCGGCCCGCCGCGTGGCCCTTCGTAGCGCACCACGATCACCGCGCCGGGTTCCACACGCCGGTTGATGACGGCGTTCGTGGCCTCCTCCTCGCTGTCAAAGACCCGGGCAGGCCCCTGGAAGCGAAGCTGATGCTGTTCCACCGCGCCGATCTTGACCACCGCGCCCTCCGGGGCCAGGTTGCCGAAGAGCACGCCGAGCGCCCCGCGCGGCGAGTGTGGCCGGGTGATGGGGCGCAGGCAGGCGGGGTTGCGGTTTGCCGCCTGCGCGATGACCTCGCGCAGGGGTTTGCCGGCCACGGTCCGGGCGTCGAGATGCAGCGCGCCTGGCTGCTGCGCCAACTCTTGCAGGAGGGCGGAAACGCCGCCGGCCTCATCCACATCCTGGATGTGCCACTGGCGGGGGCCATCCCAGGCCGGGGAGACCTTCGCCAGGTGCGGCACGCGGTCCGAGACATCGTTGAAGCGGGTGAGGGGGTACGTGAGGCCCGCTTCCCGCGCCAGGGCCAGTACGTGCAGCACCGTGTTGGTGGAGCCGCCCATGGCCACATCGAGCGCCATCGCGTTGTCGATGGCCTCCGGGGTCACGATGTCGCGGAAGGTGATGTTGTGCCGCCAGAGTTCCAGGATTTGCGCGGCGGCCTGGCGCGCGAGGTCGTGCCGCCGGGGAGAGACCGCGGGTATCGTGCCATTGCCGGGCAGCGCGATGCCCAGCGCCTCGCAGAGGCAGTTCATGGAGTTGGCGGTGAACATGCCGGAGCAACTGCCGCAGGTGGGGCAACTCAGCTGCTCAATCTGCAGGAGTTGCGCGTCGTCGATCTCGCCGGCAGCCCGCTTGCCGACCGCCTCGAAGATGGTCACCAGGTCGGCGCTGTTGCCGGCGCCGTCCTGGCCCGCCAGCATCGGCCCGCCGGAGACGAAAATGGTCGGGATATTCACCCGCGCCGCGCCCATCAGCATCCCTGGCGTAATCTTGTCGCAGTTGGGGATGCAGATCATGGCGTCGAAACAGTGCGCCAGCGCCATCGTTTCGACGCTGTCCGCAATCAACTCGCGCGAGGGCAGGGAGTAGCGCATGCCCTCGTGCCCCATGGCGATGCCGTCGTCGACGCCGATGGTGTTGAACTCGAAGGGGACGCCGCCGGCAGCCCGCACCGCCTCCTTCACGACGCGGCCGAACTCCTGCAGGTGGACGTGGCCAGGAACGATATCGACGTATGAGTTGCAGATGGCGATGAAGGGTTTGGCGAAGTCGCTCTCGGTGCGGATCTGGCCGGTGGCCCGCAGCAAGCCGCGATGCGGCGCACGCACGATACCCTGCTTGATTGTGTTGGAACGCATGGGGTGCTCCCTGGTGATGACGACGGCGGGCAGGGACGTTGCACATGACATCCTGCCAGCAGGATTCCAATATACTGGAGAAATCTAGAATATGCACGAAACGTTGGACGCCTCACCTGGGCTCGGGAGCGGCACGGCCTCCGCGCGCTTTGGCGCGCGAGTGCGGGAGGCGCGGAGCCAGCAGGGGCTTACCCTGGAGGAACTGGCGTCGGCGGCCGGGATCAGCCGCGCCACGCTCTCAAACCTCGAGCGCGGCGAGCACAGCCCCTCCCTGAATGCGGCGACCGATGTCGCGCGGGCGCTGGGCGTGAGCCTGGCGCAGTTGCTGGGCGAGGAGGAGCGCCGCCCGACGGTCACCATTCCGGCGGGGGAGCGGCTGGTTTTCCACGATGCGCGCACGGGGATCGACCGGCAACTGCTCTCACCGGCCTTCGCGGGGCGCGGCATCGAGTGGATCCGCGTCACGCTGCCGCCCGGCGCGGCGACCGACGATCTCCAGCCCTATCACCCGGCTATCGACAAGTACGTGCTGGTGGAAGCGGGTGACCTGCGGATGGTGATTGGCGCTGCGTCGCACCTGCTGGCGGTGGGAGACGCCTTCTACTTCCGCGCTGATGTCATCCATCGCTTCGAGAACGCAGGCGCGGGCGAGTGCATCTACCTGGCGGTGCTCGACTACGCGCCGCGCGGGTAGACAAAGGCGTGTAGCGCACGCGTCACATCTCCTGTGGTGTCGATTTCCGCGCGCGGGGTGCGATGATCAGGTGACGGCCCGCGTCAGGCGAAGAATCTCGATCGCGTGGCCGAGCGCTGCACCCGGCAACTCCCGTCGTCGCTCAAAACACGATGGCGTGGATGCGGCGGCCATGTCCTCTGGAACACGCGACGAGCGACATCCCGACGAGGGAGGTTTTGACGTGACGGTGATTGACTGGCTGCTTGAAGGCGACCCCGCTATCCGCTGGCAAACGCTGCGCGATCTTGCCGATGCGCCAGCGCGTGAGGTAGCCGCCGAGCGGGCACGCGTGGCCACCGAAGGCGCCGGGGCGCAGGTGCTGGCCCGGCAGGCCGCCGATGGCGCGTGGGGCGGGCTGGCCTGGAACCCGGGCTTCAGTTCGACGATGCACGCGCTCTGGCTCCTGTGGCAACTGGGGCTGGACCCGGCCAGCCCGCAGGCGCAGCAGGCGTTGCGCCGGGTGCGCGAGCAGGTGACGTGGCGCGGCAGCGGCCCGGAGGAGTGCGACGCCAATCCCTACTTCGCGGGCGAGATCGAGCCGTGCATCAACGGGCAGGTGGCGGCCGCCGGGGCGTACTTCGGGCAGGATGTTCACACGCTCATCCAGCGCCTGCTGGGGGAACAACTGGCGGACGGTGGCTGGAACTGCGAGGCGGAGTTTGGCTCGGCCCGGGCCTCGTTCAACACGACGATCTGCGTGCTGGAGGCGTTGCTGGCGTACGAGCGTGCGTGCGGCCCGAACCCGGAGGTGACGGCCGCCCGGTTACGCGGGCAGGAGTACCTGCTGGCCCGCTGCCTGATACGGCGTCTCTCCACCGGCGAGGTCATTCCGCGTGACCGCATGGGCGGGGCTGACTGGACGCAGTTTGCATTTCCGGCCTGGTGGCACTACGACGTGCTGCGCGGGCTTGACTACCTGCGCGAGGCTGGGGTCATCCCCGACGCACGCCTGAATGAGGCCATTGCCCTGGTGCGGGCGAAGCAACAACCGGATGGGCGATGGCTGCTGGACGCCGAGTATCCAGGCGAGACGTTGGTTACGCTTGAGGCCGGGGTCGGGGAGGCGAGCCGGTGGAACACCCTGCGGGCACTGCGCGTGCTGCGCTGGGCTGAAGGCAGGTAGGGCGGTGCGCTTGCTACCGCCCGGCCACGAGTGGGGCGGCGGCTGGCGTGGGCGTCTCCACGAACGCGCGCACATCCCCGGCGCGTTTGGGGTCGGTGACCAGGAGCAGGCGGTCGCCCTCCTCCAGGACCGTGCTGCCGCGCGGGAAAACGGTGCTGGTGGCGCGGGTGATCGAGACGACCAGCGCATCCGCCGGGAACGTGATCTCCTGCAGGGGTTTTCCGGCCAGAGAGGAGCCTTCGGCCAGGTGGGCCTCCAGCAGGGTGCTCTCCGCGCCGAGCCGGCGGGTGCGCCGGACGCCCCGGGCCAGGGCCAACTTGTAGGCGGCCACGATGTCGCGGGTGGTAACCCGCCCCACGAGGTGCTCGCGCTCGATAACTGCCGCCTCATCGGCGTGCGCCTCGGAAATCTGCTCCAGCGCATCGTCCAGGGGGGCGTCTGGCGAGAGGCGGAGCATGCCCTCGGTTGGGGCCACGCTGTCGTTGGGTCCTGGTAGGGTCATGGCGTCGCGCACGCGGAGCGATGACAGCAGCGGGAAACTGAGGCGGACGCGGTGGGCCGGGGCGCTGCTGCGGTCGGGCAACTGGCTGCGGTAGATCGTGGCGTCGCCCACCAGCGCGGTGGAGAGCGCCACGGCGATCATGGCCGGGGCCAGCAGCGAGAGGTTGCCGGTCATCTCGCCCACCATCAGCAGCATGGCCAGGGGGGCGTGGGCGATGCCGCCGAAGAGCGCGATCATACCGACGATCACAAAGGGCGCGGGGTTCGCCGGCAAGCCGGGCAACACGCCGTGGCCCAGGCGCCAGAAGGCCGCGCCGACGAAGCCGCCGATGACCATGCCCGGGCCAAAGATGCCGCCCGAGCCGCCAGAGCCGACCGTGAGGGAGGTCGCCAGGATCTTGGCGAAGGGGAGGAGCAGCACGAGCCAGAGCGGCAGGGTCAGGAGGTCCGGGCTCATGGCGATCTGGACCCAGCCGTACCCGGTGTGAATCGCGCCAGTCACCACCAGGCCGAGCAGGCCGACCACCAGGCCGCCGAGGGCCGGCTTGACCCAGCGCGGCGCGCGCACGCGGTGAAAGAGCGCCTCGACTCCGTAGAAACTGCGGGCGTAGAGCAGCCCGACCAGGCCGCAGACCACCCCGAGCAGCGCGTAGTAGACCAGGGTGGCCGGGTTCTCGAAGGCAAGCCCTGGCTGCGCGCCGAAGATGGGCTCCCACCCCTCGAAGAAGCCGAAGACGCTGTAGCCGACGATAGACGCGATAAGTGAGGGGATGAGCGCCTCGACTTCGAAGTCGTGCAGGTACAGGATTTCCGTGGCCATGACTGCGCCACCGAGCGGCGCCCGGAAGATGGCCCCGATGCCCGCGCCCATGCCGGCCGCCACGGCAATGCGGCGGTCCTGCGTGCTCAGCCCGATCCAGGAGGAGAGCACCGAACCAAAGGTGGCGGAGATCTGCGCGGTCGGGCCTTCGCGCCCGGCCGAGCCGCCGCTGCCGATGGTGATGGCGGAGGCAACCAGCTTGACCGGGGCGACGCGCCCGCGCAGCCGGCCGCCCTTGTGGTGAATGGCGGCAATGGCGGCGTCGGTGCCGTGCCCCTCGGCTTCGGGAGCGAAGCGGAAGACGATGATGCCGGAAAGCAGGCCGCCGAGCGTGGTGGCGACGGGCAGGAACCAGGGGCGGGTCATGGCCTGGATGATGGGCTCGCCTTCGCCCAGGGGGCTGGGCGGCGCGTAGCCCGCCATGCCGCCCAGAAACAGGCTGGTGGCCAGCGCGATGGCGCGGGAGAAGAGCACGGCGCCGAGGCCGGCGATGACCCCGATGGCCGCGCCGAGCACCAGCCACTTGGCCAGGTAGGGAGTGCCCTCGAAGCCTTTGCTCTCGGGCTGGACGGCGGCGAAGAGGCGCTGGCGAAGCGATGACATGCGGTGGCGGACAACCCCCGGTTGGAACCGATTCCACGATGGAGTGTAAGTTGATGAAATCGGTTCCGCCACTGCCGGTGGGAGCAGGCATGTCTCATCAGGGCTCCCGGTCAGAGCAGCCATCTCTCCCCACCATCCGCGATGTCGCGCGGGAAGCTGGCGTTGGCGTGGGCACGGTGTCCCGGGTCATCAGGCAAGGTGGCGCCTGCCACGCGCGCTCACGTGGCAGCGGTCATCGCGCGGCTGGGCTACCACCCAAACCCGGTGGCCCAGGCGCTGTCGCGCCACCGCACCGCGACCCTGGAGGTGGTGGCGCCGCTGGTCACGCGCGATTTCTACGTGGAGGTGCTGCGCGGGATTGAGATTGCACTCCGTGAGACGCGCTATTCGCTCCTGATCCGCACCATCGAGCGGCCGGGCGACCGGGAGCGCGTCTTCAGCGCGCTCGCTGCGCCCGGGCAGGCGGATGGCGCGATCATTGTGTCTCACGCGCCCACGCCGCGCCTGGTGCAGCGCTTCGCCCGCGACCGGGCGCCGGTGGTGCTGGTCGATGCGCGCCACCCGGCGCTGCCGAGTGTCTCCGTGGATCACGAGGCGGCTGCGGTCGCAGCAGTGCGGCGCCTGAGTGGCCTGGGGCATCAGCGCATCGCGCTGGTCGATCACGACGCGACCGCTTTTGCCCAGGGATCGCCCGATGGCCGGCGGCGAGGGTTCCGCCGTGCGCTGGCGGAGGCAGGGCTGACGGACGGCGGTGAGATCGTGGCGGAGTTCAGCCCGGCTGGCGGCGAGGCTGCCCTGCACGCGCTCCTGGGCCAGCCAGAACCGCCGACGGCGCTGTTTGTGGGCAGTGACCGGCAGGCGGCGGGCATCGTGGCGGCGGCCTGGCGGCAGGGGGTGCGCGTGCCCGAAGACCTGGCCATCGTTGGGTACAACGATATCGACGTTGCGTCGTACCTGGACCTGACCACCATGCGCGTGCCAATGCGGGAGATGGGAAGACTCGGGGTGCAGATGCTGCTGGCCGCAATCAATGGCCAGACGGCATCAGTGCCTCAGGTGGTGCTCCCGGCGGAACTGGTTGTCCGGGGCAGTTCCGGTGCGCCCGGCGGCGCTCGGTGAGGGCTCAGGCCGCCGGGGGCGGTCCATCGGGCGGCCTGCCATCAGGCGGTGGGCCGCCCGCCGGGGGCTGACCGCCGAACCCTGCTTCCTGCGGCGTTGCGTTCGGATCGACGCCGATGGTGATGACGCCGAGATAGCCCTGGCGGGGGTCGCTCTCGTCCAGCGGCGAGAGGCTGACGAGGAAGCCTGGCTCGTCCAGGTGGTCGCCCAGAATGTTGTCCTGGTCGTTACGGGTGCGCTGGCTGTCGTCGCGCCCCGCGTAGGCCTCGACGCTGCGGTAGACCTCGTCGCTGATCGCGTCATCAAAGAAGAGTTGGCCCGTGTGGGAGACATGGCCGCCGTCGTAGGTGTTCTCGTCCACCACGTCGCCGTCGATGTGGACCTTCATATGAATGTGCACGGTGCGGCCGGTGTACCAGCCGGGGTAGATGGTCGTGAACTCAGCCACGCCATCATCGCCCGTGAGCTGGATCCCGCGCAGGAAGGTGTCGGAATCAATGACTGCGGCGTCGCCTGATCCGCCGCCGGGCCGGGCGTTGACGCCGGAGTAGAAGCCCTGCGCATCGCAGTGCCAGATATCGACCGCCGCGTTGGTGAGCGGGGTGCAGGCCTGGCTGTCCGCCACCAGCACCTGGAGCCGCAGCGGCAACCCGGGCGTGCCCTCGGTAATGTCCTGGCGCAGGAGGTCGGTATCCAGATAGTACGGCCCCTCGGTGAGCTCCGGGGTCATCAGGCAGAGATCGGCGGTGGGACTGGCCGTCTCCTGGGCGCCTGCCGGGGCGGGGAGCCGCACCTGGAGCGCGCCGAGCGCGAAAGCGGCCGCCCCGCCGCGCAGCAGATCCCGGCGGCTGGGCGAAGCAGGCGGTTCGGCGTGCCGCCGGGATACGTACGATCGCAGCGGTGATTGGTCGGCCATGGCGAATGCTCCTGAGGGTGCGGGCGGCGGCGTCCGCCGCGCGGAATTAAAGGGCAACCGGGCAGTTCTCATCTGCCGCCAGGGTATACAGCGCTACCGCTGGCTGCGCGGTGGTCGCCTCCTGCTCGGCAGTCGTGCTGGCGAGCACGGCCGCCGGCCGGGTGGCGACCGAACCGGCGGCCGTGCCAATGGCAATGGCGAAAGCGATGGCGGTAGCGCCGATGGTGGTCAGTAGTGCGCGTGGGGTCATGGGGTGCTCCTTCCTCTCATTCCGTGGCCTCGTGTCCTTGACCTGTCTCTACGATAGGACCCAAACCTTGGAACGGGCTGGGAGCGCCGTGGGAGTTTGCTTCGGGCTAGCGCGCCAGTGACGCGAGCGTGGCGGCCATCGCCGCCGGGTTGTTGACGGGGGCCATGTGGGTGTCCTGCACCTGCACCACGCGCCAGGCGGGGTCCTGCGCGACGCGCGCCAGGGTGCGCACCGAGTGGTCGTTGCTGGCGTCGCCCTTGCCTTCGGCGCAGAAGATAAACGCGCGGGGCAGGCTGGCCGCCGCCGGGTTGGCGAGCGAAAGCGGTTGCGTGTAGGTCGCCAGCGGCTGCGGGGTGAAGTTGGCCAGCACCCAGGCGCACACCGCTGGATCAGGCATGGCGGCAGCGAGCCAGTCAACAGCGTCCGCGTGGGTGAAGAACCCGGGAAGCCCGGCGGCGACGCCCGATGCCTCCAGCGCGGCAATCTCCTCGGGGGAGGCGCCCTCGGCATCGTTCCCGCTCTGCCCATCCGCCGCCACTGTGGCATCGAGGTAGATCAGTTGCGCCAGGCGCTCCGGCACGCGCTCCGCCACGCCGCTGATGACCAGGCCGCCGTAGCTCCAGCCGACCAGGTGGGCATCATGCAGGTCCACACGGGTCAGGACTTCAACCACATCGTTGATGTGCGTGTCGAGATCGATCTCAGGCGTCGCCTGGCTGGCCAGTTCGCCCATGCCGCTCAGGGTCGGGGCGTAGACGATGTGCCCCGCCGCCCGCAGCCGGGCAGCAACATCTCGCCAGATCCAGCCGCCTGCCCACGCGCAATGCACCAGCACGAAGGTGGCCGGGGTATGGGGCACAGCGGCTGGGGTCGGCATGGAGACCTCGCGGCAACGACAAATCAGACCGCGCGGCGCACGCCTACCTCATCCAGGTGCAGGAGTAGGCTGGCCGGGTCTTCGTAGACGCGGTACGCGCCCGCCGATTGTAGTTCGTCCACACCGTAGCCGCCGGAAAGCAGCCCCACCCCGAGCGCGCGGGCCCGGCGCGCTGCCAGCAGGTCCCAGATGCTGTCGCCAACGACGATAGAGTGCTCGATAGATACGCCCAGGCGCTCGGCGGCAGCCTCGAACAGGTCCGGGTCCGGCTTGGCGTGCGCGACCTGATCGCGCGTGACCACAGGTACGCCGTCCGGAATCTCGAGGGAGGCGATGACGTGCCCGGCGGTCTCCCAACGCCCGCTGGTGGCGATGGCCCACGGCACACCCATGTCGGTGAGCGTCGTGAGCAGCGCCTTTGCGCCGGGCAGCGGGCGCACCTCGCCAGCCAGGTCGTTGTAGGCCGCCGCGTGGGCGAAGCGGACGCGGTCGATCTGTTCCTGGGTGATGCCGCCTTCCGTCTCCCGCAGCAGGGCGTTGATGAACAGGCCGCCGCTCATGCCGATGCGGCGGTGAATGCGCCAGACGGAGAGATCGATCCCCACGGTCTCCAGCGCCACGCGCCACGCCAGCACATGCTGGTAGACAGAATCGACCAGCGTGCCATCCAGGTCAAAAAGCAGCGCCGTTCGCCGGTCCATACACGCTCCTGTCTCCCGTCAACGCGCAACTGTCGCCCACGCCGTGAAGCGTAGCGGAGCGGCCCGGAGCCACGGGGACGCGCAAGGGCAATTGGGTGGTTGTACGCATGTGGGGCAGCGAACTCCTGCATATGGTGGTGAGGCTCGGCGCCATGCCTGCCGCGCAGGCCATCATCGCGACACGAGAGGAGTTCAAGACCATGGCGACGGTTCGTCTCTACCAGTACAACTGGAGTTTCCCCCAGGGCTTGCCACCAAACACGAATTACTACGGCTACATCACCTGGGGATCCCCGCCGGTGCTGCCGCTGACCGGCACCGTCACCATCACGGCCTCACCTGTGGG
>JAWKPJ010000011.1:0-190143 GCA_041390745.1 Thermomicrobiales bacterium | reverse complement strand
TCTACAAGGAGCTCGCCAGTGAGCGGATCAACCTCGACAATGCGCTCCACTTCGTCGCCGAAGAACTCAACGCGGACGGCAATATCCTCATAGGCCGGGAAAATCTCCAGCGTGTCGCCACGCACCCGGAATGCGCCGCGTACGAGCGTCATATCGTTGCGGTCGTACTGGATGTCAATGAGTTGGCGAACGATCTTGTCTCGCCGGGCTGAGCCGCCTCGCCGCAAGGAGATTACCGTCTGCGCGTATTCCTCCGGCGACCCCAGACCGTAGATACACGAAACTGACGCGACGATGATGACATCATGACGAGTCAGCAACGCCCTGGTCGCGGCGTGGCGAAGCTTGTCGATTTCCTCATTGATGTCTGAATCCTTTTCGATGAACGTATCGGTACGTGGAACGTATGCCTCCGGTTGATAGTAGTCATAGTAGGAGACGAAGTACTCCACGGCGTTGTGCGGAAAGAACTCCTTGAACTCCGCATAGAGCTGCGCAGCGAGCGTCTTGTTGTGGGCAAGCACAATGGTTGGTCGGTTGACGCGCTCGATGACGTTGGCCATGGTGAAGGTCTTGCCGGAACCGGTAACCCCGAGCAGGGTCTGGAACCGCTTACCCTCCTGCAGGCCAGCCACAAGCTCCTCGATTGCGCGAGGTTGATCTCCGGTGGGTTTGACGTCGGCGACGATCTGGAAATCAGGCATGCGTTCTCCTGCTTGTCCTGCTGGGGCGCAGGCTCGTACCAGGGCAAGTGTAGAACGGCTGTGCTGGCGCTAGCGGATGCGGTAGAACTCGGCCGTGGAACCGCCGGCGCCAATCACATCCGCAATGTGCCGCACCGACCAGCGTTGGCCGGACCAGAGGAGGCGAGCGGCGGCCTCGTCTCGCTCGCACCACTCATGCTGCACAAAATCCTCCCCGAGCGCAATCTGCGAGGTGGAGGGAACTTCGAAGGCCAGGACCGGGATGAAGACGACGGCATCCCGGCCATGATCGAAAATCTGATTGACGTAATCCGCGCTGTAGACGATGCCCGGCGCCATGCCGGTCGTGTCAAACAGGGCGCGTTCTGCCGCAGTGACTGCTGTTTCCTCAGGCTCAATGCGCGCGTGGATAGCCTGCCAGGAGCCACCGAACGGCGCGTCACCCCGGCGCTGCAAGAGCAGGAACTGGAGGCGGGCGTTAAGCCGCCGGACCACGTAGGCATCAACGGCGTCAGAAACGAGAGATGGCATGTGGGAAGGCTAGCAGACGAGGCGAAGCCAACGTCGCAAGCGGCCTAGTCCAGGTCGCGGCCCCGCCAGCGCGGTCGCGAGGTGGCCGTGGTGCGTGTGGACGGGAACCAGAGTGAGAAAAAGACGATCAAGCTGGCGATGGCAGTCACGGTGGCCAGCAGGTTCGAGATGCTTCCGAGAAGTGCGGCCAGGATAGCCAGGGCGAGCGCGCCAGCCAGACGCAAGATATCCGGCGCCATGAACCGGGATCTTGCGGACCATGACTTCGGATGCTTCAGCCGTTGCTGTGCTCCGATCTTCGTGCGGTGCACCGACTCGCTGATGTGGTCAATCGGCGTGCGCTGTGCCTCAGTGCGCTCGAGAATCTCGCGCACCTCTTGCTCCAGCCGGGAGGGACGGTCGGGGAGCTCGGTGGTCACGGCGTCTTATCCGCTGACGAACCACGCGAGGCGGGCTGGCGCAACTTCTTGGCAAAGCCGCCCAGGAACATGCGGCCCATATGGTCGCTGACGCTCTCGGGAGAAAGTTCAGCGGCGGTGGCCTGGAGCAAATCCCCCTCCCGGGTAGTTTGCGTTGCCCAGTCGGCTCGTGCATCGCGTGCCTGGGTGAAGAAGGCCTCCAACTTTTCCCCGGCGTCCGGGGCGTTGCTGGTCAGATTCGCGCGAAGTTCATTGAGCGATGCGGACATGGCATCGATCCAGCGCAGCACGGCGTCTCGATTCGTTACGAGGATGTCCCGGTGCATGGTCGGACTGCCTGAGGCCAGGCGAGTCGTGTCACGGAAGCCACCGGCGGTGAGTTGCTTCATTTCCCGCCACGACACGTCACGAGAGACCGCATTCATCAGGGCTGCGCTGATCGCAAAGGGCAGATGGCTGACACCAGCGACATAGGCGTCGTGTTCATGAGGATCGACGAAGTAGGGCTCGGCGCCTGCTGCGGCCACCAGGCCCAGAACGGTACGCACGGCTTCCTCAGAAGCGGATACCGATGGCGCGATGCACCACGTGGCGCCAGAAAACAGGTCGGCTTCCGCGCCTTCGATACTCTGGGTCTTGCCCGCCATGGGATGGCCGCCGACGAAGTGAACGCCCGCCGGCAAGACTTCGCGCGCCCACGCCATGACCTGGGCCTTGGTGGAACCGGTATCGGTCACGACGGCGCCTGGTTGAAGGTGTGATGCCAGGTCCGTCATGGCTTCCCGCATCGCGGCCACCGGCATGGCCAGAACCACGACATCCGCGTCACGAGCCGCCTTGGCCAGGTCCCAGGCGCCGCGGTCCACCGCGCCCATCTTCTCGGCCGCTCGCTGATGATCGAGGTTGGGATCGAACCCGACGACTTCGAGCGGCTTGCGGCTATCGACCTTGTGTTCTTCGGACCAGCGGCGGAGCGCCAGGCCTATTGAGCCGCCAATCAGGCCAAGACCAACGATCAGGACGCGCTGCATGATGTGTCGTTCTCCTTGGGAAGCACGCGGTGCGCGTACAGGATTTACGGCTGATACGCCGTCGTGTCGATTTCGCGGACCCAGCCTTCCTGCCCATCTTCTGTGCGGAACCGCATCCAGCGGTCCCCGTCCGACGGGTTGCTGGTCGGAGCATCCTCGTCAAGATATTGCAGAGGCGTTGCTGGCGACAGCGCCACGATGATGCTGTCCCCCGTTGATGGACCAGACCGGAAGTTCACGGATTGCGCCGCGCCGATCTGGTAGTTTGGCTCGAAGTCGTCGGATGCTGGCGCGGTTGTTGGTTCCGCGTTTGGCGCAACAGTTGGCGTCGGCGCCGCATCCGCCGGCGCCTGGGCGGCAGCGATGTTCTGGTCACTGCCCCCGCCGCTGCTGGCGGGTTCGGCTGCTGGCGTCTGGACAGGCGCGACCGGACCCGCCATCGGAATGAGGTCTGAGAAGGGTTGGGAGAGTGCGGCAAACAGCACCGCCGCCCCAAAAATGCAGATGGCGATGACGATTCCCATCGTCACCCCGACCATCAGCCCCGCGCGGCGGTGCTGCTGGCGTAAGCGCGTACTAAGCCCGGAATCAGTCATGCTGCTGGTATCTCACCCGTTGCGTGGCCGGGCGTTCCAATAGGAAGTCGCTTCATACGAACGCCAGAGTCTAGCATGTGCGGATGCAGGTCCCGTTTTCCTGACTGCCGTGTCTTGAGTTCATGAGCAAAGATCGGTAACCTCGTGCTATGCGCAAGTCTCTCGCGGTCGCGCGTGTTCACGGCGTTGAGGTCAGGCTTCATCCAACGTTTGTGTTGGTGTTCCTCTGGGTGCTCATCGATTGGCGCCGCTTCGGGTTTGCCGCCGGTCCTTCTGTTCTCCTGTTTACCGTCGGGTTGGTCGCGCTCGTCTTTGCCTGCGTCCTGGTTCACGAGTTTGGCCATGTATATATGGCGCGGCAGCGAGGTGTCCACGTTCACGATGTCTCTCTGTCGGCGGTGGGCGGCGTGGCCCGCATGGACCAGATGCCCGAAAACGATCCCCGGTCAGAAATCTTGATTGCGCTGGCCGGGCCCCTCGCGAACCTCGTGCTTGCAACGGCTCTGGCGCCAGTCATCCTCGCCGCGGGGGTGTACAGCGGTTTCTCTCACCTTGAGCACTACGCCCGGACGGTGTTCCACCCGTCGCTCATCGGGTTGCTCACCACATTGTTCTACGCGAATCTCCTGCTGCTGGTTTCCAACCTCTTGCCCGCCTTTCCGATGGACGGAGGACGGGTCTTTCGGGCGAGCCTGAGCACAATCCTGGGGCGGCAGATGGCCACCCGGGTTGCGGTGGGTGTCGGCGTGGGTCTGGCGTTGCTCCTGTTGCTGTTCAGTATTTTCGTCGTCCAGAGCGTCGTGCTCGCCTCAATTGCCGTGTTCATCGCGGCGGTTGCGCTGGCTGAGGACCGTGCCGTGCGGCTGGAATCGAGCCTGAAGCGCATGCGGGTTGGGCAGTTTGCACTTTGGGACATGGGCGGCATCGCGCCAGATCAGCCGCTGGCCTATGCGTTGCGCGGCGGCCCGCGCGACATCGTGGTTACGAGCGGCGGCCGGGTCGTCGGGATGCTGTGGCGCAATCGTCTCCTTGCCGAAATAGGCGTCGGGGTTGGCAGTCGCCTGGTGCGTGATGTCATGGAGCCCGATGTACCGGCGCTCGATGTTGATGAATCGGTGTACAACGTCCAGCGGTTGATGGCGGAGCAACAGCGCTGGGCAGTGCCAGTAACAGAGAATGGCGTCTACCGGGGGATCTTCACGGGGGACCGCTTCCTGCATATCTACCGACAGATTTCGCCCGATCCCATGCAACGCTTCCGTGCACTTTGGGAGGGAGGACCTTTGGCCTGGTTCAAGATATGACACCGTTTGGCGGATCAGACCCGATCAGGCAACAATGATGTTGCTATGCGGGCTCGTTCGGGGTAGGATTTGCGTTGAATCCTCCCTAGCGCCCTGCCAGGACTGCCATGAAAGTATCGACACGCGGAGAATACGGAGTTCGGGCGATGGTCGCCCTGGCCAGGCATCACGGTCAGGGGCCGATGTCCATCGCTGCGATGTCGAAGGCGTCGTCTGTTCCCATGCCCTACCTGGAACAACTGATTGGGCCGCTCCGGCGGGCCGGGCTTGTAGAAAGCACGCGTGGCGCCCGTGGCGGTTACCGTTTGACCCGAGATCCAGACGCGGTCAAGGTGGGCGACGTGTACCGGGTCATGGAAGGTCCGGTGGCGCCGATGGAATGCGTGTCAGAGGACATCACCGAGCAAACCTGCCCGCTGATTGAGGGTTGCGAAACGCGACCAGTCTGGTTGCGGATGCGCGACGCGATAGCTGAAACGCTGGATTCCACCACTCTGGCGGACCTGATCAGGGATGCTCCTCGGCCTCGAACTGAACGGAAAGAGCCAGCCGCAGCGGCGAGTTAGGACGCTCCGTGTTCGGTGGTATTGCGAGTTTTCCGCACCCCAATTGGCTGCGGTCTGATGCCTGATAGTCAGGGCGTGTATCTTGATCACGCCGCCACCACCCCGCTCGACCCAGTAGTGCTGGCGGCCATGGAGCCATACCTGACAGCGGCCTACGGAAATCCCTCAAGCCTGTACCGTTTGGGGCAGGAGGCGCGCGCTGCCGTTGATACGGCCCGGGCACAGGCCGCTTCCGTGTTGGGGTGTGCGCCGGGCGAAGTTCTGTTTACCAGCGGCGCCACCGAAAGCAACAATCTCGCACTGCGTGGCGCCGCCTGGGGCGCGCGGTTGGCCGCTCCCGAGAAACCACCGCCGCACCTCGTGACCACGGCAATTGAGCATCACGCAGTCTTGCACACAGCAGAATCCCTGGCTCGCCAAGGCTTTCGGGTAACGTTCGTGCGGCCGGATCAGGAGGGGATTGTTTCTGCAGCGAGTATTGCCTCGGCAGTTGAGCACGACACTTGCCTGATTTCCGTCATGCTCGCCAACAACGAAACGGGTGTGATCCAGCCGATTGCAGAGATCGCTGCGGTTGCACAGGAGCACAACATCCGTCTCCACACTGACGCCGTCCAGGGCGCGGGACTCCTTTCGCTGGATGTCGAAGATCTCGGTGTGGATCTGCTTGCACTCTCGGCCCACAAGTTCTACGGACCCAAGGGGGTAGGACTTCTCTACGTGCGGCAAGGCACACTTCTTGACTACCAGCAGACAGGCGGAGGGCAGGAGCAGGGTCGCCGGGGGGGCACCGAGAATGTGGCCGGGGTTGCCGGATTAGGCGTTGCTCTGCAACGTGCGGAGAGCTTTCGAGTGGCCTACGCAGCGCACTGTCGTGCGATGCGTGATCAGCTCGCTGCAGGAATCTTTGCCGCCCTCCCGGATGCCATCCTGAACGGGCCGCCGCTGGAGGGGCCTCGCCTCCCGAACAACCTGAACGTGTCGATTCCGGGAATTCAGGGAGAGACCATGCTCCTGGCGCTCGATCTGCTTGATGTAGCCGCGTCAGCCGGTTCGGCTTGCACGACCGGCAACAGCGAGCCGAGCCATGTCCTGACCGCAATGGGGCTCTCCGCCGAGACGTGTCGGTCCGCGTTGCGTTTCACCGTGGGCCGGGGAACAACGCCTGACGAGATTGTCGCCGCTGTTGAGGCCGTCGTGGAGGCCGCCGCCAGGGTGAGATCACTCGCCGGAGTTTGACGCCAGACCCGTTTCTGGCGCCGTGTGACTGTCGCCGGGTGGCGCAGCGTCAGCGAAGAGGCGCTCGCTCGCATCCTCCGCAAGCTCGGCGAGTGGCGGCAGATCAGCTAGCGACGCCAGGCCGAACTGCTGCAAGAATGCGACGGTGGTAGCGTACTGGATCGGGTTGCCAACAGTCGGCAACCGTCCGGCGATCTCGATCAGCCCGCGGGCATGCAGCGTAGCCAGCACGCCAGATGAGTCCACACCGCGCAGGGCATCGATTTCCGCTCTCGTCACGGGTTGCCGGTAGGCCACAAGCGTGAGTGTCTCCATGGCCGCGCCCGACAGGCGCGATTCGCGTTCAATGCGCAGGAAGTGCCGCACATGTTCGGCCCACCGAGGGGCAGTTGAAAGGTGGGCCGCGCCATTGTGCCGGATCACTGTCCATCCACTTGAGGCGGATGCGTTCAACTGATCCAGCGCATGTTCCACAGCCGGCGCCGAGACGCCGGCTGCCCTGGCCAGGTCCTGGATCGTTGCGGGCTCCGGCGAAACCAGCAGGAGCGCTTCCAACAACGACGGCAAGTCCTCGACGGAGACCGGCAGACGGCTCTGGACCTCTGATGTGGCTGCCGCCTCTGGCACGTCCATGATTATTTCAGGTGACATCGTCGGATACTTCCAGAGCTGACCCGGGGGAAAACCGGGTAAACGTGATTTCTCCGAAGAGATTTGGTTGCGAGGCCACTACGGCGTGGCGGCGGATTAAGGTCAGGAGCGCGAGGAACGCGAGCGCCCGGTCCTGCCGGCCAGGTAGCTGCGAGACAAACAACGAAAAGCTCCCGGCTCCGTCTCTGGTTACGAGAGAAAAGATGCGCGACACCATTTCGCGCAGAGTCGTTGTATGCCGGGTGGCAACTACCTGCGGAAGCGTGGGAACTCGCGACAGCCAACGGTGAAGAGCTCGCGCCAACACCCGAGGAGATTGTTGCGTCATCGTGGTGGTGACGGGAGGTGGGTGCTCGATGCTGGCGCCACGACCGTAACCGCCAAGGCCGTGTGAGGTAGACAACCGGGTTGCCGCCAGCTTGATGGCGCGGTACTCCTCCAGTTGCCGCACCAGATCGGATGGCTCGTCCTCCTCCAGCGCTGGGGCCGGGCGAGGCAGCAACTCGCGTGACTTCAAGACCATCAGCCGGCCAGCAATTGCCGCAAACTCCGCAATTTCTCCTGGTTCGGGCGCTACGCGTGTGTTGATGTACTGCAGGAACTGATCGAGGACCGCCATCAGCGACACGTCACTGATGGGAAGTTGCTGTCCTTCAATGAGGCGCAACAGGACATCAAGCGGCCCCTCGTACGCCGGGAGCCGCAATTGATAATCGTGGAGCAAGGGAGTTGCCGGGGCAGCGATAGCCATGCGCCGAGTCTACTGAACGGGAGCGTAGGCCGTCGGCTCGCTAGAGGCCGCTGGCGAAAAGAGTCATCAAGAGTTGGCGGACTGGTTCGGTGATGCTACCGATGATACTGCCGCCGATATCGCGCCCGATGAACAGCAAGAGAAAGAGCGCCATGATGCCGTAACGCTCCAGTGGTGCGAGTACTGGCCTCCAGAACGGCGGCAAGAGCGCCGTCAGCAGCCTTGAGCCGTCGAGCGGCGGCAGCGGAATCATGTTGAAGGCCGCCAGCCCGAAGTTCACAATCATGAAGATCCAGAGGAACTGGATGAGGCCCTGCTGAGCCGCTGACGATTGCAGGACGACGCGCAGGAGCGCTGCGGCAAAAGCGCCCATGACAATGTTCGAGAATGGGCCGGCCAGCGCCACCACCGCCATGCTTCCCTGGCGTCCGAGGCGACCAAGAGGACGCAAACGCGATTCATTGACCGGCACCGGCTTACCCCAGGCCAGGGCCGGGAATCCGATGGCAATGAGCACGAACATCAGTGCGCCGACCGGGTCGAAATGCGAGGCGGGATTGAGTGTCACCCGCCCCAGTATGCGACCGGTGTCGTCACCAAGCCACGAGGCCGTTGCAGCGTGCATACACTCGTGAACCGAAATGGCGATCAGAAACGTGATCACGAGATAGACGATCATCTGAACGTCTATCTGTCCCAGACCGAAGGTCATGACAAGATGACGCTATCTGACTAGATGGCCTGGAACTTCGCCGCACCGCCCGGGGCATTCTCTGCGCCTGAGTTCGCATACAGGTGGCAGGCCACAAAGTGGCCGTTCCCCTGGTTTGCGAACGCTGGATCAACCTGGCGGCAAACTTCCATGGCGTAGGGACAACGGGTGTGGAAGTGACAGCCTGAAGGCGGGTTGATCGGGCTGGGCACGTCGCCAGGCAGAATAATGCGCTCACGCCGCTTCTCGACCACCGGGTCCGGAATGGGAACAGCGGAAAGCAGGGCCTTCGTATACGGGTGGAGCGGGTCCGCGTACAGATCGTTGCGGTCTGCCATTTCCACGATCTTGCCGAGATACATCACCGCGACGCGATCAGAGATGTGCTTCACGACAGACAGGTCGTGGGCGATGAACAGGTACGTGAGGCCGAAGCGCTCCTGCAAGTCCTCAAGCAGGTTCACGATCTGCGCCTGAATCGACACATCAAGCGCCGAAACCGGCTCGTCAGCGACAATGAAATCCGGGTTTGCGGCCAGGGCGCGGGCGATGCCAATGCGCTGCCGCTGTCCGCCGGAAAACTCATGCGGGTAGCGGTTTGCGAAGTAAGGGTTGAGGCCCACCGTTTCGAGGAGTTCCTGCACGCGCTGCGTGCGCTCCTTCTTCGGCACCAGGTTGTGGATCTGCATCGGTTCAGCCACGATGTTGCCGACCGTCATGCGCGGGTTGAGGGACGCGTAAGGGTCCTGAAAGATCATTTGCAGATGACGGCGCATCTTGCGCATGTCGCCGCTACTGAGCTTGGTGAGGTCCTTGCCCTTGAAAACAACCTCGCCGTTGGTCGGCTTGTACAACTGGAGTATGGCTCGACCAGTGGTGGACTTTCCGCAACCAGACTCGCCGACAAGACCGAGGGTCTCTCCGGGCATCACCGAGAAGGAAACGCCATCGACGGCCTGTACAGCGCCGACCTTCCGCTGGAAGATGATGCCGCGCGTGAGTGGGAAGTGCATCTCCAGATCAGTGACCTGCAGCAGCGGCTCCGTGCCTTTGCCATTCGCTTGTGGCGTTGCCGAGGCCTGGGAGGCGGCGCCAGTAGTCGTTGCAGTCATATCGTGCCTCCTGTTCAGACCCGGTTGGTGTCAGGATCTGGGGCGTCGGGGAGCAAGGGGTTATCCGGATCAAGCACGCCGTGCGAGCCGGGAACAATGGTTTCCAGCGAGTAGTCCGTCGTGTCTGACGGTAGTGGCTTGCCGTGATCCAGCGCCACCTTCTCCTGATTGTCGTCCTTGCTTACTTCTTCCCAGAACCAGCACGCTGCCCAGTGGCCCTTGGCAACTTCCAGCAACGGCGGATTCTTTTGCTCGCACTTCTCACGCGCGTAGTTGCAGCGCGGTACGAATGGGCACATGTCGGGAAGGTCAATCAGGTCAGGCGGTAGCCCGCGAATCGGCTCAAGCTTTTCCTTGCGCGTGGCGTCGAGCCGCGGGATTGACTTCAGCAGGCCGACGGTGTACGGGTGCCGCGGGTTGGCGAAGATCTCCTCCGTCGAAGCAGTCTCGACGATGTGCCCGGCGTACATGACCTGGATGCGGTCGGCCATCCCGGCAACCACGCCCATGGAGTGGGTGACAAGGATCACGCCGGTATCGCGTTCTGTCTGGAGCGTGCGCATCAGGTCGAGAATCTGCGCCTGAATCGTCACGTCGAGCGCGGTAGTGGGCTCGTCCGCGATCAGCAGCTTCGGGTTGCAGGAGAGCGCCATAGCGATCATCACGCGCTGGCGCATACCGCCGGAGAACTGATGCGGGTATTGATCGACGCGTTCTTCCGCGTTCGGAATTCCCACCATTTTCAGGAGTTGGATCGTGCGTTCCTTGGCCTGGGCTTTGTTCATGCCCATGTGCAACTGGAGCGCTTCCGATATCTGGCGGTTAATGGTGAGCACAGGGTTGAGGGAGGTCATCGGGTCCTGGAAGATCATGGCGATGTCATTGCCACGGATCGACCGCACCTGATCATCTGACATCCGCAGGATGTCGTCGCCATTGAAGAGAATCTCGCCAGCGACGATCTTGCCCGGTGGGCTGGGAATCAGGCGCATGATGGAGAGACCCGTCATGCTCTTGCCGCAGCCAGATTCACCGACGACGCCGAGCGTTTCCCCTGGCATCACATAGAAGGAAACATCGTCAACTGCCTTGACGGTGCCATCCTGCGTCTGGAACTGGGTCTTGAGATTCTTGACTTCCAGAATTGGCCCTGAATGCCCGTTCGCGCCGTTGCCGTTGGCCGCGACAGGCTTGGCCTTGCGCTTGGCGACCATGCTCGCTCCTCTCTCGCCCGCTGGGTTGGCGGGGGTGCGTCCACTGAGTGCCAACAGCGGCCATGCAGTGTTCCGCTGCGGCCACCAACGCCGGGACACGCGACCGGTCGCAGGTCGCGCAGAAACGCATGAAATCTGATCCCTTGCTGGCCGGGGAGGATACCACAGCACCTGACCGGTCTCAATCGTGGTTTCACGACGATTTCCACAATTCACACAAACGGGTTTTGTAGGGCCCGCGTGAACCGTACCCGATCCTCGCCAGGCCCGTCGTAGTCTGGATGCCAGGAGATACCGTCCGACTCGCAGGGGCCCGGCAGCATTTCAAAGCCGAGGCGCGTGTGAAAGGCGACCGAACCGCGATTCTGCGGTGAGGTGACTGCGTGGACAGTGCGACAGCCGGCAGCGAGCGCGTCGGCGAAAAGCCGTTCGTAGAGTCGTTCGCCAATGCCCTGGCCCCGGGCTGCCGGGGCGACGCCAACAAAGTGGCAGTAGGCCGCCGACGAGTCGGACTGTGAGCGGAACCCGCAGAGAAAGCCGACAGTTTCGCCCTCTCGCTCCGCTACGTAGGTCCAGGGCTCGAAATGCGTAAAGAAGAGACGGGGAAGCATGGAGGCCATACTTCTCCCGCCCCACCAGGCGTCAAGCTGCGAGATGATGCGGTCGTAATCCGCACCGGCGCCCGGGCGAATGACAAGGGAACCGCTCACGGCCGTTCGACTGCCGCCAGGAGATCGCGGCTTGCCTTCATCAGCAGCCCCGGGGCATTGGGAACAATCATCTGAAAGCCCTGGGAGATTCGCTTGTTGACGGTCGCAATGTCTGGCGCCACGATGGCGAGCGCGACGCCCGTGTCCTTTGCAGCGTCAATGACCTGCTGGATGACCGCCTCCACTTCGGGAATGCCGTACTGGCCGCCGTACCCCATGGACTGGCCCAGATCAGATGGGCCGACAAAGAGGACATCCAGACCTGGCGTGGCCAGGATCTCCTTGAGGTGGGGGAGCGCGTCGATGTGCTCAAACTGGGCAATACTCAAGACGCGTTCGTTTATGACGCTCATGAGTTCCGGCATGGACCGCCCGACGCCGAAATCGAACGTGCGGCCTCCAGCCAGGCCGCGCAGACCGTCGGGCGCATAGCGCATGGCCGCAACTGCGTTTGCGACGAGTTCGGGCGTGCTGGTTTGCGGGATCATGACCCCGGCTACCCCGAGATCAAGGTATTTGAGGATAACCTGGCGATCATTCTCACCTACTCGCACGAAGATTGGAACATCGCGAGCTTCTGCGGCAAGAATCATTGGGTAGGCGTCATCTGGCGAGATGCGTCCATGTTCGGCATCCAGCAACACGAAGTCGAATCCGGCCAGGGCCAGAATCTCCACCACGTCAGGCGAGGGCATGGGGTTGAAGACGCCCATCACGACTTCACCATTCCGCAGTTTTTGCTTGACGACGTTCTCAAGTCGCATTGATCACTCCCTGACGAGTCCAGAAGCGCAACCCGCGCTCGCGGCCAAGACATTGCGTCGGCATTCTATCGGAGGCGAGCGCCAGGCGGTACGCAGATTGCTCGCCAGGTGTCCGTACAATGCACCGGAAAGGAGGCCAGTCGCCGGTGCCTGAGTGTGCCCAGACCGAGATACAGGAGTTGCGCGACAGTGATCGGGAGGCCGCCTACTGGGCGGCTTTCTCTGGTGTGCGCTTTATTGGCCCCGCGCGCGTCGCGCGGCTGCGGTCGCGGTTTCTGGCCTTGTCCGAAGCCTGGACAGCTCCACTGGAGTCGATGCGGCTGGTCCTGGAGCCGCGGGCGTTGTCAGAGCTCGCTGCGGCCAGGCGCACGATTGAGCCTGAACGCCGGATGGAGGAACTGCGCCAACGCGGTATTCGTATCGTCCACGCGGAGCATCCGGAGTACCCGCAACTCCTGGCAGAGGCTTCCGGGAGACCGACGGTCCTTTACGTTCGCGGCTGCCTGACGTCAGATGACGCGCAGTGCGTGGGAATCGTCGGGACACGGCGTTCAACCTTGTATGGTAGGAACATGACGGAGCGCATTGCGCGGGACCTGGCTGCGTCGGCTGTTACGGTTGTCTCAGGCCTCGCGCGTGGCATCGACGCGGTCGCCCATCAGACCGCCCTGGAGTCCGGCGGTCGAACGGTGGCGGTTCTTGGTTCCGGCGTCGATGTGATCTACCCGGCCGAGCACCGGCGTCTGGCGGAGCGAATTCTCGAACACGGGGCCGTCATCTCGGAGCAGCCGCCCGGCGCCAGGCCGGAGGCGCCCAACTTTCCGGCGAGGAACCGAATCATTTCCGGGATGTCGCTGGGCGTCGTGGTGATCGAGGCGCCCGCGCGCAGCGGCGCCCTGATTACTGCCAGTTTTGCGGCAGACCAGGGCCGGGAGGTGTTCGTGGTGCCTGGAAACGTCGGCAATGCCACGAGTGAGGGGACCAACCAACTGCTGAGAGATGGCGCGCGCATTGTGCGAGATGGCGCGGATATCCTGGCCGACCTGAACATTGGCAGTGGTTCGCCCGCACAACTCACCCTTCAGTTGCCGGCCAGTCCGGAGGAAGCTCGTGTTTTTCAGTGCCTTGGCGGGGAGCCGCTGCACCTCGACGAAATCGCCGAGGCGGCCCGCCTGCCAGGCCCGAAGGTCGCCGAAACCCTGCTCATGATGGAACTGAAGGGAACGGCGCGGAACTGCGGGGCGCAGTATTACGTTCGTCGATAGTCCGGCACGCTTGACACCTTGCCTGTTCGCTGCCTAACGTTCCGGGCCGCTCTGTTGCCTGTGAACCGCGCAGCATTGTTGGATTGGCGCAGGCACCCCCATTTTCCTTACCTGGAGCTCAAACGCAAACATGGTAACGACTCAGAAGACGACAACTCGCAAGAGCACGACAGCTACCAGGACGCGCACTGGCAAATCCACTGCAGCGACCAGGACATCCGCCGGGCGCGGCAAGCTGGTGATTGTGGAGTCCCCCGCCAAGGCCCGTACGATCGGGAAATATCTTGGCTCTGGCTACACGGTGAAGGCCTCGATGGGGCATGTGCGTGACTTGCCCAAGAGTACGCTCGGCGTAGACGTTGACGACAACTTCAATCCGACCTACCTGGTGCCGCGAGACAAGGCCAAGCTCATCAAGGAGCTCAAGGCCAGCGTGCAGGGGGCTCGAGAGATCTATCTCGCAACCGACCCTGACCGGGAGGGTGAGGCCATTGCCTGGCACCTGGTGCAGGCAACCGGTGCAGCATCCAAGCCAGTGCATCGCGTCGTTTTTCATGAGATCACACCAGAGGCGGTCAAGGAAGCAATGGCCTCGCCACGCGCCATTGACCCTGATCTTGTGGATGCTCAGCAGGCCCGGCGCGTGCTCGACCGGCTGGTGGGCTACAAGGTCAGCCCGTTGCTGTGGAAGAAGGTCAAACGCGGTCTCTCTGCCGGGCGGGTGCAGACAGCCGCACTGCGGATTGTTGCTGAGCGGGAGCGCGAGATTTCGGCGTTCGAGCCGGTGGAGTACTGGTCGCTCGAGGCGGACCTGGCCAAGCAGACAGGCAGTGAACCCCGGAAGAAGGACATCTTCCGGGCGGCGTTGAGCCGAGTCAATGGTCAGAAACCCGTCCTGGACAACGAGGAGCAGACACAAGCCATCGTGCGTGGGCTGGAGGGCGCCAGCTACCGAGTGCAGGATGTGACGCGCAAGGAAGCGCAGCGCAGGCCGCAAGCGCCGTTCACGACCAGCACCCTCCAGCAAGAGGCATCGCGAAAGGCGGGTCTCGGGGTGCGGCGCACCATGCAGCTCGCGCAGGAACTCTACGAAGGCGTCGATCTCGGCCCTGCCGGCACGCAAGGCCTGATCACGTACATGCGCACGGACTCGACAAACATTGCAGCGTCGGCGCAGCAGGCTGCCCGCGAGGAAATTACCCGGCGCTTTGGCGAGGAGTATCTGCCGGAGCGCCCGCCTGTCTACTCGCGCAAGGCCAAGGGTGCACAGGAAGCGCACGAAGCGATTCGCCCCACATCGCCGCACCGGGATCCAGCCAGTGTCAAGTCATTCCTGACCACGCAGCAGTTCAAGCTCTATCAGTTGATCTGGCAACGGTTCATGGCGTCTCAGATGCGGCCGGCTATTCTCGACCAGACGGGGGTCGATGTCGCCGCAGGTCCCGAGCATGTGATTTCTGCCGGCGAAGCGGCGCCGTTCGTCTTTCGCGCCACAGGTTCTGTGGTCAAGTTCCCGGGTTTCATGGCGGTGTACCAGGCTGGCCGGGATGAAGGCGACGCCGAGGACGAGCTCGAGAAGGGCGCGTTGCCGCAGTTGTCGCCGGGAGAAAACCTGGACCTGTTGCAGTTGCTGCCGGAGCAGCATTTCACTCAGCCGCCGCCGCGTTTCACCGAGGCTTCCCTGGTAAAGGCGCTCGAAGAGCAAGGAATCGGCCGTCCCAGCACGTATGCTCCAACAGTTGCCACGCTTACTGCGCGCGGCTACGTGGCGACCGAGCAGCGCAAGCTGATGGCGACCGAGCTGGGCTTGATTGTCAACGATCTGCTGGTTGAGCACTTCCCGAGTGTCTTCGACGTCGGGTTTACCTCTCAGATGGAAGAGGAACTGGACGAAATCGCGGCAGGTGATCGCTCCTGGGTCCCGACCTTGCACGAGTTCTACGGGCCGTTCGTTGAGACGTTGCAGCGCGCCGAGCAAACGATGGAGCGCGTGAAGCTCAAGGACGAGCCAGCCGGCGAGGACTGTGAGAACTGTGGTCGTCCGATGGTGATCAAGTTGGGCAAGTACGGCAAGTTCCTGGCCTGTAGTGGGTTTCCCGAATGCCGCAACGCTCGTCCGCTCCTGACGCGGATCGGGATGACCTGCCCAACATGTGAGCAGGGCGAAATTGTCGAGCGCCGGTCGCGGAAGGGACGCACCTTTTTTGGATGCTCGCGCTACCCGGAGTGCGAGTTTGTTTCCTGGAACAAGCCGATTGCCCGGCCTTGCCCGGCCGGTGATTCGCCGTACATGGTTGAGGCTGGCAAGAAGGGCCAGGCCAAGTGCCCGGCCTGCGGCACAACAGCGGAAATTGTGCCTGAACTGGCTATCGCCGGATAGGCACAGTTTTTCATCGTAACTCCTGTACAATTGCGTGTCGCGTTGCGAAAGGCCCAGGCGGCTGGAGTGTTCTGCAACGCGCCACGCTCGCAGGGATTTGCAATTCCATGCCCCGTTCTCACCAATCAGCTTCTCGTCGTTTTGCGGAGCCAATTCACGCAACGACGATCCTTGGCGTGCGGCGCGATGGCGTCGTGGCGATGGCCGGCGACGGCCAGGTCACCATCGGCGATGTCGTGATGAAACATGGCGCGCGCAAGATTCGCCCGCTGGCCGACGGCGCCGTTATTGCTGGCTTCGCAGGTGCGGTGGCTGATGCGCTCACGCTTTTTGCCAAGTTCGAAACACAACTGCGCGCGGGCGATGGCAACCTGCGTCGGGCGGCGGTGGAGCTGGCCAAAGAGTGGCGCACTGACCGGTATCTGCGGCGTCTGGAGGCCCAACTCATCGTTGGCGATGGCGAGTCGATTCTGGTGCTCTCGGGCGAGGGCGATGTCATCGAGCCGGATGACGGGGTCGCCGCAATTGGCTCCGGCGCACCCTACGCCACCGCGGCGGCCAAGGCGCTCCTGGCACACACTGATTTGCCAGCCCGTGAGATCGCGGAGCGCGCGATGGAAATCGCTGCCGACCTGTGTATCTTCACGAACAACCGTTTCACGATTGAAGAGGTGGGCGGAATCGAACAGGGCGACGATGTCGAGGCTGATGACGCGCCCGAATTGGGATCGGAGTAGGCGCCGTGGTTGAGGCCAGGCCGCGCAAGTCAGCTCCCGTTCCCTTTGTCCGGACCGCAGACAGTTCGGCTGAAGAACCACAAGTCGAAAACCTGACCCCGGCGCAGATTGTGGCCGAGCTTGATCGCTATGTCATTGGCCAGGCCGAGGCCAAGCGCGCCGTCGCGGTCGCGTTGCGGAATCGCTATCGTCGGCAACTCCTTCCTGACGAGTTGCGTGGCGAAGTGGTCCCCAAAAACATCCTGATGATGGGGCCCACCGGCGTCGGCAAGACCGAGATTGCACGGAGGGTCGCTCGCATTGTCGATGCGCCATTCGTGAAAGTGGAAGCCACCCGGTTTACTGAAGTGGGGTACGTGGGCCGGGATGTCGAGTCGATCGTGCGTGACCTCGTTGAGGTCGCTATCGACATGCTCCATGTGCGACGCCTGGAGCAGGTCCGGGATGCTGCCGCAGTAGCAGCGCGACAGCGACTCCTGGATATCCTGGCTGAACAGCTCCTCGATCAGCGGGGACCAGGCGAAAGCGCGTCAACGACGACCACTGCTCAACGCAAACGAAGCGCCACCGCTGTGCGGCGGCGTGAGCAGGAACAGAACAAGCTCGTTGAACTTCTGGACACTGACGCGCTGGAAGATGAAACCGTCGTCATCGACATCGATGAAGCCTGGGGCGACGGCGGCTACGACGATTTTGGCCCACTGCAGCCAGAGGACGTGTACGACGCGCTGCCGATGCTGTTTGGCGACGCCTTCTCATCGCCGCGCCGTCGCCGCCTGCGGGTTTCCGTGCGCGAGGCCCGGCGAATCCTGGCACAACAGGAAGAGGATCGGCTCATTGAGTGGGAGAGCGTGATCGAAAGCGCGGTTCGCCGCGTGGAGAGCGCAGGCGTCGTCTTTATCGATGAGATTGACAAGACGATCAATGCCGAAGGCGAGTACGCGGGCAGCGTCTCCGGCGAAGGCGTGCAGCGTGATTTGCTGCCCATCGTTGAGGGATCTGTCGTGATGACGCGGTACGGCCCGGTCCGTACTGATCATATCCTGTTCATCGCGGCTGGATCGTTCCACGCGACGCGCCCGTCAGATCTCATCCCGGAGCTTCAGGGAAGATTTCCAATTCGGGTAGAACTGCAGAGTCTCTCCGAGGATGACCTCTACACGATTCTGACCGAGCCGGACAATGCGCTGCCCAAGCAGAGCGTGGCCATGCTCGCGACGGAAGGCGTGGAACTCTGCTTTGAGATCGATGCCTTGCGAGAGATGGCGCGGCTGGCGACACTGGTCAACCAGACGTCCGAAGACATCGGTGCGCGGCGACTGCATACCATTATTGAGCGCGTGATCGAGGATATCTCGTTCGACGCGCCAGAGCGGCAGGGGGAGCGCATCGTCATCGATGCGGAGTTTGTCGCCGAGCGCATTGGCGATGTGGCAGCCGATGAGGATCTGTCTTCCTATATCCTGTAGGCATTGTGCCGGGCTTTCCTCCATAGCGAAATCGTCGCCTCCGTTCACTTCTGGCGTTGCGGCCTGCCGGAAATCGTGACCAGCCTCCCGGCGATGATTCTTGACATCGATTTTTCACAGGTGCTATGGTCCGGCAATCCTGAAAAACCGGCGTTGGGACTCTGTTTGGTGCCCGGCCGATAGACTCGCTCAGTTAGACTGCACAGGCTCGAGACCACGTGCGCGCCAATCCTTGCCATTCCGGCATTCCCGGGTTGGCAGGTAGCGGTCAGAGGTAGACCCCGCATGTTGCGATTCGCGCTCAATCGGATCTTCTGGCTAATCCCAACGCTCCTGGCGATGGCCGCGATCACGTTTGGCATCATGCACGCGACTCCAGGCAGCCCGTTCAATGTGAGCGACAAGCAGCGCCCTGAGGATATTGCTCGCCTCGAAGCGCTTTACGGTCTGGACAAACCGCTTCCCGAGCAGTTCGTCCGGTATGTCTGGAATGCGCTGCACTTTGATTTCGGGATTTCCTACTCGGCTCGTCCGCAAACCGTGAACGACATCATCGGTCGCACGTTTCCCATTTCCCTGCATCTGGGCTTCATGGCGCTGGTCTTCGCAATCGGCGTCGGCATGCTCCTGGGAGTTCTGGCGGCGGTCAACCAGAACGGCTGGATTGACTATTTCTCCGTGACACTGGCTATTCTTTTCTATAGTATGCCCAGCTTTGTGATGGGCTTCCTGCTCATTCTGATTTTCGCGGTGTATCTCCCCGATATGGGGCTCGACATGGGATTCCGGGTCGGTGGCTGGGAACGCCCGCAGGACTGGATTCTGCCAACCATCGCGCTTGGAGCGGCGCCACTGGCGACGCTTGCCCGATACACACGGTCAAGCATGATCGAGGTGATCCGCTCAGATTTCGTGCGAACGGCGAGGGCAAAGGGGTTAACCGACCGGGGTGTCGTGTCAAGACACGTTCTGAAAAACGCGCTGATCCCCGTCGTGACCTTGATTGGACCCATTTTCGCGGCGGTTGGCACCGGCTCCTTCTTTGTGGAGGAGGTCTTCAATATCCCCGGAATGGGCAAATTCTTCGTCACCAGCATGCAAACAAAGGATCAGACCATGATCCTCGCGGTGGTGCTCCTGTACGGAGTCTTTCTGGCGGTGATGAACCTGTTGGTTGACCTGGTCTACGGCCTGATTGATCCGAGGATTCGCTATTAGGCGACAACAGGGAGGCGACGTCGCCTCTCTCGGCGTTTTCGCGGAATCGAGGAACCTCGTATGGCACAGTCGCAATCCCAGGGACAGCCCATCACACCGCTTGGGCTGTCCCTGCGAGAAACCGATACCTCGATGCCAGCGCCTAACTGGGACGTGGAAGAACTCATCGACGAGGAGCGGCAACCTGGCCAGCATCGGGCTGCAACCACAGTCCTTGGTGGTGACCTTACGGCGCGAAAACAGCGCAGCCTCTGGAGTGACGCCTGGCGCCGGCTCCGCAGGAACAAGCTCGCAATCGTTGGACTTGTCATCGTCTTGAGCTTCTCAGTGATAGCCATCTTCGCGCCCGTCATTGCCCCGTATGGCCAGGCGGAGGTTGTCGATTTTCGGCTTGCTCGCCAGCACCCGACCTGGACCTGGCCGATGGGCCTGGATGCCAACGGGCGAGATATCTTCAGCCGCATGGTTTATGGCGCACAGGTCTCGCTCGTCGTAGGCGTGCTGGCTCAGGCAATCGTCCTCCTGATTGGTATCCCCATCGGAGCAATCGCAGGCTACTTCGGCGGCATGACTGACAACGTCCTGATGCGGCTTGTGGATGTGATTTATGCGATTCCCCAATTGCTGATGGTGTTGCTTTTTGTCAACTGGTGGGGGCCAGGGCTCCTCAACATTTTCCTGGCAATCGGTCTGGTGGGGTGGGTCACTGAAGCGCGCCTGGTACGAGGGCAGTTCCTGTCCCTGAGAGAACAGGAGTATGTCCATGCCGCACGGGTTGCTGGCGCCGGGGGAAGCTATATCATTCGACGGCACATGCTGCCAAACAGCCTGACGCCTATCATCGTGGCGCTCACCTTCGGCATTCCAACTGCCATTTTCACGGAGGCGGCTCTGAGCTTCATCGGCGTGGGAATCCGTCCACCCCAGGCCAGTTGGGGTCAGATGGTCGCAGATGGAGCCAAACCGGGATATATCGTGACCGACCCACACATGCTGTTGTTCCCGGTCCTGGCCATTGGGCTCACCATGTTGGGCTTCTCCTTCCTGGGTGACGGTCTGCGCGATGCGCTTGACCCGAAAGGGAACCGGGATTGAGCTGCATTCTTGTGTCACCCGGACAGTGTCCTGTGGTGTGAGTCAGATCGGCCGCGTGCCCAGGCCCGGGGCATCACGGCAACGAGTCATCCGTTCGTGGCAATGGAGGACCATGAGCGAGGACCCGACGCCAGATTGTCAGGTGTGTCAGGTTATTGATACGGAAACACCAGGAACGTGAACCGGAACGCGGATACGCAGAAAGGGAGCGTGCAGATGGTAAGTCGGAAGAATGAACAACTCGGCATTCTCGCCCGGCGGTTCAAAAGCGCAGGCGTGGCTCGCCGGGACTTCCTGAAGATTGCTGCGGCGGCTGCAGCGGGAACGGTCACGACTGCAGGCATGGAGCGGTACGTCGGCCCGGGCGCGTCAGCAGCCCCGCGCCACCGCTTCTACAGCATGCAGGACAGCGAAGAGCAGGTGCTCTACCAGTTTGGCCGTCAGGACGACCCAACATCGTTCGACTTCAACTTGAACCTGTACTGCAACGCCGAGCCGGCCGTGTACTCTGGCTTGCTGACGTTCGATCCAGACCTGAATGCCATCCCTGACTGGGCTGCCGAGTTCACCACGAATGACGATGCGTCGGTGTGGACTTTCAAGCTGCGGCCAGACAACATTGGTTGGACCAACGGTACAGAGACGAGGCCTGTGACCGCGCAGGACTTCGTGTACTCGTGGGAGCGTCAGCTCAATCCCGCCAACGCGGCGGCCTACGCAGGCTTCCTCTTCGATATCAAGAACGCCGAGAAGTACAACCTCGGTGAGGGCGATATCACTCCAGACGACCTTGGCATGAAGGCGCTTGACGAGTGGACGCTCGAAGTGACCATGGAAGGTCCGCGCGCGTACTTCCCCCAGGTTGTTGGCTACACCGCTGCCGTCCCCAGTGCGCAGTGGGCAGTCGAGGAGTATGGCTCCGACGGATGGGCGAACGGTGAGGTTCCCCTGTGGTCAAACGGCATTCTGATTCTCGACAGCTGGGAGCACGATGTCGTGATTCAGTTGTCGAAGAACGAGGGGCACTGGGATGCGGAAAACATGCGCATCACCAAGGTCTACCAGCCGATCATTCCGGCCGATTCGTCGGTTCTTGCGTACGAGCGGGGCGAAGGCGACCAGAGGCTGGATTGGGTGCCCATCCCGGCGTCTGACCTCACCAGATACCAGGATGACCCCGAGCTCTCCGAACAGCTTCGGAAGTATGTGTACCCCGGCATCTGGATGTTGGTGCCATCCAATAACCAGCCCCCATTCCAGTTCGATGAGGTTGGCCTGAAGGTGCGCAAGGCGCTCAGCCATGCCATTGATCGCAGCCGGCTCGTGGAACTGACGAATGGCCAGGCGGCCGAGGCGTACTGCATGGTGCCGACGGGGGTATTCGGATTCTTCGATGACCCCGAAATCAACGAGATCCAGAAGTTTGACCCGGCGCTGGCCATGGAGCAGCTTGTCGGTACGCCTTACGAGGGCGGCACGAACTGGCCGGAAGTCACGCTCCACATGCGAGGTTCCGAGGAAATCTACAACTCTGACCTGATGGCCAATGATATCGTGGCCCAGCTTCAGGAAAACCTCAACATGGCCGTAAACATTCAGGTTTGGCCTGGCGAAACCTGGCGGCCGGAACTCTTCAAGAATGAGTTCCAGTTGGTCTGGATCCGTTGGTGGTACGACTATCCGGATCCGAACAATGGCTACGGTGACATGTTCTACAGCCAGAAGTCGTCCGGCATTCGCCAGGCGTGGTCCAATGCCGAGTTTGACGACCTCGTGAACCAGGGCAAGGCGGTTCCCGATCCAGAGGCGCGCCTCGAGATTTACAAGCAGGCCGAGCGGGTTATCCAGGAAGACGTTGGATACATGCCGATCGTGTACCGCGTGGACAACTACGCCTTCAAGCCATGGCTGAAGGATGTCCCGGTAAACCGCCAGGGCTTTACCGTTCCTGACGGCAACATCTTCATCCAGATGATGGCCAAGGTCGCCATTGAAGGACGCGAGGCCTAGACCGCCAGCGCGGAAGTCTGGGGCCGGGGTGGCTGAATCACCCCGGCCCTTTTGCATTCGCCCGGATCGGCCCATGTCCCGTGGTTTTCAGTAGTGGGCCGTGTGATACTTCCGCCCCGATTGAGCAGTTCCCGTCGCATTGGAGCGCCGGACCATCAGGAGGCCCTCGTGTCCCACGAATCAAGGAATCCCGCGTTTGTCTGGTGGAATGGCGAGATCCGTCCCTGGAACGAATGCACCATTCACGTTACGGAACTCGGGTGGTCCACCGTTGGTGGCGTGTTCGAGGGAATCCGCGCGTATCAGGGCGAGGATGAACTGTACATCTTCCGGCTCCAGGAGCATCTGGAGCGCCTGGAGCGGTCCATGCGCCTCGTTCGCCTCGGGCTGGACTATAGCCTCGACACGCTGACGGACGCCTGCACCGAACTCTTGCGGATCAATGACACCCACGAGGACACATATGTCCGCCCGCTGGCCTATGGGGCGGGATCTGGCAACAAGCGCTTTTCGCAGATGGGCGAACAGGCTGCGTTGCTGATCAACACCGACCCGATGGTCACGCACCTCAAGTCAGGCGTAAAACACCACGCGCGCGTCAGTTCGTGGCGCCGAATCTCTGAAGATGTCATGCCGCCACGCATCAAGAACCTCTCCAACTACCGCAACAGCCAACTTGCGCGGATGGAAGCCGTTGCCGATGGCTACGACACTGCGTTCCTGTTGAATCAGCAGGGGAAGGTGTCGGAGGGGCCGGGCGCATGCGTGATGATGGTGACGCAAGGCAAGCTGGTGACTCCGGATGTTGGCAGCGGCATCCTGGAGAGCATCACGCGCGATGCGCTGATCGTGCTGGCGCGAGAAGTGCTGGGGCTGGAAGTTCAGGAACGGCAGGTTGACCGCACAGAACTCTACCTGGCGGACGAAATGTTTACGTGCGGTACCGCGGCCGAAATCACGCCGGTGGTGAGCGTTGATCACTACCAGGTCGGTAACGGCGAAATTGGCCCGGTTACGTCTGCTCTTGAGTATCTCTTCGACGACACGCTGCGCGGCCGAGAGCCGCGCTATCAGCACTGGGTTACCCCTGTTTGGGCACGAACCCCGGCCGCTGCCCGCTAGCTTACGCGCGTGTCCGGCCCGCGCCGGCCCGGAATTCCGAGCCGGCGCGGCGCCTGTGCGTAGGGGCGCCCAACGCGCCGGTAGCGTTCGTAGCGGTTATGGACGATCCGTTCGACCTTCTTGCGCTGCAACCTGGAGAGCGAATCGGCGATTGCCGCCGCGAGTGACGAGGCAATGGTCTCGGCGTCTGCGGTGGCAGGCTCCGGGATAATCTCATCGACAATGCCGAGTTCGCGCAATTCGCGGGCGGTGAGCTTGAGTTTTGAGGAAACCTCCGGGGCGCGCTGGACATCGCGATACAAGATGGCAGCAGCGCCTTCTGGCGCAATGACCGAGTAGATTGCTCCTTCCAGCATCAGCACGCGGTCGGCGACGGCGAGTGCAAGGGCGCCTCCGCTACCGCCTTCGCCAATGACTGCTGAGACAATCGGCGTGCGCAGGCTGCTCATGCGGGCGAGCGACGATGCGATCTCGCTGGCAAGCCCGCGCTCCTCGGACTCGATGCCGGGGTAGGCGCCTGGTGTGTCGATAAACGTCAGGAGCGGGAACTGCAAGCGCTCGGCGAGGTCCATAACGCGGCGTGCCTTGCGGTAGCCTTCCGGATAGGTGCGGCCCTCGTGCCGGCGGGTACGATCTTCACCGTGACCGCGCTCCATGGCGATGACTGCAACCGGGTGCCCCTGAAGCGTCCCGAGGCCGGCAATAATGGCCGGATCGTCGCCCGAGGAGCGATCGCCGTGCAGCTCGACAAAGCTCTCCACCATCAGTCGCAGGTAGTCTGCGCTGGTGAGGCGATCCAACGCGCGCGCGCGCTGAACCGCCTCCCAGGCAACAACGCGCGGGGCGCGGCGTCCCGGCGAATGCGCAGGGGACGTCGCTCGTGACCTCTGCGGGGCGCGGTGACGATCGAAAGGAGCGTAGCCAGATAGGTGCGCTGGGCGGGACGTTCCACAATGGCGTCGATCATGCCGCGCTGAAGCAGGAACTCTGCCGTGTGCGAGCCAGGGGGCAGTTTGGCGCCCATGACCTGCTCGGCCACGCGGGGCCCGGCAAAGCCGATCAAGGCGCCGGGTTCGGCGAGGGTGACATCGCCAAGATTGGCGAAAGACGCAAAGACGCCGCCAGTCGTCGGATTGCGCAGAATCGAAATGTAGGGGACTCCTGTCTCGTGCAGCCGCTGGACAGCGGCTGCGGTCTTGGCCATCTGGAGCAGCGAAAGCATGCCTTCCTGCATCCGCGCGCCGCCGCTGGAGGAGACCGTGATGAGCGGAACCTTACGATCTATCGCGTGTTCCACGATCCGGGCCAATTTTTCGCCGACGACCACGCCCATGCTGCCGCCCAGGAAGCTGAAGTCGAGTGCCGCAATCGCGACCTCAATACCGTTGATCCGGGCCACACCGGTAATCAGTGCGTCGCGCTCGCCTGTTTTCTCACGCAAGTCACGCAAGCGGTCCCGGTAGGCAGCCTCGTCTTCAAAATGGAGAGGATCGGAGGATACGAGGTCAGAGTCGCGTTCCTTGAAGCTTCCCGAATCGACGAGACGTGTGATGCACGCCCGCGCGGATTCAGGCAGGTGGTGGCCGCAGGCTGAGCAGATCCGGAACTGTTCATACTCCGGAGTACCGCCAATTGCAGCGCCGCACGCTGGACAGCGGAAATCAGGAATGTCTGGTTCGCGGGCCGCAACGTCGCGATCGGCCAACTGATTGGCTTCCGGTTCCGACATGTGCAGCATCCTCACTGACCACGCATCGGGCGCCGCACCGTTACGGCGTCCCGGCGACGCATGTACAATCGTCGCTCAGACCATAACATCACTGGCTGAGGGATAACACTGGCGTGGCTCAGGAAGACGACGGATCGGTGCGAATAGAGGTGTTGCAGCGTCTTGCCGAGCAGGCCATGAGCGATTCCACCTTTCGGGAAGAAGCGAACGAGAACCTGGAAACCACCCTCACGCGATACGGCTACGAGTTGCGGCCCCAGGAACTCGCCCTGGTCATGCGCTTCCGGCGCTCGCTTGCCGATGCCGGTGTTGACCTCGACCTGGTTTCGAGCATGGGCGAGGCGCAGCTCATGGCGCTCTTCGAGAACCTGCCGCGACGAGTGCGGCGGGCTGAGGGGGCGTAATCTGGCCGTAGGCGCGGCTCAGACTTTCGGTCACCATTGAGGAGAGAACGTGCGAATCTGTCAGTTCACCACCGGCACTGATGCGAACCCGCGTTTTGGCGTGATCACTGACGATCTGGTAGTCGATGTCGCCGCCGCTGGAGGGCCGGCAAGCCTCAGGGAGGCTCTCACGCTGGATCGCGAGGCAATGATGACCGCGCTGGCCAGCGCAGCTTCGTCCGGCGCTGGAGTACCGCTGTCATCCGTGACGCTGACCGCGCCGATTGACGCCCAGGAGGTGTGGGCAGCCGGCGTGACCTACCTGCGATCTCGTAACGCTCGCATGGAGGAGTCGTCCCAGCGTGATGTCTACGACCGTGTCTACGATGCCGACCGGCCCGAAATCTTCCTGAAGGCGACACCGAGCCGCGTCGTTGGGCCGAATGGCGCGGTGGGCATCCGCAGTGATTCTGGCTGGGACGTGCCCGAACCAGAACTCGCGCTACTCGTGAACGCCGGTGGCGAGGTCGTGGGCTTCACCATTGGCAACGACGTCTCGTCGCGTTCAATTGAGGGTGAGAATCCCCTCTATCTGCCTCAGGCAAAGGTGTACGCCCAGTGCGCCGGTCTGGGGCCTGTGGTTGTGCTGACCGACGAGATTGGTGATCCGGGCAACCTACCGATCAAACTGGAGATTCGGCGCGGAGGCGAGGTGCTCTTCGCTGAAGAGACCGCCACCTCGCGCATGCACCGCACGTTCGATGACCTGGTGAGCTACCTCTTCCGGGGCAACGCGTTCCCGGCCGGGGTGTTCCTGATGACCGGGACAGGCATTGTGCCGCCGTCCGAGTTTACGTTGCAGGACGGCGACATGGTGACTATCACCATCGAGCCAATTGGCGCGCTCACGAACCCTGTTGACCGCATCGAAGTATGACCACAGGACACAACACCCTGTCGACGATGCCACTCGCTATCCAGCTGGATGACGTTTCTGTCTGGGTGGCCAATGGCCCGACAATTCTGGATCGCCTGACGTGGCACGTGGGCCCCGGCCAACGCTGGGCATTGCTTGGGCCGAATGGCTCAGGCAAGAGCACGACGCTAAGCCTTGCGGGCGCCGTGCGGCATCCCAGCAAGGGGCGCGCCTCGGTACTGGGCTCGCAGTTCGGCAAGACCGATATCCCAAGGCTGCGGGAGTCAATTGGGTACGTCGAATCCGGCGCGCAGTCGCTTGACTGGCTCACTGGAGAGGAAGTTGTCCTGACCGGCATCGGATCGACACTGCGGCCATTGTGGTGGAAATACACCGATGCAGACCGTCTCCGGGCCAGAGAGATGCTGGATCTCCTTGGTTGTGGGGATCTGGCCGAGCGGGAGATCAAGACGTGCTCCCAGGGGGAGCGCGGCCGGATCCGCATTGCCCGCGCATTGGTAACGCAGCCACAGTTGCTGCTGCTCGATGAGCCGGCAGTCGGGCTGGATCTCGCCGCCCGGGAGGCATTGATCGCGGCGCTTGATCGCCTCGCTGCGGAGCGGCCAGCGATGACGAGCGTGATCGTGAGCCATCACCTGGAAGAGCTTCCAGGCAGTACGAGCCACGCCCTCCTCTTGAATGGTGGGCGGGCCGTGGCCGAGGGGCCAATTGCCGAGGTGTTGACCAGCGGCAACCTGAGTGCGTGTTTTGGGCTGCCGGTCGTCTGCCGGCATGACGGGCAACGCTGGTTTGCGCGAGCTGAAGCTTCCTGGGCCCGCTCGTCTTCGGCGCCGGCTGTTGCGCTGGCAGGGGGCGGGCATGACTGACGGGGACCAGAGCAACCTGACTCACTTTGACACGACTGGACGAGCACGGATGGTCGATGTCGGGAGTAAGGACGAGACGATCCGGGTGGCGGTGGCGACGGGCCGCGTGGAGATGCAGCCGGAGACGGTGAAGCTCGTGCGGGAGGGCCGGGCGGCAAAAGGGGATGTTCTGGCCGTCGCCCAGGTTGCGGCAATCATGGGAGCCAAGCGCACTCCAGACCTGATTCCGATGTGTCACCCGCTCATGCTCACCGGCGTAAATATCGAATTCGAGATTCAGGATCGGGCGGTGCTCATCACAGCCACCGTGACCACCCGCGGGCGCACTGGCGTCGAGATGGAAGCCCTGACTGCAGTGGCGGCAGGCGCCCTGACGATCTATGACATGCTGAAAGCTGTTGATCGAGGCATGGTGATTACCGGCATTCAGCTCGAACGGAAGGAAGGCGGCCGTTCGGGAATCTGGGAAAGGGAGCCGGACGGATCAGGCCGCTAGTGTTTCGTTGGCGCGTACAATGTCAGGACAGGCTGTTCCATTAGTGAACGCCTGAGGGCTGAATCGAAAGGGACAACGCGTGTCTTCGGCTGCAGAGGGACGCAGAATAAGCGGCGCCGGCATCACCATTCCGGGGTCGGAGCGCCTGATCTGGTATTTCATGCGTGTTTCCGGGCTGGCGCTCGTTCTGTTGGCCGGCGGACACGTGTTCATTACCCACTACCTCAATGTCCCGTCCGACACGACGTTTGATTTCGTCGCGGGTCGCTGGGCGAACCCGTTCTGGCGGACGTTCGACTGGCTGCTGCTCATGATGGCGCTGTGGCACGGGGTCCTGGGACTGCGGTACTCCATTGAGGACTACCTGCGTCAGCCGGCAGTGCGTACCGCTGCGTTCGGCCTGATGTGGGTCGTCGGCCTGGTGTTCTTTGCCCTGGGCACCGTCACGATCTTTATCTTCGATGCCAGCGCCGCCAGCGCCGATCAGGGTCCGCTCGCTGATGCGCTCTGGATCGCCGACATCATCGGATTCTCGCTTTACGCCTTCGCGGTCGTGACATATGTCGGCGCTTTGCTGCTGATCGTATGGGCAGCGAGGTCGCTTCTCCGCGGTCAGGCGCCGGTTTACAAGGGTGGCCCCGGTCAGTACGCGTGGGCGCTGCATCGGGCGTCGGGCATCGGGGTTCTCTTCTTCCTGTTGGTCCACATTATCGACATCGCTCTGATCGGGTTGGGCCGCAGTGTCTAAGACGCCTCGGTCGAGTTCTACGCGCAGCCGGCCCTGATCCCGATGGAGGTGCTGCTGGTTGGCGCGGTGATCTACCACGCACTAAATGGACTCCGGATCATCTCCGTCGATTTCACCCAGGGTGGTTACCGGCGCGAGAAGGTATCCTTCGCGATTGTCATGATCCTGACAATTCTCTTGACCCTGCCCTCGGCCTATTTGATCTTCAGCGCCGAGCTCATGCGCTGACTCCGGGACGCGAGGACTGTTTCCCAGGGGCCCGTCGCAATGACGGGCCCCTGGCTGTTCTCTGTTGACTATGCTTTGAGGTAGTTCAACAACGTCAGGACTCCCACTCCGGTTGCCCCCTTCGGCCCCAGCGCTGAGGCCCGTTCCTGGCGGGCCGCACCCGCGATATCAAGGTGAACCCAGGGCACGCCTTCGCTGAAGTGGCGGAGGAACAGCGCAGCGGTGATCGCTCCGCCGGGACGACCGCCCGTGTTCTTCAGGTCGGCGATTTCGCCCTTGATCTTGCTCTCAAGTTCGTCGAAGAGTGGCATGCGCCACATCCGCTCGTCGGCGGCTGTTGAGGCGGCGAGGAGTTGATTCGCCATGTCGTCGTTGGTGGCGAACAAGGCCGAGGCGCCGTTGCCGAGTGCGACAACAGCGGCTCCGGTCAGGGTGGCCAGGTCGATCATCTCGGTTGCACCGCGCCGGGCAGTATCAACCAGGCCGTCGGCAAGCACCAGCCGACCCTCAGCGTCAGTAGAAGTGATCTCGAATGTGACGCCATTCATGCCCCGGATAACGTCTCCGGGGCGAAACGCCTCGCCAGAGATCATGTTCTCAGCCGCACAGATCGTTCCGATTACCCTGTACGGGCAGGCAACAGCACGCAGAGCGGACATCGCACCCAGAACTGCGGCGCCTCCTGACATGTCGCTCTTCATGTCCAGCATGCCCTCGTAGGGCTTGATGGAGTACCCACCGGTGTCAAACGTGATTGCCTTGCCCACCAGCCCGATGACGCGGCTGTCATCTGCGGCGACGTCTGGTGTGTACGTAAGCCGGATAAGGCGGGGCGGGTGGGCACTGCCGCCGCCGACCGCAAGCATGGCCTCCGCGCCAAGCTCGGCCAGTGCCTCAGGCCCAAGGACTTCAACCTCAAGTCCCGCCGCTTCGCCAGCTTCGACCGCCCTGGCGGCAAAGGCTTCCGGGGTCAGGGACTTGCCAGGCTCATTACCCAGGTCGCGGGCGAGATTGACGCCTGCAGCGATCACGGCGGCGCGCGCCAGAGCGTTTGAACCCACAGCTTCATCAACGCCAGAAGCCGTGAATGTGAGTGACTCCAGTTCCTTGTGCCGTTCTTCCTTTGATCCCGTTCCCCTGTACGTGTCGAACCGGTAGAGCGCCATCCGGGAGGCGACAGCGGCCGACAGGAGGGCATCGGCCGGCGTGATGCCGGGAAGGGAGTCGGGGAGGGCGAGGACAACCGTCCTGGCTCCCCGGGCGCGTGCCTCCCGGAGGGCCGCTCCAACAGACTTCGCCAGTCCGGGTTTCGTGATCTCGTCAATCTTGCCGAGGCCCATGAGCATGACGCGGGCCGCAGGCAACTTGCTGAACGAAGGCAACACGAGCGACGTTTCTGACTTTCCCCGGAACTGTTCAAGGGCAGCAGCGGCGGCCAGGTTGCCGCCCAATGCGCTATCTGCGGCGGCAGCGCTCGCTGTCCACGCGAGTCCATCATCGTGCGCCACCGGCACGATCAGGAGGTCGCACAAGACATCAAGCGGATCCTGCGATGTAAACGTCATATCCATGCATTTCTTCTCCAGGCTGACCGGTCATCGATGCCGTGAACTCTACTCGCTCATGGCGATACTGGCCGCGCTCGTTGTTCTGGCGAAGAGCCCGGTGGTAGCATCCGATCGGAGTGTCCGTACACTATTGCCGGGGTGCAAGGCGGAGCAGACCAAATGGAGCTGGTGGATTCGGGTGCAACAACACGGGCCGCAGACCTGATCTGGCGCTCGGTGCTGGTTGATATGCAGGCTTCTCTACCGGCAAGCGCCTTCGAGTGGCTCCGCAATACCCGGCTGGCCAGCGTCGATGAGGCGGGAATGGCGACGGTGTTGGTCGCAGACCGCGCGGCAATCGAGCAGGTAAGCCGGAAGTTTCGCAGCGATATTGAACGCAGGCTGTCAGACCGTATGGGGCGGCGGATCGCCACCGAGTATCGCGTCGACGGCGGCGACAGTTCCCCCGGTCCCCTGCAACCGAGGACGCCCACCCGGCAAGCGCGGCCAGCAGATGCGCAGCGGCCCATGCAGATGTCATTGGAGGCGCCACGAGCCGTCGGCCTGAACGCGGCTTACGTACTGCGCACGTACGTCGTGGGTTCGTCAAATCGATTCGCCCATGCGGCGGGAGTCTCCGTATCCGAACACCCTGGCGGCAAATACAATCCACTCTTTGTGCACGGCGGGGTGGGGCTAGGCAAGACACATCTGCTTCACGCTATCGGTCACCGCGTCCTCGAGTTGCATCAGGACCTGCGTGTCTCGTACGTGACTTCGGAAAAGTTTACGAACGACCTTATCGCTGCCATTCGGCAGCAAAAGACGGACGAATTCCGGGCGCGCTACCGCGAGATTGATGTCCTCATGATCGATGACATCCAGTTCATCGCGGGGAAAGAGAGCACGCAGGAGGAGTTCTTCCACACGTTCAACGCGCTCTACCAGAGCGGCAAGCAGGTCATTCTGTCGAGTGACAAGCCGCCGAAGTCCATTGCGGCGCTGGAAGAGCGCCTGCGATCTCGCTTCGAGGGCGGTCTGATCGCCGACGTGCAGGCGCCTGACTTCGAGATGCGGCTGGCCATCCTGCGCATCAAGGATGAGGAACTGTGTCTTTCGCTCCCGTCTGACGTGGCGGAATACATTGCTGGCAAGGATCACAGGAACATCCGTGAGCTGGAGGGGGCGCTGAACAAGGTGGTTGCGCGGGCGCAGCTCACCGGTGAGGCGATGTCGCTAGACCTGGCGATGAAGACGCTTTCAGACGCAACACCAGGCTCCCGGCGTGTGACGGTGACCCGGGAGGACGTTATCGACGCCGTTCTGGACTACTTTGGTGTGGGAAAGAAGGATCTGGCCGGAAAAAGCCGAACTCGGGAGAACGTCGTGCCGCGCCAGATCGCGATGTATCTTCTGCGCGCCGAGACGGACGCGTCGCTCATCGAGATTGGCGGCGAACTCGGCGGCCGTGATCACACCACAGTTCTGCATGGCATCCGCCAGGTCGAGAAGTCGCTCGCCTCAGACGCCGCCCTGCGCGCGCACGTCCACGCAATCCGGGAACTGCTGGTTGCCTGATTCGCTCAAGACCCCGGAGCGGACTGTAAGTACGCCGCAACGTCGATGATCTGCTTGTCCGACAGTTCGGTGGGCTTGTACGGGCCTGGCGGCGTGTGCCCCTCGCCTTCGCGGATCATCGCCTGGAGCGATGCGGGATCAACCGACGCCCCAGGGCTGCCGGGTGAGAGGATGTCTGGGCCAGCGCCGCCGGGTCCGTGGCAGCCGATGCACCAGGTGTTGAACTGCCGCATACCCGCCGTGACATCCCCGGCTGCAGCCCCACCCGCGGCTCCGGGAGAGGCAAGGGCCAGTTCTCGCGCAGCCGACGTCGCGCTCGCGGCGGCGGTCGACTCAGCAATCTGCTCGGCGCTCATGGTCGCGGTCGGGGTGATGCCCAGCGCCTGATTGATCTGCTCCTCAGTGGCGCGACCGCACGCCGCGACAGTGAGCGTAACCGCGATCACGGTGGTCATCAGGGTCAGCCGCTTCAGCAACGCAGGAATCCTCTCCGGGATATCGACGATCCAGGACGGTGAAGGCCACCGGTTCCGCGACGTATTTCAGGGTCGCCGCAGCGTAGCAAGATGCCGGGGAAGCGTCAATCTGTCGCCGCAGGGGCTGGGCCGCTCCCACCCCGCGGCGCGGTGAGCCGGGGAACGATCACGACCAGCAGACCCGAGGCGACCAGCAACCAGCTCAACCAGTAGGCTGCGGGCAGCGCCCCAATATAGAGGCTATCGGTGCGGATTCGCTCAATAAAGTAGCGAGTAATCCCGTACGTGATGAGATAGATGCCGAGGATATCACCGTGGCGAAGCGCGCGCGACGCGGGAACGCGCAGCGCAAGCCAGCCAAGGAGCAGGGCGTTGGCAAGGTTGAAGACCGATTCGTAGAGGAAGGCGGGGTGGAAGGTGGCGTTGTCCGCAAACTGGGGTGGCCGGTGCGCAAGATCGATGGCTACTCCCCACGGCAGTGAGGTGGGAAGACCGAAGGCTTCCTGGTTTGCCCAATTGCCCCAGCGCCCGATAGCCTGCGCAAGCGCAACGCCAGGCATCGCAATGTCTGTCCAGGCAAGAACCGGCTGCTTGTCCCGCCGCGCCAGGATGACGAAGGCGGCGATTCCGGCTACGAGTGAACCGTGGAATGCCATACCCCCGAGGCGAAGATTGATGGCTTCGGCCGGGTTCTGGGCAAAGTAATCGGCGCGCAGAAGCACGTAGTACAGGCGGGCGCCGACGATGGCGCTCAGCACGATCCAGGGTGCTGCATCCCACACCCAATCGGGATCCAGACCGACCCTGGCAGCAAGCCAGCGGGTGTAGACGAGCCCTGCTGCCAGGCCCGCCAGGAGGAAAAGCGCGTACCAGCGGATATCCAGACCGGCAAGACTGAACGCGACAGGGCTGGCAGGGGAGGGGATCATGCCGAACGCGAAGTCGCATTGCCGGTGGCAGTATGCACACCGCTAGCGGGCAAGAAACGCCTCCAGCAACTTTGGTGTGGGGAGACCATCCCAAGCCCCCCGCTGGGTTGTTGCCAACGCGCCGGCCGCCGCAGCAAACTGCACGTCCTCGTGCTGGAGTGGCTGCCAACCAGTCGCGATGGCCCGCGCGACAATCGCCGCGGCAAACGCATCTCCGGCGCCAGTCGGCTCGATAGCATCGACCATGAATGCCGGAACAAATTGCACGCCATTGTCTGCCACATTGGCAAACCAACTGCCGCGGGCGCCGTCAGTCAGGACGACTGATAGCGCGCCCAGCGCCAGAATTCTCGCGCAAGCGGCTTCGGCGGTCGTTTCGCCAAACAGCCCGGCCGCGTCATCCAGGCTGAGCTTGACGATGGTCGAACAACTCGCGACTGACTCGCAAAGGCCAAGCGCCTCCTGGGGGTCGCGCCACACGGTCGGACGCAGGTTGACATCGAACACTACGGGAACGCCGTCGCGGTTGGCCAGTGCGACGGCGTGAAGCACCGCTGCCCGGGAAGAGGCGGCCGCGAGCGAGACGGAGCCAAGCACCAGCGCCGTCAAGCCGGCGATGCCGGCGCGATCTGCGTCACCGGGAGCAAGCTCAAGGTCCGCTCCACGCATGATCCAGAACTTGCCATCGCCGCGCTCGTCCCTCCACGCGAACGCGATGGTGGTCGGCGCGGCCGTGGTCTGCCGGATTCGGGAGACGTCCACGTTTTCGGCGCGAAGCTCCGCAATGAGGCGCTCACCAAATGGGTCTGCCCCAACGACGCCGCAGAATGCACTCGCGACGCCAAGCCTGCTCAGGGCGACCGCCACATTAGCCGGAGCGCCACCCGCACGGGCCGCGAAGTCACGCGCTTCCACCAGCGAAGGGGCGCCATCGTTGACGATGATATCGATGAGCGTTTCGCCGACAGAAAGCACCGGTCGCACGGACGAGACCTCCCCCATCAGTGTTCGCGAGAACTGCGCTGGGGCGCTGCACTGGACTCTCGCCGCACCTCATACACCTCACGGATGCCTTCCAGCTTCTGTAGAATCGTGCTCAATTGCCCAATGCCTTGCACTTCCACGGTGGCGTACAGGGTGACCGTGCGGTCGTCGTGCGTATTGGTGACGAAACTCAGGATGTTGACCCGTTCATCCGCCAGCAGCGTGCTTACGTCCTTGAGCAGGCCCACACGATCCCACGCCTTCATCCGTACGGTGACCGGGAAGGTCTCCTCTGACTGATCTCCCCACGACACGGGCACCAGCCGTTCGGGTTCGGAGATGTTCTGAACGTTCGGACAATCGGCCCGATGAACGGTGACGCCCCGGCCACGCGTAACGTAGCCGATGATTTGGTCTCCATTGACCGGCCGGCAGCACATGGCAAGGCTTGTTAGCAGGTCTCCGACGCCCATTACCTGCAGACGTGCTGGTGTCTTGGGCGCCTGAATGTCCGGCGTCTGGAGAAGGGATTCCTGCGTGTCCTGGTGAGCGAGGCGCACAGCAATTCGCTGGGCCGGAACCGCGCCGTACCCGATGGCGGCGAGTAAATCATCCATCTTTGGATACTGCGGAAACGCCTTCAGGAGTTCGTCGGGCTTGACTTCCACGCTGAGGCGGCGCATCTCGCGCTCAAGAATCTCGCGCCCCTGCGCGATGTTCTCATCACGCTCCTGACTGCGGAACCAGCGCCGGATTTTTTCGCGGGCGGAAGCCGTGGTGACATACTCGGATGACGAGAGCAGCCAATCCCGGTTTGGACCTGTCCGTGTCCGGCTGGTCAGGATGCGGACCATTTGCCCGTTCTGCAGCCGGTAGTCGAGCGGCACCAACTGGTCGTTGACCTTGGCGCCGACGCATTGGTGGCCGACCTCAGTGTGAATGCGGTAGGCAAAATCAACCGGGGTCGCTCCGGCCGGGAGTTCGATCACATCGCTGGCCGGGGTAAAGACGTAGATCTGCTCCTTGAAGACATCCGACTTCATCGATTCGACGAATTCTTCGGCGTCTGCGACCTGGTCCCGCCACTCCATGAGCTGGCGCAGCCAGGCTACCTTGGCGTCGGCGCGTGCGTCGGACTTGCTGCCTTCCTTGTAGCGCCAGTGTGCCGCGACCCCGTGCTCCGCAATGCGGTGCATTTCGCGACTGCGAATCTGGATCTCGATGACATGCCCCTCGGGGCCAATCACTGCCGTGTGCAGTGATTGGTACATGCTGTCCTTGGGCGTAGCGATGTAGTCGTCGAACTCACCCGGCAGCGGGTGCCACTTGGCGTGCACCACCCCCAGCGCACCGTAGCAATCCTTGCGGTCGCTAACGAGCACGCGAATCCCGATGACGTCATAGATCTCGTCGAGATTGCGGCCCTTAAGGTTCATCTTGCGGTAGACGGAGTAAATATGCTTGGTCCGGCCGGTAATCTCCGCCTCGATACCAGCGTCGCGCAGCGACTGCAGGAGTTCGACCTTGACGGCCTCGATGTACGGCGCGGAGTCCTGCGCGCGCTGCTCGAAGCCACGGCTGAGCGCGAAGTACGCATCGGGGTTGATGTAGCGAAATGCGAGATCCTCAAGTTCGGACTTGAACTGCCAGATTCCCAGGCGGTTCGCAAGCGGCGCGTAGATCTCGAGCGTTTGCAGTGCGATGCGCTTTTGCTTGTCGGGCCGCATTACATCAAGCGTGCGCATATTGTGCAGGCGGTCGCCAAGCTTGATGAGCACGACCCCGATATCATCGATCATCGCCAGGAACATCTTGCGCAGGTTTTCGGCCTGGTGCGCCTGTTCCCGTGATCCGCCTGCGGCGTCGTCATCCCGCGTCCAGGGAATACGCCCCAACTTGGAGACGCCGTCAACCAGTCGCGCGACTCGCGAGCCGAACTCGGCCTCGATTTCAGCGAGTTCGACGGGGGTGTCCTCAACGACATCGTGCAGCAGCGCACCCGCCAGCGTCTCGCCATCCAACTGGACGCGAGCGAGGATGGCAGCGACAGCGATGGGATGCATCACGTACGGCTCGCCCGACTTGCGCAGGTCGTTGCTGTGCGCGTGGGCAGCAAACCGTGCCGCCCGCTCGACGAGGTCCAGATTGGCGGCAGGGGAATACGCGCGAACGTCTTCGAGCAGAGAGGCTATCCCCTGCTCGACGATCTCGGGAAGTGGCGGTGCTTCCTCCATGAGAGCGGAACCTGCCGCCACCTCTTGTAGACGAGTGGCCGTCGGCGGGTCAGTGGCTGGCACGGCGGTGCGTCTCGATGCCATCGGTGCCGAAGCCTTCAGTGAATTCTATCCATGAGTCTGAGCCTGGAAAGCAATCAAGATCAAATAATCTAGCCAAATCTGACGGGTTTGTCAAACTTTGGCGCGGCAGTTCAGCGCACACTACCCAGAGGCTGTGTTGCTCGGAGCTCACGCGTAAACTTGTGTCCATGAAGCAAGAGAGGGGCACGCAATAGACACCTCACACGCTGCGACAGAACTCGACCGCATGGTGCACCCGAATGAGGCGCGTTCGCTCATTTTTGAGTGCCTGAGCCGGATGCCGGTAGAACGTGTCTCGCTTGCTGATGCGGCCTGGCGCGTCCTGGGCGAGGAGGTGGTTGCCGCCGAGAACCACCCGCCGTTTCCGGCTTCCACGATGGATGGTTACGCAGTAGTGGCGGAAGACCCCTCACCCTGGCGCGAGATCGTGGGCCACCAGACGGCGGGTCATGTCGCTCCAATCGAGGTCCACGTAGGAACGGCCGCCTGGGTCACAACCGGTGCTCCGCTTCCACCGGGCGCCGACGCGGTTGTGCCAGTCGAATCGACCGAACTGGCCGAGGACCACGTCATCATCTCGTACGAAGGACTGGCGCCCGGCGACTACGTGCGCCCAGTAGGCGTGGACATCGCTCGTGGCAGCGTCGTCCTGGCGCAAGGCGTGACCCTGGGGCCAGCGGAAATTGGCCTCCTGGCTGGACTCGGTGTTGACCCGGCGCCGGTGGCGCGCCGCCCACGCGTAGGCATTCTCTCCACAGGGAACGAGTTGGTCGACCCGTGGGAGACGCCTGGGCCCGGCCAGATTCGCGATTCGAACCGCTTCAGCCTGGAGGCCGCCGTCGCGGAAGCCGGGGGCGAGGTGGTCTGGTCAGGGCGCGGCGCAGACGACATGGACACGTTGCGCGAGATCCTGACCCGGCTGATTGCCGAATGCGACGTGGTCCTGACCAGCGGAGGCGTTTCAATGGGGGATCTTGACCTCATGAAACCGCTGCTGCTGGAGCTTGCCGCAGTGAGGTTCCGGCGCGTTTTCATGAAGCCTGGCAAGCCACTGACCTTCGCGACCGCCGGAGACACAATCCTCGTTGGTTTCCCTGGCAATCCGGTTTCGGCGATCGTCGGGTTCGAGGTCTTCCTGCGGCCAGCCTTGCGGTGGATGCTCGGCGCCTCGCACATCGACCGGCCGCGCCTGCGCGTGGCACTGGAAGAGCGCGCCCGGCCGTCTGACCGCATCGAGATGCAGCGTGGCATTGTCAGCGTGCGCAACGGCGTGCTCGTGGCACGTCCCACTGGCAGTCAGGCATCATCACGGCTCAGTTCGTTTGTCGGAGCAAACGCGCTTCTGGAGATTCCAGTGGGAGACGAACCGCTGCTGCCGGGAACCACCGTTGACGCACTCCTGACTGGCCCGATTGTTGCAGGCTAGCGTTTCAGGGAGACCCTGACGAGAGGAGGCGTTACGCATGGAACCAGGAACGAAGCGTTACGGGATACCGGATATCGTGTACGACATCGTGCAGACGGTTGGCAATCTCCTGCAAGGGCAAGAAAAACTGCAGGAGTACGCTGTTGACGCGGATCGCGTTGGAGACCAGGAAGCGGCCGCGGCGTTTCGGACGATTGCCGAAGCGAACCGCGTCGGAGCGCAGGTGCTACTGGGCCGCCTGCGTGCTCATTTGAACGAGGAGCAGGGCTGAACTACGTGACTGAGACCATCACGGTCAACCTGCGGTATTTCGCGGCCATGCGCGAGGCGCTCGGGCGGTCATCTGAACGTGTTGGCGTTCCCTCCGGGACGACCGCCGGCGATATGCTGGCGCGTCTGGTCACCGAGCAGCCGAAGCTGGAGCGGATGCGGAGCATCGTGCTGGTCATGGTGAACCAGGCGTATGCTCCCGCAGACACGATCCTGCGTGACGGCGACGAAGTGGCGTTTATTCCGCCGGTCAGCGGAGGCGCGCCCGACTACTTCCGCGTTCAGGAAGCCCCAATCGATACCCGCGACGTCGAATCGATGGTGATGGATGCAGGCGCTGGCGCGATTGTGACCTTCTCCGGATCAGTACGCGACCATGGGCGGGGCATGAGCGTCTCGATGCTGGAGTATGAGGCCTACGCGCCGGCAGCGGAACGCATGATGGCGCAGGTGGGCGAGGAGATTCGCGAACGCTGGCCGGTGATCAGGATTGCCATGGCGCACCGCACCGGCGCGTTGCCCGTGGGGGAAGTGAGCGTCGTGATTGCCATTTCCTCAGCCCACCGTGACGCTGCCTACGAGGCCAGCCGCTACGCGATCGAACGCCTCAAGGAGATCGTGCCGATCTGGAAGAAAGAACACTACGAGGACGGCGCCGCGTGGCTGGGCTCTGAGCACGACTACCAGGTCGAGATTGGACGGTTACCGGCAGAGTAACTGATAGCATTGATAAAGTTGATCGATAACTGTAGAATACTCCTCAGTCTGTGCATCCTACTGCCATGAGGAGCGATTTGCATGTCTGACGTACTCTCACCATCTACTGACCCTGATCTCAGCCTCACCCCACGCAGGAACCGGCCCAAGATTGCCGCCGACGCAACGGAATTGATCGGCAACACTCCGCTTGTGCGGCTTGCCCGGTTCGCGCCCGATGCGCCAGGCATCCTCGTCGCCAAACTGGAATCCCTTACCCCCGGCTATTCCGTCAAGGACCGTATCGGTGTGGCGATGCTCGACGATGCCGAGGCCCGCGGCCTGATCGAACCTGGCAAGACGGTGATTGTCGAACCGACCAGCGGCAACACCGGAATTGCGCTGGCGTGGGTGGCGGCGGCGAGGGGTTACCGCCTGATCTTGACCATGCCTGACAGCATGAGCCTTGAGCGGCGCGTGCTGCTGTTGGGTTACGGCGCCGAGCTTGTGCTGACTCCGGCGGCCGAAGGCATGTCGGGTGCGGTGCGCAAGGCCGAGGAGATCGTTGCGACTACGCCGAACGCCTGGATGCCGCAGCAGTTCAACAACCCGGCCAACCCTGAGATTCACCGCCGTACGACCGCGATCGAGCTTTGGGACGATACGGACGGCGGCATTGATATTCTGGTTGGCGGCATCGGAACCGGCGGCACAATTACTGGAGCCGGGCAGGTGCTGAAACACCTCAAGCCAGAGGTCACGGTCGTCGCGGTCGAACCGGCAGAGTCCGCGTTGCTTTCGACTGGCCAGTTCGGACCCCACAAGATTCAGGGGCTTGGGGCAAACTTTGTGCCTGAGGTTCTGGACCGCGAGGTCTACGACGAAGTAGTTCAGGTCGAGTCGGCCGCAGCCCTCGCGGCGCAGCAGGAGTTGATGCGCACCGAGGGGCTGCTGACCGGAATCTCGGGTGGTGCAGCGGCGGCTGCAGGGCGAGTCGTCGCCAACCGCCCGGAGAACGCGGGCAAGTTGATTGTGGCAGTGCTGCCGGACACCGGCGAGCGCTACCTGAGCACCGTTGCATTCGCCGATCTGCGCGAACGAGCCGCAGCCATGACCGCAGGTTAGCCCGGTAGTTCCGACGGGCGGGACGCGGCAGCAAGCTGCGCCCCGCCCGTTTGCGTTTCCCGCCACGAAACCTGGAGCCGGTAGCGCCGCAGCAGGCGCACGATCGGTGGCCCGGCAAACAGGAGCAGCGCGGCTGTCGCAAGTGAACGAGCAGCGTCGTGCACGAGCGACGTGGTCAGATAGAAGCGCCAGTACCGTCCTGCGGTCTCGGCAAGGGTGAGCCCCGGCGTCCAGTACAGGCTTTGCTCGATCTCAGCGCCTGGGGCGGCGAATGGCCACGAATAGAGATTCATGAGCGCCCCGAAGAGCAAGCCAACGATTGCGCCGTACAGAGCCAGCAGCAGCCGCTGAACTCCGGGACGCAGTGTCTGGGGAAGCAACCCCGCGCACGCGCCAATCCAGGCGGCGCAGATCATCTGGAAAGGCAACCACGGGCCGATACCGGCCGTGATTACTGCCGACAGGAGGAGGGTCAGTGCGCCCATCGTGAAGCCAAACGCTGCACCGAAGACGTAGCCGACCAGGATGATCAGCACAAAGATCGGCGAGGCGCCGAGCAGTGACGGGATCAGGCGCAGCGCCGCGTCGAGCGCGACAAGCACTCCGAGCAGTGCGGTCGCACGCGAGAGAGTTCCCGGTCCCGCCTGACCAGAGAGCTCCCCCAGCGCCACGATGAGCGACGCTGCGGTGACGACTCCGAGCAACAGCGAGCCTTCCACCACCCGTGCGGATGACGTCGATCCGGCGGCCGCGAATGGGAGAGCAAACGCCGCTGCGGCTGCGATCGTGGCGAAAGTGACAAACGCCCGGGGCAATAACCTCGCACGGCTGGTCAATTGAGTACCCTGGACCCCGTGTAGCATGACGATGATATTGTTAACTCTAGCCAGAGTTGGCAGAATTGAACAAATCGCGAAGGCGAGGTACACCAGTTCGCATCGTGGGAAGACATCCAGGTGATGGACGTTACACTCGACGACCTCCTCATTATTGAGCCACGACTGCGCCTGCTGGAAGGCACTGGCGGCATACCCTCCGGCTATCGCTTGCCGGCGGGCGGTCGCGCGTCGTGGGCGGTCACGACTCGTGCGCTGGCGCCGCATCTGCCGACGTTAAGGGGCGGGGAAATCATCGTCGCACTGCCTCGGGTGGTGGCCGAACTCGGCGATGGGTTCGCATTGCTCCTGCGCGAAGCCATGAGCCGAGATGCCAGCGCGGTGGTGGTCGCCAGAGATTCAGCCGACAGCGTGGCAACTGTCGCCGACGCAATCGCAATGCCAGTGCTGACCTGGCGGGGAGAGCTTGCGCTCGACACCGAGACGTCGATTAACCGCCGCCTGACAGAGTGGCGAGGGGCGCTTTACCGCCTCGGCAGCGAGTTCGAACGTCAGGTAGCGGATGCTGGCGGCGCGAACGCCGGAGTCGGTCCGGTCATACGCGTTGCTGCCAGCGTTTCAGGCCTGGCTCTGTCGGTCACGGATGCGCATGGCCGCAAGATTGCTGCTTCTGGAGAACCGGTTGGCGCGGAGTCACCCCGACGGGAGCAGATCCGAATTGATGTTGACGGGAACGGGCTGCTGACGATTGGCCCTTTCGACGCTGAACAGCGGCCGCTGGCGCGTTTTTTGGGAGATCGGTTCGCCGTGCTGGTCGACGCGGCGCTGCGACACGATGAGGCGGTAAGGCCGCGGGGGGCCCGTCGCCTGGAGGCAACAGAGGCCCTCCTGAACTGGCGCCGAGGCAGCGCGAGCGACCTGCGCGCCGCGGCGCTGGCGCTCGGTCTGGATCCTGACGCCCACTTCCTCGTGGCAGTCGCCCACGGCGGGGACGAGCCGGCCCTCTTGCGCGCCCTGGCGCCGCTTGGGTCCGTTTATCCAGCAGCGGTGAGGGGGAGGAGACACTCGGCGCTGGTGGCCGCCAGTACCCGCACCGCCACGGCCTGGACTACCCGCCTGACCGAGATCAAGCGGCGTTGGGAGCAGGAACACCAGGACGAGGGTGCGACGCTTGCCCTTTCAGGTCCGGCAGTCGGGGTTGCGAATGTACCGGGTGCTGCACAGGAGGCCAGTTTCGTCGCGTCTCTCCAACGCTCGCCGGGCGTCATGAAACGCGCCGCGTCGTTCGACTCGGTAGAGGACGTCGGCGCCATGCGCCTGCTCTATCACCTCCGCGAGTCTCGCGAGCTCCGTGTCTTTGTCACGCAGGCATTGGGTGAGCTGGAGCAGCGCGACCAGCGCGGAACGTTGCGCCAGACGCTTCGCGCGTTCCTGGAGAGCGGCGGTTCGCAGGTTGATGCTGCGCACCGATTGGGAATCCACCGGAATACATTGGCCTACCGCCTGCGGCGCATCGGGGAACTGGTGGGCCGGGATGTGGCGGACCCCGGAACGTGGTTGACGCTTCATCTTGCTCTCCGCGCCTCGGAAATCATGGAACTCCTGAACGGCGATGGCTGAACACTCGTCGTGTCTGGCTCTGGAACTCGCAGAGGATCTTTGGCGGTCGGTGCTGGCGCATCTCCAGTCGGGCTTGCCGAATGAAGCTGTTGGCCTGCTATCAACCGGAGATACGCCGGGGATTATCCGCGCCGTGCGGTTCTACCCCGGCAAGAACCTGAATGAATCTCCGTCGAGGTTTACAATGGACCCGCTCGACGTTTTGCGGGCCTGCGAAGACATGGAGCGGGAAGGCACGCGCCTTGGCGTCATTGTGCACTCCCACCCCAGGACGGCCCCGGAGCCATCACGAACTGACGAACGGGAGTTGGCAATGCCGGGCGTCGTGAATCTCATCGTGCAACTGCGGCCACGCGTGCACGCGCGTGCCTGGGAGATCACACCGGCGGGATCGGTAGAGCTACCGATTCGCATAGACGAGACGGCGCCTGGAGAGGGAAGACGGGTATGAGTGAGCCGGGAGGCGCAGCTATCGAGGCGCGACGGCAGTTGATTGCCGCCAGATTGAATGATGCGCTCATCGTTGATCTGCTGCAGACGACGAACCATCTCTCGCGCTGGTTAACGCCCATTCATGATCTGATGCGGCTCGACATGACGACTCGCCGGAACCAGGTGTCCGTCAAGGACTTGCTGCTGGGCCTACGCGACAATGAAGTCGCCGTCTACTCTCTCATGAATCTGATCGCGACCCAGGTAAACCCTGATCTTGACAAGGCGACACAGGCCCAGCGGTCGCCACTTCAGCGCGAGGCTGATCAGCGATCCAACGCCCTGGTGATCATGTCCGAGTTCCGGCGAGTGCGCGAAAGCACCACCTCGCTCCTGCGCGCATTGCCCGACGATGCGTGGGCGCGCGGCGGCTACAGCCGGTCTACCCGCGATTGGACGATTCGCGAATTGGCAGATTCCCTGGCCGTCAACGACTGGGTGCAACTGGGATTGATCGATACTGCCCTGGACGCGACCGATCTACGGAGGAACATTGCGAAGGTATCTCAGGTTGCCCGGGACGGCCTCAGCGAGCCGTTCCTGGCGGCGCTTGAGAGCAGGTAGCCTGAAGGATGGACGCAGTTTCGCCGGAAGCAGTCACCGCGAGCGACCTCGCCCGCGAGTTCTTCGCGGCAATCGACGCGCGTGACCCTCGCCGCCTGCGCGCAGTGTTGGCCAACAACGCATCATTCCGGTCGTTGCCGCACCGAGACGTTATCCGCCCGGCTGATGAGATTGTTGCGTACTTCGGGACGGTCGTGAGTTCGTATCCCACCGCACGATGGGAAGTCACGGATGTGATCTCGGACGGCGAACGCGCGGCCGTGCAGTTCACGCTGCGGGAGTTCGCGCCCGGTATTGGCCGCGAACTCCTTTCGGAACAGATGGCGGTCATGCGAACGAGTGGCGGCAAGATCACCAGTGTGGTCGGGTATTACGACGCTGAGGAGTTCCGGGGCCAGTTCTGGAGCGATTCTGTCGCCTGAACTTTGAGTACCCGAGCGCCAGATTGGACCCCGTGTGACGCAGTCGACAGTTTCCTCTTCCGTGCTGCCTGGTGAACCGGATGCCGACTCCGCAGCCGACTTTGCTCGCGTGCTTGACCAGGCAATCGAGAATCCGCAGCTAAGCGCCAACCTGACCCGCTTCCAGCAGGCGTGGCGCGCGGACCGCGACCGAGCAATGGGCGAGGTTGATTTCACCGCGTTACGCCACCGAATGAAGGCAGCCAAGTCGGCGGTTACAGCGGATCTGGACAGCTATCTGACGCAGTTTCGGAAGGCGGCCAGTGCTGCCGGCGCCACGGTGCACCTGGCCGAGGATGCCGAGCACGCCAACCGCATAATTCTGGACCTGGCAAAGCGGCGTGGTGTGACGCTCGTCGCCAAGTCCAAGTCAATGGTCAGCGAAGAGATTGCGTTCAATCACGTTGCCGAAGACGAGGGTATTGTCGCGGTCGAGACGGATCTCGGCGAGTGGCTGGTGCAGATTCGTCATGAGCGGCCGAGCCACATGGTGATGCCGGCTGTACATCTGGCGCGCCATGAGATCGGTGCGGACATGACAGCGGCGCTAGGTCGGCCGGTTTCGCAAGATGACATATCCCAACAAGTTGACATTGCCCGCGACGAAATCCGGAAGGCGTTCTTCGAAGCAGGGATGGGGATCACCGGCGCAAACGCCCTGATTGCGGAGACGGGCAGCGTCATGATGGTGACCAACGAGGGGAACGGCCGGCTCTGCTCCTCGGTGCCTCGCGTACATGTGGTTCTGGCCGGGATCGAGAAGCTCGTACCGACGTACGAGGATGCAATGACCCAGGTGCGGCTGCTGGCACGGTCTGGCACCGCCCAGCGCATCACCAGCTACACCACGTTCACAACCGGGCCAACACCGGGCCACGAGATGCACATTGTGTTGGTGGACAATGGCCGGCGCACCATGGTCAGCCTGCCCGAGTTCCGAGAAGCCCTGCATTGTATTCGCTGCGCCGCCTGTGCGAATGTCTGCCCGCCGTACCGGGAGGTGGGTGGCCACGCGTTTGGTTACATCTACACGGGCGCCATTGGACTGGTCGTCACCGGCTTCCACCACGGGCTTGACAAGGTGGCGGGGCCGCAAAGCCTCTGCCTGTCCTGCAACGCCTGCGAAACCGTGTGCCCGGTTGAAATCCCGCTGCCGCGCCAGATTCTGGACGTGCGGGCCATGGTGGACGACGCCTTTGGCATCAAACAGCCGAAGGCCGCGATCCTCTCTGTGTATGCCCGTCCCAGGATCACAGCGCTTGGGCTACGGGTGGCGCGCCGCGCCCAACGCCTGGCAATGCGGGACCGCACACTGTTCCGCATCCGCAAGGCGCCCATCGTCCGGTCACAAACGCGCTGGCGGTCGTTGCCGCTGCTGGCCACCCGGCCCCTGAGCGCGCGGGTCGCGCCGGGCAGCGTGAACACCCCGCATCGGCCGGTCGTCCCCAATGGGCTGGACGGCAAGCGCGTGGCGCTTTTCCCCGGCTGCATGACGGAGAATCTGTATCCGACCCAGGGTGACGCCATCGTGCATGTGCTGCGTGAGCTTGGCGCATCGGTGATCTATCCCCGAGACCTCCACTGTTGCGGCCTCCCGGCCCTGAACTCCGGCGATACCAGGCATGGGACGTGGATGGCCAGACAGACGATCAAGGCCCTGGAAGCCGTGGAGGCAGACTTCATCGTCTCCGGGAGTGCGAGTTGTGTCGCGACGCTCGCCCAGGACTACCTCCACGTATTCCGACACGACCCGGCCTGGTTCAGGAGAGCCGAAGCAATTAGCCAGAAGATCGTTGACTTCACATCGCTGATCGATGCGGTGGCGCAGCTTCCCGCAAGGTCGCTGGCTGCTGTGGCGCCGCGTGTGGTTGCCTACCACGACTCCTGCCAGGGGCTGAACGCGCTCAACCTGCGGGCAGCGCCGCGTCGTATCCTGCACGACATACTGGGTCACGACGTTCGCGACCTGCGCGAGTCACGCCTCTGCTGCGGCTTCGGCGGGAGCTTCTCGTTCGAGTATCCCGAGATCAGCGAGCGATTGATGACGCGAAAACTCAATGACGTCGCAGACACCGGCGCAGTCGAGGTGGTTACGGACAACCAGGGGTGCATCCTGCAGCTTCGAGGCGGCGCAGATGTCCAGGGACGGCCGCTCATGGTTCGTCACATCGCGGAACTTGTCGCGGAAGGCATCGACGCTGCGCGCAGGATCGCTCGTGACCACAGCTGAGGCATTCGATCCGGCGCCACGGGCGATCCTGCTTGATCTTGATGACACGTTGTGCGATTACACGGCTGCTCGCAACCTCCGGCTGCGGCTTGCCTTCGCAGCGGCTACGGGCCTGCCGCGGAACGCACCTGGCGTCGATGCGCTCATCGAGGCGTCGGTTGCCATTCAATCGCACGGAGCCGACCATTTCCGCGGTCTGCTGGCCCGGCATGGCTACGCGGACAAGGACCGGGCAGATGCGGCGGCCGACTGGTATCGAACACACCGCTTTCATGGACTGGAGCTCTTTCCAGACTCCCGCCGCGTTCTGGAGCGGCTACGGCGCGGTCCGGATGGAACATACAACCGGCCGATTGGCATCATTACCAACGGGCCGGCTGAGGTGCAGCGAGCAAAAATTGACCTCTTGAAGATCCGGGACCTTGTGGACTTTGTGATCATCTCGGGCGAGTATGGAGTCGAGAAACCAGATCCAGCCATTTACGCGGAAGCACTGAAGCTGGCGGGAGCGTCTGCTGCGGAGGCCGTGTTTGTTGGTGACTCAGTGGACGCTGATATGGCCGGTGCGCACGCATCCGGGTTGCGTTCGGTATGGGTCAATCGGCAGGGCAGCGCCTGGCTGATGCCGTGGCGCGCGCCTGACCGGCAGATTCGATACATCGGCGAGCTTCCCGACCTTGTCGGTAGCGGTGATTGACGCACCACATCCGCGCTGCCAGGAAAGGACACCGCATTGAGACCGCACCGGCGTACAGCGAGTGCTGGCGCACACGCAACTGTGACGACCCTCAGTCGCCGTCGCTTCGCCGCACTGGCCGGCGCCAGCGCCGCCCTGCTGTGCGCGCCGACTGCTCAGGCGCAGAACCAGACCTCGACACCGGTCGCCTCGCCGGTTCCGGCAGCAACGCCCGTCACGGCGACACCACCCCGGATGGGAGGGGCGCTTGATCTCGTACGTCCCGGCGATAGCCTGCACAACCTCAATCCGGCGGCCTTTGCCGTCGACTACCAGATCACATCGAGCTACCTTGAGCCGTTGGTGATGCCGGACGCGGCCACGATGGCGCCAACGCCATGGCTGGCCAGCACCTGGGCCTGGCGTGACGACGGGCTATCGCTGGACCTCACCTTGCGAGACGATGTTGTCTGGCATGACGGTTCACCGTTCACTGCCCAGGATGCCGCGTTCTCATACAGCGTCTATCAGGCCGATGCAGATTCGGCGGTCTCGGGATTCTTCTCGCTTGCAGAGAGTTTTGAGCCGGCAACCGACCACCTGCTCATTGTCCGCTTCCGCGAGCGAGATGCGAACTGGTTGCTGAACGCCGCCACGCTGCCGGTTTTCTCACGCGCTCAGTATGTTGCGTTCTGGGATGCCCAGAGCGAAGTTCGCACGCTCACGGGTTTCGACTGGCAGGCCAACCTCCCGCTGGGCACGGGCCCATGGCAGTTTGCCAGCCTCACTGACGACGAGGCCAGCTTTGTCCGGGCCGAACGCTACTGGCAGTCGCCGGCGTGGGCGAACTCGCTCACCATCTCGGTGAAGCCTGGCCGGCAGGATCGCTTCGATGCGTGGGAAAAGGGCGACTCAGCGCTGCTCTGGCCTGTCTCGGCACGCGACGTAGGCACCGTAGAGGCCGATGCTGTCGTTTCGGCGCCCGCCGCGTCAGTCATGTTTGCGGCATTCAACTTCGCAAACCCGGAACTGCCAGGCGGCAGCTACTGGTCCGATCTCCGCGTGCGGCAGGCCGCCTCGCTCGCATTGAACCGGGCACGATACGCTTCTGAGGTGTTTTCCGGCAGGATCGATGCGTTCGCTGCCGGAGTTGTTTCACAGCCGTGGGCTCATGCTGGGGAGATCCGGAGCCCCGAGCGCGACATTCTGGCGGCGCAGTCACTGTTGGCAGAGGCCGGGTGGCTCGACTATGACGGCGACGGCGTGCGCGAGGATGTCAACGGATTTCCGCTTCGGCCCGTTATCATCGTGCGGGACGACGCCCGCCCTGAGCTCCACGCGGTGCTGGCGAGAGTCGCGCGCGATCTCTTCGACGCCGGCATTGGCGCCTCTATTGAGGCGCTCTCCCCGGATGACTTTGACCATCGGTGGATCGATGCGCGCACATATGACCTGATTGCCTATGCCTACGACCAGACGCCGGGCTTTTCCGACTACGATCTCCTGGGGTCGCAGTGGGACATCCGAAGCAATCCCGCAGGCTGGAATCCGGGCGGGTACAGCAATCAGGACGCCGACCAGGCGATCGTGGCGTTTCTGGAGGCCGTGTCGTTGGAGCGCCAGCGAGTGGCGCTCCAACAGCTTCAGATCACCACAAATGACGATCTGTTCGCGTTGTGGTTAGGCTTTCCGCGCGACGCAATCCTGGTGCAGCCGGGAGTAAACGGCTTTGTGCCGAACATCAACTGGCAAACTGCCGGAACTTCAGCGCTCTGGCTTTCCCCCGCTGGTGACGACTGAGCTGTCTGCTTCGGCTATTGCTCCGGAGTAGGACGGTGGGTCACTGGCAGGGAACGACTCGATGTCAGCCTCCGTAACCTCGTCCTGCTTCCGCTTCCGCTCATCAGGACTCTCGTTGTCATCGACTGAGTAAATGATCTCGCCCAGCCCGGGCTGCTGCTCGTTGTTGCTCACGGCTTGAACCTCTGTGTCTTGCCTGTCCGTCGCGTGCCGGTCATTTCACCGAGCCTGCTGTCAGACCCTTGACGATGTAGCGCTCAAGAACGATGCCAATGATGGCCAACGGCGCAATCGCGGCCACCGTCAGTGCAGCCATCGACCACCAGCGGATACCCTGGGAACTGACCTGGCCGGCAATCAGGAAGGGCAGCGTGACCGCATTGGTCGAGGCCAGAACGAGGGCGATGAAGTACTCATTCCAGCACAGCACGACGGTCAGGATATAGGCAGCAACCAGACCGGGTCCGGCAATGGGCAGGATAATCCGGAAAAACGCGCCCCAGATCGATGCGCCATCCACTTGTGCGGCCTGTTCCAACTCTCCCGGGATAGAGTTGAACTGGTCGTACATGATCCAGATAACGATGGGGAGATTCATCACCGTGTAGATCAGGATCAGGCCCTCCCGGGTGTCCTTGAGTCCGAGGTTGATGAACATGAGGAGGACAGGCAGTGCGATGGCAGCGGGCGGCAAGATAAGCTGCGCCAGGAAGAAGTTGCGTATCTGCGTGTTGTCGTACGGGCCGTACTGGTACTGATACCTGGAAAGGCCGTACGCCGCCAGCGAGCCCAGAACAACCGCAAGCAATGCAGCCAGCAGGGAAACGAGCAGCGAGTTTTGAAAGTGCTTCAGGAAGTTCGCACGGGCCCCCACCTCGTAGAGCAGAGGAAACCACCCCTTGTTGTCCGGTTCAAAATCTACGTACGGAATGTACTTCGGGCCCTGGATAACTGCTTCACGGGACTTCACGGAGGTCGTGACGGTCCAGTAGAGCGGGAAGATGCAGATAAAGGCCCACAAGGCAAGCAAGATATAAATCCCAAGCCGCCCGAGGGCGCGCTGTGGATCACGTTGTCTGGCATGGTAATCGGCAGGTGTGGCGCTCATGGCGTCTCCTGGACTAGTAGACGACATCGCGCACGCGCCGCGTGCCGATGACGAGCAGGGCGGTTACCGAAACAAGCACAATGACGAGGAATACCATCGCCATCGTCGTCGCGTATCCCACGTTCCCGCTCTCGACGCCTTCTCGATAAATGTAAAGAGAGACCGTGTCCGTGGAACCGCCCGGTCCACCAGCGGTGACGATGCGCACCAGGTCAACGAGCTTGAACTCGAAAATCACGCGCAAGACGATAGCGGTCAGGGAAACCGGCAACATGAGCGGGAATGTCATGTCCCAGAATCGCTGCCATCCAGTCGACCCATCGATTTGCGCCGCTTCGAATACTTCCACGGGAAGCGCCTGAAGCCCTGCCAGCAGCAAGACCATCATGAAAGGCACGTTGATCCAGGAGTCCATGGCGACGATGCCCAGAAACGCCGGAAGTTGCTGGTCGAAGAAGGAAACCTTCTCGATGCCGATGCTGTCCAGCACGCGGGGAACAACGCCGCGATTCGCATCCAGAATCGAGCGGCCCACCATCCAGCCTACGGCGACCGGGCTGATCATGAACGGGAGCAGAAAGACCACGCGGAAGAACTTCTGCGCCCGGACCTGCTGATTCAAGAGCAGTGCGATACCAAACGCGATGACGTACTGCAGCGGAACCGCAACCAGCACGAACTTGAAGTTGTTGCCGAGGGCATTCCAGAACTTGGCGTCACTTGCAAGATACCGGAAGTTGTCCAGCCCGTTGAAGACGGGGCCCGAAACACCGCCGATATCCCACTGAGTGAAGGACACCGCGATACCGAAGAGCGTCGGGAAGATCACCAGCGACAGGGTTATCTGCAATGCTGGCAGCAGAAAGAGCAGACGTTGTCCCTTGATACCCCCGTTGAGAAAGACGTTCGCGTCAACGACGACAAACCAGATCAGCACGATGTAGGCCACATTCCGCCAGGTGGCGAGCGGCAGTTGGATCGCCCCGACCGTTTGCGCGGTGGCGAGGACCACCGCAACCAGCATGAGCACAGTCGCTGCCCGAGCCAGCCAGCGCACGGCTGGCACGCCTTTGGCAGCGGCGTCCTGGCTGCTCGTGTGCGGTGGTGACAACGCGAAATCCGTCACCTCTCACCCTTCCTGAACTGGATCTCTCATGAAAAGGCTGCGGCTGCGCCAGCGTGCCCTGCCATGTGGCAGGGCACGCGGTGGCCGTCGCGGTCGATCGTGCTAGAGGCCGAGGGCGGCCTTGTACAACTTGATCTGACTCTCGCGGTCGTTGCGGTCAGTGATCTCTTCCCACTTCTGCGCCGCAGCGTCCAGCGCTTCCTGGGCCGACTTTCCGCCGGCAACTGCCAGGGCAACCTCCTCTTCCGCCGCGATGTAGTAGTCGAAAATGCCCGGAATGCGCGGTTCGATCGCGCCATTCGGGTGGTTGTACGAGTCGGCTTGCGACGCCAGGTACGCCTCCGCGAAGTCGGGCGGGTAGCCAGCGTCCTCCCAGTACTTCTGCTCGAAGTGGCTGTAGCGATACGGCTGGAAGCCGGACGGGTAGAGCGAAAGCCAGGTTGATACTTCCTGTCCGCCCAGGTGGGCGGCCAGATCCCAGGCTGCTTCGGAGACGCCGCGCTCCTCGGCTTTCTGCATCACGTACAGGCCCCAGCCGATGTACGCCTCGTTCGGAGCAAAGTTCAACTGGTCTTCACCAAGGGTGACCCAGTCGCCCTTGACGTTGTCGTAGTAATCCGGCGAACCAGGCAGGATCGAGAAGCTCAACTTGCCTTGCACCACCGAGAGGTCATTGGTGTAGACGTTGGAGCCGATGTCGCCCCAGAAGGCGGTCATGGCAGCCTGGCCGCCGAGCGTCTGATTCAGGGTGGTCAAAAGATCAGCGTTGATCTGATCCGGTGGTTCAGCATCGACGACGTCGATCATGTCCTGCAAACCCCGGACGAAGGCCGGATTGTTAACGTACGGCTTCATCGTCTCCGGATCGAAGAGCCAGGCCGGGGAATCCGGGCTCTTGGCGTAGGCGGTTGAGCGGCTGGCGAAGAAGTACCAGCTGAAGCCCCCGCCCGGCTTCATGACATCGACGTAGCCGTAGATGTCGTTGCCGTCGATCTGCTTGCCGCTCAGGAACTTCGTCTGCTCCTGCACCTGCTGCCAGGTCGTGGGCACGCCCCAGTCGCCGGCGCCGCCATTGGCCGCCCACTCGGCCGCGAAGTCCGGGTTGGAGAAGACATCGCTGCGGTAGTTGAAGTTGTGGCAGTCGCCGTCGATCGACACGCGGTAGGTCACCCCATCCCACGTCCCCACCGGCGCTTGCAGGAGCTTCACGTAGTCGTCAATGACGATCTGCTCCTTGACCCAGTCGGGCATGGCCGAGCAGAGCCCACGGCCGAGGAGGTCGCCCTCCCAGGGAGCGCCGCCTTCGAGCAGGTCGAACTCAACCTCGCCGGTGGCAACCCCCTGCTGCACCTTGGCGAAGATCTCCGCCTGTGGCACATCGATCCACTGGATCGTGGCGCCGGTGTACTCCTCCCAGGCGCGGGAGAGCGGCCGGAAGATGTTGTTATGGGCGTTGGCGTTGTTCAGGCCGATGAAGGTCACCGTCTGGCCGGCAAAGGCGCCCTTCCTGGTGGAGTGCAGGCAAAGCTCGCCGACGCGCTCCATATCAGCCTCAGTTGGCTGCAGGCCGGCCCCTGGAATGGCCAGGATCTCGGCCAGCGTTGAATCTTGCGCCAGCGCCCGTTGGTACGACTTCCCGGGGATTCCGAATGCATACATGCCCGCCGCCGCACCCGTGGCGGCCTTGAGCACGTTGCGGCGGCTCATCTTTCGAGATCGACGTCGATCAAACAACACGTAGCTGCCTCCTTGAACGCCGGGTCCATCCGGCACAGGTCTCTTTGCCCTCGTTGGCGTGTGCGCATTGTTCGGCCCGTAGCCGCTGCTGTCAACCGGCGCCTGTGAACAGAACGCTCGATTCGCTCATGAACCAGTCGGCGTTGCCCGATCGGCGCCAGTCATTGGGACGATATTCGGAGGAAGTTCAATGTCTTCTTCATCGAATTCGTCACTTTTTTCACGAATCAACTGCTGAATGTCGTTCACCTGATCCTCGAACCAGGTCGCAACATCGTCGCCCTCCACCTGCTTACGCAAGCCCTCGGCGCGGCGACGACGCTCGGCGAGCGGCATGGTCAGGGCCCGGAACAGGGCATCAGCGGTTCCTTCGACATCGGTTGGCGCGATGATGATCGAATGCTCGCCCAGCTGATGGACGGCGCCCGCGCCTTCAGACAGAATCAGCACGCCATTGCGCTCATTCAGTAGTGCCCCTTCCTTCGCGACGAGGTTCATACCATCAATGATGGAGTTGACCAGCAGCACGTCGTACCACTTCATGGCTGCCAGTGCGCGCGGGTAGTTTTCTCCCATGATGAGGTGAATCGGCTGCCATCCGGTTTCCACGTTGGCGTACCTGGCGTTGACCCGCCCGACGACTGCACTGACATCGTCCAGGTAATCCTGGTATTCCACGACGTCCATGCGCGACGGTACGGTGATGGCGACGAAGTTCACCCGGCCCTGGAACTCGCGGTGTGATTCCAGAAAACGGTCAAAGGCCTGGAACCCCCGCACGATGTTCTTGCTGGGCTCTGCGCGGTCCACCCGCAGAATCGTGAACTCGTTCCAGTAGTTGGGGAGATAGCGGTCATGCGAGCGGGCGTCCTTGGAGTACGCCAGCCGGCGCACGGCCTCGCTGTCGATAGAGATCGGGTAAGCACGCACCTTGATCTCGCGCCCCTGCCAGAGGATCGATGAGCGCTGATAGTCGATCTCGGCTCCGGGCACATAGGCCTGGCAGGTGTACATGAACGAACGCCCGTGATCCGGCGTCTGAAAGCCAACGATATCGTTGCCCAGCGCGCCCTCGCAAATCGCTCGCCGCATTTCCATGGGCAGCAGTCGCCAGTAATCGGGATCCGGCCACGGGATATGAATGAAAAGCTGGAGGTGTGCGTTCGGACGCTTTTCCCGGATAAAGCCCGCGCAGAGGTACAGATGGTAGTCCTGGAGCATCACCAGTGGGTCACCATCGACCTGGTCAATGGCGGCGATGATCTCATCGGCAAATTGCCGGTTGACGGAAACATACCCGTTGCGCCAGGCGTCCCAGATATCGTGGGTGATGTCTGGCGAACGCGGGGTATCCCAGAGGTAGTGCTGCAGGAACCAGAGCAGCGGATTGCTGATGACGTTGTAGTACTGGTGATACGCCTCCGGCGTCGGCACAACGAAGCGCAGCCGGAACTCGGCAGGATCACCGAACTCGATCAGGTGCTCGCCGTCCTCCTTCGCGACAGCCGCTCGTTGGCGGTCGCCATCCGTCATAGCTGCCGCAATCCAGACCGGCTGACGCTCTCGCGCGACCGCGCTTACGGCGGTGACAACTCCGCCGCTACCCTTGCGGGAATCGAACGAGCCGCCCGCCCGGCGGGTGAAGGTGACAGGACCTCGGTTGGACGCAATGATCAGAGGCCGGGGCGCGTCAGGATCGTGACTGGCGTGGCCGGATGGGCCGTTCGGCTTGGCAGCATCTCGCCGGGACATGGCTTCTCCTTTGCGCAGGCGCTGAAGGCGTCCGTAAACCGACGCCGCTATTATCGCCCAGCCGCAGGGAGTTGGAGCCGGTGTCCAGTACAAATCGGGACTGGCCGTCCCAGGATAGTAAGGGGTACGCGGCTGCTACACTTTCAGGAGACACGGACGCGACAAGCACGGAGCAAAAGGTGACGGAGCGGGCAGAGCCACAGCCCACAGCTCGGACCTGCCCCTGGTGTGATTCGCCCAATGTGCAGTTGGTGCAGCGAGGGTACGCCGGGCTTACCGACGAGCGAGATCAGTTCCTGATCTGCGCGTCATGTCAGCGCACCACGTTTGAAATCGTGGCCAAGTCGTCGCGCGAAATGCGCATGGGCCGCTACAAGACCGGAGATCTTTACCAGGACCGGGCGCAAAACACGCGCTACACCATCAGCCGTGTCCTGCGCTCGGGATCCAACGAGTTTCTGCTCTATCTGAAGCCCTGGCGCGAGCAGCCAGACAGATCGGTGACCTAGGCGTTGCTGGCAGGGCGCGCCACGGATATCACCAGGCGGTCGGGATTCAGGTGTTCCGATGCGGCACGCAGAATATCCTCTCTGGTGACCCCCGCAATGATGGCCGGATAGCGGTCAAGATAGTCCAGACCCAGCCCGTATTCCTCCAGCGAGAGGAGTGTGGCGGCGACGCCATCGTTCGATTCCAGCGCCAGCGGCAAGACACCGACCAGGTAACTCCGGGCGTCGGAGAGTTCGGCGACGGACACGGGATCCCGGCGCAGCCGCTCCAACTCCGCGCGAATTGAGGCCAGTGCTGACTCGATGTTGGCCGGGTCAACCCCGGCCCGGGCAGACCAAAGCGTGCCGTCGCGACGTGGTTCAATCTGGCTATAGACGTAGTAGGCGAGACCTTGCTTGTCGCGCACTTCAGCGCCAAGACGTCCCATCAACCCAAGTCGTCCCAGGATCAGGTTGGCGACATCGAGTGGAACGAAATCGGGATGCAGACGTGGAATCGTTGCCAGCCCGGCCGCGAGATCTGCCTGGCTCTTGCCGGGAATACCCAGTTCTATCGATTCGGCAACCTGGTTCGTTCGACTCAGATCCGGAACTACACGGTCTTCGCGTGCCGCGGTCCACGCGCCGAATGCTGACTCAAGGAGCCACGCGACGGCTTCCCCGTCGCCGATGCCTCCGACTACGGCGAACGCGGCGCGTGTCGGCGTCACATTTCGTGCATGGAAATTGCGCGCATCGTCTGCTGCGAGGCGACTGACCGTTTCCGGGTCGCCAATCGATGAACGCCCGAGTGGATTTGGCAGCGGATAGACGAGTCGCCGCAGTTCGTGATCCGAGACCGACCGGGTGTCGTTGGCCGCGTCCCTGATCGCTCCGAGCTGCTCCGCCCGTATCAGGTCCACCTGGTCAGCCGGGAAGTCCGGCCGTTGAATGGCGTTGGCCAGGAGTCCCACCATTTCCGGCAAGTCGTCGCGCAGGCAGCGAATGCGTCCTTCCAGAAATTGCCGCCCTGCGTCGATGCTCATCGAGCTGCCCAGGTTATCGGTGTGGTCGCTGATTTCCTCGAAGCTCATGCCGGCCGAGCCACGGCACATCGCCCGCGCTGTCAGGTGGGAGAGGCCGGCGGCAGCATCGCCTTCGTAGATTGAGCCGGCGGGCACCCTGAATCGCAGTGCCACTGATTCGCTGTGCACGCGGTCCTGACTCAGGACAATGATGCCATTGCTGAGCCTGCGACGCTCGAACCCGTACGAGTTCTGCTCCCCGCCATGGATGCTCCAGGTGGGCGGGCCGAACGGTGCGACGCCAACCGGCGCCCCAGCACCGTTTGCGCTGCTGCCTGATCCGGAAGGCACGAGCCACCCGACAGTGCTGCGCTGCGGCGTCAGATACTCCCGCGCCACTCGCTGAATGTCCTCGGCGCTGACACGGCGAATCTCTTCTGGCAGGTTGGTCGCCCGGTCAAGGTGATCCACGATTTCCATTGGCCAAGGCTTCGGCCGCCTGGTTGGTCACCCCTTTCTTGCCGAGTAGGTGAGCTGGGCGAGTAACTGGCGCCTGGCCCGGTCCAGTTCTTCGGCCGGCGCCAGGTCTGACTGCAAGCGCCTGATTTCGCCGTTCACAACGCGCCAGATCTGGCCCAGGTCGCTCTCCGGGCAGCCCGGTTACGGCGATCTGGAAGAGATAGGGATCGATGGTGGCGCTCATGTCGCTGCCCGCGCCTCGCCAGTCCTGACGCAACGAGTGCACGATATGGAAGCTCGCGAGGAGCGCCCATGCCAGCGCCGCCGCCCGACAGCATGGGTTCGCGACCAGGAGCGGCACGAAGTCCGGCGCGCTGGCGGCCGGCGCACGGTACGCCGCCCGAAAGAGGGGCGAACCAGCCGGCTTGTGTGGATTTCGACCCGGCGGTCGCCCGGGTCAAGGTTCCAGACGCCGACACTGCGTGAAACCAGCGCCTAAAGGGGATGTCGCCGAAGGCGCGCTCAATTCGGCTGAACAACTCAGGGGCCGAGAAATCCCCCGACGGATGGCGATAAAGGCGTTCCCTGGGTGATAGTAGCGCTGATAGTGGCGGGTACAGATCATCGCGTCATGGCCTGCAGGTCGGCTTCGTGCCCGATCACCATGTGGCGTAGGGATGCAGCGGAAGGCAGCGCCAGCGACTTCCTCGTACAGGGCGAAGGCTGGCCGGTTCTCTGACCCCTGTCGCTCGGAAAGGATGACCGTGCGCCTCAGAGGCGACCTCCGCTGCGTCAAACAGCGAGTTGGTCATGCGATCGGCTTCAATTTGCAGGGAGAGACTGAGCTGCGTGACCGGCAGGGTTTCGTAGCCGTCCAGTCCTGCGAGGTCAGCGCGTTCAACGTGCCGCCGACGCGGGAGACATCGCCAAAGATCTGCCCCCTTGGCGATACGCTTGGTGCCCTTGAACGGCATGCCGACCCAATGCGAAACCCCGGTGAGGCCGGGCCGCTCGTTTCGGCTGCCAACGCGGTACCAACCAGAAAGAGGCAATTGGCTGAATGGTCCTCGACGAGGAAGACTTCCAGGCCATTTGCCAGGCGTTCGCGGAAAACTGCTTGGGGATGGTGGGTCAGGTATTTGGTCCAGTTCCGGTAGTGGGCGCCCGCCGCCACGCTTACGCCAGGAGATGTTCCCGGCGTGGGTCAAGAGGGGCTAGAATGGTACGGTCAGCGGGCAGGAGCCCGCTGACCGCTGTGTGACGCGGCAGACGCGGAGAGACCTGTGGCGCAAATCGATCCCTGAGAATCGGTACAGCGATTGGTTGGTCGAGTTGAGCTGTGGAATATCTGCAGACTCATAATCCTGCCATTTTCCCCTTCACGGCAGCCTTCGATGCACACCGCCAGAAGGCTCGTCCGCGATTCGCAGGGTTGGGGCACCGGCAATGACTCTGGCAGCGCCCGGAAACCTCTGCGACCGGCTTCATTGCGACGGACAAGGACTTGCGCTGGGGTTGAGCCGAGAGTGGGCAGCGGCCGGGGGCAACTGGCCGGTGCCTGTACCCGGAGGACGCTGTCACCAGCCTTGGTTCATCGACCGACGCTGACGAGCGGAAGGGGACCTGGCGTGTGCGGAACCATCCGCGCTGGACGCTTAGCCCGTCGCGCAGCAGGCAGTAGGCGACCTATCGGGAGACTCCAGCAGGCTCGAAGCGGTTCAACTGGAAGCGGCCCTGCGTCTGGTAGGTGGGGTCAGTCACCAGGTTGGCCAGGGCCTCGCCCACGGCGGGCGCAAACTTGAACCCATGCCCGGAGAAACCGGCGCCGATGGCAACGTTTGGCAAGGCCGGGTGGCGGTCCAGGATAAAGTCCTGATCTGGCGTCATCATGTACAGGCAGACGGCGCTCTTCACCACGTCTGCCGTGGCGTCTGGAAGAGTTGGGCTGCCAGGGCCACCATACCGGCGTTTTCGCCCGGATGGGTCGTGCGGTCGACCGTGTCAGGATTGACGACCTCCCCGTCGAGGTGGTTCGCGATCTTGAGGTTTGCGCCATCGACGCACGGGAAGCCGTAGATGCCGCCAATGTTGGAACTGGAGATGAACACTGGCAGCCTTCAGGCGTGAAGTGCTCAGGGTGACGAAGGCGCTGCCACCAGAGCGTCTTGCGCCGGACGTGGAGCGGCAGGCCAAAGGTTTACCAGCGCCCGATCAGCCCAGGCTGGCGGTGATGATTGCCGCGTCAGCTTCAATAAATCCCAGCGGGCGTGTCGATCCATACGACACGCCCGCGATTGCCCCAGGCGGTAACGGGCGCGCCCGTCTTGATGGTGGCTCCATTGTCTTCGGCCAGCCGCATCATGCCGCGAATGGCCGGTTCCGTCTTGTGAACCCACTTGCATCACTGTAGAGCACGTCCCAGTCGTCTGGTACGGCAATCTGGGGCCAGCGTGAGCGGGCTTCGCCAGGGGTGAGCCACTCGTACGAGAGGCCGTGAATATCCGCGGCTTCGCGCGCCGACCGGGCGCGTGCGCGTAACCCGGCGCTGACAGCTCCAGCCCCCGCAGCGGTTGAGAATGACGTCGCCCTGCGGCGGCCGCCAGCTCTCGCCAAAGTTCACCTGCCCGCAGCACCAACGGGACGTAGTCCGGCGACTCGGCGGCGTGGCGAAAGATACGTCACCGCTGTGGCTACCCTGATCGTGGACCACCGAGAACTGTTCGAGAACGACCGGCCGCAGGCCTTGCCGGGTCAGCGCCCAGGCCGCTGCCGACCCCATCGTGCCGCCGCCGATTATTGCAACATCGTAGCGCTCTCTACCCCGGTCATGGTCTTCCTCCCTGCGGACTCGGTTCCTCCTGCGAACCAGAACCTTCATCGACGTTGACCTTCGCGGCCAAGTGCGGCGGAGCGGTAGATCGCCTCGATCAGGGCGGACTGCTCCAGCCGCTTCCGCCCGGTGGTAGCGCATGCGCCTCCGTGAGATGCTGGTGACGAAAGCGCTTAAAGATTTCGGCGCGTCCGGTTTCAGATTAAACCCGTGTCGACGGCACTCCTCAATGTCCCGAAGAAGCGGCAGCGTATGGTCGGCGTGCATAGTCCTGCACCGATCCTGGCGCCCCTCGTTGCCCAGCACGTCAGGCCAAAGTCGTCGCCGTGGCTGGTGTAGGCCGCCCAGGATGCGTCGATCTGGAGCGTCAGTCCGCCCTCAAACCGAACGAAGGCGGTGGCCAGATCCTCAACGTCGTAGGTCTCACCAGGGTTGTAGGGGAATCTGCCGCCCAACCACTGGCCTTCATTTCTTGGTCCTAACTCGGCGTAGGTGGCTGCTGAGACGCGCGTCGGCTTCGGGTTACCGGGCCCAGATCGCCATGTCGATGACGTGCACCCCCAGGTCGATCAGTGGGCCGCCGCCTGCCCTGGCCTTTGAGGTAAACCAGGTGCCAAGCCCCGGAATGCCTGAGCGGCGCATCCAGTACGCCTTCGCGTGATAGATGCGGCCGAGCGCGCCTTTCTCAATTTGCGTCTTCAGGATCTGCATGTCATGCCGGCCACGCCGATTGAAAATGACGCCGAGGACACGGTCTGTCTTCGCCGCTGCATCGAGGATCTCTTGAGCCTCGGCAGAGGTCGGAGCCAGCGGCTTCTCGACCATGACGTGCTTGTTTGCCGCCAGCGTTGCCAGCGCAACTGGCGCGGTGAAGGGAGTTGGGACGGCAACCGTAACGGCGTCGATGTCGGATCCTCGCCATGAGCTTCCTGATACTGCGGCAGACCCGCGGGACGTTGTAGGTTTTCGCCAGATCCTGGCAGCGCGCCTCGTCGAGCCCCGCGATGGCGACGATGTTTACGCGCGGATCTTGCGCCAGCCCCTGCAGATGGAGTACCCCGACTCCGCACCCGACAACGCCGACATTGACTCAGCCAGAACTCACGCGTTGCCCCCAGGTTGTGTACGCAGGATGCTCCCCACGCGGATCTTGCGGCAGATGCAAGCTGATCAACGTGACCTCCGGCGCGCAGTTCGAGAGCGCAAGGGCGGCTCGGTATGCGCCGACGCCGTGCGACGTATACACCGGCATGCCGCTCGCGTTGTAGAGCCCGAAACGTAGCGGCGGCCGCCAGATGGGGCCGCAACATGTCCGATTACAGGCAGCCGTACCTGGCCGCCGTGGCCGACCGGAAGGCCGCAACACGGCTGCCATGTCGGGCAACTTCGTCCGCGCCGTCCGGTTCGTGCCAGAGCGCCACGACTGGCGCCGTCCGTCGGTGTCTGCGCGAAGGTCCCGGCCACGTCTGGCACGAGCATGTGGCGTCGTCTATTCGCAATCCAGAGCGGTGAACCAGGGAACGCGAACTGGCTCATTGCGCAGGACGCGTACGCCGTGGCCAGCAAGTAGTCGCTCCATGCGCGGCGCGTCGTTCGAGTAGTCGTGGTTGCCGAAACGGCCAGCGCGCCGGAGGGGAAGGTCGCCGGTGGAACTGCCGAGGACGTGCGCCGTCTCAGGCAGATATCTCGGTGACTTCGAGACATAATCGCCGCCCAAGAGGAGCAGGTCCGGCGCCCATCCATCTACCAGCTGTAGGTCTGTCCAGGTCGGCAATGCCAACGGTTGGTCCGACGTGTGTATCTGTCACGAATCTGTCGCGAAGCTCGGCGCCGCTGGAGGCAGGGTCGCCAATGCGGAGGCGCCGGAGCTTGATCGCGCGTGGCGCGCGGCTGTGAATGCCAGGCGACAGCTCCGGCCGCCAGCAGACCGGCGCTGAGGCCTGCAGCAACCCCGTGAGCCGGTCGTACAGCCACCGATTGATCAGACCGGGGTCAAGCGCAGCGACGGCCTGGACGGCTGGTACTGGCCGGTAACGTCTTCTTCGTATGTGCCATTGCGGCGCTCTTCGAGCACGAGTTCGATTTCCTGCTTGAGGGCGTCCAGCATGTCTGCTTCGGCCACGGTCTTGACAATCTTCCTTGCGGTCACGCCCTTGCTGTTCCCCGCCGCGAGGCCAACATCGGCGTCGCGTGATTCGCCCGGGCCGTTCACCACGCAACCCATGACCGCAACGCGAATTGGCTCACGGACGGAGGCGAGAAAGGCATCGACCTGATTCGCCAGGGTAAAGAGATCTACCTCGACACGCCCGCAGGTCGGGCAGGCGATCATGGTTGCACCCTTCTGGCGCAGCTCGAGGCTCTTCAGGATCTCGTAGCCGACGAACACTTCTTCCACGGGGTCGGTGGTCAGCGAAACACGAATCGTGTCGCCAATACCCAGCGCGAGCAAGGTTCCAATGCCGGTTGCGGAACGCACGCTGCCGGCCCGTGGCGTACCGGCCTCCGTGACGCCCAGGTGGAGCGGATAGTCGTTCGGCAACGCAGCAAAACGGCGGTAGGCTTCGAACAGGACGGGCAGTTCGAACGCCTTGAGGCTGACCTTGGTCAGACCGAAGTCGAGATCCTCAAGGATCTTGATGTGCCCGAGCGCCGAGCGCACCAGCCACTCTGCGCGAAGTTCGACCTGCGAAGCGTTCTGTGCCGCCATTTCATCGACAAAGGCTTCGGGCATTGGTGCGACTGACCCGAAGTTCACGCCAATGCGGATCGGGACCTCGCGCTCCTTCGCCATCGCCACGACCTCCCGCACGTCTTCCGCCTTGCGGATGTTGCCGGGATTGAGGCGCAGACCGTGGATGCCCGCCTCCAGCGCCTTGAGCGCCAGGGTGTGCTCGAAGTGGATATCGGCAATGAGCGGTACCGGGGAGTAGGGGGCAATGTCCGGCAACGCGGCGGCGGCCCGTCGATCGGGGACCGCGATGCGTACGATTTCACAGCCCGCCTCAGCGAGTTCATGCACCTGCCGCAACGTAGCCACCGGGTCACGGGTATCCGCCGTGGCCATCGATTGCACGACGATCGGATGCTGACCACCGACGGCTACGTCGCCCACATGGAGCACTCGGGTGCGGCGTCTTGGAGCGAGCAAGGACATGGAAACTCCAGATTGGGCCGGGCGGGTTGGCGCCGCTACGGCAGGAAGGACTTGCCTTCGTGGATGCGCATGGCATCGAGCACAAAGATGATCACCATTGCCCCGACCAACAGGACAAGACCGGTGAAGTGAACAACGCCCTCGCGCTCCGGCGCGACCTTCTTGCCGCCGCGCAGGATTTCGATGATGACGAACAACAGGCGCCCACCATCCAGCGCGGGCAGCGGCAGCAGGTTCAGCAGCGCGAGGTTCAGCGAGAGGAGAATAGCCAGATTGGCCAGGGTCACCCAGAGCGGAAGCGGGCTTGCGCTCACGATTTCGCTGGTGGCCTGGCCCATGCCCAGCGGCCCTGCGATCTGATTGAGCGGTGCGCGCCCGGTGAAGAGGTCACGCAGGCCACCAAGCATCTGTCCGGTCTGTTCCCAGGCCTGGGCAATGCCGGTCGGGATCACCTGCAGCGGGGGCACCCGCTCAAAGACCGGGTCAACCGTCAGATCCAGCCCCAACTGACCAAGCAAGTCCCTGTTCTCATCCAGGGCCGGGAAAGCGACTGTTAGCGTTGAGTCCTGGGCTTCGTTGAACAACCACCGGCTGCTGAGTCGCTGGCTGCGACAAGAGCAGTCCGCAGTTCGAAGGCATCGGTAATTGGCTGACCACCAATTGAGACGATGGTGTCGCCAGCCTGCAGGCCAGAGTTGGCCAGGGGTGAATCTGCAGTCAGGCTCTTGATATCAAGGCTCGCTACGGCGACCTCGCTGATCGTGACACCGGTTGCGCCCTGGCCCGCCGGTGGGTTGCCACGCGGCGTCACGGTCGTCTCCATGCGTTGGCCACCACGCTCGATGACTACGCTCATAGGACTGTCAGCGAACTCGCGGGATCGAGCGCTTATATCGCTGGTGCCTGTGACCGGGACTCCGGCAACCTCGACAATGCGGTCGCCCGGTTCCCAGGCGGCGGCCGCCGCCGGAGAATCTGGCTCGACCGAGGCGATATACACGCTGGACTGTGAAATGCCCTGCGCGCCGACCACGATGATCATGAGCACAAATGCGAGCAGGAAGTTCATGGCGGAGCCCGCCACCAGAAAGAAGGCTCGCTGGAGCGGGGTCTTGTTGTTGATCGACCCTGGGTCGTCCGACTTTCCGTCGTCGCCGGCGACCTTGACGAAGCCCCCGAACGGAAGCCAGTTAATCGACCAGAGCACGCCATTGCGCATCCAACCCTTGATGCGGGGAGGAAACCCAATGCCGAACTCCTCGACCTTGGCGCCAATGGCGCGGGCGGCGGAAAAGTGGCCTATCTCGTGGACGAGAATCAGGACCGCCAAAATGGGAACGATGTAGAGGCCGTTGATAAATCCCTGTGACACGCGTTGTCCTGAGTGTGGCTCTTGCCCGATAGATGTGGGCAAAGCGTCCGAGCGTATACGACGAGTTTACACCGGATGCCATTCTGACCGGCAGGCTGCTTGTTTGACGATAACTCCAGGTGGCGCGAATTGAGTTGAGTCAAGATCATGCATTATGTATGCTAGAATCCGGTGTCTTGCGCTGGAGATGGCGTGGCAGCGGGGTGATGTGGGGCCCTGCGGTCGTCTTTCGCGCTTCGAGGGCCATTGCCGATGCTCGTCGGAGTTCCAACGGAAGTCAAGGACCATGAGTTCCGGGTAGCGCTGACCCCGGCCAACGCCCACGAGTACGTCGCTCGCGGGAACCAGGTCCTGATTCAGGCAGGAGCCGGGACGGGCAGCGGGTTTACCGACGCAGAGTACATAGAGGCGGGCGCCGAGATAGCGCCGGATGCACGGCGCGTCTTCGCCGCCGCGGACATGATTCTCAAGGTCAAGGAACCCGTTGAGGCCGAGTACGATCTCTTGCGGCCGGGCCAGATCCTGTTCACTTACCTGCACCTGGCCGCGGACCTGTCCCTGACAAAGGCGCTGATGCGGAATCGGGTGCGAGCGGTGGCATATGAGACCGTGCAGGTGGCCTCCGGCGTGCTGCCGCTCCTGACCCCCATGAGCGAGGTGGCGGGCCGCATGTCGGTGCAAGTAGGCGCGCATCACCTGGAAAAGGCGTACGGAGGCAGGGGGTTGCTGCTCGGCGGTATTCCCGGCGTGCCCCCGGCAAATGTCGTCATTGTGGGTGGGGGCGTGGTCGGGTTCAACGCCGCCGAAATTGCGCTCGGGATGGGGGCAATCGTCACGATTATCGATCTCTCCCTGGACCGGCTGCGCTACCTGGATTCCGTGCTTCACGGCCGGCTCTACACCCTGGCGTCCAATCGAGACAACATTGCGCACGCAGTGCGTGAAGCGGACCTGGTCATTGGCGCCGTGCTTCTGCCAGGCGCAAGAGCGCCGATGCTTGTGACCGAGCCGATGGTGGCATCCATGAAGCCGGCCTCGGTGGTGGTTGATGTCGCTATTGACCAGGGGGGATGCATTGCGACAGCGCACCCCACAACGCACAGCGAACCGACCTATATCAAGCACGGGGTCGTTCACTATTGTGTAACCAACATGCCGGGGGCAGTGCCCCGCACCAGCACGATCGGTCTGGGCAACGCGACGCTACCTTTTGGTCTGCAATTGGCAGAACTGGGACTGCCGGCGGCGGCTCTTGCAAACGAGGCGCTTGGCAAAGGCGTCAATGTCTATGATGGCAAGCTCACACAGGCGGCAGTCGCGGAAGCGCTTGGGCTTCCGTACACGCCCCTGGGTGACGCTATTGGGGCGTAGGACTACGTTCGCGCGTTTCCCGGAAACACGCCTTGGTCGCCGAAGAGGCGTGGGAGGGCAATATGCAGGACAAGATTGACGACTTTCTCAAGGTGCTGGAATCCGAACGGGGTTTCTCGGTCAACACCATCTTTGCCTATCGCAACGATCTGTCACAGTTTCTCGGCTTTCTGCAAGGCGACGCAGAAGCGCAGGTTGCCGTTGCAGAGGATGGGGTCGGACCGGAGCCCGACCTGATGGCCTTGCCGTCCGTGAGATCCTGGTCGGATTTGACCGACCAGCACCTGACCGGCTACATGCTCCACCTTCGGAGCAGGCAGTACGCCTCATCGACAGTGGCGCGCAAGATGGCGGCCATCAAGTCGTTTTTCAACTACCTGATCCAGGAAGGGCACCTGCGTGGCGACCCTGCCGCGCGAATGTCTTCACCGAAGGTCGACAAGTACACCCCGCGCTCCATTTCTACCGACGAGGTTGAGCGCCTGTTGGCACAACCCGCAAAAGACGCGGCAACCCAGGGAGATCGCCCCGAAACCTCCCGAGACCGCGCCATGCTGGAGGCGCTCTACTCCACAGGCATGCGCGTCAGTGAGTTGGTGGCGCTGGACACCGAGGATGTCGATCTGGACTCACGTCACCTCCGCTGCGCCAGCCGCACGCTTCGCGAGCGGCGGGTGCCGCTCCGGCAGACCGCCATCGAGGCCATTGGTCATTACATGGAGAACGCGCGGCCGCGGCTGGTGCTGCGGGAGGAGCATGCGCTGTTTCTCAATCATCGTGGCAATCGCCTGACACGCCAGGGTTTCTGGTTGATCCTCAAGTCCTATGCGAACAAGGCGGATATTGCTGATATCACCCCGCACACGTTGCGTCACACGTTCGCGACCCACGCGCTCCGCAGCGGCGCGAACTTGCGGGATGTGCAACACCTGCTGGGACATGTCAGCATTTCGACCACACAGGTCTACCGGCGGCTCGCCAATGACAGTGGCGACGAACCCGATTCCGGGCGTCTGATGAACTAGTCCGCGCATTCGCGCGACATAGACCAGCGAAATCCAAGGAGTTCTGGTGACACTTCCCCTGACCGAGCGAGTTGCCACAATGGAGAAGGTTGCCGCGTTGTGCAAGCGCCGCGGCTTCGTGTTTCCGGGCTCGGATATCTACGGTGGACTTGCCAACACCTGGGACTACGGGCCGCTTGGCGCTGAACTGAAGCGGAACGTCAAGGATCTCTGGTGGCGAATGTTTGTCCATGGCCGCCGGGACATCGTGGGCCTGGATGGCGGCATTCTGATGCATCCGCGAGTGTGGGAAGCGTCTGGCCATGTTGAGGGGTTCAACGATCCACTTGTCGATTGCCGAACCTGCAAGTCCCGCTTCCGGGCAGACCACCTGATTGAGGAACGGCTGGGGCAGCACGCCGAGGGCAAGTCGCCGGCCGAGATGACGGCCATGATGGCTGCGGCAAGTCTGAAGTGTCCAGTCTGCGGCAACGCGACGTTGACCGAGGCGCGTCAGTTCAACATGATGTTCCGGACAACGATTGGACCGATCGAGGAGACCGGCACCGTCGTCTACCTGCGGCCTGAGACTGCGCAGGCCATGTTCGTGCAGTACAAGAACGTGCTGGCGACTGGCCGGGTCAAGGTGCCCTTCGGCATTGCCCAGATCGGGAAGGCGTTCCGCAACGAGATCACCCCGGGCAACTTTATCTTCCGTTTGCTCGAGTTCGAACAGATGGAGATTGAGTTCTTTACCCGGCCAGACGAGGCAGCCGAGGCGTTTGAATCGTGGTTGGCCGCCATGCGGGACTGGTTGAACCACATCGGCGTCAGGGGCGAGCACATCCGCGTGCGAGAGCACGATCCGGATGAACTGTCCCATTATTCCAGCCGGACAGTCGATTTCGAGTATCTGTTTCCGGGGGCCATGGGCTGGCGGGAACTCTACGGCCTTGCCAACCGGACGGACTTCGATCTGACGCAACACCAGAATGCCAGTGGTCAGGATTTGCAGTATTTCGACCAGGCAGAGAACCGGAAATATCTTCCGTACGTCATCGAGCCGACCTTCGGGGTAGACCGCACGCTCCTGATCCTCCTGTTGGACGCGTACGATGAGGAAGCAACAGTTGATGTCAACGGCAAGCCTGACGTGCGGACGGTGCTGCGCCTGCATCCGCGCGTGGCGCCTTACAAGGCTGCCGTCTTGCCCTTGCTGCGCAAGCCTGAGTTGACCGCGCCCGCCCACGCGTTGTTCGATGCCATCAGGGCCGAGACCGGCGCCCTCATTGAGTACGACGAGACGGGCAATATCGGGAAGCGCTACCGGCGGCAGGATGAGATTGGCACGCCCTTCTGCTTCACTGTCGACTTCGATACCCTGGAAGACGCCTGCGTCACCGTGCGACATCGCGACGATATGACGCAAGAGCGCATTCCCGTTGCGGATGTGCCTGGCTGGCTGGCGCGAGCCATCGCCTGACCGCGACTAGCGCGTCACGCTGAACGTGGCGCGGGGGTCAGCGGCGGAGGCGGCGCCGCCGCTGACCACGGCGTAGCGTAAGGCAAGGGTTCCGGCCAGCGACAGCGTCGCGGCGGCAATCCTGCCGGCTCGTTGCCAGCGCGTGGACCGACTCGAAACTGCCTCGATGGCAAGCGGGGCAACAACGCCGATCAGGACGCAACCTTCGCGAACAATCCGCCCGCGCTGTCCCGAGACAACGGGACCCGCGACATCTCCGAGTGCAGTAGTCCACCCGGCCAGCAGCGCAGCTTTGGCGATTGACGAGGTGGTGTCAATGACCGTCAGGGCATCGGGCCCGGCGCCTGCCTCGTGCGAATCGCTGTTGCCTGCGTGCAATGCAATTGATGTCGCGGCGCAACCAGAGGAAATCGCTGAAGAGAGAAACAGCGGGCCGAGGAGCCACGGGCGCCTGGACCAGAGTGGCACCGCCGTCGCCGCCAGCAGCGTCCCCGTGTAGCCGGCCAGAAAGAGGCCGGCGACCCCGTTCAGTGCGAAGAGTGATTGCTCAACCGGTCGCGGCGGCGAGAACCGCTCACCGAACCGCCAGCGCAGCACGATCAATGCCGTACAGACGGCTTCCAGGCCAGAAAAGACGCTGAGGCCCCATGTGCCCATCGACATCGGGGAACTCGGCCGGAAGGCTCGCAGCATGTTCAGGAACCGTGCAGGCCGCCCCAGGTCCAGAATGAGGAAGATCGGGCACGGGAGGAGCGCGATGAACGCAATGAGGGTCCCGTGGTCGCGCAGTCGCGCTTCCCGCGAATCGCCGAATACGCTGGCGGCCGCTGAGACAGCGGCCGCGCCGCCCGAGATGCCTCCGGCGAAGAAGTAGCCAATAACCAGCCAGTTCCAGTGGGGCCCGTGTATCGCAGGCTGGCCGTAGTATCCATCGGGGCCGCAATGATCGGGCAGCGCAGGCTTGGTCATGCGGTGCGCTTGAACGCGCACGCGGCGAGGAGCGCAAAGCCAAGCGCGGCGGCAGAGGTGGCCAGCGCGGCTGGCCGAATATTCCGGCGCGGCAGATGTGGCCGGGAGGGGAGGTTGAACCGCTCCGGAGGCGCGTTCAACACAAACATGGCGTGCAAGTCGCCGATGCCGTTGGTGCCTCCCAGGCGATCATCCCCGTAGAAGTACGCTTCTTCGCCCGCGGCGCGCAGTTCGGCAACACGACGGAGCCCTGCCTGTTTGAGTTCATCGACCTCACCGAAACGGATTGACCCTGTTGGGCACGTGTTGGCGCAGGCCGGAACCAGGCCGCCGCGCAGCCGGTCGTAGCAAAGCGTGCACTTGTGGGAGCCACCGTCGTCGCGGCCAAGTTGCGGCACGCCGAACGGGCAGGCCGGAACACAGTACCCGCACCCGTTGCACACGTTGTCCTGGATAACGACCGTGCCGAACTCGGTGCGCATGATGGCGCCGGTCGGACAAGCATCCAGGCACCCTGCGTGCGTGCAGTGCTTGCATACGTCGCTGACCATCAGCCAGGCGACGTCTGATTGGCGCTCCTGCTCGATGAACGCAACGTGTCGCCATGTCTCAGCGCCGAGATCGACCGTGTTGTCGTAGCTGAAGCCGGTGAGCGTGAAGGGCGCCTGCTGCTCATCTGCCGGTAGCTGGTTCCACTGCTTGCACGCCACTTCGCAGGCCTTGCAGCCGATGCAGATGGTGGCGTCCGTAAGGAACCCCATGATTGCCTGTTCGTTTGCGATGCTCATGGGCAACGCCTCACTGGCTCATGGTAGCCGTATCCGTGAGTGCAGCGTGAGTTCCGGTGTCGCATCGTACCCTGGCTGCTCCTCGGCGATGGCGGCCAATCCATCACGCTGCAAGCCCCGGACCAGGCCAGCCAACCAGGGCAAATCGGCTTCTGTAAACTCTTCTCGCAGGTGCGGACCGAGGCTCGCGAGCGAGATGCCCTCAGCATCGTCGCCCGGAAGGCCCCGCAATCGTTCGACGATTCGCCCACGATAGTACCGTGAGCTGGTCTCGAACCGCTCAGTGGGCCGCGAACGCTTTCCAGGGGCAGCAAGTGCTCCCTGGATGTGTGGGAATGCGGCACACTGGGCGGAAAGTGGGCAGACAACACAGGCGGGTTTGCGCGCAGTGCACTGCAGCGCGCCAAACTCGATCAACGCCTGGTTCCACTCCCAACCGTGACCGGGGGGCAGGAGACACTCGGCGGCCGCCTGCACCTCCCGTTCAGGAACGCTGTTCACGCCAAACACGAGCCGGGTAACGACGCGCCGCATGTTGGTGTCGAGAAAGGCGACATCGCGCTCGAACGCGAACGCGGCCACGGCCCCGGCGGTGTACGGGCCGAGACCTGGTAACTTGCGCAATGCCTCCGGTTCCGCCGGGAATATGCCACCATATTCTGACACGACAACCTGCGCTGCCCGCTGCAAGTTCACGGCACGGCGGTTGTAGCCGAGGCCAGACCACAGCTTGATGACCTCGGCTACCGGCGCTTCCGACAGCGCCTGTGCTGTCGGAAAGTGCGCCAGGAACCGGGTGTAGTAGGGGAGCACCCGGTCCACCTGTGTCTGCTGCAGCATGACCTCGGAAACGAGAATCGCATACGGATCGCGCGTGTGGCGCCACGGCAGATCCCGCTGAACGCAACGGAACCAGCGCAGCAGATTGTCCCGGGTCTGCAGCACCTGGTGCGGCGCAAGCGGGAGGCCAGTCACCGGAGTCGCTACTTCGACGGGCGTCGCGTCCGCTTGAACTCCCGGAAATTCGGGCGCCCCTCTGCGGTGGCGACGAACTCGCGCCAGAGCGGCACGGCCTCTTCAGCCGTGGGCGCGGGAAGGAGCTGCAGATAGACGGACGTCCCGGAGGGAAATACAAACGTTGGTGTTCCGAAGACGCCATGTTCGGCAACGCCTGTCTCAAAGTGCTCGCGTACGATGTCGAGCAGGTCGTCGTCCTCAAGATCCTCTTCGAACCGGGCCAGATTCAGCCCGGCGCGCCGGGCGGCCTCCAGAATGCTGGCGCGCTTGCCGTGATCCTTGCCCTCGCTGTGCTTCAGCCTCATGAGTTCCAGGTTGAAAGCGTCAAATGCCTCTGCCCCCTGTTGCAGCGCTGCGGCGCCCGCCTGCATGCTGTGCCTGGCCGGAGACCGATTCTCGCGCGGCAGATCCCAGATTGCTTCCTCGACATCAGCAGGGGCATTCACCTGTTCCAACGGGAAGAACTTGAACTCGAATTGAACCTCATCGCCGATCTGCTTCCGCAACTCACTTACCCACCGTGCGGCGGAATCCGCAAACGGGCAGGCATAATCGAAGTAGACCTCAACCTTTTCAGGCACGCTCACAAAAGAGTCCCTTCCTTCGCTTCGCGGCAATCCTGTCTCAGCGGCAAGCGCTCCCAGGCGCGCGCCACCGCAGCGCGCGTCTCCTCCAGAGATCCGGAATTGTCGATGACTTCATCAAAGTATAGACCGTCCGGCAGCGACGGCTGTGAGACATGGAGACGCGCTCGCGCAGTGGGTTCGTCGAGCGCGTTGCGCTCCATCAGCCGTTGCAGGCGGATGCGAGGATCAGCAATGACCAACCACCGAACATCGACGTCGTCCACCATTCCAGACTCCACGAGCCGGATGGCTTCGTTGACGACCACGTCTGCCCCCGAAGCGGCGATCCGGCGATGCGTCTCCTCAAGAACGGCCGGGTGCGTAATGGCTTCAAGAGCGGCAAGTTCGGCCGGGTCGCTGAAGACAATCTTGCCGAGAGCTTGGCGATTCAGCGCCCCGGAATCATCCAGGACGCCAGGTCCAAATCGCTCGGCAACACGATTCAGGAGCACCGACGGCGGCGTCATCAACTCGTGGTACACGGCGTCGGCATCGATGACTTCCGCGCCGAGCTCAGCCAGGAAGTTGGCGACTTGCGTCTTGCCGGCCGCAATCGGCCCGGTTAGGCCAATCACCAGGGGCCGCTCTCGTGCCGGGCACGTCACGATGTGGCAACCAGGTTCGCCTCGGTGAGCGTCGCGTTGATCTGCTCCCACTCCGCGTACGCTGTCTCGAGGGCCTCTTGTGCCGTCGCGTAATCCGTGCTGAGGGAGGTGAGCGCATCGTGGTCGGTCCCGAGCCCCGCGATGGCTATAGCGTCGCTCAATTCGTTGAGCTTGCCCTCCAACTTCCCGATTTCGCGCTCAATCCCTTCCAGTTTGCGTTGCAGCCGGGTTGTCGATGCTGCGCCAGTGCGCCTGGGATCACGGACTGGCGACTGCGCCACAGGCTTCGGGGCTGCAGACTCGACGATCCGGGCCGGTTCCGCTTTGTCGGGCAGCTTCAGGCGTGCCTTCTGCCGTTGTGCGTCGGAGTAGTTGCCCAGGTACGTCTGCAGCCGTCCGTCAGCAACCTCCCAGACTCGCGTTGCCACGCGGTCAACAAAGAAGCGGTCGTGCGAGACGAAGACCACGGTGCCGTCATACCCCGAGAGCATTTCCTCCAACGTTTCGCGAGACTGGATGTCGAGGTGGTTGGTGGGCTCGTCAAGAATAAGCAGGTTCGCGCCCTCTACGAGCAACCGGGCCAACGCCAGTCGCGAGCGCTCGCCACCCGAGAGCAACGCGATGGAGCGGTCAACCTCGTCCCCGCTGAACAGGAAGCGCGAGAGATAGGAACGCGCGGATTCTTCGCCCATCGGCTGTGCATCGAGCAGCACCGACATGGGTGTGCCCTCCGGCGGCAGGCTCTCGTGCCCCTGGGCGTAGTAGCCAACCTTGACGTTGACGCCAAATCCCACGCGCCCCTTGAGTGCCGGCAGTTCACCGACCATCGTCTTGAGCAGGGTCGACTTGCCGCTGCCATTGTCGCCAATGATCGCGACGCGGTCGCCTCGCTCTACCCTGAGTTCCGGTGTGGTCACGAGCACCGTGTCCTGAGAGCCAGCTGAATACCCGACACGGAGCGGGGTCATGGTGATTGCTTCGCGGCCGCTACGCATGGTGGGTGATGTGCTGAGCTTCAGGGCGGTGTGGAGTTCTGGCCGCTCAAGGCGCTCCATTCGCTCCAGACGGGTTTGTCGCCCGCGTGCCTCGCGGGACCGCTGGCCAGCCTTGTAGCGGCGAATGAACTCCTCGGTGCGCGCAATGAACGCCTGTTGCTCTTCATACTCCTGCATGCGGCGCTCAAATCGTTCCTCACGCAAGACCAGGTAGCGCGCGTAGGCAGCCGGATAGTCTTCCATCCTGCCGAATGACAGGTCGAGCGTGCGGTTGGTCACCTTGTCCAGGAAATACCGGTCGTGGGAGACCACGAGGAACGCGCCGCGCCAGGTTGCCAGGAACCCTTCCAGCCACTCGAGCATGCCGAGGTCGAGGTGGTTCGTTGGCTCGTCCAGGAGCAACAGGTCAGGCTCAGAAAGGAGCGCCTTCGCCAAGGCTACGCGTGTGCGTTGACCGCCGCTCAACGTCTGGACTGACTGGGCCATCTGTTCCGGGGTGAAACCAAGCCCGGTCAGGACATCGTCTGTGCGGTGTTCGATGTCGTACCCACCAGCAACTTCAAAGTGCAGGCTCAGCCGCTCGTACTCGGCGAAGTACGCATCAAGCGCGTCGCCCTCGGCGGACTGCATGGCAAGTTCCAGCTCGCGCATGCGGGCCTGGGCAGTCAGGGCGTCCTCGAAAGCGAGGCGCGCCTCGTCCCGCACGCTACGGTCTGTGTCGAAGCGGGGATCCTGTTGCAGGACGGCCATACGCGCACCGCGCGCAATTGCGACCTCACCTGAGTTTGGGAGGTCGGCGCCGGCGACGATCTTGAGCAGCGTCGACTTGCCGGCGCCGTTGATGCCAACAAGCGCGACGTGTTCGCGGTCAGCAATCTGGAAAGAGACGCCGCGGAAAATTTCGTCCGGACCAAACGACTTGCTCAGGTCCGTGGCGGTCAGCACAGTAGCGGGAGGCATAGTGGCAGTGCGCGTTCTTTCGACTTTCGGGTGGCATACTGAACGGCGGGCCAGAAGCCCGACGATGTCTGGAAGTATACGCCGTGACCGTTGTCGTCAGACCCTGGATGAGCGAATGCACGACTTGCACACAAGTACCCGTACGGCTTGGCCGGACACCACTGAGCGAGACAGTACTGGCGCAATGCGCATTGGCGGGGTTGCGTTGCCAGATCTGGCGCGGGAGTTCGGCACGCCGCTCTATGTGTACGACGAGGTGACGCTTCGGAATCGCGCGAGTGAGATCCGCGACATTTTCGCCGCAGTCTTTCCGAACTCTCGGATCGTGTACGCCGGCAAGGCAGGGATGTCTCCCGCATTGGTCAGTATCCTGGCGGAGGAGCGCATTGGACTCGATGTCGTTTCTGGAGGAGAGATCTTCGCGGGCCTGAAAGCCGGAATGAACCCGCGTCGAATGATCTTTCACGGGAACAACAAGAGCCGGCAGGAACTCGAGGAAGCGCTGCACGCGGGCGTCGGGCTCATTGCAGTCGACTGTGACCACGAGCTCGCGCTTCTGGAGCAGGTTGCGATGCGACTGGAGCAGCATCCGGAGGTTGTATTGCGCCTGAATCCGGGCGTGGACCCGCACACCCACCACAAGATGCGAACGGGTGCGGTTGACTCCAAGTTCGGTTTCCCGATCTGGGATGGCCAGGCAGCGGCTGCGGCCGCGCGAGTGGCAGCGTCACCGGCGCTCCGGCTTGCCGGATATCACGCCCACGTCGGTTCGCAGATCTTCGACGCCAGCCTGGTTGTCCAGACGCTCACGGCGATGATGGCCTTCGCGACTGAAGTCTTCCGGCAGCACGGCGTTGCGCCACGGGTGATCATCCCCGGTGGCGGCTTTGGTGTCGCGGATGACGCATCTGGTGCAGACGTTTCAATCATCGACTGGGCATCGGCGGCAGCAAAGACGCTTTCTGAACAGGCTGCTGCGGGCGGCTACGAGGCGCCGGAGCTTGTCGTGGAGCCAGGTCGGGCTATCGTCGGGCCGGCCGGGGTCGCAGTTTACGAAGTGGGCGCGCGCAAGCAGATTCCAGGCGCCCGCACCTACGTCTCGGTTGACGGGGGAATGTCGGACAACATCCGGCCGTCCCTGTATGGCGCGCGATACTCTGCGGCAATCGTCAACCGCGACGGGGCAGATGGACCTTTGGAGACTGTCACAATTGCGGGGAAGTACTGCGAATCGGGCGACGTGTTGATCGATGGCATCTCGCTACCAGCCCTTTCGGCTGGTGATCTGCTGGCTCTGCCGATGGCGGGCGCATACTGCCTGGCTATGGCCAGCAACTACAATCTGGCTCCCCGGCCGGCAGTTGTCCTGGTTCAGGGGGGACACGCGCGGCTTATTCGCCGCCGCGAAACCTACGCCGACATGCTGCAAAGCGAGATCTACGACGCGCGACCAGCCTGACGCTGCCGGATGCGGCCAGTTGTCGGCGGAGCCGTGTTCGTTGTAGCGTACAGCCCGCCCTGATCGGTCTCCGTAATGTGAAGGGGGTCGTCGGCGACCTGCGCTCGTCTGGGTTGTATCCGTGCAAGAAGGTCGCCAGAGCTGGCCTTCGAATTGGCAGACAACCAGGCAGTGATGCCGTCTTTCATGAGGCAGCCGAGGGGTTGGCCGCAGACGCAAGGTGGTTCCTCCGAGATGTCCAGGCCCATTCCACGGCAAAAATCACCCATACAATCGGCGCAGCACAGCGCGGCGAACGGTCGTGCAAACTCGTCCCAGACGCATGACGTCCTGATCGAAAACGAGCCGGTCAGCGTAGACGACGATACGGACGAGACGACCGAGCCCGCTGAGGACGGCTACGCTGCTGAACCGAGCCTGGTGCCTGCAGTCGATGAGTTGGCCGCGCCAGATGTCTTTGCGCTCGACGAGTTGCTTGAAGAGTTCCCGGACCCTCAGGCGAACCCGCTCGTGCCGTCAGACATCGCCCTCTCGCTCCAGTCGGTCGATCTCGATGAGTCGGCTGCTCCGGAGGCATTGGCCACTCGCAGTGATCGATCCTCTCTCGCTGAAGCGCGGGCCGCTGCTCAGGCAGTGGACGCCGGGTTGGCAAACCTGGACGACCCCGTGCGGATGTACCTACGCGAGATTGGCCGGGTGGCGCTGCTCACCGGGGAGCGCGAGGTCGAACTGGCCCGCGCGATGGAGCGCGGCGAGTATCTTCGCGCGGTCCGCGCGCGGTTTCGCAGTGAGACCGGCGCCGTGCCAGATGCCGACATGGTCGGCCTGGAGGTTTACCTCGCTCTTCGCGCCGGGTGGAAAGATGCCGCCGCGCTGGCAGCAGCGGTCAGCCTGGCAGAAGCGGACGATGTCGCGGCGTGCCTGAGCAATCTCCTGCCGATCACCCGCTTTCCGGAGGATGCAGTCCGGCAGGCGGCCCAGGAACTGGAGATCACCCCGGAGGAGTTGGAGGAATCGCTCCGCCTGCGTAACGTGGAGTGGGATCTCCTCCCGCCGCAGATCAAGTCGCTCGTCGCGGCGACGGCTCCGGGCTTCTGGCCGGATCCGGAAACGGTAATGGGTGCGCTCTCATCCGATGTCGTTGCCCTGCGGCGCACGTGGGACCGCCGGGTGCAGGAAGGCGACGCCGCCAAGGTCGCGCTCACCGAGGCTAACTTGCGGCTTGTGGTGTCTGTCGCGAAGAAATATGTTGGACGCGGAATGTCCATGCTCGACCTGATCCAGGAAGGCAACCTGGGTTTGATCCGGGCCGTGGAGAAGTTTCAGCACCACAAGGGGTACAAGTTCAGCACCTATGCGACCTGGTGGATTCGCCAGGCGATTACCCGGGCAATTGCCGACCAGGCACGCACAATTCGAATCCCCGTGCACATGGTGGAAACGATCAACCGGCTGATACGCACGTCACGGCGGCTACAGCAAGAACTTGGACGCGAACCCACCTCCGAGGAGATCGGCGCTGAACTCCAGATGGACGCGGATCGGGTGCGTGAAATCATCAAGATTTCCCAGGAGCCAGTTTCCCTCGAGATGCCGATTGGCGAGGAAGAAGACAGCAGTCTTGGTGATTTCATCGAGGATAACAAGGTGCTGGCTCCTGCCGACGCAGCCTCGCGCAAGATGCTCAAGGAGCAAATGGACGACGTGCTAAGCACGCTCTCCGAGCGCGAGCGTCAGGTGCTCGCCATGCGCTTTGGGCTGGACGACGGGCGCACGCGCACGCTGGAAGAGGTCGGCAAGGCATTTGGCGTCACGCGCGAGCGCATCCGGCAGATCGAGGCCAAGGCCCTGCGCAAACTCCGGCACCCGAGCCGCTCGAAGAAGCTCAAGGATTATCTGGACTAGAGACTATTCGGATGGGCCAGGCGGGCACGGTCAATCGACCGGAGCCCTGTCAAGCGATGTAGCGGGAAGCAGGAACGACTGTGCTGGTTGATCGCGCACGAATCTGGGTCCGGGCTGGCAATGGCGGCAATGGGTCTTCCTCCTTCCGGCGCGAAAAGTACGTGCCGCGCGGGGGACCAGACGGCGGCGACGGCGGCAACGGCGGCTCTGTCTACCTGCGGGTGATGCCGAACCAGACCAGTTTGCTGCCGTTCCAGTTCACCTCCGCTTCAAGGCCGAACACGGTGGGCCGGGACGTAGCCAGCAGCGCCACGGGAAGAAAGGGCACGACCTCTACATCGACGTGCCGCCGGGCACTGTTGTCTGGAACGACGAAACGGGAGAACTTCTGGCGGACCTGACCGACGACGGCGAGGCGACCCAGGTCGCCCGAGGCGGGAAGGGCGGACTGGGAAACGTGCACTTCAAGAGTTCTACTCGTCAGGCGCCGCGCATTGCGGAGCTGGGCGAACCGGGCGAGGAGTTCTGGCTCAGGCTGGAACTGCGGATGATTGCTGATGTCGGCCTGGTTGGCCTGCCGAACGCCGGCAAATCCACCCTGCTTGCGGCTGCATCGGCCGCGCGACCGAAGATTGCCGATTACCCCTTCACCACGCTGGAACCAATGTTGGGCATGGTTCAGGTGGGTGGCCCCGGCGGTCAGGTGTTCGTGATGGCCGATATCCCCGGACTCATTAGCGGGGCGGCGCAAGGCGTCGGGCTCGGCCTCGAGTTTTTGCGGCATGTGCGGCGGACGCGAGTGCTGATCCATGTCCTCGATGCTTCGGGTGGCCTGGAGGGTCGAGACCCGCTGGCGGATTTCGACACGGTCAACGATGAACTCCGGGAGTACGAAGTTAATCTGCTCGACAAGCCGATGCTGGTTGCCCTGAACAAGGACGACATCCCGGAGGCACAGGAGCAAATTCCGGCGCTCGCCGCAGAGCTGGAGAAGCGTGGCTATCAGGTCTTTTCAATCAGCGCTGCCTCTGGGGACGGTGTTCCCGAGCTCATGCAGGCGACCGCCGCCATGTTGCGTGAGATTGAGCAGCGGGCTGCGGAAGAGGAGAAGCCTCAGGAGCGCCGCCGCTACGCGCTGAGTGCGCAGGACGAGCAGGCGTGGGAAGTGACGCGTCTCTCCGGCACCACTTCGACGTCAGCGGCGTTGGTATTGAGCGCTTCACGAAGATGACCAACTTCGAGAATGACGAAGCGGTCGAGCGGTTTCAAAGACGCCTTGAAACAACGGGGATCACTGCCGAGTTGACGCGCCAGGGTATCGAGGACGAGGATGTCGTCCATATTGGCGATTTCGAACTCGTCTGGGGCGACCAGGGGGAGACCGGCGAGCCAGTCCGCAAACCCCGGCGTACGGCGCGTCAGCGGCTGGCGGACCGCATGGGTTCATCTGAGGAAGATGCGGGCACTGACGACGAGTAAACGCCGCGATACGGTTCGGGCAGGAGTTCCGCAACGCGGGTCATGATCAGTTTCGTCGCTTCATCTGCGGTCACCCGCTTGCCATCGACGTACTTCGGAACCTGGAACGGCTCGCCGAAACTCACGCCCACGCCACGCGGTCTACCGGGCGGTCGCCGCAGTGGCCAGTCTCCGTTTACTGGATAGACCTCCGTGCCGGTTAGCCCAACTGGCAGCACGGGTGCTCCCGATTGCAGTGCCAACAGGCCAACGCCGGAAAGTCCCGGCCGCATTGCGCCGGTCTTGGAACGGCCTCCTTCGGGGAAGATGCCGAGGGCGATTCCCTGGTTTAGCACGCGCAATGCGTGGCGCAAGGCTGCGCGGTCTGCTGTGCCGCGCTCCACCGGGAAACCGCCAAACTTGCGCACCAGCCAGGCCAGCGCGGGGTTGCGGAACAACTCGGCCTTGCCCATGAAGAAGAGTGGGCGCGGACAGGCGATAATCAGAATGGGCGGGTCCGCGTTGGACAGGTGATTGGACACGACGATCAGCGGGCCGTCAGGCGGAACGTTCTCCGTTCCGCTCACGCGTAACGGCAAGGCAGGGCCGACAATGCGCCGCGCCAAACCTGTGACGACCGCTCGCCAGAAGTCACTGATTGTGCCTGTTCGCAAATCGTCCGGGTCGGTCACCGTGGGTCCGACCAGACAAGGGAACCATCCTCGGTGCGCAGCTTGCGCGCCAACTCGATGACAACGGCGACGACGCCGTCGATGTCCAGATCGTCGGTTTCCACCAGTGTGGCGTCATTGGCTGGCCGCAGCGGAGCAGTCGCACGGGCCGTGTCGATAGCGTCGCGAGCCAGAGTCTCCTGCCGCACCTCGTCCAGCGTGACTGTTGTGTCCCGAACGCGCGATTCCATGTAGCGACGGCGCGCCCGCTCCTCGGGTGAGGCGTCCAGGTAGATCTTCAGGCCGGCGTCAGGAACAACGACTGTGCCAATGTCGCGTCCGACCATGACCACCGGTCCCGAGGCAGCAATACGTCGCTGCAGCGGCAGCAGCGCAGCGCGGACCGCCGCGTGCTCAGACACCTGCGAGACGATGCTCCCGACATCGGACTCACGAATTCGCCAGGTCACATCTTCCCCGGCAATCAGGACATCATAAAGGCGGCCATCCGGGACGCTTGGTGGGCGGATGTCGATTCGGGTGTTCCTGGCGAGGCGGCAAAGTCCCTCCTCGTCATGAGGATTCACCTCGCTGCGCAGCGCCAGGAGCGCAATCACGCGGTACAGCGCACCGGTGTCGAACAGCAGCGCACCGAGTTGTTCTGCGACTTTCCGGGCGACTGTGGATTTGCCTGCGGCGGCAGGCCCGTCAATGGCGATGACGAAGGCGTGCTCACGGCTCCTCGCGCCTGGGCTCACAGTCATGAGTCGCCCTTGCGTGGACGGGATGTGCTGGCAAGGGAACCTGAAGCTGGGTGTCCCGGCTCATCCCGGTCCAGGCGCAACGCCTGTAACAGGTTGGCCAGTTCTCCTTCGCTCAGATCCCGGTATCCGCCGCGCGGAATTCCCGCCACCGACAGCGGGCCGATGCGATCCCGGCGCAGCGACATCACCTCAATTCCGGCTTGCTCCATCATGCGCCGGACGACCCGGTTCATGCCCTCGTGCACCACGATCGAGAGCAAGACCCCATCTCGGGTCTCGCGCACGATGCGGAACTCGTGGGGCCGTACCATCTTGCCGTCAATCTCGACGCCCTCCCGCACCCTGCGCATTACCGACTCTGGCGGTTTGATGGGCGTAGTGACGATGTACTCCTTGGTCAACTGGTACCGGGGGTGCATGACCCGATTTGCAACTTCGCCGTCGTTGGTGAACAGAAGCAACCCTTCGGTCTCCCGGTCGAGGCGGCCGACAGGCGTCATCGGCGGCGTTGCGGGAACCAGCTCCATGACGGTGCGCCGATCACGCTCGTCACTCTTCGTCGTGATATAGCCGGAAGGTTTGTTCAGGACGACGTACCGGTGGGCCTGCTTGCGCACGGTCTTGCCATCGACCTTGATCGAGGCGTTGGGATCGACGCGTGTGCCGAGTTCCGTGACGATCTTGCCGTTGACGCTGACCCGGCCTTCGCGGATCAGTTCCTCAGACTTGCGCCGGGACGCGACCCCACGAGCCGCCAGAACACGTTGTAGCCGGTCTCCGGTTTGCGGCTGGTCAGACTGACTCCTCATGAAATGACCTGGCTGGCGATGACTGTCGGCTGTGAGAGCAGCAAGGCGTCGCCAACGAAGACGTCGAGTTCACCTGGACCACGCTCTGTGTTGTCGGGCGGCGCCAGCCGCAATCGATAGCGGAGGCTGGAAGCGTCACCGACCGCGACGGGTACCTGTATTTGCCCCGGGAGCGCCACATCCCAGACAGCGAGTTCCTCGGTCAGGCCATCAAGCGTGCCGGGGGCAGTAAGGTCCAGCCAAACAAACCCGCTCTCGGCTTCCGACATGAGTGTGCGAGAGTCGGCAAAACGCTGGCTGTAGTCAGGGAAGCCCTCGGCATCTTCCGTGAACGCGCATCCGAGGACAACCGCCACGATCTGACCCGGCCCGAGGTCGAAGGATGTCGCCAGGCACCCCCCCGCCTGCGGGGTGGAGCCGGTTTTGACCCCGTTGACCAGACCTTCGACCAACAGGTCGTTCGTCGTGAAAATCTCGTAGCCCTCGGGCCGCACCTGCGAGGGGAGCGTGGTGCTTGTCGTGCCGACGATCTCGGCAAAGAGTGGGTTTTCCAGGGCGGCGGCCGAGGCGGTGGCTACATCTCTTGCGCTCATGACGTGGCCTTCTCGGTCAACCCCCGTCGGGTACACCAGGTGGGTGGATGTCGCGCCGATAGCGGCGGCCTTCTCGTTCATGAGCGCCACAAAACGCGCAATTGCCTCGTCATCCGTAGCGCCGTCACCCAGGTCAGCCACGCCAACGGTCCGGGCAAGGGCAAGTGTGGCGTCGTTGCCGGAAGGAATGAGCGCGCCGAACAGCAAGTCCCGCGCACTCAGGACATCTCCGGCGATGAGGCCGACCTGGGACTCTTCAGGGCTGACCAGGTCACCTTCTACGATAGTGATCATCTGGTCGAGATCAGCGCGGTCGAGGACGACCATTGCCGCGATGATCTTGGTCAAGCTGGCTGGAGGCAGTGGGAGGTCGGCGTCGCGCGCGAAGAGCGGAACGCCACTCTGCCGGTCGAAAACGTAGACGCCCCTGGCAGTGATCGATGATGGGGCCGGGGGCTGCAAGATCTTGACCTCTGCCGCTCTGGCCAGATTTCTCCCCCGCCCGGACAGGGCAGATGCCATCATGATCGCGCCGAGCGCGCGCCTGCTCAATCGCACGCATAGCCCCTTGTTTCCCATCACAATCCGTGGGTGAACCCACCGCACGCGCCAGTATACGAGCCAGCCAGAGACTGGCAGGGATCGTGTACCCTTGCCCATCATGATCGCTTCGGTTTCACCTCCAGCCTCCGCGTCGCCAGTCGTACGGAATCTTGCCGTGCGCGTCGCTGCCATCGGCGACCTGCACCTGAAGTCGGACGGCTCTTCCTTGGCGTCACCACTGGCTGATCTGCGTCAGCAGGCGGATTTCCTGCTCGTGGCGGGTGATCTGACCGATGCCGGACGCGTTGTGGAGGCGGAAGCTGCCGCTGAGCGCCTGGCAACCGTTGGGGTTCCGGTCATCGCGGTGCTGGGTAATCACGATCTGCGGACGGTGCGGCGGGCTACGTTTCGGCGCGTCTTCGAGCGACAAGGCATCACCATTCTGGACGGTGGCTCGCAGCACCTGGTCACAGCCTCCGGGGTGCGCGTGGGTGTGGCCGGGGTAACCGGCAGTGGGGGAGGCTTCTGGCCGGTTGAGGGTCCCGACGCCATCCATGCGCGAACGCTGAAGCGCCTGGCACTGCGCTCGCGGCGCGAAGCACAGACGCTGGATGCCTCACTTGCCAGCCTGGACGCCGACGTAAAGATTGCCCTGATGCATTTCTCCCCGACGGTGAGCACCCTTGGCCGCGAGCCGATTGCCAAGTACTGGATGCTTGGCAATTGTGAGCTTGGCGTCGTGTTGGACCGCCACCGGCCGGATCTGGTCATCCACGGCCACGCGCATCTGGGCAACCTGGCAGGTCACACCATCGGCGGGGTGCCCGTCCGAAACGTGGCTGTGTCGATCACGTCTGGTGTCCATCTCGAAACCATTTCAAGCCTCGAGCGCGAACCGGTCTCTGCGGGCGTTACCATCTGGCCCAGATGACGACGCCTCGCTCGACGGCCCGAAGCACGCCACGCTTGCACCAGGATGCCGGCCAGTACGATCTCTCCGGGGTGGTTCCGGCTATTGCACCGCCGGTCGCAGTAACCGAGGCGCTGGCGCAGAGGCCGGAAGGGAGTGAGGATCTGCAGGAGAGCCTCATTCGCCACCGGCTTGCTGCGGAGTACCGACTCTCCGAGCGCAACCTTGTCCTCATCAAGGATCTGGATGCCGCCCTGGCAGGTATTGCCGGACAGACGTCCGGGCCCCTGGTGCTCTTTCCGCCTTCGGCCACCTCTGCCAGCCTCCTCACAACGACAGGGCTTCGAGAAGTCGTCCAGGTTGTGCGGGGCTTTGGCCGGAACGGAACGATTTCGGTTGAAACCGCGAGCGACTTGCCGCACAGCGGCGTGGCCATCGTCGCCTCGCCATGCGACCCCCTTGGAAATGTGCTCACAGCGAACGACGCTGTCCGCCTGGCGCGATCCTGCGCCTGGTTGGTCATTGACGAACGGTACGCCGACTATGCGGGCCAATCGCTCCTTAATGTGGCGAGTGAGTTCCCGAACGTGATCGTTCTCCGCTCGTTTCAGGCGCGGCTGGGGCCAACCGGCGCGAATCCCGGGTGGGCTGTCGGGTCACCACGGGCGCATGATTTCCTGCAGGCCATCTCTGCTCATCTGCCGCCGGGAGTGGCCCAGGCCGTGCTTGCTGCAGGCGTCAGTAAGGCCGCCAGCCGGATGCTTCTCTCGCTGGTTCGGGATGAACGGTCACGGCTGTTTCGGTCGTTGCGGAAACTCTCCTACCTGCAACCTCTCCCCAGCTGGGCTCCATTCGTGGCGGCTCGCGTCGAGATAGGCGGCCGCAATCTGCTCGTGGAACTGCTTGCAGCGAGAGGCATCAGGATTCACGCGCCGCAGGAAGCCGGACTGGAATCTTTCCTTCGCATCGGGATCGGGCCCCGCAGTTCGATGGAGCACCTGCGGCAAACACTGCTCGAGGTTGCGCCGGAAATGCTTGGTGGTCAGCTAGCGAGCAGTGGTTGCGACGCGTATCGCTTCACGTTGGGCGGCAAAGAGTTCGGCCAGCCCAAGCTCGGCCAGGTCGAGAAGCGAGACCATCGCAGCTCGTGAGAAGGGCTTGCCTTCAGCGGTCGCCTGAATCTCGACGAACGTTTCATCGGAAGTCCCAATGACATTGCAGTCGACAAACGCTGTGCTGTCCTCGGCGTAGTCGAGATCCAGCACCGGGTTCCCTTTGACGATGCCCACGCTCACGGCGGCGATAGCGGTCTGCAGTGGATCTCGGTTCAGTTTTCCGATTTGGCGCAGCTTGTGGAGCGCCAGGGCCAGCGCCACGTAGCCGCCCGTGATTGCCGCGCACCGCGTGCCGCCATCGGCACGTACAACGTCGCAGTCAATGATGATCTGTCGTTCCCCAAGCGCTTTCAAGTCAAGACTCGCACGGAGCGAGCGCCCGATGAGCCGCTGTATCTCGACCGTACGGCCACCCTGCTTGCCGGAGGCTGCTTCGCGGTTCGTACGCTCTTTGGTCGCGCGGGGCAGCATGCCGTACTCAGCGGTCACCCAGCCCCGGCCCTGGCCACGCATCCAACCCGGCACCCGTTCATCGACAGACGCCGAACACAGGACGTGGGTATCACCCATGCGGATAGATGCTGAGCCCTCGGCAAACGGCATGGTGTTCGGGATGATCTGCAAGATGCGGAGTTCGTCGGCGTCGCGGCCACTGGGTCGGGTCATGTGTCCTCCCGGGATGATGAGCCGGAAACTGAAGGTCCGCCGCTGGCGGCGTAGATTTCTCGGATACGATCAAGCCGCACGCCCAGGTCCCGCTCAAGTCCACGGTCAGTCGGATAGTAGTAGCGGCGGCCAGCGAGGTTATCCGGCAGATTCTGCTGACCAACGATCCCTTCTTCGAAGTCGTGGGCATATCGATACCCCTCGCCGTAGCCCAGCGATTTCATGACCGAAGTGGGCGCATTGCGTAGATGCAGCGGCACAGGATCATTTCGGGATTGCCGGACATCGGCCAGCGCTTCACGGTAGGCGCGGTAGATGGCATTGCTCTTTGGCGCCAAGGCGAGGTAGACCGTGAGTTCGGCCAGCGCCAGCGCGCCCTCCGGCATGCCGATGAAGTGGACCGCCTGCTGCGCGGAGATGGCCAACTGCAGTGCACGCGGGTCAGCCAGCCCGATATCCTCACTGGCAAAACGGACCAGGCGACGCGCAACGTAGAGTGGATCGTCGCCGCGTTCCAGCATCCTCGCCAGCCAATACAGCGCAGCGTCGGGGTCAGACCCGCGCAAGGTCTTGTGCAGCGCCGAAATCGCGTCGAAGTGGGCGTCACCGCCCTTGTCGTAGTTGGCGGCTCGTCGCTGCGCGGCCTGCAGAATCCGCTCTGACGTGATCTGCGCGCCCTGGTCCAGACCCGCAGCGGCGAACTCAAGCGTATTGAGCGCGAATCGTGCGTCACCGTTGGCCAGGTTCGTCAACGCTGCCCGGGCGTCGGCATCGATTCCGATTCTGCGCTTGCCGAGTCCACGCTCGGCGTCGGCAAGCGCACGATCGATGATCTTCCCGACATCCTCATCTGACAGGCTTTGTAGCACGACGACACGCGAGCGCGACAAGAGCGGCGCGTTCACTTCGAACGATGGATTCTCCGTCGTGGCCCCAATGAGAATGACTGTCCCGTCTTCGACGTGGGGCAGAATGGCGTCTTGCTGGGCCTTGTTGAACCGGTGTATCTCATCGATGAACAGGACAGTGCGCTGGCCGTACATGCCCAGCCGGTCGGCGGCAGCCTTCACGATGGCGCGCAGGTCAGCCACGCCAGATGAGACCGCGCTGATTGCTACAAACTCGGCTTTCGACTGCGCGGCGATCAGGCGCGCCAGGGTCGTCTTGCCGGCGCCCGGCGGTCCCCAGAGCACCAGCGAGAAGAGTTGGTCCGCGTCGATCGCTTGTCTGAGCAAGCTGCCTGGTCCCAGGATCTCAGCGTGGCCAACGATCTCGTCGAGTGATCGCGGCCGCATCCGCGCGGAGAGAGGAGCGGCCCGTTCAAGCGTCTGACGCCGGTTGGACTCAAAAAGATCCATGCTGCTCAGGGGATGGGCTCCGCGTCGTCGCCGATGTCTGCCTCAAGCGCATTCATCAGTTCGATGAGCTCATCCCGCGAAGACACACCGAGTTCATCCAGGCCCTCGAGCGTTTCCTGGGCCAGATCCAACTGGTAGAGCGCATTTTCCAGATCGCGCGCGCGGCGCAAGTTGGGTCTTTCGCCAGAGGTCATGCGGTTACCGCCAGGATAATGAATGCAGCGAGTGAAACGACGCCGTACTCAAGTGCGTCCCGCATGCGGAGGGTCCCGTTTGTCGCCACCGTCGATATCACGCCAGCCGCGACGTAGAAGGCCACGAAGAGGACAGCACCACCGGTCCAGCCGTGCGTCAGCCACCACATCAGGGGCGTCGCCACCGCTGCGACAGCCGACCCGGCCAGCACGGCGAGCAACACTTTGCGGCTTGCCAGCACCTGCCGGCGTTCCAGTGATTCCAGAACCAGCAGAGCTGTCGCGACGCAGGCCAGGAGCGCCACAATGACGGTTGGCAACTTGTTCAGGTATATGGCGCTGAGCGCCAGGAACGCAATGGTGTGGACCACCAGCGTGTGGATGGTGGTGGCCGTCTTCAGCGCCGTGTCATCGGCGTCATCCAGCAGATCGCGCGAGAGCAGCGACCCCGCATTACCGACGAACGCGATCAGCGGACCGGCCACAATCATCATGGTGTTGTGATAGGTTGCTACCAGCAGTATCGCCGTCGCGGTCGCGATGACAGGGGTGATCCAGGCGGTGTTGAAATCGGGGGCGGCCTGCTGGTCTTCAAACTGCGTGCCGCGAAAGGCCGTGCGGTCGGCGTAGACCGCGCCAAATCCGGCTGCGGCAGTAGCCACAACGCCAACCAGCCAGAACAGTGCGTTTGTGGTTTGCGCCAGGGGAAGCGGATTTGCGGTTGGGCTGCCGGTGGCGTAGATCGCCAGGACGAACACGACCGCTGCCACCGCCACCGAGATAATGAGACCGAGGCCTGATCCAGGCTGATTGCCGGATTGCGGACCTGGCGCTGGCGGCCCCAGGTCAGGGCGAATTGGCGCAGAGTCGGGTACGCCGGGATCGAGCGTTTGATCACCGGCTTCGGCCAACTCGGAATCACCCGGTGCGGCGGGCGCTTCCAGATCTTCCCCGCGACTGAAACTGAAGCGGGGCCTCACGAATTGTCACCTTGCAGATCATGACTGTGACTCATCACCGGGAGATCATACCGCGCATTCCCGGTTCGCCGTTGACATTCTGCCAGACGTTGACCACGCGAGCCCCAGGAATGACCCCTTCGCGGATGATATGCAGGTCGCGCCCGGCTACGGAGACGATGGTCGAGGGGAGAGGGCCGGGAGTTTGCCCGCCGTCAACGACGGCAGCGAGTTGCCGTAAACCGGCTGACAGGACTGCTGCAGCGGAGGTCGCGGGCGCCTTTCCCGATGCGTTCGCCGACGTTACTGCCAGAACGCCTCCGGAGTGCTGGCAGAGGGCGCGCATGATTTGATTGTCTGGTAAGCGCAGCGCGACGGTCTCTGCGCCACGCTCATCGACCGTGACGACCTCAGAGGGTAATCCAGGGCGAGCCACGGTGACGATGGTGAGCGCGCCTGGCCAGAACGCCTCCGCAAGAGCAACGAGCGCGCGCGGCTCACCCGACATTTCGGCAACCACGTTGACGTCGCCGAGCAGCAGTGGAATGGCCTTCGCCCCCGGACGGCCTTTGGCCAGAAAGAGGCGACGGAGAGCATCGGGCCGGTCCAGGCGGGCGGCGAGGCCGTAGACCGTGTCGGTTGGGGCGGCGATGATCTCGCCGCGTGCAAGCAGCGCAACCGCGCTGGCAATGCCGGCGTCGGTCGGGGCGAGCAGGGATGGCGTGGAGTCTCCGCTTGCCACTACAGCGCCGCCTTGATCTGTTCGGCAATGGCGCGCGTCATCCCTGGCACGGCGGCCAACGCCTCCGCATCAGCTTCCTGGATGGCCTTGAGCGATCCAAACGTACGGAGGAGCGCTTGCTTGCGTTTGGGGCCAACGCCTGGAATCTCATCCAGCCGGGACTTGAACGTGTTCTTGCTGCGCCGCTGACGGTGGAATGAGACCGCAAAGCGGTGCGCTTCGTCCCGCACGCGCTGGACGAGAAACAGCGCCTGCGAATCGCGAGGCAGGATGACCGGCTCGGAGATCCCAGGCAGATAGAGTTCCTCGTTTTCCTTGGCCAGGGCCACGATTGGTTGGTCGATCCAGCCAGCGTCCTCGAGTCCGGCCAGCGCCGCGCTGAGTTGGCCCTTGCCCCCGTCAACGATGACAAGGTCGGGGATAGCCGCCCACTTGCCGTTTTGCTCCGGGTCCGCAGCGTGCTTGAAGCGGCGGCCGATGACTTCACGCATCATGGCAAAGTCGTTGCTGCCCGTCACCGTCTTGATCGCGAACTTTCGGTACTCCTTCTTCGCCGGACGGCCATCCTGGAGCACGGTCATGCTGGCGACCGGGTTGGTCCCATGCAGGTTGGAGATATCAAAGCACTCCACACGTCGTGGCATGCGCGGCAAGTCGAGCGCTTCGGCGAGTTCGGTCATCGCGCCCGTCATCTTTTGCTCGTCTGACAGATATCGCAGACGGCTTTGCTCCAGGTTCTCGCTGGCGCTCTTGGCCACCATGGCGACGAGCTCGCGCTTGCGGCCACGTTGCGGCGTGACAAGGCGCACAACGCCGCCCCGGCGGCTCGCAAGCCACTCGCTCAGGAGTTCCCGCTCGCTGCCGGGCAGGTCGCGGTCAAGCATGATGGACGGCGGCACGACGGCCGCGTCGGCGTAGAACTGCCCGAGAAAGCCCGACAAGATCTCTTCCGGAGCGTCTTCGATACGGGCCTGCATCGGGAAGAACTCTGACCCCAGCAGCCTACCACCCCGGAGGAACCCGACCTGGACCCCGGCGTCGCCGCCCTCGCCGCGTGCGACGGCAACCACATCTGCGTTGTCGTGATTCGGGCTGACGATCTTCTGCCGCTCAAGCACGTGATCGATGGCGGAGATTCGGTCACGAATCTCGGCGGCACGCTCGAAATTCCAGGCATCCGACGCCTGTTCCATCTCCTCGCGCAGGTCCGCCAGGATTTCATCTGCACGGCCGTTCAGAAAGAGGGCCGCCGACTCAACCGACTTCATGTATGTGTCACGGTCGACGGCTGCAATACAAGGCGCAGTGCACTGATGGAGGTGGTAGTACAGGCAGACTTCCTCATGCCCGGTAATGCGTTTGTCGCACTTCCGGTAGGGAAAGAGGCGGTTGAGGAGATTCAGGGTGCGGTAGGCCGCGCCCGCCGACGTGTACGGTCCAAAGTAGCGGCCGCCGTCATCAACGATGCGCCTGGTTGAGACGATGCGCGGCCATTCCTCATTCGTGATCTTGAGGTAAGGATACGTCTTGCTGTCCTTCAGCATGACGTTGTAGCGCGGCAGGTAGCGCTTGATCAGTTCGTTCTCGAGGATCAGTGCTTCAGTGGGGGTATCGGTGCGGATTACTTCGAAGTCAGTGATATGCCGCACAAGCTCACGCGTCTTGGCATCTGCATGTCCGCGTGGCTGGAAGTAGGAACGCACGCGGTCGCGCAGGCGCATGGCCTTGCCGACGTAGATAACGTCGCCCTTCGCATCCTTCATCAGGTACACGCCAGGAGCCTGGGCGAGCGCGCGCAACCGCTGTGAGAAATCTGGGGACGCTGCAACAACCATGTGTCTAGTGTACGGCGAACGGTCTACCAGATACGGCCGTCGCTCAGCAGCCAGGACCGCGAAACACGCGAACCTTTACTCGTCGCTGAAGCCGCGCACGACACCCTGGAGCAATTGCCCTGACTCAGCCATGACGAAGCGAAGGCTGTCGAGGTAGACCAACACCTCCAGGAGGTCAGGGCCATCCAGTTGCTCGACCGCATCAGCCAGTTCGCCGCATTCGCGCAAGGCAGCAACAAGGTTGACGCGGGCCTGGGCCGCGCGCGCGGCAATGCCGGACAGTTCATCGGTCACTCTTGCACCTCTGCTCGATGGGTGTTCCGCAACATGGGCGGCGCCGCAGGGAAACCAAGGGCAGATTCGAGCAGTTGCCCAATGGCAAATACCTCATCCTCCCGCCCTGGCGCACCGGCGAACTGGGCGCCAATTGGCAGGCCCAGCGAATCAAGACCAACCGGCATCGCCAGCACAGGTTGGCCGGTCGTGTTGAACGGCATGGTCAGGCGCGTCCACGCTGCACCGATACCCTCATCCAGACCGGTCCCCGTGATGCTCATATCAGCCACAGGGACTGCGGTCGTCGGCAACGTGGGCGCCAGCAGGGCGTTCAGGCGGTGTTCGCGAAAGAGGTTGGCCATCGAGTCGCGTACAAGGGCGCGACCCCGCATCGAATTGACGTAAAGCTCCGAAGGCATGATGCCGCCGGCGGCAACCCGCAACCGCAGGTCAGCGTTGAACCGGGCGAACGTACCCGGGTCTTCACGGGCAGTGGCGCCGTGAACGGCCGCTGTTTCCGCCCGATTCAACAGGAAGCCGATTGCTCGGGCCACTGCGGCGTCCGCCCACGGAGTATCGACAACCTCCGCGCCCAGCGTCTTCAGAACCGCGATTGTGTCTGTGATGGCGGCGCGGATATCGGGTTGGACGTTGTCCAGAAAGAACGGCTCGGCGACACCAACCCGGTACCCGGTGAGATCCGCCGGGGGGATTGGCGGGGCGCCGCGATCAGCCAGGCACGACCAGGTCAATTGGGCGTCCTCAACCGTTCGCGCGAGCGGACCAACTGTGTCGAGTGACCAGGAGAGGGGATACACTCCCTCCGCACTCAGGCTGCCGTATGCTGGCTTGAAGCCGACAGTTCCGCAGGCTGCCGCAGGGATGCGAATACTCCCGCCGGTGTCAGACCCCATCGCCGCAAAGCAGTTGCGGGCCGCGAGGGCTGCCGCCGAACCGCCGGAACTGCCGCCGGGAATGCGAGCCGGGTCCCAGGGGTTGCGAGCTGGAGGACTGATGACGCCGGCCGCAAACTCCTGTGTCACTGTCTTCCCGAGGACGATGGCGCCTCCTGCACGGAGTGCGGCGACGGACGCCGAATCGGTTCTGGCAGCCGGCTGACCGTCACGCGCCGGCGAGCCGCAACGGGTCGGCAAGCCAGCCACGTCAAAGATGTCCTTGACCCCGATGGGAACCCCATGGAGCGGTCCACGGTCAACGCCGCGGCCCATATCAGCTTCCGCCTCGCGGGCAGCCGTGCGCGCGCTGTCCGCGCTGACCTCAACCCAGGCGTGCAGCAATGGCTCGTTCTCACGAATCGAGGTGAGGCATTTCTCAACGACTTCGACGGGCGACAGATCACGGCGCCGGAAGGCAGCGCCAAGCTCGGTGATAGACAGGGAGAGAATGCCGCTTGTCATGCGCGGTCTCCCGCCGGCCACTCGACCGTGAACGGCTCAGCGGGCGTGCCAGCCGGCAGATCAAGCAACTGCAGGGCCTGAGACATGGTCTCTATCTCTCGTAGATAGCGCGCGATGGCCGCGTCTGTTGCGGTGGGATCAAGTTGCCTTACATAAGACGCAACAAACGCAAACTGCGCATCGCGAACGTTGTTGGCGGTTTCGCTCATGTACGGCTCTCCGTCGCGAACGCCACCAGCATGGCAACTGCGGCTTCGAGGTCAGATTCATTCACCGTCTCGATGGGCGAATGCGTGTATCGGGTTGGATACGTGAGCAGCGTACACTCCACACCGCGCCGGATCAGCGAAGCGCCGTCGCTTCCGTAACTCTGAAATACGGCTCGTTGGACCGGCACGTTGATGCGGCGAGCCGTCGCCAGCAACCGGTCAGAGAGTTTGCGGGAGTATTGACCCGTGACATCCTGGTAAACCACGATCGGGCCAGCGCCCAGCTTGCAGGGGAAGTCACGCGCGTCAACGCCGGGAATGTCGCCAGTGAGACCCACATCGAGCGCGATACCCAGGTCAAACGTTTCTTCGTCCGGCAGGCTGGATGCGCCGAGGAGCCCGTTCTCTTCCTGGACAGTGGATGCAAGCCAGACTTCGTAGGCCAGATCGTCGCGATTCGCCAGCCTGCGGCCCGCCTCGGTCGCAATGGCCAACGCCGCCCGGTCGTCCATGGCCTTGCCGGTGATGTTCTTGCCAATGCGCCGCGTCGGTGGGTTCCAGATCGCGCGCGACCCGGCGCCAATGCCCAATGCCTCGGCCTCGGCCCGGGAACTCACACCGATGTCGATGAACCAGTCGTTCCACTCAGCGTAATCTTTGCCGCCAGCGCGGCCACCTGCGACATGCCCACTGGCTGTGGCAAAGACACCTTCCGTAAGACCGTCAGATGAGACAACAAGTGCCGGCTGCCCGGTCACGGACAGCCACGATGGGGGCCGCTTGATGGTGTCGCTGTAGTATGGCCAGACATGCAGGAAGCCATCTTCAGAGATGCTCTTGACCATGAGGCAGATTTCGTCGGCATGCGCGACGAGCACGAGCTTCTTGCCGCTGCCGCCAACCCGCGCCAGCACATTGTCGATCCGTGTCCGGCGCACGCTCTGGCTAAACGTCGCCCAATGGTTCGCAACCCAGTCCTGGACCGGGTCCTCGTGCCCAATGGGCCCGGGATTTCACTCAGTTCCTTGACCAGTGCAAACACTTGGCCGGTCTCCAGTCATTGCCTGACGCACTCGCCGCCACTGGTTCGGCAGAATACGACTGTGAAGGTGCTTCGGCAATTGGTCTTGCGGGCACACTATTCCAGTTTGAGACGTTTTGCGGATAAGAAAGCTTATCCGCAAAAGAAATGGAGACCAAAGCTCTCGTCTCATTCCCGCTGTTCTTGCTGACACCGGGGCACAGTCAACAGGAGTCCGCCACAATCCCCTGTTTGCAGTGCGACGGTCAAACCCCCTTCGGGTCCCAACAGCCCCAGGCGATGGCGCCGATGCCTTGCGGCCCGGCTGCGGACCAGCTCAATGCTGCCGGAAGCGACACGAGGGGCACGGCGCCACAACATGGTATTGACTCAACCTGCATTCGAGAAACGTCGCCAGCACAGGGCACGGCAGGAAACAGCGCACCTGCTGGATTTCCCCTGATCGCTTGTGCGCCACTCCTGGTATCGGATGTTGTCAGCCCACTCGCAGGTTGTCATTGAATCTCATGCTGAAGGCAAAGACGCGACCGGCCTCGCTCGAGCCATCGCTGTCGCTGCTGCCTGCGCAGCACGTGCTGTCGTCGCGACAAGACGAGGCAGTGCCGCAGCCGTCGCGCGTCCTCAGGCGTAGGTGGGACTGGCAACACGTTGTTCCGCATCACTGCAGGTCTGGCAGAGACGGCAGTTGACACATGCAGACGTGCCTGTGCAAACGCCGGGGCTTGCACCGCAAAGCCGACCTTGCGCCGCAGCCCGGATATCTGGCCGTGCCCGCCTGGTATGCGGTGTGACTGGTCTGGTCGCGTCGTCCGAAACGGTCATTCCTCGCGGCTCATTTCGGGTGCTCCACAGTCAGGGGGAACACCAGCATCGACAGTGACGACGAGGCGCGCGCTGTGCATTTGCCAGACGCTAGCCGACGAACTTTCGCTTGTTCGCCACGTAGTCGACCAGGATGTACTCACCGAGGCGGTCTGGCGTGGCGACGAACACCCGCCCGCCGTTGATGCGCATCAAATCGTTGATGAACTGCACCATGTACGGTGACCGTTCCAGCATGAATGTGTTGATCGTGATGCCGTCACGGGTGCAGCGAATCACTTCGCGCAGCGTTTCCTGGAAGGTGCGCGGCGTCGGCGGATAGTTGAACCGAACGTGGCCGTCGTCAAAGTGCGCGGTCGGTTCGCCGTCGGTGATAACGATAATCTGCTTGTTCGCACCCTTTTCCCGGTTCAGCGCCTGCCGCGCCAACTGAAAGCCATGCTGCATGTTGGTGCCGTAGTTGTATTCGTTCCAGTCCAGTGAGGGCAACTCTGAGGGCTTGATCTCCTGGGCCAGGTACGAAAACCCGATGATGCTCAGTTGGTCACGCGGATACTTGCCCCGGATCAGCGAATCGAGCGCAAGCGAAACCCGCTTGGCGGCGTTGAAGCAGCCGTTGTAGAGCATGGAACGGCTCATATCGACCATGAGCACAGTGGCGGAACGCGTCGAGTATTCGGTCCGGTAGACCTCGAAATCCGGCGGTGCGAGCCTGATCGCCGCCCCTGACGCAGCCGGAGCGGCGCCGCGCTGCACGGCGTTCATGATCGTTTTCGGGATGTCGAGCAGGAACGGGTCGCCGAACTCATACGGCTTCGTAACGTCCGTGCGGTCTCCTGCGCCACCCTCGCGGCGCAGGTCGTGCTGACCCATGCGATCCCGTTTCAGATCAGCGAAGATGTCCGTAAGCGCCTTTTCGCCAATCTTGCGTACACCCTGCGGCGTCAGTTCGTAGCCTCGCCGCGTTCTGCGGACGAATCCGGCGTCCTCCAGCAGGCGCGCTATCTGCTGGAGTTGCCGCAGTTGCTCACCCTCCTGCTCTCCCAGCAGGTCGCGTATTCTGTCGTCGTCCAACTCTGCCAGGTCATTCCAGTCGCGGACATCCTTGAAGTCAGCCTCAAGTTTGTCGTACTCGTCGAGCCGCTCCATCAGGCGCATTGCCTGTTCAAGAGTCAACGATTCGTCGCCAGAAAACTGGTAGCCGCGCCGCCAATCCTCCGGGTCCATCATCTGGCCCAGATTCCGGCCCAGCCGGTCCATTTGCTGGCGCAGCCCTTCGTCTTGCATGGCGGCCTGCATCATGTCCTGCAGCTGGCTTCGCTGGTCTGCGCTCATGCTCTGCATGAGTTGTCGCATGGCGCCCATCTGCTGCTGCATGTGCTGAAGCAACTCGTCCAGTGAATTGAGGTCGGGCCCGAAGTGATGCCCCCAGCGGTGCATGAACTCCTGGAAGCCAGGGTCCTCGCCACGCTGACGCGCTTCCAGCATCTCGTTCAGTTCTTGCATCATCTGGCGCATGTCCGCCAGATCCTCGGGCGACATCTGGGAAAATGCCTGCTGCATCCCCTGGAACATCTGCTGGCTCATCTGCTGCTGCAGCATGTCCAGCAGTTCCTGAAACTGCTGCCTCGCCTCCGGCACCATGAAGTCATAGTCCTGAAGCGCGCGGATTGCTCCGGCCGGATCTTCTGGCAGCGCATCGAGTTGCTGCAAATGCTTGCTGGCAAGCGATTCGAGCAACCTCCTCAGCCCATCATCTTGTTCCGCAGACTCTCCTGGGTCCCCACCGGATTGCTGGGCTCCGGAGGGTTGGTCGTCTGCCTGATCGGCTGCCTGCTCTGGCTGGCTCGCGGTCTGATCGCCTGTAGCTGGTCTGGTTATGTCGTGCCGGGAGGCGTCGTCCAGGCGTTGCGCAATGCCCTGCCGCTCCGTTTCGATCACCTGGTCCAGACGATCGATGATGTCGCTGAGCATCGACTGCATGTCGTATCGCTCAAGCTGCTCCTGGCGGCGTTCGCGCAGTTTCTGTAGCAGGCCCTGCAAGCCGGGCGTCTGCTCGCCGTCCGGGCGCTGGAAGCCCCAGCGAAACAGGCGTTGCAATGCCCGGTTAACGTCGCCATCCTGCATCAGGTCGTCAGACATGGCGCGCATGAGATCGTCTGCAGTGAGCGCTTCAATCTGCTGTGTGCCATCCCAACGTGAGTAGCGTGTACCGTAGCGATGAATAGGCATGACGATTCTCCGGCGCGTGCTCGAGGTGATCTGACGTCTACCGGTGGTAGCGCGAAGTTCCCGCCGCGCTGCTCTCATGCTTGTTGAGCCGCCGGTTCAGGTGCAACCCCTCCAGAATGAACTCGACTCCGGCTGCCACCGCTGATGGGTTTCTGCCGACGTTAAGCGTTGCGACGGCGTCTGCCACGCCGTCAAGGTGGCTGAGTTGGTGCACATAGTCCAGGGCCGGCATCATCTCGGACGCGTCTACCGTGAGCCCGTTATCGAACGCCAGGATCAGGCGATCGAAATCGTGCACCGAAAAACGGCGGTTGAAAACGGCAAGGACTGCGTTCTGGATCAGCTTGTCGACAATCTTGTCCTCACTGACCTCGCCCAGACCCTCGATCTCAATCTTGCCGGTTGTCGAGGCGAGCACTGCCGCCAGGTCAGAGATACGCGGGGCCGTCTGGCGCTCCCCCAGCCGGATTGCACGCCGCACCGCATTGGAGACCATGTTCTCGTAGTTGGCGACGCTCATGCGAACCGAGACACCGGAGCGCTGCGACACGTCGTGCGAGCGGCGTGCGAGATGCGTGAGTTCCGCCACAATCTCCTTCATGAACTCGGGCACGGTCACCGCGATGCCATCGTTCTCGAAGACGGCTCGCTCCTGATCCATGATCTCGATCTCGAGATCGATGGTTTCCGGGTAGTGCGTGCGAATCTGGGAGCCGTAGCGGTCCTTCAACGGCGTGATGATGCGTCCGCGGTTCGTGTAGTCCTCGGGGTTTGCCGAGGCAACCACGAGGACGTCAAGCGGCAGGCGAATCTTGTACCCGCGAATCTGGACGTCGCGCTCTTCCATCACGTTGAGCAGGCCCACCTGAATCCGCTCTGCCAGATCCGGCAGTTCGTTCAGGACAAAAATGCCGCGGTTCGTGCGCGGCACCAGACCGTAAGAAATCGTCAATTCATCGGAGAGGTAGCGCCCCTCCGCGACCTTGATCGGGTCCACCTCCCCAATGAGGTCGGCGATAGTGGTGTCAGGTGTGGCGAGTTTCTCGCCGTACCGGCGTTCTCGCCCGACCCACTCAATCGGGGTTGCGTCGCCCTGCTCCGCCACCAGATCGCGCGCGTAGCGCGAAACGGGATCAAAGGGGTCGTCGTTGATCTCCGAGCCTGCCACGATCGGCAACGCCTTATCGAGCAGATTGACGAGAGAGCGTGCAAGGCGTGTCTTTGCCTGGCCACGCTCCCCAAGCAGAATGATGTCCTGCCCGGACAAGATCGCGTTTTCCACCTGGGGGATTACGGTGCGGTCGTACCCGACGATGCCGGGAAAAAGCCGGTCACCACGCCGGATGCCAGCAATAAGGTTCTCCCGCATCTCTTCACGCAACGTGCGGGAACGGTAGCCAGATGCCTTCAGTTCACCCAGGGTTGCGGGCCGTGCGGCCCCGTCGGCCTGCGTTTCGGCGACGTCGCTCACGGGCGGTGATCCTCTCTGTTGTGTCTTCGCGTGGATACGCCGGCTGGGCGCCGGTGTGGAACGCGGGAGGGAGTCGCGGCACGGCTCCAGTGGCCGTGTGATGTTTGATGCTACTCTCCCACACGAGTCTGCTCAAGGCCGGGCGCTGATTGTGCCTCGTCGCTGCCCGGTATCGATGCGACCCAAATTCCCCGAATTGAGAGGCGGGTCAGAAGTCAATCCTGTGTCAGCAGTTGCAGGATGGTGGCGCGCGCGGCCGCAAACTGGCGACTGCTGATGTCTGCAGGCAGATCGTCCGGGCCCAGTTGATCAATGGCGACCCCGGCGCGCGTAGCCGAAAGCTGCCAGAGCCCGGACACCTGCCCTCGTTCGCCACGACTTCCGGGCTCCATCAACGCGACCAACCCGAATCTACTCAGGAGATGCGCCGGGATGCGGAGTGGGCTTCCCGTCAGGGACGCCGCGAATTCGACCACGTCGCGCCCGTGTGCGGTGGCCAGGAGTTGGCACCCGGCCTCACCGGCTTCCAGCATGCGGAGTACTGCCGGACCCCACAGGTAGAACGGCAGGTGCGGACTAATCTCGTTCGCGAGCAACGCGGTCGTGTCTGGAGAGAACCCCGGCTGGTCTTGAAAAGCAAATGTTTCGTAGCAACCGCGGAGGTACACGCGCTGCGTACCGGCGGCCAACGCGGGGAGCAGCGCGTGGAGCAGCGTGCTCTTGCCCAGTCCGCTCGGCCCGCCGATCACGGTCAGTGACTTGTGGTGAGCAAGAGACGCCCAAAGCGTTGCTGCGCAACTGATGTCGATCGCCTCGGTGCGCACCAGAGCCTGGATCGACAGGGGCTCAACCGGCGCCGGGCCGGGACCCCACCAGTGATATGGAGAGGTGTAGCTGGTGGATCTGATCATGCGGAAACGTGGGCAGCGGAGTTCACGCGTCCTCGGCGCCTACCGCCGCGATGTGCGGCAAGTGCCGAAACTCTCTCCAGCGGGACAGCCCGAACCCGGCCAGGTTCACATCTGGCGCGGGGAATCCGCGCAAGGCTACCGGAACATCGAGAATACGCGCGACATCGCGATCAAGGAGCGTGCACACGTCCACGCTGGCCGCGCCGTGCCGAAGCAGCCAGGCCGTGACGTAAGCGGCGCTCAGACCAGAGCTGAGCACCTCCTGAACCACCGTTACCGGGCGGTGAAGGACGTTGACGCGCGGCGTTCGCTCAACCCGTACCTTGCGGGAGGGATTGGGGCCGTCCGGGGTCGAGAGGACGATGGTGTCGTGGTCAACCGGCACACCTTTGGCGCGCACCTGCGCGCCAAGGGCCTCCAGGAACGTGCGCGATCCATGGCCGAGCCCCAGGAGAAGCGGCCGCATGGATCGCTCCTCGGTTGGCTTGCTCGCCCACAGGTCCGTGTAGTCAGTGGCCAGATCGTCGATCCGTTGGCCCAGTTGCTGCCCGTCGTAGATGATTTCGCCGAGTACGGGGCGCGACGGCAAGATTTCGCGGCCATAGGTGCGCTTCAGGCGCTCGAAATCCCGGAGGTAAAGAATCCGTACGTTGACGTTGGGATAGTGCTGCCGCAGAAGCCGGAACTTGCGGTTTTTCCGGGTGACGAGCCGCTGACGCATGGTGGTCAGCTCAAGGTAGCAATCGTGGTCTGGCAGATAGAAATCTGGCGTGACGAACTGGAGCGGTTCCCCGTCAGGACTCCAGCGCACGGCAAACGTCGTCGGCTCATATGACCACCGGATGCCGTAGAACGTCAGAACACGCGACAGGTGCGTCTCAGCCGGGTGTGCGAACCGGCTGTCATCCGGTTGCATAAGCCATCGCAGCGGGGGCAGCAGTTGCTGCTCAACGGCGTCGGCGCCTGGCGGCTCGCATCCCTTGCCCTGTGCGTCCAGGAGCGCAGCCGCGCGCGCGTTATCGCCAAGGATGACCGCTTCCCTCGCCATGAGTGCCTCGCGCCGCCGGCCAGGGGCGTTGCCTGACCCTGCCTCGACGACCTGGTTGATGCGCTTCCATGTGCGGGGGAATGCATGGATTGTGGCGCCCGGCAGCGCGGATCACAACGGCCCATTTGGCACGGTTTTCAGGGGTTCCTCCATTCAGTTTGGACTACGACAGCGACGTCCAGCGTATGGCTATTGCGTACGGACACCTCAGCTTGCGGATTCACCTGGCTCAGTGGTGATGGAGTCGTCCTGAATCTCGATGTGTCCCGGAGTCAGGATCGACAGGTGCGTAAAGTCCTGATTCGGGTTCGCGCCGTGCCAATGCGGGGTGTTCCTTTCGATGAACGCAACATCACCTGAGCGTAGCGTAAGTGTTTTGTTGTCGCAGGCAACAAAGCCCTCGCCGCTGGTGGCAACCAACACCTGGTCCGTTGAATGAGTGTGGCGCCGATTGCGAGCGCCGTTGCGGAAGGTGACGGCCGTAACGCGCAAGAGGTCGGCGACTCCCTCCGGGACCAAATGCTGGCTAACGACCTCGCCGACGAAGATCGGATTGGCGGCAGGGCTGGCCTGCGCTTCGTCAATGGTCATTCGCTGGATTCCCATGGCCCAATCCTCTCGCTTGACGGATTTGCGACAACTCCAGTGAGTTGGAAGTAGCATGCACACATGATGCCTGATTGCCGGCGCGGCCTGTTGCCCGAAGAAGACGTACTGGACGACCCGGACGATGATGACGGGATTGACTTCCAGTTGCCGGGAGACCTCTGGTTTCGTGCGCCACGACGCAGAATGACGAACCCGGCATCGTATACTTGTCGCCAGAAACTGCCAGATCCTCAATCTGGCGCACACTAGCGACCGCCCACGAAAGAAGGACAGTTAACGAATGGCAACTGCGCAGCCGGCCCCTCGCGACGGAGAGGCCTTCGATGTCGTGCTCATTGGTGGGGGCACCGGTGGCTACGTAGCCGCGATCCGCGCGAAGCAACTTGGACTCGACGTGGCAGTCGTGGAAATTGGCAAGATCGGGGGCACCTGCCTGCATCAGGGGTGTATTCCGACCAAGGCGTACCTCAAGTCGGCGGATGTCTACGAAGAGGTCAAGCATTCGGCAGAGTTTGGCGTCAACATTGCCGGTGACGTTTCCTTTAATTACCCTGCCGCGCTGGAGCGGTCACTTAAGGTTGTTGCTGGCCAGTACAAGGGCCTTCAGTTCCTCTTCGACAAGAAATACAACAGTCCCGTCGCGGCCGGCCGTGGCAGGATCGCTGGCCCCAACACCGTCGAAGTCACGCCGAACGACGGCAGCGCTCCCTACTCGCTCCAGGCTCGCAACATCATTGTGGACACTGGCACTCGCCCGCGCCCGATCAAGGGGCTGGACTGGGACGGCAAGCGCGTGATCAATTCCGATCATGCGGTTGTGCTGGAAGAGATGCCCAAGAGCTTCATCATTCGCGGCGGCGGCGCCGTCGGCGTCGAGTGGGCTTCCATTTATGGACGGTACGGGGCAAAAGTATCGCTAGTTGGCCGCGTGGTCCCTGCTGAGGAGGAGGAAGCACAGCAGGTACTGACTCGCGCCTTCAAGCGGCAGGGCATTGATGTCTTCCCCACCTCACGGCCCACGGCCGAGGATATCGAAGTCACTGACAGTGGCGTGCGCATGAAGGTCACTGGCGCTGGCGGCAAGGAAGAGGTCATCGAAGCTGAGGTGCTGCTGGTGGCTATTGGCCGCCAGGGGAATGTCGAGGACATTGGCCTCGAGACTGTCGGCATCCAACATGCCGACGGGATCATCCCGGTGGACGCCATGATGCGGACCAACGTCCCGAACATTTACGCAATCGGTGACATTAATGGCCAGCAGATGCTGGCGCACACCGCCATGCATATGGGTGTGATCGCCATCGAGAACATTGCCGGGCAGAATCCCTACCCGCTTGACGTGACGAATTCACCCATGGTCACCTTCTGCCGCCCGGAAATCGCCAGCGTAGGGTTGACCGAAAAGCAGGCGAAAGAGAAGGGCCACAACGTCAAGACCGGCAAATTTCCCATGCGGCCGAACGGCAAGGCAGTGATCGAAGGCGAAACGGATGGCTTTACCAAGATCATCGCGGACGCCGACTCGCAGGATCTGCTGGGGATGACCATTGTTGGGCCCCACGCAACCGAGTTGATTGGCGGCGTGGCAATGGGACGCCTGCTCGAAGTCACTCCCGAGGAGATCGCCCTGTCGGTCTACCCACATCCGACTGTCTCAGAAGTCATTCACGAGGCTGCACTCGATCTGCTGGGCCACGCCCTGCACATCTAGCCGCCTCGCTGCGAAGAGCAAGAAGCGTCTGGTTCCCGGTAGCCGGGAGCCAGGCGCTTCTGCTTTTCTGGCTGCATGCCTGCGGCCGGTACGCAGTGGCTTCTGGCTGCTGCGAGGGCTATCCGCCGCTCGCCAACAGGCTCTCGATGATGCGATAGTCGCGCTCGAACGCGAGATCAGGCAAGGCGCCGAGAGAAAACCAACCCAGTTCAGCAAGATCGTCCGCAGCGACCGGGCGCGCCCCGGAGTCGCAGAGCGTAGCCAGGTAGACCGCCAGGACGACGGTCTCATCCGGCTCCGAGTAGAGCCCGACCAGCCGGCCCGGCTCGACCTGCAACCCGGTCTCCTCGCGGACTTCGCGGGTAAGCGCGGCTTCAACCTGTTCTCCCCGCTCGACAAAACCCGCCGGGAAACTCCACCTGCCGGCTGAACGCGCGCCCGGGCCACGCTCCCCAAGCAGGATCTGGCCGTCGCGCACAATGAGCGCGGCGACGGCGAGCTTGGGGTCAAGAAACGTGATGTGACCGCAGGCGGTGCACACCGGGCGTTCGCGCCCGTCGCGCTCTTGCAAGACGTTGGGTGCGCCGCATGACGGGCAGTAGGCGAATGGGCCCGGAGGCCGGGGTTGCGTTCCCGGCCGCACAGGCAGATCCTGCGTCATGCCGCGCTAGCGCAGACCGAGAGCGGTCCACGGATTTGGCACCTTGCCGATGGGCACCGCGATCAGCGTAGGCTCATCTGCCTCGATAGCCGCCGAGATCTCGTCCCGAAGACCTTCGGGCGATGTCGCCGTACGTCCCGTAACGCCAAAGGCTTCCGCGAGCTTCATGAAATCGGGATTCAGCAAATCGGAGGCAATGGTGCGGCCGTTGAACTGTTCCCGCTGAATGCGCTGGACGTTGCCGAAGGCATCATCCGTGAACACGATGACGATCGCGCCGATGTTGTGCTTCGCCATGGTCGAGAGTTCGTTGAGGCAAAAGCCAAAACCGCCGTCGCCATTGATAGAGACTACCGGCTTGTCGGGATGGGCCACTTTGACGCCCAGCGCCGTCGGGAACCCCCAACCGAGTGTGCCCTGGTAGCCGGGCGTAATGTACGTGCGTGGTTCGTAGACCGGGAACGCCATGTTCGACCAGTACCCAACCTGGGTCATCTCGGAGAGGACATAGGCGTCATCCGGCAAAGCCTCACGGATTGCCATCGCGTAGTCGGCCTGCGGCCCGACAGCACGGGTGCGCTTCGCAACCGATTCCTTGAGCGCCGTCAGTTCCTCGGCGCGTGATGGGCGGGAGACTCCGAGTCGCTTCAATTCCGCTGCCAGCGCCGCCAGACCGGCCTTCGCATCTGCCTGGATGCCAACTGCCACCGGGTAGTTGCGACCAATTTCGTCAGCGTCGATATCTATCTGAATAACGGTACGGCCATCCTCAATCTTCCAGATTGAGGTGGTTGGGTCAACGAAGCGTGTGCCAACGGCGAAAATGACATCCGCATCCTTGATCAAGTCAATACCGGCCACGATATTCTGACCAAGTGGATCTCGGTCAGACACCGCGCCCTTGCCGTTGGACGTCATGACGACCGGGGCCTGCAAAAGAGACGCTACTTCTCGCAACTCGTCCCAGGCCTCGGCGCCTAGTACGCCGCCGCCTGACCAAATCAAAGGCTTCTGCGACCCGGCAAGCAACTCAGCAGCCTGCGCAATCAGGGAGGGATCTCCGGCGTTGCGCTCAGGCAGCGCGGCCCCAGGCAACAGGCGCACCTCGCCGGTCGCGAACAGCGTGTCTGGCGGCATCTCGATTTCGACGGGGCGGACCCGGCCGCGACGCAATTCGGTGAAGGCGCGATCAACAAGGCCAGGAATTTCTTCCGGCGAGACGGCGCGCTCAGCGTGCTTGGTCACGGAGCGCACCATGCCGAGCTGGTTCGGAATCTCGTGCAGCAGGCCGCGCCCGAACTCGATGAGGTCAGACTGTATCTGCCCCGTGACGCACACAACCGGGGAGTTGCAGGCGTATGCCGTCGAAAGCGCCGCGGTCGCGTTTAGCAACCCGGGACCAGGCACGACCAGGCAGACGCCTGGCTTGCCAGTGGTGCGGGCATAGCCGTCTGCCATGTAGGCCGCGGCTTGCTCATGGCGGGGGTGGATGACCCTGATCCTGTCGGTCTGGTCGTACAGGGCGTCAAACGCACCATCAAGCTGGACGCCAGGTAGCGCGAACAAGGTATCGATGTCGTTCTCGATCAGTGCCGCAACAAGCGCCTGACCACCCGTCATCGCCTGGGCGGGCGTGGCGCCCTCAGTGCTGCTGTCGGATAGCTGTCGTTCCCGAGTTTCGACGGCCAATGTGTCCTCCCCAGATGCGTACCTGTGAACTGATCGCGAACAGGACCTCGATGTTTGCCAAGTGTAGTACCGATGGAATGCACGACTGTGGCCACAAGTGTCTAGACCCAATGCTTCCCTTTCGCTACTATTGAGCCCGGCGCGAAATTCGGGACCACGATTCTTCGCTGTGGTGCAATGGCTCGGTGGTAAACTGCCGATCCGTCGAAATTGACCCCGTGAAGGATCACCGTTGGCTTCCGCGCCAGGTTGACTCGCTTTTCGTCATGCAGGGGAATCGCACGTATGGATGGACTGTTGCTTCTCGCTCGCCTCGTTCTGGCAGCAGTTTTCGTTGTCTCGGGCATAGCAAAACTGTTGGACCTCACCGGGTCCCAGTCCGCCATGCGGTCGTTCGGCGTACCGGAGTCCTCGGCCAGGGTTGCCGGTATCGCGTTGCCAATTGTGGAGCTCTTGATTGCGGTCTTGCTGTTGCCGGTGGCCTCGGCCAAGTGGGGGGCGCTGGCAGCGTTGGCGCTGCTGATCGCCTTCATTGCCGGAATCTCCTACAACCTGTCGCGTGGCCGGAAGTTTGACTGTCATTGCTTTGGACAGTTGACCAGCAGCGAGATTGGGCCCTCCACGCTGATTCGCAACGTGGTGCTGGGGCTGATTGCGCTCTTCATCGTGATCCCGGGATTTGCCGCCAATAACGTTGGCACGTCGATTGGCGATGCCTTTGGATCGCTCGATGCGTTCCAGTGGGTCACGCTGATCGTCGGTATCGCCATGATTGTGGCGCTCGGTGCGATGGCGTGGCTGCTCGTGCACCTCCTTGGTCAGAACGGTCGCCTCCTCGTCCGCCTCGACAAGATTGAGACAGCCCTTGAGGATGCCGATATCGACTTCGAATACGATGATGACGACGATGAGGACGAGGAGGACGATGAGGAAGAGGAAGAAGAAGGGCTGCCCTTCGGATCGCCTGCTCCTGCCTTTACCCTCTCGGGTCTCTACGGGGAGACGCTGACGCTCGATTCGTTCCGCGCTCAGGAAAAGCCGGTCTTGCTGATCTTTTCCGATCCGAACTGCGGACCCTGCAACTCCCTCATGCCAGATGTCGGCAAGTGGCAGCAGGAACTGGCGGACAAGCTGACGACCGTTGTCGTTTCGCGCGGTTCGCTCGATGAGAATCGAAACAAGAAGAAGCAACACAACCTGACCCATGTGGTCATGCAGAAGGACAGCGAGATTGCGGACGCGTACCTGACCTACGGGACGCCGACCGCAGTCCTGGTTACGCCAGACGGCAAAATCGGCAGCGGGGCTGCTGGCGGCGCGGGTGAGATCCGCACGCTGGTCAAGCAGGCCGTGGAGGGCAAGGTGCCGGCGCCGGCGCCGCGCGCGGCAGCGCCGCGACCTGCTCCGCAGCCGGTCGCCGCGCCGCAGGCGGCTCGTGGCCTCGCCAGCATTGGCAAGGATGCTCCGGTTGTTGAACTCAACAACCTGGATGGCAAGCCGGTCACGCTCAAGGAGTTCGAGGGCCACCCCACGGCGGTGCTCTTCTGGAACCCGGGCTGTGGATTCTGTCAGCGCATGGCAGATGACCTGAAGGCCTGGGAGAACAACAAACCGGAGGGCGCTCCTCATCTGCTCGTTGTCTCTACCGGCGAAGTTGAAGCCAACAAGGCCACTGGCCTCCAGTCGCCGGTTGTCCTGGACAGTGGCTTCACGGTCGGCCGTGCCTTTGGCGCCAGCGGGACGCCGTCCGCGGTCCTTGTCGGCGCCGACGGCAAGATTGCCTCCGGACTGGCCGTCGGGGGCCAACGGTGATCTCGCTGCTGCGGAATGAGGCGCCGCATCTGCTGGACGCTGCCGCCGCTGCGCCCGAGCCAGAAGCGCCTGCCGCCCCACGTGGCATCGCCAGCAGCAAGCGCCTGAGATCAGGCTGCCCGATCTGGACGGCGACGAAGTCACACTGGACGATGTCAGCGAAGGCCGGACCGTGCTGCTGTTCTGGAATCCGGGTTGCGGCTTCTGCAAGCGTCTCGAGCCAGAATTGAAGGCCTGGGAGGAGTCAGCCGATGAGGACGCTCCTGATCTGGTCCTGATTTCGACCGGGAGCGCTGATGACAATGCCGCTCACGGCTTCGAGTCGCCGATTCTGCTCGATCAGTCGTTCAGGACCGGATCACTCTTTGGAGCCTCCGGGCACGCCGTCGGCAATCCTGATCGATGAGAACGGCAACGTCGCCTCGACTGTGAAGGTCGGTGGCCCTGAGGTTATGAATCTGCTCCGCTCGTAGCGCCAGTCGGAAGAGCAAGAAGGTGACCAGCGTGGCGACTCGCCGGCCCTGGTTGGCTTCCATTGGGCGTCACAGCAGGAATGGTCAAGTACAACTGGAGGCAGTGGCCTGGCTTTCTTTGGGTGGTTCCGCGCATCCCTCAACGTGCCAGATGACCTCTGCACCACCCACCAGGCTGATCTCGGCCAGGAAGTCCGCCAGGTTCTCGCGCGGCACGTAGTAGTCATTCTCGTGCGCGTGGAGTACATCCGACTCCAACCGCGTCACCACCCGGTAGAAACGCGGGAGCCGTTCCCGTTCCACCTCGACTGTGCCGACATGCCGGTAGTGGTACTTCGTGCCGCGTGTCGCGCTCACCCAATCCACGTTTGCCCAGCCACTGCCGTCCGGGTTGTCCGGGATCCAGAAACGATCTTCAGCGCTTGTGGTCATGCGCCTGTCTCCAGCTTTGCGAGCACGATTTCAGCGTGGCCAGCAATCTCATCGACCGCTCGCTCCAGTGCGTAGTCTCGATCCCGGCCGGCGCGTTCACGCACGTGAATCTCGACGTCATCATGCAGACGAATGCGTCGCCAGCGGTCTTGCGGCGGCGCCGTCTCTACCCTCAGCACATTGGCCAACTTTTCCTGGGACAGTCCCTCCATCTGCCTCCGTATCTCAGCAAGCGGCAGATTGTCCTGTTTCAGCTTGTTGACGTACTTCAGCCGCAAGAGATGCTCGGCCGTGTACGTTGCGCCGACACCCCGGCCGTTCGCTGGCGGCAGCAGTCCCTGTGTTATGTAGTACCGGATGTTGCGTGGCGAAATGCCGGTCTCGCGTTCAAGATCGGAGATCGTGTAGCGATGCGGCCGTGCGCCGCCGGCAGTGGTTGCCGCGCTGCCGACGGGCAACGTGGCGGCGCCCCGCGCAAGCCGCAGTTCTGACTTTGGAGGGTTGTCCATGGTTGTCTCGCAAACGTGGGATTCAGGCCGCACATGATGACAGTATCGCTGTCGCAATGGCCAACCGCAACCGGAGTCGCGAGCATCAGGCGCGGTACCATGATCAGGTCAGCTGCGGCTGACGCAGGACTCGTTGCTGCGAGGAGCAAGGTCGGCTCGTGGGCCCACAGACACTCATCTATTTCGGGATTGCTGGCGGTTCGCTGGCGTTGGCAGTGACGCTGCTCTACTCCCGCTTTGTCCGCAAGGAGCAAAGTGCCGTGCGGTCACGCGGCGGCTTCGCGTTCTTCGCCGGGTGCCTCGTTCTTTTCGCCATCGGCGCAGCCATTGCCGGGTTGGTTTCAGCCCAGGCGGGCCGCTAGATGCTCACGGAGAGGTTCTCACTCGTGACGCCACGCATCGTTGGAGTCATTCACTTGCCCGCGCTGCCGGGTACACCGCGTGGCGGCAGCGCCAGCGACTTCGCGCGCGTACTCAATTTCGCGCGGCGAGATGCAGCGGCGTGGGCTGCGGGCGGTGCGGACGCCCTGATGGTCGAAAACTTTCATGACGTGCCCTTCCACAAGGGGCCAGTTGGGCCGGAAACGGTGGCGGCCATGACGCTGGCGGTCGCGGCAGTTATGGCAGAAAGCGGCCTTCCCACCGGCGTCAACGTGCTCCGCAACGACGTGGAAGCGGCGGCCGCCATTGCCGCTTTCACCGGCGCAACCTTCATCCGGGCGAATGTCTACGTCGGCGCGGCGGTGACCGATCAGGGGCTGATCGAGGGGCGTGCGGACATGGTCCAGGCACTCATCACCAGGCTGGCCGCGCCCATCGATGTCTGGGCTGATATCGATGTCAAGCACGCCGCCCAACTCGCTCCGCGCACGCTCGGCGAGTTGGCTGAGGACGCAGTCAAGCGCGGACTGGCAAGTGCTCTCATTGTCACTGGTGCTGGCACGGGCCACCCGACCAGTCTGGATGATGTACGCGCAGTGCGGGCTGCCGTACCCGGGGCTCCACTCTACATTGGCAGCGGCGCGACCCCGGAGACGCTCCCCGGCTTGCTGGCAGTTGCTGACGGGGCCATTGTGGGTAGTGCCGCGAAACAGAACGCCGACCCTGCCAACCCGGTCGATGTAAAGCTCGTGGAAGCGCTTGCGCGGGCCGCCATTCGCTCTGCGTAGCGTCCGGATGGGCGGGGCAGCCTACTGACCGGTGAACCGGGGCGGCCGCTTTTCTGCAAAGGCCCGCAGGCCCTCCTCGTAGTCCGTGGTGGCGTCGAGCGACATACGGCGCTGGTTAACTGCCTCCCTTGCTTCTTCGGCGGGGACGCCGCTGCTTACGCGCAACGCGTCTTTCACCGCGCGCAAGGCCAGTGGCGCGTTTGCAGCGATCAGCGTTGCTATTTCGCGCGCGGCGGGGAGCACGTCCTCTGGCGCCGCAACCCGGTTCACCAGGCCCATGGCCAAAGCCTCGTCGGCACTGATATGGCGACCCGTGTAAAGCAGATCTCGAGCATTCCCAAGCCCCACCAGGGGCGGCAACCGCAGTACGCCGCCCGCACCCGGGAAAATGCCGATCCTGACCTCCGGCACTCCAAAGACCGCGTCGGCGCCAGCCACGCGTACATCACAGGCGATTGCGAGCTCAGTACCGCCGGCAAGCGCATATCCTCGTACGGCAGCAATGCTCGGCATTGGCAGGTTGGCCAGATCCTCGGCTGCTGCCTCGATGGCCGCACGGTGTATGTTCCGCTCACTTGGCGACATGCCAGCGCGCTCCCGCAGGTCGGCCCCCGCGCAAAACGCGCGCTCTCCGGCGCCAGTTACGATGACGACGCGCACGTCCTGGCGATCCCGCAAGGCCGCACAGGCAGCACTCAACGCCTCGGCCAGCGCCCGGCTGATCGCGTTGAGCGCATGGGGCCGGTTCAACGTGACGGTGGCGATGCCGTCGTCGACGCTCAGCAGGATTGGCGGCTGATCTGTCACCACCGACCCTGGGCGCTCGAGGTGGCGATAGCCTCCTGTATGGCGCGACGGGCCAGGCCCCGCGCCACCCGGCGGCGGTACTCTGCCGAGCCATGCAGGTCGTCCAATGCCTCGATGTCGAGATCGACGAGGTTAGCCGCGGTCGTGATCGCAGCATCATCGTCGGCCGCAGCGCCAACAAGCGCCTGTTCGGCGTCTGTGGCCCGCCAGGGCACTGCTGCCATGCCTGTTCCACCAATGCGCGCCTCGGAGATCTTGCCGTCTGCTCCGGCAACCAGGAGCACTGCCACGCCAACAATGGCGTAGCCTGAAGCCTGGTTCGCCAGTTTCCGGTAGCTCCAGCCGGCTCCGTCTGGCTGGGCCGGGATTTCGATTCGGGTAAGAACGTCGGTTGGCTCCAGGGCCGTAGTCAGGAAGTCGAGAAAAAAGTCGCTGCTCGCAATCTTCCGCTCCCCTGATGGACCCTCCGCCACCATTGCGGCGTTCAGCGCCAGGATGGCGGCCGGATAGTCGGCTGCCGCATCCGCGTGCGCCAGGGCGCCGCCAAGCGTGCCACGCGCGCGCACCTGGCGGTCTCCGACGTGGCTGGCTGTCACTGCCAACAGCGGCGCATGACGTTCAATCAGCGGATCAACGGCGATCTGGCGGTGAGTGGTCAGGGCTCCGATGCTGATGCCGTCCGCGACCTTCGCAACACCGCGTAGCGCGTCGATGCGACCGATGTCGATCAACGCATCGGGCTCGGCCAGGCGCAGCTTCATGATCGGCAGGAGACTGTGGCCGCCAGCCAGCAGCTTCACATTCTCACCGTGCTCCTGAAGCAGGGCAATGGCTTCACTGATGCTTTCGGGCCGGTAATAGTCGAAGCTGGAGGGATTCATGTCCTACCTCGCAATTGGCTCGGGTTGTGCCCCGGCTTCGAGCATCTCCGCAGCCTTCCGTACTGAAAGCACGATGTTGTGGTACCCGGTGCAGCGGCAGATATTGCCTTCCAGACCGTGCCGAATCTCATCGTCGCGAGGGTGTGGGTTATCTGCCAGCAGGGCCACGGTCGAAAGCACCATCCCCGGTGTGCAGAAACCGCACTGCACGCCATGCTGATCCCAGAAGGCTTCCTGGACCGGGTGCAAGGTGCCGGCTGGCGCCAGCCCCTCGATGGTCGTGATCTCTGTACCGTCCGCCTGGACAGCGAGCACCGTGCAACTCTTGACAATTTCGCCGTCCAGCAGCACCGAGCAGGCTCCGCATTGGCTGGTTTCGCAGCCAATGTGGGCGCCGGTCAACCCCAGGTTATCGCGCAGGAATTGCACCAGCAGCAGGCGTGGCTCCACTGACGCCCGGCGTTCAACACCATTGACACGCAGCGTGATGGAAACCTCCACGCTTGCCTCCCTGTTTGCGTTGGCAGATAAGGTGAGAATGCGGATTCAGGAACCCGCTTTGCTTTCCAGACAGCCGAAGAACTGCCCGACGATCATCTTGGCAGCCGGCTGCATGACGCGCCCGCCGACCCGCGCGAGGGTGCCGCGCACGTTGGCATTTCCGGACCAGTTCACGAGCGTGCCGTCGCCGTCAGCGACAAGTTCCATCAGGGCGTCGCCTGAAATCTGGCCAGCGGGACCCTTTCCCTCCACCGCCATGCGATACGAACTCGGCTCATCCTGGCTGTGAATCTTCACCTTGCCCTGGTAGGTTCCGCGGATGGCGGCCACGCCGATCTTCATCCGGGCCTCATACTCGTCTGGTCCGGTTTCCGTGAACTCTTCCACGCCTGGCAGGCACTGCTGGAGCACGGCCGGATCCAGCAGCAATTGCCATACTCGCTCGCGCGGAGCGGAGAAACGATGCTGCCCACTGAGTTCCATAGGTGGCGTGTAGCTCCTTGCTGGCCGAGGTCAGCCAACGGCGTGGAGACCCCGCGATGAGGCCAAAATCTGGCTGGGAGTGTAGCACGCTGCCCGGACCGCGCCGGAGTTTCGACAGGCAGATGACGGCGAACGATAATGGACAGACTGATCGTCGGTTGGGCGGAGTTCCGCAAGTGGTAGAGAGGACCCAATGGTCGTAGCCAGCCCCGTGCGTATTGATCGAGGCCGAATCGAGGAGCTTGCCGCCAAAGAGCAGAAGCGGCTGGACGCCAGCACCCAGAAGTCCGGCGAAATGTACGAGTGGGCCCGGCGCACCCTCGCTGGCGGTGTCGCCTCATCCTACCAGGTGCGCGATCCGTGGCCGATTTACATTACCGAGGGGCGCGGTTCGAAGGTCTGGGACGTCGATGGCGTCGAGCGGATTGACTACCACAACGGCTTCGGCTCGATGGTGCAGGGGCATGCCAATCCGTACATCGTGGAGGCGGTCCAGAAGCAGGTTGCGCGCGGCACCCACTTTGCGGCGCCGGTCGAAGACGGCATCGTGGTCAGCGAGGAGCTGATGCGCCGTTTCGGCCTACCGCAGTGGCGCTATGTCAACTCAGGTTCGGAAGCAACGATGGACGCGATTCGCATCGCCCGCGCCTTCACCGGACGCGACACCATCGTCAAGATCTTTGGCTCCTATCACGGGCACCATGACTACGCAATGGTCTCCATCTCGGTGCCCTATGAGAACATCGGCGATCCGGACAATTACGCTTCGCTGCCCTACGGCGCGGGAATCCCCAAGGCGGCCTCTGACCTCACCATTCCGGTTCCGTTCAATGATGCTGCCGCCATGGAGCGGCGCATTCAGCGCCTGTTCGAGGAAGGGCGTCCGCCGGCCTGCGTCATCATGGAGCCAGCCATGATGAACCTTGGCGTGGTGCTGCCGGAGCCCGGCTACCTGGAGGCCGTGCGCGAGCTAACTCAGCGCCTGGGCGTGGTGCTGATCTTCGACGAAGTCAAGACTGGCCTGTGTGTGGCGCCGGGCGGCGCTACCGAAAAGTTTGGCGTGTTGCCGGATATGGTGACCATGGCGAAGGCACTGGGCGGCGGCCTGCCGTCGGGCGCCATTGGCGGCTCCGCCGAGGTCATGGAGGTCGTGAACGACGGCAGCGTGTACCAGGTGGGAACGTACAACGGTAATCCCCTGACCATGGCTGCCGCGCGAGCCAGCCTGGAGCACGTGCTCACGCCCGAGGCCTATGTCCATCTCGATATGCTGAACGACCGGCTGATGGCGGGTTGCGACGCCGTCCTCGAGAAATACAATCTGCCGGGCTACACGGTCGGCATCAGCTCAAAAGGCTGCGTGACTTTCTCTCCTGAGAAGATCACTGACTACGCCTCCTTCCAGGCCACGCATGACGGGGAACTAACTGACCTCGCGTGGCTGTACATGATGAACCGGGGCATCTTCATGACTCCGGGCCGCGAGGAAGAGTGGACACTCTCGGTTGCCCATTCAGTCGAAGATGCGGATGCCTACATTGCCGCCTTCGAGGAACTCGCACACGACCTTGTCGCCTAGCCGAGCCGGTGCGGGAGTTGGCGAAAAGCCGGCTCCCGCCGACTGCTATGTGGGACCTCACGCAGCCACTCGATGAGCACACGCCGTGTTTCCCGGGCGATCCAGCGTTTCGGCGTGAGCCGATCCCCGGGCAACAACCATGGCGCATCTCGCAGATTGCCATGAGTTCCCACAACGGCACCCACATGGATGCGCCGTTGCACCGCATCGAGGGCGGAAGTTCTATTGAGCAAATCCCACTCTCCTGCTTGACGGGATTCGCGCTGGTCCTGGATGCCACGGGCTTTCCCGAGAACTCGGAGATCCCGTCCGGCATCCTGGACGCGGTGCGCTCGCCCTTGTGGCCTGGTTGGTTCGCCCTTGTTCGCACCGGCTGGGATCGCCACTGGCGAGATGCTCGCTATTTCCGCCACCCCTATCTGTCGCGCAACCTCGCGCAGCGGCTGGTAGATTCACGATGCGGGCTGGTGGCGGTGGACGCCCTGAGTGTTGATTCCACCGTGGACGGCGGGGATGCGGTGCACGCGATCCTGCTCGGCAACAAGGTGCTTGTCGCTGAGAACCTGCGTGGCCTGCACGACCTCGAGCCGGGGAAACGTTACAGCGTTGCCTGTCTCCCGCTGCCCATGACGGGCGCCGACGGTTCGCCCGTACGCTTCATCGCCTGGAACCCTGGCGAAATCTGAACCCACGCATCCCGCAAACCCGCCAATCAGGACTTCTGTCCACGCCAATGCCTTGAGAGCAGCCCTTCCGATTGCATAGCGTACGAACATGTTGATTTGCGTTGGAGGGCGCGACTCAACTGGCCCCTGGCACGGGCCTCCCCCGCCCTCCGTCGGCGGTGTCCGCAACACCGGCCGACGCGCCACTGCTTTCCCTCCGTGTGCCTGGGAGGGCATGAGCGATGCATTCTCACCATGAGTCGTTGCTATCTCGACGCCGTCGCTGGCGGGCGCTGGCGGGGTTGGCTGCCTTCATCTTCCTCGCGCCCGGTGCGTCTGCCGCGGTGGTGAATCCCGGTGCGCCCGCCAACGGGGTCTGGGATGTGCTGTCGTCCGCCGACGCCTGTCTTGATTCTGAGGAGATCGCATTTCTCGGCCTGATCAATGACCACCGGGCGATGGCAGGCCTGGGCCCGCTGTCGGTCTCATCCTCGCTGTCGGCGGCGTCTGCCTATCACAGCATTGACATGGCAGAAAAGGCGTACCTTGACCACACCATGATCGACGGCACCTCGGTGCAGCAGAACATGCAGAACTTCGGCTACCAGGGCGGCGCGTACGGGAAAACATCGCTGCAGGAACCAGCGGCGCAAGTGAAGCCATGAACATCTGGCAGAACAGCCCCGAGCACAATGCCAACATGCTGAACAGCTCGTTTGGGGCCATCGGGATTGGCCGCGCCTACGATGACGCGTCGCCGCACGGCTGGTACTGGACGACGATCTTCGGGGATGTGAACGACGGCCCGGGCTGGGTCTGCGGAGAGGCTCCCCCACCCAGCAAGACCGCCAGCCTGTTCCAGTCAGTCGATTCGGGCACGAGTTCCAGCGATGTCAATCTGCGGTCAGGGCCAGGTGAATCCTTCCAGTTGGTGAACACCCTGCCCGCCAACACGCCGATGACCATCACTGGCGGCGAGATTCTGGGCTACCTGCCGGTGAAGGTGGACGGCCAGTTCGGCTGGATCGGCGCGGACTGGATGTCTCGCGGGCCGGTAGAGCTCCAGCAAACGGCGAACTCGATTGCAGCAACGGGTGCCCCCGGCACAGCGACGGTTGTCCAGCCGACGGAACTGCTGGCCGGACCAGACGAAGCTGCCGGGATGATCTCCTCCCTCCCGGCAGTTTCCCAGGTCGACCTGACCGGACAAGCCCAGAATGGATTCCTGCAAGTCTCTTTCAACGGCCAAACCGGGTGGGCTGACGCCGCGTACCTTCAAGTCGCGGACACCGGTGGCGACGCGCAACTCCTGCAGGCGGCAGACTCCACTGTGGCGCCGCAACCGGTTGACAACACGGTCCAGGCGCCGGGCGCGCTCCAGGGCGAACAGGCGCTAACCACCACGAACGTCAACCTGAGGTCACAGCCAAGCGCCAGTTCGATGGTGCTTGACGTGGTGCCGGCTGGCTCCGAAGTCTCCCTCACCGGCTCCAGGGCTAATGGTTATGTCAATGTCCGCATTGCCGGTCAGGCGGGATGGATCGACGAAGAGTATCTCCAGTAGCGCCCGTTGCACTTCCGTGGAATGGCCGCTGCCCAGGGCAGCGGCCATTTCGCTGGCGAGAGTGACAGAGAGCGCCGGGCTGAGTAGCGCCAGCCTGACTTGCCCTGACTCTCTGTGCCCGGCGGACCACCATCCAGCGGTGCGGCCAGCCTGGTGGCGAGGCAGCTCAACTGTCTGGCTGCGGAAGGCCTACACCCCGGACGTGCACCCGCAGTACGGGGCGAGCAACCCATCTACTCAACCTGGAGCGGCGCTAGCGCGCCGCTATCCCGACGACGCTTGCCGCCTGCTCAGCCGCAGAGGCGCCCGTGAGCCATGCGCCGTGACAGGTGGAGAAATACTCGGGCGAGGTTGCCTCGCCGGCGAAGAAGAGCCGCTCACCAACTGGCCTGCCGAGGTCAGCGCGCTTGTCGGCTAGTCCCGGCAGCGCAGCGCCGTACCCGCCGCGAATGTAGCGTTCGCTCTGCCATCGGGAGACAGCCGTCGCAATGATGGCGTCTCTGGCCTGACTGCCGAGAATCGTGGTCATCGCCTCGGTCCCGAGCGAAACCATGGCGGCCTCTCCTGCCAGTTCCACCTCCGAGCAAAGTGGCCCGCCGATGTACCCATCCACCAGGTTTCGGCCATAGGGACGGAAGCGGAGATTGATCATGTCTCCGCCGCCCACCGGGACCCCAACACTGTGCTCTGGAATGTCTGCCAGGGCATCTTCCCGCAATTGCAGGGCAATCTTGTTCGCATAGCCGAGCGGAACTGCGTGCAGCGCCTCCAGCTTCCAGGCGGGCAGAACGGGGTTGAAGTCAATCAGCCCGGCCGCAAGCGCGCTGGTGGAGGCCGTGATGATCACCGCGTCGGCCTCGATCTCCCCCTGCGTGGTGGTGACCTGATAGCCGCCCAGCACTTCCTTGATGCGGGTGACCGGCGTGCTCAACTGCACCAGCGGGAGCACGCTCTGCGCCAGCTGCAGAACAAGCGCGCCGTAGCCATCGATCACGGGCCAGTTTTCTTCGAGATCCCGGTAACGCGAAGCATCGAGCGTCGAGACGGCAGAGGGGTCCGCGCCCCATTCGGCGTTGATGGCCCAGCGGAAAGTTGCCTCGGCGGCCCCGGCCAGCTTGACGACGGTAGAGGCGGGTACATCCTGACCAGCACGACCGGCGGCGAACATGGCCCTGTAGGCCGCTTCCACGTCGTTGTCGACATTGACCTCGGCCTCTGGGGAGAGAAGCGCGCCGTCAAACCACGTGTAACCTGGACCACGGGTCTTTGTATAGGAGAACCCCTCGCGATCTGCCGCCTCTCGCAGCAGGTTTTCACTCGCGGAGTGAAGCCAGTGACAGCCGGCATCCCAGGCAAACCCGAATGGCTCATAGCGCGTGTAGGCGCGGCCGCCTGGCCGGCTGGCAGCCTCAAAGACGACGGTTTCAAGGCCCAGTTCTGTTGCACGCAGTGCGGCAGACAATCCAGCTGCGCCCGCGCCGACAATGACTACATCCACGTGTACCACGGGCTTTCGCTCCCTGCTTCTCAGCTTCTCAGCTTCCCGATTCTGCGTGGTTACTGCGCCGGGTCTGTTCTGACCATTCTGGCCGCGCGGCTCGCCCGCTTCGGCACTTTCCGCTCCACGGTTCCGGTGATGCGCTCAAACCCAATGCCCATTGGCCGCGCCAGCGCAAAGGTTACGGCCTTGCCGCGTTCGGGCACCGACTGATGTTCCGTTTCTACCCAGACTTCAGGCAATTCTGAGGCGTGAACAAAAACGCGCTCTGCCGCCAGGTCGCCTGGTTGCGGTGGTTCATTCAACACGTGTACGGCTGCGAGATACACCCGGACCGTCATGACGCCGTATTCCTCTGCTCCCAAGTGGACGCATCTTGCTGTTATGGTACTTGCACCCCACCTGCCAGAAGCGCGATCCTGCGCGGAGTATCTTGCCGACGCGTTGTCAGGAGGAGCGTGTGCTGCGGTTGCAAAGCCATCCCTGGGTAGCGGAGTTTCGCCAACGCGTCGGCTGGGGACTGCAAGCCTTCGCCTTGCCGGAAGACCCCGCACCGGCTGCCAGCATCCTGGCGGCGGGACGTGCTGCAGATGCCCTTGGTCTGGATGCATTTTTCATCGGTGACCACCCTGCGTACGCGCCAGACGCCTGGCTCCACCTGGGTGTTCTGGCAGTCCAGACCTCGAGCATTCGCCTGGGATCGGTGGTGCTTTGCGCCGGTTACCGCCCTCCCGTTCTGAACGCCCGGCTGGCTGCCGACCTGGACCACCTTTCACAGGGCAGGGTGATTCTTGGCCTTGGCCACGGCTGGAACCGCAAGGAGTTCGCCCAGCTTGGACTGCCCTATCCGCCTGTTCCCGAGCGGCAGGAAGCACTGGAAGAGGCGGTGCAGATTATCCGGGGCGTTTGGGGATCACAACCCTTCACCTTCCATGGGAAGCACCATTTCACTGTTGACGAGCAGGTCACGCCCCCGCCTGTGCAACAGCCGGGTCCACCGTTGATCCTGGCTGGCTCCGGCGAGAAGACGGCGCTGCGGCTGGTTGCGGAATACGCTGATGCCTGCAACTTTGGTTCGGGTCACGCGACCGGGCTTGTCCGAACTGCTGAGGAGGTGCGGCACAAGAACCGCGTTCTCGACCAATACTGCCGGGAAGCAGGGCGAGAACCCGGTTCGGTCTTGCGATCCCACTTCACGAGCTGGCTCATGTTGGCGCCGACAGAGAAGGAAGCAATCGCCAAGCGGGACCGCTACTATCCGAACGGCCTCAACGAGGAGCAACAGTTCAGCCGCGTCATCGGAACGCCCGAACAGGCCGCTCGCTACTATCAGGGTCTGGTGGGTGCGGGGCTCCAGTACTTCGTCGTTCAGATCCTGGATGCTGCCGACCTGGAAACGGTGGAATTGCTGGCGAGAGAGCTCGCGCCCAGGGTCACAGCCGCTGTTCGATAGATCCTGTCCCTGGCTCTCGGCAGCCGCGAGCATCGGGTTCAGGGAAACCGCCAGCGCGATGGTTATGTCGTGAGCAAGGCGCTGATCCGGTGCTACCATCGGCGTGCGATTTGCCGTTGTGAAAGGATCTCTGGTGGAAGGTTCCTCCTCCCCGTTCCAGAAGGAACTGGAGGTAGCCATCGCCGCCGCGCTGGCCGCCGGCTCGGTTGTACGCGATCTCTACGACCGCGCCGCTGCTGCCAGCTACGAGAAAGGTGACGGTTCCCCCGTAACGGATGCAGACCTGGCCTCGGACAAGGTGATCCGCACCTTTCTTACCTCGGCCTTCCCTCGACGCGCTGCTCACCGAAGAGGGCCAGGACGATCCGGCGCGCTTGACCAACGCACGCTGCTGGATTGTGGACCCTATTGATGGCACCGAGCAGTTCATCCTGCGCACCGGTGAATTCGACATCCTGATTGCACTGGTGGAAGACGGCTATCCGGTCGTTGGGGTGGGGTATCAGCCCACCACCGGCGCCCTGGTCTATGCCAGCAAGGGCGGAGGCGCCTGGGTCAAGTACGGCAATGAGGCGCCAGAGCGTCTCCAGAACGCGGAGCACGCTGGCATTCCACGCGTGGCGACGTCCAAGTGGTTTGGGGCGCCCGGAAATCTCGACGTGTTGGCTGCAGTTGCAGCCCGTCTTGGGGCTGAGCCGCAGCCTCCCACGACCACCGGGTTTGCCCCACGTATCTTCCTGGCTCCGCGACTCTACGATGCCATGGTCGGTATTCGTATCGAGGACGCATGATATGGCGCACGAATGGGATTTTTGCGCGGCGGACATCGTTATTGCGGAATCAGGAGGCAAGGCCACCGACCTCTTCGGGAACCGCTATCGCTACAACAAGGCGCGCTGTTAATCGAAGGCGGACTCGTCGCGGCCGCGACTGAGGCTGCACACGCTCAAGTTCTGGCGGCGCTCCAGGAAGAAGGGAGGGCACGCGGCTTGCTCCCGTAGGCGCTGCGATGCGCTGGCCGATTGCCCCCTGGCGCCTGGATCCTTACGCCTTGCCGACTACCCGCAGTGAGTCGCATCACCCCGAACTGGAGGAGTCATGACCAGACTGCAGCCCGTACGCGGCGCCCGCAAGCGTGCGCTTTGGCTGGAAGAAGCCCTCGCCGTTGAACCGGACGCGGAGAACGTCGAGCCTTTCTCCGGCAAGCTGGTCACGGATATCTGCATCGTTGGCGGCGGCTATACGGGCCTCTGGACTGCCCTCAAGATCAAGGAACACGACCCGTCCGTCGATGTGACCCTGATTGAGGCGGACATCTGCGGTTCAGGCGCCAGTGGCCGAAACGGCGGTTTCGCCAGTACCTGGTGGCTAAAGCTCCCCACGCTCATCGAGAAGTACGGTGAGGAAGAGGGGCAGCGCCTGGCGCGCAAGTGTGGCGATGCGATCGAAGCCATCTCGCGGCTATGCAATGAGCATGGGATCGATGCGGATGTACGCACCGAAGGCATCCTGGTGACAGCCACGGCGCCTGGCCAGGTCGGGCGCTGGCGCGAGGCCGTCGAGATGGTGCGTGCCCGCGGATACGACGTCTTCACCGAGATGACGCCTGAAGAAATCGCCCGGCAGAGTGGATCGCCAGTGCACCTTGCCGGCATCCTGGACCGGAACGGGGCGCGCATCCAGCCTGCGCTGCTGGCGCGGGGCATGCGCCGGGTGGCGCTTGCGAAGGGCGTTCGGATATTCGAGCACTCCCCCGCCACCGAGATTCTGCGGGGCCGGCCACCGGTGGTGCGCACACCGCTGGGCGCTATCGTCGCCGACAAGGTGGTGCTGGCCACGAATGCCTGGATGTGCTCGCTGCCAGAAATCCGTCGCGCGGTGCTCCCCATGTCCAGCGACATGATCGCGACCGCGCCAATCCCGGAGCGGCTGCAGGAGATCGGCTGGACCAGCGGACGTCCAGTCGGCGACTCACACATGATGGTGCACTACTACCGGACCACACGAGATGGGCGCATCGCCTTCGGCAAAGGCGGCTGCTCCCATGTTTTCATGGGCCAGATTGGGCCTGAGCTGGAGGATCCCGGTGCGCGCGTCAAACGTACGGTCAAGTCGTTCAACCGCATCTATCCGATGCTGACCGACGTGCCCATTACGCACACCTGGACTGGACCAATCGACCGCAGCGAGACCAACAGCCTGTTCTTTGGCCATCTGGATGGCACACCGGACATCATCTATGGCGTGGGTTATTCAGGCACCGGGGTGACGCCGAGCTATGTCGGCGGTCATGTCCTGGCGTCGACCGCCCTGGATCTGCGCGACGAGTGGCAGGAGAGTCCCATCAACCGTGGCCCCAGTTCGCTCTACCCGTACGACCCGATTCGCTACTTCGGCGGGAACATCGTGCGAAAGGCAGTCTTGCAGAACGAAGCCGACCTGAACGCTAACCGTGAGTCGGGTCCACTGGTTAATGCACTCCTGGGCTTTGTGCCCTCAGGACTACGCGCGAAACCGAAAGTCAATGCCTAAACCAGCGGCCTCCAATCCATCGCGGCCTCCTCGCACACGGACAATGGTCGTACTGCGAAGGGGGCAAATTCCGCCGCGCAGTCCGGCTGCTGAGTTTGGTGGTTGCATCTCACTGCAACCCACACCAATATCGACGCCTCTTGTGGCGCTGTGTCCTTTACACTAGGCGACAGGATAAAGCGCGAAGTGATCCGCCCTGCCGGGTCCGTCCCGAGTGTGGGAGACCGGCGGAAATCGCGTCGCTACTTGAAGAAGGTGGGGCACTGTGGAGACGTACAACATCTACATGGATGAAGCGCCAGCCACCGCCGACGCGAACGGCGAAGAGGGTTGGGACGTTGAGTTTCGCGTCGTTGGGCACAGCATCGACGACGGCGATCCTGAGAACAACGCCGTTCTGGCAGGGTTGGACCTGGTCGATCTCATCAACCTGCGGGATGCCCTGCAACAGGAGATAGACAACTTCGCGTTGACGGCCCTCGAAGCGCAGGCCATGGTCGCCGATTCGTCTGAAGACCTGATGCCCTAGGATTGCTGGCGGGGGTACTGGCACGGGCCTAGCTGGTCGCCAGTACCTCCGTCACAATGCCCGCCTCGGCGCGCTCCGCCCGCAGGACGGGTGACTTCTGGTATTGCGCAATAAACCATCGCTGGGCATCAAACGGTTCCTCGCCAGGCGCCGGCAGCATCCGTCGATAGGCGCCGTCGGCGTCAAGTTCCCACCGGTTCACCGTGTCGCGCAGGTAGGCAGCCATTATCTCGTCCCTGATCTCGGCCGCCCATGCCGGGTCCTCGACCGGAAAAACCACCTCGACCCGGCGATCCAGGTTCCGCTCCATCAGATCGGCGCTGCCCAGGTAGACGCTGGCGGCGTCGCCCTGTCCAAACTGGTAGATACGGCTGTGCTCGAGAAAGCGCCCGACCAGGCTGTAGACCCGGATGTTTTCACTCCATCCTGGCACGCCAGGGCGCAAGCAACAGGCGCCGCGCACGATGAGATCCACCTTGACTCCGGCTCGTGATGCCTTGTAGAGGGCACGAATCACCACGCGGTCCACGAGGGCGTTGACCTTGAACGCCAGATAGCCGTTGCCCACCTCGCGGTGGCGGTCGATTTCAGCCTCGATCTTCTGGATCATGTGCCGGCGCAGCAAGCCGGGCGCTGTCCAGATCTTGCGATATTCGTCCTGCGTCGAGAAGCCGGTCAGCACGTTGAACAGGTCGGAGATGTCGGCTCCGATCTCCTCGCGCGCCGTCAACAGGCCCAGGTCCTCGTAGAAGCGGGCGGTGGTGGCGTTGTAATTCCCGGTCGCGACATGGACATAGCGGCGCAAGCCATCCGGCTCGCGGCGCACTACCAGCGTGGCCTTGCAGTGCGTCTTGAGCCCGGTGAGACCGTACGCCACATGCACGCCATGTCGTTCGAGTTCCTCGGCCCAGGTGATGTTGTTCTCTTCGTCGAAGCGGGCCTTGAGTTCAACGAGTACGGCAACCTGAGTGTCGTCGTCACGCGCGCTGATAAGGGACGGAATCAATGGGGAGTTCTTGCCCAGGCGATACAGCGTCTGTTTGATGGCCACTACGTCCGGATCGGACGATGCGGCGCGGAGAAAATCCACGACGCCGACGAACGACTGATAGGGATGATGCACCAGCACATCCTGCTGGCGGATGTAGGCGAAAACGTCATCGTTCGTGCGGTCGGGGCCAACCGCAAGCTGCGGCACCGGAGCTGGCGTGAACGGCTGATACTTGAGATCGGGGCGGTCGATGCCTCCGAGTTCCAGCAAGTCCTCGGCGGCCAGGAGGCTGTCCACCACGTAGAGGTCCTGGTCCGTGGCGTGCAACTGATCCACCAGCCATTGCCGAATCTCCTCTGGCATGGTGGTATCCGTCATCAACCGCACGACCGGCCCGAATGCTCGCTGCGCGATATGCTCTCGCATCGTTTCCAGCAGGTCGTTGTGGTCTTCTTCGTCGTCCTCATCGAGTTCGATATCAGAATCCCGCGTGACATGAAACGGATAGGCTGCCAACACGGTGGCGCCAGTGAACAGCCGGCCCAGATTCGCGGAGATGACCTGTTCCAACAGCGTGAACGTCAGCATCCCTGGCTTGTCGTGTTTTGCTGGAGGCGCCTCAACGAAGCGAGGGATCGTCGCCGGGATCTTGACCCGTGCGTAGCGCACGCCCTCCAGCAGTTCCAGTACGACGATGAGATTCAGGCTCCGGTTGGAGACGTGCGGAAAACGACGGCCACGGTCAATGCCCTGCGGTGTGAGAATCGGATAGATCTCGTCGATGAAGCGTTGATTCAGGGCTGCCTGCTGGGCGGACGTGAGCTGAGCGAAAGGCAGGATGCGGATACCTGCCTCATCCAGAGCGGGAATGAGGTCTCTCGTGATGATGTGCGCCTGCCTGTTCAGCGCAGGTTGAATGCTGGCGCGCATGAGATCGAGCTGGGCCGTGGGGGGGCGGCCATCGGGACCGAGAAGCGTGATGCCCGCTGTGATCTTGCGCTTCACGCCGGCCACCCGAATCATGAAGAACTCGTCCAGATTTGATGAAAATATCGAGGCAAACTTGACGCGTTCGAGCAATGGATTCTCAGCTTCCGTTGCCTCAAAAAGCACGCGCTCGTTGAAGTGGAGCCAACTGAGTTCCCGGTTGATAAACATCTCTGGTTCAAGCGGAGGCAAGTCGAACATTTGCAGCGGAGGCGTCGTCGTGGACGTGCTCATGACTGACAACTTGCGCTCGTTGCGAGACTTGCGTCGCGCCGCACGTTTGTCCCCATTATCAGAAGGCATCCTTTTCGTCCCCTGATCCGTACCCATATTCTGCGCGGAGCACTCGCCGGACGCTGTTAACAAAATGCGACAAAAGGTCAGCATTGACCCTTTGGCTGTGCCACAATGGCCCTGGCACGTCGAGACGCAAAGTGTACTAGCCACCGGCGTCTCTTTTGGGAAAGGCGCGTGTATGTCCACAATTTTCACTCATCATCCTGGCGTCTCGCAGTACAGCGAGGACCAGCTGACTCATGCCATTCGTGACAACGCCTGGCTCCACTTTACCCAGATGTCCGCGTTCCAGGATCCGGACAAGCGGCCGCTCATGCTGGTGCGCGGGAAGGACACAACTGTTTGGGACATCGACGGCAACGCCTACCTCGATCTGCTCGCCGGGATTTACTCCGTCAACGCCGGCTACGGGCGCACACGGATCGTTGAGGCGATGGCCGCGCAAGCCGCCGAAATGCCGTTTGTCAATCCCTTCGGGTATATCAGCGTGCCAACCGCTGTACTGGCGGATCGCCTGGGTGACCTGGCGCCGCTGGGTGGCGAGGCGCGCGTGTTCTTCACGTCTGGCGGCTCCGAGTCTGTCGAAACGGCGCTGAAGCTGGCCAAGCAGTACCACACGCTGATGGGCTACCCACACCGCTGGAAGACCGTGTCTCGCCGGGTGGCGTACCACGGCACCACTATGGGCGCGCTGTCGGTCAACGGCCTCACTGACGCCCGCAGCAGCTTCGGCCCACTGGTGCCCGGGGCACGGCACGCGCCAATGTCGCACCGTTATCGCTGTCCGTATTGCCAGAACGACTCGGCCTGCAACTTGACTTGTTACGACGAGATCGAGCGCATCGTCGAGTTTGAGGGGCCAGACCAGGTTGCCGCCATCATTACTGAGCCCGTCCAGAACGCAGGTGGCTGCATCCCCCCGGGTTCAATGGATTACTTCAGGAAGATTCGCAAACTCTGCGACGAGACCGGCATCCTGATGATTATGGATGAAGTCATCTGCGGTTTCGGACGGCTGGGTACGCTTTTCGCGTCCGAGTACTACGGTGTCGTGCCCGACCTGATCACCACCGCCAAGGGCATCACCTCCTCATACGCGCCACTGGGGGCCGTGCTGGTGCGTAAGGAGGTAGCAGACGGCTTCTCGGCTCCTGCACCTGAGGGGCTTCCCTCTTCCGTGGCGGCCGCGCGCAAGGCCGGTTTCCAACATGGGCTCACCTTTGGCGGACACCCGGTGGCAACAGCTGCTGCGCTTGCCAACCTGGACATCATGCTGGAGGAGGACTTGCCGGGCCGAGCTCGTGACATGGGCCAGTATTTGCGCAACGGTTTGGAGGCCACGCTGGGCAACCACCCGAACGTCGGAGACATTCGTGGTGTTGGCCTTTTCCTGGGCGTGGAACTGGTTGCCGACCGGGCATCGAAAGCGACGTTCCGCGACAACAGCCTGCTGGCCTGGCTCACCGATCAGATGCGCGACCGAGGCCTGATCCTGCGCAATGACAGCCGCAACGACCCCACCACCCAGCTTTGTCCGCCGCTCGTGATTACTCAGGAGGAATGCGACCGGGTCATCGGCATTCTGGAGGAGTCAATCACGGAGATGGGCCGACGCCTCGGTTCGACCGGCACGGTTCACACGGCAGGGAACGCGGGATAAATGAGCGGGCAAGACACCGTGTCCAGGGAAGTTCGCGTTGCCAGTGGTGCGCCGAACCTGTTGCTGCGCGCACTCTGGTTCGTGCTGATCGGCTGGTGGCTGACCGGGGTGCTGTCGGCGGCGGCCTGGGCGCTGAACGCCACCATCATCGGCTTGCCACTGGGGTTGTGGATCATCAACCGGTTGCCGTTTGCCGCGACGCTGCATCCGGTTGAACGCTTCTACCTGGTGGAGAATGGCGTGATTGTGTCCGGCGTCAGGCAGCGTCCATTCCTGCTCCGCGCTATCTACTTTCTGCTCATTGGGTGGTGGCTCTCCGGGTTGTGGATGGCGTTGGCCTACGCGCTCCTGATCAGCATTCTTGGAATGCCAATCGCCTTCTGGATGTACAACCGCATCGGCGCTGTGACGACGCTCTTCCGCACGTAGCGCTACCTGCGCGAACGAAAACGGCCCGCTCCTCAGCAGGGAGCGGGCCGTTTTGCGTGAGGGATTAGCCTGCGCTCCCCGCAGACGTAACCGACACGAGCGGCGGTGTGACACCGTCGTTGTCACCGCCGGGCCCCGGCCCCGCGCCCGCCTCAGCCTCTATGGTCACTGGTTGCTGCGGAGTCACGCCTGCCTCGATATCCATTTCGCTGTGTGGCCCGAGGATGGCCGTGACTTCCCTGGCGTCCAGCGTTTCGTTTTCCAGCAGTGCGGCAACAAGCGCATCGAGCCGGTCGCGATGGTCACGGTTCAGCTCCAGCGCGCGTTCCAACGCACCTTCCACCATGCCGCGCACCGAGGTGTCGAGCCGGTTGGCCGTCGCGTCGGAGTACGCCTTGTCCTGCACAATTTCCCGGCCGAGGAAAACATGCTCCTCGCCCGTGCCGAGGTAGACCGGGCCCATCTCAGGACTCATGCCCCACAGGCCCACCATGCGCCGGGCAAGGCTGGTGGCTTCCTTGAGGTCATTCTCGGCGCCTGTGGTGACCTCGTCGTAAACCTCCATCTCCGCCGCCCGTCCGCCGAGCAGCATCGCCAGGCGGCCCTGCAGAAACGTGCGGCTGTAGTTGTGGCGATCTTCTTCTGGCATTTGCACCGTTACGCCAAGGGCGCGGCCACGCGGCACGATGCTGACCTTTCGCAACGGATCAGAACCCTCGGTGAAGTGCGCGACCAACGCGTGCCCGGCCTCGTGGTACGCGACGACTTCACGCTCCTTGGGGTTCATGAGTCCGGTGCGGGTGGTGCCGAGCAGGATCTTGTCCAGCGCCTCTTCGAAGTCAACCGGCGTGATTTCCTTCCGGTTGCGGCGGGCAGCCGTTAGCGCCGCCTCATTGACGAGGTTCGCCAAATCTGCGCCGGAAAAGCCGGTGGTGCCCCGTGCGATGGAGGCCAGATCGACGTCGAAGGAGGACAGCGTGAACCGCGCGTGTGAATGTGCGGCACTGCCTCCCGGCCCGTCTTGTCAGGCAGGCCAACAACGACCTGCCGGTCGAAGCGTCCTGGCCGCAACAGCGCCGGGTCCAGCACATCCGGGCGGTTCGTGGCCGCCATCACAATGACTTCCTGATTGGTCTCGAAACCATCCATCTCCACGAGCATCTGGTTCAGCGTCTGCTCGCGCTCGTCATTGGAGCCGCCAAGTCCAGCGAAGCGCTGCCGCCCGACGGCGTCGAGTTCATCGACGAAAACAATGGCCGGCGCGTTTTGCTTCGCCTTGTCGAAGAGGTCGCGCACGCGGCTGGCGCCGACACCGACAAACATCTCCACGAACTCGGACGCCGACACGCTGAAGAATGGCACCCCTGCCTCACCGGCTACGGCCCGCGCCATGAGGGTCTTGCCGGTGCCCGGAGGGCCAACCAGCAGCACGCCGCGCGGCAGCCGCGCGCCGAGCTGGTGATACTTGGCAGGGTTGCGCAGAAAGTCTACGACCTCAGTCAGTTCCTGCTTGGCCTCTTCCTCGCCAGCCACGTCCGCAAAGGTCACCTGCGGCCGTTCGGGATCATGCTGTCGGGCGCGTGATCGCCCGAACCCAAACACGTTCTGCTGCCCCCGGGACATCTGGCGACCCATGAAGACGATGAGGCCGACGATCAACAGAAACGGCAGCAGCGTCACGACGAGCGTCGAAAGCAGGGACGAACTGTCGGATTCCGCGCGAACAACCACGTTGTTCTCGTTGAGTGATGTCAGCAGGCCCGGATTGTCAACCGGAGGCAGATTCGCGCGAATACTCTCTCCCGTCGAAATCCCCTGCTGCGCCTGCCCTTCAGGCGGCGGTGTCACGAGGGCCTCGGTTCGCCGATCCCAGGAGATGGGCTCATTCAGGTTGGCCTGGATGGTGCTGTCCGTCAACGTGACCTGGGCCACGTTGCCAGCAGAGACCTGCTGCTCCACCACGGAGTACGGGACCGTAATACTTTGGGAGTCCCGCTGCGGATCGAAGATTGCGTAAAGCTGATACGCAACGAGCCCGAGGAAGAGGACCGCAATGACCCAGGGGGGAATGCGAGGACGATTGGGACGTCCGTTCGTGCCGCCTCCCTGGCCATTCTGCCCCTGTTTGTTGCGCCCGGGAATGTTTGGCAGTCTGGAGCCGCCCTTGTTCTCTTTTTCGTTATCCGGCATCAAGTTCAACCGGGTAATGTCCGGTCCTGGTTCGTGAGACACGCCATAGTCCATTCTCGCTGATCTACGGAAGGCACAGCGCGGACACGCTGCGCAGCTAGCGTCATGCTACCTGAACAACGTAGCGATGGGTCCAAATTGTTCCCTTGTCCCACTGTCTATGGTTGAGGCGATCCCTCGGTCGCGCCGGGCTCGTCGTGCCGTAGGCGCCAATTGGCAGGCACAGCGTAGGGATCAGGCACACCGTGGGCAAAGCCGAGCCATTCGACCCCCGGTGAGCGGCGAAGGACGCCAGGTATGACCTGCCCGTGCAGAACCATTTTCGCGTACTGGTCACTCTCACCCCAGCGGCGAAGCGCTTCCTGATACCCCGCCTCGCCCGCTTCGTCAGCGCGCATGACTTCGATGAAATCGATGGTGGTGAACTCCTCTCCCTCCAGTCGAGCAAGCAGATCCTCGATCACAGGGGTCAGGAACTCCATGATGGCGTCGACCCGGTCTGGCCGGTCGAGCGCAGACTCCGCTGGCAGGTGTGACGCATCCATCAGTCATCTCTCCTTGGGTACATGAGTGAGATTGCGGCAGCGGTCGGGTGGACCGCGATAGACTTTGCCTCAGCGGGAGGCGGTGGATGCGCAAGGCTGCCCATGCCTCCCGGGGAGATTCTGACATGTCATGTCATCCTGCGAATGCAAGCACGCGTATCCCCTGGCCACGGCGGCTGATAGCAATTCTCGCGGTGATCGCCGCACTGAGCCTTGGCGCGGCCCAGGACACTGAGGCCAAAGCGCCGCCGCACGCAACGACCATTGTCGCAACCGGAGTCTTCTCCACCCCTGACCTGACCGGTGATCAGATCGCGACGGTGCAGCCTGGATTGGAATTGGAGCTGACCGGTGAGGCGGCGCCCGGGTTTCTCGAAGTCATTTACGGCGGCAGTGAGGCCTGGATTCCCGCGACCAACCTGACGACAGGCGTCCGCCCTGGCATCGAGACTGCGACGGCGGTCGTCGATGCGCCACTCACCGATGCCCCACTGCGAAATAGTGGAATCGTGAGTTACGTGCCAGAGGGGGAATCGGTGATCTTGACCGGAGCGTCGGTTGATGGGTACTACGCGGCATCGTACAACGGTACGGGCGGATGGATCAGCGGGCGGGACATAGTGCGATGAGCGACAACGGTCACCTGGCGGAAACACCTCGGTTTCTTCCTCCTTCGGCGGGCATCGTCATTATTGGTGGAGGGGTCAACGGTCTCTCCACGGCCTATCAGCTTGCACGGCGCGGGGCGCGGGATGTTGTCGTGCTGGAGCGACAGTGGCTGGGCTCCGGCGCGAGCGGCAAGACCGGCGCGCTCGTGCGCTGTCACTACGCGAATATCCCCGAAGCGCAGCTTACCCACGAGGCAATGCGCATTTTCCGCCACTGGGATGATGAGGTCGGCGCGGGCTCTTCGGGATTCTCGCCGGTCGGGTTTATTCAGGTCGTGGCGCCGGAGCATGAGGACCGGCTGCGGGCAAACGTCGCCGACCAACAGGCACTGGGCATCCACACCAGCATTGTTGATCGAAACGACCTGCGCGAGATCGAACCATTCCTGAACACAGACGACCTGACCGTGGCGGCATTTGAGCCTGGCAGCGGGTACGCCGATCCCAATGCGACGCTCCAGGGTTTCGCTGCCGCTGCGCGTGGACTGGGAGTGCGAATCTTCGAGCAGACGCCGGTCGCTGCCGTGAAGACAGATGGCGGTCGCGTCACCGGTGTCGAAACCCCGTTTGGGACGATTGCCACGGAGACCGTCGTCGTTATTGCCGGATCCTGGGCCAGCCGGTTGCTTCAGCCACTCGGTTACGACGTGCATCTTTCGCCATCACGGACCCAGGTCGTGCTCTTTCGGCAGCCACCCAGGCTGGAATCGCGCGGGCACCGGGTGGTGATAGATGCAATCAACCACGCCTGGATCAGGCCAGAAGGCGGTAGTTGCACCCTGATTGGCGCAGAACGCAGTGTCTACGATACCGACCCGGATGAACTGGATGAGTCGGTGGACGCTGCGGTCATTGAACCGAGCAAGCGTGCCCTGGCGGCGCGGTTTCCGATCTTCGAGCACGCCATCATGCGTGGCGGATGGTCGGGAACGTATATGCGCAGCCCGGATGGCCACCCCATCATCGACCAGATCCCCGGCGTCACTGGCGGGTGGATGATGACAGGTGACAGTGGGACGTCATTCAAGACATCTCCGGCGATCGGGATTGTCCTCGCAGAGTGGATTTGTGATGGCGCCCCAAGGCTGATCGACCCCACCCCGTTTCGCGCGACCCGTTTCGCGGAGAACGCGCCCTGGATCGACGCCATGTCGTACGGAGATGACCGCACATTGACTGTTTCCCGGTAGCCGACTGACTATGCTGCGTTGTCGCCCCGGCGCAGCGCAGCATAGCTTTCGTACCGGTTGCGGTCGATCTTGCTGGCTGCGACCGCCTGCAAGATGGCGCAGCCGGGTTCGGTCAGGTGCGCACAATCCACGTAGCGGCACGCACCCAGGTAGGGCGCAAACTCCGGGAAAAGTTCATCCAGGTCACTGAGATCGATACCCTGCAAGGACAGCGCGCGGATGCCTGGCGTGTCGGCAAGGTACGTGTCTTCTTCGCCTTCCACGCGGTGCAACACCGTTGCGGTCGTCGTATGCCGCCCCTTCCCGGTCGCTCCAGAGATCTCGCCCACCAGCCGCTCCCGGGTGGGATCCAGGGCATTCAGCAGGCTCGACTTTCCGACGCCAGAGGGGCCAGCCACGGCCGTTACTTTTCCATGCAGTGCTTGTCGCAGATCGCTCAGGCCCTGGCCGCTGCGGGCGCTCAGGAAGAAGGTTGGATAGAACGGCGCATAACGGTCGAACATGGCGTGGGCTGCCGAAATGCTGCCACCCTCGTCCGGCTGATCAAGATCCATCTTGTTGATTCCGATCAGAGAGGGGAGTTCGCGCGACTCAGCCATCACCAGAAAGCGGTCCAGGAGGCGCGGGTGAGGGTCTGGATTGCGCGCGGCGAAGAGGAAGAGCGCCTGATCCGGGTTCGCGAGGATCACCTGTTCAACGTCGTTGGTGTGGCGGGCGAGCCGGGAGAGCGCCCGGACGCGTGGCAGCACTTCGACGATCCGGCCTTCCCCTTCTCCGACGTCGACGACGCGCACACGGTCACCTACCGCCACGATATCGGTGCCCCTTCGCTGCCGCTTGAGCGTGCCCGCAACCGTGGAGAGCAACTCACGGCCATCGACCAGTTGCACGGCAAAGTAGAGCCCGAACGCGCGCACGACGATTCCGGGCAAGGTTTCTGCGGCCGCCAGGTCGGTTCTCCGCTACGCGCGGGCACGTGCCAACCATGAATGGCGTCGTACGCACGGTCCTGGACAGGCATGGCACGAGGGCCTCATCGCGCCCTCGTGTCCACCACCCATGGTCTGGCAGCTCCCTACGCGGAGCAAACGCCACCCAGGCACAGCAGCCCGATGCAACAATGGGCATCGCTGCCACAGCCGCCGCCCTGGTAGCGGCAGCAGTTGTAGTCACCGTCGCTGGCAATGCCGTTATCGCGGCACACTGCTTCGCCACCTTCGTTCGAGCACTCGTCGTCGCTGCCGCAGGCGCCGCCGAGGCCGACCCAGCCATTGCCCGCAGCGCCATTGGTTGCGTCGCCAATCGGGACGCAAACGTTGCCCGTGCACTCCAGACCGCCGCAGCAGTCGGGTCCGCTGTAGCAGGTCCCACCCTCGTAGCGGCAGCAGTTCAGCGGCCCGTCACTCGCGATGCCGTTGTCTGCGCAGGCAACTGAACCGCCATCCTGATTGCATTCACTGGTCGCAGAGCACTGGCCACCGAGCCCGATTGAGCCACCACTGGTTGCGGTGCCATCTGTGCAGATGCCGCCCTGGCACCACATGTTGCCACAGCAGTGGATATCCGCCGAGCAGCCGCCACCCCTGCCACGGCAGCAGTTCAGCACACCGGTGCCGTTGTCGGCGCATGTCACCGCGCCGCTTGCCTGGCTGCACTGGCCCGTCTGGGAGCACCGCTCGCCGGGGAGTAGCCCGGTGGTGCTGTTGTTGATGCAGCGTCCTTCGACGCAGTACAGGCCGCCGCAGCAGTCTGCGCTGTACCCGACTCCGGTGCAGGAGCCGCCCTCGTTGCGGCAGCAGTTAAGCGCGCCATCGCCGTCGTACCCATTGTTGGCGCACACCGTTTGCCCGCCGGTTTGGGTGCATTGTGACGACGCGGTGCATTGCGCCCCGAGTGCCAAACCGCCGGAAGGCGTGACGCCAGTGCTGGAGCCTCCGCACGTACCGTTGACGCAGTAGATGCCGGCGCAACAGTGGATGTCAGAACTGCAGGCGCCGCCGTTGTTCCGGCAACAGTTGCGCTCGCCGTCTGAACTCAGGCCGTTGCTGGCGCAAACAACCGATCCCCCGGCCTGGCTGCATTGACTGGTCGATGTGCACTCGGACCCAAGGCCACGCCCGCTCGTCCCCCCGCCGCCGCCACACGACCCGTTGCTGCAGATCGCGCCGCCGCAGCAGTGAAAGTCAGCGGTGCACGCTCCCCCCGCGTTGCGGCAGCAATTGAACGCGCCATCTGCGGAGATCCCGTTATCACTGCAGACAACTGAGCCGCCCGCCTGGCTGCATTCCGAGTTTGCACCCAGCGCCGAACACTGGCCTCCCAGCGGCACCGTGTTTTGCGCTGAGGCGTGATGCGGGTTCCCGAATCTCAGGACCGTTGCTGTGAAGCCGGCCACCAACCCCTTGACAACCAGCCGTCGCGAGGCGCCTGTGGCTGCTTTTCGCGCCAGATCGTCGAACCGTAAGCCGTCCATCGTCCCGCCCCTCTGGCCCAAGAGCCCGTGTGATCCCCATTCCCGATTCCGGTCTTGTTCCACGCCGACGCGTGGCTCCGCTTTCGCTCCGCACGGCGAACGCAGTCTGGGCGTGCACAACGCCCAGGACAAAACCTCTCTTCTTCATGTCAACGCGGGACCGGGCGGCGACGTTTCCTTGGCGGCGCGCGGGATCGCCCACGCGATCATAGGCCGGGTGGAAAGGGGTGTCAATCCGGCACAATCGCCGTTGGGGATCGTACGTTCGCGGGTTTTCAGGGCAAATAGTGAATCCAGGAGTCGGCGCCGAAGCGGTCTCGTACTCGCGCTTCGGCCTCTGCGATTTCTTCAGACGACAGCGCATCCGGTTGGAGACCGAACTGCGTGGCAAAGCGGTTGACCATGTGATCGATGATGGCCTGACGCGGCAGCGACGTTTGTTGCCGCAGCGGGCCCACTCGCCGGTCTGCCGACTTGACTCCCTTGTCGCTCAGTTTTTCCCGGCCAATGCGGAGCACCTGGGTCATGAGCGGGATGTTCATGTCGTAGGCCATCGTGGTGTGGTGGAGCACGGCGCCTGACCGCCGCGACTGCGCAGCGCCGCCGATCTTGCCACCGGACGACGTGATGTCGTTCAGTGGCTCGTACCAGGCATCGAGCCCCAGCTCCCGGAGCGCGGCAACGACCCACGAATCGAAGTGCGCGTAAGACTCGGCAAAAGTCATGCCCTGCACCAAATCCTGCGGGGCATAGATTGACCAGGTGATCGCGCCTTCAGGCTCAATGAACATGGCTCCGCCGCCGCTGATGCGACGAACGATCTGTACGCCATGCATGGCGGCGGCATCTTCATCGACTTCGTTGCGGACCGACTGGAACCGTCCCAGTACGACGCAGGGGCGGCTCCATCCCCAGACACACAGCGTCGGGGCACGCTCCCCGCGCCCGACGCGTTCAGCAAGCACCTCATCGAGCGCCATGTTCAGCAGCGGCTCGGTTGGCGCTCCAGGGATGAGCTTCCAGTCGAGCGCTCGCCATCGCTCAATCTGGGCCTGGCTCATCTCGCTCATGGCGCCGCCTCGGGTTCAGCCGGATGCAGCCCGCGATCAACGGCGATCGCCAGGGCCTCGGGGGATGCACCGACGAGTTCTACGCCCTCCGGAATCGCAGCGGCAATGCGGGCGGCAAGCGCGTTTCTGCTCTCGGTAGCCAATGCGCCTTCTATAGCAACCGACAGCACGGGCAGTGCCTCTTCGGGATACAGGAAGAAGTCGCCGGTGACCACCACATCGTGCAGGAGGCCATCAACCACTGCGAATTCAACGGCAACCAGCTTGCCGCCGGGCACCTTGTAGACGCCCCGGCGTCGCTCCCGGCTAGACACGGTCGAACGCCATTTCCCTGTTCACGATCGCGGCAGCCGTCTCGCCGCTGATCATCGCCCCGTTGTATGACGAATCGACTGTTGCCTCGCTCGCCAGCGTGAGGCCCGCGACCGGGGTCCTGTTCGCCGGCAGGCGACGGTAAATGCCAGGTGGTTGCGCAAACTGCGCATGGGGGGTGCGGATAACCTCCAGGACGCTCCAGGCGCCGGGCGCGTCCTGAAGCATGGTTGCCACGTCCAGACGGGCGCGCTCGCTCATTTCGTGCGGATCCATCCCGGTGTTGCCGAGAATCCGGGCTGCCACCAGATGGCGACCTGGTGGCGCATAGGCAGGTTGCACCTCGCTCACCGGAGCAATCTCGTTTACGAGCAGGGAGCGGGTGCCATCAAGCACCAGGCGTGAGCCGGTCGGTGGGCGCCGTGCGCCGGTCAGGAAGACGGTCGCCCCGCCAATTGTCTCCTGCACTGCTCCCAATGTGGCAACCGGGGCAAGCCGGGCAGCCGTCGCAGGGTCCGTCGCCAGGACCACGTGGGCAGCCGGCAGGACCTCGCCGTCAATGCGGACGCCGGTTGCGCGACCCTCCTCAAACACGATTTCATCGACACGCGCATTGGTGGTGACGGCCCCAACCGGGAGTTGATTGGCCAGGCTCGCCGGAAGCGCCGCGACACCTCCGGCGGGCAGTATCGCAGCACCCTGGACAAGCATCTTCAGGAGAAACAGCGATGGGCCTGTGCTCTGCGTGAGGTGAGGATCAAACGTTGCTCCTCCCAGGATCGGACGTGCGAAGTGGTTGACGAAACGTTCGCTGAAGCCACGTTCCCAGAAGTATTCAACCGCTGCCCGATCCTTTCCCTGCGCCGAGGCCGCGTCGTTGGCGCTTTGCCACGGCGCGCGCACGACCTCGGCGGCAAGGGCGGCAAGCCGCAGTTTGTCCTCAGGCGTCAACAGCCTGGTCGTGATGTCTCGCACAATCGCTGCAGGGTGGCGGAGCGGATTGGCGATCGGCACGCGACGTCGCCCGGTCCAGATGAGGGCGCCTGAGTCAAATGCCCCTGGCTTCAGCAGCGAGACGTCGACCCAGCGTTTCGGAGCCGGGTAGGCGTCGAACAAGACCTGGAAACCCTGATCAATGATGAATCCCTGATCTGTGACACGGCTCTTCAGCCGGCCACCGACCGAGTGAGCCGCCTCGTAGAGGCGAACAGGGCGTCCAGCCCGGAAAAGTGAGAGCGCGGCGGTCAGCCCGGCCATGCCTCCACCCACGATGATCACCGGCGGCGGCGGAGCAAACTGCTGCAAGGGTGTTTGGTCCTTCGTGGATCAGCGCTGCGACAAACTCTTGCGGATGGCGACTCGCTGCGCTTCATCGAACTCGACATGCGCTTCAATCTCATCGGCCAGCACGATTTCTCCTCTCGTTGGATGAATCGCGCCGCGCTCCCAGTCCTTGAGGGAGAGATTGATGAGCAACGAGACCAGATCACCGCGGGCGGCTTCCATCTCAGCCAGAATCTCGGATGCCTCGCGCGATTCATGCGGTACGTCCTGGTCGGCGTTCAGGTACGGCGTGTCTTCGCGCGTCATGCGCTGAGCACGCGCAAGAACCCCCAGGTCACGATCCCGCAGTTCAGCGATCAACGCGACAGCATCCGGCGCAGGAACATCGACGTCCTGAAGCAGACCACGAATCTCGGTCGGCGTGGAGAGCAATTCGTCGATCAGGTCTCGATACGCGTCGAGCATGAGTAGATTGGTACTCCTGCAATCAAACGGGGATCAGCGGAACGGAGCCAGTAACCGCAATCTCCCAGTTCACGCCAAGCGGATCGCGGAAGACGAAAGACGCGACGCCCGAACGCAGGATTGTCAGGGGGTACATCAGGACTTCGCCCTTGAGCCGGGTAAACGTGCGCGCATCGACGCCGACTGAGACGAGCTCGACGGCTCCCTTGCCCAGAAGGACGCCCATGCCTACGTTTTGCACGGCAAGGGTCAATGGCCCGCTGGCGAAGAACGTGACATCAGCCAGTTCACCCGTCTGCCGCGCACGGTCCCACGAGTAGTCCGCCGGCAGTGGCGCCAACGTGTTGTCGGCGCCTCGCCGGAGGCGACCCAGCAACTGCATGGCGAAGAAATCCTGGTAGAAGCGCTCGGCCTTGCGCAGGTCATTGACCTGCACCAGGACGTAGTTGATAGCCTGCGCCTGCAACCCGCGAGCTGGCGCTTCTTCCCTCGAAATGGCGATCGCTTCAACCAGCCCCACGCCGCCGGTGCTTTCCTGCACGTCGATTACCTCCACCGCTGGCGCACCCGCACCCGTTGAAAAGCCAGATGGCGACACCTTCGGCTCATGATCACCAACATGGGGGATGGTTCGCTCCACCCACGGCTGATCGCGCCGGATAAGGGCCACAATGCGCTTCGGGCTCATTTCGCCCAGGGAATACCGTTCGCCGCCGTGGAGCACGATCCCGACGTTTGGCCGGGGCTCCGGCAAGCCGTGGTACCACTCCCCCAGGAGTTCAATGACACGCAGGGTGTGAGACGCGGTGGTCAAATCAACGTACGGCGCATCCACCCCGAGCCCATGAGAGGGCCGCTCGACCACGACCTGTGCATCACCAGCCTGGTCAACGACCATGCCAGCGTCTTCGGCCAGACGCTCTGGCACTTCCAGGAGAAACCGGTAGGCCATCCCGCCCGCGCCTCCGCCCCGCAGCCATCACGTGGCTGCCTACATCACTCGTGCGCGCAATGCGCTAATCTAGGCGGGGATTGTACTGCACGACCCAGCGGCGTTGACCCCGCGAGGCAACGGCCACGCTCACGGGTCAGGCATCCCCTAACAGTCCCAAATTTCCCGTCGATCCCTGCAGATCTGGCTCCGCGCTCCCGAACCAGGCGTTTGGAGTAGCAGAGCGTCCCGGAGCCCCGCCTAGTCCGTTCGCTCGGTGCGTGTAGTCCCGCAAGCGTGGCTGGAGGTGGCTAGTGTCTGAAACAGCTTTGATTCTGGAGCGCAAAGGTGTGCTGAGCCGCCGCGAGACATTGGGGCTTGGCGGCGCATTCGGACTCGGATTGCTGGCTGCTCTTGGAACGATCCCTGACCTGAGTGCAAAAAAGAAGAAACGCAAGAAGACATCAGGAAAGAAGGACCGGAAAAAGAAGAAGTCAAAGTCAAAGCAGAGCTCAGGAAAGGGTACCGGTAAGGATATTGTGCGCGAGGCCCAGAAATACAAGGGCACGCGGTACGTCTATGCCGGAGATTCTCCGAAAGGTTTTGATTGTTCGGGGTTTACCTGGTACGTCTACAACAAGGTCACTGGCATGGATATCACTCGCACGGTGAAATCTCAGGCCAAGCAGGGGAAATCCGTCAGCAATGGCTCCTGGAAAGCGGGGGACATCCTTATCTTCCGCAACACCGCCGGTAAGGGTTTGACGCACTGCGGCATCTACATTTCAGGCGACAAGTTTATTCACGCCGAGAATGAAAAGACGGGTGTCGTCATTTCCACCTTCAACGACGGCTACTACAAGGATCACTACGCCGGCGCCCGCAGGCTCGTGTAATCCGGATGGCCGGAAGAAGGGAACAGGCCCCTGGCGAGTACTCGCCAGGGGCCTGTCTGCACCCACGAAGTGCCCGAGTCCTAGAACTCGTCGTCGTACCCCTGCAAGTCGCGAACGAGTTCCTGCAACTGTACCGATGCTTCGTTCGCCAGTTTCAGCATCGACTCCCGGCGTTCGGGGTCCATCATGGCGTAGATTGCCAGCCCAACGCCGGCCCCTCCCCAGAGCAGTCCAGAGACACCGCGCTTGCGGGATGTCTCATCGTCCTCGACATCCGCGCGGGCGACCTCTACCTCAGGCTCAGCCTCGACCGTTGAATCATCAGCCTCGCGGCGCGACCAAAGCGTGTGCTTGCCATTGCTGGCGGAAGCCAGCTTGATTTCCTCCAGCCGGGCTTCGAGTTCGGCTCGCAGGCCGTCGGCTTCGGCGCGGGCTGCTCGCGCCTCGGCCTCGGCCGTTTCCTGGGCCCGGAGAGCTTCTGCGCCCGCCTCTTCGCGCGCTGCCCGCAGCCTGGCTTCGAAATCGTCTGTGGCTTCCTCACCAGACTCGCCCGCCTGGCGGAATCGCTGCTTAAGGTCGTCCGTTGCAATTGCCGCCCGCTGGCTGGCTCGCTCTGCGCCGCCGACAGCGGTCGAAAGGGCAAGCATTGCCGAGTCTCGCAGGACTGGCCCCATCTCTCGCTGCAGGATCTCGAGAGCCTGCGACTTGTTGCGAGCTGTCAGCAGGAGCGGAGCCTTCGTCTTGAGCGATTTCTCCAGATGCTCCAGCGCGGCGCTCGCAGCTTCTCCGGCAACACCTTCGGGCAGCGGCCCGACTTTCTTGCCCGCAAGCTTCTTCGAAACCCCGAGTACATCCCGACGCCCGGCTTTCGCCTTGCCCTCGAGTTCCTGGCGCAGCGCGTCGACCTCGGCCCTGAGCCGCACGATCTCGGAATCAGCCTCGTCCGAGCGGCGCAAGTGGGAGATGCGGTCCTTGCCTTCTCCAGCAATGTGGCGCGCTTCAGCCCCAACGCGAGAAGCGATGTGCACCGCGTCCCCGGCAACCTTGCTGCTGGCGGCACGCAGCCGGCTTTCGGCAATGCGCGCCCGCTCCTGCGCATCCCACGCCGCCGCCTTGAGATTGCGCTCGACAGCCTCCCGATCAAGGTCGGCTGCAACGTGCGCCTCGGAAGGCGATTCAGTCCGGGGCTTGTCCGTGCTCTCCGCATTCTCGCGGTGCGTGCGTGCGTGTCTGGCAGCTTCGCGCGCCATGTGGGCGAATGACTCCGCGCCGTTTTCTGTTGCGGGAACCTCCACCACAGGCGCCGGCTTGTCGTCGCGCCGCGTCAGGACAAAGAGCAGGCCGGCAAGCGCTGCTCCACCCACTGCCAGGCCGATTGCCTTTGCGTTCAAGACCAAATCTTCATCTTCGTTCATGGCAATCCATCCATTCCTCATCTGATGCGCTGGAATAACTACGCAACAGCAATGCCGCCCGTTCCAGTGTACTTACCCGTTCGGCGCGATTCGGCAGAAACTGGCGCGAACGAGCCCCGTTGCGCACCTGCAACATGCAATCCATACTTTTGCGTCGCTTCGGGATCATGCGACAGGTTCACGCTATCGGGGAAAGTCATGCGGGGGGCGTTCGAGCGGCTGGTGGTGCCGATTTTCGGATCGGAGGCGGATGCGCGTGCTCTGGATGTCCTGCCCGCCTTGCTCGGCAAGGAAGGCGGCGCAGTCACGTTCCTCTATGTGGTGGAAGTGCCTCAGTCGATGCCGCTGGACGCTGAGCTTCCAGGCGAGGTTGATGATGGTGAGCGAGCGCTGCGTGATGCCGAGCGCATTGCCCGCAAGCGCCTCCACGCCCGCTCCACCTATGTGGTGACCGAATTGCTCCAGGCGCGTGCTGCGGGCCCCGCCATCGTTGATGAGGCGATTGAGCGCGAGGCCGATGCCATCCTGATGACGTCGTCGATTCACCGCAGGCATGGCCGGGCCACGTTGGGCGAAACAACCGACCATGTGATGCTGCATGCACCGTGCGAGGTCGTGGTTGTGCGGCTGGCTCCGTCACGGCAACAGATGGAAGGGCCGGAGGCTTCATGAAAGCCGTCATCATGGGCTGCGGGCGCGTTGGCGCCCGGGTTGCCTCGCTGCTGGATCACACCGGCAACGACGTCACGGTGATAGATATCGACAGCCGCGCCTTTCAGCGGCTGCCCGCCACATTTGATGGCGACACCATCATCGGGACCGGCATCGACGAGGACGTTCTGCGGCGGGCCGGAATCCAGGATGCTGACGCCTTCATTGCCGTGAGTAACGGCGACAACCGCAACATCATGGCGGCACAGGTGGCGCGACTGGTGTTCAATGTGCCCGAAGTCGTCTGCCGGATCTACGACCCAGTGCGCGAAGACACGTACCGCCGGCTGGGCCTGACCACCGTTTGCCCGACAACCACGATCTCGGCGATGATCCTGGATTCCGTGATGCGGGCGAGCGACGACGATGAAACGCCACGCGGAGGGACGACCTAGCCATGTACGTCATCGTCGCCGGAGGCGGTAAGGTTGGCTACTACCTCGCCCAGCACCTACTGATCGAAGGCCACGAAGTGCTGCTTATGGAGCGCAATCCGAGCCGGGTCGCCGAGATCAACGATGTCCTCGGCGCGGTGGCCATCGTGGGAGACGGGGCTGAGGTCAGCGCCCTGGCGTCTGCGGGCGCCGCGCGCGCGAACGTGGTGGTGGCCGTTACGGGCGAGGATGAGGACAATCTGGTGATCTGCCAGGTGGCCAAGGAGAAGTTCCACGTTGGGCGCACTATCGCTCGCGTGAACAATCCCAAGAATGAGAACCTGTTCCGGATGCTCGGGGTTGATGTGACCGTCAGTCAGACCAACTACATCCTCAACCTGATCGAACAGGCCATCCCGGATCGCTCCTTTGTGCACTTGCTGAGCCTGCAGCATGAGGATTTCGCGATTGTCGATGCCAAAGTGTCGGAGCAGTCGGCGGTGGCGCACCGGGCGATGGGGGAGATCGAGCTGCCGGAGGACACGACCATCGCGGCGATTGCGCGCGGAGCAAAGCTCATCGTGCCAGGCCCGGCCACCGAGCTCCTGCCCGGAGACGACATTATTGCAATAGCCCACCTGAACAAGGAAGACGAATTGCGCCGGCTCCTGGTGTAGGGCGGCTGCCATCTGGAACGGGAGCGCGGCATGCTGCTCGCCATCGACGTCGGCAACACCAACACCGTTTTCGGCCTGTTTGCGGCCGACGGCGATCTGGTTGCGTCGTTCAGGATTTCGACCGCCCGAGACCGCATGCCCGATGAGTGGTACGCCATGCTCGCCGCGCTGCTGGGAACGGCGGGCCTTGCGGGCTCCGAGATCAGGAGCGCCATCATCTCCAGCGTCGTGCCCGGCGTGACGCCCTGGCTCGTGGAGATGTGTCGTGCCCGCTTCGGCGTGGAGGCAGACGTGATTTCGGGCGCTATGGACGTCGGGATTACGCTTGACGTCGAGGAGCCGCGGCTGCTCGGGGCAGACCGCATCGTGGATTGCGTCGCCGCTATCTCCCGCTACGGCGCTCCGGCGATCATCATTGACCTGGGTACTGCCACCACGCTTGACGTTGTTGATCGCAACAACGTATACCGTGGCGGCGTGATCGCGGCAGGCATGGCGACGTCGCTCAAGACGCTGGCAACCAACGCAGCCCAACTCTTCAACGTCTCGCTTTTTCTGCCCGAGAGCGTTGTTGGCCGCAACACTGCTGACCAACTGCGTGCGGGCATTGTGACCGGACACCTGGTGATGCTCGAAGGAATGATTGCCCGGATTGACGAAGAGATTGGCGAACGCGCGACCGTCATCCTTACCGGGGGGTTTGCCCACGTGTTTGCGGGCCGGTCGCTGCGATTCGACGTCATAGACACCGATCTCACGCTGGACGGCCTTTACTTGATTCATCAGCGGCTGCATGGCTCGCCAGGAGCATCATGAGCGACGGTTCTGCAATTGCTATCCGACTCCTGACCGATGGCGACGGTGCGTTCGTGACGAAGGTTGCACCGAGGCTCAATCATGGTCCCACGGCTTCACCGCGCGATCCGTCGCGCATGCAGGCCTTCTTTGCTGCCTTCACCCCGGCTAGCCTCATCCGCGAGGCCGGCGCCGAGGCGTTTGTCGCCACCGCTGACGGGCAGGACCAGCCCCTTGGCCTGCTCGTGATCAAGCCAGATCTTGATTACTTCACCGATCATCCGCGCGCCTATGTCGAGATCCTCGTCGTCGCTGAGGAGGCCGAAGGGCGTGGTATCGGCAAGGCGCTCATGTCCCACGCGGAGCAGTGGGGCCGCGAGCATGGGTGCCTCGAAGTCGTCCTTGATGTCTTTGCCAACAACTCCGGAGCCATCGCGTTTTACGAGCGCATCGGGTTTGCGCCCGACCATTTACGAATGTCGAAATCACTGGCCTGACAATTCACAGTACGATTGCCGGTGGCGGCGCCGGGCGCCGAGGCCGGAACCGCAGGTATCCGAGGGACGCTGGAGGCAGAATGATTTCCATGCCCGACACAAACACGGGCTTCGAGCAGGCACTCACCACTTCTCCGACGGGGCAAGCACCCCTGAAACTGGCAGTGCAACGTTCCGGCCGGCTAACCGAATCGACTCTTGGCCTCCTCCATGCCATCGGCCTCCAGTTTGAGAGCTACGGCCAGCGCCTTTTTTCCCATTGCCGGAACTTTCCCCTTTCCATCCTGTATGGCCGTGACGATGACATCCCGGGGTACATCGCCCGGGGCACGGTCGACTTGGGGATTGTGGGTCGGAATCTCCTCTATGAAGAGGGCGTCGATGTCGTTGAGCTTGCTCCGCTCGGGTTCGGCTACTGCGAACTTGTCGTGGCCACGATGCGTGACGCGCCATACACCGATCCCGGCCAGTTGCTCAACGCCCGCATTGCCACCTCTTATCCGCAGTCGGCACGGCGTTTTTTCCAGTCAATTGGCGGCGACCCGGAGATCATTACGATCAGTGGGTCGGTGGAAGTTGCGCCATCCCTCGGGTTGGCAGACGCTATTGTTGAGTTGACTGCCACCGGCTCGACGCTGCTGTTGAATGATCTGCGCCAGATCTACACGATCCTGGAGTCGGAGGCGGTCCTCGCCGCCTCACCAGATTCCATGGCTGATCCGGCAAGGCGCGCAAACATCGACCGTCTCGTCATGCGCATCAATGCGGTGCAGGTTGCCAAGCGCTACAAGTACCTGATGATGAACGCGCCAATTGCCGCGCTGCCAGCGATTCGGGCTGTTGTGCCCGGGCTGAAGGCGCCAACCATCGTGCCCCTGGCGGATGAAGGCTGGGTGGCGGTCCATACGGCGGTTGAAGAAGAGGCATTCTGGGAATCGATTGAGCGGCTCCGCGCGGCCGGCGCCACAGAGATCCTGGTGTCATCGCTGGAAAAGCTCCTCCTCTGAGCCGCTCTGCGGCAGACGGAACCAGCATGGCCTCAGGTATCATCCGCCACTGGCGCACTCTTTTCGTGCCTGATTGTTCCTGGCAACACCTTGTGGAGGTCACTCGTGTCACAGAGCGTCGTGTCTCGGACCACCTTCGATCCCGCGAAGATCGTCCGGCCGGCGGTCCATCATCTCCCCGTGTACCAGCGGCAGCCTCCACCGGCGGTCAAGCCTGAGCGCGAGATTCGGCTGGACTGGAATGAATCGCCGTATCCTCCTTCCCCCAGGGTCGAGGAGGCTCTGCGGAACGCGCTCGCCCACAACCGGTACCCGGAGTTCGATGCCTGGTCGCTGCGTGAGGCGCTCGGCGCCTACGTCGGTGCGCCTGCCGAGCAGATCATTGCCGGCGCGGGGTTAGACAACGTCATCGAGACGTTGCTTCTGCTGCTGCTGGAGCCGGGCGACCGGGTCATCATTTCGAACCCGACGTTCGGGGTCTACGATGTCGTCATCAAGGCCTTTGGCGGCGTGACGGTCGATGTGCCGCTAACAGATGGTTTCAACCTCGACGTCGAAGGCATTCTCGATGCCGTAGATGACCGCACCAAGCTGATCATCATCTGCAACCCGAACAACCCCACCGGCAACCTGTTTTCTGCCCGCGATATCGAGCGCATTATCGAGGAAGCACCTTGCCTCGTGGCGGTGGACGAGGCCTATGCCGAGTTTGCTGGCGAAACCTTCCTGCCGTTCATGTCGCAGGCGCCGAACCTGGCCATCCTGCGCACCATGAGCAAGTTCGCGGGGCTGGCGGGTATGCGGGTGGGGTACGGCATTTTCCCGAAGGAGTTGATGCCCTACCTGGGCCGGGTCATGCCTGGCTTCTGCAATGTGAGCGTGGCAGCCACTGCCGCTGCCACCGCAGCCTTGGCTGACCGCTCCTACAACGAACAAACCGTGTCGCGCATTCTGGCGAACCGGGACGCGCTGGCGGATCACCTGCGTGAGTTCCCGGGCGTTGAGCCCTACCCTTCGGCAACGAACTTCCTGCTCGTGAAGCTCCCGGTTGAGAACGCTGGTTCCATTGTGCAGCGGTTGGCCGAGCGTGGCGTTTACGTGCGGTTCTTCGGGACTCCGGCCTGGGGGCTTACAAACTGCCTGCGTGTGTCCATTGGCGCTCCCGAAGAAAACGAGATCTTTGCCGCAGAACTGGAGCATGCGCTGCGCGAGGCAGGCGCGGAGGTATGAGCGCGATGCTGGCTACCCGTAGCGCGCGCATAGAGCGCAGTACTCTGGAAACCCGCATCGTGGTCGATCTGGACCTCGGCGGGGGGGAAGTGTCCGCCGCAACGGGCGTCCCGTTTCTTGATCACATGCTGTCTGCTCTGGGCAAGCACGGTCGCATCGGGCTAGTTGTGGCGTGCAATGGCGATGTCGAGATCGACCCGCACCACACAGTTGAGGATGTCGGTATCGTCATCGGCCAGGCGATGAAGCAGTCACTGGGAGACCGGCGGGGTATTCAGCGGTACGGCCATGCCTACGCGCCGCTGGATGAAGCGTTGGCGAGAGTCGTAGTGGACTGCTCCGGTCGCCCTTTCCTGCACTACGAAGCTGAGATGCCAGAGGCGGTGATCGGTCGCGACTTTTCGACCACGCTGGTCGAGGAGTTCTGGCGCTCCCTCGCCATGAACGCCGGATTGACCATGCACATTGATCTCTTGCGCGCGCGTAACGCCCATCACGCCGCTGAAGCAATCTTCAAGGCGGGAGCACTGGCGATTCGCCAGGCTGTTTCGCCGTCTGGCGATCCACACATGATGCCCTCCACCAAAGGAGTGCTGGCGTGAGCGTGAGTATTGCGGTCATCGACTATGGTGCAGGCAACCTGCGGTCAATCCGCCGTGCGCTGGAGGCTGCTGGCGCCTCTGTCACTGTGACGGCTGAGGCTGACACGGTCCTTGCGGCCGACGCCGTGGTCTTCCCCGGCGTCGGCGCGGCGGGCGCCGCGATGCAGCGTCTGCACGACCTGGACCTTATTGCGCCGATTCACGAGATTGTCGTTCAGGAGCGCCCCTTCCTCGGGATCTGTCTCGGTATGCAACTCCTCTTCGAGGAGCAGGAGGAAGGCAGCACCGAGGGTCTGGGTCTGCTGCAGGGACGCGTGCGCTCGTTGAGCACGGACGTGAAGGTTCCCCAGATCGGCTGGAACCGCGCGGTGTGGTTGCAGGACGGCGCCGGCAGCCGCGCCGGTGACAGCGGCGACTTCTACTTCGTCCACTCCTATGTCGCGGAGCCCGAGTACGCCGACGATATCGTGGCGGTATCTCGTTACGGCGAAGTCTTTCCCAGTATCGTCCGGCACGGACACATCTGGGGCACCCAGTTCCACCCGGAGAAGAGCGGAACGGCTGGCCTGCGCATGGTCGCGGGCTGGGTGGACGACGTGCGCGCCCAGACGCCCGCCAGTAGGGAACGAGCACTCGCGTGATTATCTACCCCGCAATCGATCTTCGTGACGGGCGTTGCGTACGCCTGGTCGAGGGCGACTTCTCGCGCGAGACCGTCTTCGATGCTGACCCTGCCGCTGCGGCCCGGCGCTGGGCAGACGCAGGGGCCGAGTGGCTGCATGTCGTCGATCTCGACGGTGCGGTTGCCGGTCAGCCGGTCAATCTCCCGGCTATCGCCGCCATTCGCGCCGCCGTCGATATTCCGATTCAGCTTGGCGGAGGCCTGCGCTCGCTGACGAACCTGGAAGACGCCTTCGCGGCCGGCATCTCGCGCACGATCCTGGGCACTGTTGCCCTGCAGGACCCGGACCTTGTCGCGGCGGCGGTCCAGCGTTGGGGCGAGGCCATCGCGGTGGGGCTCGATGCCCGCGACGGCAAGCTGGCCACACGCGGCTGGCTTGATCAGTCAGATGCGCTCGTAGGTGATGTAGCGCACGTGCTCGCCAACGCCGGAGTGCGGCACTTTGTCTTCACCGATATCCGGCGCGACGGTACCCTTTCCGGGCCAAATCTGGAAACGCTCTCTGACCTGATTGCATCCATTGACGCCAGCTTTATTGCGTCTGGCGGCGTTGGCGCGCTGGCAGATGTCGAGGCCGCCCGGGAGGTGGGAGCGGCGGGCGCCATCGTTGGCCGGGCACTGTACGACGGGCGTGTGAACCTGGCCGAAGCCATCGCGCTCGCCCGGCCGCCAAGGACTGAGGCATGAGCACACAAACAGCCACCGCAGCCGATCTCCTGCCCGCTACGGGTCCGTACCGGCGCATCATTCCCTGCCTGGACGTAACGGCCGGGCGGGTCGTAAAAGGGGTTGAGTTCCTCAATCTGCGCGACGCAGGCGACCCGGTGGAGCTTGCCGCCTTCTACAACCGAGAGGGCGCAGACGAACTCGTTTTCCTGGACATCACGGCAACATCTGACACCCGGCGCACCATGGTTGATGTTGTGGAGCGGACGGCAGATCAGGTCTTCATGCCGCTAACGGTCGGTGGCGGCGTACGCGCAGTGGCGGACATGCGCGAACTGCTCTCTGCAGGCGCCGACAAGGTCTCGATAAACACGGCCGCAATCATCAACCCGGACTTGATCAGCGATGGCGCCGAACGCTTTGGGAGACAGTGCATCGTGGTCGCCGTCGATGCGCGACGTCGGGCCGATGGTACGGGCTGGGGAGTGTTCACGCATGGGGGGCGGAAGGAGACGCCGCTGGACGCCGTGGAGTGGATCGCGGAGGCGGCGCGGCGCGGCGCAGGTGAGATTCTGCTGACCAGCATGGATCGTGACGGTACGAAAGACGGCTACGACCTGGAACTGTTGGAGGCCGTTGCCGCAGCAGTCAACATCCCGGTCATCGCGTCAGGCGGCGCCGGCAATCTGGACCACCTGGTGCATGCGTTGGCGCCTGGCCGGGCGGACGCGGTGTTGGCGGCCTCGATTTTCCATTTCGGCGAGTACCGCGTCGCTGACGCCCGGGCGCATCTGGCTGCGCACGGCGTGCCGGTTCGCCAGTTCACGGTCTGATGCAAGGCACGGTGCGCCCTGACGCGGCTGTGCGTTTTGACGATGCGGGCCTGGTTCCCGTTGTTGTGCAGGACGACGCGTCCCAGCGCGTCCTGATGCTCGCGTTCATGAACGAGGAAGCGCTCCGCCTGACGCAAGAGACTGGCCGTGCCCACTACTGGAGCCGCAGCCGCAACAAGCTCTGGCGCAAGGGTGAAACGTCCGGCAACGAGCAGATCGTGACGGACTTGCGCGTGAATTGCGAGCGCAACAGTCTGCTTCTGAGTGTGATTCAGCAGGGCGCAGTTTGCCACGATGGCTACGCTACCTGCTACTACCGCCGCGTGAACGCGGATGGCTCGTTGCAGATCGTCGAGGAGCGGCAGTTCAACCCGGCTGAGGTGTACGGCAGCAGCCAGCCATCCGGGACCAGCCTCAGCGAACTGACGCGCGCCCAAATGGCCGCCTACCAATACCTGCGTGACCACGATCTTGGCGCACAGTCAGGCACGTCCCGCCTCTTGCGCAACACAGACAAGAGCGTCGCTCCGCGCGTTGCGGACGAGTTGCTTGAGTTGGCGGGTGTGCTGGCAGGCGAGCATCATCACGACGATCCCCTGGCCGATACGCAACTGGAAGCGTCCCAGGTCATCTACTGGCTGCTGGTGGAAGCGCTGCGTCTTGGCTTTGGCTGGGAGCAGGTGCGGCCAGACCTTTCGTTGGCCATGCCCGATGCCCCGCCGCGAGACACCACCATCGCGCTCCTGCGCGCGGCTGCCCAACAGTGGCAATCGCTGACCGCAGGTACGTTGGCACAGGTGCAATCAACGCTTTCTCTGGTTGCCGTTGCCTGCCACGTGGCCGGGGCAGACCCGCTCGAGGTCGTTTCAGCGGATCTTGCGGCGCTCCGCAGCCGCCCCTATCTTGCAGCGCACTTCGCGGTGGAAACCTGATCGCATGGAGCCGACGGCCCCGTTGTCTGAGGATGCTGTTCCCCCCGGGACCGCGCGCCTGGGCCGAATCTGGACACCCTGGCGCATGCAGTACGTCACCGGCGGTCCACGTGAGGAAGGGTGCGTTTTCTGCAATCGCCTGCGTGAGCAGCAAGACACGGCGGCCCTGATTGCACATCGCGGCGAAACGGCTTATGTCATCTTGAACCTCTTCCCCTACAACACCGGGCACGTGATGCTGGTGCCAAAGGCGCATGTTTCCTCCCCTGAAGAGGCAGATGATGCAACAACTCATGAGCTGGCGGATCTGCGACGCCCGGTGATGCGGGCGGTACGGCGTGCGCTCAACCCAGTGGGATTCAACATCGGCGTCAATGTCGGCGCGGTGGCTGGAGCTGGCATCGCCGCGCACCTGCACGAGCACATCGTGCCGCGCTGGCCGGGCGATGCCAACTTCATGCCGGTTATCGCCAGCACCCAGGTGCTCCCGGAAGTGCTGCCGGTCACCTACGCCAAGATTCGCGCGGAGCTTCAGCGTGAGGTGGCCGGCGAGTCAGACGTACACGTCGTGTTGCTGGATCCAGGCGGCGAGGCAACCCTGCTCGCAGACGGAGCGTTCCCTACCGTATCCGCTGGCCCGGAGGAGCCGGTGTGGGCGGCGGCTCTGCGACTGGCGCAGCAAATTGGCGTGCGTGACCCTGTCCTCCTTGGCTGGGCTGGCGGTCAACTTGCCGGGCAAGGGCCAGTTGTGCTCGCCCTGGGTGGCGTGCTTCCTGCGCAGCAGGCGGTTGGCAGTGCGGCGGCGGTGGAACTGCTGGCGCCGGAAGACGCGCAGTTCCTGGCCAGCGCAATTGCCCTGGCGCCGGCGCAGGACGCCGCCAGTACTGAATAACGGGCTCCGGTACCAAATACGGCGGCTGCTCCCGGAAAGCGCCACCTATACTTGATCTCTGGCCATCGCGCAGAGAGAAGGTGACGCGGCGTGTTCTCCAGTCAGGATCCCGAGTTGGCCTTCCCGGAGCCACGGCGTGCGCCGCTGGCCTCCATCCCTGGGTTGCTCGCATCTGCGCTGAATGTGCTGGCGGAGGTCATGCTCCTGCCCAGCCTGATCCTGGCCTTCTTCGCCGCCGAGTTGACGCCTTCTTACCCCTTGATCGGCCTCGTGCCGGCATTGGCGGCCAGCATGTGGACCGTGGCGCGGGTTCCCGCGCATCTCCTGGCCACCAGGCCAGCCCGCCAGCAGCAGTGGGCCTTTGCCTCGGCACTGGTACGGGCGGGGGCCATTGGGGTACTGGGCTTTGCCGCCATGCGCACCAACCCTTCGGTGCTCCTGCAATCGGGGCGGCCACTTTTGCTGACCTTCTTCCTCTGCCTGATCGTCTACACCGTGGCCGGTGGCCTGGGAAGTGTGCCCGCAGCGACGTTGCTGCGGGCTGCGATCACCCCGGACCAACGGGGCGACTTCTCCTTCCGTCGGGTGCTGGCGAGTCTCGCGGCCAGCATTCTCGGTACGCTACTGGCCGCACGGCTTCTGGGCGCGGGCTCACCCGCGTTCCCGGGCAACTACGGCCGCCTCTTCCTGGTGGTAGCTGTTTTCCTGGTCGTGCTGGCAGTCCTGACTGCGCTGCAACGCCCGATACCGGGCATGGCTGCGCCGCAATCAACGTTCGCGCCACGCACGCTGCTGCGCCCGCTCGCAGATGGCCGCTACCTGCGCTACCTTGTCTTTCGGCTGTTGCTGGCGGCGACGGCGGCAGTCGATCCGTTTCTCTTTCTGTACGCCGTAATCCGTCTGGGCGTCCCGGCGACATCAATCGGCATCTTCATCCTGGCCGGCGTGCTGGGCTGGGTCGTGAGCGCACCGGTCTGGATCTGGCTGGAGCGGAAGACGCAGCCGCGCACCGTCCTGCAAGCGGCGGCGGTCCTGCGGCTTGTGGCGCCGGCCCTGGCGCTGATTCTCCCGCAGTTGCAAACAGTGGAGCAGCTTCAGTCGCGCTTCGGCAGCAGCGTTCCAACCGTCGCGTTTGCCGTTGGCTTTTTCGCGATTGGGGCGGCGCTGTCTGCGCTGGCGCGCAGTGGACCAGCCTACCTTGCGCCATTGGCGCCACCGCGTCTGAGCACGTCCTACAGCGCGCTCACCAGCGGCCTGCTGGCACTGGCCGCCTTTGCCCCGGTGGCAGGCGGGCTGATTATCCAGCGCTTCAGCTACGAGGCGCTCTTCGTCACCACTATCCTGGTTGGTCTGGCGGGAGTACTCTCCAGCGGCTGGCTGGCGGAAGTTATCGTGACGACGCGGCGGCCCCAACCAGTCACGCTCTCTCCAGCGGCGGTGGAGGGCGTCGGCTAACACTCCAGCGGATGGCCGCAGGAGCCCGCCTGAGGGGCTTCGCAGCCGGCGCCGCGATTTTGGCAAGACCAGGCCAGGCGCTCATACCGAGGTAAGCCAGCATGGTCATTGCAGCAATGCCATGAGCATCCCCAACTCAGCACCCTGTTACGCCGAACTGCATCTGCACACGGCCTACTCCCTGCTGGATGGCGCGGCCCTGCCCGAGGAGATCGTGGCGCGGGCTGCCGAACTAGGCTACCGTCACCTGGCTGTGACTGATCACGACGGCCTCTACGGCGCCCTGGAGTTTGCCAACGCTGCTGATTCCGCCGGTATTGCCCCTATCACCGGGGCGGAGATGACGCTGCTGGACGGCAGCCACCTCACCCTGCTCGTGGAGTCTGCGGCGGGGTACGCCAATCTCTGCCGGCTTATTACCGCCGCCCACCAACCGGAGCCAGGGTCCGGGTGGCCCACCGAGCCCGGCGCGCGTGCGTCACGGCTCGATCCAGCGTTGCTGGCGACGTACGCCAATGGATTAGTGTTGCTCACGGGTTGCCCCAGGGGGCAACTCAGCCGCTACGTGGATAACGGTGATCTTGTCAGTGCCCAGGCATTGCTGCGGGAGTACGTGGCCTGGTTTGGCGCAGGCAACGTTTATGTGGAACTGCAGCAGAACCAGGTGCGGGGTGATACCCGGCGCCTCGCTGCCCTTTCGCGGCTGGCCGCGGAGGCAGGCCTGTCCACTGTGGCTACCGGTAACGTGCACTACCACCGGCCCGAGCGCTACCGCCTGCACGATGTCCTGGTCGCAATTCGCCACCAGGGCACGCTGGATGCCACCGCGCGCTACCACCGCCGTAATGGGGATTTCGCCCTGCGCCCCATGGCCGATGTGGAGCGCCTCTTTGCACGCTACCCGGAAGCGGTGCGCGCCTCACTGCATCTGGCGGAGCGCTGCGCCGCGTTCAACCTGGCCACGCACGCGCCCTACCAGTTTCCCGAGCAGGCGACCCCGGAAGGGGAATCGCTCGATAGCTACCTGACCCGTATCTGCCATGAGCGATTCGAGGAGCGCTTTCCTGCAGACCATTCACGGCGGGAGGCAGCCTGGGAGCGCCTGAATGAGGAACTGGACCTCATCGCCCGGCAGCAGTTGGCCGCGTTCTTCCTGATGCATCACGATCTGCTGGAGTTGGCAGAGGAGGTTGCCGGCCGGGTGCGGCAGGAGCAAGGGCAGCCCGCCGCCAGCCCCCTCCCCCCGGGACGGGGCCGTGGCTCCTCGGTGAACTCTCTGGTCTGTTACCTGATTGGGCTCTCGCCGGTGGACCCACTGGAGCACCGGCTTTCGCTGGGCCGCTTCCTCAACGATGCCCGCACTGAGCCGCCCGACATTGACCTCGATTTCCCGCGCAAGATTCGCGAGCAGTTAATGCTGGGCGTCTACGAGCGCTATCCCGGTCGGGTGGGACTCATCTGTACCTTCGCAACCTACAAACTGCGCTCGGCGGTGCGTGATATCGGTAAGGTGCTGGGTATCCCGGTGGCCGACCTGGATCGCATCGCCAAGCTCTGCGTCCCCGGCTCCGCTCGCATCCTGCGTGAGGAACTGGCGCGCATGCCAGAGTACGCCACGCGCCTTGATGTGCCGCCCTGGTCGTTGTTGATCGAACTGGCCAGTGAGTTGGCCGGGTTCCCACGCCATGTCAGCCAGCACTCGGGCGGCATGGTTATTTCGGCCTGCCCGATTACGGACCTGGTGCCGCTGCAGCCCGCCGCCATGGAAGGGCGCTGGCTGATCCAGTGGGACAAGGACAGCGTGGCCGACGCCGGCATGGTGAAGCTCGATTTCCTGGCGCTCGGTATGCTCGAACTGGTCGAGGAGTGTGTGCAGGGGATCTCCATCAGGCATCCGGAAGCGAATGTCGACCTGACGCGCCTTGACTTTGCCGATCAGGCTGTCTTCGACATGATCTGCGCGGGCGATACGGTCGGCACGTTCCAGATCGAATCCCGCGCCCAGATCCAGACCCTGCTCAAGACGCAGCCCGCGCTCTGGACGATCTCACCGTGCAGGTGGCCATCGTGCGCCCTGGCCCCATCGTGGGCGGCAGCCACCTCACCCTACATCCAGCGCCGCCTGGACCCAACTTCAAGATCACCTACGACCACCCATTGCTGGAACCAGTGCTGCAGGACACTATGGGCGTCGTGCTCTATCAGGACCAGGTCATCGAGGTGGCGCAGGTACTGGCCGGGTTCACCGCCGGTCAGGCGGATCAACTCCGCCGGGCCATGACGCGCAAGCGTTCCCAGGAAGCCATCACCTCGCTTTGGACACAGTTTCGCGATGGGGCAACCGCCAACGGCGTGCCGGAGGAGACAAGTCACGCCATCTTTCAGAAGCTGCTCGGGTTCGCGGCCTACGGTTTCCCCCGTGGTCACGCCGCCAGCTTCGCCGTGCTGGCGTACCAGTCCTGCTGGCTGAAGCACCATTATCCAGCCGAGTTTCTCTGCGCGTTGCTCAACAACCAGCCAATGGGGTTCTACAGCCCATCCGTGCTGGCGAACGAAGCCAGGCGGCGCGGGGTTCGCACGCTCCTCCCGGATCTCAACAAGAGCGGCGTGCGCTGCACGGTGCAGGGGGCGAGTCTGGTGCAACTGGGCCTGGGGCAGGTGCAGGGCCTGGGCGAGGAGGCGGCGCGAACAGTTGTGACGGAGCGCGCGGCGCACGGTCTGTACCGTTCCGTGCCAGATCTGATGCGCCGGGTCAGCCTCCCCGTGCCGCTGGTGGAAACAATGGCGCTGGCGGGCGTCTTCGACAGCCTGGGCCTGGCCCGGCGCGAAGCGGCCTGGCAGGCCGGGCTGGCAATTCCCCGGCGCACCTTGCCGGCGCGGGACAAGGCTCGGAAACGGGACCGGGGCTGCCAGATGGCGCTGGCGCTGCCGATCGGCCAGGATGTCGTGGACCTGCCGCCGATGCCAGTCTGGGAGCGCATGGCAGAGGAAACCCTGGGTCTTGGGCTTTCCCCACATTGGCATCCCCTTGGGTTGTTGCGGCAGCGGCTACCTGCGCCCATTCGGCCCACAGCGGATACCCAGCACCTGCGTGATGGTCTGCGTATCCAGGTGGCTGGGCTGGTTGTTGTGCGGCAGCGGCCAGAGACTGCGCGCGGCGTGACGTTCCTGCTGCTGGAGGATGAGCAAGGGCTGCTGAACGTCATCGTGCCGCCGCCCCTCTACGAGGCAGAGCGCCACGTGGTGCGCGGTGAGCCATTCGTGGTGGTGGAAGGAATCCTGCAGCGCAAGCTGAACACCATCAACCTGTTAGCCGAGCGTATCTGGCCGCTGGACGAGGCGCGCAGCCATTTCCCGGCGCAGCGCACACAACAGGGGATCAGCCACCCGGAGGAGAGCCGCCGTCCTGCTGTTACTGCTGCCGTCCCGCGTTCAGGCCGGAGCGCCTCCTTCCGCTGAAACTGGCCACGACAAGGAGTATGGTAAACCTGCGCGGGCGGCAAAGGCGGTCCGGCGCCAAAACGATCTGGCCCGACGAGGAAAAGAGTGACTGCACCAACGCCCCAAGGTTCGCGCGCCTCGCACACGGCACGACGCAAGCATCTGCACAACCGCCGAGCATTGCTTCGCGCGGCCTCAACCGCCCTGAGCGTTGCCGGGTTCTCCTCACTGCACCGGACTGCCGCCCAAACTCCAACGCCAAACACCGCCCTGGGCGACCTTCAGCAGCGTCTTGCCGGGCAACTTCTCCTGCCCCAGGATACTGCGTTCTCTGTTGCCAATACCCCCGCTAACCGCAGCTACCAGGATGTCACCCCCATCGCCATTGCCCGTTGTGCAGACGAAGCCGATGTCATTACCTGTGTCCAGTGGTGCGCTGAGAACGGAGTCCCGCCGGTTGCACGCGGTGGAGGCCATAGCTTCGCTGGCTACTCCACCACTACCGGCCTCCTGATCGACCTGCGAAGTCTGGACACGGTGACGGTCGACCACGCGACCGGCACGTTGACTGCCGGGGGCGGCGCCACAATGGCGAGCCTTCAGAGGGCCCTGAACGACAGCCCATTTTTCCTGCCTGGCGCAACGTGCCCCACGGTCGGCATCGGCGGCCTGACCCTGGGCGGCGGCATCGGCTCCGACGCGCGCTGGGCAGGGCTCACCTGCGATCACCTGCGGCAAACGCGCCTCATCTCAGCCAATGGCGAACTGCTGGACGTTGCCGCAGACCAACACAGCGATCTCTTCTGGGCACTCCGCGGGGGTGCAGGCGGAAGCTATGGAGTGAACACCTCCTTCATTTTTGACCTGGTGGAGACCCCCGCCACCCCTGTTTCCAACTTCACCGTCAGGTGGCGCGGTGCAGACGCAGCCGGTCTCGTGCTCCAGGCATTCCAGGCGCTTATGCAGCACGCTCCACCGGAGTTCGGGGCGACCGTCACCGTCATCCCCAGGGACCCGGCTGAATCTGGCAAGCGCCGGAGCATTGATGTACTTCTTTCAGGACACTTCATCGGTCAGGCAAGCGACCTGCAAGACCTCCTGACCCCACTCCTGGGGGTCAAGACTCCGCCGGTCGAGCACACCATCGCGGCATTGCCCTTCCGGGAATCGCAACGGCGGCTCAGCGAGTCTGTAACACACGCACTCGCTTTCACCGGCATTTCACGCTACGCCAACGCCCCCCTTCCGGACGACGTTACCGCGCAGCTTGTCAGCGGGCTGATCAATTGCCCGTATCGCACGGATGTTGCGCACGGCACTCTGACCCTCTTTGGCTGGGTGGGCGGCATCCTGACCCAGACCAGCAGATCAGCAACGGCGTATGTCCACCGGGACATGACCCTCCTCTGGCGAACTGGCGCCGTCTGGTCGCCAGAACAGCCCCCGCGTGTCGGCAACGAGCTCACCGCGTGGACCCAGGAGATCACGTCCCTGATAGCGCCGCACACGCCGAACGAGAGCTACCAGAACTTTCCGAACACGGGTATCCCGGAGTGGCAACAGCAGTTCTACGCAGAGAACCTGCAGCGCCTGATTGAGGTCAAGACATCCTACGATCCCGATGACATCTTCCGCAATCCACAAAGCATTCCGGTGTCTCCCGGCGCCTGAGCCGCTTTGATTCAGGCACTGTGGATCTGAAGTTGTTACCGTGAGACGTGATCAGGATCATGCCAACCGGAGCAAGGTTGCCAGGCTCCACGCCGGCTGTGAAGGTGGCATGCCGGACACGCTTCCTTGCTTCTGCTCTTCCATCAGGGGCGCACGCTACGTGGCGAGCCGGTTGGCCGGAGCCATCCACGCACCTGTCCAACAGATGGAGCGACAGCACGATTGCCCCACCCACAACGGACGCCTCGGCTTGCCTAACCTGCCTCAGACCTGCCAAAACCGGGCGTCCTGTTGTAGATTCTCCGTGGAAACTCCATCACAGGGGCGAAGCGAGAGGTGCTCGCCATTCCTGTAGCCGGGCCTGTAGCTCAGAGGTAGAGCACGGGGCTCATAACCCCAGGGTCGCAGGTTCGATCCCTGCCGGGCCCACCGGACGCATTCACTGTCAGGAGAAAGACTGCTTGGCTGAAGAACTGACCACCACCGGCAATGCCGCCGACCTTGCTCCTGGCCGCGCGCGAGCGCTGTTGCTCGCCGACATCATCAGCGATACGCCTGCCCGTGACACCGTAGTCCTGGATATCCACGAAATGTCGCCCTTCGCTGACTATTTCGTCATTACGGAAGGTGAAAATGAGCGGCAACTCCGGGCGATTGAGCGCACTCTGCTCGAGAAGATGAACGAGAACGGGGTCAAGGCGCGGCGCACTGAGGGAACAGCGGCCAGTGGCTGGATTGTTCTCGATTTTGGAGAAGTGCTGGTGCACGTGTTCTCCACTGACCAGCGAACGTTCTACCGGCTGGAGGACTTGTGGGCAGACGCGCCAACGCTGTTGTCGATTCAGTGAGCAATCAGCCCCTGGAGTTGGCCGCGGCGCCCGTGGCCGGGCTTGACATCCAGGCACTCTCGCCGGCTGAGCCCGCCACGGAGTGCGACGGCCTGCGCAAGCCATCGCACGTTCCGGCGTTCATGCTGGGAACCGTGTTCGGTGCTCTGGCCGGCGCACTCCTGGGTACGCTCATCAGCCCGCACACGCGTGCCTACCTGGTCGGGCTGTACCAGCTTGCCTCGCGCCGGCTGACATCAGCCGAACGAGACAAGCTGAGGTTTGAGCTCCTGTTGCAGTAGCCTGGAGCGCGCTCAGGCGACCCGGCTCAGGCCGGGCAACGGAAATCCCTGCATCAAAACACGCACCTGCTCGGCTGTCCGCTCCCGAACGGCCTCATCGTTGGGCGCGTCGAGCACATCGGCGATCAGGTCGGCAACAAGCTCACTCTCCGCCTCGGTGAACCCGCGGGTAGTGACAGCGGGCGTGCCAAGGCGAATGCCGCTGGCGCGTGAAGGCGGGCGCGTGTCGCCGGGAATAGTGTTCTTGTTGCAGGTAATGCCAACGGCATCCAGGAGCTTCTCGGCCTTGCTCCCACTCAATTCCCTCGCGCCAACGTTGACCAGCATCAGGTGAGTATCCGTCCCGCCCGAGATAATGGGCAGGCCCCGCGAGATCAGGCGGTTTGCCATGGCCTGCGCGTTGTTGATGATCTGCCTTGCGTACGCCTGGTAGTCCGGGCTGAGGTCTTCCCTGAACGCGACCGCCTTGCCGGCAATCACATGCATCAGCGGCCCGCCCTGCATGCCGGGGAAGACGGCACTATCTACGGCCCTGGCGTGTTTCTCTGACGTCAGGATCATGCCGCCGCGCGGCCCGCGCAGCGTTTTGTGGGTTGTGGTCGTCGTGATGTCTGCGTAAGGAATTGGGCTGGGGTGGAAGCCGGTGGCAACGAGTCCCGCTGGATGGGCGATGTCCGCAAAGAGAAACGCGCCGACTTCATCCGCAATATCGCGGAACCTGGCATAGTCCAGCTGGCGGCTGTAGGCCGAAGCGCCAGCAATGATGCCGCGCGGCCTCACCTCACGCGCGCGGCGGGCAACCTCTTCGTAATCAATCAATCCGGTCTCGACGTTCACGCCGAAGAAGTGTGGCTCGAAGAGGCGGCCAGAAAAGTTCACCGCATGACCATGCGTGAGATGCCCGCCTTCGGCCAGGCTCAGGCCCAGGATGCGATCACCCGGCTGCATCAGCGCGAGGTAGGCTGCCATGTTGGCGTTGGCGCCGGAGTGCGGCTGCACGTTGGCGTGCTCCGCGCCGAAAAGCTGCTTCGCCCGGTCGATAGCCAGCCGCTCAACCTCGTCCACAAATTCGCAGCCGCCGTAGTACCGCTTGCCGGGGTACCCCTCGGCATATTTGTTGGTCAGGACCGACCCGACAGCTTCGAGTACGGCGGCGCTGACGAAGTTTTCCGACGCGATAAGCTCAATGCCGTCGCGCTGGCGGCCTTCCTCTCGGCCGATGGATGCCGCCACCTCAGGATCTGCGGCGAGCGCTGAAGAGACCTCAAGCATGGCAAACGTCCTTTCCCAAGAGCAATGATCTGGGCGTCTATCAACGCGGGGACTCTGCCCCGATTCTACAATGGTGCGCCGAACCAACAGCGACTGGAGGCAACGTGAAGATCGTCGTCACTGGCGGGGCCGGATACATTGGAAGCGCGGCAACTCATCGTCTCGCGGCTGGCGGTCATGACGTGCTGGTTATCGACAATCTGCATCAGGGCACGTCGCCGTCCCCGGCGGGAGCCTGTTTCGCCTCGAGTCGATATCACCGACGCTCTTGCCCTGCGCGAGGCTGTGTGCGAATTCCGGCCTGGAAGGCGATGCACTTCGCAGCGCTGACAATTGCTCCGGAATCGGTGATCGACCCTGCTCCCTACTGGCGCGTCAACCTGGCTGGCACGCTTAATCTGCTCGATGCCATGCGCGCGGCCGGCACGTCGAAGCTCGTCTTTTCCTCCACGGCTGCCGTCTATGGCGTGCCAGAACATTTGCCAGTGAAAGAAGACGCCGCAAAAAACCCAATCAACCCTTACGGCGCCGCCAAACTTGCCGCAGAAGAGGCGATTGCGACATACGCGCAAGCCTATGACTTCTCAACGGCCGTGCTGCGATATTTCAACGTGGCTGGTGCGTCTGATGCAATTGGCGAAGACCACGCTCCGGAAACCCACCTGATCCCGAACGTACTCTTCGCCGCTGCGGGACGTGCGCCTGCGCTAACCGTCTTTGGTACGGACTTCCCGACGCGGGATGGCACCGCAATCCGCGATTACGTCCATGTCCTTGACCTGGCGGATGCTCACATGCTGGCCCTCGAGGCGTTGCAGCGCGAGAAAGGCGCCCTCGGGGCCTTCAACCTTGGCACGCGTGACGGTGCAACGGTTCGCGAGGTAGTTGAGACCGTCGAGCGCGTCACAGGAGAAAATGTGCCCATCCAATTCGCAGACCGTCGCCCGGGCGACCCTCCGGTGCTTATCGCCGATTCCACTCGCGCGCGGACTGTTCTGGGCTGGGAGCCAGAGCGTTCGACGTTGGATGAAATGGTGGCTTCCGCCTGGCGATGGTTTCAGGCGAACCCCGGCGGCTACCCAGGCTGAGATAACCTCAGCCCGTGAGCCGAACTTTCTGCCCCAGCTTGCGTTCGCTCCCCGTTCGCAGGCGCTCGATGTTTGCCCGGTGCCGGAAAATGATGATGGCGGCGACTGCGGCGATAGCAGCGGCGTAGGCCCAGGAGAGTGCTCCTGCAAGGGCAAACGCCGTCGCCAGGGCGACCGCCAGACACGCCCCGAGGAGTGAACCGAGCGAAACGAAACGCGTTTTCCAGATAACCAGCAGAATGACGGGAACGACGAGCAGTACCGGTGGGAAGAGCGCGATTGCGGCTCCGCCCCCCGTCGCGACCCCTTTCCCACCCTTGAAGCCAATAAACGGAGACCAGCAGTGCCCCACTACAGTGGCGACGGCGACAAGCGCCACCCACCACTCCCCAACTTCGAGCCAACGTGCGGCCAGGACGGGTAGCAAACCCTTCAGGAAGTCAAGGACAAGGACAACAGCCGAAGCCCTTGTGCCCAATGTACGCAGAACATTGGTGGCGCCAGTGCCACCGCTGCCGACTTTGCGGAGGTCAATGCCTTGCATCGAGCGGCCCGCGAGATAGCCGAAGGGAACCGCGCCCGCCAGCAAGCCAATCAGGACCAGCAAGGGGCCAGTCATGGGGCCGGCCTATCGGCCCTCCTCGCGCCCTCGGAAACTCAGCCGGATTGCCGTGCCGGTGAAGCCGAAGGCATCGCGAAGCTGGTTCTCCAGGAACCGCCGGTAGGTGAAATGAATCTGCGTCGGGTCATTCACGAAGATGATGAATGTTGGCGGCGAAATGTCTGCTTGCGTTGCGTAATAGAACTTGAGCCACTTGCCCGGCTTGCTCGGCGGCGGATGCGCCGCGACGGCTTCCTTCAGCATCTTGTTGAGTGCGGCGGTGGGCACGCGCTTGTGCCGTTCGGAAACCACGGCCAGAGCAGTGTCCAGCACCTGGTTCACCCGTTGACCGAACTTCGCCGAGACAAAAACGAGCGGCGCATACGGCATGAAGTCGAGCTGCCGCCGCGCTTCCTCGCGGAACTCGTCCATCGTCGAGGAATCCTTCTCAACGAGATCCCATTTGTTGACGACGACGACGATGCCCTTCTTTTGTTCCGCGACATATCCCGCGATATGCAGATCCTGGGCGGTGAAACCCTCGGTGGCGTCGATCACCAGGAGCACGACATCCGCGCGGTCGATGGCCCGCATGGAGCGCAGCACACTGTACTGCTCGATGCCCCGGTCAATGCGCCCACGCCGCCGGATACCTGCCGTGTCGATAAGCGTCACCGGCTGACCGGCCCACTCCAGCACAGTGTCCAGGCTGTCGCGCGTCGTACCCGGAATGTCGCTGACAATAGAGCGCTCCTGGCCGAAGAGCGCGTTCAGGAGTCGGCTCTTGCCGACGTTCGGGCGACCGACAATGGCAATCGCGGGCCCTTCGATCTCCTCGTCATCCTCAGCGGCCGGCAGCGCTTCAACAATTCGGTCCAGAAGGTCTCCGGTGCCGGTGCCGTGGTAGGAGGAAATCGCCAGCGGATCGCCAAGGCCAAGTTCGTAGAATTCGTAGACCGCATCCCGGCGATCAGCACTCTCTGCCTTGTTGGCGACCAGGATCGTTGGCTTGTCCGCGCGGCGCAGGATTCCGGCAACTTCGTGGTCCCCCGCGTTCATGCCTGCCTTGCCGTCAACCATGAACACAATCACGTCGGCTTCTGCGATAGCCGCGTGCGCCTGATCACGGGTGTACCGGGCCAGAACATCGGTGGGCTCACCGATCAGTTCCTGATCGTTCTGCAGACCGCCAGTGTCAATGATCGTGAATTCGACACCACCCCAGTCGGTGGTCCCGTAGACCCGGTCGCGGGTCGTGCCTGGTTCGTCCTCGACGATAGCCCGCCGCTCGCCAATCAGGCGATTGAACAGCGTCGACTTGCCGACGTTTGGCCGGCCTACGATGGCGACGATCGGCTTTCCCACGAGCGCTCCGTGACACCAAACAAAGACACGGCGTACAAGACCGCCGCGTCACTCCCGCTCACGCCTTCATGACACGAATCTGAAGACGATTTACGGCGCTCCAGTATACCAGCCACATGGAGCCCGCATACCGGAGCGCTTACCCTTGCTACGACGCGGCGAGGCCAGAAAGAATCGCGACCATGCGGTCAATCCCGCTGCGGGAGTTCAGCTCCGTTGCGCACACCAGTAGATTGTTTCGCAGCGAGTCATCGATCTTGCCCAGGTCCAGGCCGCCAATAATGCCCTGCGCCTGCAACGCGGTCAGCACCTCACTGGCAGGCACAGGAGTCTCGACCACAAACTCGTGAAAGAACTCACCGTCTGTCGCGATCCGGAAACCCGGAATCTGAGCAATTTGCTGCGCCAGGTAGTGGGCGTTCTGATAGGCGCGCTCAGCAACCTCGCGGAAGCCCTCAGGTCCCAGGGTGGACATGTAGACGGTCGCGGCCGTCGCCATCAGGCCCTGATTGGTGCAAATATTCGATGTTGCCTTCTCCCGGCGAATGTGCTGCTCACGTGTCTGCAGTGTCAGCACGTAGCCGCGATTGCCGTGCGAATCAGTGGTTACGCCCGCCAGACGGCCTGGCATCTGCCGGACATATCCCTGTCGTGTCGCAAGCAGCCCTACGTACGGACCGCCGTAGCTTTGTGCAACGCCGAGTGCCTGTCCCTCCGCTGCGACAACGTCTGCGCCAAGTTCACCCGGTGGTTTCAACAGGGCCAGAGGCACGGGGTACGTACTCACGACCAGCGCCCCACCCTGCTCATGGGCGAGATCCGCAATGGCCTGGATGTCCTCGATTCCTCCGTAGAAGTTCGGGTACTGCACGACGATGCACGCAAGGTCGTCGCCCAGGTGCGGGGCAAGCGCTTCCGTCGTACTGACGAACCCGTCCGCCGGCAGCGGCACATCGATTACCTCGACATCCAGACCCTCCAGATAGGTGTGCATGACGCCCCGATACGCCGGGTGGACAGTCCCCGCGATGACGACGCGCCGCTTCCTCCGGGGCAGCGAGACGGTCATCAACGCGCCCTCTGCCAGGGCAGTCGCGCCGTCGTACATGGACGCGTTGGCGACATCCATGCCGGTCAGGGCGGCGACGAGACTCTGAAACTCGTAGATGACCTGCAGGGTGCCCTGCGCCACTTCTGGCTGGTACGGCGTGTACGCGGTGTAGAACTCACCCCGCGCGAGGATCTGCCCGACGGCGGCCGGCACGAAATGGCGGTAACTCCCCGCACCCAGGTAGACATCCTCACCCCGCGCGACCGTGTTGGCTGCGGCGAGGCTCGAAAGCTTGTCCAACGCTTCGACCTCGGTCAGGCTCGGCGGAAGCTGCATGTCGGGAAAGCGCACGGCCTCGGGAATTGGCGCGAAGAAGTCGCTGACGGTCTCGGCGCCAGCCACTTCCAACATGGCGAGGCGATCCTCAGCCGTGTGTGGATTGAATGTCATGCGTCTGTTTCCACCATTTCCTTGCGAAAGGAGTTCTTGCCCATATCCGGGTGACGCCCGACCTAGTGTGCCGCGGACTCAGCGAATGCGTCGTACGCAGCCGCGTCCATGAGGGCCTCGAACTTGGCCGGATCACTGATACGTACTTTCACCAGCCAGGCATCCCCGTACGGAGATGAGTTCACCGTTTCGGGCGCATCTACGGCCGCGTGGTTGATCTCCACGACCTCGCCGTCGACAGGCGAAAAGATATCGTTCGCTGCCTTCACCGATTCGACGACGCCGAGCGCGGAATTCTCGGAAATTGCGGAGCCGACCTCGGGGAGATCGAGATAGGTAATGTCTCCCAATTCAGACTGCGCAAAGTCCGTGACCCCAATGGTGGCGACGTCGCCATCAAGCGAAACCCATTCGTGTGTTCTGGTGTACCGGCGATCTGCTGGTGATGTCATGACTGCCTGTCTGCTCCTTGCCTGGTAACTACGCCTGACTCTTGCTCCGGCGGTAGAAGGGAAGCTTGACCTGCTCCGCGCGGACCGGACGCCCGCGAATGATGATGTCCAGCGGCTTGCCAACGCCGGCAGCGCCAGTCTCAACGAGCGCCAGCCCGATCTCCTCGCCGAGAGATGGTGAGCGGCCACCGCTGGTCACAACGCCGACGCTGCGGCCGTCGAGTTGAACGTCATAGCCGTGACGAGCCGAGCCGGCACGCTCGACCAGGCGAAACCCGACCGTCTTGCGTGGAACCCCGTCTGCTTTCATCTTCGCGATTGCATCGCGCCCAACAAAGTCGCCCTTGTTCAGCTTGACGGCCCAGCCGACGCCGGCCTCAAGTGGGCTGATATCGTCCGCCAGTTCGTTGCCGTAGAGCGGCATGCGGGCTTCCAGGCGCAGGGTATCCCGAGCGCCTAGCCCTATCGGCGCCAGGCCAAGCGGCTCACCGGCGGCCATTAACGCATCCCAGAGGGCAGCAGTGGCCTGCTGCGGCACGTAGAACTCGAAGCCGTCCTCGCCGGTGTACCCCGTGCGCGCCGCCAGCACCGGAATACCGGCCACGTTCGCGCGGGCGCAACTGAACGGCTCAAGGTTGCCAAGCGGGTCATCGGTCACGGAACCGACGATCTCCAGTGCTTTGGGCCCCTGGATAGCGATCATGCCAAGCTCGGCTGACACATCGCGCACATCGACATCAAGGCGTGGCCGGGCTTCGCGCTGTTCCAGAAGCCAGGCAACATCCTTGTCGTGGTTGGCCGCGTTGATGACCACGAAGTACCCGGGCTCATCGTGCAGCCGGTACACGATAATGTCGTCGATCACCCCTCCGGTTGGATTCGGGAGCATCGAGTACTGGGCTTCTCCAGGCTGGAGGGTGGCAACGTCGTTCGTCGTGATTTGCTGCAGGTAATCCAGCGCGTCCGCGCCCGTGACGCGCACCTGCCCCATGTGTCCAAGGTCAAACAGACCAGCGGCGGTGCGGACTGTGCGATGCTCGTTCAGAATGCCGCTGTACTGCACCGGCATGTACCAACCAGCAAACGGCACCATCCTGGCGCCGAGGGCTTCGTGCCGGCTTGTAAGCGCCGTATGTTGCAGCGCCTCACCGCCTCCGGTTTCCTCACCAGACACTGTTGCCCTTCCTTACTTTGCTCCTGACAGATACCAGGGATGGTGAATCTCGCTCTTTTCCGGCGCGATTCTAGGCGGACCCAGACACCCGGTCAATTTGATCATGCGGCTGGGGGATGTCGTACCGTGTGGTTGAGCTTCTTGGGATATGTTGCCTAGACAGCTCCGACCAGCGTGATCAGGCCGAGTCGATGGAAAACCTCGTCCACTTCTGCGAGCTGCCGGCGCGGGTCGAACAGATCCCGGAGGGCTTTGGCATCAATCCGCGCCGAGACCTCCGGGTCCGATTGCAAAGCCTCAAACAGCGCAGGCCCTCCGTCGAGCGCAGCGTGCGCGTGCCGCTGTACGAGCTTGTAGGCAGCCTGACGGTCCATCCCCGCATCGACCAGCGCCAACATTGCCGGCTGGGAGTAGATGAGCCCCCGCATGGAGTCGAGATTGCGTTGCATCCGCTCCGGATACACGGCCAGGCGCGCCAGGATATCGGTCATTTCGTGCAGCATGAAGTCGAGCGTAATTGTCGCATCCGGCAGGATCACTCGCTCCGTCGAACTGTGACTGATATCACGCTCATGCCAAAGCGCATTGTTCTCGGCAGCGGTCACTGCGTAGCCGCGCAGCAACCTCGCCAGTCCGGTCACGCGCTCCGACGCATGGGGATTGCGCTTGTGCGGCATGGCTGACGAGCCCTGGTTGCCTGGATCGAACGGCTCCTCAACCTCGGCGACCTCTGTCCGCTGCAGATGGCGGATTTCGGTGGCGAACTTCTCCAGCGTCCCCCCAATCCCGGCCAGTACGGCCAGAAAGAACGCATGACGGTCTCGCTGGAGCACCTGGGTGGACGCGGCCGCCGCCCGCAACCCGAGCGCCGAGCACACTTCTTCCTCCAGGCTGGGCGGCACATGCGCATGCGTCCCAACGGCGCCAGAGAGTTTGCCGACAGCAATGTCTTCGCTTGCAAGAGCCAGCCGGCGCTGCTGGCGGCGCAACTCGTCGTACCAAACAGCGAGTTTCAACCCGAACGTCGTCGGCTCGGCATGCATGCCGTGCGTCCGCCCGATCATCAGCGTGTCCTTGTAGGTCACTGCCTGGCGACCGACGACCTCGGTGAGTTCCCCTAGACGCCTCGTCAGGAGGTTCGCGGCCGCCAGGAGTTGTGTAGCCTGCGCCGTGTCGACAACATCGGTGCTGGTTAGCCCCATGTGGATGAAGCGAGCGTCCGGCCCAACCGTTTCTCCCGTCGCCCGTAAAAAGGCGATGAGGTCATGATCGACCTCACGTTCGATCTCGGCCATCCGGTCCAGATCACAGGTTGCAGCACGGATCGCCGGCATTGCGGACGCTGGAATCCGGCCACGCTTGTGCCACCCCTCACAGGCAGCCTTCTCTACGGCAAGCCACGCGTCGATACGCGCCCGCTCATTCCAGATCGCACCCATTTCAGGTAGCGTGTACCGCTCGATCACGCGCAATGCTCCTGTTGCCCGAGTTTCGTCCTCTCGCAATGAGTATAGGAAGTGATTGCTCAGGCCCGGTCGCTCCTGTACACTCGCGTCCGAGGGAATGAGAGACAACAAACCACAGTAGCTCATAGCGCCAGGGCTCGTCGTGAGGAGACGAGTTGACGAGGCGGGAGCCGATCGAAAGACTCGGCGGATGGCTCCCCGGCCAGCACAGTCGTTACGGGCGGAACAAACCGGCACGGAAACCTGCCGACAAAAGCTTCCCGGCGTGCATGCTCTCACCTCCCACAATCAGTAGCACGTGGCTTGTCTGAACTGACTGTTCAGGCCCGCCGCTGTATCTTGCGTTCGCCGGAAACCAGAACCCGGAGGATTGGGCATGTGCGGAGTATTTGGCTACGTTGGCGCAGAGACCGATGTCGGAGAAACGGTCCTTTCCGCCCTGAAGACGCTTGAGTATCGCGGGTATGACTCCTGGGGCGTGGCAGTGGCCGCCTCAACCGGCATGGTGGTCGAGAAGGAGCCGGGACGCATTAACGGCGTCCACAAGGCATTTCCCCGCACCCGGAGCGGTATTGGGCACACCCGCTGGGCCACACACGGACGCGTCACCGCTGAAAACGCGCACCCTCATGTTGACGAGGCCGGGCGCATCGCCGTCGTCCACAACGGGATTATTGAAAATCACGCGCCGTTGAGGGCTGAACTCCTTGCGCGCGGCCACTCGTTTTCCTCAGAGACCGACAGCGAAGTCGTCGTCCATCTCGTCGAGGAAGCCCTGGAGCGGGGCGACTCTCTCGCTCGGGCAGTGGCATCCGTCTTCGAAAGGCTGGAGGGCTACAACGCGGTCGTGGTTCTGGACCGCACGAGTGACCAGTTTGCCGCTGCCAAGCGCGTCTCCCCGCTGGTTATTGGCCGCGGCGCCACGTCATCCACGATCGCTTCAGATGCTGTGGCGATGCATGGCCATGCGGACGAGTTGATCTACCTCGATGACGAACAGCTCGCGGTGCTGACCGCGAACGGCATCGAGGTTCTGGACCGCGCGAGCCTGGCGCCGTCGAGCCCGTACGTCGTCCCCATCCAGGCCGCAGACAGTGATATTGAGCTCGGCCCCCACCCTCACTTCATGGCCAAGGAAATGTCAGAGCAGCCGCGGTCTCTACGCCGCCTCGCACAGGAGGCTCGGGACGAGATCAAGGCGCTCGCCGCCGCAGTGCGTGGCGCTGACCGGGTTCTCCTGGTTGGGTGCGGTACCGCTGCGAATGCCGCGCTCGCCGGTTCGTACATCTTCAGCAGTATTTGCGGACGCGAGGCCAGCCTTGTGCCGGCATCCGAGTTCCGGTACCGCAGCGCGTTTCTGGACGAGCGAACCCTCGTCATCGCCATTTCGCAAAGCGGCGAAACGATCGATGTGCTTGAGGCCGTCCACGAGGCACAGCGGCGGGGTGCGCAGGTTGCGGCTATTGTCAACACACCGAACTCCTCACTGGACCGCCTCGTCCGGACCAGCGTGCATTTGCGAGCTGGCGTTGAGCAATGCGTGCTCGCGACCAAGTCGTACACCGCCATGCTGGCGACGCTCCTTCTGACGGCCTGTGAGTTGAGCGGGGATTGGAATGCAGGCGCACACGCTGTTACGCACGCGGCTGACACCATCGAGGCGATGCTGAGCGGCAATCTGCCAGATCAGCTCCGTGAGCTCGGAGCCTATGTCGCGTCGCGCGAGCACATGTTCCCCATCGGGCGCGGCGTTCACTATGCCTCGGCGCTCGAGGCCGCTCTCAAGATCAAGGAGGTCAGCTACGTCCACGCCGAAGGATTCGCGGCAGGAGAACTGAAACACGGGGTGATTGCGCTGATCGAACCCGGTACGCCTTGCCTCGTCTTCGCAGCCACCGGCGAGACGCGCACCGACGTGCTGACTGGCGCAGCTGAGTTGCGTAGCCGGGGCGGCTACATGATCGGCGTCGGTAGCGAGTCCGACCCCGCCTTCGATGCTTTCGTCAGAGTTCCGGAAAGTGGCATCGCGAACGTCATCGTGGAAGCCCTGCCTGGACAACTGCTCGGATACTTCGCCGCCCTGGCGCGTGGCAACGACCCTGACCGACCGCGCAACCTGGCCAAGAGCGTCACGGTCAAATGAGCGAGGCCCCCCCGCCGATCTTCGACTCCCACGTGCATCTCGATGATCCAGCGTTCGACGCTGACCAACCAGAGGTGCTCGACCGCGGACGGGCTGCCGGAGTGCAGGGCTTCCTGAATATCGCCTACCGGCCCGATATCTGGGATCAGTCAGTCGCGCTCCGCAGTTCACATCCGGATGTCGAACTGGCGGCGGGGATTCACCCTCAGGACGCGCGCGCCCTTGTCCCCGCGCAATCAGACACGCTGGCCGAACAACTCCTGGCGCTGCGTCCGCTGGCCATTGGCGAGGCCGGATTCGATTTCGCCCGGCCAGGCCCAGGCTTTGAGGAGCAGCAGCACGCCTTTCAGTGGCAGATCGAGCTCGCAATCAGCAGCGGCCTCCCGCTTATCATTCATCAGCGCGACGCGGGCGCACAACTCACACGCGAGCTTGATCGCTGGCCTCAATTGCAGAGCGTTATCCTGCATTCGTTTGATGGAGACGAGTTTCTGGCAGAATGGGCCAGGGCCAGAGGCTTCTTTGTGGGGATCGGGGGACTGGCCTGCCGCAAAGGCTCCCATATTCTGCGGAAGGCCCTCTCGCTTATACCGGCAGAAAGGCTGCTGCTGGAAACCGACTCGCCGTACCTCGCGCCGCCCGGGGTCAAGTCCCGGCGCAACGAGCCGGCCAATCTCCCGTTGGTCGCGGCGGCGTTAGCTCCACTGTGGGACCTCACGCCGGATCAGCTCCGCCGTCAAACCACAGCGAATGCTGCAGGCCTTTTCAATCTGGATCTACCAGCCCGCTCCGAGCGACGTACGGCCTGAGCCGCACGCGTCCCGGTAGCAGATTGCCTCGGAATCACGATAGCCGGGGTCGCACGTTGGTAGTTTTCTAAAGGCACTTTTGGGCCGGTGGCGCACCGCTTGCCAGTACTATGCTTGGTACCCTCAGGATGGTGCCGCCCGCTGCTTTCTGCACCATTTGCCAGTGATTCTTCTCAATGGAGAGAAGCGCGTTATGACCGTTGCTGTTCAGTTGCCTGCGATCTTCACTTCAGCACGGGATGGTTCCGGAACTGAACGATGATTGCACCAACCACTGTTTTGCACCCGTCCGTATCGACCCTGCAACAGAGCAACTTCTTCCGGTGGCGCGGCCATCTGGACCGGGAACAGGTACCGCCCGTTATTGCCATAGCCGGTTCGCGCGGAAAGACCAGCGTCCTCCGGGCAGCGGAAGCTATCTTTGCCAGCGCCAGCCTGCGCACTGCCACCCGCTCGAGCGGCGGCGTGGAAATCGAAGGCGAAAGCCAACGTGGCGAGATTTCTCCCTGGGCGCGTGCCCTCACCAGGCTGAGGTCCGGGGGGCTTGATGTCGCCTTCCAGGAAATCGATTGGGTGTCCGTCCAGGCGACGGCCGCTGGCGAACTAACCTACCCTGTACTCGCGGTCACCAATCTCTGCGCAAACAATGACGCCTGCCTCGCGACACCAGAAACGTTGCTGGCGCGCAAGTCTCTGGCGCGCATTCGGGCAAGCCTGCCCTCCACCGCTCAGTTAGTTTTGAACGCACATGATTTTGCGCTGGCAGGCGATGATGGGGAAGTTTCCCGGCGCCACTATCTCGTGGGGATGACACCAGACGCACCAATGCTTCGCCGGCATCTGGCCAAGGGCGGCAATGCCTGCTATGTGCAGAACCACGCAGTCATGATCGCAGAGAACGGCATGCCAATCGCCGTGCAAGCGACATCAGACATCCCCTGGTTCCGCAATGAGTCAGTACCGTTTTCCGTCCAGAATGGCCTGATGGCAACTGCCATCGCCCACGCATGCGGTATTGGCATCGCTCAAATTCGCGAGGGCTTGACTGCCTACGCACCACGGGCTGCCACCATGCCGGGTTCTTTCAATGTCTTTGACGCCGGAACGGCTACCGTCATCGTGGACCGCCCGACCCATCCGTGGTTCCTGCGCACTTCCATTCGCGGGGCGGCCGGATTGGGAGACCGCCGGCAAGTGAGAGTTGTTGGACCAATGCTCTCTGTCTCAACAGAGGACATGAACGAAGTGGGGCGCCTGCTGGGCCGGCAGTCCGGAGTCATCATCATGCACGGCGACTGGCAATACGACCGCCTCGGCTTGTTCAAACTTGGGGTGGCCATGAATGATGTCCCGCCGGTGATACTTCAGGCCGCCGATGAGCGCCGGGCCATCATCCACGGGTTGGAGATACTGAGAGACGATGACGTCCTCCTCATTCTCGCCGAGAACCCTGCAGCAGCCGTTCGTCTGGTGGCTGGTCAGGTTCGCCGGGTCGCTGAAGTACTTCAGCAGCCCGCCGGAGCGGCATGAGCGCAGCACTTTCAAACCGCCGCCTTGCCGAGCGCCTTGAACGACATGCCAGGCTATTGGAGATAGCCGGCGAAAGCGCCTTTCGTGCGCGTGCCTACACGCGCGCGGCCGAAGCTATCCGCGACCTTGACGTTCCGGTCAGCGAACTCGCCCGCGAAGCGAGGTTGCAGGCGCTGCCAGGCGTCGGCGATGCTCTGGCCGGCGCGATCATCAGCCTGCTGGAGACAGGAACGTTCGCGGGGCACGAAGAACTTGTCCAGGGTTTTCCTGAGTCATTGCTGGACCTCGCGTCAGTCCCTGGCATCGGGCCAAAGAGCGTCAACAAGCTGTACACAAAACTTCAGATTGCCACGCTCGCCCAACTTGAGGCAGCAGCGGCATCCGGGACAATTGCCGCAACGGCGGGTCTCGGCAATCGTGTCCAGAAAGCAGCGGTCGAAGGTCTGGAGCAACTGGCACGACGAACCGGGAACACTCCGCTGGGAAGCGCCAGGGCAGCGGCGACCCTGTTTGCCACTGCCTACAACGTCGCACGACCGCAGGATGCCATTTCTTCAGCTGGCGGTGTCCGCCGTTGGGACGTCCTGGTAGACGAGCTCGTGTTTGTTGTCGCCACGAACGACCCAGGTGGCGTGCGTGACGCGATCATCCGGCTTCCCGGGGTCGAGTCTGTTGCGGATGCTGCAGCCGGCGCGCTGGCACTTCACTTCGACGATGACAAGCGGGGACGCGTCTTCCTGACGCCGCCAGAGTCATTCGGGTCTCTGCTTGCGAGGATGACCGCGTCGCCCGCACATCTCGCCCAACTCGGTGGCGTTCCCGATGGGTTCGCAACTGAAGAGATGGTGTACGCCGCAGCCGGCCTGCCCTGGATTCCCCCGGAACTCCGGTCAGATGCCGAGGCGTTCAACAGGCTGGACGACATCGGGGGCCTGATTACGATTGCCGACCTGAACGGCGAACTCCATGCGCACACGACCTGGAGTGACGGGCAGGCCACCATTGAGGAGATGGCAGCCTCGGCGAGGCGACGGGGCTACAGGTTCCTCGGGGTGACGGACCACAGCCAGAGTCTGGCGGTGGCGAACGGGCTCGATCTCCACCGATTGGCGGCCCAGAAACTGGCGTTGGCTTCCGCGTCCGCTACCGCCGGAATCCCCCTCCTTGCGGGCGCAGAGGTCGAGGTCCTTGCTGACGGTTCGCTGGACTACCCTGACACCATTCTGGCGGATCTCGATGTTGTCGTCGGTTCCCTCCACGGCGGGTTGCGACAGCCCCGCGCGAAGCTGGTTGATCGACAATTGCGAACGCTCCGCAACCCCCATGTCGATATCCTTGCCCATCCCTCTGGCCGGCTTCTGGAGCGGCGCGAAGGCGGCGATTTCGATTGGGATCTCACCTTTGCAACCGCGGCGGAAACCGGTACAGCTTTGGAGATCAACGCCGACCCAGCGCGGCTTGACCTCGATCCGGCGCTGGCGCGCCGGGCGGCAGAGTCCGGATGCCTGATCACTATCAACAGTGATTCCCATTGGGTCGATGGCTTCGACATGATCGAGTTCGGCGTCATGATGGCGAGAAAGGCCTGGTTGAAGCCGGATCAGGTTCTGAATGCCTGGGAGCCAGAGCGTGTGCTCCTCTGGCTCAAGGACCGCCCCGCCGCGCGCCGCTAGGACGCAGCGAGGACTTGCTCAACAGGCCGGCTACCCAATGGTTTCCCGGCTGCCAGGCTCACTGAGGCGATGCCGCCAACCGAAAGCAGTTGTTCCCGCAGCTCCATGCTCCACTCGACCGAGCGCGACCGGCTCCGCAGCACCCGGGAGCTTCCACTTCGCATCGGCACCATGAAGACGACCGGGTTGTCGCCCTCGTACCTTCGTAGCACGCCATCAAGCTCCTGGAGGAACCGCACGTCTGTCCACCGGTCAGAAGCGGGCCCAAAACGCACGACTACGCTTTCAATAGCCGCAGGCGGCAACACCGGAGCCGGCAGGTCTACGGATATGGACTCACAGACAAGTTGGAGCGCTTCTCCGCGCTTTTCCAGCTTGCCCCGAATGTCCACGATGTTTCCCTCGCTCAGTACACCGCTGTACTGCTCATAGGTCGAAGGGAAAAGCACGACTTCAACCTGTGCAGAGAGGTCTTCGACATTCACGACTGCCATCGACTTGTTGGTCTTGGTGGTGATCCGGCGCACGCTCTCAATGATCGCCACAACACGAACCGGGCTGTTGACCTCCAGATGCTCCAGCTGGGATATGTCGCGAATTGATCGGCCCTCCGGAGATAGCGCGATGCGTTCCATGACCTCGGTCAACGGGTGGTCGCTCATGTAGGCCCCGAGGAGCTCTTTTTCCCATTCCAGCACCTGGCGGGAGTCCAGCTCAACTTCGGGCAATGCCTCGACCGGCAATTCCTGCGTGCCCGCGTCCCCAAAGAGATCCATCTGCCCGCGCGCCGAAGCTCGCTGGCGCTTCTGCGCAGCACCGATCACGCCCTCGAGACCTTGCAGGATGCCTCCCCGGTCGCCAAGAACGTCCAGGGCTCCCGCCCTGGCCAGTGACTCGAGGACGCGCCGGTTCACCGAACCCCATTCGATGGTGTCGCAGAGGGCAGCAAGGCTGGCAAACGAGCCGTTCGGCAGATTGCCGCGCTGAGCAATGATGGAAGCGACAGCGCCGGTCCCGACGTTCTTGACAGCCGCGAGCCCAAAGCGTACCGCCTTGCCACGCTCATGCGGCTCGACACTGAACTCGATACCGCTGCGGTTAATGTTTGGTGGGAGCACAACGATGCCTGAGCGACGGCACTCTGCCAGGAGCGCCACAGTTCGCTCCGTGTTGCCAAGTTCCGAAGTCAGCAAGGCAGCCATGAACTCGACCGGGTGATTCGCCTTGAGGTATGCCGTTTGTGCCGCAATCACGGCATACGCGGCGGAGTGAGCCTTCGGGAAGCCGTAGCCCGCAAACTTCTCGATCAGATCAAAAATCTCGGTTGCGAGCTTCTTCGGGATCGCGTTCTCTCCACACCCGGAAATGAACCGATCCCGGTACTTGGCCATCTGTTCAGGAAGCTTCTTCCCCATCGCCTTGCGCAGACCATCGCCTTCCGCCATGGAGAAGCCGGCCAGCACGTTCGCGATCCGGATCACCTGCTCCTGGTAGAGCGCTACCCCGTAGGTTTCCGCAAGAATAGGCTCCATGTCCGGGTGCAGGTACGACGTTTCTGCTTTCCCGTGCTTGCGGGATATGTAGTCAGGTGCCATCGCCATCGGCCCCGGCCGGATCAACGCCATTAGCGCCACCAGGTCGTCAAAGCAGTTTGGCGCGACGTCCACCGTCATCCTGGCAGTCGTCCCGCTTTCCAGTTGGAAGACTCCTGCGGTCTCTCCACGACACAGCAGCGCGAACGCTTCCTCATCTTCAAGCGGAATTGACTCCAGGGACAATTGATGTCCACTCGCCTGCAGGAGGGCGACCGCCTTCCCCAACACCGTCAGCGTCCGTAGCCCCAGGAAGTCCATCTTGAGCAGCCCCAACTCCTCAAGCTGGGTCATCGGAAACTGGGTCGTGATGTCGCCTTCGCTCTTGCCGCCTGCACGCTGGAGTGGCACATGCTGCACGAGGGGATCACGGGAGATAACGACCCCCGCCGCGTGCGTAGACGAATGGCGGGCAATCCCTTCGACCTTGCGAGCAGTGTCAATCAACTCACGGACCGGTTCCTCGGCCTCATACAATGCCTGCAGTTCTGGAACCTTTTCCATCGCGTTGGAGATCGTGATGCCCGGGCCGGTTGGGATCAGCTTGGCAACGCGGTCAACCTCACCAAACGACCGCCCCATCGCGCGGCCACTGTCACGCACGGCCGCCTTGGCGCCGAGCGTCCCGAACGTCACGATTTGCGCAACCCGGTCGGCGCCGTACTTCTGGACAACATAGTCGATAACCTCACCTCGCCGGTCATCGGCAAAGTCGATATCGATATCGGGCATTGAAATGCGTGACGGATTCAGGAAGCGTTCAAAGATCAGGTTGTACTTCAGCGGATCAAGCCCGGTGATGTCGAGCGAATAGGTCACGATGCTTCCTGCCGATGAGCCGCGCCCGGGGCCCACCAGGATGCCGTTCTCCTTCGCGTAGCGGATGAAATCCCAGACCACCAGGAAGTAATTGGAGAACCCCATGCTGCTGATAATGCTGAGCTCGTAGGTCAGGCGCTCTTCGACAGCACCCGAGACATGCCCATATCGCTTCTCGGCTCCGATCCGGCAGAGATGCTCCAGATAGGCGTCAGCGGTCTCGAACTCCGCCGGGCGGGGGAATTCGGGCAGGTGATACCCCTTGAAGCTGAGATCGAGATTGCACATCTCGGCGATGCGCATCGTATTGCTGATCGCCTCAGGAACGCCGTCGAACAGGCGCGCCATTTGCTCGCCGCTCTTGAGGAAGAGCTGGTCAGATTCTGTCTTGAGACGCCTGGTGTCGTTCAGCGTGGCATTAGTCTGAATACAAACCAGCAGATCCTGGGCCGACGCATCCTCCTGGTTGCAGTAATGGACGTCATTCGTTGCCACCAGCGGCAAATCCAGATCGCGCGCCAATGCGATCAGGTCCCCGTTGACCTGCAACTGCTCCTTGATGCCGTGGTCTTGAAGCTCGATGTAGAAGCGCTCCGGACCAAAGATCTCCTTGAGCTTGACTGCATAGTCACGCGCCAACTCTGGCCGGCCGTGCAGGAAATTGTTGGCGACGGGGCCGCCGAGGCATGCAGATGTCGCGACAATCCCCTGGCCAAGCTCGCCGAGCATCTCGAGGTCTATGCGGGGCCGGTAGTAGTACCCCTCCAATTGCGCCCGGGTTGAGAGTTTCAGCAGATTCCGGTAGCCGGTTTCATTTTCGGCGAGGAGTAGCAGGTGATAGGACTTGCGCTCCCGGGCTCGCGCGCTGCCTTCGGCCAGGTAGGCCTCCACACCCACGATCGGGTGGATACCCGCAGCACTGGCCGTCTTGTACCACTCCATTGCTCCGTACATGACGCCGTGATCAGTGACGGCAATATGTTTGATTCCCAGGTCCTGCGCACGCGCTGCGTACTCTTTCGACCGGCCCATTCCGTCCAGCAGTGAGTACTCCGTGTGGAGATGGAGGTGCGCGAACTCCGCCAACGTCGGCTCCTGTTCCCTAGGTTTTCCGCGGCTGAAACCGCCCAGGCGGGGAGAAGACCATGATACCGCTTCCCAGGCCTCCTCTTTAGAGGAATTCGCCTGGATACAATGAAGAAGCGCCGCAGCAGTTCAGCCTTGGCGCTCCGGGAAAACGACGCAACTTGCGGAATTTGCTCAGGCTGCGACGCCAGACAGGCCAACGTTCTCTTCGCGCCGCAGGGCAAACTGTGCCTGCTCGGCCAGGAGCCGAAGCACCTGGCGGATGTTCTCCCGGTACTCCATGGGAACGGCGTCATTCTGCAGCAGATCGAGCACCTCTCCCAGCACGGGCTCGTCCGAGAGAAGGCTGGAGACGTCACGGGGCAAGAACCCGGCAGCCGCCAGCAGGCCATCTTCCTCTGTCTGGGACAGCGTCAATGCTGACGCCAGCCGCTCAACTGCGTCGCGAGTTGGCATGCGAGCGCCGCTCTCGAGTCGGCTTACGTAGCTGTGGTCGAAGTCCGCACGTTCCGCCAGCTTGCTCTGGGAAACCCGCCGCCCCTCGCGCATCGTCTTGAGAAGTCCACCGAAATCCGCGCCTGCCTGTCCCATTGCTCTCACAACCTCTGCCACTTCCGGTCGGGGTGACCGTTGGGCTCTGTTGCCTACGAGTCAACGTGCGGGCGACCCGTTGACTGAATAGTATCAGAGCATTTCCCGGCAGTCAATAGGTGAGCGTGAAAACGACAGTCTCGTCAGGCGGTCGCTCGATTACGACAGTTAGCCGGCCATCCTGGATATGGCGACAGTCGCGGTGTCTGTGCATTGCCGGCCACTGTCGTAATGCCGGGTTACCGGATGCCTGCAACCACTCTATTCGCAGCGCCGCGGCTGCGATATGCTTTTCCAGCGGGCTTGGTGGGGACGGCTTTCGACAGTTGGGATTTCAGGCAGGTTTCTGTTCACCCGGCGTCCGGCTGCCAGAACACCCTCGGCTGATTCGGGAAGTGTCCAGGCTCGGACGCCCGCTCAGGCACAGGCGCCGACTGGCGGGCATGGCGAGGAGGATTAGTCTGTCAACGGCACGCATGCTGCGTGGGGCGGCCGGTCGCACGCAGAATTCGGCAGGATGTCCAGATCGCCGCAGAGAACCTGCGCTCTGAGTTCGGTGTCCAGCCAACTCTTGCGACACTCCTGGTTGGGAACGCGGGTCCATCGGCCGCCTATCACGAGGCTATCGCCAAAGCGATGGGCGGCTGCCACATCGATCATGTCGATGTGGCGCTGCCGGTTTCGGCATCGACCAATCGGGTAGTCGATGAGTTGCTGCGGCTGAACGGTGACCCGGCCGTACACGGCATTCTTGTGCTCTTGCCGCTACCCCACCATATCGACGCACTGGAGGTCATCTCGTCGGTTGCTCCGGGAAAGGACGTCGACGGAATCTCCCCTCAGAGCGTAGGCAGGCTTCACCTTGGCCTTCCGGCTCTGCACCCGAGCACTCCCCAGGCCGGGCTTGAGATCCTTGATCACTACCAGATTCCAATTGCCGGCAAGCGCGCAACGGTAATCGGCCGGGGGAACGTCGTTGGCAAGCCAATGGCTGCCCTGCTTACGGCGCGAGACGCAACGGTTACCCTTTGCCACAGCCGGAGTGTTCCGCTCGCCGACGCTACGCGCGAAGCCGATATCGTTGTGCTGGCCGCCGGGTTCCCTGACTTGCTGACTGGCGACATGATTCGGCCTGGCGCAACTGTCATAGACTTTGGCGTGAACGTCGCAGCTGGCAAGGTCTTCGGAGATGCCGCAGCCGCATCGGTATCGCAGGTTGCCGGGGCCTACACGCCTGTTCCCGGCGGCACGACCCCGGTCACCACCATGGTGCTCGCCCGGAACACGGTGACGGCCGCGTACGCACAGGCCACCACAGAACCCTCAATTGTTCGCCGCTGACGGGGTCAATTGAAGCGCCCTCGCCGGGCATGGTAAAGTTCGCTGGCTCGTTGGGGAGTCGTCTAACGGTAGGACACCTGACTCTGGATCAGGCAGTTGGGGTTCGAATCCCTGCTCCCCAGCCAATTGGACGACGAGGGCCTGGGGCTGAGCCCCAGGCCCTCGTCGCTTTCCCGGCCTGAATCAAGACTGGGGGCTATGGATATTGCTCGATCGGCTCGGCCAGTGCCAGGTAGGCCAGATACGTCCCATTCGGGCTGAGCGCTGGCGCCGAGCAGGCCAACTGGGTCTCTGCATGAACAACCGTTTCGCCGGCGCCCGCAGGCAGGACAACGATGTGGCTGCCACTCACCACCGCCAGGGCCCCGGCTGCGTCACTTGCAGGGTCCCTGGCTCCTTCAGCCAGAGTTGCGGTGATATTTAGGGCCTTTCCGCCCGTCGCTGGCAACCGGTAAACATCGCTCCGGCCTTCGACACTCGCTGAAAAGATCAGGTCGTCAGCCAGTGCGTCCCAGACCAGGGGAGAATTGGCCGTCATGTTCGTCAGACGCCGTCCTGATCGCCCGGCAAGTTCAATGCGGAACACCCCGGCGGTCGCCCCTCTTTGCTCAGCCTGCACGGCAACCGCAAGGGCCGTGCTGTCTGGCGACCAGGCGATGGCTGTGACGCTGCTCCGGGCGGCCGCGCCGGGCGCGGCTCCTGCGCCTCCAAGCGTTGTTACCTGTTGCCGGACATTTCCAGAGCTTTCAACCAGACAGAGTTCGTCACCTTGACCGTCCCAGCAGATGAAGGCAATCTGCGACCCGTCCGGTGACCAGGCAGGTCCACCCCGCGTCACGACCGGAGGACGTATTGCGCCATCAGCTCCGGAATAGAGCACCGCGAGCGGCGTCGGAACCATCGTCACGATGTCCACGGCTTGCAGCAATCGGGTTTGCTCATCAAGGAAGGCGACGCTCGAATTGTCTGGCGACCACGCGGGTCGCCCTACCACACGAGTGTGCGACAGGTAGGCGAGTTCGTCAGTCGCAGTACGCCAGATCCTCAGGCCTCGTTCGTCGCCCCACGCGAGGGTTCCACCGTTTGGAGACCACGCGGGGGCTCCGGTCGTGCCGTCGATCCACCTGGGTGCACCATCTGGCCCGGCCACGTAGAGGCCGGCTCGAGCCGTCGTTTGACCGCAGCCGCTGAGCACCAGGCCCGCGCCAGCTGATCCTGCCAGCGCTAGCAGTTGCCTCCGGGCAAGCAACCTGCTCATGCCCTGCTCTCAGGACGAACAACCCGTCCCGAGGCGACGTGCAGAATCGGAAGGTGCGAAAGGCCCGGGACATCCAGATCGCCAAGGTCAGTCGCCGTGACGCAAACCTGCGCCGGTCGCGTCGCGATTGACTCCACTACCAGCCGCCGATGGCGTCGATCCAACTCTGACAGAACATCGTCGAGGAGTAGCGCCGGCGGCTCGCCAGCTTCAGCCTGGAGCAGATCGACTTCGGCGAGTTTCGTTGCGACCAGGGCCAGCCGCTGCTGCCCACGAGAGCCGAATCGCCCAAGGTCAACCCCGCCAACCCGGAACATGAGGTCGTCTCGATGTGGACCAACCGCCGTCACACCACGCCGCAATTCCTCTGACCTCACGTCGCTGAGGACACGCGCTAACTGGGCAGCGAGATGCTGTTGCAGCCTGATGGTCTCCTGCGCGTCGCGCATCTCGCTCGCTGCCGGCCTGTCGATTGCCGGGAGGCGGTGGAAGAGATAGCTTATTTCAAGGGAATCGAATCCAGTCAAGCGTTCAAAATGCTCACGCGCGAGAACACTCAGACCCGCGACGTACACCGCGCGCTCGGAAAGCACAATGGTGGCGGCCGAAATCAGTTCATTGTCCCAGAACGGGAGTTCCTGGGCGACCCGGCGGGACGAGGAACCACTGCCTTCCCGGGACAGTGAACGCAGGAGTCCGTTGCGCTGCTCGAGGACACGGGTGAAGCGAGACAGACCTCGCAAGTACGTCCGCCGGGCCTGGCTGATGGCCAGATCAAGATAGCGCCGTCGCCCGCCTGGCGGGCCAGGCAGGAGTTCGACATCGTCGGGTGAAAAAAGGACGGTCTTGAACTTGCCAACGACATCGATGGCTCGCGCAGGCTGATTATCGAACTGCACGCTTTTCTTGATTCCGCTGCGGCCCCCCTCGTCGACCGCCAGGCCTATCGCCACGGAATGCGGCCCACCTGTGCCAACGAACTCACCACGCAGTCTGGCGTAAGGCGAAATACCGTACGCTGCGCCGCTCTCCCAGTTGGCGAGTTCGCGCTCAGAAGACGTTCGCGGCGACCGCGTTGTCGCCAGCATCGTCATGGCCTCCATGAGCGTCGATTTGCCACTGGCGTTGCTGCCAACAGCGCGGAACCCTGCCGGATCTATCTCCAGCCGTAGGGAACGAAACGAGCGAAACTCATCGAGTTCCAGGAGACGCAGGTGCACAAGCGAAGGCGGACGCTAGTTCGCGCCAATGACCATCGGCATGATCACGTAGGTGTAGACAGTCGACTCAAGCGGGCGAAGGACGCCGGCCTGGTTGGAGCCATTCATACCCAGCACCACCCGTCCGGTCCGCAGCACGCCAAGTACGTCCAGGAGATAGCGTGAATTGAACGCGATCTGCCCCTCTGGCCCGTTTACTGCCGCGGTCAGCTCGCTCTGGCTGCTGCCGCGTTCGGCGGCAGTAGCGGAAACCTGCACCAGCCCTGGCGCAAGCTCATCTGCGCTCACCTTCGCGTTGATTCGCACAACGTCGTTGTTGTCGCGCGCAAAGAACCCTGCCCGGCGCACCGCGGTGAGAAACTCATCACGGCTGAGTTCGATCTCCGTTGCAAATTCACGTGGAATGATCTGGCGGAAATCTGGAAAGGTGCCGTCAATCAGGCGGGAAGAGAATGTGGTGTCTCCAGTAGAGACCACCAGTTGTCCGCGATTGGGCGTAACGGTCAATGCGACCGGCTCAGTGCGATCACCGAGTATTCGGGAGAGTTCTCGCATCGCGCGGGCAGGAACAATGATGTCCAATCGCTCCGTCACCGGCGCCGCAAGTTCCCCTTCGCGCACTGCCAACCGAAACCCGTCGGCCGAAGCCATCGTCAGGCGGTCTTCCTCAAACCGGAGCAGCACCCCGGCCAGAACTGGCCTGCTGTCGTCCGATGCCGCAGCAAACTCGACCAGGCCGATCATCTCGCGCAGCACCTGGGGATCGACAGTCGCGGCGTAGCCCCCCGCCTCAGGCTGTGGCATTAGCGGAAACTCGTCTGCATCGATGCCGTTGATCTCCGCTTCTGCGCCAAGGCCCTGTACCTTGAGTACGAGGCGCCCCTGGTCATTGGAGAGTCGAACCGGCTCCGCCGGCAACGTGTTCACGAACTCAGACAGGAGCCGCGCATCGACGGTCATGCGCCCCGGCTCTCCGACCTGTGCGGGGATAGAGGTGGATATCCCTATCTCCTGGTTTGTCGCGGCGAGCTTGAGGGCGTCGCCATCGGCCTCGATCAGGACATTGCTGAGGACCGGATAGGTCGTCTTGGTGGCAACAGCACGACTGACCTGGCTCAACGAGCGCTGCAACAGGTCTTGAGGAGCTGAAACATCCACCCTGAACCACTCCCGCTACGATGCTGTACGGACACTCCGGGCGGCGAGTATAGCATCGGCATTCATCCGTCTCCGCACATGACGACCAGGGCTGCCAGGAGTCGGTGGATTGCATGCGCCTGACGCGGTGACACCTTGACATGAAGAACAGGTGTTCTATACTTCGGTCAGAACACACGTTCTAAACGCTCGGAGGTTGGGCATGAGCGCAGTTGAAACATTCGAGCCAGCAAAGTTCCTCACGCGAGTGAACGGCTCTGAGTACCTTGAAGTGAAATGGCGCCTCGTCTGGCTGCGGGATCGCCACCCGGAAGCTCAGGTAGAAACCGAGATGGTCAGCCACCACGGCGACACGGCAATCTTCCACGCCCGGGTTGTCATTCCGGGCGGCGGCTCTGCCACCGGCTGGGGCAGCGAATCTGCCGGAGATTTTCGCGATTACCTGGAAAAGGCAGAAACCAAGGCCATTGGCCGCGCCCTGGCGGCGCTGGGCTTCGGCACCCAGTTCTGCCCGGATCACGAGTTCGGTGCGCATACCGGGCGTGTTGTTGACGCTCCAGTCAAGGTGAGCCGCTTCACGCGTGGGCAGCAGAACGATGAACGGCCAGCAGCTTCAGCGGCTCCGCCGGAACAGGCAGCAACCCAGCGGCAGTTGCGGTACATGCAGGCCGTCGCGCGTGAAGCAGGCTTCGACGCCCAGGCACTCGACGAACTGTCGGAGCGGGAGTTTGGCGGCCCAGCGATGTCTCTGAGCCGCCGTGACGCTTCCGCATTGATCGATCTGATTCAGAACCAGCAGGTCGAGGTTCCTCTGGCGTCCTAGACGCAACCAGGAGATTGGAGGTCGCTGTGGCCCGAGCTACCAGGAAGAAGGCGCCCCCCACCGTTGAGGTCACGGTGCTCCAGGAGCGCCGGGCAGCGTTGCGAGGCCGGCTTGACGACGGCTACAAGCGCATCGAGGAGGCCGAGTTGGCCGGCGCTGATATCGCGGAGTGGGAAGCATTCTGGTTCAAGTTGCTCCACGAGTACGAAGACGTCTGCCGGGCGCTCGATCAGGCGGCCTGACAACGGGAGACAAGGAACGACAGAGGGGCCGTACTGGTAGTCAGCACGGCCCCCTCTGTCGTTGGCCGGTTTCTCGAACTGATTTTGTCAGGAAGCCGAGATCGTTACTTTCTCGACCGTTATCGGCTCGTTTGGCGTTGATTTCTCGCCTGAGCGGCCGACGGAAGTTGGAGTGTTGGCGATGGCGTCTACCACATCCATTCCTTCGGTCACCTTGCCGAAAATCGTGTAGTTCTTCGGGAGTTTGCCGCGCAGGTCGTCCAGCACGACAAAGAACTGGCTACCGTTCGTATTGGGACCCGCGTTGGCCATCGCCAGCGTACCGCGTTCATAGTCGCGAGCAATCGGCTCATCGTTGAATTTGTAGCCAGGGCCGCCCATGCCCGTGCCGGTTGGATCACCACCCTGGATCACAAACCCCTTCACGATGCGGTGAAATGGCGTCCCGTTGTAATAGCCGTCGTCTGCCAGGCAAACGAAGTTGTTGACCGTGTTCGGCGCATCCGCCGGAAACAGTTCGGCGGTGATCGTACCCTTGTTCGTCTCGATTGTTGCTGTGTAGGTCCTGGCCGGATCGATCTTCATCTCCGGCGCCTGCGCGTACTGTTTACCCAAAGTGGAATCCTCCATGACCTGATCGGCCGCCCAGCAAGCAAGCGCTGTTGGCGACGCTTCGGGTGTCGACTGTGCCGAGACTCCGGCGCGTAATCCAGCGCCGAGCAAGACGACCGCCGCCGCACTGGCTAATCTGCCAGATCTGGAGCCCCAGGTTCGTGCGAAACTCACTCCTGCCATCCCCTGCCTTTCACCGGATAAGCATCGCGTCTCCGAACGAGAAGAACCGGTAGTGCCGCTCTACGGCCTCGGCGTATGCGGTCAAGATAGCCTCTCGACCGGCCAGAGCGCTGACCAGCATGAGCAATGTGGACCGGGGAAGATGGAAGTTCGTCAGCAGGGCGTCCACGATTTTCCAGTCGTGGCCGGGCACAATAAACTCGTCCGTCAAGCCTGCGAAGCCGCGTGGCTCATCGTCGTCCCATACCCTGCCCAGCGTCTCGAGAGTGCGGCAGGCCGTGGTGCCGACTGCAACAACACGGTTGCCTCGACGCCGACAGGCGGCAATCTCGTCAGCGGCAGACTGTGACACCTCGCACCACTCCTGATGGATGTGGTGCTCCCGCACATCCTCGACGGCGATGGGGCGAAACGTGTCCAGCCCAACGTGCAGCGTAACTTCAGCCCACCCGATCCCGAGAGTCTGCAATTGCGTCACCATCGCCTGCGTAAAATGCAGCCCTGCCGTCGGCGCGGCGGCAGAACCGGCCCGGCTGGCGTAGACCGTCTGGTAACGTTCTTCGTCTTCGAGCCGCTCCCTGATGTATGGCGGCAAGGGCGCCACGCCGTAGTCGGCGAGATGAGCGTCGGCGCCAGCCTCAAACCGCACGGTGATCTCGCCATCGCCTCGTTGGGCCGTCACTACCGCAATAGCGTCGCCTGCGCCCGCCGCGCGCGCCGGAAAGACGAGCCTCGCCCCGGGCCTGAGCTTCCGCGCCGGCCGCGCCAGAGCGCGCCAGCCGTCCCCTTCCTGGCGCAGCAGAAGGAGTTCAACGCGCCCGCCAGTCGCCTCGCGCTGGCCGTACAGGCGTGCCGGAATGACCCGGCTGTTGTTGGCAACCAGCAGGTCCCCGGCGGCCAGGAAATCTGCCAGGCGGGCGAAGACGGCGTGCGTACAGGCGCCAGTCGACCGGTCAAGCACCAGCAGGCGCGATCGATCTCGCCTGTCGAGCGGGGTCTGGGCTATCAGTTCCTGGGGCAGGTCGTAGTCGAAATCTGAGGTGCGCAAGGTCCCGGAAGCAGACCGGCGATGTCCTGTCACTCCTGATCCACGCCAAACAGCGCCCACTGCTGGGCGGCGGGCATCGGCGGCTCGAGTCCCAGATGTGCGTAGGCTCCCTCGGTCGCCATCCGGCCGCGTGGGGTGCGTTGCAGGAACCCAAGTTTAATCAGGTAGGGTTCGTACACATCCATCACAGTGTCAGTCTCTTCGCTGATGGCTGCAGCCAGCGTATCGATGCCAACTGGGCCACCTCCGAATTTTTCAACGATTGCCTGGAGGATGCGCCGGTCGATGTCATCCAGCCCAAGCTCATCGATATCCAGCATGGCCAGAGCCTCGGCAGCAATGTCGTCGGTAATGGCGCCCTCACCCCGGACCTCGGCGAAGTCCCGCGCGCGGCGCAACAAGCGGTTGGCGACACGAGGCGTGCCCCGGGCGCGAACAGCCAGCGCGCGCGCGCCCTCCTGCGAAATCGGCACGCCCAACACCCCCGCCGACCGGCTGACGATTTCCTCCATGGCCGCGTCGCTGTAAAAGTCCAGCCGCAGTACGGATCCGAACCGGTCTCGCAGCGGCCCCGTTAGCAGCGCCAGACGCGTCGTCGCCCCAACCAGGGTGAAGTGCGGCAAATTGATCCGCATCGTCCGCGCAGCGGGCCCCTTTCCCAGCACGATATCGACGGCGTAATCCTCCATCGCTGAGTACAGGATCTCTTCCACCGCCCGGTTCAGTCGGTGAATCTCGTCGATGAACAGCACGTCGCCTGGCTTCAGGTTGGTCAAAATGGAAACGAGGTCGCCCTGGCGCTCAACCGCCGGGCCGGAGGTTACGCGCAGGCTGACACCCATCTCGGCGGCGATAATTGTGGCGAGCGTCGTCTTGCCGAGTCCCGGTGGGCCATAAAACAGGACGTGGTCGAGCGTCTCACCGCGCCGCTTTGCAGCCTCGATGTACACCTGCAGCGTGTCTTTCACGCGTTCCTGGCCGATGTATTCGGCCAGCCGCCTTGGACGCAGGCTCCGCTCTACGGGCGCATCCTCGGGCGTCTCGCGCGGCGACACCTCTCGCTCCGCAGCGGAAGATTGCCGGCTACTTCGAATGGCGGATGACGGCTGAGACATGGCGCGAGTATAGCAGAAGATCAGCACACTTGTTCTGATATCTGGTTGGTCAGGTCCCTGGCGAAGCGGCCTGACCTCGGCTCGGCACGGCATCAGGCCGGATCTTGAAGTTGAACTTGGACCGGAACGCCTCGTAGAAGTTCATGGAATCGAACGTCACCAGCCGGAAGGCCACGTTGCTCTTCGAGACCCTGATCACGTCCCACTGGCGAAGATGTCGCAACTCGCGACCATCGAGGGTCAGCACCGCATCGTGGTCGTTGGTCACGATCATCTCGATCGTCGCCTCTTCCGACACCACGAACGGCGTCCGGATTGGACTGTGACAGGATATCGGCACAATCGCGAAGCCCTTCACCCCGGCCGTCAGGATAGGGCCGCCAGCCGCCATACCGTACGCGGTGCTGCCGTGGGGGGTTGCGACAATCATCCCGTCTCCGGGGTAGGTGTTCACGTAGTGGCCATCGATGTAGATCTCGATATCCACCATGCGCCCGCCAGAGCGCACCACCACATCGTTGATTGCAATCCCCTCCGGGAACTGCTGTTGGCCGCGCATCAGGGTAGCCTGCAGCGTTGCACCTTCCTGGAGCCGGAAGTCACCTGACATCAAGGCGTCTATCGCGTGTTCCCAGTCACGCCGTTCAACCAACGCCAGGAAGCCGACGTTGCCAAAATTGATGCCGAGCAACGGAACACCGGGGTACGCGTTGGCCGCCCGCATCATCAGGCCATCACCGCCCAGGACAACGACGGCGTCAGCCGGTGGGCTATCGATGCTCCCAAGCTCGGACTCCGGCACAACCGTTGCCCCGGCCTCAGCGAGCGCGGCAGCAACCGCCGGGGCGAGTTCCTGCGCCTGTTCCTTGCTCCGTGCAGCGACCAACCCGACCCTGGCCGGGCTGACGTGACGGTGGTCCTGTGCCACCTCGGGAATCACGCTCGTCATGGTTTGGCTGGATCTCCATCTGGCGCGGACACCCACGCGGGCGTCAAGTAGGTATCTGCGTCGTGTACGGCACGGAACCGGTAGAGCCGTGCTGGCCGGTGACTCCCCTCGCGCCGGGTTTCCCTGGTTGCGTCAAGTATTTCCGCCGCCTGGATGCGCCGCCGAAAGTTGCGCTTGTCGAGTTCACGTCCCAACACCGTCTCGTAGACTTGTTGCAGCTCGCTTAGCGAGAACGTCAGTGGGAGTAGATGGAACGCAATCGTGGTGTAACCGAGCTTCGCGCGCAATCGCACGAGCGCATACTCCACAATGCGGGCGTCGGTTTGCGATACCTCAGGCATTGCCAGAACCCGCTGCCATGCCGCCCCCGGCTTGCTGAGACTCGCGGCTCCGGCGTCAGCAATGCCCAAGTATGAAATGAGCACTGACGGCGTCTGAGCATCCTCGATGGCGAGAGAGTAAAGCTGCTCGATATAGCGATGCTCAGTACCCAAGTGGTCCTTCAGCGCGCGCAAGGCGGCCGCGTCCAACGATTCCCCCTGGCCCAGGCTGACTCCTGGCAGCCCCCAGTCCCCATTCGCCTGCGAGGCTGCGACCCACAATTCTCCCTGGTGGATCGCAAAGAGCACGAGCCGCACGTCAATGGACGACCCATTGACACTGGTTGTGCCTATTGATTGTGAGGGAGCTTCCTGCACGATCTTCCACCGGGCCGACTGCAATGGCATCCGCACGTTCTCCAGGCGGACAACAGGACGCTGGCAGTGTAAGCAACGGCGGGTACCGCAACAAACCCCGGCCTGCCTGTCCCCAGGTCAGTCCCCTCGTGCGCCAATGCCGAGGATGAGACCCGTGGTGAAACCGGTAACCAGCATGGATGTCCCTCCGTACGAAACAAACGGGACCGTCAGGCCGGTCAACGGCAGCAACCGCAACACGCCGCCCAGGATGAGCAGAATCTGCAATCCCATCAGCACCGACAGCGCCACCGCCACATACTGCTCCAGCTCCGTCGGCGCACGCAGCGCATTCCGTGCGCACCGCAGCACAACGACAGCCAGAAGCGCCACGACGGCGCTCGAAACGACTATGCCAAATTGGGCGCCGACTGCTGCCAATATGAAATCGGTTTGCACTTCCGGCACGTAGCGCACGTCAGGCGGCAGCCGGCCCCCGCCCATGCCACCCCAGGCGAGCGCAAAGTCTCCCTGAATGAACTGATACCCTGCCCCCGTCGGAGCCTGCCACGGATCGAGCCAGTTTGCGACTCGCGTCTGGACTCGCGGGGAGATAGCCGGGGCCAGCCAGAGGACTGCCCCGACAGCCACCCCCATGGCCAGCACGCTCCAACGCGAATGTAGCCCCCCTGCGATGATGGCGAACGCCGCCAGGGCAGTGAGCGCCGCCATCCCGAGATCGTTCTGGAGAGCGAGCGCGGCAAGAGCAAGCACAAGCGCTCCGCCGACCGGAATCAGGTATGGCAGTGGCGGCAGTTGCACCCTCCCCACTTGCCAGTTGGACGCAAGCACATGCCGGCGGTCGTAGAGATAGGCGGCGACGAACGCTGCGAGGAGCACCCTCGCAACCTCGGCAGGTTGCGCCCGAAGCGGCCCAATCACCACCCAGAGTTTTGCGCCGTTTACTTCGGTCCCGATCAGCATGGTGGAGCCGATCAGGGTCAGGGCTGCGGCCGCCGTGAGATACGGGTAATGGCGAACCAGCGGTGTGGACCTGGAGACCACGGCTCCCGCGGCCATCACCGCGAAAGCCGCCACGACAAATGCTGCATGTCGCACAGCCACGGACTGGAAAAACGGCTGAGTTCCCCCAGGTAGCTGCGCGATCTGGAGCATCGAGACGACGCCGATACTTGTCAACATGCCGCAAGCCGCGAGGAGGAAGAGGTCCGACCCGGGAAGAATGACCCGCAGCACAACGCCGCAGACAAACGGCGCGAGCGACGCCGCAATCACAAGCCCCAGCGTCGAGCTTGCCAGAGGTTGACTCGTTCGCACCACGCCTGCGGCGCCCGTGAGAAGCACAAGCGCAGGGAGCAGCAACAGGATGCCGTCGTGGATCAGCTTGACGAGCCAGTTCACGCCGGCCAGCGGTCTCCTGCCAGCAGATCGAGCTTCGCCCTCGCATCGTTCGGGATCGCGTTGGCGGAGGTCATGATGGCCCCCTGAAGCGCGTTCCCGCAGCCGCAGGTGCGGTCTGGCAAACCATCACGACAAAGCTGCTGCAGAATGGCGCGCGCCGCCGCCCCGTTCGCCTGCATGTTCGAGATCACTTCCTCAACGGTGACATCTGCCGCGCCATGATGCCAGACGTCGTAGTCCGTCACCATCGCGACCGCTGCGTAGCAGAGTTCCGCTTCCCTGGCCAGCCGTGCTTCCGGCATGGCGGTCATGCCAATCACCGATGCGCCCCAGGAGCGGTACAACGTTGACTCCGCGCGAGTGGAGAACTGCGGGCCTTCGATGCAGACGTAGGTTCCCCCTGGTTCAACGTTGACGGCCGTCGCGGTCGCTGCGGACGACAACGACGCGCGGAGGACCGAGCAGTACGGATCGGCCAGTCCGACGTGGGCAACCACGCCGCCTTCAAAAAAGGTTCTGGCGCGCGTCAGGGTCCGATCGATGATCTGGTCCGGAAGAACGAGCGTCCTTGGCGGCAACTCCTCCTTGAGGCTGCCGACTGCGCTGAAGCTCACGAGGTGAGTTGCGCCCAGTCGCTTCAGGGCGTACACGTTCGCACGGTAGGGTATCTCGCCTGGGGACAGGCGGTGCCCCTCGCCATGTCTGGGGAGAAAAAGAACCTCCGTTTGTCCGAGCGTTCCCTCCAGGATGGGGCCGCTCGGCTGGCCGAATGGCGTCTCGATGTCATATTGGGTCGCGGATCTCAAATCGTCGATGGCGTAGATGCCACTGCCGCCGATAACGCCTAGCCTGCCCATGATGCTCCTGATCACGAATCGTCCGATGACCGTTCGTTTCCGCATGTACCTCTGGCGACCGACTGCCACTCCCTCACCGTGGCGAGAGAATGGTATACTCGCCCGGTTGCGTGCTCTCCGGAGCACTGCTTTCGTGTGTCCGATAGATGGTTCGTTGGGAGAGGAAACCGCCACTATGGCGTTGCAGCGCGAACAGAAAGACGCAATTATCTCGCAGTTCCGTACGCACCCCGAGGATACCGGCTCGCCTGAAGTGCAGATCGCGCTTCTGACCGAGCGCATCAACGGCTTGACAGATCACCTGCGCAGCCACCGTCATGATTTTCACTCGCGCCGCGGTCTGCTCAAGTTGGTTGGTCAGCGCCGGCGCATGCTCGCCTATCTTGCGGACAAGGACATCGAGCGGTATCGCACCACCATCACTCGTCTTGGCCTACGCAAGTAGCGGCCTACTGCGTCTCCCAACGTCTCGCCTGCTCAGCGCGGCCGGGGGTGGCTTGCGCGACTTTTGCCCAGGGCATTCGTGCCCTGGGCGATTTTGTCGTGAACACGGGCTGGCCGAGCGACCGGGAAAGGAGGTGACCGGCATTCATTCTGCCTGACAAGAACCACCGGGCCGTGGGGAATTGGAGCGTGTGCGGCGCCAGGCGCCCACGCTCCAGTCCCTCACGAGAGCGCCGAGTTCAGGCAGGCTTCGGTCTCCCGCATTTGCCGCGGGGAGCAGCATCTCTGGAGGAGTTCACCTTGGCTACTGGCAACCTGCCCACCGTCACAACCGTCGAAGCCGAAATCGCCGGCCGAACACTCTCGCTCGAAACTGGCTTGATCGCCCAACTCGCGGATGGCGCCGTGGTCGTCCGGTACGGCGACACCACGCTCCTTGCCACCGCTGGTGGTGAGCGCGAAGCAAAGGACGTTGTCGATTTCTTTCCCCTCACTGTCGATTATGAAGAGCGCATGTACGCTGCCGGCAAGATACCCGGCGGATTCATCAAGCGCGAGGGCCGGCCTACAGAAGCCGCCATCCTGGCCGCGCGCCTGACGGATCGCCCATTGCGCCCGCTCTTCCCGAAGGGCTACCGCGCCGAAGTTCAGATTATCTCCACCGTCATGTCCGCGGATCAGGAAAACGATCCGGACATTCTGTCCATCATTGGCGCGTCGGCCGCTCTGACGATCTCTCCGATCCCGTTCGATGGCCCGGTCGGCGCCGTACGTATTGGCTACATCGATGGTCAGATCGTGGTGAATCCCATCTCCAGCACTCTTGCGGAAAGCAAGTTGGACATGGTGATCGCCGGAACCGCCGACGCGATCATGATGGTCGAGGGCGAGGCGGACCAGGTCAGCGAAGAGGTTCTGGTTTCCGCAATCGAACGGGCTCATGATGAGATTCGCCGCATCGTCCAGCTTCAACTCGACCTGCAGGCGCAAGTCGGCAAGGAAAAGTGGCCGTTCTCACCGCCTGTTCCTGACGCTGCGCTCGAAGAGCAGGTACGCGCAACCCTCGGTGATCGCCTCGCGGCGACGCTGAACAATGCCGACAAGGTCGTGCGCCTTGAAGGAACGAGCGCACTCAAGGATGAAATCATCCAGAGCCTCGAAGGTTCCGAGATCTCGGCCAAGGCGGCGGCCGAAACCTTCGAGCGCCTGCTGAAGCAGGAGGTACGCAGCGCCATCCTCAACGACGGAACTCGCCCGGATGGCCGTCGGCCGGAAGAAATCCGGCCGATCTGGATCGACATGGGCTATCTGCCGCGCACGCATGGCTCCGCCATCTTCACACGCGGCCAAACGCAGGTGCTTTCTGTCGTAACCCTGGGGT
>JAWKPJ010000010.1:0-192780 GCA_041390745.1 Thermomicrobiales bacterium | reverse complement strand
CGGCGATGCCGGCAGGCATGCCCAAGAAGCTGGACGCCTCGGACAAGCGGCTCATCAATAACACCGCCGTTGATGTCAATGCCCTGATGCCGCTGAAGTACGAGTGGGCCTGGGAGCACTACCTCAACGGCTGCGCTAACCACTGGATGCCGACCGAGGTCGCCATGGGCGCGGACATTGCGCTCTGGAAGAGCGACAACCTGACTCCGGATGAGCGCCTGGTGATCATGCGCAACCTCGGCTTCTTCGCCACGGCCGAGAGCCTGGTCGCCAACAACATCACGCTCGCCATTTTTCGCCACGTCACCAACGCCGAGTGCCGCCAGTACCTGCTGCGTCAGGGCTTCGAGGAGGCGATCCACACCCACACCTTCCACTACATCGTGGAGAGCCTGGGCCTGGATGAGAACGAGATCTTCCAGATGTATCACAACATCCCGGCCATCGCGGCCAAGGATGAGATGGAGATGCGTCTGACCGCCGATGTCATCGACCCCAACTTTTCCACCGCCACCTTCGAGGGGCAGCAGAAGTTCCTGGAGAACCTCATCGGCTACTACGTGATCATGGAGGGCATCTTTTTCTACGCCGGCTTCGCCATGATCCTCTCCTTCCATCGCCAGAACCGCATGAAGGGGATCGGCGAGCAGTTCCAGTACATCCTGCGCGACGAGACGATCCACCTCAACTTCGGGGTGGACCTGATCAACGGCATCAAGTACGAGAACCCGGACCTGTGGACGGAAGCGTTCCAGGCGCGCGTGATCCAGAACATCCGCGAGGCCGTGGACCTGGAGATCGCCTACGCCGCCGATTGCCTGCCGACCGGCGTGCTGGGCCTGAACGTGGGTCTCTTCGATGAGTACGTCAAGTACATCGCCAACCGCCGCCTGGAGCGCATCGGCCTGCCGCAGCAGTACCGCGGCGCGCGCAACCCCTTCCCCTGGATGAGCGAAACCATCGACCTGGGCAAGGAGAAGAACTTCTTCGAGAGCCGGGTAACCGAGTACCGGAGTGGTTCGACGCTCAGTTGGGATTAGACGGGCCCTTCAGAGTGATTCGCCCCGGAAATACGCGTTGAAACGCCGAATTCCTCCTCAGGGGCGTGTCTTGAGGAGGAATTCGTTTGTGGGTCTCTTTGGTACTATTCAGACCTCATCGCCAGGAGGTCGTATGCCTGCAATTCCGCCAACCACCGAGACCATGAAAATTTCTGAAGTGAAGCCACAGCTCAATAGCCTGGTCAACCGGGTCTATCGCCGGGAGGCGCGCATCCTTGTTGAGAAAAGCGGCATTCCGGTCGCGGGGATCGTGTCGCCGCGAGATATGCAGCGATTGGAAGCGCTTGACCGCCGGCGAGAGGAACACGTCAGGGCCGTCAGGGCGTTCTCTGCCGGGTTTGCTGATCAGACCCCGGAAGAGATTGAGGAACAAACTGCCCGAGCCATAGCCGAGGTCCGCGCTGAGCAACGGGAACTTTTGCGGAAGGCGGAGTGATTCGCGCCACGTTGGACACGAATGTGATTGTATCGGGGCTGGCGGGTCTCGATGTTCCGACCAGTACGCCAGGCATCATTATGCTGCAGGGCCTTTCTGGAACGTTCGAGCTTGTTATTTCATCAGCGATACTGGCTGAAGTTGAGCGTACATTGAACAAGCCCTACTTTCGTTCGCACAGTTCGTCAGAACTAATCAGGGGAGCATTCGTCTCCGTAGTTGAGACGGCGACGTTTGTTCTTCCTACGATCACTGTAGCCGGGATTGCCACACACACAGAGGACGACCTGATCCTTGCCACGGCAGTCAGTGGACGTGTCGACTACCTGGTGACGGGGGACCGGATGCTTCTGCAACTTGGTGAGTACCAGGGCGCTCATCTGATCTCCCCTCGCGACTTCCTGAATAGTCTGGAGGCGTATGCGCGAGCCCAACCGGAATGGACTTGAGCCCGACTAGCCTGGACACTTCCGGTGAACCTGTCCTCCGCGAACTCCAGACCTGACTGTTCCGCTGGGACGACGTTATCCCGGACAAGATTGCCATTGCCTACGACCGTCCCAGCGACACCCTGTTGATCCATCTTTTCGGGCGTGGTCGTCAATCTGTCAGCGTGCCGGTAGATCGCTATCTCTACGCGCTCGTCGATCCTGAAACCGAGCACACGTTCGGCATTCATATCGAAGGCTTCCCCGCGCAGGCGGTCGAGGAGCATCCGGGCGAAATTGCCCTCCTCGATCACGCCGAACGGCGGGGCATCACGCCTGTCGAGGGCCGTGAACTCCTGCGCGAGATTCTGGGGAGTTGGCAGTCCCTGCCTGACCACGCGAATGCGGTCTACGCGCAGGAGACCCCTCCCGACAGGAAGGGAGCCGTCATGCTGTTGTTGCAGGCTGAGCACCCGAAATGGCGAACACTCGGCACGTCGGCGGCCTGAGCCGAATAACCGGTTGGGTTTGGTGATGACTCACGAGGGAGAACAACCAGACCGTGAGCAGGACGAGGCCGTCAAGGTTCTCGAATCCTTCGCTGTGGGATTCGCTGATCTGACGCCTGAGGAGATCGAGCAGGAAGTCTCCCAGGCGTTGGCCGAAGTCCACTCCGAGCAACGAGAAAGCTTGCACGATCAGAGAGACTCGGTTTGCCGTTGACCGTTCGTTGCCCCAACTCGCTTGCCTTTCAGAGGCAAAGACAACGAACCCCTCCTCGAGAAGTGTCGATCTACCCGGTAGTGGCACGACTATTTCGGCCAGACCCGCTCGGGCGCGGAATTGCTTTGTGCCTCACGCGCGCTCGCCTGGCTCCTGATCGACGCAAGGAGGGCATCGTGCGGTTACTGCTCACGTCCGCTGGGATCAAGAACCCGAGCATCCATCACGCGCTGCTCGAGCTGCTGGGCAAACCGACTACCGAGGCCAGCGCCCTGTGTATCCCCACCGCCTCCTACGGGCACCCCATGGCCGGCCCCCGGCGCGCCTGGTCATTCATTACCGGCATCGAGTCCAGCACCCCCATGGTCGAACTGGGCTGGCAGTCGATGGGGGTGCTGGAGCTGACCGCGCTGCCCAGCCTCGACCGCGAGCGGTGGGAGCGCTGGGTGCAGGAGGCGGACGTACTGCTGGTGAATGGCGGTGATCCGCTGTACCTGCACTACTGGATGCGGCAGTCTGGCCTGGCCGATCTCCTGCCATCATGGGGCGGGGTCTACGTGGGCCTGAGCGCCGGAAGCATGGTGATGACGCCCCGGATCGGGCCGGAGTTCGTCAACTGGACGCCGCCCACCGGCGGCGACGAGACGCTGGGGCTGGTCGACTTCTCGATCTTTCCGCACCTGGATCACCCGGATCTGCCAGAAAACACCATGGCCAACGCCGAACGCTGGGCCGCGAACCTGCCGGGGCCGGCGTACGCCATCGACGATGAAACGGCCATCCAGGTGGTGGATGGCGCCATCGAGGCCATCTCCGAAGGGCAGTGGAAGCTCTTTGAACGCTGAGACGCAGCACTCGGCGACGCAGCGTCACTGGCTCACCGCTTCCGACACCCGCGCCATTTCCTTCAGGTGCGAGCGTTCGTGTCGGGCCAGCCACTGCGCGTAGAAGCGGATATCGCGCGTGAGCGGCGCACCCGCGCCGGTGATCCTGAGGTTGCCCATTCGGGGCTTTGGGTGAGCGTGTCCAGGGAGGTCAGCAGCGCCGCTCTCGGCGCCGTGAATGACGCAAACGAGATCCAAACTCGTACATTGCGATGCATTCGTGGCCGGAAAACACCCTTTGATCCGGACGAGGTTGTGGCCAGCCGGGTCCTCCCCGCGCTGGCCACGGTCGCCGATCTCCGGTTGCGGTGCTGGCTCAGCCCGGCGCTACGGCTGCTGGGCGGTGACAACGACGTACCAGGGGATGCCGAACTTGTCGTTGAAGCTGCCGTAGTAGTCGCCCCAGAACTGATCTGCCATCGGCTGGGTCACGTTGCCGCCAGCGGAAAGGCCCGCAAAAATGCGGTCCGCCTCGTCGCGGGTGTCCGGGTGGATGCCAATGGAAAAGTTATTGCCGGGCACAACGGGATCGCCCATGCCAGGATAGATATCCGAGGCCATCAGCAGCAGCCCGCCCGTGATCGGGAGTTGCACATTCATCACCATGTGCTTCGTGGCGTCGTCCATCTCCGGCATGCCCTCCCAGGGAGGCACATCCCCGTGCCGCTTGATGCCGCCAAGGAACTCCGTCCCGAAGACCGACTTGTAGAAGTTGAATGCCTCTTCCGCGTTTCCTGTGTAGTTCAGGTAGACGCTGTTCACTGCCACCACTTCATCCTTCCGTTGCCTGCCCGGTTTCGCGCAAACGAGGGGTGCGCACCCGCAGCCACACGGGGCCCCACTCATGCAATGGTCGTTCGGGTCGTCCCGCAATCGACACGACCTCTTGTACCACACCGGTGTACGTACACATCAACGGCTTGTGTGGTGGAGAGCGCGGCCGGACGCACGGGGTGCTGGGAAATCTGCAGTGGCTGACCGGGACCAGCGCCTGCACCACCAGTGAATTGACAAGACCCCGGCAGCAGTGGCAGGCAGGAATCTGGCGTGAGTGCAAGCACAAGGCGAGTGGCCAGCCGGTCTGCAAGAAGAAGCATCACCGGCCGCTGGCGTCGGCTCACCATGCAACGGGAGCGCCAGGCTGGCGCTCCCGTTGTGTGGTGAGGAAACTCGAGCCGTCGTTTACCCGACAGCCTTGCTGGGTCGCTCCTGCGCAAACTCCACCAGGTACTGCGTTTCGCCCGCCGGGTCAGCGATGCCGAGAACCCGCCCAAAGGGGTGTGCTTCCAGCGGCTGCGAGATTGTTGCCTTGCCGGTCAGCGCCAGCGCCAGCGCGGCGATGTCCTCAACGATCCAGTATGTCTCCGGCCGCCCCTCGCCGCTCAGCGAGGCATCGCTGGCTATCGCCCAGCCGACGCCGTTGGCATCCGCGAACTGCACGAACCCGGCGCTTTCGCGGACAACCTTCAGGCCGAGGATGTCGGTGTAGAAAGCCTTTGCGGTGCTGATGTCTGGCACGTACTCCAGGACGAACCCGAAGTGCGGCGTGGTGGACTCGTGCATGGGGGATCTCCGATAGCCTGGTCGTTCACATTGCCCGGCGGGCGTGTCCCATCCTCGCAGCCGGTGGCGACACCGTTGTGTCGGGAATTGTCGCCTGGGTCTGCCGCTACCGCAGCGTAGGAACCGCCAGGTCGTGCGGCAACTCGGCCAATAGTGCGTCCAGGTCGGGCGGGGCAATCGCCTCCCCCGTGCGGGAGGCCTGCCGGATGCGGTCCAGGCGAAAGGTGCGGGGGCCCTGGCGCAGCCTGCACCAGGCCACCAGGTACCAGCCGTTGCCAGTGCCCAGCAGCCCGCCCGGCTCCACCGTCCGCACCGTCTCCGCACCGGCGCGATCCTGGTAGGTGATCTGGATCGCCTCTGGCTGTAGCAGCGCACGCTGGATCGTGTCCCAGAGGGTGCTGGCCGGTTGCTCCGGCAGCGGCGTGACCCGGATGCGCTCGGCCAGGCGCCCTGCCGTGGCCCGGGGAGCCGCAGCCATCACCGCCGCCAGTTTGCCGAGGGCAGAGTGGCCTGCGGCGGCAAAGGGCATGGCTGGCATGGCGGCCAGGGCGGTCGCCAGGGCCACGGCCTCCTCAGGGGTCAGGTTCAGGGGCGGCAACGTAGTGTCCGGATTCAGGCTGTAGCCGCCACCAGGCCCTGGCTGCGTCCAGATTGGCACGCCGGCTTCCTGCAGCGCCAGCAGATCGCGCTCGATGGTGCGCGTGCTCACCTCGAAGCGGGCGGCCAGTTCGGCAGCGCGCAGGGGGCGTGGCGCCCGCGCGCGGAGTTCTTCGACCAGCGCGTAGAGACGGTCGGTGCGGTTCATCGCGGCGTCGCTCCTGGCTGACAGCTCTTCTCGCTGCCCGGCATTGTGCCTGCTGGCGGAGTCGTTGGGTTTTTGCGCCTCGATGTGGCACAATCCTCCGCCTTTGCGCGCCGGATCCCCGGTTCCGTGACATCCCAGGAGAGACCATGCTGGCCACTTTGCGCCTGCGGAACTTCGCGCTGCTCTGGACCGCCGGGCTCATCTCGCTGGCGGGTAGCCTGGTGCTCTTCGCTGCCCTGCCGCTGCATGTCTACCGCCTCACCGGCTCCACGCTGGCCACCGCCGGCACGCTGGCGGCCAGCACCCTGCCTCGCGTCATTGGCGGCTCCTTCGCCGGGGTCTTTGTGGACCGCTGGGACCGACGCGCCACCATGGTCATCGCGGATCTGCTGCGGGCCCTGTTGCTGCTGCCGCTGCTGCTGGGGCCGGACCGCCTGGAGGTGATCTACGCGGTGGCCCTGGTGCAGGGCATCATCGGGCTCTTCTTCAATCCGGCCGAAAGCGCGCTCTTGCCGCTGCTGGTCGGCGAGGAGCGCCTGGTCACCGCCAATGCGCTTAACTCGCTGAACGACAACCTGGGCATGCTCACCGGCCCGGCGCTCGGCACGCTGCTCTACGCGCAGGCCGGAATCGGCGCGGTGGTGCTGGTGGACGCCGCCTCCTTTGCCTTCTCGGCGCTGCTGATCTGGGCCATCAACAGCAGCGGACGCGCCGAGCCGGATAGCGCGCAGGCAGCAGCGCCGGATGGGCTTTCGGCCACCCGCAAGGTGCTCCACGAGTGGCGGGAAGGCCTGCACCTCATCCGGGAGCGCCAGACGCTGCGCGTTCTCTTTGGCGCATCCTGCCTGGATGGCGTCTCGGAAGGCATCTACCTCACCCTCAGTCTCGCCCCGCTGGTGCTGGATGTGCTGGGCGGGACCGAGGCGCAGGTCGGCTGGCTGACCACGGTCCAGGCCATCGGCGGCCTCATCGCGGGCGTCGTGATCGCCCGGCTGGGTCTGCGGGCCAGCATGCGCCGCCTGTTCGGTGTTGGCATGTTGGGCACCGGGCTGGCAGACCTGGGCACGGCCAACGCGCGGCTTTTTGCGCCGGCTGGCGCACCGGCGCTCGGCGTGGCGCTCGGGTTCGCCGGGCTGGCCGGCTTCCCGGTGGTGGCGCTGGGCGCCGGGCGGCAGTCACTCGTGCAAACGCAGACCACAGACCGCTACCGGGGGCGGGTCTTCGGCACACTGGCGGCAGTGCAGGGGGCAGCACTGGTGGTGGGGTACGCCCTGGGCGGTGTGCTGGGCGGCGTAGCCGGGCTGGTCGTCACGCTCAGTGCGGGCGCCCTGCTCCGGGTGCTGGCCGGTGTGCTGGCGCTAATCCTTCTCCCGCGAGAAGAGCCCGTGCGCGTTGACGTTGTGGACGGCCCGCTGGAGCCGGCTGTCACGCCGGAGGCCAGCGTCTAGGAGCCGGTTCCGGCGCCCAGCACACGCTCCCAGTCTTTGCGCACTGGATCGACGCCGAACTCCCGGATCAGCATGTCCACCACAGTCGCGGTCCCGATGGGACCAGTCGGGAAATGCAGGGTGCCAAGATGCGTGCGCGCTCCGGCGCGCGGGCTGCCCTCCCGTTGCTCCAATACAACGGTCCGCGCCGCCGGAATATGCAGGTGCGGCGAGATCACCGGGCTTCTGCCCGTGGGATGCCAGTCGTAGATGACCAGTTGCTGGCCTGCGATGTCGGACGCCACATATTGGTAGCTCGTCGTGCGCGCCGCAAATGCCTGCACGCCCACAACCTCAACCACGTAGTTCAGTGCAATCCGGACATCAAGCTCGCCAACACCACCGTGGGTGGTCAGTCGGAACTGATTGGGTTGTGGCTGTCCCGCTCCCAACTCGTGAGGATCTGCTCTTGCCCAGCCATGCCCCGGAGACCGAAGACCGTACAGTCAGAAATGCAGGAGAGAGCCAGGCGCTGCACTTCGATAAACGCATCCCTCGGCCGATTCACGTGTTCTAGCGGCCAAAGGGAATAAGCATGATCAAATACCGGAGGTCGTGATCCTCGCGAGTTTCGTCGCCTGGCTCTTCAATCTCCCCAGCATCATAGCGAGCCAGGAACTCTGGACCGGACATACTGGCGATTTCTCTCGCAACGTAGTCGAACAACTCGTGGCCTTCCTCACGGGAGAGCATGGTTGGCCGGGATTCTGGTTTGGGTTCTGCAGGAAGCGCCATGGGGTGTCTCCTTCCTCGCCCGCCGGCGACTCATCGCAGAATAGACCGCCACGCCGCTAGCGTCTACCGCGCTGCCGTGCTTCCCGCCCTCAGTACCACGATGGCGATGGGCGGCACTGCATCTACCCCTCGCTCAGCCGCACCCGGTCGATGATTGCCCAGGGCCCGGGCGGCGCCGGCGCGCTGCCGAAGAGGAAGGGCACGAAGCTGACGGCGAAGCGGCCACGCTGAACCGGGTCGTTCATCGCAGTGAGCGCCAGCTTTGTGACATCGAAACTCTGGTTGGCCGCTGGTGCGCCATGCTGCGCCATGGCGTCGTTTGGCTGCAGGCCAAAGAGGCTCAGTACCCCAACCTGGTTGGTTGGGGGTGGCTCTGTGCCTGCCGGGAGGCTGCGGTGCAGGAAGACCTGCCAGGTCACGCCGGGAATGCCCAGCCCGCGCAAGCCCTCGATAGTGAGCACAATGCGCTCGCTGCCGGAGTGGGCCTCACCCGGCTGCACGGCGCTGGCGTCGCGCTGGATCGGCGCCGTGACGATGCGGCCGGAAAGTTCGATCACGCTACCCGCGCGGCTTGCGCCCAGCAGCGAGCGGTGCGAGGCGCGAGGGCGGCGGCTGCCCTCGCCCGGAGCGGAGGACGTGGGTGGCGCTGTCGCTTCCGGCGGCGCGGCGGCCGATGTCTCGTCGTTGCCTGGCGGCGCGCCCCCGGCAAGCGGGGTCTCGCCCGGGCCGCCCCCGCCCGGGAGTGGGTCATCATCGTAGCGATAGCCCAGCGCATAGGGGTTCAGGACATCGCGCGCCGTCATCTGCACCGCGCGGCCCGTTTCATCGAAGAAGGTGAACGCCGTATCCATCCAGGTTGTGTCGTCCAGAGGGTTCGCACGGCTATCCCCTTGATCCAGCCAGCGCTCCCAGAGACGGTCGATATTGCAATGGTGCAACCAGAAGATGGGGTCGCGCGCGGCAAAGCGCGGGTCGCCCATCGGTGCGGTGTGCACGCTGCCAGCAGCATCTTCGATGCGCCCGCCGATCATGAGGTGAATCTGCCCGTGCGGCGTGATCTCCAGTAGCCCGGTATTCTGCGCGGCGGCCCCGCTGTGGACCGGCCGCGCCGCCCAGGCGCCGCCAAAGCTGACATCGAGCGGGTCCTCGTGGAAGAACCGCGTGGAGGCAAACGCGCGGCGGTGATCGAAGAAGGCGCTGAAGGCGGACCAGGGTGGTACGCCGGCGTTCACAATCGGGTCGCGGTCTTCCATGTAGAGGGCGTTGCTGGCCTCTGCCGGCAGGCGGAACGGCTCCGGCAGGACGCGATGGGCCGGTATGAAGTAGTTCCAGTACGGCAGCGCCAGGGTGGGGTCTGCCGCCGCCCAGCGCAGGATGCGCTCGAACCAGTAGAGATACATACGGTGCCAGGGCAGGAAGAAGAAGCTGCCGTGCTGGCACTGCCGCCAGGCCGGGTTACTCCCTTCCTCCAGCGGCGCGCCGTGAATATTCGCCTGGAAGCGCCAGCCGCGCGGGTCGGAAGGGTCGTCCAGGCTGAGTTGCTGCATTGCCGCGACGCCGCGCCGGAGTGAGGCAATCTCCGGCCCGTTCGGATCAAGGGTCGCCACATCCCGCCGCGTGACATGGAGGGTGGCGGCTGCCGGAGCGCCCGAGGCAGTGCGTCCCTGGGCAAACGGCAGCGCGGCCCCCATCACTCCCGCTGCCGACGCCAACAGGGTGCGGCGGGAGTGCCTGGGTGATGGTGCGCGTTCCGGCCCGGTCATGGCGCTAGCCGCCGGTGGCGGTTCCAAGCACCGTCCCCGTGCCGCTGTTCACCGTCTTGCCCGTGCCGCTGCTCTGGTCAAACGTGAAGGTTCCTTCCATGCCCGCGCCGTTGGCGACCACCTGCACCTTGCCCTGGAAGAAGACCTTGCCGAGGCTGCCGCCGTCGTCATCTGCCAGCAGGCGCACGGCGGAGAACGTGCAGGTCATCGCAGCCGCGTCGGCGATATCCCACGAGCCAACGCTGTCACTGACATGGAGCGCCTCGTCATCGCCGGAGCCGGGCAGCGCCGGGACCACCGATGGGCTGTGCAGGGCCAGCCCGCCGTCATCGCCGAATCTGGCAATTGCCTCCTCGATTTCGTCCCGGCCATCGAAGGTGATCTGCCAGAGCCACTGCCCGTTGCAGATACTTACCGGCTGGGCAGCGCCCATTGCCGATGTTCCGAGGAGTATTCGGCCCGCTGCAAGAACCAGGATGAGGGCAAACGCAAGGCGCGTCATGGGCATGATCCTTTCGACGTTCAGGCGGTCAGTTCGCTCAGGTGTACCTGCCGGCCACCCTCTGCGCACGACTGATCGATAGCGAAGACAGCCAGGTGCGTGTTCACCGAGTCGCGCACGTTGGCATGGCTCTCCCGGTTCTCCCGCAGGCAATCGATGAAATGGTCGATCTCCCCCTGGAACGGGTGATGATCGACGGCGCCGCTATCCGGCGTAATCGTCGGGATGGTAATCCAGTCGAGCGCGCCGTCAATCTTGCGGCTGTAGAAGCGGTTGTGGCGAAACCCGCCGCCGTCGCCCAGCAGGTCAACGTTGAACTGGTACGGTATCCACTGCTCCTGCATGGCGGAAACGCGCCCACCCTTGCCGTTGGCAAACTGAACTACCGCCGCCTGGTTCGGCGGGTAAGGCAGGTCGTCGATATTGCTGAAGCTGGTGGCCGCCACCGACACGATGTCGCTGCCCATCAGGTAGCGCGCCAGGTCCACCGCGTGGCAGCCGCCGAGCTGCATGGCGCTGGCGTCCGCCTTGCGCCGCAGGTAATCCTCTGAGCCGGGGTAGCCCGATTGCTCAGGGTTGTGCCAGTAGTCGGTCTGCACGAAGAGCAGATCACCGAACATGCCTTCGTCGCGCAGGGAGAGCAGCGCCAGCACCGAGGGGATCCAGCGCAGCACGAAGCCGCAGACGCTGTGGACCCCGGCCGCCGTGATCGCAGCGTCCATGGCCAGCAGATCGGCCACGTTCGTGGCGATTGGCTTCTCGACGATCATGTGCTTGCCCGCCTGCGCGGCGGCGATGGCGTCCTGCGCGTGGCGGCCGTGGGGAGTGCAGATCGACAGTGCATCGACAGTGGGGTCGGCCATCAGGTCGTCCACATCGTCATAGAGTGCGAGCTTGCCGGGGTCGAGCCCCGCCGCCTGCGCCCGTCGCGCTGCGCCCTCCTTCGTGCGGCTGCTGATGGCCACGACCTCGCAGTACGGGTTGTGCAGGTAGGCGCGCAGATGCCCGCCGGAAACATTCCCCGCGCCCTGAATGGCAATCCCGATCTTGTCGTTCGCAGACACGTCCGCCATATGCGGCCCCCCTGGAGTTGTCGTCTCTGTAGCCGTCTCGTCGCGTCATCATCGACTCTCTCGGGGAGATCAGCAACCGGGATCTGGCGGCGTTGGCGCTTGCGCCAGGATATCGAGCCCGCCGCTCGCAGCCGCCCGGCCTGTAGTATCTCCGCCAGCGCGCCACACGCTGCCTGGTTGTCCCGCCGCGCTGGCAAAGCCGCGTGAGCCTAACCGTGGGTTCGGCCACTGCCGGCGCACGGAACCCGGTGTTGTGAACAGGCAGCACCCCGGCCTTATCCAGCATGGGAGTATCGCACCAGTCCACGCCGGGGCCGGCGCGAGCAAGCCTGGTCGAACGGAAACGGGGCTACGGCGGGTTGCCAGCACCCCTGTCTCCGCCAGGTGCGCGGCAAACGCACAGGCCCAGGTCAGATCACCCTGGGGGAAGCGCAACGCATACTCCGGAAATTGGCCGCAGCGGCAGTGCAGAATTGACATATCAGCGCCAACCGGCTAAGAAGTTGCGGCAAGAAACGCAACTCGGCCAGCCAGAGCGCATGAATCCCGGCAATGGGTGCTCTGGCGATTGGCGCAGGCGACCCGCGGCCTGGAGGGTTCTGCATGGCCCCGCTCCTGTACGACGTTGTCCACAAGGAAACATTTACCAATCAACTGCTTGCGTTGCCCAGCAACGCCATCCCTCAAGTAATCCAGAAGATCGAGCTTCTTCGCACTGCGCCTGCTCCAGATGCCAAGAGCAAGAAGAAGCTGGCAGGGCTCAAGAACCCTATCTTTCGGCTGCGTTCTGGTGATTACCGCATTATCTACACATTCAGCGAGTCGGAACGATGGGTGGCGCTGCTCGGCGTTGATGCCCGCAAGGATGTGTATCGCAATGGCGTGCTGGTTGACATGCGGGTTTCCGCAAACACCCCGGGTGACCGCACCGACCAGCTCCTCGATGAATACACGCAAAAGCAGGGCGGGGGCGCCGAGGCCGAAACACATGAGGCGACTGCCAGCGCAGGTGACGTCACGCAGGCGCAAGACACTGGTGAGGACATCGTCGTTCAGCCGGCACGGAGCCAGAAGCCAGAAACCTCGACCAATGATGATCTCCCACAGGCGATCACGGTGGACCTCCTGCGCAGATTGCGTATTCCAGAGCGCGACTATCCGGAACTTGTCGCTTGCAGAACGGTTGATGATCTGACGCGAGCGAATGTGACCGAAGACGTTCGGGGGAAGGTGTTCGACGCCGTCGCCAAGCCGGACTTCGACCATGTCTTCGAAAAGCCCAATCTGGTTGCGCAGGAACTCAGTGACTTCCAACGCTACTACGATGGCGAACTGGTTGCTTTTCTTCTCAGGCTGGATGACGAGCAAAAACGATTCGTGAACTGGGCAGTGCATGGCTCTGGCCCCGCTCTGCTCAAGGGGGGACCGGGTTCCGGCAAGACCGTGGTTGCACTGTACCGGGTCCGAGCGCTCGTCGAGGCCTTGCGAGCCAGTGGCAACCCCCGGCCGCGCATCTTGTTTACGGCCTACACCAATACGTTGGTCACGGCCGCACGGCAGATGTTGCGCGGACTCCTTGATGAAGCGGATGCCAACCGCGTTGAGATCTTTACTGCGGACAAACTGGCGCGAGATATCGCAGTTCGTGCCGGGGCACTCCCGGCTGACATCATTGACGACGGCCAGGCAATGGCAATCATCAAGAAGGCGATGGACAGACTGGCGCAGGGATCATCGCAGGATCAGGCGCTGGTTCGCTCCATTCAGTCACTCAACCTTCCGTACGTGCTGGATGAGATTGACAGTGTGATTGTCGCCAGAGAGCACGACTTTCAGGAGACATACCTTGCGCAGAGCCGGGCAGGGCGTGGCAAGCGGTTGACCGCGACCCAGCGGCAGGCGATCTGGCGGGTGTATGAGGAGTGTGAGCGATCCGCCCAGCAAACGAATCGTCTGACGTGGGCCCAGTTCCGGCGGCGAGTCGTGAATCTTGTCCGGAATGGACAGGGGCCAGCGCAGTATGACGGCGTCCTGATCGATGAGGCCCAAGATCTTCAGCCGACAACGCTGCGAATGCTGGTAGGGCTGTGCAAGAGCAAGGATCGACTCTTTCTGACGGCTGATCCCAATCAATCCATCTTTGGCAGTGGCTTTCGCTGGGCGGATGTTCATGAAGACTTGCAGTTTCGTGGCCGCACCGGAGTTCTCCACACCAACTACCGCTCCACCCATCAGATTATGGCCGGGGCGGAGGCGTACTTGCGCGGCGCCGAGCTGGATGAGCCTGAAGACGCACCTCGCTGTCCTCGCAATGGCAGTCGCCCAGTCGTCCGCTTCTTCGCCGATTACGACGAGCAGATGGAGACGCTCCTGGAATACATCCAATCCGCAACCCGGCGGGTGCACTGTGGCCTGGGCGGTTGTGCAGTTTTGACGCCGACCTGGGACACGGGTGAAAAAATCGCACAGTGGCTGACAGCTCAGGGCAAGCCCGCGCGATTTATGCCGAAGAGCAATATTCGGCTTGACTCTCCGGAGATCAAGGTTGTGCCGCTGAAGTCTGCCAAGGGGCTTGAGTTCCCGGTTGTGGTCCTCGCCGGGCTCTCTCCCAGGTTTCCTGGACCGTATCCCGTCAACGCCACGGATGACCAGATTCAGGAGATTCAGCTCCGTGAACAGCGCACGCTCTATGTCGGGATGACGCGGGCCATGGAATCGTTGCTGGTGCTTGCTCCCCGGAATGCCATGACGTTGACAGCGGCGGCCTTCGATTCGACGTTCTGGGAAATCGAGCAGGGGACATCAGGAGATGTTCCGGGGCCGCATCTCTCTTCCACGCTAACGCATGTCAGAAGCTCTCAGGCATGGCAGGCGGGTGCGCAGCGGTAGCACCATGCACCATGCACGTTGCTACCGTCGAGCCCCCTACCCCATCTGGCTCGTGTGCTCCGGCCGGAAGTATAGCACCACCCGCTCGTCGCCCGGCTGGCTCCAGGGGTAGCGGTCCTCGCCCAGGTACTTCTTCGCCATGCTGTCGATGAAGGCGAAGTCCGGGTCTGGCTCGATGTGATCCAGCGTGGCCCGGATCTCCAGGTAGCGGTACGGGTTCTCCGGGTCCACGATGGAGAACGAGGCGCGGCCATCCCTCTGCACGTTGCGTAGCTTCTGGCGCGTCGTCGTCTGGCTGAAGCGGAGCAGGCCGTCCTGCATGTCGAACCAGACCGGGTTGTTCTGCGGCTCGCCCTGCGGGCCGAGCGTGGCAACATGCGCCAGCACCGGCCGGGTCACGAGATCCGCGTGCGATTCGGGAATAACAGATTTCTCGGTAGCCACTACGAACTCCTGCGTGTGGGGAACTGGCCGCCAGTCTGCGGCCATCGCCAGGACTATAGCCCGTAGTCTGGCGCGGGTACGCGCAGCATGCCTGTGTCATCATGTGAGCAGGGCACGCCAGACGAGCGATGAGGAGGGCAGGCGCCATCATGGGCGAGCGACAGACGTTGATCGGCAGTGCGACGCAGACCCGGCGCGCCGTGCTTGGGGCAATCGGCGCAGCCGGCGTCACGCTGGTCGATGCCGCCACCGGCAGCAGGGGCAGGACGCGGGCGGTGGCCGCGCAGGAGGCCACACCCGTGGTAATGCTGCCGGAGGCACAGCGCGCGGCCATCGAGAAGCTCGGCGCCGAAGCACTGACCACGTACGACCTGAAAGCCCTGCTCATTCACGTCATCGCCAACGGCGAACAGCTGGCAAGTGTCGCCTACGGCGAGTCGATGAACGGCGTCCCGGCCAACCCGCAGATGCACCTGCGGAACGGCGCGGTGGCCATCGCCTACATGTCCACGTTAACCCTCACGTACGTGGATGACGGCGTGATCTCGCTGGATGATCCGGTCGGCAACTGGCTGCCCGACCTGCCGGACGCGGATTCGGTCACCCTGCGGATGCTGTTGAACATGACCTCCGGCTACCCGGATTTCGTCCAGAACGCCACCTTCCAGAAAACGTTCTACGACGACCCGTTCGCCATCTTCGATTCCCAGCAACTCATCGATTTCGGGTTGTCCACACCGCGGGTCTTCCCGCCTGGTGCAAACTGGGATTACGCACACACGAACTATGTGATCCTCGGTCTCGCGCTGGAGCAGATCGGCGGCGCGCCCCTGGCAGATCTGTTGCAGGAGCGCATTTCCGCGCCGCTCGGCCTCACCGGCACGCAGAGCAGCCAGACCGCGCAGATCCCGGAGCCGGTTCTGCACGCCTTCAGCAGTGAGCGGCGCTCCTTCCTCGGCATCCCGGCCAGCGCCCGTTTCTACGAAGAGACCACCTTCTGGAACCCCTCCTGGACCCTGGCGCCGGGTGCCGTGCAGACTTCCACTATCGCCGACATGGCGGTTTCCGCCCTTGCCTTCGCCCAGGGCACGCTGCTCTCACCGGAGTCGCACGCGGCGCAGATTGCGCCCGATCTCGTTGGCTTTGGCGCGCCGCTGGAGGGGTGCCCCGCCTGTCATACGCTCAACGCCGAGTATGCCTACGGTCTCGGCATGGTCTTGAGCGGCCCGTGGGTGCTGCAAAACCCGCTCCTGGCAGGATACGGCTCCATTGCGGCGGGCCTGCCGGGCCGCGACCTGGCTATCGCCGTGGCCACCACGTTTACCGAGGAGTGTTTTGACGAGCAGGGAAACAACAAATCCAGCCGCGCCAGTTGGAATATCTTTGCCGAGATCGCGGCGGTGCTGGCGCCGGATGCCGTCCCGGCCACCCGACGCGCCGGTTAGTCATCGTGGATGATTCCGAGAATGATGGCTGAGGACGCAACCCAATGCCCATCACGCGGCGTGTGGCAGGGGCCGCGCGTGCGCCTGCGCGCGTTCGAGGCGGAGGATTGGGAGACGTACCACGCCTGGAACATGGACGATGAGCAGGCGCGCAACCTGGACCAGATTCACTTGCCGCAATCCGCCGCAACTGCCCGGCAGTGGGCCGAGCGCGAGGCAGCGCGTGGGCCCGACGGCGACAATTACCGCTTCGTGATCGAGAACGAGCACGGCGAGGTGGTGGGCGACCTCTCTACGCACGATTGCGACCCTCGGGTGGGCGCCTTCTCGTACGGGATTTCCATCCGGCCGGACCAGCGCGGCAAGGGGTACGCGAGTGAAGCGATTCCGCTGGTGCTCCGCTACTACTTCCAGGAACGGCGCTACCAGAAGGCGACCGTCACTATCTTCAGCTTCAACGAGCCCTCGGTGCGCCTGCACGAGCGGCTGGGCTTTCAGTTGGAGGGGCGTATCCGGCGCACGGCCTACACGGCCGGCGCCCACCATGACGCACTCATCTACGGATTGACTGCCGAGGAGTTCGCGGCGTGGTTTGCTCATCCAGAGCCGCCGCACCTTGCATGACTTCGCGCTATCATCCCTGCCCTGCGCACCTGGTGAATTGATGGAGCAAGGTTCAAGGGGGATCCGGGCGGGATGGATGGATCGCGCTTCGATGCCTGGACGCGACGTCGCTTCGGCGGGGCTGTCGTCGGCGCGCTCGTCACGGCGGTGGGCCTGGCGGCCAGCCCCGCCGCAGCCGATGGCGATCTGCGCCGCAAGCGAAAGAAGCGACGCGCACGCAAGCGCTTTAATCACCGCGCCTGTGAGGCGCACCGCACCAGGTGCAACCCAAAGAATGAACGCCGCCTCTGTTGCGCTCCCCTGGCCTGTGGCCAGGTGCCGGAACTCGGCGGCTACCACTGCTGCGCCCGCCGCTTCCAGTCCTGCACGCAGGACTCCGACTGCTGCAACAACACCGTCTGCCGCGACGGCGCCTGCGACATTGCCTTGTAGCCTCACGACAGTTTCGGCATCTTCGTCCACGCTCATATGTCATCCGGAGGGGTGCGTCAGAGGGAAGGCGCCTGGTCGTTGTCCACGCCCAAACCACGAGATTTTTCACCTGCGGGCTCAGAAGGACTGCTGGGAGAGGCGCGGCTCCCCGACCACTCCCCCATGGCGTGCTATTGCACCCGCAGGCGAAAAATCTCGGCGTCGCCAACCGCACTGGTCCGAGGCGGCAGCGCCCCTTCCGGGTGTCATCCTGAGCGAAGTCGAAGGATCTCGCCCCCAACCGCCGAGGTTCGGGGTCGCGGCGAAGCTCGGGCGCGGGCATCGGGGCGCGGCGGTGCGCCAGATGGAGATTGCTCGACTGCGCCCGCGATGACAGGCGTCCATGGGTGCAATGAAGAGACCGGTTCGACTCCGGCCAACCTACCTGTTCCGCAATTGACCAACGCCCTGTGCCGGGTCTGACTGGCGACCCGCTGCGCCCACACCATGCTTGAGGCAGATAGCACTGTCAGGGCATGAGCCAGGAGCAGGACGTGGACACGCAGAGCTTTGATCAACTGACCGTCGGTATTGCCAGAGGCGATAGCCGTTCACGCCGTGCCATCCTTGGCGGCCTGGTTGCCAGCGGCCTGGGGCTCCTCACCGGCGTCGCGGTGGATGCCCGGAAGAAGGGCAAGAAGGGCAAGAAGTCCGGGAAGAAGAACGTGCGCTGTAAGGCGCAGGCAAAATGCAAGGGCAAATGCACGAACACGGACTCCGACAACAAGAACTGTGGCGCGTGCGGCGTACAGTGCGCCAGCGGTGAGCAGTGTCTGCATGGCCGTTGCTACAGCCCGGATATCTGCCCGTCGGGCTTCCAGGCCTGCCCCGACTTCCAGCGCTGCAGCGTGGAAGACAGCGATTGTTTCTGCGGCAGCACCACCGGCGGCCAGACTGTCTGCTTCCAGGACGAGGACTTCTGCGACACCCCGCGCCCCTGCGTCACCACCAGCGACTGCGACGAAGGCCGCGTCTGCCTGGACAGCATCGGCTGCTGCGAGGCCCGCGACCTGCCAGCGGTGAATCGCACCTGCGTCCTCCCCTGCGCGAACCAGGCGCAGAAGCTGGCGCCAAACCAGCAGGCGCTGGTGCTGAAGGGCGGGCCGGGGACGGCGTAGTGCTGTTCATCGCTGGTTGACGAAGTTGCACCCCTGGAACCTCTGCAGGTACGATACCTGCGGAGGTTCCGCATCATGTCAGCTACGTCGTCCCTCTCGCGCTCGCAGCTTCAGTTGGTGGACTTGGCACAGGCGGCTCCCGAGCGGACCGTTGAGGCTGCAGCCCGTGTCCTGACGGCGGCTAACGAACACCGCAGCCTGGCTCCATTCATTTCCCACATGTTGAATCTGCTGGTTGATGTGACAGACAGCATAGAGGAGGCTCCCGCGCTGTCAGGCGGTGTGGATCGCGTGGCGCTGGGCAGATTGCTGGAGCATCCCGATCTCCTCTCTGGTCTGCGGGTGGTCGATCCCCTCGCCCCGGCGCGGCTGCGCGGGCTTGCCGTCAAGCGCCAGCTTCTGGACATGGAAGGTGGCGCTGTCTCCAGCCAGCAGATGGCGACGCTGTTGGGCATCAGCCGCCAGGCGGTGGATAAGCGACGGAAGCGCGGCACGATCATCGGGCTGGATCTCGGTCGCAGGGGCTACGCCTACCCGGTTTGGCAAGTCGATCTCCCGGGGTTGGCGGAGGTGCTGGCCACGCTGGACGACGTGAGCCCCTGGGCTCAGGCCGGGTTCTTTCTGGCCCCCAATGCCTGGCTCGCGGATCGAACACCCCTGGCGGCGCTGCGTGCCGGCGAGAAAGACGCGGTGCTACGCGCGGCCAGTCTGTACGGCGAACACGTTGCTGCCTGACGCGAAGTGTCAGGTGACGTTGATCCTGCACTGCATCCAGCGCTATTGCGCTGGATGCAGTGCAGTTAGGACACTTCTGCCACGAAAGAGACCATAGTTGCCATCTCTGAAATCCCCTAGCAATCCCAGAGTGGAGAGTCCGGGCGCTGATCGTCTGGAAGGTTAGAGAAGGGGCATTCCTTGTTCTGACCAGATGTCTTGGTCATTTGCGAATTCGCTAGCGCCAACTGAACCAGCGCATCCGCAGCCAGGTAGCCGGACTCCTCGCCTAACTTCCCGGAGACGATGGTCAGGATGATGACATCGGGATCGACTGCGCAGAGGGTGAGACCTGCCGGAAACCGCGAGTCCGGGTTAGAGCCTTCCGCGCGGGACGACTCTACACAGCCGTCTGGCGGATCAAGGCTATCGATAGTCTTGGCTTCGGAGTAGTTGCGGTCAGATGCCCATTCATACCGCTGGCTGCTGAGGAACCCTGCAGTCTCTTCCCACGAGCGGCGCACCGCCGTGGTGCTGTCTTGAATCACCCAGGCGTAGACCACGGCCCGGCTGCCGCCATCACCGCCGTAAACCGCCATCACGCCTTCCCTGAAGAGATCCGCTCCGGGATCGATGCCCGATTCCCAGACCTGGTCCCAGCCCGGCCCGAGGGACACAGCGTCGGGCAGGTACTTTCCTGCCCCTGGCGTTACCGGCAGAACGTCGTCCTGCGCCGCAACCTGGAAACCCGACACGGAGACAAGCAATATCCCCAGGCACAAGGTGAGCAACCGAGACCGCATCGTCCCTTCCCCTCTCCGCAGAGTGCATTCCATGTGACCATGTCAGGCAGTATGCCGCAACCTCGTTGTCTCCGCCTCGTCCACAGCGAAGTCCTTTGGCGTGCGCACGATCTGGTCATCCGTGCCCAGGTACGTCACCGCCACGCCGTAGTCGCGCGCGGCAGCTTCCAGGGAGACGTAGCCGTTGACCACGTCCAGCAGCACCGCCTGCGGGTCACGCTGCATCGGGTCACCGTAGCCCGCGCCGCCCGGTGGGGCCAGCAGCACCGTCTGCCCTTCCTCTATGAACTCCACCGTTTTCGGACGCAGGCGACGGCCATCGACCGAGAATTCGCCGAGCGCGCCCGGCCCGCCCCCGGCAAAGCCCTGCGCCGCGAAGTTGGTGCGGTCGATCATCGCCGACACGCTCCACTGCCCCTTGCCCCGGTTCCAGAACTCGGTCGCCTGGCCCAGGCCGCCCCGGGTGTGCCCCGCACCGCCGGAGTCGGTGCGCAACTCGCGGCGGCTTTGCACCATGCCGGAGAGCGATTCAATCACCTCGGCGGGCACGCCAGCCACGCCGGAGGGGAAGCCGGTGGTGGTCAGGCCATCCTTCGTGGCGCGCGCTCCGGAGCCGCCCACCTGGAAGATGGCAGTCATGTAGCTCTCGTCGCTGTTGGGGCGAACCCCGCGCCAGACGCTGAGCCAGATCGGGTCCGCGCCGCCCGCCAGCAGTTTCCCGGGCAGCGCCTGCGCCAGCGCGCCGAAGATGGCGCTCGGCACGAAGTGCCCGACCAGGTGCCTGGCCGCCACCGGGGCCGGGTCGGTGCAGTTCAGGATGCTGCCCGCCGGCGCGGAGACATGGACCGGGCGGAACGCGCCGTCGTTGTGGGGTACGTCTGGCGCAATCGCGGCCTTGATCGCAAAGGAGGCGTAGCCGTGCGTGTAGTTCAGGACCACGTTGATCCCGCGCTGCGCTTGCGGCGAGGAGCCGGTGAAGTCGATATCCACCTCGTCGCCGCGCACCGTCACGGTGACCACGATCTTGATCGGTTGGTCGTCGAAGCCGTCGCTCCAAACCTCGTTCGTGTAGACGCCGTCGGCCAGGGTGAGGATTGCCTCGCGCAGCGCCTTCTCCGAGCGGGAGATGATCTCGTCCGCCAGCGGATCGACGCTCTCCAGCCCGAACTCGTCCATCATCGTCAGCAGGGCGCGCCCGCCGACGTCGTTGCAGGCAGCCTGCGCGTAGAGGTCGCCGACCGTCTCATCGGGCAGGCGCACATTGGCGCGCACGATCTTGAGCAGTTCGGCGTTCGGCTCCCCCTTGTCGAAGAGCTTCGTCACCGGGACGCGCAGCCCCTCCTCGAAGATCTCCTTGGCCTCGCCGGAGAAGACCTGGCCGCCGATATCGGCGGCGTGACAGAGGTTGCCGAAGTAGGCCACGATCTTGCCGTTGCGGTAGATCGGGGTCAGCACCGTGAAGTCGTTGAGCTGCCCCGAGGTCATCCACGGGTCGTTCGTGATCAGCACATCGCCGGGCGCCAGCGTCTCCGGCGGGTAAGCGGCCAGCAGGTGATGCACGCCGGTCGCCAGCGGGTTGATGTGCCCGGGCGTACCGGTGATCGACTGCGCCATCATCTGCCCGCGCGAGTCGAAGACGGCACAGGCCAGGTCCTGCGATTCGCGCACGATGGTGCTGAAGGCGGTGCGCATCAGCGCCGCCTGCTGCTCATTGGCGACCGAGAGCAAGCGGTTCCAGAGCACTTCCAGTTGCACCGGGTCCATCGGCTCCGCCGCAGTCGCTGGCGGCTCAGGCGTCCCCACCGGGTGCACAGGCGGACGTTGCGGAGAATCGAAGCGGTATTCCTCAGCGGGCATGGGGTTCCTGCACCTCAACGACCAGATTGCCTTCGGCATCGACTGTGATCCCGGCGCGCGGACCGACCACGGTGGTGGATTCACGTTCCTCGATGATGGCTGGGCCCCGGAAACTTACCCCCGGAGCCAGCTTGTAGCGGTCATACACCGGGACATCGGTCATGCCGCCATCTTCCGGCATGTATGCCCTGCGCGAGCCCTTGCGCGCTTCGCTTGCCTTGCCGCCAGTGTGCCCGGTTGAGGCCAGGTGAAGCTCCGGGCGAGGCCCGGCGGAGATGACGCGCCAGGTGATCGCTTCCACGGCGACGGGAGGCCCCATGCGCCCGTAGAGGCGGACATACTCGGCCTCGAACGCCTCACGCAGCGCGGGGAGGTCGGCCGGGCCGAGGTCCTTCAGGGGCAGATTGACGCGCACCTCGTGCCCTTGCCCAACGTAGCGCATCTCGGCGGCGCGGCGGTGGGTAATGGCCCCAGCCTCTACGCCCGCGCGGGTCAGCAGCGCCTCCCCTTCCGCCTCCATCTCCCCGAGCAACGCGTTGACGCGCGCCCAGTCCATAGTGTCGAGGCGGCTGGGGAAGGAGCGCGCGAAGTCAAACGCAATCGGCGCGGCCAGGAAGCCGATGGCGCTCATCACGCCCGCACCCGCCGGCACGATCATCTTCGGAGAGCCGAGCGCCGCCGCCACGCGGTAGCCGTGCACCGGCCCGGCCCCGCCGAAGGCGAACACGGGCAGGCGTCGCGGATCACCACCGCGCTCCAGCGTGTGCACGCGCCCGGCCCCGGCCATCCCTTCATTCACGATCTGGTGAATCCCCCAGGCGGCGTCCTCCACGCTGATGCCGAGCGGCTCGGCGATCTTCGTGCGGATCGCTTCGCGCGAGGCCTCCAGCGCCAGGCCCATCGCGCCACCGAGGAAGAAGCCGGGGTCGAGGTAGCCGAGCACCAGGTCGGCGTCGGTCACGGTTGGCTCGGCGCCGCCGTTGCCGTAGCAGACCGGCCCCGGCGCAGCGCCGGCGGAGTCGGGCCCCACCTTGAGCAGCCCCAGCGCATCGATGCGGGCGATGGAGCCACCCCCGGCCCCGATCTCGATCATCTCGATCACGGGGAGGTTGATCGGCAGGCCGGAGCCCTTCTTGAAGCGGTAGCGGCGGTCCACCTCGAAGCCATGCGCCAGCAGCGGTTCGCCCCGGTCGATGACCGCGAACTTGGCGGTGGTGCCGCCCATGTCAAAGGAAAGGAGCGCATCGAAGCCCGCTGCCGCTCCGAAGGCCGCCGCCGCCAGCGCCCCACCCGCCGGGCCGCTCTCCAGCAGGCGCACCGGGAAGCGCGCCGCCGTCTCCACGGTCGCCAGTGCCCCCGAGGAGATCATCAGCAGCAGCGAGCCGTGGAACCCGGCCCGCGCCAGGCGCTCCTCCAGGTCCGCCAGGTAGCGCTCCACGCGGGCCTGCACGTAGACATTCGCCACGGTGGTGCTGGTGCGCTCGTACTCGCGGATCTCCGGCACCACATCAGCGGAAATGGAGACGCGCAGGTTCGGCGCAACTCGCTGCACCACCTCGCGCGCCTGCCGCTCCAGCGCCGGGTTCGCAAAGCTGTTCAGGAAGGCGATGGCCACCGCCTCGATGCCTGCCGCGTCCAGTTCCTGCGCCAGCCGCGCCAGGTACGCCTCGTCCAGCTCGTGCAGCGTCGAGCCATCCGCCAGCGTGCGCCCGGGCACGGCGAAGCGCAGGTAGCGCGGCACCAGCGGAATCGGCATCTCCAGTTGCAGATCGTAGAGGTCGTAGCGGTGCTCGCGCCCGATCTCCAGCGAATCGCGGTGCCCCTCGGTAGCCAGCAGCGCGGTCGGCGCGCCCTTGCGCTCGATCAGCGCGTTCGTGACCAGCGTGGTGCCGTGGATGATCTGCCCCACGTCCGTAATCGGCCGCTCCGCCTTGCCCAGCGTCTCCGCCAGCCCGGTCTCGATGGCTCGGGAAGGGTCATCCGGGGTGGTCAGCGTCTTGCCGACGACGAACGCGCCGCTGGCGGTGTCGTAGACGATGAGATCGGTGAAGGTGCCGCCGATATCGACCCCGGCGCGCAGGGTGGCCGATTGGCCATTGGCCGTAGTCTCGGAGGGGTTCGCGTGCACGCTGCGGGTGTCCTCTCTTCTGGATAGTAGTGATCAGCCGAATGGCCCTCACCCCAACCCCTCTCCCGATGCGCGGGAAAGGGGCTTTCACGTTCGCAGGGCTCCGGTCCTGATGCGGTGTGGCAGTTATCAAACAGCAGGAGCGCCCCGGAACCGTGGTCCGTCTCCCCTCTCTCGCGCATCGGGAGAGGGGCAGGGGGTGAGGGACGTTCTAGTCAAGCTTCGGGTAGCGATCCTGGCCGAAAATGTCGGCGACCGGTGAACGCATCGCCGCCAGGATGCCGCCGTCCACCGCCACCATCTGGCCGGTGACGTAGGCCGCGTCGTCCGAAGCCAGGAAAACCGCCGCGCCGGTCATGTCCTCCGGGTCGCCCATGCGCCCCATCGGGATCGCCTTGCCGCGCTCTGCCTTCTTCTCAGCGTCCATGCCCCGCGCATCGATGCTGCCGGGGATGACTGCATTGACGCGCACGCCGTACGGCGCCAGATCCACGGCCATGGCGCGGGTGAGTGCCTCGACGCCGCCCTTGGTGGCATCGTAGGCGGCGTTGCCCCGGTGAGCGCGGGTCGCGCCGCCGGAGGAGACGTTGATGATCACGCCGCCGCCATTGCGCGCCATGTGGTTCGCCGCGCGCAGCCCGCTCAGGAAGGTGCCCTTCAGGTTGACGTCGTGGATCTTGTCCCACCACGCCTCGTCGCCTTCCAGGAAGTGCCGCTCGGTGTCGGTAAGCCCGGCGCTGTTGACCACGATATCGACCGTGCCGAACTGAGCCAGCGTCTTGTCGTAGAGCTCGTCGATGGAAGCCTTTTCGGCGACGTTGGTGGGCAGGGCCACCGCCTTGCCTCCCGCCTTATTGATGCTGGCGGCCACGGCCTCGGCGCCGTTGGCGTCGATATCTGAGACGACGACCGTCGCGCCTTCCTGGCCGAAGCGCTGCGCGATGGCGCGGCCAATGCCGTTCGCCGAGCCCGTGACAATCGCGATCTTCCCGTCCAGTCTCCCCGCCATACTCGTTGCTATCTCCCTGCTGAGGTTCGTGTCCCGTGGCGTGCGCCGACGGCATCTGCTGCAAGCAAGTGAACCATGTTTGTGATTCCGCGGCACACAGTCCCGCCCCGTAGACATGGCTGCCCCCGGAGCGTCACCACTGACGTGTGCGGCGTAACCTGCGCATGATAGCGCGGCAAGATGCCTGCGAGTCGCTGGAGCTGGAGAAAGAAGCAACGGTGCGTGACCATTCTCTGCCGCCCTGCCTCTATCTCTTCACGGGGATCTCGTTCGCGGGGAAATCGGTGCTGGCATGCCAGTTGGTGGAGCACCTCGGTGTGCCGCGCGTTGACCCGGATGAGGTCTCGCACCGTCTCGGGCTTGGCCTCGCTGGCGAATTCCTGAGCGATGCTCAGTGGGCGCGGATCCACACGATGGCCGAGGAAGCAGCGTGCGCACACCTGCGCGCTGGCGTCAGCGTGGTCTACGACACGACGGCCTTCACCCGGCGGCAGCGCGACGCCCTACGAGACCTGGCGCAAAGCTGTGGGGCGACGACGCAACTGATCTTCGTGGACACTCCGCGTGAACTCGCCTACCAGCGCTGGCTGGCCAACGAGCGCACGCGGGAACGGCCGCGCGTGCATCCTGACGACTTCACGATGGTGGCGGACCGCTTCGAGCCGCCCGGACGTGATGAGTACGCGCTGCGCTTCACGCCAGAGGACGACGTTAACGCGTGGATCGCCGCCCGCATTGATTCAGCCTGATTGCCGGGACCTCGCCTCCAGGCGGTACAAAGCCGCAATATCCGGCCTCCGCCATACCCGGAACAGATCCTCCGCTGCCCCAACGGGCATGACGCTGACCTCATCCACGTCTTCGCTCTCGGGGGGATTGGTTGGTGACCCAACCAGGGCAATCTCCCCGAACCCCACCACACGGTAGAAGTCCGGGTGGGGTAGATGGGGGCGGTACGGCTCATTGTGCTGGCGCAGCGATATGCCGTCGCAGCCGTAGGCCGCCTTCATGGCGATAGCGATCCGCTTCGCGATGACCATCGCGTGCGCCAGCAGGTCATCGGGGATGACCTACAGGTTCTCGTAGTGCGCACGGGGCACGACCAGGACATTGCCGGCATTGCGCGGCATTGCGCGGCATTGTCTCACCGCGCACGAATCGGCAGAACGGACACGAGTTGCTGGCCGGGGCGTGACTGGACGCCTTGTGTCTACGGCCTGAGCGGCATCATCAACGTCATCGGCTGCACCGGCGACACAAGGAATCCGTGCCGTTCGTAGAACGCTTTGGCAGATTCAGAGGTCGCGTGCACCAGGATGCCCCGGATACCGGGAATGTCAGCCGCCGTCTTCGTCCGAATGACGGCGTCCTGCAACAACGCGACACCCAGCCCCCTGCTCTGCCAGGCTTGATCTACGGCCAATCGCCCCAGTAGAACCATCGGAATGGGATCAGGCATGTTACGGCGCACAGGCCCGGGCGCCACGTTCAGCGCCAACGCACCCGACGCCAGACGGTAATACGCCACAACCTGCCGCTCGTCAGCCACGACATAGGTGCGTGATGCTCCTCGCGCCTGATTTGAGCGTGCTCGACGCTTGAGCCATTCGTCCAGGCTGGGCTCGCCGCATGAGAACGGGCTCAGGTCGTGGTCGGCTGTGAGCGGGAAGGGCGCTAGTAGCGTCATGACTCCCAGGGGCGCCGTGCCTGCATGAGTCGTTCAAAACCAGGATTGGCTGGTGGATTGTCCAGAACGCTCACGAAATAGTCCCACGTTTCCTGATCCACACGCACCAGCGTTTGATCGAGAAGCGCGTCTTCGGCGGCCCGCCGGGCCGCGTCAATCATGAACTCTGAGCGTGACTTACCCTGAACTTGAGCTGCCCGGTCAATCAAGGTGCGGATGTCCTCACGAACGCGCAGGTTTACCGTGTGAGTCTGTGTTTCCTGCCCTATCGCCGATGAAGCCATGTCGCTCATTCCGCGCACTCGTCACATTGTTTCACTGATCGAGATACACATTGTGTATCCTGCGATGTGAGTCAACTGGGCAAGACTGCCACAGGTTCAGGCTTTGGGTGCTCGGCAGCGAACAAAGATCTCGTCGCGCAGGAGCCTGTCCCGACCCAGTATCTCTGCCATATCCATGACATCCCCCTGGAACTGGCAGCTCCGTATGCCCAGCTTCGTTGCAGCAGCGACGTGGCGCACGTCGTCATCGATGAACAGCACCTGACAGGCCGGGAGATCGAGCGCTTGCAGTGCCGCTACGAAGATGCCCGGGTCTGGCTTCGCAACCCCGATCCGCGACGAGTTGATGATATGGTCGAACTCGCCATCCAGACCCGGCGCTGCCAGGTCCTGCGGCAGGCGCGAGGTGGCGCTCGTCACCAGCGCCACCGGTACGCGCCGCTGCCGCAGCAGGTCCAGCACCGGCTGGTTGATCGCACCCGGCGAAGCCGACCACCCTGCCACTGCGCCCCGGGCGTCTGCCTTCGGGGAGGCCGCTCGCAGACGATTGATAACCTCTTCTCGCCAGGCGTCGTCCGAGATGCGGCCAGAAATTGCCAGTGGCAAAAGTCTGAGGCGAAGGCTGTCGCAAGAATGCTGCCACTCGGGAGGCCGGCCGCATCCTCCGCCGTGGCGACAACATGGGCTGGCCAGAGCCGCACCACGCCATCGAGATCGCAGAGCAGGCTGCGAATCCGTTGATCTGACATCGAGCGCGCCTGTGATGAACTCCAGCCAGTCAGGGTGATTCAGGGTAGCCCGAATCGCTATCGATATCGGAATGCGATCACGGCCGCACCCTCAGTGCGCGCAGTCATTGGCGCCCGGCGTTCAACAGCGGTCTCTGCCATCGCTCAGGATGGCAGAGGTGACTCAACCAGGCGCGGCCGCCCCCAGCGCCTGGTTGAGCGCATCGCTGGGGCGGGATCAGGAGCCGTCACAGCGCCTCACGGGCGCCATCACGGGCTGCGGTTCCCAGATCGGCATCGTCACCTGTCCGCATCAGATCACCTGCGCACAATCTTGTTCATGGCGCCAATGTGGTGACCTGAGCTTACGTTGGTCCAAATAGTGGAGAGGCGCATCAGCGTGCTGACGCGCCTCTCGTCATACGAACGTTCGGTACGTTGTTGCGAGCCGCTACGCGCCCTCGGCCATCGGCGTCAGCACGAAGACCGGAATCTCCCGCGTAGTCTTCTGCTGGTAGTCAGCGTAGTCCGGGTAGGCCGCCACGGCGCGCTCCCACCAGGTCGCCTTCTCGTCGCCAGTCACCTCGCGGGCCATGTAATCCTTCTTGACCGTGCCATCCTGCAACTCGACATGGGGATGCTTTTTCAGGTTGTAGTACCAGACCGGGTTCTTCGGCGCGCCGCCCAGCGAGGCCACCGCCGCGTACTCGCCATTGTGCTCCACCCGCATCAGTGGCGTTTTGCGCAGTTTGCCGCTCTGCGCGCCGATAGAAGTCACCACAACAATTGGCATGCCGCGCAGGTCGTTGGCGTCTGTACCGTTTGCAGCCTCGAACTTTTCGGCCTGCTCGCGCGCCCAGTCCGACGTGCTGGGCTCATAGGTTCCGGTCAGGGGCATGAGCATGATCCTCCGGGAAAGCGATGTGATGCGGAAAAGGGCGACGTCGTCACCGCGCCGCCAGATGCGTCAAGGATAGGACGAACGTGCAAGGGAATCGTGAGGGCTGAGTACACCGGCGAGGCAACTCTTTGGTTCAGGCGGATTGTCGAGAAGGTCCAGAATGATCTGGGTGCAGCATTCCGAGCGCACGCTACGCCCGGCCTGCTCAAGCCCGTCGTCAGCCGCACGCAGCGCATTGTGGAGCATGAATGCCTTGAGTGTGGCGTTCGCAACCGCAGCCGCCCGCAGCAGACCGGCCTTCGCCGCTGGCGGCATCTGCATGGTGAAGCGGTAGCGGTCGTCGATGCGTAACTCTTGGCATGTTTCACCATGCAGGTGATGCGCATCAGCTGCATGGTGGCCTGTCTGGCCAGATTGGCCTGCTCCCTGACTCGTCAGCGGTAGGCGTATCCGTTCGTCCTCCCGGCCCGTACCTCCGCCACGCGCTCCTGCACCGCAGGCGCGATCTCCTCGATGAACATGCGCAGGCGGGGCGCGGTCGGCACACCCCAGAGAATGAAGGTGGAAAAGCCGATATCCGTGGCCAGGTGCGTCAGCACCTGCACCCAATGGTCGCGCGGGCCGACAATCTGCTGGTCCTCGTCGCTCAGGCCCGCTTCAACTACTGGCGAGACATCGCCCCCGATGTTGTAGATGCGGCGGATGGCAGACGGCTCGCGGCCGGCGGCAAGGGCCGCCTCGTCGATGATGGCGTTCGATTTCACCGCCTGCGCGGGCGACACGTAGGTCATGGACGGCGCCCAGCCATCCGCCAGTTCGCCGGTCAGTTTCAGGGCGCGTGGACCGATGACGCCCAGCCAGAGCTCCATCTCGTGCGCGGGCGTCGGGCCGGGCCGCACCCCCACCGTTTCGTAATGGTCGCCATGGAAGCGGAAGGGTTGCCCGGCCCAGGCGGCGCGGATGATCTGTACCCCCTCGCGTAGCGCGCCAAGCGCTTCTCCCGGCGTGCGCACCGGGCCGCCCATGGCGCGGATGGCGTCCCAGAAGGCGCCAGCCCCAAGGCCCAGCTCGAAGCGGCCGCCGCTGAGTTGATCGAGCGTGGCCGCCTCCTGGGCCAGCATCAGGGGCGGCCGTAGCGGCAGGTTGGCGACATCCGGAAACACGCGGATTCTCTCGGTCGCGCCGAGGATGTACCCCGCCAGCGCCATGGCGTCGAAGTGCTTCGCCTGGTACGGGTGATCCTGGATGCCGATCAGGTCATAGCCGAGGTCATCGAGGATGTGGGCTACCTCGATGGTGCGCGCCGGGTCGCTGGACGAGGGATCAAGGAAGAAGCCGAATTGCAGATCGTGGCCGTAGTCAGGCACGGGAATATCCCATCAGTACGCCAGCAGTGGCTGGCACAAGTCACTGACCCGATGATATATTCATGCGCATACATATTGCAACCGGGAGTTTCGCCCGATCTCCCGTTGGTTGTCACCGCGACAAGGAATCACACGTGTCTGTCATGACCCCGGCCGAACCGCAGATCAGCCCGCCGCGCACCGGCATGTTCCGGGAGTTGCTCACCATCCACGCCATGCTCCGGCGGGACCTCAGCCTCGTGCGCCGCCTGGCAGATGGGGTGCGCTTCGGCCTCTCCCCCGCAGACATCATCACCCAGGTGCGCGAGCTGGAGACCAGCAGCCCGCTCTGGCGGCTCAAGTTCGGCTGCATGCACTACTGCCGCTTCGTGCATCAGCACCACACCATCGAGGATGCCGCCGTTTTCCCCATGGTGCGCAAGCACGACCCGTCCCTGAACTCGGTGGTGGACCGCCTGGAGGAGGATCACCTTATCGTCCACCACATCACGGAGCGCATCGTCGCTGCCGCTGATCTGGTGGCGGCGGACCCCAGCGACGAGCATCGCACACAGGTGGTGCAGGGGTTGCTCGATCTGGAGGAGCATTTGCTCGCCCACCTGGCCTTTGAGGAACAGACCCTCGGCCCGCTTCTGAGCACCTGGGATAGCTGGCCGCAGGAGTAGTTGTCATGACCGAAACGGAGGCGCCCACTGTCGCCTGTGTCAATGCCTGGCATCTGCTGCGGGCAGCTCACGCCCGCGTCGAACAGGAGTTGGCGAGCGAGTTGGCAAGCGCCTGTGGTCTGGGCGTGACCGAGTTTGACGCCCTCTTCTACCTGCACCTGCACGCCGCCGCGGAACCTCGCATCGGCGCGTTGCAGGACGCGGTCGCCCTCAGCCAACCCGCGCTGAGCCGCCTGGTGGCGCGCCTGGAGCAGCGTGGCCTGCTCTGCCGCGAGCCGGCGCCCGGGGATGCCCGCGCCGCCACGCTGCGCCTCACGGCGGCAGGCGAGGCTCTGTTGGCGCAGGCGGCCGCCGTCCACACCCGCGTGGTGGAGGCGGTCTTTGCCAGCCGCTTCACCCCGGCGGAACAGGCCACCCTGCTCCAGATTCTGGGCCGCATCGCGCACTGAGCCGCATCGTGGCTCGAGAGGCGAGAGAGACCTCGTCCGCCGTGGTCCCGCTCAGGGAACGGCATCTCCCGCTACGCCCAATCTGACCGGAAGAACGCCATAGCGCGGTAGACTCGGCGCAGGCGCCGTTTCATACGTTGCGGCTGATCATCCCTGCGCGCGCTCGCCCGGCCATGCATCGGCGCAGCGCACAAGGTCAAGCCATGGCGACAGCAACTCCCGGGCTCCGGCACGAACGCAGTCAGGCGCCCCTGCGCGTGGCCATCTGCGGCGCGGGCATCGCCGGGCCCACCCTCGCCTACTGGCTCCAACGCGGCGGACACCGGCCAACGCTGATCGAGCAGGCGCCTCACCTGCGGCAGGGCGGCTACCTCATCGACTTCTGGGGCGTTGGTTACGAGGTCGCGCAACGCATGGGCCTGGAGCCCATCCTGCAGGACATTGGTTACCAGGTGCAGCGGGTTCGCCTGGTTGATCGCCGGGGCCGGACTGCCGCCAGCTTCTCGGCCGGCGTCTTCCGCGATCTCGCGCAGGGGCGCTACGTCAGTCTGACGCGTGGCAACCTGGCCGCCGCAATCTACAACAGCATCGTGCCGCAGGTCGAAACGATCTTCGAAAACAGCGTTGCTGCAATCGCGGAGCACGACCACGGCGTACAGGTTGCGTTCACCCGGTGCGCGCCCCGCGAGTTCGATCTGCTGATTGGGGCGGATGGCCTGCATTCGACGGTGCGCGAGTTGGTTTTCGGCCCCGAGCCCCAGTTCGAGCGCGATCTCGGCTACGTGGTGGCCGCGTGCGAGGTTGCCGGCTACCGCCCGCGCGAGGAGTTGGTCTACGTCAGCTACACCATTCCCGGCAAGCAGATAGCGCGTTTCGCCCTGCGCGACGACCGCACGCTTTTCCTGTTTATCTTCGCCGCCGAACACCTGCCCGGCCCGGCGCCGCACACGCTGGCGGAGCGCAAGCAAGCCTTGCGGCGCGTCTTCGGCGACGCTGGCTGGGAGTGCGCGCGTCTCCTGGACGCGGTTGACGATGTCCCGGAGATCTACTTCGATCGCGTCAGCCAGATCCGGATGCCTGAGTGGTCGCAAGGGCGGGTCATGCTGATTGGCGATGCAGCGGCCTGTGTTTCGCTCCTTGCCGGCGAAGGCACTGGCCTGGCCATGACCGAGGCGTATGTGCTCGCTGGCGAGTTGCACCGCGCGCAGGGCGATTACCAGGCGGCGTTCCGCCAGCACGAGCAGCGGCTACGCCCCTTCATAGCGGGCAAGCAGGAATCAGCCCTGCGCTTCGCCGCGTCGTTTGTGCCCCGCACGCGCTTCGCCGTCTGGCGGCGCAACCAGGCGACGCGGCTGCTGGCCATTGCACCGCTGGCGAACTACGTCTTCGCGCGCAGCTTCCGCGACGACTTCACCCTGCCGGACTACGGCCTGTAGGCATCCTGCCGCAAAGGGGTCGCCCGCGCGGAGTCGGCGAACCTCGTCCACGGCATACGGCAGCGCCAAACGAGGTCTCACCGCAGCGCCAGGGGCGCCGTGTTGTGGCTGTGGCTGCCGGCGCCCTACGCCAGCCAGTCCATCTCCTCGCCTGCCAGCAGTTGCACGGCCAGGGCGATGGCGCGGCGCGTGCCGTAATAGCCGCCACTGACCTCGGTGAACGGAAAAGCGAAAACCAGGTTGTGCTGGCTGGCGGGGAGGATTTTCAGAACCGGGTGCGACAGGAACTCCCGTTCTGTTTCCTCCGGGTCGAGGGTCGGCACGAAGACGATGTCGGCGTCAATCAGCCCGATCTGTTCCAGCGAGATTTCGTAGACATCCGCCGTGCCCCGGTTTGCCGCCGCCGAGAGGTTGTCCATGTAGTCGGTCTGGCGTAGTCCCAGTTCACGGAAGAAGGGCGAGGTAAAGACGCTGCTGCTGAGCGTCAGCCCCTCTGGCGTGACCTCCCAGGCGCCCAGGGCGTTGTAGCTGCCCTGGTAGAAGATCACCAGCAACTTCTTGTCCCCGACGACCGGAGAAATCCGCGCCCGTCCCGCAGCGGCAAAGGCGTCCAGTTCGGCGATGCGTTCTGCCGCCTCCGTTTCCCGCCCCAGGAGCGCACCGTATGAGCGCAGCGCGCCCCGCGGGAAGTTCATGGTCGCCACAGGCGTTCGAAGCACGGGCACAAGCTGGCTGAGCGAGGCATAGATCTCGTCCGAGAGCGTCCAGTCTGCGCCAACGCCAACCACCAGGTCCGGCTCCAGAGCCAGGATCGCTTCCTGGTCGATCTCCCAACTGCTGATTAGCGCCACATCTGGCGAAAGGAACTGCTCCACCACCACCTGCGGAGTGGCCTCCGGCACGCCCTCGAAGCCAGCGATGGCCACCACGCGGTCCGCCAGGCCAAGGGCGATCAGGATATCCTCTTCCCCGAACACCGCCACAATCCGTTGCGGCTCGGCAGGCACGATTATGTCGCCATCGAACGCTGTCCGCACTGTGACCGCATCTGCCGTGCGCGAAACCACTGTGAACAGGTCGGGGTCTGGTGACCACTCAGGCTCCCAGGGGTTGCGCACAAGGCTATCGCTCGCCACCGCTGCGGCCAGCGGCGTCGCCTCCTGCGCGTGCCCGGCGGCTGGCAGCACACAGGCTGCCAGCGCTGCGGTGGACCCCGCCAGCACGGAGCGGCGCGACAGTCGATTGACGCGAGGTTGGAGTCCGGCAGTCATGCATCCTCCCTGGTGCGATCGTCGCCACGGTCGGTTGTGTGGCGCGAGGCCGTTCCGGATGGCAGTTGACGCGCACAGTCGCGCGCCCCTACGATAATTCTGACGTATTTGGTCGGATATTGACGAGGAGCAGCCATGTCAGACGGATCGCGGCGGCCCGGGGTGATGGGACGACGGCAGGTACTCGCCTCAGCGGTGGCGCTGGCCGGCGCAGCGGCGTCATCCCGTCTGGCGGCGGGGCAGGCGGCAACGCCCACGAGTGGCGAATGGTCCTACACCGATGTCCTGGGGAACACGATCACCCTGCCGCAGCGCCCGCAGCGCATTGCTGCCGATATCAGCACCGCCGCTGCCCTCTGGGATTTCGGGGTCACGGCGCAGACGGTGTTCGGATGGACGGCCGTAAATCACGCTGATGGGGATCACATTGCCTGGGGCAACATCGATCTCGACCAGATCGAGATCGTCGGCAACGCCGAAGGCGCCGTGGAAGTCGAGACGCTGCTTGCCCAGCAGCCCGACCTGATCGTGACGTGGATCTGGGACAAGGACAACCCGGCCAGTTCGCACGTGGCGATTCCGGAAGAGTTGATCGAGCAGGTGGCAGGCATTGCGCCGATTGTCCTGCTGACCCAGGGGGACCCCAACGACATCGAACTGGGACGGATCGAAACCTTTGCCGCATCGTTGGGCGCAAACCTGGACAGCCCGGAACTGGTGGCGCAGCGGGAAGCCTACGCGGCGAAAAAGGCGGAGCTGGAGGCCCTGGCCGCCGAGAAAAGCGACCTGACAGTGCTCTTCGCCAGCTACGGCAGCGAGGATCGCATCTACGTCGCCGGGCCAGACTACGTGGCGGACCTGGGACAGGCCCGCGACCTTGGCGTGAAGCTGGCCAATGATGGCTCGCCGACCTCGACCACCTACTGGGAAGAGCTGAGCCTGGAGCAGGCGCTGTATTACCCCAGCGACGTGATCTACATTGACCAGTATGGCGTCTGGACGACCCTGGAGCAGTTGCAGGCGGAACCCACGATCAGCCAGCATCCGGCAGTGAAGGCCGGGCAAACCGGCCCCTGGATGCGGGACCTGCCCGTGAACTACCAGGGCCTCACCACCTTCCTGGAGTCCGTCCTGGCGCCACTGCGCGACGCGGAAAAGGTGAGCTAACGGGGTATTCTCTGCCGGGTAACAGTGGACGACAGGACTTCACCTCGCAGGAGTCCTCCTCACCCCCGACCTCTCTCCCGCAGGCCTTGCGCGGGAGAGGGGTTCGTTGTTCTTGCGGGAGTGGATCATGCTGGTCATCAAGCGCAAGGGTGAGCGGTTCACGGTGCGCGCAGCGGGCGTCTGTGTGCGCGAAGACCATGTCCTCCTGCAGACGGCGGAAGGGATCGATTTCTGGGTACTCCCGGGTGGTCGCGGCGAGATGGATGAACCGACTGCCGTTACGGTGCAGCGGGAGATGCGCGAAGAAGCGGGGCTGGAGGTCGCGGTCGGCGATCTGCTCTGGGTGATGGAGAACTTCTTTTCGTACGAAGGCAGGTCGTTTCATGAGCTGGGGTTTTACTACCAGATGGCGCTGCCGACCTCCTTTCCCCCACCGCAGGTTCAGCCCGAGTTCACCGGGATGGAAGGCGACAAGCCGTTGCTCTTCCGCTGGGTTCCCCTGGCCGAGGTGGAACGCTTGCGCCTCTACCCCAGCTATTTCCGGCAGGCCCTGCGCGAGTTACCCACAGCCCCGGTCCACGTTGTCCACCACGATGTGGATGACTGAGCCCCGGACAGGACCTCTGGGTAGCATCCCCCCAGGCGCCATCCCGAGCGCAGTCGAGATACGGTGTTCGGGGTCAAACTCCTGATCCGTTTTCAGGGGTCAGGCAGCGAGAGGCAGGACGTGCGTCGGCGCTGCGGCGACAGCCGGACGCTCGGCGCGTGCCTGCTTGAGCCGCCCCATCAGCTGCCGCAACCGCGCTGACTCCTGGGGCTCCGCGCGACGCCGTTCGGTGTGGGGCTCCTCCCCGCAGCTGCTCGCACGCTGCGGGGAGGCCCGGTCGGGCTTGTTGCGGCCCAGGCGCTGTGTGCGGAACGCCGCCGACTGCGCCGGGTTGATGACCGCGACGGGCCGTGCGGCGGCCAGCACGGACGCCAGCAGCGACTGGTGCTACGTACCGGCGCCTTCCAGCACGACCAGGGTGGCGCGGCCCATCGGCGTGGTAGGCACGCGCCGGGGCAGGGTGGGGACCGGGGGATGGTGGCCAGGGCGAGCCACCGCGAACCGACGGCTAACCCTCCAGACCTGGCCGGGTCCTCCAGGCTCCAGTCTGCCACACGGTCAGTGGCAGGCTGGAGCCATGTTTCGGCGGGAGGACGCGCACCAGCCGTGTGGCATCGGCTGTGGCAAACCTCGACCCCGTCGGGTGACTGCGTTCCCGTGCCGGGGCATCCCCCGGTCTCGATTCCGGGCGTGGCAGCCCGGAGAAATCCGGGGAGTGGCCCCTGCCCTGACTTGCAAGAGATCTCGTTCCTGGCCGCGTGGCTCCGGGGGCGCCGCAAGGCGTGGGTGCGGGCATCGGAGCCTGGCGATGAGGTTGGCGATGGCCAGATTGGGCTGGTTTTGCTGGTGGTTGAGCCAGATGCAGGTGTGGTGCAGCCCGATCCTGGCCGCCAGACGGGCCAGGGCGCGGTGCTCGGGCCTGGACCAGACCGCCTTGGCGTGGATTTGCGGGGAACAGCGCACGATCGCCCCGTAGAACGCCTGCCAGCGCGCCTGGCAGTCCTTGCCACGGAAGCCCATATCCGCCAGACGGGCCAGCCCGGACGCTGTGCCGACGCGGGAGAGCGCGGGATCGGGATCGGCGCGGCCGGCAAGGAAGGTCTCGGCCAGGGCTCGCTCGCTGGAGGTCGCCGTGCCGCCACCCCAACCCGTGATGATGCCGTCGACGGTGCTGCACAGCAGCGGGCGGAAGCCCTCGAACCAGCGCAGCCGTCCGCAGGAACCAATGGCGGCGGCGTCCGGGAACCACGCCGGCGCCATCGGGCAGTTCGTCCGGTTTGCCTGGGGTCACAAGCTGCTCCCCCGGGTGCAGCGCGAAGGCGATGGTGACCGGCAGGCGCCGAGGCTGGTGCCGGTTGAACGGGCTGAGGTGGGGCAGCGTGGGGAAGCGATGGCGGAGTTGGCGAGCGGCCCAGCGCCAAACGCCCCGCTCCGAACGGATCTCCGCCCATTGCCCGAAGATGGCGAGGATGACGACTTCACTGCCGCACAGCGACGGCGGAGGGTCTGGCACGTGGGCCTTGCAGAAGGTATCGACCGCAACGCACCACGCGGTCAGGCAGGTCGCGGGAGCGAGCGTGGCGGGGTCTCCAGGGCGACTCGGCGGATACGCACCCCCACCGGATTGTCCTGGGGCCTGCCCGTCTGTTTCGCACGCAGCGTTCTCGACATGCATCGCATCCGGTACGCTGCCGGAGCGCCTACTCCACAACTTCCCAGAAACTACGGTTGCGTGATTCCAGCAGCGGCACCTCCGTGCCCAGAATGACGTTCCTGAACATCTCCGACTCGGCGTGAGCCGTGAGCGCGTCCTGGTCCACGTACTGCTCGTAAATCAGGAAGTGGCGCGGGTTCTCCGTTGAGCGGTTGACGATGTAGGCCAGGCAGCCCGGTTCCTGGTCCGAGTTACAGTAGGCTGCGGCTTCCTTCAGCAACTCGGCAACCCGCTCCTCGTTGCCTTCCTGCGCGAAGTGCTGGGCAATCAACACGATCATCGCTGCGCTCCCCTTCTTTCTCGGCCCCGGTTCACCTACCAGAGATCCTCACCGCCAAGGCGCTCGTAAAATGCGTTCAACTCTTCATCCGAGCCATAGTGGATCGTCAGCGTTCCCCCACCCTCCTTTGCCGGGCGAAACGTCACCTTCGTCCGCAGCGCCCGCTGCAGGCCATCCAGGAAAGCCTGGCGGAACACCGCATCCTGCGGGCCGGCGCCGGGTGGCGCCTCGGCTCGCAACCCGGCTGGCTTCTCGCCAGCTACCCAGCGCCGCACCAGCTCTTCCGTCTGGCGCACCGTGAGATCGCGCGCCAGCACGATCTCCAGCCCCGCGATCTGCTCGGCGGCGCCCGGCAACCCCAGCAACGCCCGCGCGTGCCCCTCGGTGATGCCCCCCGCCGTCAGCTCGGCCTGCACGCGGTCCGGCAGGGTCAGCAGGCGCAGCGTGTTGGTGACGCTCACCCGCGAGCGGCCCACGCGCTCGGCCACGGCGGCCTGGGTCAGGCCAAAGTCATCGATGAGTTGACGGTAGGCCGCCGCTTCTTCCAGCGGTCCCAGGTCGGCCCGCACCACGTTCTCAACCAGCGCCAGCTCCAGCATGGCCCGCGGCGCGGCCTCCTTGACCACCGCTGGCGCCACGCGCAACCCGGCCATGCGGGCGGCCCGCCAACGCCGCTCGCCCGCGATCAGGACGTAGCGGCCTGGCTCCTGTGCGTTCGTTACCACCAGCGGCTGAATCACGCCGTGCACGCGGATCGAATCTGCCAGCGTCTGCAACGCCGCGTCATCCATCTCGATGCGCGGCTGATAGGGGTTCGCCTCGATAGCGTCGACAGGGATTTCCAGCGGCGCAGCGGGACTCTCACTGAAGGTCGGAATCAGGGCGCTCAGGCCGCGCCCCAGCCCACCACGACGCGCGCCGGTTGCGGCAGGGCGCTCCGGATCACTTGCAGAAGCAGCGGCAGATGTCGCGGCGGGGCGGTCGCTCAACAGGCGCTCGATTGCTTGCGCCGCGTCAGCGGCAACGGCAGATTCGACTGCGAGTATACGGGAGGGAAGACGCGCTCACGCGCTCAGGGAGTAAGGGAGTGAGGGAAAAAGGAGAGCGACGTACCGGCAACCCGTCGAGTCCTCGTCCCTCCCTCCCTTACTCCCCAGCCTCCTCAGAGGCGTCTTCCCGAAGCGCGTGAGCGCGACTTCTCTCGTCTCGTATACTCCCGCTGCCCCGCGCGCGGGCTGGGTCGCGCAGCCCCGGCGTGTTCCACGCCCACGCAACGAATGAATGAGAGCCGCGTGGCTGACCCGGTGCAAACCCTGCTTTCAACGGCGTTCATGCTTTTCGGCGCGCTCGGCCTGACCTACTGGGCGAACCGGGCCCAGCATGACCGGTCTGCCTTCGTGGGGCTCTACCTGCTCTTCGGCATCCCGGGCGGCCTTATGCTCATCGCCGGCCTCGTCAAGTTGCTGACCAACGATCTGCACACGGGGGTCCTGTTCCTGTTGATCGGTCTGGGCCTGACCTTGCCGCTTGCCCGCAAGGTACGGGTCGCCCTGACGGATATCTCCCCGCTCGATCCAGACTCTGCGATCGACATGACCGGGCTCTGTGTCCTGCTGGGGCTGCTTGGTCTCTTTGTCGCGAACAGCCTGTCTGCCGGCGCGGCAAACCCTCCCGACCTGAGCATGATTCCCTCGCCCGGCGTGCTGGATCTCGTGGTGCAGGCTGCGACGTTCCTGGCCATTGCCTACATCACGGTTGGCTTCCCCTACTGGCGTGATCTGCTCCAGGCCACGGAGCGCCTCGGCATCGTCGTGCCGGATCTGCGCACCATCGGCATGGGGCTGGCTGGCGCCGCCGGCGCCTTTCTGGTGGCCGGCCTGGCGGGGTTTGTCTCGCAGCAACTCAACCCCAACCTGGGTGAATCCCTGACCGAGATCGTCGATGCCATGACCGCCCAGGTCCAGAACCCCATCGGCGCGGTGATCCTCGGCGCGAGCGCCGGCATCGGAGAAGAGGCCGTTTTCCGGGGCGCCCTGCAACCTCGCTTCGGCATGGTGCTGCCTTCGCTCCTGTTCACCATGCTCCATGGCCCACAGTACGGGTTCAATGTTGCGCTGTTGGGGCTGTTCGGGGTCAGCATGCTCCTCGCGCTCCTGCGCAGGAACGTCAACACCACGGCGGCGATGATCGCGCATGCGCTCTACAACGCCGTCCAGGTTCTCGCACTCTCGATGATCTCGTAGCGGACGCAAGGGAGGCCCCGCTGTGCGCCTGGTGGAGATCCGGGATCTGGATGGTCCCAATATCCTGCTGTTGCAGCCCGCGATCAAGGTGGAGTTCGCTATCTCCCCCGCAGACCTGCAAGCCGCCGCGCTGGCCAACCTTTCGGCGCGCCTGGAACCCCTGGTTCCCACGGACGATGAGGACGACCGCGCCGAGGGCGAGGAAGCGCTGGGGGAGATCCTGCAGGCGGCCTGCATCGGCCTGCACCAGCGCGCCGGAGTCGACTTCCCGGAAATGCGCTGGGCGCCGATGGGAACCGAGGCGCAGTGGTCCCTGGCGTTCGGCTGGGAACACCGCCGCTTTGCCCTGGCGCTGGCCCGCTCCCTGGCAGACGCGGTCACAGGCGCCGCCTTTGACCTGCCCGCAACCGAAGCTGCCCTGCGCGACTTGCTGCGCTCCACCGCCGCCGAGGACAGCCCCGGCATGGTGCGCGATGCTGCCCGCGCCATCCCCGTCATCGCCGTCACCGGCACCAATGGCAAAACCACCACGACCCGTGTGCTCGCGCATATTCTGCGCGGGACGGGGCGCAAGGTTGGCTGGACCTCTACCGTCGGTGTCTTCATCGAGGGCGAGTGCGTTCTGGAGGGGGACTACACCGGCCCGGCAGGAGCCTGGCGCGTCCTGGCGGAACCCGGGCTGGATATCGCGGTCCTGGAGACGGCGCGCGGGGGGCTGCTGCTGCGGGGCATGGCTTGCGAGAGCAACGATGTCAGCGTCATGACCAACGTCACCGGGGATCACCTCGGCCTGCACGGCATCCACACCGTCGAGGGTCTGGCGGCGGTGAAATCGGTCGTGCTGCACACCACGCGCCCCTCGGGCTGGACGGTGCTGAACGCAGACGATCCCCTGGTGCGCGGCCAGGCTGCGGGCCTCCCCGCCGCCATCATCTGGGCCACGCAGAACCCGGAGAACCCCACCGTCGTCGCCCACCTGGCGACCGGGGGCACGGCTATCCTCGCGGAGGCGGGATGGCTGGTCATCGCCGAGGGAAAGACGCGCACCCGGGTGCTGCCCCTGGCGGACATCCCCATTACGTTTGGCGGGCGGGCGCGGCACATGATCGAGAACGTGCTCTGCGCCACCGGCGCTGCGGTGGCGCTGGAGATTGCCCCGGCAGACATTGCCCAGGCACTCAGCACGTTCGGCGACACTGAGTCGGACAACGTTGGCCGGCTCCACGTGTACACCGTGCAGGGCGCCACCATCATCCTGGACTACGCCCACAACGAGGTCGGCCTCACCCACCTGCTCCAACTCGCCGGAAGCTACCGGGGCGAAGCGGGCCGTCTCATCAGCATCATCGGCACGGCTGGCGACCGCACCGACGACGCGCTGCGCGAGATCGGCCGGCTGGCCGCCGCAGCGAGCGATCAGGTCATCGTCAAGGAAACGCGCCGCTACCTGCGGGGCCGCCCCGGCGTCGATGCCATGACCGCGCTCTATGTGGAGGGTATCCGCGCCGGCGGCGATCCCCCGCATCTCGTGGCCGCTGATGAACCCGCCGCGCTCACCCTCGCCCTGGAGCACCTCCGCCCCGGCGATGTCGTCGCCATGATGTGCATCGAGAGCGGCCCCGAAAGCCGCGCCCGCCTCAAGGCCCTGGCAGACGCCGGGTAACGATCATCCCGCAACCCGCTGCCGCGCAAGCGGCGCATGACGCCGGGACATATCGCACGCCACTCCAGACCGGCCTGCACCCTCGGCTAGCCTCGCGTGTCGTGTCTGATTCGTGTCGAAGGACCTTCTTTTCCCCACGGTGCGCGGGCGCCGCCCATCTCCGCGTGTCGTCCTGGGCGCGGTCGAAGGGCCTCATCCCGCACCACCCAGGTTCACGGCGCCATCCACTCTCCTGTGTCAACCTGAGCCTGCCCTCCCCTATCAACCTGAGCCCGCCTCTTCCTTGTCATCCTTCGCCTGCGGACTCAGTGGTGCGTCAGCGGGGAAGAGTCAGGTCGATCAACCCGCTCCACCGTCCACGCTCGCGTGATTTCGGCCTTCCCAACCGCGACGTATCGAGACAGCCGACCACCCTCAGGTGTCATCCTGAGCTTGTCGAAGGATCTCGTGCCCAACCCCCGAGGGTCGCGGTCGCCGCACTGCTCGGGGGCAGGCATCGGGACCACGGGGTGGGTCAGGCCGAGGTCTCTCCACCGCGGTCGAGACGACACGCGGGGTGGGCGGTGGAGCGGGGCCATGCTGGGCCGAGATGCTTCGCCTGCGGGCTCAGAATGACAAGGGGGTGGTGGACGACGGGCCTGACATTTCCCCGTTGACGAACCACTCAGGATGACAGGAGCGTGTGGCCAACCAGCCCGGCGCATCCCCGGATTGACGCATCCGGTCAGGGCTGTGGAGCCACGCCGCCCTGGTGTCGCAAGGCGCGAGCCTCCGCAACTTCGGACATGGCGGCCAGCACCATGTGGCCGCCATGTCCGAAGAAACCAGTACCGGATCCCGTACATCCAGCCGCTGACATCGCGGACTGGCCAGCCGACCATGTCACACACGATACATGTATTTGCGCGTCATTGTCGCTCTGGGCGGCGGGGAGAACCTGTCCTGGATACGCACACATTCGATGCCCTGGTCCGGTCGCTGGCCAGCCGGGGAACGCGGCGTACGATCGCTGCCGGCCTCCTGATGATTGGCGTCGCAGCACTTCCTGATCACAGCGAGGCCAAACGACGCAGACGCAAGAAGAAGAAAAAGCAGAAGAAGGGCAAAGGGAAAGAGGGTTCATCAGCAACCACGACGACCCTGGCCCCCACATGTACCCCCACCTGCGATGGAGCGGCCTGCGGCGCCGACGATGGCTGCGGCGGAACCTGCCTGCGCGGCACATGCGGAGATTGCCACTCGTGCGCCCAGGGTGTCTGCGTGGCTGTTGCAAACGGCACGCCTTGCGATGACGGCGACAAGTGCACCGACAATACCTGTCAGGGCGGCGCCTGTACGGTCACCAACACGATCTTCTGCCCGCAGCCCCAGAACGAGTGTCGCCTCTCCACCTGCAATCCGGCCACCGGCTTTTGCGAGGAACACAACCGGCAGCAAGCCTGGCCCTGCACCCCAACCGATCTCTGCCTGGTGACGAACGGCCAATGCGATGGGCAGGGCGCCTGCCTCGCGGGGCCGAAACTCTGTGGTCCGACCCAGAACTGCTGCCCGGATGGTCCCTACGCCGGCGCCTGCAAGCTCAAGTCGGGCCAGCCCTGCTCGAAGGGCTCAGACTGCTGTAGCGACACGTGCGTTGGCATAGCCTGTTGGTAGCACCAGCTTGCGGGACGCCGCAGGAGCGGCGTCCCTACACGGCAGCCTGACGAGGCTGCACCCGCGCCCGAATCTCTTCGCCAACTTCGGCCTGTGCTTTGCGCAACGTAAAGCGCGTCGGAAGCGTCAGCCCGCGTTCCGGGCTGGCGCCCAGCCAACAACTCAGCCGCAATGCGGTGTCTGCCGCGATCCCGCGCTCGCCGTTCAGGATCTGCGTGACACAGTTGCCGGAACATCGAGCCCACGGGCCAACGCCGCGGCTGAAAAGTTCAGAAACGCAAGTTCCTCAGCCAGAATCCCGCCCGGGTGGATGGGGGGCGAGCCATGAGTCCCTCACTGCAGGCAATTCGCACGCTCTGCAGCGTATTGCAAAAGATCTGACCTGCGAGGCAACAAGCCCGTGTCTCGAGCGCAGTCGAGAGACCTCGTCGCGAGTGCCGGTGAACGAGGTCTCTCGACTCCGCTCGAGACACGAGGGGATTCCTGTCGGCCCAACTTCTTTGCACACCGCTGTGTAGGGAAGGGCTCCGCCAGGTCTTCTGACCACTCGAAGCAGCTTCGCCACATGTCGTTGATCCTGACGCAGTAGTGCTCTGTTCGGTCTCCACCGAGAACTTCAGATCGAGGGCTCGGCCTGGGCATGTGATCCGCGAGCGACGTTGCCGATGCGACAAACTCAAGACGCTGGCACGCCTGACCCTCAAATTGCTGAAACCCAGGGGCTCAAAGGCCAGCGATAAATCACTCGTGTATTCACCGCGACACGTTGCAGGCATCTATCAGGCCGAAGCCCCTGACGATGATCAACGATGAACAATATTGCCGTATTATGTCAGGTATCGTTCACGGGTCGTCAAGCGATTCGTTACCGCCGCTCCCATGCCTCCGGATCGGCGGTTAGCGCCACAATGTGCTCCGGGAGGGCCCCGGCGCACACATCCTCCAACGTCACGTTCTCCAGCACTGCGCGCATGTTGGCGCGCAGCGCGATCCAGACCGGGAGCAGGGCTGTGGCCGGGCCGATGTACTCCAGGCTCTCCGGCCGCAGCCCGCGCACGTTAGCCAGCGGGCCATCCACCACCCGGATCACATCCGCCAGCGTAATCTCGTTTGCCGGGCGGCCGAGGCGATACCCACCATCCGCTCCGCGCTGCGACAGCACGATCCCGGCGTGCCGCAACTCCAGCAGGATATTCTCCAGGAACTTGGGTGGAATCCCCTGCGCCCGGGCCATCGCCTCGGCTTTCATGGGGCCCGGCGCAACATTGGCCAGTTCGGTCAGGGCACGCAGCGCGTAGTCCACCTTGGCGTTGACTTGCACTGACGGTCTACTCCCTGCCCCTCGCAACGGCCTGTTTCACGCCCGATTCTAACAAAGTCGATTGCTTCAGTAGACGCCACGGGCCGCGCCATTGCTCCCCAATTGTGGAGTCGCCATTTTTCGTATAGACTAAATATCCAGTAGAGTGTCATCGAACTTCAATCCACCATTTCTGGAATGGAAGCATTCTATGCATACGAACCTTTCAGTGACCGAGCGCGTACGACGTCGCTCGCTGCTGCAATTTGGCGCCGGCAGCCTCGGTGCGACCGCTATCACCTCAGCCGCCCTGCCGCTTCTCGGCCGCAACGGTTTCGATGCCCGCGCCCAGGAAGAAGCGCCACCCAACCCCCTGGAAACGCGCCCGCACGAAGGACACACCCCCGGCATGACCGTCGGCGATGTCGATATCGCGCGCCTGGGGTTCGACCCCTCAGTGCTGGTCAGCGCCTTCGACTACGGTGAGGCCACCACCATGGCCGATGGCACGGTTGTTCGCGAGTGGGAAATTGCTGCCTACGACAAGGAAATCGAGATTGCGCCGGGGCTCTTCTACCCGGCCTGGACCTACAACGGCCAGGTGCCTGGCCCCACCCTGCGCGCCAACGCGGGCGACCGTTTGCGCATTCACTTCACTAACGCCGGCACCCACCCGCACACCATGCACTTCCACGGCCGGCACAGCGCCTACATGGACGGGGTGACCGGGATCGGCCGGGGCGAGATCAACCCGGGCGATCAGTTCACGTACGAGTTCGATGCCAATCCCTTTGGCTGCCACCTCTACCACTGCCACGCCGCGCCCCTGCGCCGCCACATCCACAAGGGGCTCTACGGCGCCTACATCGTGAACCCCGACCCCAGGCTGCACGGCGACGCCGCGCGCGCCCGCCACCCGGACTACGCCGAATCCGGGGAGTGGCAGGAATTCGTGATGGTCATGAACGCCTTTGACACCAACTTCGACGCCGGCAACGAGGTTTACGCCGTCAACACCGTTGCCTTCCACTACATGAACCACCCTATTGTGATCGAGCGCAACCGCCCGGTGCGTGTCTATCTGGTCAACGTCACCGAGTTCGACCTCCTCAATTCCTTTCACCTGCACGCCAACTTCTTCGACTACTACGACCCCGGTACTCGCCTGGAGCCTTCGCAGCAGGAAGTCGACACCATCATGCAGGTGCAGGGGCAGCGCGGCATCCTGGAGTTCTCCTACAAGGGGTACGAGCCGGGTCTCTACATGTTCCACGCCCACGTCTCTGAATTCGCGGAGCTCGGCTGGATGGGAGTCTTCGATGTCCGCTAGCACCACCCCCCTGCCCGAAGCCATGCCGCACGTGCCCACACACGGCCGCGAGCAGGAGTCCCCCTTCACGCCTCGCGCCCTCATCTGGGCCGTCATCCCGCTTGTGCTCCTGGCCGTGGTGCTGGCCGTCATCGTCCGCACGAACGGCGGCGTCGACCGCGGCGCGACGCCACCCATCGAGACCCTGAGCGTGCAGCGCATACTGCTGCCCGCGCCGGGGCAGATCGAGATCCGCGTCGTTAACGACGGGCCAGACCCAATCACCATCGCTCAGGTCCTCGTTGATGACGCCTACTGGACCTTCAGCATGAACCCGGCCCAGCCTCTGGAACGGCTGCAATCCGCCACCATCTCGATTCCCTACCCGTGGGTGGCAGCCGAAGGGCACGCCATCACGCTCCTCAGTTCCAGCGGGGTCGGGTTCCCGGTCGAAATCCCGGTGGCGGTCGCGAGCCCCCATCTCGACCAGCAGAGCGTGCTGCGTTTCGCGCTCATCGGCATCTACGTCGGCGTCATCCCCGTCGCCCTTGGCCTGCTCTGGTATCCCTTCCTGCGCCAGATTGGGCGGCGCGGCATGAACTTCGTGCTGGCGCTCACCGCCGGCCTGCTTGCCTTCCTTGTCGTGGACATGTGGCAGGAGGCGCAGGAGATCGCGGCCACCGCCGTCAGCGCCCTGGAAGCCCCGGTGCTCATTCCACTCGTCGCGTTGCTCAGCATGGGCCTGCTGATCGTCATCAGCCACGCCCTGCGCCAGCGTCAGCAGGCGCGCGGCAAGGACAGCGCCCCGCTCACCCTGGCCTACGAGATCGCGCTTGGCATCGGGCTGCACAACCTGGGCGAGGGTCTGGCTATCGGCGCGGCGTTCGCGCTCGGGGAGGCCGCGCTGGGGGTTTTCCTGATCCTCGGGTTTACCTTGCACAACGTCACCGAAGGGATCGGCATCGCCGCGCCACTCGTGCGCGAACGGCCACCTCTGACACACTTTGTCGGGCTCGCGCTCCTGGCAGGCGCCCCGGCCATCCTCGGCGTCTGGATTGGCGCATTTACCTATTCCCCGTTCTGGACCACCATCTTCCTGGCCATCGGCATCGGAGCCATCCTGCAGGTCATCGTCGAAGTCTGGCGGTTGGTGACCCGCTCCCAGGAACGCGGGGGGGAGCCAGCCCTGAACTGGGTGACTTTCAGCGGCGCTGCCGCCGGAGTAGCATTGATGTATCTCACGGCGCTCCTGGTTGCCGCCTGAGCGCCGAACCCAAACTGGTCCCGTGGTGAGGCCAGAGCGCCGACTACTGTTCCCGGATCCGGGTAAGCGACATCGCCGGAGGCCGCCCGCCTCCGTCTCGTCAGCCCGGATCTGATCGCCTGAGGTCAGGCGAGGAGCTTCTCTTGACTGACGATCTCATCGCCGAGCGGCCCGGCGGGGGCATCCCCGTCACCCCGGCGATGCAGGACTACCTGAAAGCGGTTTATCGCCTCGGCGCCAATGGCCCCGTGGCCACCCAGCAGTTGGCCGACGAACTCGGGGTAGCCGCCTCCTCGGCCACCAACATGGCCAAGCGCCTGCACGAGCAGGGGCTGCTCAACCACACCCCGTACCACGGCGTGGAGCTGACGGCCGAAGGCCGCCAGGTCGCCCTCGATGTCATCCGCCGCCACCGCTTGCTGGAAACATTCCTGGCCGAGAAAGTCGGCCTGGGCTGGGATGAGGTCCACGACGAGGCCGAGCGCCTGGAGCACCATCTGTCGGACCGCCTGGAAGCCCGCCTCGATTCCATGCTCGGCTTCCCGGACACCGATCCCCACGGCGACCCCATCCCGCGTGACGGCGCTTCCGTGAACCCTGACCCAACTATCCTGGAGTTGCCCGCCGGGGCTTCCGGCATTGTCAGCCGTGTTTCCGACCGCGACCCCGAGCACCTGCGCTACCTGGGCGCACTTGGCATTGTGCCCGGCGCACGGGTTGATGTGCTGGAGCACCTCCCCTTCGAGGGCCCCGTGCGCGTGCGGGTCTCCACTGCTGGCAGCGAGCCCGCCGAACACGTCCTCGGCCGCCCGCTGGCCGGGGTCATCCGCCTCTCGCGCTGACGGCTTCGTCTCAAGCAAATGGCTGCGCGAGGTCGCGCCTAACCTTGAATGGCTCTCCCCACCCCCACTCCCACTCCCGGTGCGCGGGAATGGGGAGTTGCGGCGCAGTGCGGAAGAATGCCAGGTTTCGTGGTGGCAGAGGCTAGCAGGGTTGTGTCCAAGCTGGACGTGTCCATGCTTCAGGGCGGCGGATTTGCCTTCCATCGGCATCAATCACGATGTCAGGCAATTGGCATGGCTCAAGCAGCCGATGATCAAGGGGGCGCGCATACGACGCCAGCTTCGCCAACCTTTTCGACACCATGACATCCGGGCTGATGATGATGATGCGAATACCGAACCGGTGGCTGACGATCTGGATAGGCACTTCAAAATCGGAGTCGTTGGTAATGAGCAGCGCCGCATCAGCACGTCCATCAAACGCATCGACAAGGAGATCCGTTGCCAGTGAGACGTCTGAGCGCTTCTCCTGCATAACCCACGCGGTCTGACGCGGGTCGACATCAGCCGGCGGATGCGCCAAACGAACCTCGCGCTTGTTGCGCGAGAACTGGCCTTGCCGGATCACGAGCTTCGGCAGCGTTGCGAGCGCCCGCAGGTAGGCATCTTGCCGGCTGGCCCGCTGTGGATCTTCAGGCGTGTCGAATACCCGGGCCGTGTAGTAACGAACAACGGCAATGTCTTCGTCGGGCAAAATCGCGGCGGCGAGCGCAGTCAGATCGAGCCACTTGAGGTGGTTCCGTTCCGCCGTATGTCGAAAACACTGATGGTAGAGCGAGAACCCGTCAACATAGACACAGGCGGGCATGCGTCCTCCGCGCAATGCAAGAGAAAAGGGACCACCCTGACGGGCGGTCCCTTGGCCTACCACCGAAGCGGTAGGGGGCTTCGATACAATTATAGTTGTAGTCTTCCTGGATTCAAGGGGCAAGGAATTTTAACCACCAGCGGAGGCTCCTTCAGGCCTCCCGCAAGAGCACGCTCACGACTTCAGCGCTCCTGCCGTGATCCCCTCGATGAAGCGACGCTGCAGCACCAGGTAGAGCGCCACAATCGGGATCATGGCAATCGTCACGCCCGCCGCGATCAGGCCACGGTCGGCCGTGAAGCGCCCGAAGAAGAACATGGTGCCCAGCGAGACCGGGCGCAGTTCTTCCCGCTGCACAAAGATCAGCGGCATCGCGAACTGGTTCCAGGTCCACATGAACTGGAACACGATCAGCGTCGCCAGCCCCGGCCACGAGAGCGGAAGCATCACCTGGCGGAAGACCTGCCACTCATTCGCGCCATCCGTGCGGCTGGCATCCGCCAGTTCACCCGGGAGCCCCCGGAAGAAGCCTCGCATCAGGAAGATGCCGAACGGCAGGCGCACTGCGATACCAGGCAAGATGAACGCCCAGTAGGTTTCCAGGATATTCACATCCCGTAGCAGGTAATAGAGCGGAATCATCACGGACTGGAAGGGGATCATCAGGCCCATCAGGAAGAGTACGAAGATGCCATTCCGTCCCGGCAATGGCAGCTGGGCCAGCGCGTACCCCGCCAGGCAGGAGAGGAGCGCGACGCCCAGCACAATCGCGAAGCTGTAGATGACGCTATTCAGGATGTACTGGGAGAAGCGTCCCACCGTCCAGGCCTGCACCAGATTGTCTGGCGCCAGACTGGTCGGCGGGCTAAACGGATCCTTCGCGATCTCCTGCTTGGTCTTGAACGCGGAGAACCAGATCCAGACGAAGGGCATCAGGAACACAAAGAAGAAAAAGATCAGGATGGCGTAGGTGACTACGTTTCCGCCGAGCCGCGCAACCCAGGGGCGTTGCCGCTCCACAGCGGTTAGTTTCGGCCCGGCCCCGTCCATGGCAATCGACATGGCCTAGCCCTCCCGTTGCTCGCGCAGGCGAATGAACGCCACCGACGCCACCAGCGCAATCACGGTCATCACCAGAGAGAGTGCGGAGGCATAGCCCACCCGGTTCAGGGTGAAGGCCTCCTTGTAGGTCAGGGTCGCAATCACCTCCGTGGCGTTGGCCGGGCCACCCCCCGTCATCACGAACACGATGTCGAAGACATTGAAGCCGCCGATCAGCAGCAGCGCGGTCACCACGTTGATGACGTTGCTCAACTGCGGCACCGTCACATCCTTGAAGCGCTGCCAGCCGTTGGCGCCGTCAACTGTCGCCGCTTCCAGCAGGTCCTTGCTCACGTTTTGCAACCCGGCCAGGAAGACGACGAAGACGAAGCCGACCTCCGCCCAAATGGCGGCTGCCAGAACGGCGTACAGGGCGACGCCCGGGTCTCCCAGCCAGCCCCGGGCCAGATCCCCCAGACCCACGGCCTTCAGCATCTTGTTGAGATTGCCAAAGAGCGGGTTGTAAATCCAGTTCCAGATAATGCCGATGACTACGGCCGAAAGCACCTGCGGCATGAAGAACACTGTCCGGAACACGTTGAACCCGCGCGGCTGCCGCCAGAGCAGCATCGCCAGCAGCAACCCGATAGCCATCGGTGCAATCGTGCCGATAACGACCCACGTCACATTGTTTCGCAGAGAAAGCCACAGCAGCGGATCCCGAATCATCTCCTGGTAGTTCGCCAGGCCGATAACGTTCTTGGTGGGGCGCACCCCATTCCAGTCAGTCAGAGAAAAATAGATCGTTTGTACGAACGGGTAGCCTACAAAGACCAGGTAAAGGAGCAGCGCGGGCAGCACGAAAAGGAGTCCCGCGCGGTACCGGTTCCACCAGCGCTGGGCCGGCGAAAGCCGTGGCGCCACGAAGGCTGTGGGCTGCGCACTCATCGCAAGCAAGCTCCGTTGGAGAACACGAGCAGGGGACAGGAACTCCTGTCCCCTGCTCCTCGTCTGATGGGTCTGGCTAGGAAGCGGGGGTCGCTTCCGCCGCTGGCATGCCAGCTTCCCAGGCCGCCTGCAGATCAGCGGCTTGCTGTTCGGCCGTCTTGTCGCCGGCCAGCACCGCCTGGAAACCGCTCTGCATCATGTCATTGAATGCCGGCGGCGCCATGACATCGATGTTGTACCCGAACTGCGTCCCACTGTCGCCGGCGCCCTGGAGCACGGCCACGATCTGCGCGGTCACGGGATCAATCTCGATCGCGCTTGCATCGAACTCAACCGGCACGAAGTACTTGGCTTCGCCCAGCCACTTCGCGACTGAATCCTGATTGAAAAGGAAGTCTATGAACGCCGCAGCTTCATCAGGATGCTGAGACCCGGCATTGATGTAGAACGCCGAGCCAACACCGGAAATCCAGGTCGGCGCGTTGCCTTCCTTAATCAGCGGGAACGGCGTGAACTGCACATCCTGGTCGGCCATATTGGTGGCAATTTCGCTGGCCAGCCACGAACCAGAGGTGTTCAGCAGGGCTTGCCCGGTGTAGAACAGCGCGTTGCCATCATCGTACGGAATGGCGTTTACATCATCCGCGAAGCAACCCGCGTCCTGCATGGTCACGAAGAACGCCGTGATCGCCTCGGTGATTTCCGGGGTATCCCAGCGGCCAATGTGGTTCACCAGCAGGTCGCGCATCGCCGCCGGACCTATATTCTGGTTGGCAGTCATTGAGAACTGATGAAACGCCGACCACCCGGGGTTGTTGGAAAACGCGACCGGGATATACCCCTTCTCCTTGGCCGCTGCGCAGAATGTCACCATTTCATCGAGCGTGGTCGGGGCAGTCAGCCCCTCCTGATCGAGCAGGGTCTTGTTGGCGTACATGCCAATCAGGTCCGTCTGCAGCGGCATCCCGTAAAGCACGCCGTTGAGGCTGGTTGCCTCCAGCGCAGGAGGGGAAACGCGCTCATCCCAACCATACTGTGCTGCGTAGTCCGTCAGCGGCAGCAGGAACCCGGCGTCCGCCAGCACCCCTGCGTAGCCCGGGCCCGCATCATAGAAGATGACATCCGGCCCGGAGCCAGAAGAGATCGCGGTATTGACGGTGTCCCGCATCTGGGCAGTCTGGAACGCCTCCCGCACGATGGTGACGTTCGGGTTTGCCTCCTGGAAGGCCGCATAGATGGCATCAGCCACCGCCGACTCTTCGGGGACCACAAACTGATCCCAGACGCGCAGTTCCACTTGCTCCTGCGCTCTGGCCTGGCCCAGTAGCGGACCTACCATGAGACTACAGAGCAAGGCGATGGCTGCGACCATCATCCCCACGGGGCGAACTCGTTGCATCGCTGCACACTCCCGTCCTCAGAACGACCGGCTACGCTGCCTTGCGGCCACCTGGCGCCCGCGCTGCCGAGCGCTGGCCCCACCGGCATCCTATCATGGGGGAACAGAGCCTGTGGAACACACGGATACGTTGCACGATTGAAGGGGAGCACGCAACGGTGCAAGTTTCGATTCGCGAGGGCATGACACGCGGCGAGACGCTGGCCGAGAAACTGGCCTGGTTGGAGAGCGTTGGCCTCGATGCTGTCGAACTCCACACCACCTCACTCACCCTGCCGCCTGCTGAGCTAGTGGCGGCCTTTGCGGCGTCGCCCATCTCGGTCTCCGCCATCGAGGGCATCCCCCGCCTGCTCGATGCTGACCCTGCCCAGCGCGAGGCGGCGAAAACTACGATCCGCGAGCGCCTGGACCTGGCCGCGCAACTGGGCGCCGTCGGCGTCCTCACCGTGCCGCAGTTCGGGCGCGTGCCCGCTTTGCCAGACCTCACACCCTTTGCTACCGGCGCCCAACTGGAGCGCAACCTGCTGCTGGCGCAACTGCGCGAACTGGCCCCTGCCGCCGCAGCCGCCGGGGTCTCGCTCTTCCTGGAACCGCTCAACCGTTACGAGGCATACATCATCAACCGCCTGGAGCAGGGCAGCGCCATTTCCGAGGAGGTCGGCCCGCAGATCGGTGTCATGGCGGACTTCTTTCACATGGGCATCGAGGAAGCCGACATCCCCGCCGCCATCCGCGCCAACGCTGAGCACCTGGTTTACGTCCACGTCGCCGACAGCAACCGCCTGCAGCCCGGCCGCGGCCACCTCGACTTCCGGCCCGGCTTCCGCGCCCTCAAGGAGATCGGCTACGACGGCCCGCTTGCCATCGAATGCCGTATCGATGGCCCCTACGATGCCGCCATCCGCGACGCGGTGGCGCTGATCCGTGAGGAATGGGCCAAGGCGTAAAACAGCTCCGTCCCCGGCTCCTCCCTCGCGCACCGGGGAGGGGTGGGGCAGGGCGACGCCTATCGCACCAGCGGCGCTTCTGGCAGCAACGGCGTCGCGGCGCTCGGCGCCGTGCGGCCAATACCCATCGAGAGTACCGCCGCCACCAGGCAGAGCGCCCCCGCCGACACGAACGCCAGGAAGTAATCCCCGGTGATCGTGCGGATCACCCCGGCCCCTGTCGCCGCAATCGCCGCGCCCACCTGGTGTGAGGCAAAGACCCACCCGTAGATCAGCGGGCCTCGCTCTCGCCCGAATGACTTCGTGGCCAGCGCAATCGTGGGTGGTACGGTTGCCACCCAGTCCAGCCCGTAGAACACGATGAAGGCGATCATGCTGAAGCTGCCCGCCGAGAAGGCCAGCGGCAGCAGCATCAGCGAGAGCCCGCGCAGCCCGTAGTACGCGAAGAGCAACTTGCGGCTGTCGTAGCGGTCCGTCAGCCAGCCGGAAAAGGTGGTGCCGACGATGTCGAAGATGCCGACCATCGCCAGCAGGCCGGCGGCGGTCATCTCGGTCATCCCGTGGTCCACGCCCGCCGGAATCAGGTGCGTGCCGATGAGGCCATTGGTGCTCAGGCCGCAGATCAGGAACGGGATCGCAAGTAGCCAGAAATCGCGCTGCGTGATGGCGAACTGCAGCCCCTCGAAGGCGTTGGCAATGGGGTTGCCCTTTGGCCGCGCGGGCGGGGATCGTCCTTCGTCGCCCCGTACGCCGTCTGCCCCACGTCTGCCGGCCAGTCCCGGATGAAGATGAGCACCAGCGGCAGCACCGCCAGGGCCGCCAGCGCGGTCGTGATGGAGACGAGGCGCCAGTTGAAGCTGGTCGCCAGCCAGGCCAGCAACGGCAGGAAGACCAGTTGGCCCGGTGGCGCCGGCGGCGGTCAGCACGCCCACGACCAGGCTGCGCCGGGCCACGAACCAGCGGTTGGCCACAGTAGCCGCCAGGACGGTGGCCATACACCCCGCCCCGAGGCCCACCACCACGCCCCAGAGCAGGACCAGTTGCCACGGCTCCCGGATTTGGGTTGTCAGCAACGCCCCGGCGGAAATGGTCAGGAGCGCGCCGGCAATCACCTTGCGCAACCCGTAGCGGATCATGAGGGCGGCGGCAAATGGCCCTACAAAGCCGAAGAGGAGCAGGTTGACCGAGACCGCGGCCCCGACCGTGGCGCGGCTCCAGCCAAACTCGTCCTCCAGCGGGATGAAGAGCACCCCAGGCGTACTGCGAAACCCTGCCGCCGCCAGCAGCGTGATGAAGCTGACCGCCGCTACCACCCACGCGTAGCTGAAATCCGCGTTCCGGCTGAACCTGTTCATGCGCGCCTTCGCTCTACTTCCCTGCCCCCGGTAGTCACCCAGGAAACGTTAGCGGCTGATTGCTGTGAGATGGAGAGCCAATCCACCAGCGGCCTCGGACCGCCGGACCAGCCCTACGGAGACCTTCACGCTGCCAGGTTGAGCCCGGACGCCAGGTCAGGCTGCGCCGGTTTTGGGGAGAGCGGGCTCACGCCATCGCGCAACGCCAGCGCCGTCACCGCTGCCACCGCCCGGCAGTCGCCCAGAGGCGCCCGGCGGCAGACCTCGTGACCGGTACAGGTGGCCCGGGCCGCCCCCACACGAGCGCCCTCCAACCCGGCAAGCAACCTTCCCGCCACCCATCAATGCAGAACCCCTCGCCCTGCGCCAGCACGCACCGCGAGGGGCCCACGACAAAGAATGAGGCGCTGAGCTCCGGCGAACCGGATCCCCAGCTTGATCGACTCTGCGGGCCGCTCGTCAATCGCCCGGTACGCCTCCGCCGCCTCAGCGAACGGCACAACCGGCGAGATGATCCCCTCTGTCCTGATCCTCCCTTCGGCCAGCCAGCGCAGCGCCAGGTCCACCAGACGCTGCAGGTCCCACACCGGTGCATCCCGCCCAGGCAGCGACTCCGCGCGCACCGAGATCAGGTTCAGCCGGTTGACGTGGAACTCCTCCCCCAGGTAGAGCCCGGCCGCATCCCTGCCGTAAAACGAGACCATCACGATGGCGCCGCCAAAGCGCGTGCTGCGGATCGCCTGCTGCAACGCCGGCACGCTGCCGGAGGTCTCCACCGCCACATCCACGCCCAGGTTGCCGGTCTGGGTCGGGCGCTCCAGATAGCCGCCCGTGACGCGCGTTTGCTGGCGGGGCGTCGTCTCCGGCTCCGCACCCGTCAGCCGCCGGATCGCCAACCCCACGTCGCCATTGTCCAGCGTGGGATCGAGCACAACGTCCGCGCCCATGGTCAGCGCCAGTTCGCGCCGGTTCGCCAGCGGGTCTACCGCTGCCACCCAGTCGGCGCCCGCCAGTTTCGCCAGTTGCACAGCAATCAGGCCGATGGCGCCCAGCCCGAAGACCGCCACCCGGTCCCCCAGCTTGATCCCGCCGTCGCGTATCGCCAGCGCCATCACCACCGGATCGAGGCAGAGCGCCGCCTCGGCCGAGACCCCGTCTGGCAGCAGATCGGCCGCCGTCTCCTCCACCGTCAGCGTCTCGCGGATCGGGAAGTGCCCGAACACCCGGTCGCCCACCTGGAAGCGCGTCACCGCCGGTCCGGTCTCCGTCACCACGCCCACGGCCATGTTCCCGAGCGGGCGCGGAAACCCGGCCAGCGCCTTCTCGGGCGGCTGCTGTATGGTGGCGCCCAGCGCGAAGTCGTACGGCTTGCTGGCCACCGGGTCATTGCGATAGCCCACTAACTCGGTTCCGTGCTTGGGTGACGCCAGTTCGGTCTTGATCCGGATCTGCGTTGGCTGAAGTGACGCCTCGTCGTACTCGCGGAGCACTGGTGTGCGCGGGGCGGTCGCGATCAACTCGCGGGGCATGTGCTGGGGTCCTCTCTGAACAGCAACGGAATCAACCGGGGGAGTGTATCAACCACCCCCGGTCTGCGCCGCACCTGTTCAGGGACTCGTCCTTCCCGGGACCAAACCCACACATGTTTCAGCAGCGGATCGAGCTGGCTGCCGTGCGGCCTGCATCGTCAGGGCTTGCAGGTGGTACAGAGTTCGATAGTAGAGCCGCTGGCAATGACCCATTGCCGCACGTCGTCCAGATCGCACGAGCAGGCCTTCGGGAAGGTCCCTGTGTGGACTTTGCCAGTTTCCGGCGGGTACAGGTGCATGCATCGTGCCCGATGCAGCAGGGATTTGTTCTTCCCAAGCGTGTGCATATTCACGACGAATCCGTTCGGATTCGCCTCCAACCACCCGACGTACGCAGCATCGTCGTTTTTGACATACATCATCAGAGATGCTCCTGATTGCCGCAGTCACGTGAGATGGCTACGCCGTTGGCGTCGCCGTCGTCCCCAGCGGCTCGTACACATAGACGAGGTCCGGTTCGCCACCATCTGCCGGCACAGTCAGCACAATGCGTGGCTGGCCGCCCGTCCCTGGCTCAAGGACAAATACCCCCTGCGGCGGGAACCCGGACAATGGCGGGTCAACGATCAGGTAGCCAGCCACCGACCCGTCCTCGGCCATCTGCGGCAACAGGGCCGAGCGGTACGGGCCAGAGGCGAACGTCAGGGTGTCCCCGCGCAGCGTCAGCGTCAGGTCGCCCAGGTCCGGATTGGCGTACGTCCCCAGGAACGGCGTCACAACCGCCGGGTCGATCTGCCCGATCGTCGCCAGCAGGTCGGCCCGCCCACTCGCGACACCCGCGAGGTTTGCCGCAACCAGCGCATCCATTGTCGCTGGCTGCTCGAACAGCAATTCCAGCAGCCGGAAGGTCACGGCGTAGATCAACTGCCCGGCCGCTCCCGAGCCGTTGGTCAGGACCACTGCCCCCAGCCCGGCCTCGGGCAGGAACGTCACCAGCGACGAGAACCCCAGCGTGCCGCCGCTGTGCCAGATCGCGCGCTGCCCGCCGTACGCGCCAACCACCCAGCCCAGCCCATAGTGCTGGGCGAAGTCGGCCATTTCAGGCGGCGAGCCCGGCGCATGTGGCAAGGCCACACCCGGCTGCCAGGTGCGCTCCAGGTTCTCGGGTGACACCACCTCCACCCCGTCCGGCGCCACACCATGCTGCAGTTCCATCTGCACGTAGCGCACCATTTCCCGCACGCTCGACCACAGCGCGCCCGATGGCGCCACAGGCGTCAGCCAGGTGTCATCCATCAGCAGCGGTACCGGGCGAACCTCGCCAAAGAGGTCTGCGGCGTGGGGCGACGCGTAGTCGTTTCCTGCTACCACCTCGCTGAGGTTGTACGTGGTGCGGGGCATCCCAATCGGGTTGAGAACCCGGTCGCGCAGCGCGATGGCGTAGGCGTGCCCCAGGGCCTCCGCCGAGCCGCCGTCGGCGACGCCTGCGGCAAAGCCACCGGCTGCCACCAGTTGGTTGTTGTACTGGTACTTCTCCCCGAACGGGGCAGTCAGCGGCAGGGTCGCCATGCTGGCGATCATGCGCTCCGGAGTCAGGTCGTTGGCGGGGAAGATGAACTCAAGGTCGCGCCGGGGCAGCCCGCTGCAAGCGCAGAAGGCATCTTCCACCGTCAGGCGCGGCGTTAGCTCGGCATCTTCAACCGCAAAATCGGGCAGCAGGTCGACCAGTGGGGTATCCCAGGCCACTTGCCCGGTATCCACCAGCGTCGCCGCGAGCAATGAACTGAAGGACTTGGTGACCGAGCCAATCCGCAGCAGCGTGTCCGGCGTGACTGGCTCCGGCCGCCCCAATTCACGCACGCCGAATCCCTGCAGGAACGCGACCTCGCCGTCCTGCACCACGCCAACGGCGACGCCCGGCACGCCTAACTCGGCGACCTTTCCTGCAACATAACTCTCGAACGTCGCCAGGTGTTCACCGGTCAGCGGCAGCGGTGTAACGCCTGTCAGGTCGGGGAGGGCAGCGGCGGCCGGCGTGGCTTCCTGCGCGCGCGTGGCGCCAGGCTCGAAGCCGATGGTTGCCATCGCCGTGGCGGCAATACCTGCTGCTCGCAGGGCGTGCCGGCGCGAAAAGGCAGGGAGTTGTCCCGAGCGAGGCGTCTGCATTGTGGCGCATCCTTTGACATGAGGGCGACAGACGGATGGTCTGTCGCGCAGCATACCTACTCCTCGAACACGGCGAGGCGGACGCAGTCCGCGAGGCGCCGGGGAGGCGCTCCTGGGCGCGCCGCGCGCCAAAGCACGCCCAGACCATCCGATAGGGTGGCTCCAGAGCGAACGCCAACTGGTAACGTGGAGTTCGAGATAACAAGGAGCGTTCCATGAGTCAGGCCTCCGGCGCACCCGTCATCAAGTACGCGATCCTCGCGACCGACGGCTCCCCGTATGCCTCGGCCGCCACGGCCTTCGCCGGCGCCCTGGCGTGGCCCGCCGGCGCAACGATTTCCGTGGCGAGTGTGCTGGACGCGCCAGATCCTGGCGGCCTCCCGGTCCGCTGCCAGGCAGCACCGGTTGCGGCGGACTGGAGCACCATTCTCGAACATACCCACCCCGCCGCCCACGAGGAGGTCACGTCCTGCATTGCGGACGCTGCAGAAACCCTGCGCGCGCAGTGCCCAGGCGTCGAAATCGACGAGGTGTTCCGCGTTGGAGAACCAGCCGCTGAATTGCTCTCGCTCGCACGCTCGTCGGGCGCCGAACTCATGATGGTTGGCGCTCGCGGCCGGACCGTTCTGGAACGCCTCCTTCTCGGCAGCGTCAGTGAGGGGCTCGTAGCCGAAGCGTCCTGTCCGGTCCTTATTGTCCGCGAGGAGGCGGCGGAAATCCGCGTCGTTCTCGTGGCGCTCCGCTCTGCAGATGACGCGGACCGGCTGGCCGACGCCTGCCGCCGCTTGCCGCTCCCCCCGGCGGCAAAGCTGGTTGCGGTCACGGCCAGTGCGCCGCAACCGCCTGGCGGCGCCGCTGCCCGCCCGCGTGCATCCGGCGCGGCCGAAGCGCCACTCGCTGCCCGGGGTGAGACTGAGCGCGCCGGCCCAGAGGCAGCTGGCCTGCATTTTGTCGAGCGAATCCGCGCCGGCGATCCGGAGCGGCCTGTCACGGCGCGCGTTATCTGCGGCAACTTGCCGTCCTCTGCATTGGAGTCTCGCGCCGGGATCGCTCCGGCGTTGCTGAGGGAGGCCGAGGCGCTTGGGGCTGATCTCATTGTCGTCGGCGCCCGGGAACAGCCCGGCGGCGCAGCGAAGCTGGGCCTGGGGAGTGTCACTCGCAAGTTGGTCCGGCGCGCACCGAGAGCCATTCTCGTAGTGAGGGATGCATTGCCCTCGCAGCAGGTGTGAGACTCGTCGTGGCGGCCGCAACGCAGCCATCCCCCCTGGCCGGGCGGCAACGATTGGAGAGGGGACGCCTTGATCGGCGGGTGAGCGTGCCCGTTCAATTCCCGGCTGGGCGGGCGTGTTCAGCGCGGTCTGTTCAACAGTGCGGCGCGCCCGGCGCCGCAGGTCACCGCTCGCTTGCGTGGTTGCGCACAGCAAGGTCAGGGCTCATCCGGGGCGCCGACCGCCGGGTGGCGGACAGGAGGACACTTGCGCGATGTTCAGGACAATCCTGATCCCCGACGATGGTTCGGAATCCGGGGCGCTCGCCCTCCACTACGCGGACCTGCTTCCCAGCGAGGGTGTGCGCCTCGTCCGCGTTGAGCCCCCCTTTCAGGTGCTGGCGCCAGGTCCGCTGGAAGATTTCCGGCCTGACTGGCGCACGGTGCGCGCGGAACAGGTGCAGCAGGAGCTGGCGCCGGTGGTGGAGCGCTTCCAGAACCAGGGGCGGGTGGTTGACGTTGACGTTCGCTTCGGCGACCCGGCGGAAGAGATCATCGCTGCGAGCGAAGGCGCGGATCTGATCGTCATGAGCACACAGGGCCGCGGCACAGCCGGGCGGGCGCTGTTTGGCAGTGTCGCGGACCGTGTGGCTCGCCACTCCCACACCCCGACGCTCCTGGTTCGTGCGGCGGCGGGCCAGTCTGTTCCTCCGCGTCTCGCTGGCATCGTGGTCCCGCTCGATGGCTCGCTGCTGGCGGAGCAGGCGCTACCGATGGCGGTCAGGCTGGCAACAGATCTCGATCTGCCCGTGCACCTGCTGCGCGTTGTCGAGTCGAAGGATATGAACTCCGCGACGGCGTACCTGCGCACTATTGCGGAGCCGCTGCGTGCCCAGGGACGTACGGTGCAAATCACCGTCCCTACCGACGTCCCGGTCTTTGCCCTGCTGGATGCGATTCACCCGGACGACCTGGTCGTGATGACCTCCCACGGGCGCAGCGAGATGGCCCGCTGGCTGCTGGGAAGCGTGGCGGAGCAGGTTCTTCGCAGCGCGCAGGCGCCGGTCCTGCTCGTCCGGGCTCCTTCCGCCGCCACGCCCGCATCGACAGTCACCGGCGCCCAGGAACCGGACTGAGGCCACCAGGCAAGAGCGTTGTTCTCGATCACGGCGCAGCCGGAAAGACACCTCGGTGCGGACTGGCCACGCGCTCAGCCCAGATGTGTGGCAGACGCGGCAGGCAACGACCAGCCGGGCGCGGGCAGGCAGTAGCCAGCGTTCCGGATCTGGAAGCGGTGGGCACAGCAAAACGCCGACAAATCGTGTGCTTGCGCACCAGATCCATCGGCGTTTGCCGGACCAGTCAGGTCGGGGATTGCTCCCGTCCCATTTTGGCTTACAGTGAACGTACACTCCATGCGCCAGAATGTCAAGACCCTGTTAAGGCTTTCCGGCCCGCCGGGTGGCGGAGCCAGTCCCAATGGGCTCCCCGCCCCGGCAAACTGGCGCGCACCCGCCACATGCGTGATGCGCCCCATGTCCACCGCGAGTCCGCATTCACCAGGTGCAAGGCGCCACTGGCAGGGGAATCCACCCGCCACCAATCCTTCCACTGCTCACGGTTGGTGAGGGAATCCCGTTCGACCGTACCCGGCGCCATACTGACCCTCCTGTGTGGGCCAGCGTTGTCAGGATGCGTGCGGCGTACCGCACCGTGGTCACCGGCCCACGCTGAGTCTGCGCTTCCCGGCCGGGAAGCGCAGCCAGGGCGCCTACGCAACTTTGCCCGGTTGGCTACGTGTTTTCTGCCGTCAGCCCCAGGCGACGGGCTGCGGCAATCGCGTCCGCGCGGTTGCTGACGCCCAGCTTGGCGCAGATGGCCGCAATGTGGTTCTCCACCGTCCGGGCAGAGAGATGCAGGCGTCGGGCGATCTCCGGGGATGTCACACCGCCCATCAGGACATCCAGCACCTCGCGCTCCCGCCGTGTGAGTCCGGCCGGATTGCGGCGGGTGGCGCTCTGGGGCCCACGCGAAATTCGCTGCGCCCCGAGCCCGCGCAGCCGCCGCCGCAGGTGCGCCGCCAGCGGGCGTGCCTCCAGAGCCTCGCAGGTCGCGAGCGCCTTCCGCAGCGCGGCTTCGTCGTGCCCCTCGGCAGATGCCCGGGCTGCCTCATAGGGCGCGCCCTGGGCGGTCCAGGCGGCTGATGCCTCCTCCCATCGTCCTGTGGTCTGCAGGCAATATGGACTGGCCTGATCCGGGCATGCGGGATCTGGAACGCCGCACACCCGACCCCAGTAGGCGAGGCTGCTTGCAAAAGGACCCTGTGCCGTGGCCAGCACCTGGCTGAGCGCAGCCGCCCAGGGCGCCGTTGGCTGGTGCAACAGCACAGCCGCCTCGGCCTGGGCCGCCAGCCATGGAGCCATGTACACCAGGCTGCCACTGGCAGTCGCCAACGCCCGGGCCTCCTCCAGCAGCGCGAGCCCATGCGCCTGTCCCCGGCGCACCAGGACCAGCCCAGCCACGATCTGGGCCACGAAGCGAGAGGCTGGCGCGGCCTCCTGCGCCGCCAGCACGCCCGTGGCCACGCGCAGCGCGGCGTCCCAATCTCCACGTCGCAGTTGGCACTGCGCCATCTGGGTTTCCAGGTGACGCTCCGCCAGCCTCAGGTCATGTTCCCGCGCGAATCGCAGGCCGGCTCGCGCGTGCGCCAAGGCCTGTGACGGTCGCCCATGGAGCCCAAGACCCTGGCCCAGGCAGAGGTATCCGCGGACGGCGACCTCGGTCAGCCCGGCGGCAACGGCTTCGGCAATAGCCACCTTCAGGCGCACCTCGCCCGCTGCCAGGCTCCCTTGCACCAGTTCGGCTTCGCCCAACGTCATTTCTGCATCGAGCCGGGTGGCATCCGCCCCACAGGCCATCGCCAGGGCGAGTGCGCGTGTCGCCAGCCGCGTGGCCTCAACGCTCGCCAACTCGCTGCCAGCCAGCCGGGCCCAGGCGCCATACGCTGCTGCCAGATCCGGCCCGGCGGCGTGAGTTTCCAGCAGCGACACCGCCCGCTGAATCTCCTGCAGCGCGGCGCCGATCTTGCCCTCGGCCCAGAGAATCCCGGCAAGATGCGCCCTCGCCACGCCCAGTTCACGCGTGCTTCCAGTTGCCTGCCAGATCGCAATCGCTTTCTGGCTGCTCGCCAACGCGGCGTCAATATGCGCCGTGTGGTACGACGCTTCTGCGTGGGCGGCGAGCAGCGTCGCGCGCGTAACCGGGGTCACCGTATCCGCAAAACGCAGGGCACGCTCGTAATGCTGCGCTGCCTCGCAGTAGGCCCGCAGCCGGACGGCCCGTTGTGCGGCCAGCGGCGCATATCGCAGCACCGCTTCCGCTTCACCGGCCTCTGCCGCGTGGTGCGCCAACCGCCCCGGTTCCGACGCAGTTGGTCGCGCCTCCAGAGCCCGCAATACCCGCCGGTGCACAGCCCGTCGCCGCACCTGAGAAAGCGCCCCCTCCATCGCCTGCCGCGCCAGCTCATGACGGAAGCTCAGCTCCCGCGCTCCTTGCACAAGCAGACCATGCTCCAGGCACGCGTCCAGGTCTCCCGGCGCCGGCGCAGCTACCTCTTGCAACACGTGCGGATCTACCGGCGAGCCAATGACTGCCGCTGCCGCCAGGACATCCCAGGCCGACGGGGGCAGGCGCGATGCCCGCGCCAGCACGGCATCGCTCACGCGCGGCGGCACCGCCCCCGGCGCTGCCAGCACCTCCGTCACGAAGAATGGGTTGCCACCCGTGTGGGCATGCAGCTTGGCGGGGTCCAGCCTGCTGCCACGGGCCAGGACCTGCACGGCTCCCAGCGACAGTGGCTCCAGGTCCACGCGGTGCAGGGCTCCGCCCGTCGCCAGATCCCCCAGCAGCCGCCGCAAGGGGTGCCGGGCCCCCACGTCATCATCGCGGAACGTCAGGACGAGCAGCGTGCGCCGCTCCGCAATGCGCCGCCCAAGGTAGTGCAGCAGGTCGATGGTTGCCTCATCGGCCCAGTGCGCATCCTCAATCGCCAGGATCGACGTCGCATGGCGGCTGGCCAGGCGCTCCAGAACTGCCCGGAAGAGCAGATCACGCGGGGCCTGCTCCAACAGCAGCGATGTCAGGGTGGGCTCGTTGAGATCGAAAATCGGCGCCAATGGGCGCGGCGTGGCCACGCCATCGCAGCGCCCCAGCAGCACGCGCGCCGCTGTCCCGGCCAGGAATCGGTTCAACAGCGAGGTCTTGCCCATCCCGGCTTCACCGCAGACAAGCAATACCAGGCCGTGCCCGGCGTCAGCCTGGCGCAGGCAATGGCGCATCTCCGCGAGCGCTGCATCTCGCTCCAGCATCTCCATGGGTCGCCTCGCCGGGCTACCGGGGCATCCCGAGCCTGTTTTCGCGACGCTCGGGCGAACGTCGTCAACAGGGCACTATGGGCGCAATTGCCACCCGGTGGTTAGCCGCCATTGGTGAAGTTCGTCGATCACCTCGCTGAGGATCGGCCATCCGTCGGGCCATCGCCATGGGTTGGCCACAACGGGCGGCCGCTCCGCAGGGTTTACGCCGTGCCGGTCGTGATTACCACCGTGGCCAGGGAAGGCGTCGGCCTTGCCGTCCCGACGGCTTCCCGGGCACAGCGACACCTTCGCGTCCTTCTTGCTCCCTGACTCTCTGAGGCCGCCTGCCCCGGGCGAAGCGACGCCCCCTAACTCGTCCGCCCCGTCAATTGCTCGAACACCGCCGCTGGCTTGTCGGCCATCAGGATCACGAAGTCGTTGCGGCCCGCGCGGGCAATTGCCTCGCGCGCCGCCTCCATCTCGTCCAGCAGGATGTCGGCCTTGGCCCCGTTCTGGCCCGTAATCACCTCGTGCAGCATCCCGGCCACCTCGCCCCGGGCACGGCCTCGCGGGTTGGCGTCCTCGCGGATAACGATTTCGTCGAACGTCGCGCCAGCCAGCCGCCCAAAGGCGGTGATGTCATCGTTGCTGCGGTCGCCCGGCACCGCGATCATCGCAATCGTGCGGTCCGCATCCATCCGCTTCACGAAGTCCGCCATCGACTCCAGACCCGCCACGTTGTGGCAGTAGTCGAGCAGCACCTTGCGCCCCTCGATCTCCAGCAGGTTGAAGCGGCCCGGTGTCTGGAAGAAGTTGCTGGTGAAGGTGCGCAGCGCCGTGCGGATGTACTCGAGTTGCACATCGAGTGCAAACGCCGCCGCCGCTGCCGCCAGTGCATTCTGGATGTTCACCCGGATACGCCCGTCCAGCGTCGCCGGAATCTCCTCCGCCAGCAGCAGGCTGGTGTCCCGCCGGTGCTCGATCAGCGTGATCATCTCGCCGTGCCGCGTCGGCCGCAGCACCACCGCCTTGCCCCGCTCGCGCAGGTGGTCGCGGATCACCGGGTTCTCCTCGTCCATCGAGAAGTAGATGATCTCGCCGCGCGCCACCCGTTCCATCTCGACGGTGTACGGGTTGTCCGCGTTCAGCACGCTCGCGCCGTTCGGCAGCACCGACTGCGGCACCACCTCTTTCACCCGCGCCAACTCGGCGAGCGTGTTGATCCCCTTCAGCCCGAGGTGATCGGAGGAGATATTGGTCACCACCGCCACGTTGCAGCGGTCGAAGCCGAGGCCGCTGCGCAGGATGCCGCCGCGCGCCGTCTCCAGCACTGCGAAGTCGATCGCCGGGTTCTTCAGCACCATCTGCGCCGAGGTTGGGCCGCTCATGTCCCCGGCGGCAATCTGCGTGGCGTCGATGTAGATGCCGTCCGTGGTGGTCAGGCCCACCTTCCTGCCGGCTGTCTTCATGATGTGCGCAATCATGCGCGAGGTCGTGGTCTTGCCATTCGTCCCCGTCACCGCCACAATCGGCACCCGGCTCGGGCTGCCCGGCGGGAAGAGCATGTCGATGACCGCGCGCCCCACATGGCGGGGGTGCCCCTCGGTGGGGTGGGTGTGCATGCGGAACCCCGGCCCGGCGTTGACCTCCACAATCGCCCCGCGTTGCTCGCGCACGCTGCGGGCGATATCCGGAGTGATGAAGTCGATGCCCGCGACATCCAGCCCGACCACCATCGCGGCCTGCCGCGCGATCTCGACGTTATCCGGGTGGATATCGTCGGTGCGGTCAATCGAGGTGCCGCCGGTGCTCATGTTGCCCGTCAGCTTGAGCTGCACGAAGGCGCCCGCTTCCGGCACGCTCTCCAGCGTCATCTCCGCCTTGCTCAAGACCTCGACGGTCTGCGCATCAACCACGATGCGCGTGAGAATCTTCTCGTGCCCCACCCCGCGCCGGGGGTCGGAGTTGGTGATGTCGATCAACTCCTGCACGGTGTGCGTGCCATCGCCGCGCACATGCGCTGGTACCCGCTCCGCCACCGCCACCACGTTGTTGTTGACCACCAGGATGCGGTAGTCCTTGCCGGGGATAAACGTCTCCACCACCACGTAGCCGCCGCGCGTCTCGCGCTCCGCCAGCGGGTACGCCTCACGCACCGTCGCCTCGTCCGGCAGGTTGATCATCACGCCGCGCCCGTGGTTGCCATCCAGCGGCTTCAACACCACCGGGTAGCCCATGCGGCGCGCCGCGTTCACCGCGTCATCAGCATTGCGCACCACCATGGAGCGCGGGACCGGAATCCCGACCTCGTGCAGCAGCCGGTTCGTCAGCTCCTTGTTCCCCGCGATATCGACCGAGATATTGGCCGTCTCGCTGGTGACGGTCGCCCAGACGCGCTTTTGGTAGGAGCCGTGACCGAGTTGCACCAGGGAGCGGCGAGGATCCAACCGCAGCACGGGCACGCCGCGCCGCTCCGCCTCGGCCACGATGGCGCCGGTTGAGGGGCCGTAGGCGAGGCGCTCCGCAACGCGGATTACCTTCTCCTCCAGCTCGGCCACGAAGTCGAAATCCGGCTCGGTGTCGTAGATGAGGTGGTTCAGCAGCCGGGCGGCCAGTTTCCCTGCGGCAATCCCCACATCTTCCTGTGTGTAGGCGTAGACGACGTTGTAGACACCGCGCTCACCCGCGCCGCGCGTCTTGCCGCGGCTCACCTCCGCCCCGGCCAGGTTCTGCAGCTCGAGGGCCACGTGCTCCAGCACATGCCCCAGCCAGGTTCCCTCGCGCATACGCTGCAGGAACCCGCCAGGCTTCCCCACCGAGCAGGTGTGGTCGTACAGCCCCGGCAGGAGTTCTGTAATCTGCTCATAGAACCCGGGGATCTTGTTGGTCGGCCGGTCCTCCAGTTCACCGATGTCCACTTCCAGCAGGATGGCTGGCATGCGGGCCCAGATATTCGGGCCACGGAATACGGTGGTGTGGCGAATCTCGATCGTCACGGCAACAACTCCGGCGAACGGTGGCCAATCTGCGTGAGCAGCTCATGGAACTTCGTTCATATTATGCGTGTGTTGCCCGGCAGATGTGAGGAACTACGCAGCAGCAGGGCGCCTGGCCCGCTCTCGAACCGCCTGATGCTCGTCACGCACCTTGCCGCGCCGGCCGTCAGATCAGGCCCAGAGCCCGTGCGCTCGCCACCGCCTGGTGGCGGGTGCTCACCTGCAACCGGGAGAGAATCTCGCTCACGTACCACTCCACCGTGCGGCGGCTGATGAACAGTTTCTCCGCGATTTCACGGTCGGTGTACCGCTCCGCGACCAGTCGCAGCACATCCAGGGCGCGCCGGCTCAGGTGCGGGCGCAGGGGCAGCTCCGGCTTCAGGAACGCGCGGACCTCTGGCGCTCGCTCTGCGCCACTCAGCGAGGCCCCCGCCAGGTCGAGCGCGGCTTCCAGAGAAAGGGTCCTGCCGGCGGCAAGCTCCACTGCGAAAAGCTCCGCCCCCAGCGCCGCCATGGTGATCGCTTCCGCCTCCGCGTAGGCTGTCTGGCTGATTGCCCGCAGGCAGGAGCCGGCTCGCTCACCCAACGTCTGCGCGGCGCCCAGCAGGCGGGCAACCGCAGGCGAGGCATCCACTTCAGCGAGTACCCGGGCGGCGGCCGTCAATGACGGCAGCACCACCAGCCGGTCATCGAGCGCAACGTGGCGGCGCAGGCTCTGCAGCAACAGCGAAACCGCCTGCGCACGATCCCCGGCTCCCAGGGCTAGCAACCCCAGGTCCGCATGCGCTGTGGCCGAGCCCCAGGCGCCGCTGGCCCCCTCCAGCGTACCCAGCGCGTCTCGCAGCAGCGCCCGGCCCCGCGCGGGGTCACCTGTCCGGGCCACCACCCGCCCCAGGTGCGCGTTCACCGAGGCCTGCCCCTCCGGCAAGCCGACCGCCTGGTAGAAATCATGGGCTGCCTGGTAAGCCAGGGCAGCGGCCGCCAGATCACCGCGCGCCTCCCCCACGAAGCCGAGCAGGAACATCGCTACGGCCTGCGTCATCAGGTTGCCGGTCGCCTCGCCGATCTCGCGCGCTTCACTCGCCTGAAGTTCTGCCTGGCGCGCGTTCCCGGCGAACCACTGCAGGTACCCCAGGCCCAGGGCGGCCCTGGCTTGCAGATCCGGCGGGAGCGCCCCAGGCGCACTCCGTAACTGCTCCAGCCAGCCAATCCCCTCCGCAATCATCCCCCGCAGCATCCAGTAACCAAAGACCTCGACGGCCAGGCGCAGCCCGGTCTCCCTTTCGCCAGTCACGACGCACCAGTCCAGCGCCGCCCGCAGGTTCTCCCGCTCCCGGTCGAAGGCGCACCACCAGCGGTCTGGCCGGGGGACACGCCCCTCCGCGTCCATCACCAGCCGCGCCATGTAGCCTGCGTGAAGCCGGTGCGCATCGTCCGCTTCGCCGGCGGCGAGCGCCTGCTCCAGCCCGAATTCGCGGATCGTTTCCAGCATCAGGAAGCGCGGCGGGTCTGCCGCCGTATCCCGGAGCACCATGCTCTTGTCCAGCAGGGAGGAGAACAGTGCGAGAGTGGCGCCGGGGTCCACCAGGTCAGCCGCAACCGCCTCCACCGCCTCGACGGTGAAGCCCCCGGCGAAGACCGCCAGCCGGCAAAAGAGCGCCTGCTCCGCCTCCGTCAGCAGATCGAAGCTCCACGCAATTGCCCGGCGCATCGTCTGCTGCCGCTCCGGCGCATCGCGCGGCCCATCCACCAGCAGTGGCAAGCGCATTGCCAGCCGCGCCAGCAACGCCTCGGGCGAGAGCACCCTGATCCAGGAAGCGGCCAACTCCAGCGCCAGCGGAATCCCCTCCAGCCGCTGGCAAATCGCCGCCACGGTGCTGGCGTGCCCTGCGCCAAGCTGAAAGGCAGGATCACCGGCCTGGGCTCGGGCCACGAACAGCGCCACCGCGTCGGCCCGCGCGATCTCCGGCAGGGTCAGCAGATCACCAGCGCCCGCAGGAAGCGATAGCGGCGGCACCGGCAGCACGTGCTCGCCTCTAAGGTGCAGGGCCGCGCGGCTGGTCGCCAGGATCGTCAGGCCGGGTGCGTCTTCCAGTAGCCGCGCCAGCAGCGGCGCCGCACCCAGAACGTGCTCGACATTGTCAAGAAGGAGCAGTGCGCGAATCTCCTGAAGCGCTTCGCAGAGCCGCCGCAACGGAGTCGCGTCGCCATCGTCAAGACCGAGGGCCTGGGCAATCGCGGGGAGCACCTGGTCATCACGCGTCAGCGGCGCCAGGTTCACAAAGGCCACGCTCGCCTCGGCAGTCTGGGCCGCCGCAATCGCCAGCCGGGTCTTGCCGATCCCGCCCGGGCCGGTGAGGGTAAGCAGCCGCACCGCCGGGTTGGCCAGCGCCGCCTCGATAGCGCGGAGTTCCGCCATCCGTCCCACGAGCGGCGTTGACGGCTCCGGCAGAGGTTGCCAGGCGATCCAGGCCGGGAGCGCCTGATCCCTGGTGAACCGGACGCGCGCTCGCAACACCGTTTCCGCGTAGGTGGCCAGGTCGGTCGGGCGAATGCGGAAGGCGCCGCGCAGCTTGACGGCGGGCAACTCGCCCCGGGCGATAGCCCGCCGCACGGTGCGCTCCGCCACGCCGACGGAGGCCGCAGCCTCCCGCGCGGTGAGCAAGGCGCTGGCAGCCTCCCCCGGAAAAGGAACCACCCGGCTCCGCACGTTCTCAGATTCCCCAGCCTGGAAATCAGCCATCGCGTTCCAGGGATCGTGGTCGCAATGAAGCGCACGCTGCCGGCAGTGTAGCCGGGTCGCGCCATCGCTGGCACGGAAAACAGCCCCCTGACCGTAGGGGCCGTTCTCCGTGCCAGCCGGCGCCAGTCAGGCTGCCGGCTCAGGCGCAGGCATCACAGCTATCGACGAATGTGGCATCATCGAAAGAGCATCCCTCGAAGCCTTGATCGCAGCGCGTCGTACCCTCGATCGCACCCGCAATGCAGTAGCGTTTCACTTCCTGGTTTTGCCCCACATTGCAGGTGTATTTGCAGCACAGGTTCACCGTGCGGCCACTGCCCGGGCCCTGCTTCTTGTTCTTTCGCCTGTTCTTCTTTCTCCCCTTCTTTGCATCTGCCGCGCTGCTCCCCAGGGCCGCGCCAAGGAGAGCACCTCCTGCCGCGCCGAGCGCCGCCCGGCGCGACGACGCCTGGCTCCTGCCGACGCCGCGCGCCAGGTTATCAAAGGCGTTGGTGTCCATGTGCTCCACGTCCTCCCACAAGGCGGTTGGCCTTGTGCACGATCTGCGGCGGCCTGTCGCGCCAGACAGCACTCGGCCACCACTCGGCCACCACGCAAACACCGTCTGCGCGTGGTTCACCTGATGGCAGAATGTGACCGAATGTATTGTCAAGTTTAGGCGGTGGTTGCGCCGTGGACACCCGTGGCCGCTACGGGAATTTCTACGGGATCGGGCTCGTGGCGCCGGACTGGGCGCCGGACACCGCTGGCGGCGCGGACACTCCCCCGCTCACGCACCCGGCGAAGGCACGACCCGCCAGACCCCGGTCCCGGCCCTGCTTCCTGGGCTGGAGCGATCCGCTTCCGTGACGGCCCCAGCCCCGCCATCGCTCATCAGGTTGGACAGCCCGTGCCACTGCCAACGTCGAGGCACCCGGCAACCACACTCCCTGCTTCGGCGATCACTGTGCCTCCGTTGCGGATGCCGTGGGCCGTCCCGGTGGACACTGCGTTGTTGGTCACGCTGGAACCATCCTTAAGAGCGCGCGGCAATAGGGCACGGGCCGGGGTCGGCTGGCCCCGGATAAGCGGGCGGACACGAGTCCGGCGATCATGGGGTTGCTCACACCGACCGTGATCGCTGGAGGATCCCGTGCCCGCCTTGCCAGGATCGCTGATGGCGCCCCTGTGGGCGCAGTTCGCCGCGCTCCTGCCGGTCCACCCGGACGTCGATCCCCCCCACCCGCTCGGGTGTCATCGCCGCCGCATTCCCGACCAGGTCGTCTTCGCGCATGTCGTCGCGGCGCTGGTCTTCGGCGTCGGTTACGAGCGCATCGCCTCGCCCGGCTGCTCGGCCCGCACCATCCGTCGCCGGGTGCACGCGTGGGCCGAAGCCGGCCGCATGGCCCAGCGGCACGCCCTGGTGCTGGCCCAGGACGACCGGCTGATTGGGCTGGATCTGCGGCACGTGTGTGTCGATGGCTGCCTCACCAAGGCCCCGGGTGGCGGGGAGGTGGCGGGACGTTCTCCCGTCGATCGTGGCACACAGGGGCGCAAACGCTCGCTGCTGACCGATGCGGCCGGCGTGCCACTCCATCTGGTGGCGGCGGGCGCGAACTGCCCGGACAGCACGCTGCTGGAGGAGACGCTGGCCGGGCTGGACCGGCTGGCGATCATGCCGGAGGGATTGCCCGTCCTGCTGGACCGGGGCTCTCGCGGCGCGCCGGTCCAGACCGTGCTGGCCGAGGCCGGCTGCGTCGGGGTGCTTCCCACCACGGAGGATCCGGCCGGGCAGCGTGGGGAGCGCTGGGTGGTGGAGCGCACGCACAGGTGGCTGAACGATGTCGGCCGGTTGCGACGGTGTCCGGAGCGCCGGGCAGCGGTGGTCGATCTGTAGCTCTTTCTCGCCGCGACCATCATCGTCATCCGGATGCTGCTGCGCGCCGCCGCCCAGCCCTTCCGCTGGCCCACCCGCTCCACGTCCCGGCGATTGCCGTGAGCCTATTGCCGCGCGCTCTAAGCGATCGTGCGGCATCCATTTTCTCCGCCGCATGTTGCCGACTCGTCTGGCGTACAAATGCTGCCCGGCGGACAATTGTCGGGGATCGTCGTGCATCCACACGTGCCCTGGAATGCGCTGGTGCAGATTCCTCCGCGTTCGCCCGTGACTCCGGTGCAGGTGTCTGGGTAACACCCAAGGATCTCGCCGCATAATTTGGCACAGACGCTGTTGTAGCAGACATTCAGCGCACCACAGACGGCGCCATTCGGCTTCGGCTGGCAGGTGCCTGCCTTTTCCGCAATGTTGCACGCTTGGCACTGGCCGCACTCGACGCTGGCACAGCAGACGCCATCGGTGCAAAACCCGGATTGACATTGTCCACCGTGATCGCAGGGAGTCCCATTGGCGCCATCGCTCACGCACACATGATCCGCGCAGACCGGCGTTGTCCCGCTACACGTCCCGCACGCCAGCAGCCCCCCGCAGCCGTCATCGATCTGTCCACAGGCCGCACCCACGGCTGCACAGGTTCTCGGCTGACAATCCGGCGGGATCGGACAGGACCCCCGGGCGGCTCCCTGTCGCAGGCGCCGCTTCACCCACCTGCGCCTCACCCGGATCGTTTGCCCATCCTGGCAGAGGGTAACCTTCCGCTTGCTCCGCTTGTGTTGCTCGCGGTGTTTGGCGTGCTGCCGCTTGTCACGACGCTGAGAGCGTCGGCCCCTGCGCCGCGCCCGCCGTTTCTTCCCCCTTGCCTGCTCATCGCCGTGCGCGAACAGCCCTCCCGCCAGCGGCAACGCGGCCAAGCTCCGTAGCAGGCCGCGCCGGGTGACGCGGGCCAACGCCTGTGCAAGCTGATCAAACTGGGTGGTGTCCACACTGACTCCGGCAAATCTCGCGGCTTCCCGAGGTCACGACGGAGCAGTAGCCCCGTCGCATAATCACCAAATCGGTCTACTAACGGTCAGACCATCCGCAAGAAGACGTAGCGATAAGAGGCCACCGCACCGTGGCTGCTCAGGCTGGACAGCCACTGCCGCCTGAAACATTGACGCAGTCCTCCACCAGGCTCCCCGTTTCGGCGATCACTATGCCCAGCGTTGCGAATTCCCGCCGGGAACCCGGGATCTGCCGAGTTGTTGGTCACGCTGGACCCGGCTTTGAGCGTCAGGTCTGAGCCACCATCGTTGTCGATACCCCCACCGCTGGGGGCGTGATTGCCCGTCACGCGGGTTCCCGCGTTGAGCACCACATTGCCAGCATTGTAGATACCCCCGCCAGCGTCAATACGCGATTCGTTGCCGGTGACGAGGACATCGGTCAACGTCAGCAGAGAGAGGGCCAGGTTGAAAATCCCGGCCCGCCCCTTCGAGCCCCTAATGACCAGTGCCCGCAGCTCTGAGGTGGTTTCAATGAATGACACCACCGGTGCGTCGGAATCCACGCCGCCGCCATCAAGGATCGTGCCGTTCTCCCCCGTGCCGGCCCCGATCAGCGTCAGGTCCTTGACGGAAACGGGCGCAATCACGTAGCCAGGACCCTGGCGGGAGTATGTTCCCGCGCAGATGGTGATCGTGTCGCCAGACTTGGCCGCTTGGACTGTGGCCCGCACGTCCGAGAATGTGCACCCCTCGGCGCACACGCTGCAGGCTCGGCAACTCCCCTCATCACAGATCTCCGTGGCGGCAGGACAGAAGTCGCTGCCACAGATCACGCCGCAGATCCCGCCCTGACAGACCTGGCCAGCAAGACAGGCGTGGCCACACTCGCCACAGTTGGCGGAATCGGTTTGCAGGTCCTCACACCCTGCCGGGCAACAGGTCTCCCCATCGGCACAGGCCGTGTCTCCGTTCGTGGCGCAAACGCAATCATGCCCGATGCAATCGGGGGCCGCCGCATCGCCCTCGCAGGCGGCGTCGGTGCAGCAGACGCCGCTGAAGCATGACCCGCCGCAGCACAGATCGCCCAGGCCAGCGGCCGTGCAGGCGTTGCTGTCGCCACAGGTCAAACAGACGCCGCCGTCACAGATGGGAGTGGGATTGCTGCAACTGCTGGCATCACAGGCGCAGGAGCCATCGGGCTGGCAGACCTGCCCCGGCGCACCACATGTCTGCCCCTGCTGCGCGGGATCGACCACGCAGCTTCCCGGCATACCCGGGAGTTCCTGGCAGGTGAAGCACGCGGCGCAGGTGGGATCGCAGGCGCAGGAACCACAGTCCACCGTCTTCCGGCAATTGTTGAGAACCGATCCGCACGTCCCGGCGCAGGTCTGCGCCACCGCCTCTGGCCGGAAGCGCCGCTTGCTGCGCCGGTTGGTGCGACGGCGGCCTTTGCCGTACTTGTGCCGCTTCTTGCGCCGCTTACGCCGTCCGTGCGCGTCTGCCTCTTCCTCCCCAACCAGGGCGAGCAGGCCGCCGACAAGAGGCAGGGCGGTCAGCGCCCCCAGGAGACTGCGCCGGGTGGCGCCAGCGACCGACTGTGCGAGGTGATCGAACCGGGTGGCGTCCATGGCGGCTCCGAGGCGTGGCTCCTGCGATGGCGGGCGACGCTGGCGTTGCCCGGTATGGCCGCTCAAGTTGGACAGCCCGTGCCACTGCCAACGTTGAGGCACCCGGCAACCACACTCCCTGCTTCGGCGAACACTGTGCCTCCGTTGCGGATGCCGTGGGCCGTCCCGGTGGACACTGCGTTGTTGGTCACGCTGGAACCATCCTTAAGGGTCAGGACCGCAGTACTGCCAACGTTGTCGATGCCCCCGCCGTCGCGGGCGGTGTTTTTCGTGACCCTGGTGTCCGCGTTCAGCACCACGCGGTCGTTGTTGAGAATGCCCCCGCCGAAGTTCTTATCCGCGTCGTTGCGGGTAACGAGGACGCCGGTCAGTGTCAGCTGGGAGGGGGCGGAGTTCCCAATCCCGGCGTTCCCGTTTGAGCCAGTGATCCGCATCGCCCGCAGCTCTGACGTGGACTGCGTTACCGCGACCACATGCGATGCTGTGCGCTCGTCGCCGCCGTCCAGGATCGTGCTGGTCAGCCCCGTCCCGGCGCCGACCAGCGTCAGGTTCTTGCCCGCAATGTCGGCAACCGGGCTGTTCGGTCCCTGGCGGGAGTACGTACCCGCGCAGATGGTGATCCTGTCGCCCGAACTGGCCGCATCGATCGCCGCCTGCACCGTCGTGAACGCGCACCCCTCGGCGCACACCTTGCATGGCTGGCACACCGCCCCATCGCAAATCCTTGTGGCGACCGGACAGACCTCGCTGCCGCACGTGATCCCGCACACGCCACCATGGCAGATCTGTTCACCCTGGCACGCGTGGCCACACTCGCCGCAGTTGGCGAGATCCGTTCCCAAATCCACGCAGCCTGCCGGGCAACAGGCCGCCCCACCGGCACAGGCCGTGTCTCCGTTCGTGGCGCAAACGCAGGCATGTCCCACGCAATCGGGAGCTGCGTCGCTCTGGCAGGCAGCGTCCGAGCAGCAAACGCCACTGAAGCACGACCCGCCACAGCACAGATCACCCAGGCCCGCAGCAACGCAGTCGCTGTTGGCCTCACAGGCGCAGGGGCCACAGTCGACCTTCTTCTTGCACGTCTTCCGGTTCTTGACGATGCCGCACTTCCCGGCGCAGGTCTTGGCGAGGGGCCTGGGCTTGCACTTCTTCTTGCGCTTCTTCCCGGCCGTGCTCCAAGGGTTGCCCAGCAGCGCGGCCGCGCCGCCGAGGGCGGGCAGGACGGCCACCCTCCCGAGCAGCCCACGCCGGGTGGCGCGGGCCAGCGACTGTGCAAGTTCATCGAACTGGGTGGCGTCCATAGCCGCTCCGGCAGGTGGTGCGATGCGTCGAGATCTCGACGAAGCCGTAGCTCCGCCTCCCATTCACCCTATCGACTGGCAAGAGGCTGGGCTATCCGTAAAAAGACGTAGGGTCTGCGGCCACAGCGGACAAGGGTGGCCACCGTGGCCGCGCACCGGTGATTGGCTCGTGAGCGGGCAGACGATGAAGGCCCCGGCAGCCCGGCTCAGGCCAGCCCTTGCCGGACGATGGCGGCGGCCGCAGCGGCGCGTGAGGACACTCCGAGCTTGCGCAGGCTGTTGGCCACGTGGGTGTTGACGGTGCGCACGCGCACGCCAAGGCTGGCGGCAATCTCCTGGTCGGTCTGCCCGGCAGCCACGAGGCGCAGCACCGTCAACTCTCGCGCCGAGAGCGGCAGGCGCTGGGCAGGAACCGGGGTAGCTGCGGCAGTCTCATGCTTCGGTGCAATCATCGCCAGTGCGGCAGCAACGGCATCGTCCGTCCCCATGCGGCGACCCGCGTTCCGGGCCGCGGCAAAGGCGTGCTCGCCCATCCGCTCCTGCAGCCGGGCCGTGGCGCGTTCATAGGCCGGGTGGACAAGCACCCAGGGCGTACGGCCAGCGCGCTCGCGGAGCGCATCAGCCGCGCCAGCAAGGTGCGCCACGCGCGCGTCGTCGCCAGGCGCCGCGAGAACGCGAATGGCAGCGGTCAACGAAACAAGGACGGCCAACTGGTCACCGATTTCCGCGTGGAGGCGCAGCCCCCGCGCGATGAGATGCTTCGCCCGCGCGATGTCCCCGTCGTCAGCCGCGATGTTCCCGAGGTCGGCATGAGCCATGGCCGCGCCCCAGATGCCGCCGTCGGGGCTATCCAGCTTGTCGATGGCGTTGGTGAGCAGCGTCCTGGCGCGGTCACGATCCCCCTGGCGGTCGCTGATCCGGCCGAGGTGGGCGGCGGCCGCCGCTTCGCCCGCTGGCAATCCGGCCGTCAGGTACTGCTTCCGCGCGGCCTCCAGGCAGGCCGCCGCCTGGGGCAGATCACCCCGTGCCTCGGCCAGGAAGCCTTGCAGAAAACGGCTGGCCGCGCCACCAATGGCGTCGCCCTGCGCCTCGGCCAGCGCCAGCGCTTCGGCAGCCAGAACCTCGGCGTGCGCCCAGTCGCCCGCGCACCACGTCAGGTAGCCAAGGGCCATGGCGGCGCGGCCCCGCACGGCGGGCGGCTCGTTGGCCCCGACCACGAGCAGCCGCTCCAGCCAGTCGATCCCCTCCCGGATCTGGCCGCGCAACATCCAGAAGCCGAAGAGGGCGCTGGCGAGGCGCATACCCAGGCCAGGCTCACCGGCGGCGATGGTCCAGGCCAGCGCCGCGCTCAGGTTGCCCCACTCCGGCTCCAGGGGCACCCACCAGAGGTTCGCCCGGGGCACGCGCCCGGCAACATCAGCGGCGAGGTCCAGGAAGTACTCGGCGTGCCGGCGTTGCAGGCGCGGCTCCTCCCCGCTGGCGGCCAGTTGCTCACGCGCGAACTCGCGCACCGTTTCCAGCATCCCGAAGCGCACCGTCCCAGCCGTGCTCTCCTGCCGCACGAGCAGGCTTTGCGCGTGGAGCGAGGTCACGAGGTCCAGGGTCGATGGGCCACTCCCGGTTACTCCGGCCACCGCCTCAGCGGCCTCCATGGTGAAGCCACCGGCAAAGATGGCGAGGTGGGCGAACAGTGCCTGCTCGTGCGGCGAGAGCAACTCATGGGACCAGGCAATAGCTTCGCGCAGCGATTGATGACGCGGGGCGACATCGCGCGGACCGTGCGCCAACAGCGGCAAGCGGTGGTCCAGGCGCGCCAGCAAGTCCTCGGGGGACAGCGCGGCACAGCGCGCGGCGGCCAGTTCGATCGCCAGGGGCAGGCCGTCGAGTCGCCGGCAGATCGTGGCGATGGCCGGTTCGTTGCCGGTGGTGAGCGCGAAATCGGCGCGCACGGCGCTGGCACGGGCAACGAAGAGTTCGACTGCCGGTGGTGGGCGATGCGTGATGGGCGTTGGCTGATGAGGGGTCGGGACGCGCAGGTGGCTGGCGCCCGCGTGGGGCACGAACCGGCCAACTGGACGTGCCGCCATTTCCCCAGCATCGAGCGGTGGCGCCGTCAGTACGTACTCGCCGCGCACTTGCAGTGGCGACCGGCTCGTGCTGAGCACGGCGAGCGCCGGACAGGCGGCAAGGACATGGCTGACCACCGGGGCAGCGGAGAGCACGTGCTCGAAATTGTCCAGGACGAGCAAGAGGGCGCGGGCGTGGAGGTGGACGATGATGCCGTCCAGGAGCGGGCGCCCGCCAGACTCACGCACCCCGACAGCACGGCCTATGGCGGGGGCGACCCCCTCGGGGTCGCGGATCGGCGCGAGATCGACAAAAACTGCCCCATCGCCAAAGCGGCCGCCCCCGTGATCGGCCAGCGTCTCGGCAATGGCCAGCGCCAGGCGAGTCTTGCCGATGCCAGCCGGGCCAGTCAGTGTGAGCAGCGCCCGCGGATGGTCGACCAGGAAAGCGCAGGCGGCAGTCAGCTCTGCCTGGCGGCCGACAAGCGGAGTGAGCAGGCGTGGCAAGCTGACAACACGCCGCGACCCCAACACGTGGGGCAGGTCCGGACGAGGCGTCTGGCCAGCGCCAGCCCGGTAGCGGTCCACAGCGCCAGGCAGGATGCGGTAGGCGCCGCGCTCGCGGGTGGCTGCCAGGGCGCCCCGGGCAATGGCGCGGCGCACCGTGCGCTCGCTGACGCCGAGTGCGGCTGCCGCCTGTCGCGTGGTCATGCCGCTGCCAGGCTCCGTGCGAGCAACAAGCAGCAAGCTCTTCACGTCGTCGTGGATCGCTCGCTCAGGCATGATGGGCGCAGTCACGCGTACCGGATCGCCAGCAGGAAAAGAGCGCGGTAGCGTCAGCTTATACGGGAATGCGCCCGGCTGGCAATCACCGGGCAGGCGTAACCCTCGGGCTACGGGCGTTTTCTGCCGGCAGAAGCGGAGTAACTGGTTGGCGCCATCGGGATCAGCCGCCGCTCAACCATGTCGAAACGGCTGCCGGCCGCCAGCACATGGAGCACCGCGCCGCTCACCGTAATCGCCCCGTACGCCTTGACCCGGTGGATGTCTGACACGATGTTGGCGCCATCTACAATCGTCACGCTGTGCCGGCCCACGACCTCCAGTGTGTCGCCCGTGAAGATCGCGGCAGTGTCCTCATCCACCCCGATCCCCAACAGAGCCGGGCTGCCGGCCACCAGCGCCAGCAAGCGGCCGATGCGGTCCCGCTGCCGGAAGTGCTGATCGATAATCACCCCCGGCACCAGGTCGAACCCGGCGGTCATCTGCGCCATCCGCATCCGGGGCGAGGGGCCGCTGGCCCCGTACGCAACCATGTGTGAGGAGAGGATCGACGCGCCAGCGCTCGTACCGGCCACCACCGCGCCCGCCTTGTGCAGGTTCTTGACCGCGCGCGCCACCGGGGTGCCGGAAACAATCGTGGAGAGGCGCATCTGGTTGCCGCCGGTCATGAACACCCCGGTCGCCCCATCCAGCATGGCCACGGTTGCCGGAGCGGCGGCCGCGGCGCGGTCTGGCAACACCAGCACCTCGGCGGCTTGCGCCCCCATGCCCAGGAAAATCGCCTTGTAGCGTTCCCCGGCATCTTCTATGGAAGATGCCGTCGGCAGAATCGCGATCCGCGCGTCCGGGCCGCCTGCCAGGTTGACGAACGCCGAGAGAATCAGCTTGTCGCGGAGCTTGTCCTCCGCGCCACCAATCGCCATGACCGGCCCAGCCGTCACAACGCCATTGGGTGACGTGGGTCCAGGCAGCGTCGCTGTCCGAGTCGATGTTGCACTGCCCGCCACGCTGATGAATCCTGTCTTCACTGCATTCCGGGCTTTTCCCGGAAACGTATCGCTCCATTATGGAACATGCGCACGCACCAACGCCGCAGCCTTGCGCCACTCAAACAGGCATCCCCGCCCCGGCAACTCCAGCGCGGCGTTCGTGCAGGCAGACGCTCACGACACGTCCGGGAATACGATATGCTTGACATACTCAGAAACACTGGCTGAGTCATCGTGCAGGAACCCGGAGGGGGCAACGTTGGACGACAAGCAGTTCGACCAATGGACCAGGCGTCGTTTTGGGCTTGCCGCAGGCGGCGCGGCCGCCACAGCACTGGGTCTCCTGGGGGCGATCGGCCTCAGCGACCATGATGCCGATGCCAGGAAGAACCATAACAAGAACAAGAACCGCAAGGGCAACAAGCGTAAGCGCAAGGACAAGTGCCGCAAGCTGGGCGACGCCTGCGACGACAACCGGCGGAACCAGCAGTGCTGCAACGACAATCAACTCTGCGCCCAGGTTTCCCAGTTCGGCTCCGGCACGTTCTGCTGCAAGCAGAACGGCTACAACTGCCAGTTTGATAGTGACTGTTGCGGGAAGAACCGCTGCCGCAACGGGGTCTGCCAGGTCTCGTAAACACCCACTCCTTGCAGGCTCCTCGCTCCGGCCCTTCTGGCCCCGGGTGAGGCGCCTGCCGTCCGGTTCCCGCGAACGCCCCAGCGGCCAATGGGCTGGCTTGCAATTTTCACCCTGCCGTAATACGCTGCACCAGCTATCCACACACTCGCTGACGCGGCATTCGTCCTTCCTTGTCGCACCCTTCCACCGTGGGAGACGTGTGCATGAGGATGTCGGTGTGGACGCGACACACACGGGAGAAGGGGACCATGGACGCGTCGCGTTTTGATCAATTCAGTAAAGCCCTGGCCGGCGCAAACTCACGCCGCCGCCTCGTTCAGGCCGCCGCAACCCTGGCCGCTGCCGGCGTCCCTGTCCTGATGGGCACTGCGGCCGCCCAGGGGAAGAAGCGCCAGGGGGTGGGCGCCGAACATTGGCGCAAGAAGAAGCGCTTCTACTGTCTTAACGGCGAAACCATCCGCCGCTATCGGCGCAAGCAGGAGAAACTGCTGGCCATGGGCGCCACGCTGGGCAAGTGCAGCGACGTCCCCTGCGTCCCCACCACCTGCAAGGAACTCGGCTACGCTTGCGGCTCTCCCGCCGACGGCTGCGGCGGCACACTGTCATGCGGCGCCTGCACCGACTCCGAGCTCAACACCTGCTGCTCAGGCACGTGCGTGAGCCTGTTCGATCTCGACAACTGCGGCGCCTGCGGCGTTGTTTGCCCAGACGACTGGTTCTGCAATGGCTCCGAGTGCGTTGAGGGCTAAGCCGTAACGAGCACCGCTACGTCTCCAGGCAGCGATGCCGGAGCCGTGCGTGACGGCGGGCAGGGAGGAAGAAAGGAGATCCCTTGCCTCCCTGCCTGCCGTCATCGTCCATTTGCGCCCTGCGTCTGCTACCGTCCAGCGCCTGCGACGCTACACCCTCGCCGCCCTGCACGAAGTCGCCTACAGCGGTGTGCAAAGAAGTTGGGCCGCCGGGAATCCCCTCGTGTCTCGAGCGGAGTCGAGAGACCTCGTTCACCGGCGCTCGCGACGAGGTCTCTCGACTGCGCTCGAGACACGGGCTTGTTGCCTGGCAGGTCAGGTCTTTTGCAATACGCTGTAGTGCGCTATCGTCGCCGTCGTCGTCGTGCGTCACCTCACCAGGACCACCAGCGCCAATCCCCCATGCCCCTGACGCCCCTGCCGCATCTCCTCGCCGCTACCAACAGCGTGGTGCAAATGACCTGACCTGCGAGACACGGGTTTGTTGCCTGGCAGGTCAGGTCTTTTGCAATACGCTGTATGGCGCGGCCGGACGCCAAGGAACCGTCACCCCCAACCCCGCTCCCGGTGCGCGGGAGCGGGGTTGGGGTGAGGGCAACCCGCCGGGGCGCCGCCAGTGTTGGGGTCGCAGCTCCCTGCGAGCGCTATTGCACACCAGGCGTGAGAGACCTCGTTCTCCTTGACCCATCAACCGCTGAAGTCCGAGGCTACCCGCCCGCTCAGGTGTCGTCCTGAGCTTGCCGAAGGACCTCGCCCCGCATCCACTCAGTTCGCGATGCCATCCCCTCTCGCGTGTCGTCCTGAGCGCAGTCGAAGGACCTTGCCTCGCATCCACCAGGTTCGCGACTGCGTCCACCTACCTTGTCATCCTGAACCCGCAGGCGAAGGATCTCGTCCTCCCGCTCCTTCACCCCCTGAGGCCCGCAGGCCGTCACCCCCGAGCGAAGCGACACCCGCTGAGGGCGCCAGCCCGGTGTCCCCCAAGGCCCGCAGGCCGTTCGCCGCGCTCGCCAGGCGCACCGGCGGGAGATCTCCCGGCTCCCAGCCCGGCCGCCGGCTCAGGCTCAGGTCCACGCCCACCGTGTCCCCTGCTACCGGGCGGATGCGCTGCATCTCCTCCCGCGTCAGTTGCGCCCACACCCGCTCGCCGCTCACGTGCAGCGTCAGCTCGATGCGGTTGTCGAAGCCCAGCGTCATCACGCGGTCCACCGTCGCGGCAAGGCGCCCCTCCTGCTCCGGCGTGCAGATGACCACCTCGTGCGGGCGGATGTAGGCGTCGCCGATGCGGTTCACCTTGCCCACGAAGCTCATCACGAACTCTGACGCCGGGTGCTCGTACAACTCGTCCGGCGTGCCCACCTGCTCGATGCGCCCCCGGTTCATCACCACGATGCGGGAGGCCACGTCCATCGCCTCCTCCTGGTCGTGCGTCACCAGCACCGTCGTCACGTGCACGTGCTCGTGTAGCCGCCGCAGCCAGTCGCGCAGCTCCTCGCGCACCCGCGCGTCCAGCGCCCCGAACGGCTCATCCAGCAGCAGCACCCGCGGCTCCACCGCCAGCGCCCGCGCCAGCGCCATGCGCTGCCGCTGCCCGCCCGAAAGCTGCGCCGGGTAGCGCTCGGCATAGCCATCGAGCTGCACCAGGTGCAGCAACTCAGCCACCCGCTGCCGGATCTCCGCCTTCGGCGTCTTGCGGATGCGTAACCCGAACCCGACGTTGTCACGTACCGTCATGTGCTTGAAGGCCGCGTAGTGCTGGAACACGAACCCCACATTGCGGCGCTGCGGCGGCAGTTCAGTCGCCGCCACGCCGTCGATGATCACCTCGCCCGAATCCGGCTGGTCCAGTCCGGCAATCGCGCGCAGCAGCGTGCTCTTGCCGGAGCCGCTTGGCCCCAGCAGCGCTGTCAGCGAGCCGTCCGGCGCCTCCACCGACACGTCATCCAGCGCCCGAAAGTCACCGTAGCTCTTGCACAAATTGTGAACCGTGATGCCCATCAATGGCTCCCGTTTGTCGTATCTCGCATGCCTCGTGTCTCGAGCTTGTCGAGAGACCTCGTCTCCCCCTCTCCCGCGCAGCAGGTGGGGGGAGAGGGGTTGGGGGGAGGGCCCTCTCCGGGGCTGAACCCCCGCTAATGACTCCCCCGCGGCTTCAACCGCTGCATCAGGAACAACGTCGCCAGCGCCAGCAGCGCCAGCACGAGCGACGCCGTGTACGCGCCGACCATATCGAAGTTCAGGAAGCGCTCTTCCACGTGGATGGTGAGCGTCTCGGTCCGGCCCGAAAGCTTGCCGGAGACCATCGCCACCGCGCCGTACTCACCCAGTGCCCGTGCCGTCGTCAGCACCACCCCGAACGCCACCCCTGTCCGGATCGCCGGCAGCGTGACCATCCAGAAGATCTGCCAGTCCGTCGCGCCCAGCGTGCGCGCCGCCTGCTCCTGCTCGGTCCCGATCTCGCGCAGCACCGGGATCACCTCGCGCGCCACAAAGGGGATACAGACGAAGATCGTCGCCAGCACCATGCCCGGCGTCGCGAAGATGACGCGAACGCCGTGGTCGGCCAACCAGCCGCCGAACTCCCCGCGCCGCCCGTAGACGATCACCAGCGCCAGGCCCACTACCACCGGCGACACGCCCAGCGGCAGGTCCAGCAGCGCCGTCAGCAGCGCCTTGCCCTTGAACTCGCGCCGCACCACCGCCAGCGCGAACAGGATCCCGAAAATCGTGTTCAGCGGCACGGCGATCAGCGCGATGAGCAACGTCAGCTTCAACGCGTGGAGGAACGCCGGGCGCGCCAGCGCCTCCAGCACCGGGCCCAGCCCGCCCGCGAAGGTGGCACCCAGCATCACGGCCACCGGCGCGATCAGCAACAGCCCCAGGTAGAGCACGGCCACGCCGCGCAGCGCGATGTTACTGGTCATGCTTGCGGCTCCGGCGCTCAAAGAGGGAAATGGTCAGCAGGACAACGAGCGAGAGGGCCAGCAACACCACCGCAATCGCGGACGCGGCGGTGATGTTGTCATTCTCGACCTGGCTGTAGATGCGCACCGCCGCCACTTCGGTCTCGAAGGGGATGTTGCCGGAGATCAGCACCACCGAGCCGAACTCGCCAATCGTGCGGGCAAACCCCAGCCCGATCCCCGCCAGGATCGCCGGCAGCAGGTTCGGCAGCACGATCAGGCGGAACGTGGTCCAGCCGCTGGCGCCCAGCGCCGTGGCGGCCTGCTCCATCTCCTTGTCCATCTCGGTCAGCACCGGCTGCACCGCCCGCACCACGAAGGGGAGCGTCACAAAGAGCAGCGCCAGGATGACCGCCGCCACGGTGTAGGCGATATTCAGGCCAATCGGGCTGCGCGCGCCGTACATGGCGATGAGCGTCAGGCCCGCCACAATCGTCGGCAGCGCGAAGGGCAGGTCGATCAGCGCCGACATGAAGTCCTTGCCGGGAAAGTGATCCCGCACCAGCACCCAGGCGATGAGGGTGCCGAAGACCGCGTTGATCAGGGACACCAGCAGCGAGGCGCCCAGGCTGAGCCGCAACGCCGCCAGCGCCTGCGGCGTCGTCACCGACGCCCAGAAGCCATCCCACCCCTCCGACGTCGAGCGGAAGGCCACCGCCGCCAGCGGGATGAGCACGATGACGCTCAGGTAGGCAGTGACCACGCCCACGGTCAGCGGCGTCCCCACGGAGAGCCCGCGCGAGGCGGGCGGGGCAGCAGCCGGGGGCGGGGCCACGGGGTAACTGGTCGCGCTCACGGCTGCTGAACCAGAGCCACGATGCCGTTGTCCGGATCGAAGAACGTCGTGGTCACGTCAGCCCAACCACCGAGATCGTCGATGGTGAACAGCTTCTCCGGCGTCGGGTACGTGTGCGCGAACTCCTCCTGGATCTCCGGCAGCAGCGAGCGGTAGCCCTTTTCGGCGAAGATGCGCTGCGCCTCCGGCGCGCGCAGGAAGGCAATGAACTCCCGGGCCTTTTCCGGGTTGGCCGATTCAGTTGCCACCGCCACCGGGTTCTCGATCAGGATGGTCTCGGCTGGCGCCACGTACGCGAGCTTCTCGCCCTTCTGCTGCGCGGTGATCGTCTCGTTCTCATAGGAGAGCAGGACATCGCCCTTGCCGCCGGCGAAGGTGGCCAGCGCCTCCCGCGCGCTCTTGTCCTGCACCGGCACGTGCGAAAAGAGCTGCCGCAGGTACTCCTGCGCCTCTTCCTCCGTCTTGCCCTGCTGCAACTGTGCTCCCCAGGCCGCCATGATGTTCCAGCGGGCGCCACCGGAGGTCAGCGGGTTCGGGGTGATCACCTCCACGCCCTCCTGCAGCAGGTCGTCCCAGGTCTGGATCCCCTTCGGGTTCCCCTCGCGCACCGCGAAGACGACCACCGAGTTGGTCACCATCCCCTTGAACTTGTCGGCATTCCAGTCCTCGGCCACCAGGCCTGGCGCGATGAGGCGGGTGATATCCGGCGCCAGAGACAGCGCCACGATATCGGCCGGCAGGCCACTCTCCACCGAGCGGCTCTGCTCCGTGGACGCCGCGAAGGAGGTCTCGAACTGGACGTTGGCGCCCTCCGGAGTCGCCTGGAAGAGCGGGATAATCTCTTCGTAGGCCTCACGCGGGGTGGAGTAGGCCACCAGGGTCAGGGTGACGGCATCCTGCGCCGCCACCGGCTCCCAGCCGAAGCGCAGCGCCGGGGCCGCCATGGCCGCAGCCGCCGCGCCCGCAAGCGCGGACCGGCGGGTGAGTGTCCTGGTGAGCAGATCAGCGTGTGGGCGCCTCACGAAACGTCCTTTCAGGCTCAAAGCCACTTTGTCGGTAATGTCCACTGATTTAGTGGACATGGGGCACGATACACGACGGATTGCGGCCTGGCAAGCCCCCGGGTCGCGAAGGTTTCGAGGATACCCACGTACGTATGCAGACAGACTGAACGCAAAGAAGCCCGGCCACCAGGCCGGGCTTCCGGGACGGGGTTCGGGAGAGTGCAGACTCCCGGTTCGGGTGTGTGCCCTGGCTGGGGAGGGGTCCAGCCGAGAGCTGAATGGGTAGGTCATCGGTCAGGTTTGTCGGACCGCTCCTGACTGGACAAACTCTACTAGATTGGTGGACTTTTGTCAAGATGCACGAGAGAACGCTGCAGCGAGCGCAGGCGGGGCGTTTTCTGCGACCCGGGCGGCCGGTTCAGCCCGCCTGCCGGGTGTGCCCCGGAGGGGTGCTATCGTACCCTGCCGCGTCGCAGAGCCGGAGGGACGCTGCGGCCAGGCTGGTCACGCCACCGGTCGTCTCGCCACAGGGACCCCGGCAAGGCCACGCGCCAGGACATGCCTCAATCATGAACCACGCCGATCATGTGCGGCTGATTGCGCCGGGGACGCCGGCACAGGCTGGCGGGCGCTGGGCAGACTTCGGCGCGGGAACCGGCGCCTTCACGCTGGCGCTCCGCGACGTGGCCGGGCCAGAGGTCGAGATCACCGCCATTGACCGCGACGCCGGTGACCTGCGTCAGTTGCGCCGGGCTATGGAGCGCGCGTTCCCGGGCACGCGGCTGCACACTTGCGCCGCCGATTTCACCCGCCCGCTGGAACTGCCGCCGCTGGATGGCATCCTCGCCGCCAACTCGCTCCACTACGTGCGGGATCAGGTCGCGCTGCTGCGCCGCTGGCGCCGCTACCTCGCGCCCGGTGGCCGCCTGATTGTGGTCGAATACGACACAGACCACGGCAACCACTGGGTTCCCTACGCCCTCTCGTTCGAGACGTTCAGCCGGATTGCGCAGGAAGCTGGCTTTACCCCACCCGAACGTATCGGCGCCCAACCCTCACGCTTCCTGGGCGGGTTCTTCGCCGGGCTCGCTCTCGTCGAGACATTGTTGTTGCCTTGAAGTACCGTTTACGATGTGTACTATATCGGTCAGTTGATCATCTGCCCGGCGACCGCATTTTCCATCGAAAGGACCCACGCTCCATGACCACCTGCCCGCACGCCGGTATCACGGCGGATGCCGCCGGCCTGCCGGAGTTCGATCCGCACGCGCCCGATTTCCTCACGATCGCCTACGCTGTCTACGCCGCCTGGCGGGAGAGTGGGCGCACCGAGCGCGTGCGCACCACCACCGACCGCAGCCTTTCCCCGGCCATGCCGGCCGCCCGGCGCACCATGCAAACGGTCTACGTCAACGGCTACGAGGACGTGAACGCCGCGCTCACCGATGACCGCCTCAGCATCGACCTGCGCACGGTCACAATCCCCGATGAGCATGCCCCACAGGCGGATGTGGCGTCCGGCGGGATAGGCATCCTGTCCCGGAGCCTGATCGAGATGGACCCGCCGGAGCACACCCGCGTACGTAAGCTGGTGCAGCCCACGTTCACCCCGCGCACCATGGAAGCCATGCGCCCCGCCATCCAGCGCACTGCCGACGCCCTGCTGGACAAGGCCGAAGCAGCGGCGGCCGCTCGCGGCGAAGTTGCCCCGCATCGCCGGCTCGATCTCATCCCGCAGTTTGCCTATCCATTGCCAGTCGCTATCATCTCCGACCTGCTCGGCATCCCCCGTGAGCGCACGAATCAGTGGATGGGCATGGCACGCCACGACGAGCGCGCTGCTTCACCCACGCCGGAGGAGGCGCAGGAGCGATTTCAGCAATTCGTTGCCTACCTCAAGGAGCTGTTCGAGGAGCGGCGGCGGCATCCGCGCGAGGACATGATCAGCCGCATGGCGTTGGCCATGGACGGCGATGACCGCCTCACCGACGAGGAGATGCTGGCCACCGCCTTCCTGCTCTACGGGGCGGGGCACGCCACGACCGTCAATCTCATCGGCAACGCGGTGGTGGCGCTCCTTACTCACCCGGAAGAACTGGCCAGGCTGCGCCAGGATCCGGCGCTGGTCCCAAATGCCATTGAGGAAACCCTGCGCTACTGGGCCCCGGCCGAGACCGTGGGCCGCAGCATCATGGTGCGGGATGGTCAGCCTGTCTCCGCAGAGGTCGAGGTCGCTGGCTGCCCACTGCATTCTGGCGAGTTGCTGACGCTCAACCTCGCCGCTGCCAACCGCGACCCGGCCCGCTTTCCCGACCCGGACACCTACGACGTCAGCCGCGCCAACGCCAACCGGCATATCGCCTTCGGCAAGGGCATCCACCTCTGCCTGGGCGCGCCCCTCGCCCGGGTCGAAGGTCAGGTTGCCGTGGAAACCCTCCTCCGCCGCTACCCGGATCTGCGCCTGGCCGTGCCTGAAGATGACTTGACCTGGAGCGGCGGCGTACTGCGCGGCTTCGCAGCGATCCCGCTGCTGTTCTAGACAGGGAAGACGCTGCGCCTGGGGAGGATGGTATGTCAGCACAGCCTCTACGCGCTCCCTCCCCTGCCAGTGTCCAATCCCGGGCGCCGTCCTGAGCGGCGCCGAGGGACTGGACCCCAACCGCCCGGTTCCGAGCCAGCCGGCCACCTTCATGCGCGGGCGCGCCTGGCATTCTTGCCTGACTCTGTTGATGCCAGCGGTTCTCATCTGGCGTGAGGGACTGCCGCGCTCAAGCAGCGCACGTCGCTAATACACCCCTGGCATCGCATTGGCGCGAATCCGGATTGACAGCTGCCACCACCCACCCTAGCCTCGGCGTGTCCAATAGTCGCCGGCGACCGTAGGGAAGCGAACTCATGACCAGGTGTGCCCCGTGCTCACCGATCAGCACGCAAGATGGAGCGAAGTCCCAGCCTCTGGCCAGCCGCCTTCGCCGGCCCTCGTCGTGGCTGCTCCTGGCGCTCTGCCTGTTCCTGCCACTGTCCACGATCAGCCAGGTGTTCGCCTGGCAGGCCCCGCTCAATGGGGAGCCGAGCGCCGGCGATCCGTATTTTCCAACCCTGGGCAATGCTGGTTACGATGCGCAGCACTACCATGTTGCGCTGACAATCGACCAGAAAAAGCGCACGGCGCGAGGCACGACGACCGTTGAAATGACCCCCACGGTCGATCTCCTGTCCTTCACCTTCGACCTGGTCGGCTTCGATGTCTCCGCCGTCACGGTTAACGGCGCCTCTGCGGCGTTCAGCCGGCCTGCGGACAAGCTCCGCATCACACCACAACATCCCTTGCCCGCCGGAGTCGCCGCCACGGTGCAGGTAACGTACAGCGGCCGCCCCACCGGGGCGGGACTGGGCGGCTGGTACTGGTCGAAGGGCGAGGGTGCGCTCTACGCGCCGCAACCCGCCGGCGCCTCCCGTCTCTTCCCCTGCAACGACTACCCGAGTGACAAGGCGACCTTCACCTTCGACCTGACGACGCGGCGCGGCACAGTGGCAATCGCCAACGGCCTGCTGCAGAACACCCCCGTGCGGACAGGGAACTGGGTTCGCTCTACCTGGAGCGAGCCCGGTTCGTTCCCGACCTACGCGGCGGTCGTCGCCGTGGGCCGGTTCAGGCTGATTTCCGGGGAGACCGCGACCGGGCGGCCGGTGGTCAACGCCTTCCCGAAACCAGCCAGGGCGAAGGAGTCCAGGAAGCACGGGAAACGCGGGCACAAACGAACTGGAAAATCAGCCAAAACGATCAGGCGGCTCGGGAAGCGCGTCGCGCCGCAGGGCGACATGATCGCCGTGCTGGAGCGGTACTTCGGCCCGTATCCGTACTCCACTATTGGCGCCATTGTGACGACAGATGGGCGGCCCGAAGCCATGGAGGCCGCTGGCCGCCCGACCTACCCCGGCGTCAAGGCTGCCCTCAAGAGCCAGGGATTCCAGCAGTTGATCGCCCATGAGATCGCGCACCAGTGGTTCAGCGACCTCGTCACAATGGAGACCTGGCAGGATATCTGGCTGAACGAGGGCTTCGCGACCTACGGCGAGCTCCTCTGGGTTGCAGAGTCCCAAAACCTGCCCATCGGCTCGCTCTTTGCGCGAGACTCCCCGTACTTTGGCTACTTTGAAGGCATGAATCGTCCGCCCGGCAACCCGGGCGCGGCGGACGTGTTCAACGTCACCGTCTACAACCGGGGCGCCCTGACGCTGGAAGCCCTGCGGCGCACGGTGGGCGACGCTACCTTCTACGCTCTCCTGAGCGAGTGGGTGGATCGCTACCGGGGCGAGAATGTGACGACGGCGGATTTCATCGCGCTGTCTGAGGAGATGTCCGGGCAGGAACTGGACGCCTTCTTCGAGACCTGGCTCTACGAGTGGGGTCTGCCGAGCTTGCCGCCAGACCCGGCCGCGCGAGCACGCTCTGGCGCAGAGGAGGCGCCGGTGCTGCGCGACGACGCTGAGTTCCGAGGCCACCGCATCGGGAACTGAGCGCGTGAACATACCCCTGGAGCGGCCGGCGACAGCCGCTGTGCAGCCGCCTGGCCGTTGCGCGTCGCCGGCCAGATATGCCGCTGGCCGGCGGCGCACAGGAGTGGAACCATCCGCAGCAGACGCGCACTCCCCGTGTCTCGCGCCATCGAGACACGAACGGTTGGGCCGCGACGGCCAAAGCTTTTGCAACTCGCGGTCTTCCCAGGACCCACAGGTCACCTTCCCTCCGAACGCCTGGCCGAGCCCGGCGGACGCCCTGCATGAGCGGGGAGACAGGAAGGGAAAAAACGGCGGGGAAGAGCGCCGGTTTCACGTGGGTCAAGAGGGCGGCAGGTCCGCCGGGGAGGGGGATGGGGACGACGTCCCTGCCCGCACGCTCTTGTTGTCTCTATTGTCCACTAAATTAGTGGACAATTTCATCATATGGAACTCTCACCAGGATGTCAACCCCTTGCCCCGGATCCGCGTCAGCCACGTAATGGTTAGCGCTCCGCCACCGCCAGGCGTAGACCGAGCGCCACAAAGGCTGCGGCAAAGCTGCGCCGGAGCCAGGCCACGACGCGCGGCCGGGAGAGGATCTGCAGGCGCAGGGCCGCTGCCAGGAGCCCGTAAACCACGAACACCACCAGCGTCAGCGCCATGAATACGCTGCCAAGACCCAGCATTCGCGTCAGGAATTGCGGATCATCGGCATGCACGAACTGCGGCAGGAAGGCGAAAAAGAAGATGGCCAGCTTGGGGTTGAGCGCGTTCACCAGAATGGCGGACTGGATCACTGCCCGGTCTGAGGCGCCGGCAGCGTCGGCCTCGAGGGCGAAGCCACTCTGGTCACGGATGGTGACCCAGGCCATGTACAGCAGGTAGAGCACGCCCAGCAGCTTGAGCGCCTGGAAGGCCAGCGCGCTGGCGTACAGCAGCGCCGCCACCCCGAAGATGGCGGCCGTCAGGTGCGGCATGATGCCCAACGTGCAGCCAATGGCCGCGATGACGCTGGCGCGCTGCCCCCGGGAAATCCCGGCCGTCAACGTGTAGAGCACCCCGGGCCCCGGCGTAATCACCAGGATCAGCGAGGTAATCAGGAATTCGGTGCTCATGCAACTCCCCGGGCCAGCTCTGCCGAACGCTGATCTTCCGCGCAACAGCGAGCGGACAGCGTACTGATTCCCCTCGCAGGGCTGCCACACTCGACTGCCTGCGCGTGGGAGTACGCAGGATCACCGGGCTCTGGCGACCGAACCGCGTGATCCATGAGCGGGTCAACCACGCTCGGGGATCCCGGTGATCTTGACCAGGTCATGGATGAGCAGATCCGCGTTCACCGTCAGGAATGCGGTCCGGGCGAAATCGACGGCGCCGTTCTCCCAGTCGAACCGCTCATCGGGGTAGGACGCCAGCATGTATCGCAAGGAACCTGAGCCCGTCTCATTCCGCATTGCGACGAGCCGGGTAGCATCGCTACTCCGGCCGATGGCGTCCAGTTGCCACAGCAGAATGCTGGTGCCCTTGTCGAACGGGTACTGCGCGAGGCGTTCGGAGACTGCCTCCCACCAGGCGAGGTAGACCTTTGCGGAAACCAATCGGGGGGCGTCGGTCATGGTGTGCTGCTCCTGACTTGCGAAGGCGGAGATGCGTTACCGCTGCCTACGCACAATCTGGCCCAACGCATGCCCAGCGCCTGCCCATGGCGCCTGCCACGCGGCGCTCTGCCGCACTCCGGACCTGATATGGATTACTTCTTGCATCCCGGGAGGCGGCAGCCCAGGAGATGGCCGCTTGCCTCACGCCCGGCGGATTCCCGGCCCGGGGCGACACTGAAGCGGGCCGTGGGCTTTTCACTCATCGACAGCGCGGGCATGTCCAGACGCGAGGAGGCGCCATGACTGATGTTGAAGCGAGTATTGCGGCGCCACCCCGGGTCCAGGTGATCTTTCGCCGGATGGATGAATTGCGGTCTGGCTTGCAGGAGCGGCAGGCGAACCTTGAAGGCGGCGCTCCGCTGATTGCCACCGGGGAAGAGGTCCGGCAGTACGAACTGCTGCTTGGAGACCTGCGGAACGAGGGGCTGGAGATAGAGGTCTGGCACGAGCCAGAACCGGATGTCAGCGGCGCGGTGTCTGGCGTGCAACTCCTGGATTCGCTCGATGTCCTGATCAAGTTGCAGGAAGACGCCACGAATACGCGGCTCCCGGCCGGGTCGCCCTGACGCCACACGGGAACGTGAAGTCCTGACAACACCCGCAACCTGACCGTAACGACGCTCACCATCGGTTCGCCCAGAGCGGGGTGCAAATGACCTGACCGGCCAGGCAAACTCGCGTGTCTCAACTCCACTCGCGGCGCCACGGACTGAGCCGCGACGTCCAATTCCTTTGCAACCCGCTGAACACCACCTGATCGGCGCCGCTTCCACACCTGGCTGCCTGAGGGAGATCGGCACTGAGGAGCCAGGCTCGGTAGGGCCGCGCTAACGGCTGGCGGAGTAAGGCTGGCGGTTTGCATCGCGGATGGCGCCACTTCGCCAGTCCGGTCAACTCCTCCGCAACGGGCTGCCCGATGCCGAGCCGCGAACTACACATCTCGATACACCGTTCAGAGGATGTGCCGGGAGCGCCGGTTCACGATGATGTGAACCAGAGATTGGCGAGGGCCAATCCCCACACGAAGGGTATGAACGCAAGCATGGATTTCAGTACAGTATCCCGCAGGCGGCTGACACAGGTCGCGGCTGTGGGCGCGGTCACGCTTGTCCTGGCCGGCGCGACGGCACACCCGGCCGACGCAATGCGGCGACGAGATGCCGTCAGCGGGGCGAACATGGCCGTTGGAGGGTGCTTCAACGGCGGGGGTTCTCCCGATTCCTATGAGTACGGGGGAACCATCTATGTGTCCTGCACCTACGACGATGGGTCAGTCGTAACGGTCGACTTCCCCTACGGAAACTGATCGGGTGCTCAGGTCCGGGCGGCGGCTGACAGGTTGCAGCCCGGACCGTTCCTTGAATGACGCCGCCTCGATTACCTGACTTTCCGCACCTTCCATATCTCCTCGCACGGCCACTGCCGCGCCCACTCGGGGGTTACGAAATCGTAGGTCGTGGTTGCGCCGTCAGGAATCTGGACCTCGACAAGATCGTCAATCTCAAAGCCGCTCCGGCGCAGCAGGCGGATCATCTCACCGTGCGGCAGATGAAACTCGACGCTGTGGTCCGGCCATTCGAAGCGGTGCATCCCGAAGAGCGGGCGCTCCAGACGCTCAGTGCACGGCGTGTCATCCCCGGCATCGAGCGGGGTGGTCAGCATCACCAGCAGCCCGTTGCCAATAAAGTGCAGCCGTCCTCCGGGACGCAGCAAGCGCGCAGCTTCCGGAATCCACTTGTACGGATCACACCAGATCGCCGCGCCGTATTCGCTGATGGCAAAGTCGAAGCTGTTGTCCGGGAAGGGCGTGGCCTCCGCGTTCCCGAGGTGTAGCGGAAACTCGATTCCAAACTCCGCCTGTAACTCTCGCGCTGTCTCCAGTTGCTTCGGGGAGTTGTCGATGCCCACTGGATGGGCGCCACGCCGCGCCAGCCACGCGGAGACATAGCCCGTACCGCACCCAAGCTCGATGGCAGCCTTGCCCGCCAGGTCGTCTGGCAGCAGGTGCAACTCAGTTTCGGGCACGGCAAAGATGCCCCAGGTGGGGATCTCCAGGCCCCATTCGCGGCGGCCTGCCGCCGCATAGTCAGGAGCCAACCTGTCCCAGGCAGCCCGGTTCTGCGCGACGTAGTCCGGCAGTTCGCGGTCAGTCATCGTTATGCTCCGCACCAAAAAGCGGGAGCGGCCAGTCGACCGCTCCCGTGCGCCATTCCCATCACATTGGGGAAGCGTCAGCCGCCAATGGCGCGACCGTTGCCATCAGCCATGCTGATATTGGTGGTGGTGGTTTCGCTCATGGTCTGATCGGTCATGGTCACTGGAGCAGAGTAGGCGGGCTCGGTGTAGACCGGCTCCACGTAGGTGGTCTCCGTGTAGACCGGCTCCGCAGCCGGGGCCGGGCCGCCGGTCACGCTCAGGGATGGCTCTTCATAGACGATCGTCTCGCCCTGCACGCCACCGGTGTTGATGTCGCCGTAGATGACGGTTTCGCCTGTGCCGTCTGCCACCGGGTTGTTGCCGGTTGCGGTGGCGGCGCGGCCATCAGCGTCCACCGCATTCTGCGGCAGTTCCACGACGTTGCCATTGGTGGTCACACTGCCTGGCTCCTGCCAGGTGGTGGTGCTGCCGCTCAGGTCGCCATTGCCGGAGACCTGAGCCGAGTTCGGATCAATCAGCGGCGCCGGTTCCGTGTTCAGAGTCTCGACCGGGACGGCATCCACCGGAACAGCATCAACTGGCGCCTGCTCAATGGGCGCCGCTGCCGGAGCGCCACCGCCGCCGCCGAAATCGGTGGTCCAGTACCAACCGTAGTAGGAGTTCTCGTTGTAAACGCGACCGATGCCGATCTCGGTGAAGTTCGGGTTGCGCATGCCTGCGTCATGGTCCGGGCTGTTTTGCCAGGCGATCATGACCTCCTGCGCGCTGGCCATGCCAGCGGCAATGTTCTCGCCGGTGGTCGAGCCCGTATAGCCGAAGTTGCGCATGTTGGTGGCGGGGTCGGTCCCATCGAAGAGGTAGTGATCGAAGTAGTTGTTCGTGGCCATGTCGTAGCTATGGTAATCCGCAGCCGCGCCGAGCTGGTAGTTCAGTGAGAGCGCGCCAAGGCCAAGGCTGGCGCGGTAGCCATTGATGAGATCGAGGAAAGCCATCTCCTGGTCATCCGGGGCGTAGCCACTGTCCTGTGCGTGAACCGTGATCGCCGGGCTCACCACAGCCAGCATTCCAAAGACCAGCATGAGACTGGCAAACACCACTGCGAGGCGGCGCATCGCTCCCTTCCCTTCCAAACCTGTCCACAGACGGTGCGGGCCGTCCTGCGGGGTCTCTGGACAGGAATGCACCCGCGAGCGGAAGCAGGCACATGTGCACTGTGTTGAACAACGCGATATGTCCGCTGTGGGCAGACACACCATCCCTACAGAGGTTAACGCCTCGCCGTCACAAGCGGTTTCTTCGGCAATACCCCAAAAGTCATGGACTGTCGCGGATGTCCCCTGGGTTCCTGGCCTATCCGGCTGGCGCTGGCTCGACAACGCGCCCGGCAGGCAGGCTGGCTGTGCCTGGAGGCAAGACCCCGATGCCGTCACTATCCTGCGCGCCGAAGACCCCCATGAACGTTTCCCACGGGATGTCGTACTCGTAGAGGCGCTCCCAGTTGGAGCTGGTCGGCCCCAGCACATCCCGGATTACCACTCCCAGCTCGTTGTAACCCATCACCACGACGGCGTGGTCGTTCCCGAGCACGGTCGGCAGTTCGACGCCTGCCGGCGTGATCCACGTCGTGGGCTCCCACTGCAGGAAATCGGCGGTGGCCTTCATCCAGACCAGGCCGCCCTGATCGAGCGTGTCCTGGATTCCCTGGCGGTCCCGCACGTGGCTCGCCGGCAGGTTGTACTGCCGGAAGATCGGCATCATGGCCTGGCCGGTGGTGCGAGCCAGCAGGTTGTCGTAGTAGTCCCCGGAGAACCGGGTGAGGATATCCCCACCGTAGATGACCCACCCATTTGGCCCCATCTCGTACCAGGGCTCGATGGAAGTGTCATGCCCGACGATGTTGATCTGCTCATCGAAGCCCACGTCGTAGCCAAAGGTGGCAAGCACTACCCACGCAGCATCGAACTCGCAGGTGTAGTGATGAAACTGGTTCTCCTTGCTGGCCGCCGGGACATAGGCGTCGTAGTAGCGGCCATCGGGCAATGTGACGCCCTGGGCGGACGTGGCCAGGGGGCGGGTCATCAGCGGGACGGCAGCCGCCAGGCCGAGCAAACCGCGCAACACCTGGCGGCGAGAAGGGCGAGAAAAGGGAAACGCGGCAGTCACGAAGGTCTCCAGCGCCGGCGGGCATGAGTGAAGGCAACGCAGGCGCGCCAGTGGTGACCAACTGTGCGCCTACCTATCCTGACGCAGGGAGCCGGCCGAGGGTTTCGCCCAAGGCCGGGCGTGGGCCGGCCCGCTGCCATTCAGACCGGGCCGAGCGGCCGATGTGGCGCCGGCGGCAGCTCGACCAGGATACGGTCGCCGGGGCGCACCTCGCCGCCCGCCAGAACGACGCCCATGATCCCCGCCTTGCGGACGAGATTCCCCTCGGCGTCGCGGTCCAGGGTGGCGGCCATCAGGCCTGGCCGCAGGCCATCCAGTTGGTAGCAGGGGTTGCGCAGCCCGGTGATCTCCACCACGGCGTCCGCGCCCAGCCGCAGCCTTGCGCCCACGGGCAGCCCCAGCAGATCGACCCCGCGCGTGGTGATGTTCTCGCCCATCTCGCCCGGCGCCAGCTCGAAGCCGTTGTCGCGCAGTTCATCGTGCAACTCGGCGTGGATCAGGTGGACCTGGCGCAGGTTCGGTTGCGACGGATCGCGCGCCACGCGGGAGCGGTGCTTGACGCACGTGCCCAGGTGAGCATCCCCCTCCACGCCCAGCCCGGCCAGCAGCGTAATGCGTCCACTGGCCGGCTTGCTCATGGTGTGCGTGCCGCTGCGGCTGACGGCAGTGACGTGACCCTGATCTGGCATGGTGGACCCTCGAAACGACGGCGAGCTCACGGACGTGAAATGACGCTGGCGCCAGCACCGGCAGCGGCGTGTCGTCTCGAGCGCAGTCGAGAGGCCTCGTCTTCGTCATGTGGCGGGACTGCACGAGATCCTTCGGCTTCGCTCGGGACGACACTACTTTGCCACGTTGCTGTAGTCGCCCGATCCCCAGTGACTCCGCAGGCGTTCCCCGGCGGCGTTGAAGATCAGGACCGTGAGAAAGATCGCCAATCCGGGGAATCCCGTCAACCACCAGGCATCCAGAAAAAATTGCCGCCCCATCGCCAGCATCGCGCCCCACTCGGAGGAGGGCGGCTGCGCGCCCACCCCAGGGAGCCGAGCGTGGCGGTGGTCAGCAACGCGGCGCCGATATCCAGCGTCACTTGTACCCCCACCGGCGCGAAGGAGTTGGGCAGCACGTGCTGCGCCAGGATGCGGTGGTTCGGGCACCCCAGGCTGCGTGCCGCCTCGACGTAGCGGCTGTGCTTGATGGCCAGCACTTGCCCCCGGATCAGGCACGCGTCCCGGGGCCACCAGACAATGATGCTGGCGACCAGAGCGTTGAAAACAGGTTTGCGCCCAGGATGCCGAAGCCGCCCGAGCCATCCCGGTTCCCGGCAGGATCGAGCATGTTCGGCGTGCCGGAAACAATCACCATACGGAAGAGGGGTTCGGCGTTGCCCTGCGCCGCGCACGTTGCCAACGGTGATTTCGCCATCTGCAACACCCCGGCTGCCGCGCCGGCAACCATGAGTGTGCGCCGGCCGAGCGAGCGCGGCGTCAGTCAAAAGGTGCGGCCTGCCCGACGTGCCGCCACGCTGCCACACAACGCCATGTGCAACAGGCCAGTGGTTCTGTCAGATGTCACTGTCGCCCACTGGCATATCACCGTGAGGCAACGTGTCAACACAAATGCCCTACACTGCCAGTGTGAGATACCACGATTCCCCGATGTTCGTGCTCTGAGAGCCTGAATGTTCGACGGTGGTGCATTGAAGGGCAGAGGAACCATGCTGGACATCGCCGACGAAGGGTCCCTCGCGGACCTGGCCTACAGCGCCATTCGCCGGGCCATCCTGTGCTGTGATCTGGCGCCTGGGCAATACGTGACCGAAGCCCAACTGTCCGCCCAGTTCGGGGCGGGCCGTGCGGCCGTGCGGGCCGCGCTGGCCCGCCTCGGGCACGAGCGCCTGGTGCAGGCCATCCCCCGCAAGGGGCACCAGATTGCCCCGATTACGTTCCAGCAGGTGCGCGATCTCTTTGGCGTGCGGCTGATTATCGAGCCGGCGGCCGCGCGACTGGCGGCTGACCGTGTGGACGAGCAGACGATGCGGGCGCTCGAGGAATGCAACCAGGCGTGCCAGCACCTGCCGGGAACGGATGACATCACGGCCCTGCGCCAGGCCAACAACCGGTTCCACGCGGCCGTGGCGCAGGCCTCAGGGAATGAGCGCCTGACGTTCATGGTCCACACAGTGCTCGATGAACTGGATCGGGTGCTGTACATCCCGCAACTTGCGAATGTCTGGCACCGGATCGACAGTTCGTACGATGAACACCAGCGTGTCCTTGACGGGCTGCGGCAGCGAGATGGCGACGCAGCCTGGCAGGCGCAATATGACCACGTTGCGCTAAATCAGCATTTCGTGATCGACGGCCTTATCTCCAGCCCGCGCCTGCGCTCGCTCAACCTGGTGACAATCTAGATCCTGCCTGGCCGGGTAACAGCGCCTCGGCCGGGCGCAGGATGCCGCCGAATCGTCCGGCCAGCTACCGGCCGGGATCCCAGTCCTCCAGCGTTGCCAGCAGAGCGTCGCGCTGCGCCGCTTCGGCCTTGTAGCTGGCAGCCGGCGCCACGTGCGTGATTCCCGGGATCCAGTCGCCACCAGCCATGAGCCGGCAATCGACCAACAGTTGCAGCGCACCATCAGGAACCACGCCGCCGCCTGCAGCATGATCCAGGTTGTCGAGCGCAAACGCCCGTTGCTCACCCACTTCCCGGCGAGGAGTGGCGCCTGCGGCAATTGCCGGGCTCAAGCCTTGCTTCACGGCGTTCACAATGTCCTGCAGCCTCCGACCTTTGAGGCCGGTGATTTCCGGGGCAGCGGTTGGACACAGGCTGCAAGATCACTCCCTGGTTCAGCACCGGGAACACCAATGACGACGAGACTCACGCCACTCGTCAGCATCGCGACGCCGGCAAGGTTGCTGCCCGGATCGATTACCGGCGTCCACTCTGGCCCAACCTCAAGACCCCAGCCGTACCCCACCAGATTCGCCGTGCCTGATGACACGAACTCTGCGCCGGTGTACGAAGTCCGGTCCACACCTGACGATGCCTATTCACTACTCAGGGGAACGATGTCATCAATCAGCCACCGGTCTCCCTCGCGGACAGACACGTAGAGTTCGGGAAGCCCGGCAAGCCCGGGCGGAGCGACGGCTGCCATGGGTCCAGCGGGAAGCAGGCGGGCATGAAAGAGCCCACGTGTCTGGGGGGAAGCAGATCACGATCTGTAGCGGTCGGTGTCCTGAATCCGGGCTCCGCCATGGCCCTGTCGATTCCGCTGAGTGAGCGGGTGCAGCGGCTGGCTGAGAGCGTGATGACGCTGTCGCGCTGCTATCTTATTGAGAGTCGGTCTCGTCACCTTGAGCGTCCTGCTTCCGGGCCATGCCTCCAGTGATTGGAGCGTTTCGTGACCTCACCGATGAGCACCTCACCACCACACCGCCTGGCCGATGTGCCGCTCCTCGCCGGTCTCCCGGCTCCCGCGCTGGATGCCCTCGCCCGAGCGTCACGCGTGCGGCGATACGCCGCTGGTCAGGTCCTGTGGAACGAGGGTGATCCCGGCGAAGCGCTCCTGGTGCTGGAGAGCGGCCAGCTTCGCGTCTCCCGCTTCTCTGGCGCTGGCGTCGAGATCGTGCTGTCTGTCGTGGACGCCCCGGCGGCAATCGGGGAACTGGCGCTGGTCGACGGCGCCCCGCGCGATGCGTCGGTGATTGCGCAGCAGCCCGTGATGGTCCGCTTTGTGCCGCGATCAACCTTCCACGACCTGCTGCGCCGCGAGCCAGCTGTAGTAGATGGTCTCCTGCGCAGCCTGGTGGCGATGGTTCGGGCGGGGAACGCGCGGCATGCCATTACTGTGGGGCTCGATGTGCCTGGCCGCCTGGCCGCCTGGCTACTGGCCCGGGCTACCGAAGCCCCGGCAAGTCACCACGGATTGCCCGAAATCACTCTCGGGCGCAGTCAGGGGCAACTGGCGGCTGAGCTTGGCACAACGCGCTCAACGCTGAACCGTGCGCTGATCGGGTTCGAATCCCTGGGCTACCTCGCTCGGCGAGGGGACCGCGTTGTCATTCGCGACGCCCAGGCGCTGGCCGCCCAGGCGGAGGCGTCGGATGCCGACCTGTGACGCCGGGAGCAGGAGCTGTTGCCGGGTGCTGTCGCCTGTCAGAGGCCCTCACCGCCAGTCTTTCTCCCGGTGCGCAGGAGAGGGGAGCCGGCCCGAGAGTTGGTGGGAGCACTGCGGCGTCAGGACGTCGATGGCCGCGCCTGTGTCCGGACCTGCGAGCCCTGCTCCCGGTGCGCGGGGCTGTGGCTGGGGTGAGGGCGCTTTCCGATATGGGGGTACGGGCCGTGCGTACTCCCTGACGCCCTATGGCTGATCCTCCGTCCGGGCGCGTGGCCTTCCTCTTCACCGATCTGGAGGGAAGCACCGCGTACTGGGAGCGGCGACCGGAAAGCATGCCGGCCGTCTACCAGCGGCATGACGCCATCCTGCGAGCCGCTATCCTGGCGCAGAGCGGCCGCGTCTACAAGATCATCGGCGATGCCTTTCAGGCGGCCTTTCCCCAGGCCGCGGGCGCGGTTCTTGCGGCCGTCTCAGCGCAGAGGAGCCTTCTCACCGAACCCTGGCCGATTACCCCGGCGCCGCGCGTGCGGATGGCGCTCCACGTCTGCGAGGCCACTCCCCAACCCGACGGCGACTACCGCACGCCCGGGCTGAACCGCCTGGGCCGGCTGCTCTCCGCCGCAGATGGCGGACAAATCCTCGCGTCGGATGCCCTGGCGAACGATCTGTTCCCTCAGTTGCCCGACAGCGTGCGCCTGGCTGATCTTGGCGAGCATCGCTTTCGTGATCTTTCTGCTCAGCGGGTCTTCCAGGTCCTGGCGCCGGGAATCCCCGGTGAGCGGGCCCGCCTGCGCGGCCTCGCGCCGCATCGGGATAACCTGCCGCAGGAGCTCACGGCCTTTGTCGGGCGAGCGGCTGAGTTGGCCCACATCCAGGCCTTGCTCGGCGACCCGGCGGTGCGCATCCTGACCTTGCATGGCCCCGGCGGTATCGGGAAGACCCGGCTGGCCGTGGCGGCCGCGGCTGCCCTGGTTGAGCGCTTTCCGGATGGCGCGTGGTTCGTGCCGCTCGCGGCGCTCACCGACCCGGGCCTGGTCCCGGAGGCAGTGGCGCAGGTCTTCGGGATGCGGGCCGCCATTGACCGGTCAACGCTGGAGGCTGTGGCCGAGCATCTGGCTGAGAGGGCCGCGCTGCTGGTTCTCGATAACTTCGAGCAGGTTCTCGAAGCAGGCGCGTGCGTGGCGACGCTGGCCGCCGCGTGCCGGCGGCTTACGGTCCTGGTCACCAGCCGGACACCGCTGGGAATCCGGGGCGAGCGAGTGTTCCCGGTTCCTCCGCTTGCTTTGCCGCAGCAAGCGCGCCGTTTCAGCCAGACAGATATGTCACAACTCACCGCCAACGATGCTGTTCGGCTTTTCACGGACCGAGCTAACCTGGTGCGGCCAGGCTTCGCCCTGGATACGGAGAATATCGATGCCATCGCGGCCATCTGTCGCCGCCTGGATGGCTTGCCGCTCGCCATTGAACTGGCGGCAGCACGCACCCGGCTGCTGCGCCCCGGCCAACTCCTGGCGCGGCTCGACCAGCGGCTCCCCCTGCTCACCGGGGGCCCGCGCGATGCCCCTGTGCGGCAACAGACGCTGCGCGCGGCGATTGACTGGAGCTATGACCTGCTCGATTCCTCCGAGCAGAACCTGTTCACCCGGCTCGCCGTGTTTCGGGGCGGGGCCGCGTTTGAGGCCATCGAGGCGATTTGCCTGGATCCTGGCGCGCCTGCCCCCGGATTCCCTGATCTCCTGGAGCGAGTGGAATCCCTCGCCCGGCAAAGCCTGCTTGTGCTCGATGAAGGGTCGCTGTTGCCACGCGTGCGGTTCCTGGACACTATCCGTGAGTATGCCCAGGAGCGGCTTGCGCAGAGCGGCGTACAGGATGCCCTTGTGATCCGCCACGCGACATACTTCCTCGACCTGGCGGAACGCGCGCACGCAGGGCTGGCCGGCGCGGAGCAGGCCGACTGGCTCGATGCCCTTGCCAGTGAGCACGACAACCTGCGAGCCGCGCTGGACACCCTTGTGGCGCGTGGCGCGGGGAGTGACGCCGTGCGGCTCGCCGGCGCGCTCTGGCAATTCTGGTGGATTCGCGGCCACGTCACTGAAGGCCGCGAGCGGTTACGGTCGGTGCTGGCGCAAGCTGATCAGGCAGCTACCCCGCCGGCGATGCTGGCGCGTGCCCTCGATGGCGCAGGCGCGCTTGCGGAAGCACAGGGAGACGTTGCGCACGCAGCACTTTGCCACGAGGAGGCGCTTGCCCTTTGGCAGCGCGCCGGCGACCCCATCGGCCAGGCGCGGTCTCGGGAGAATCTCGGCCTGATTGCGTTGCACGACCGTGGCAATGTGAGCGCCGCCAGGGAGCACTTTGCCGGTGCGCTGACACTGTACGAGCAGCAGCATGACCAGCCCGGGATGGTTGCCGCGCTCAAGAACCTTGGCGATGCCGCGCTCTCGGAGGAGCAGTTTCCTGATGCGGCAGCACTCTATGAGCGCGCGCTCGGCATCGCCCGCGCGTTGGGCCGGACCCGGGAAATTGCGGCCATTGTGATGAGCCTGGGCGCGCTCGCGTTCTTCCAGGCCGAAGCGGCGCGGGCTGCGCGGCTTTATGAGGAAAGCCTGATCTCCTGGCGGGAGCTTGGCGATCTCCCGGGTACTGCGCTGGCGCTCGGCAACCTCGGCGAGGCGCTTCATCATCTGGGAGATTTTTCCCGCGCTGAGCCGCTCTACACCGAATGCCTGGAACTCTCGCAGCAGGTGGGAGACCAGCAGGGAATCGCCTTCGCCGTGTCCCACCTGGCACAGGTATTACGCCAGCGTGGGGAGCACACCCAGGCGATTCCGCTCTTCATCCAGGGCGCCCGGATCAGCCAGAAGATTGGCGATGAGGCGCGCCTTGCGGAAACGCTCGAAGGGCTGGCCGGGGCTGTGGTGGACGCTGGCGCGGGCCCGGACGCGGCGCGTCTTCTCGGGCTGGCCAAGGCCATCCGTCAGCGAAGCGCCTCCCCTCGCCTGGCCGTACATCAGCCGGGGTACGAGCGAGATATGGCTGCCATCGAGGCCGCCGTGGGCCCAGCTCGCGTTGCTGTGCTCATCAGCGAGGGTGCGGCGATGGCGCAGGACAGCCTGCTCGCGCATCTGGCAGGTGAGAATAGCGGCCCGGGCGCCCTTTGGGATTCCCGGGCCGTGCCCGATGACCGTGCGTAGCGACGCTACCCAGGCCGTCGCGTGCGCGCCAGGCGGGCAGTGTTTGCTGGCTCGCATTTGCCACTTTCGGTATTGCACTCCTCATCGAGATTGAGGCAGCACGTATCCCCGCACGGCCGACAACAGATGGTTTGTGTGAGCGGGTTGTCGGTGAGGCTCGGCTGACAGGTCTCGTCCGGGTAGCAGCACTGGTCCGGGTAGGGCGGCTTGGGGCTGCGGCACAGCTTGTCGGCGGGGCAGCAGGCAAACCCCAGCGGCTGGCTGTCTGTAGGATTCACAGACTCCGCGAAACACGCATCCGGGCTGCAACAGCCCGCGCCACAGCGCTTGCTGGTCTTGCACCGCTTTTTCTTTCGCCTTTTTCGGCGTTTCCCACTGGCTGGCTGGCTGGCGCCGGTGATGGCGGCCAGGAAGGTCAGCCCGCCCAGAAGCGAGCGGCGGCTCTTGATCAGTGAATCGGGTGATTGGCCGAGGGTGTCAAGCAGAACGTCAGGCAGGCGCATGGATCACCTCGTCTCTATGCCCACGGGTGAGCAATTGTCATGCATATGATGCCTGATCAATTACTGGATAGACGAGCCTGAATGGGACGCTACCCCGTGTCGGAACACACACCTCGCCTGCATCAGCGCGAACTGCTCGCCGTGCTCCATCGCCTCAGGATGCAGACATCCGATCAGGACTGACCTGGCGGTAGCGCAGGACCAGACAGGAGCACGACGATGGACGCAACGACATTCGACGGCATTTCACGGAACCTTGGCGCGGTTGCCACGCGGCGCGGCTTTACTCGCCTGCTCGGGGGAGCGGCGGCGCTGGGCACGGCCTTCTCCGGCGACGAGAGCCAGGCCAGGCGGCAGGGCCACGGCAAGGGCCGCGCGCAGGTGGGATCAGATGGCCGCCGGGGCAAGAAGATCACAATCTGCTACCAGGACCAGACACGCACCGTGAAGAAGAAGGGGTATCTGAACAAGTACCCCGGCGCGACGAAGGGCGCCTGCTCGCCCACCGGCAACCCGGGCGCCACACCGCCGCCCCAGCCCTGCACCACCTTCATCCTCTCCGGCGGCCCCAACCAGAACGACTCGATCGTCATCGATGACGACGGCAGCGTCCTGAACGTCTCGACCGGTACGTTTCTCATCATCGACAACAACGGCATGGCCGGCCCGATCAACCCGGTCGTCTTCTCCGGCCAGGTCGGGAATGTGCTCCGCGTGCGAGGCACTGACTGGGGCGGATGCCGCTCGTTTTCTCCGCTGTGGGTCCACTGCCTGGCCACGGGGCAGAAGCGCCAGATCTTCACTGGCTACTCCGGCTCCGGTTGCGCCTACACCAAGGGGGATTTTCTCGATATCAACATCACCGTTGCGTTGTAGTTGACCTCCCCAACCAGACTCGCGGCCGGGGCGCTTCTTTCGAGGCGCCCCGTGCTGCGCGGTCTCCGCACCTGTTGGGGGCTGCATACGGGTGCGATCCAGTGAGCGTCACGCCAGGATCGAGACCGTCTCCAGTGCCCGCGCCGTCAGGTCCGGGTTTCCGGCCTGCGTCGCCACCTGCCGTGCCTGCTGTGGCGAGATGCCGCGCGTGAAGAGCCGCCAGGCGCTGTCTTGATCGAGGGTTACGGCGGCGGTCGGGGTCGCCTCGTGCCCCCGGGCGACCCACCACCTGGTTTCGTCGCGCCGCGCCAGCCACTGGCCACCGGCCTCCCCGGTGATCGTGAGCAGCACCGTCTCACCAGGCGTCCCTGCCTCACCCAGCGCGCGGGGCAGGCCGAGCACGAACGCCGCCAGCACCGGTGTAAACCACTCCGGTTCCTGCAAGCCGGGGCGACCGGCCGCATCGCGGATCTGCTGCTGGTGCACCCAGCGTTCGGTGTACTCCCGGGCTACGTCCAGCCAGACCGGCGCTGGCTCTGGCCCCACCCAGTCGACCGGTTCGCCGATGGCGTCCAGATCGAGCGTGGCGAAGTAGCGGGCCGTTTGCTCGCCGGTCAGCCGTAGCAAATCGATCAGCACCGGCGGGCTGGCGCGACGCATGGCCTCCACCCAGCGCGCGTTCTGGCGGTCGATGGCCGCAATCAGGCCCGGCAGCGTCGAGATATCGAGGCCGCGCGCGAAGCCGGGGTTGTCGTGGCCATCCCGCCCGCTACTGAGCCGCCCCACATCGTCCGCCAGCAAGTGGGCGGCAACATCGCGCACACTCCAGCCCGCGCAGACCGTGGGCCTCCCCCACTCCTCCGGGGTCAGGTCTGCCAGCAGGTCCAGCAGCGCCGCGCGCTCACCGGGAAAGAGGTGAAGCGTGGGAATCGGGACAGAGCGGCGAAATGCGGGTGGTCCATCTGCAGGCGTCATGCGCCAAGCGTAGTCGCCGTGCGGAGACGAGTGCGCCAGCCGAGACGGAAGGTCTGCTGTGGGGCACACTTCGCCGTAGCACAGCAACGGCCCGGCACGTTCCTGGGGAGATACATCGCCATGCTCACCACGCCGCTCTGCACCTTGCTCGGCATCGAGCACCCCATCCTGAACGCCTCGATGGCCGGCACCGCCACCGGGGCGCTGGCCGCCGCCGTCGCCAACGCCGGCGGCTTCGGCATGATCGGCGGCGCCAGCCCCGGCGGCGTCGCCTGGCTGCGCGCCCAGATCGCCGCGGCGCGCTCGCTGACCCGGCGCCCCATCGGCGTCGGCTTCATCTCCTCGTTCCCCGACACCCCCGCCCTGGTCGAGGCGGCGCTGGACGCCGGGGTGGCCGCCATCAACCACTCCTTCGCCGACCCCACCCCGTACGTGGCGGCGGCGCACGCGGCGGGGGTGAAGGTCTTCTGCCAGGTGCAGACACTGGCGGGGGCGCAGCGTGCGGCGGCGGCCGGGGTGGATGTGATCATCGCGCAGGGGGGCGAGGCGGGCGGGCACGCCGGGCGCATCGGCACGTTCGCGCTGCTGCCGGCCGTGGTCGACGCCGTCGCGCCAATCCCGGTGGTGGCGGCGGGGGGCATCGCCGACGGGCGGGGGCTTGCCGCCGCGCTGCTGCTCGGCGCGCAGGGGGTGTGGATGGGCACCCGCTTCGTGGCTACCCCCGAGTGGGGCGGCGCGGCCTGGGAGCAACAGGCAGTGCTGGAGGCGACCTCGGACGACACGGTGCAGACGACCATCTACGACCGCCTCTTCGACCGCCCCTTCCCCAAAGGCATCGACGACCGCATGGTGCGCAACGCGTTCATCACGCAGTGGCAGGGCAACACGCGGGAGGTCGATTCCAGCAACCACACGCTGCAGGAGCAGGTGCGCCTCGCCAATGAACGCGGCGACGCCAGTATTGCGGGGGTGAGCGCCGGGGTGTCTGCGGGGCTGATCACGGCCATGCAGCCGGCGGCGGACATCATTCACGCCATCGTGCGCGAGGCTGAGGATCTGTTGCGCCAGCGCCCGCGCCAGGTGCTGGCGACGTAGCTGCGGCAACCAGGGGTAGCGCGGGGATCCGCCGCGTCCGGCCCGCCGCAGGCGTCGCGATCCCGGCCACGCGGCTGGGACCGCGCCGCGTTGTTGGGCGATAGCGCCCGGCCTGCACCGGGCAGTCGACTGGCGTGGCCGCGCACGTCTGGTTGTCCCCCGCGCGGTTCACGTGGCAGGTGTTGACCTCGACCGGCGAGGGGGCCGCCGCCCCTTCCAGGGTGACTGTCCCTGAGGATGATGCGCGATCCATGCCGCCACCCTGGGCCTGGCAGCCGATGTAGGTCCCGCGGGACCTGCCAGGTCTGTCGAAGCCGCGAAGAACAAGAAGAGGAAACGCGGCCCGACCGGCCCGACGGGACCGGCCGGGCCTTCCTTTACGCCCAGCCAGAACGAGGCAACCACCAGCGTCGCCAGCGGCTCCAATGCGAATGCCCAGCCGACCTGCCTTTCCGGTCAGGCCACCGGCGGCGGCGCCAGCCTCAGCAACACCGCCTGCGAACTGGTGTCATCGAATGTCGTGGGCGCCAATGCGTGGGGTGCGACGGGGAAGTGCCCGGCCGGCCAGACCGCAACCGTGACGGTGCGGGCTATTTGCCTTGGGTGATTTCTCCGGGGTTTCCGTCGCCAGTCCGCTCGCGGCCTGCCAGAGCCCGGGTCAGGACGTCGGCCATCAGGCGTTGAACCCACCCCGCTACACCTCTGCCGCCGCCTCGCGGCTCCACCGCCCTTGCAGCGCCGGGCGGCCGAGGCGGAACAGCTCCGAGTTGCCTGTCACGTTTACACGTTCCGGGCGCGGGCCGCTCCCCATCACAGTCTGGCAATATATCTCCCTTGGCGCTGCAGGGCTGCTTCGTGGCGGGAGCCAAAGTGGTTTCGGCGCCGTACGGGCACATCAGAGCCTGGGCGCGAAATGTGTTTGGTGAACCGTGGCGATTCACACCGGTCTGGACTGGTCGGAGGATCCTGCAACCGGCTGGGTCGTACTGGCCATGGTACACGTTGACACTGATGATCTCGGGGAACTCAAGTCGCGATTCGTCGAAGCAAGAGTATCACTGGGGAGATCTGAAGCGTTTGTCTTCAAGCATCTCGAAGCTGATGACCGAACGCATGACGTGTTCTACAGGGAGCTCCGACTGGTTCCCTCGGTCAGCGTTGATGTTCTGCGGCTCAATCGCCAGACCTGGGAACCACGATCTCCACGGCCGTCCAGAGGCGATCACGTTATCTGCAGTGGGATCATCGAACTGCTGGCCGCCTGCCCGGACGACCTCACACAGGATCAAATGCTGTTGATTGATCTTCCTCGCAGTGAGAAGGGAATTGTTGACGCATTCCGAACAATCATTCGCAAAGAGTTGCGACAATCGCGGCGTGCAGGCTTGCGCGATGTCCGTCCCCGTCCAGACCACCGGCCAGATGGGGCGATCATCCAGGCGGCAGACATGATCGCGGGAGAGGTGCGGCAGTTCAATGGGCTGGGCGGCCCCTATCTTCCACGTTTGGGAGGGCGCATCAGGTTTGTCTGAAGGACACAAAAACCCCGTCGCTAGATGGCTTCACAGCCGATCCCATCACTCATCAGAGCGACGCCTTCGCGACGGGTAAAAACGCTTGCGCGCTTTCTATGGTCTTGCCCGACCACCAGGGACCGCATTTTCGGGCGAATTTGCGATCACCTCAAGAATGACGGGAGATTGAGTCCCTGTCAACCAGCGGGCAGCACCGCCTACACCTCTGCCGCCACCTCGCGGCTCCACCGCCCTTGCAGCGCCGGGCGGCCGAGGCGGAAGAGGTCGGTCGGGTAGTCCGTTTCGCCGGTGAGCGCCAGGTCGGCCAGGATTTGCCCCACCACTGGCGCGAACTTGAAGGCGTGGCCGGAGCAGCAGGAGGCAATCACCACGTTCGGGTGCGTCGGGTGCAGGTCAATAATGAAGTCCTCATCCGCCGTCATGGTGTAGCGGCAACTGGAAGTCTCCAGCACCTCGCCCGTGCAGCCCCGGATCATGCCCATCGCGTATTGGCGCAGCTCCTCCAACCGCTCCGGGTTGATGCTGCGGTCCTCGCTGGCCGGGTCGACCTCCGGGCCGACGCGGTCAATCATCATCTTGATCCCCGTGTGATCGTGGATCGGGAAGTACGAGCCAATCGACCAGGTTCCGGGGAAGCGGTGGATGATCAGCGGCATCGTGCCCGGCTCGTGCGCCGCCGGGTTTTCCACTGCGAAGAAGGCCAGTTGCTCCTGAAGCACCGTCAGCGGCAACTCGACGCCCAGGGCCTCCACCAGCGGCTTCGTCCAGGAGCCGACCGTCAGAATCGCGCTCCGGGCGCGGTACTCGCCGGTGTCTGTGCGTACTGTCACACCGTCGGCATCCGGCAGCACCTCCCGCACCTTCTCGTTGGCGTGGATCTCCGCCCCGGCGCGTTCCGCCTGTTGAGCCAGGGTCACGACGCACTTCGAGGCGGAGAGAATGCCGTAATCTGGCGAGTAGATGCCGATTGTGCCTTCCGGCAGGGTGAGTTCCGGGAAGCGCGCTTCCAGTTGCGCGCGGTCCAGCCTCTCATAAGGCATGCCGAGAGTCTTGAACGTCTCCTCTACCTCAGGCAGGTGGTGGGCCTCCGGGGCGCCGATATCCAACCCGCCGGTCATGCGCACCAGCGCTTCGCCTGACTCTGCCTCCAGGTCGTGCCAGAACTGGTAGGCCGCCCGCCCCAGTTCCACGTACTCCGGCTTGTCGTAGGCCAGGCGGATCATGCGCGAGGGGCCGTGGGAACTGCCCAACTCGTGCCCCACGCCGAACTGCTCGAAAAGCTGCACCCGGAACCCGGCTCGCGCCAGCCGCCAGGCTGCGCCCGCGCCCATGGCGCCGCCACCCACGATGATCACGTCCGTTGCCTGCTTCGCCATGATTGCTCCCGTATCCAGCCACTGCTGTGGGGATGATGCGGCAGATTGTGGGTGGTTGCCAGTTGTTGGTAATTTGTGCACCATGCACGAATTCTTCGGCGCTGCACGACCCCGCCAGGCTGACATCGTGCGCTGCGCCGCATACGTCTGCCGCACACGCCGGCGACACTCTTGTGCAGTTCGTCAAGTTCGTGATGCAGGAGTTGCCCATGAGCGTCACCACTCTGGTCGAGCGAGTGGCCCGTGTGCCGGGCGTCAGGGCGGTGACGCTGGGCGGGTCCCGCGCCCGCGGCATGGCCCGCCCGGATAGCGACTGGGATTTCGGTCTCTACTACCGGGGCCGCATCGACACCGACGCCATCCGCGCACTGGGCTACCCCGGCCAGGTGGTCGAACCCGGAGCGTGGGGCCGCATCGTCAATGGGGGCGCCTGGCTGGAGGTCGAAGGCGAACGGGTTGACCTTCTCTACCGGGACCTTGATGTCGTTGAGCACTGGGTTGCGGAGTCGAACGCGGGGCGCTTCGAGATCGATCATGTGGGCGGCCACGTTGCTGGCCTCCCCACCTACACGTTGGCGGGTGAGTTGGCGCTGGGCACCGTGCTGCGGGGCAACGTGCCGCGCCCCGCCTTCACCGCCGAGTTGCGTCGCTCCGCCCCCCCGCGCTGGGAAGGTGAGGCGGCGTTCTCGCTCCTCGTGGCGGAGCAGCACGCCCGGCGCGGCGAAGCCACCGGCGTGGCGGGCTTGCTGGCCCGCGCCGTCCTCGCCTCGGCGCACGCGCGGCTCGCCTCGCGCGGCGCCTGGGCCCTGAACGAGAAGGGGATCATCGCCCGGGCGGGGCTGGAGGAGGCCGGGGAAATCCTGACCGCCGTCGGCTGGACACCCCGCCGCCTGGAAGACGCTATCGCGCACATGCGGGATGCCCTGCGGCTACGAAAGCCTGAGGGACTGGCGTTCGATGCGGTGGTGCGCGATAGTCCGCTGCCCCCGGTTGATCTGCCGCCACCTCCCGGCAGATTCGCGATATGATGCAGCCTGTGATCGGTTTTCGAGAAAGGCGCTCGCATGAACAGGCGTACGTTGTTGTCTTCTGCCGCCCTCTCCGCAGCACTCCTCGGCGGCACGGCGCCGCTGGCTGCCTTCGCGCAGGACGCCACGCCAGCGGCGGCGCCCGTTGCCCCGCCGCAGGATCTGCTCAAGCCGAACACGCTGGAGGCCGAGGGGCAGACCGCTGATATCAACGGTGTCAGCATTTCCTACAAGGTCTATGGCGAGGGGAACGGCAACCCCATCATCCTCCTGCACGGCGGCCTCTCCAACGGCGATCACTTTTCCGGCATCATCCCGGCGTTGGTCGAGGCCGGGCACGAGGTGATCACCATGGACAGCCGGGGCCATGGACACTCTACCTTCGATGACGCGCAGATCAGCTACGCGCAGATGGCGAAGGATGTCCTGGGCCTGATGGACCACCTGGAGATCGACAAGGCCGATATCGTCGGCTGGAGTGACGGCGGCATCATCGGCCTGGAGATCGCGCTGACGCAGCCAGAGCGGTTGAACAAGGTCGTGGCCTACGGCGCGAACTACGATCCCACCGGGGTGCGCCTCGATATCGGCACAAACGACTACTTCAACGCCTACATCGAGCGGGCGTCGGAGGAGTACCAGCAGAACTCCCCGGAACCCGAAAAGTGGGATGCCTTTCTGGCGAACATCGGCAACATGTGGGCCACGCAGCCAAATTACACCGACGAGCAGTTGACCACCATCACGACACCGTTCCTGATTCTCGATGGCGCGAAGGAAGAGGCGATTGACCTCAACCAGACCAAGCTGATGGCGCTGCTGATCCCGGGCGCGGAACTGAAGATCATGCCGGATACCGGCCACTTCGCGCTCTTCGAGCAGCCAGCGGAGTTTTCGCACATCGTCCTCGACTACCTGGACTCGTAGGGCGACATCCAGAACTCGCGTCATCCCGAGAACCCCTGTTGTCTCGAGCTTGTCGCGCGACCTCGTTCGGGGCACACCAGGCGTGAGAGACATGGCGAGGTAGCGGGTCGCATCTGGAGGGCCGTTTCTCTCGCACAGCGCCTGGAAGGCGCACATCCCGCGTAGAATCACGAACGGCGTCAGAGACTCTGGCGCCGTTCGCGTGCTTCTGCCAGTGAAGAAAGCGTCGTTGTCGTGACCGACCAGCAATCTCCGGCCCAGCCACCTGCCGTGCCTCCCCCGCAGGCAGCCCTGCCGCCCCTGCCGGCGCTGGCGTGGCAGATTGCCACCCTGAATGGCGCGGAAATCGCCTACGCCGTGACCGGCGCTGGCGACCCTGTCGTGCTGGTGCACGGCGGCGACGCCAACAGCGAGCACTGGGCCTTTCAGGTGCAGGCGCTGGCCAGCCAGTACCAGGTGATCCTGCTCGACAGCCGGGGCCATGGTCGCTCGCCCTACAATGGCGGGCCGCTCACCTACGCTCAACTGGCGGACGATGTCGTGGCGCTGCTCGATCTCCTCGGGATCGCGCGCGCGCACCTGGTCGGCTGGAGCGACGGCGGCATCATCGGCATTGACCTCGCCCTGCGCCGCCCGGAGCGCCTGCGCAAGGTGGTGGCGTTCGGGGCGAATGCCGATCCCGGCGGCTATCGTACGGACACCAGCGACGATGAAGGCGCCATCATCTACGCGTTCGGGGCGCACAATGACCCCGACTACGCGCGTCTGTCGCCCGCTCCAGACCTGCACAAGGCGATGGTGGCCGCCCTGCGCCAGATGTGGGAGACGGAGCCTGCCTACACCGCCGATGAGCTGGGCGCCATCAGCACGCCCTTCCTGATCATGGCCGGCGCGGACGAGGAGATCATCGCCGAGGCGCACACCCGCTACCTGGCTGATGCGATCCCCGGCGCGCAACTGGCCCTCCTGCCCAATTGCGGCCACTTCGGGCACATGCAGGAGCCCGAGGCCTTCAATGCGCGGATGCTGGCGTTCCTGGCGGGGTGATGCCCGGGCGTAGGCCGCGCATCACGACACCGGCTCCTGGAGCCAGCGTCCACCTGGATGCCGGGGCGTTTCGTCCTGCGCCGCGCCTGCTTCGCGTTGCCGGGGATTCGCCTACGCGCGGTCGGTGAGGGTTGCCCGATCAATGGCAACCGTGAATGGGTAGCGGGCGCTATCGGCAACCTTGCCTGCCCCGAACCCGATGGTGATCGGTCCAGCGACCTCCGGCAGTGGCGTATTGACCGGGTTCACAACATCGACGCCGTTGAGCAGAAACGTCAGGTCATCGCGCTGGCGCGCAATGGTGATCGTGTGCAACGCATCAGGCATCCGGGCGCCGTAGGCGCGCGGGGTGATCCAGACGAAGTACCCGTTGCCGAAGGTGCTCTCGCGGTCCAGTCGCCACGTCTGCGACGCCGGGTTAACCGCAAAGCGCCACGAGGCGTTGTCCGCCGTCTCCCGGACGGAGGCGAGGATATCGCCCTCCCCGGAGACGCGCTCGATGTCGAGCGTGTAGACGAAATCGCCAGTCGCTTCGGCCTGGTTATCGTGAAGCTCGCGGCTGACCCCTGGGGTGAGGACCGTCAGGTTCAGGGCGCCGCCGGCCACATCAGCCGTAAACCCCGGCTCGTTCACCGCCCATTCGCTGTCAGGCGCGTCGAAGCCGTCGGCAAAGAGAGCCCGCCCCGGTGTATTGCCGCCCGGCAGGCTGATCGGCGTCTGCGTCGCTGCGAACCATGAGCTGGGCGGCGCGAAACGCGAGCGTGATGGTTGCGGGCTGCTGGTCGTGCTCAGAATGATCCAGAGCGCAATGACCCCAAGAATGATCCAGAGCACCTTGCGGCGCGAGGCGCCGCCCCTGGGCGCGGCCTGGGCTGGCTGCGGCGGGACGTAGACGGGCGCCGCAGGGGCTGGCTCGGCGGCGGGACTGAACGGCGGTGGCGGGGCGCCGCCTGGCCTTGGGGCGCCCGCTACGGATGTGCGTGCCTTGTCGCCGGGTTTGGCGTTCTTGCCAGCCTTGCCCTTGTGTGGCGCGGCGTGCGGGCGCGCCTGGCGGATCGGGGCGGTGGGCGTCGTGCGGGAGAGCAGCACGGCCCATTCCTCGCCCGACGGGCGGTTCAGGAAGCTGGCGGACGTGGCGCCAAAGGCGCGTTCGAAGAGGGCCGCCAGCCCCGGCTCCAGGGACGCCAGCGAAGGAGCCTGCGGGGGTGGCTGCATGACCGCTGACGGGCGGCTGTAGGGAAAGTGACCCTGCCGGATCGACTTCTCAAGCGTCGGCGCGTCGTCGCTGCCCAGCCAGCGCCCGGCGTAGGGGTGGCGGCCATCCATCAGCAACTGGAAGATGAGCACGGCCAGCGCGAAGCGATCGTGCTCGAACGAGCGGTCCACGCTGTGGAAGGAAACTCCCTGGATCTCGGGCGCGGTGTAATCCGGCTTGCCCACCGGGGAGCGGTAGGTAATCACCTTGCCGTCGCGCAGAGACCGCACCTGGAACGAGTCGGTGTCGATCAGCACCACGTCGCCCGCCGACGAGATGAGCACGTTGCTCTCGTTAAGATCGCCGATCACGTACCCGGACTGGTGCATCGTTTCCACGAGCGTGGCCAGCCGCTGCGCCGCCAGCAGCAGGTGTGCCCGCTGGTAATGCGGCAACTTCTGGGCGCGCAGGCGCGGGTTGAAGGCGGTGATCAGGGGCACGCCGTGCTCGACGCGCGGCAGCAGAATGCCGATCAGCCGTCCGTGGTCATCCAGCAACAATTCCTGCGGCCAGGCGATGAGCACGCCGGGCAGGCCGGCTGGCGCCGGGGGGTGAGCAAGCATCCACTCCAGCTTGGCGCGCTCGATCGGGCCTGGTGCGCTGCGGTAGATCTTGGCCGCTAGCTCCTTCCTGCCCTCGACGGTGAAGACCTCTGCCTGCCCGCCGCTGCCCAGCATCTTGCCGAGTGTGTAGCCGCGGCCATGGGGGTCCTTCACCTTGCGCTTGCCGCTCATACGGCATCCGGCTGAACCGCCACCACCAGCGTCAGGTCATCGTCCACGCGCTGCCGCAGGCGCGGACTCTCCAGGAACTGTTCCAGGTGACGCGCCAGTTCCGGGGTGGCCGGACCCTGTTTCAGGGCGGTGAAGAAGGGTTGGAAGAAGGGTGCGTGCGGACGCCCCGTCCTGAGATCGGCGGAAACCGGCAACAGGCCGTCGGTGAGGACCGCGAAGCCCGGCGCGACCTCGCCAACATGGATGTAGCGCGGCGTGTCGCCCCTGGGGTTTGTCAGGAAGTGGGTTTCGTTCGCGTACTCCCCACGTTGGGGCCGTGTCAGTGGGATCAGTGAGCCGTCGGGCTCCAGCGCCACCACCAGGCCATCACCCGTTTGCGCCACGCCGAGGCAGTCCGGCATGGCGATGACGACGGTCAGCGTGGTAGAGAGATCGCGCAGGTCCAGCCCCGTGGCCGCCGCCTCGAACTCCAGTTCGCGCCGCGCCTGGGCAAAGGCGTCGTCCAGCATGGCGTACACCCCGCCCGTGCGCGGTTGCAGCATACGGTCAAAGACCGCACTCACCGCGCGCCGGGCCGCGAGCCGGGAGCCAACCTGGGCGTGGCTGGCCGAGCCCGCGCCATCGGCGACGGCCACGGCCAGCACCCCGCCCCGGCACTCGGCGGCCATGAAGGCATCCTGGCCGGGCAGAGCCTGCTTGAGGTGTGAGGCGCCGATAGTGCTGGCGCCCAGCACCTGCCAGCCGGGTTCGATCTCCGTCATGAAGGATCGATCTGCGCCCAGCCGGCGTTCGGCAGCGTCACCGTTTCGCCAGGCCGGGAGTTGGCCACGGCGGAAAGGCTGCCGGAGAGCCAGCGGAACAGGCTCTGGAACTCCCCGATGCTGGTCAGTTTGGCCGGGGAGCGCTGGCTGCTGAACATCGCCAGCGGACCCATATCGGCTTTCTCGACGCCGATGGGGAAGACCGAGACGCCTTTCAGGCTTTCCTCCAGGCGGGCCTGGTCGGCCGCCGCCGACCAGTTCTGGTCGGTTGGCTCGCCATCGCTGATCAGGAAGAGCCAGGGGCGGAAGTACGGGATGCCGTGGTTCTTGTACATCGCCTTGCGGCCTCGCAGCAGATCCAGACCCAGGTTGACCGCATCGCCCATGGGGGTGCCGCCATCCGCGCGCAGCGCAGGTGGGGAGAAGGTGTCGGCCGGCACGAAGGCCACCGCCGGGTCCGGCGCAATCGCCGCGCCGTGGCCCTGCCGCACGTCGATCGCCTGCGCGTTGCCGCCGAAGGTGACAATCGCCACCTCGACCCGGAGAGACGCCAGCGAATCGGCCTTGAGATCGTCCGCGAACTGGCGAATACCCGCGTTCAACTCGTCAATCGCCTTGCCCTGCATGGAGCGGGAGGTGTCCAGCACCAGCACGACCGGGCAGCGTTGCTCGGGGTTGTCGACCAGTTCGGCGATGGCAAAGGGGTTGGTTTCTTCCATATGGAATGATCCTCCATTGGTGTGGTCGAGGGTCGCCTGGAGCCGCTGCGGTGCGAGGCAGCAGAGGCGTGCCCCGGCGCGACCGGGAAATGGTAGCTATCGTGCCGCGCATTCCACCTTCACAGATCTGGTCAGATCAAGACTGGCGCAACACGGGTCACGCTCCTGTGACGTTGCCTTGCCGGATAGGGTTCCCTCTGTTAGGGTGAAACCGTCAGGCGCAGGTTCGCGGATGGGCGAGCCTGCGCGTGCGTTCGAAAGCCAACCTCGTGTGGGGACATGAGTACCTGGCAGCACGCGTCGCCTGAAGAACACTGCGGGTTCTGGTTCCGGTACTGGGACACCGGCCTGGCCTTGTTTGATCCTGGAGGGAGGATCAGATGAAGACCTTGTCACGGCACACGCTGATGCGGCTGCTCCTGGCCGCGGGGATGCTGCTGACCACGCCGGTCGCCTTTGCCACGCGTGGCCTGGCCCAGGAACTGACGCCAGGCGCCTATGGTTTGGTTGCGAACACCGGCGGTGCGCCGGTGCTGCTGCGCAACGCACCCGACTGGAACGCCCCAACGCTCGCCTCCTACGGTGAAGGCACGCCTCTCCAGGTCGCCGAAGGCCCGCTTTACGACGCCAACGGCAGCGCCTGGTTGGGCGTCGTCATCGAGGGCGCGTTTGGCTACATTCCGGCGGGCTATCTGGCGGCCGATAGCAGCCAGGTCGAGCAGCCGGTTGAGGGCGCCACGGAGTTGGCTGTCGAGCCGGTTCTCGATCAGGCAACCGGCGCAACGACCGTCGCCACGGCCGATCTCCCCTTCCTCGTGGATCCGGGCTACGACAGTGCCACGCTCTGGGTCATTCCGGCCGGAACACCGCTGGAGCCAACGGGCGACTGGGTTGATGCCTTTGCCGGCGTGGTGGTCGACGGCCAGTTCGGCTGGGTCGACGGCGCCTACCTGGGTGATGTCGCCGTAGCTCCGGAGCCTGCCCCGGATGCCGCGCTATTGCAGGAGTCCGCGCCCCTGCCCGAACCGGTGGTGGACGCCGGGGCGGAGGAACTGCTGGCGACCGCGCTCAGTGATGTCAACCTGCGCGACGCCCCCGATGCCAACGCCCTGGTGCTTGGCATTCTCCCGGCCGGGAGTGAGTGGACAGCGCTGGCAGGGCCAGAACTTGGCTACTGGCAGGTCACGGATGGCGTGCTGACCGGCTGGGTGGACGCTGACTACGTGCAGGTTACGGTCGATTATCTGCAAAAAGGCAAGAAGAACCGGAACAGGAACCGCGGCAATAACGGCAACAACGGGAACAACAATGCGTCGGCTGGCGAGGCCCCCGCTGGCGGTATTGCCTGGCCGGTCAGCGGCGGCGTCTGGTCCATCATGCAGGGGTACAACGGCTCCTCCCACCAGAACCAGGATGACCTCTGGCAGTACTACTACTCCCTGGACATCGTGCGCGACGACGGCCGCACCGCTGGAGAAACGGTTTACGCTCCGGTCAACGGCACGGTGACCTGGACCGACCGCTCCACTGGCGGCATCTCCATTGATATTGGGGGCGGCCACGCGGTCGCCATGTTCCACGTTGATTTTGACAACCGCTACGAGGCGGGCACGCCGGTCAGCCAGGGCGAGCCGATGGGCAGCATCTCTGGCTCAGGCGGTCCGGGCTTTGCCGGCTCGCCTCACCTGCACTTCACGCTCTGGCGCTCCAGTGACGACGGAAACTGGGACCGCCACGCAGTCCCGTTCGCCGGGCCTTTTGCCATTGAGGGTATGGATTTCCCCGATATCGGCGGTGGATCCCAGTACGCCGGCACAACGTTCAACCCGTAACGAGCTGCCCGCTCCACGCTGGTGCTGCTCTGGCATGAAGTTGGCGTGTTGCCCCCTGCACCACATGGGGTGCGCCGCGCCGTTCCCGTTGTGCCGCGCTCTACCTGGAGGATGCTGCCATGACTGATCACCTCATCGCGACGGGAGTCGTGAACGCCACGCCGGAGGGCGGCCCCGTGCATGAGGGGACGCCCGCCACGGCGCCCGGCGCCGGGCAGGTGCGCCTCACGCCAGAGGCTGGCCCTGCCGGCAACCAACCCGACACGGTGGTGCACCCACCCACCTGGCAGGAACACATGAAGGGCCCCATCATCGGACTGGATGATCGCCCCGCGGCCGCCAGCGAGCCAGCGCAGACCATTCCCGCGCCGCCGCCACCCCCGCCAGCAGCGAACCGCACGCCTCCCCCGCCGTACACGCCGCCGGCTGGCAGTACCCGCACGGCCGAGGACGACGAGGAACTGAAGAAGTGGCCGCCGTACACGGGCAAGCCCGTCTCCGATGTGCAGGATGCCTGGCGCTACGCCGCGCCGGTAGTCTCCCAGGCGGAGAAGCTGGCTATCTCCGCACTTGGCCTGGCCGGGACGGGCCTCACCAAGCTCGCCGGATTCCTGGAGCAGCGCCGCCGGGACCGCGACTCCGGTAACGAAGGGAACCAGGCCTGAATGGCCTGACCCAGAATACAGGTGGTTGCCGGGCCCCAGGGGCCCGGCAGGACTTCTGGCATGCGCCCGGGAATGTTTGACGCTCTGTATTGACGCTCGTATCATGATTTGGGATGGGGTAATACGTCGGCAGAGTACCTGCCAACTTTTGGCCAGACGCGCCACAAAGCAACGCGTTACCACGCTCATGGTCAATACTCATGCCCCATGCCTGGGGCTGGTATTTCATTCGCCGTGCGCGCCCTCGGGCCCGCGCGTCACAACTCAATTACTCAGGGATGCCGATGACCAACGCACTCATCTTTGGCGTCCTCGGGGCCATTCTCGTCGCTGTTGCCACCTATTTTGTGACTCGGTGGTATCTGGAGGGGCGTGCGGATGCACATGCGCGCAAGGTCCAGGCCGAAGCCGACCGCATTCTGGAGGAAGCCGAAACCCGGCGACGTGATGCTGCTCTCGAGGCGAAGGACGAAGCAATCCGGCTCCGCGCCGAGCTTGATCGTGAACTCACCCAGCGCCGCAAGGAAATCGACCGCGTTGAGCGGCGGGTAGAGCAAAAAGAGACCGCTATCGACCAGAAGGCGGCGGCGCTTGACCGGCGGGAGCAGGATCTGCGTCGCCAGGACCTGGATATCCAGCGCGAGCGCGATCACTGGGAAGCCGAGCGGGCCCGCAAACAGGCCGAGTTCGACGCCGATCACGCCCGCCAGCAGGCCGCGCTGGATGAAGCCCGTGGCCGCCACCTGCAGGAACTGGAACGTGTGGCCGGCCTGACGGCCGACCAGGCGCGGGACGAACTGGTCCGCGAGGTCGAGGACGAGGCGCGGGCCCTGGCGGCGCGCCGCCTGCACGAACTGGACCTGGAACTGCGCGAGGAGGCCGACCGCCGCTCCCGCCGCATCCTGGCCACCACTATCCAGCGGATCGCCTCGGATTACGTCTCCGAGTCAACCGTTTCCGTGATTCCCCTTCCCTCAGATGATATGAAGGGGCGGATCATCGGGCGCGAAGGGCGCAACATCCGGGCCCTGGAGCAGGCGACCGGCGTCGATCTCATCGTGGACGATACGCCGGAAGCCGTCACCATTTCCGCCTTCGATCCCGTGCGGCGCGAAGTGGCGCGGCGTGCGCTGAACAAGCTCTTGCAGGATGGCCGCATCCATCCCACGCGCATCGAGGAAGTGGTCGCCAAGACCCGGCTGGAGCTGGAACAGGTGATGCGCGAGGAGGGGGAGAAGATTGCGTACGAAGCCAACGTCCCCGGCCTGCATCCAGACCTGATCAAGCTCCTGGGCCGCCTCAAGTTCCGTACCTCCTATGGCCAGAATGTGCTTGGGCACTCCCTGGAAACGTCCATGATCGCCGCCGCGCTGGCGGCCGAACTGGGCGCGGATATCAACGTCTCCAAGACTGCCGGCCTGCTGCACGACATCGGCAAGGCGGTGGACCACGAGGTGGAAGGGCCGCACGCCCTGATCGGCGCAGATATCGCCAAGCGCCTCGGCCGCTCCTCCAAGATCGTGCACGCCATTGCTGCCCACCACGGCGAGGAAGAGCCGCAGACGGTGGAAGCCTTCATTGTGGCCACGGCCGACGCCATCTCCGGCGCCCGCCCCGGGGCGCGGCGAGAGATGGTGGAAACCTACATCAAGCGGCTGGAGGCGCTGGAGGGCGTGGCCAATTCCTTCGAGGGCGTGGAGAAAAGCTTTGCCATCCAGGCCGGGCGCGAGGTCCGCATCCTGGTGCAGCCCGATTCCATCGATGATCTCGCTGCTGCCCGGCTCGCCCACGACGTTTCCAAGAAGATCGAGGAGAGCCTGGAGTACCCGGGCCAGATCAAGGTCACGGTCATCCGCGAGATTCGGGCGGTTGACTACGCCCGATAGCGCGTTGAGATGGTTTTCGGCGTTTTGGCGCTATCTGTACTAAACTGGTGTAAAGCTACGCACTGCGTAGTGGACTGGCCGGCCATCAACCGGCCAGTCTGTGCGATAGGGGTAATTTTGCTGCCAGCCAGCAACATTGCCGATAGCGAAGCCGGACTGGATCCGGCCAGATAACTCGGGGCTTCGGATGCCCGCAGCCAAGACGCGGCCGGTCAGGATTCGCCCACCTCAGCCGCCCGTATCACGTGTTCAGGGGGTTCTTCGACGTGGATCGCTTCTTCTCCAAGTTGGACCTGCGCGACATCAAGATCGATCCGTTCAAAACGAGTTACCCGCCTGATGCAGAGGACGAGGTTGAGGCAGACGCGGAGTACGTGGTCGAGACGGAAATCGTGGAGCACAGCTACGCGGCCGTCAGCACCACTGTGCGCCAGCCGCACACGCCTGCCTGGGCCCCGGCTGAGCCGGCCTACAACGGGAACTACGGCGTCATCGAGAATCAGGGCCCGCTCTACGGGAACGAGGCGTACCCCGACGGGAACGTTGCGGATGACCAGCGCAATGGCGATGTCCTGAAGGTGTCTGCCCGCTCCCGCCCCAGCGCGGTGGCTGGCGCCATCGCTGGCGTGGTGCGCGAGAATGGTCGCGCCGAGGTGCAGGCGATTGGCGCTGGCGCCACGAACCAGGCCGTCAAGGCTGTCGCAATCGCACGGGACTACCTGCGCGAGACGGGCATCGACGCCATTTGCCTGCCTGCCTTCATCGACGTCACCATCGAGAACGAAGACCGCACGGCGATTCGGCTGGTTGTCGAGCCGCGCTAGGCGGCGCCTGTCCCGTGAGCACGCCTGGCGATCACCCGGTTGATCTGCACACGCACAGCACCTATTCCGACGGCCTCCTCTCGCCAGCGGCGCTGGTAGCGGAGGCCGCCGCGCGTGGCGTGCGCTTTCTGGGCCTCACCGATCACGATACCGTGGCCGGTATTCCGGAAGCGCAGCAGGCGGGCGCCGCTCTCGGCGTGGAGGTCATCCCCGGCGTCGAACTGAGCACGTCACTCTCGGGCGGGGAGGATGTCCACCTCCTCGGCTACTACGTCGATGGCTCCAACGCTGAGCTCCTGGCCGGGTTGGCGGCGTTCGCGGCGGCGCGGCAGGAGCGGGCGGCCCGTATTCTGGCTCGCCTGCGCGAGATCGGCCTTGCCCTGGATGCGGAAGAGGTGTATGCGCAGGCCGGCCACGGCACCATTGGGCGCCCGCACATTGCGCGGGCGCTGGTGGCTGCCGGCTACGCGACCGACCTGCCAGATGCCTTCAGCCGCCTGATCGGCCGCCACAAGCCAGCCTATATCCCCCGCCCCCGTGTGGACCCGCGCGATGCCATTGCCCTGGTCAAGGCAGCCGGCGGTGTGCCGGTGCTGGCGCACCCGTTCAGCCCTGGGGGAGTGGAAGGCGTGCTGGATCGTCTCATCCCGGCCGGGCTCCTGGGCATGGAGGTCGACTACGGGGAATATTCCCCCGAGGATCGCGCCACGCTGGGCCAGATCGCCCGGCGGCGCGGGCTCATCGCCACCGGTGGGAGTGACTTTCACGGCGTCGGAGTGGGCAGCCCGTACCGTGTTCTGGGCGGGCCGCCGGTGCCTCTCGCAGCGGTCGAAAACCTGCGCGCGGCTGCTCGCAGCCAGCGCCAGCCGCAATGACGCTGCCCCCGCCGGATCGCGTCGCCGCGGTGGTGGTGGCTGCCGGGCGTGGGCAGCGCCTGGCGGTTCCCGGCAAGGTGCTGCTGCCGTTAGCCGGTCAGCCGATGCTGGCCTGGTCCCTGGCGGCAATTGCCGCCACCCCGCAGATCGGCTCGGTGGTCGTCGTGGCGGGGGAGCACACCATGGCGGCCGTCGCGTCACTGGTGCATGACCTCGGGTTCCGCAAGGTGGCCGCCATCGTGCCGGGCGGGGAACGGCGGCAGGATTCTGTCGCCGCTGGCCTGGCCGCCCTGCCGCCGCAGACCGAGGTGGTGCTGATTCACGATGGAGCGCGCCCCCTGGCTGATGTCGATCTCTTCCGCCGCTGCGCCGAAGCCGCCGCCGACACGGGCGCCGTGATTGCCGCCATGCCGGTCGCGGACACGCTGAAGCGTGTGCCAGACGCGGACGGGGTCATTGCCGGAACGGTGGACCGCTCTGGCCTGTGGGCAGCGCAAACCCCGCAGGCATTCCGGCTCGACGTGCTGCGGCGCGCCTTGGCCGCCAATGCCGGCGCGGATGTCACGGACGAGGCCCTGCTCTGCGAGGCAGCGGGAATACCGGTGCGGGTGGTCCCCTCCTCCAGCGCCAACCTGAAGGTCACCCACCCCGAGGATGTGGCGGTCGCCGAGGCGCTGCTGCGCGCTCGCGTCTCGCAGCGTGACGCTGAGTCTGGTCTCGCTGCGCGTACAGCATCACCGGAGAGGGAGCCATTGCCTGCATGGGTCCCACCGTTCCGGACCGGGATCGGTTACGACATCCACCGCTTCGCATCCGGACGGAGGCTGGTGTTGGGTGGGGTTGAGATTCCGCACGACTTCGGCCTTGATGGCCATTCCGATGCCGATGTCCTGCTGCACGCCATAGCCGACGCTGTCCTGGGCGCGGCGGCGCTCGGCGACATTGGCCAGCATTTCCCCCCGGGTGAGGCCCGCTTTCGCGATGCCGACAGCCAGGACCTGCTGCGCGAAAGCGGGCGCCTGGCGCGCGCCGCCGGCTGGGCCCCGGCCAACATCGACGCCACGCTGCTGGCGGAAGCGCCGCGCATTGGGCCGCACGTGCCTCTGATGCGGGAGCGTATCGCCGCCTGCCTCGGGCTCGCGCCGGACGCCGTCGGGGTGAAAGCGACGACGAACGAGACATTGGGCGCCATCGGCCGGGGGGAAGGCATTGCCGCGTTGGCCGTGGCCACGCTCTACGCGGTGCAGGAGGGCTGAGGCGTGCGCGTGCTCATTCAGCGGGTGACCCGCGCCAGTGTTTCCGTGGCGGGCGAAACGGTCGGCAGGATCGGCCCGGGCTTCCTGTTGCTGGTGGGCATTACGCACGGCGACACGCCAGAGCAGGTGGCCCAGATGGCGCAGAAAGTGGCCAACCTCCGTATCTTTGACGACGCCAGCGGCAACCTGAACCGCTCGGCCCTCGATCTGCTGGCAGCGCAGGCCCCCGTCGGGATGCTGGTGGTCTCCCAGTTCACGCTCTACGCCGACACGCGCAAGGGGCGTCGCCCCAGCTTCGTCGATGCCGCGCGCCCGGAAGTCGCCTCGCCCCTCGTCGATCACTTCGCGGACGCGCTGCGCGGCCTGTCGCTCCCGGTGGCCACCGGCCGGTTCGGCGCCGAGATGGCTATTGACCTCGTCAACGACGGCCCGGTCACGATCTGGCTCGACAGCGAGAGCTAGCGCCTGCCGCCACTGACCCCTGGTCAGGTTGGCCACGCCTGGGGTGGCGCCGCCGCATCTGCCTGTGACTGGAGGGGGCCATCGGCCACGCCTGGCAGGCCCATCCGCTGCGCAACCTCCTGCAACCACGCGGCATCTTTCCCGGCGAAGCATTCGGCATCGACCGCTTCCACAATTGTGATCGCTGCGGCGGCGAGCGCTGTGCCCGCTGCGGTGGGGGCCAGCACGCGAGCGCGCCGGTCCTGGGCCGAGGTGGTGCGGGCAAGCAGGCCGCGCGCTTCGAGTGCGCGCACCACCTGAGACGTCATCATGGGATCCGTCTGCGCCTGCGCCGCAAGGTCCACTTGTGTCACGGTGTCGCCATGCTGCGTCAGCCAGACCAGCGAGGCGAGCAGCACGAACTGGACGTGGGTCAGGCCCAGCGGTTGCAAGGCTGCGCGTTGCCGCTGCTGCCAGGCGTTGCTGATCCGCCAGAGCAGGAACCCGGGGCTCTCCCCGGCGACGGCAAAGCGAGAGGGCAGTGCCTCAGGCGGCATCGGCGCCTGCCTCGGCGCCCATGGCTGCCGCAATGCGCTGGAAATCTGCTTTGTCAATCTCCAGGTGACCGGGCCGGAACGTCATCCCCCACCGTTCCGGAGTCCGGATGAAGGTGAGCGAGGTCAGCAAGGGCCTGATCGGCGCCGGGTGGGTGGGAAGCCAGTGCACCGCGCGGCGGGCGGCGGTAAAGCGCTCGGTCATGGCCACCTCGGTGATCTCTTCACCAGCCAGTTGCCCGATGGCGGTGAACGCCTGCACTGGCTCGCCGCCCTCACGCTGCTCCCGCGGCGAGTAATAGATGAGCCAGTCGCCAGCGGCCATGCGCCGTAGCGGGGCCGCCTTCCCGTGGTTGAGCTGCGCGAAGCCGCCGCTGACGCCGCGCCGCACGTGCTCGGCGCTGGCGACGCCAATCCAGTACCGGGGCATGATGAGATCCTCCGTCGACCATATAGTAAGTGCGCATAGTATATCGTCGCGGGCGGCGGAAGTCTCCTGGCCATCGTAAGCTGTAGTGGACGCGCGTTCGCTGCCGGGAGATGTTGTGGACCCGATTGTGGCAGTCACCTCGTTGGTGATGCTGACGACCACCATTGCCGTCGTATTTCAGCTTGTGAAGAACAAGGGACGCCATGGGGGCGAGACGCTGCTCGGCATCTCGCTGGGCTGGCTGCTCTTTGTCAGCCCCATCTTCTTCTTTGGCGATATGGGGGCCGTCACCGGCCTCGTGCTCGTCTTCCTTGTGGGCGGCCTGGTGGCCGTACTGGGCAGCCGTTACGACGCGAGAATGCGCAAACGCTGAGGCGCTCAGGAGGCGCCGACCTGCGGGCCTCAGGGGGTGAAGGGGCGATGACGACGATGGATGCCGGAACGCCGCTGAAGGTCGGGCTGATCCTGCCGGAGACCGAGCGGCAGATGAACGGCGGTACGGCGAACTGGCGTGATCTGGCCGAGATGGCGCGCCTGGGCGAGGAGATTGGGGCTGATTCGCTCTGGTTCACGGACCATCTCATTCACCGCGAAGACGAAGGACCGCGCGGCATGTGGGAGTGCTGGTCGCTCATCTCCGCGCTGGCCGCCGTCACGGAGCGCGCCGAAATCGGGACACTGGTGCTCTGCAGCAGCTTCCGCAACCCGGCGCTGCTGGCCAGGATGGCGGACACCGTCGAGGAGATCAGCGGCGGCCGCCTTATCCTGGGCATCGGCGCGGGCTGGAACAAGCCGGAGTACGACGCCTTCGGCTACCCCTTCGACCACCGCACGGATCGCTTCGCTGAGGCTCTGGTGATTCTCACCAGCCTCCTGCGCGAGGGGCACGTCGATTTCGCGGGTGCGTACCACACCGCGCGTGATTGCGAGCTGCGTCCACGCGGCCCCCGGGCCGGCGGCCCGCCAATCATGATCGGCGCGTCGGAGGCCGGGCCGCGCATGACAGAGCTGGCAGCCCGCTACGGCGACGGCTGGAACACCTGGTTCAGCAGTACGAAAAACACGGTCGCGGGCCTGTTGCCGCTCCTGGAGCGCGTCGATGCCGCCTGCGTCGCCGCTGATCGTGAGCCTGCCTCCCTGGCGCGCAGTTGCTGCGTCATCGTCGAGGTCGGGCCACATGAACCTTCCGCCATGACCGGCGTCCCCATCTCCGGCTCCCCGGCCGAGATTGCCGCCGGCCTGCGCGCCTACGGTGACGCCGGAATCTCGCACCTCCAGGTCTGGCTGGAGCCAAATACACCGGCGGGGATCGCTGCCTTCGCGCCGGTGCTCGAGGAACTGCGCGCCTGAGCAGGAGGGTCCCCTCAGTGGGCGCACCGCTGCCGCTTCCCCTGACCAACCTCATTGCGCGTGATGAGGAGCGCCGTATCCTCGCCGCGCTCGTGCGCAATCCTGCCGTGCGCCTGCTGACCCTGACCGGCCCCGGCGGCGTGGGCAAAACGCGCCTGGCCGTTGCCGCCGTGCGCGATGCCAGCAGGGACTTTCCCGACGGCGTCGTCTTCATCAATCTTGCCCCCATCAGCAATCCCGACCTGGTGCTGGACACGATTGCGAAAAGTCTGGGGCTGCGGGACCTGGGCAGCGAGGCCCTGTCCGACCGCCTGGCTCGCCGGCCTGGGCTACGCGCCAGCGAAACCCTGGGCGGTCATGGCGGGAGTCTCGGAGTTTGGAGGCGGCATGCTCACAGCGCTGGGCCTGCTGCATCCCCTTGGCTCTATCGCCACCCTGGGCTCCATGACTATCGCCGCGCTCGATGGGCACCGGGACACCCCATCTGGGCGGCCGATGGCGGCGCGGAGTTACCGGTCACCAACATGGCCGCCGCCGTAGCGTCGTCCCTGGCCGGCCCTGGCGGGCTCTCGCTGGACTGCGCCATCGGCATTCGCGTTCCCAAAAGCCTGGTTGCCCTCACCGCAGCCGGTGTCCTCACCGGCGTCCTGATCGCCGAGAGCCGGCCCAGGCCGATCATCCGTCACGAGGGCGAGACACAGCGCCCCGTGCCAGCACCAGACCTGCGGCCGGCCTCCTGACTGGCTCGGGGATCTGGGAGGGCGAGTATCCTGCGGCGCGTCCTTCTTCACCCCCTGAGCGCCACAGCGCGCTATCCCCTCCGTGCTACTATTACACATGGTTTGCGGGGAGTGTACGTACACTCCCCGGTTGCTGCGTTCCCGTGTCGCGGCTGTGGTGTATCCAGCTATTTGGGAAGGTTCGTTGGAGTCATGAAGGTTGTACTGCGCCAGGATGTGCCCAAATTGGGAGAAGCTGGCTCCATTCAAGACGTCAAGCCTGGGTATGGGCGGAACTATCTGATCCCGCAGGGGATAGCGGTCCTGGCGACGCCGGGCGAGATCAAGACGGCAGAGCACAACGCGGCCGTCAAGGCGCGCAAGATTGCTCGTCAGGAGGAGCAGCTTCAGGCGCTGGCGGACAAGATTTCCGGCAAGCGGCTGGAGTTCACCGTGCGCGCCGGCGAAGGTGGCCGCCTCTATGGTTCCATCACCTCCGCCGAGATTGCCGATGAGCTGGCCAAGGTGGTCGCGGAAGAGATTGACCGCCGCAAGGTCGTGCTCGATGAACCGATCCGCAACCTGGGCGAGCACACCGTGACGGTGCACCTGGTGGGCCGCCTGCGCCCGGCCATCACCGTGGTGGCGATCGGCGATGCCGAGTACCAGGCCGCCGTGGCTGCGGCCCAGGCCGAGGCTGCGGCTGCGGAAGCAGCCGAGGAGGCCGAGGAGGCGCTGGCCTAGGCCGGGTGCTTCGCCTGAACGCGCCCGGCAGATGCCGGGCGCGTCTCATTGCTTATCCGGGCATTCCCGCGCCCAGGCATCGTACCGCCCCGCTGGTCACGCTGGCTACCTCGATTGCGTGTACCGGGAAAGGGCGACGGCAAAGATGGTCATCGCAGCACAAGGTGTCATCGAACGGTTGCCGCCCCACAACCTGGAGGCGGAGCAATCCGTGCTCGGCAGCCTCCTCATCGACCGCGACGCCATTATTCGGGTCGCGTCCTTCCTCAAGCCGGAAGACTTCTACCTCAGCGCGAATGGTCTGATCTACGGCGCCATCCTCGATCTCTACAACCGGCGCGAACCGACCGACATGATCACGCTCTCTGACGAGCTGACGCGGCGCGCGCAGTACGATCAGGCTGGCGGTCTTGCCTATCTCTCCAGCCTGCTCAGCGCCGTCCCCACCGCCGTCCACGTCGAGTACTACGCCCGCATCGTCGAGCGCACCGCCACGCTGCGCCGCCTCATCGACGCCGGCACCCAGGTGGTGGACATCGGGTTCCGCGAGGGCATCGACACCGAGGAGGCGCTGGACGCCGCCGAGCGCGCCATCTTCGATGTCTCCCAGCGCCGCCAGACCAGGGACTGGACCTCCATGGGGGAGGTGCTGGACAAGTTCTTCGACCAGATCGATTACCTGCAACAGCACCGGGGCGACGTGGTCGGCGTGGCCACCGGCTTCTCCGATATGGACCAGATGACGGGCGGTCTGCAGCGCTCCGACCTGATCATCCTGGCGGCGCGTCCCTCCATGGGCAAAACCAGCCTGGCGCTGGGCATGGCCTACGGCGCGGCGGTGGTCCACAAGCGGACCGTCGGCATCTTTAGCCTGGAAATGTCTGCCGAGCAACTGGTGCAGCGCATCCTCTCCATGGAGACGGGCGTCGATAGCCACCGCCTGCGCCTGGGGCAGATTGACGATAACGAGTGGGACCGCATCTCGCGCGCCTTTGGCCGTCTGAGTGAAGCACCGATCTTCGTCGATGACGCCTCTTCCTCCAGCATCATGGATGTCCGCTCCAAAGCGCGCCGCTTGCAGGCGGAGCAGGGGCTGGACTTGATCATCGTCGACTACCTGCAACTGATGAGTGGCCGCCGCACCGACAACCGCGTTCAGGAAATCTCCGAAATCTCGCGCGGCCTGAAAGGCCTGGCCCGCGAGTTGAATGTGCCCGTCGTCGCGCTCTCCCAGCTCTCCCGCGCGGTGGAATCGCGCTCCGATCATCGCCCGATGCTGTCTGACCTCAGAGAGTCAGGATCCATCGAGCAGGACGCTGATATTGTCATGTTTATTTATCGGGAAGACAAGTACGAAGAGGAATCGGAAAAGAAAGGTATTGCTGAAATCATCATCGCCAAGCACCGCAATGGCCCGGTCGGCTCGGTAAACCTGCGCTTCTTCGACCGCACCGCGCGCTTTGCCGACCTGGAACTGTACCCGGGACCGGGCATGTGATGCCGACCGTGACTGTGTTCCTGGCCGACGGCCCCCACCCCAACCCCTCTCCCGATGCGCGGGCGAGGGGCTTGCGTCTGGGGATTCGCACGCGGGACGCCAGCAGCAAGCCCGTGTGCAGGTCTGCCGCGTTGACGCGTGGCAGCCGTTCTGCGCCCACCCTCGCGTGTCATCCTGAGTTGGTCGAAGGATCTTGCTCGGGGTCGCGAAATGGCGAGGCGTTCACGGCTCTTCCCGGCACACCATGTAGCATGGAGGGAATGAACGAGATCCTTCGACCAGTTCAGGATGACACCGGGCCGGATGACACGTTGAGGGGCGAACTCATCATCACCGCCGCTGCCCCCAACCTCGCTCCCCTCTCCCGGTGCGCGGGAGAGGGGCTGGGGGTGAGGGTACTCGTTGGGATGCGGAGGTCTTCTGAGACGAGGGCCGTCCGCCAATGACTCCCCGCTTCTCTGGCTTCCTCGTCCAGACCGACCCCGCCGTGGGTATCCCTCATGCGTTCTTCACGGACGTCCTGCCGCAAATCACCGAAATGGCGGAGCTTCAGGTCACCCTGGCGATCTTCCGGCTGTCTTCCGAAGCGGGCGGCATCGAAACCCCGGTCTCGGAGGACGCCCTGCACGCGGACCGTACGCTGCGCAGCGCCCTGCGCACGCCGGGCAGCCCACGGGAGCCAGGGGAGCGCATCGGCGCCGGTCTCGACCTGGCCACCGGACGCGGCACCCTGCTCCGCTTCGTGGCCGCGCAGGGCCGCGATGAGGACGTCTGGTACTATGTCAATACCCCCGTCAACCAGGCGCTCGTGGCGGCGATGGCCCGGGGTAGCGTCGCTCCACCCCGCGTCATCTGGCGGGATTCGCAGCCGCCGGAGGTCGTGCCGGAGCGGCCGAACGTCTTCCGCCTTTACGAGCAGAACGTTGGTCCCCTCACCCCGCTGATTGCTGATCACCTGGTGCGCGCCCTGGAGACCTGGCCAGTGGAGTGGATCGAGGACGCGGTGACAGAGGCCGTTACCTACAACAAGCGGTCCTGGCGCTATATCCAGCGCATCCTTGAAGGGTGGCAAGCCCAGGGGCGGGAGCCGCGCGAGCGGTACGGGTAAGTAGAGAGTTCCCATGAAGCGCATTGGCGATGTCCTGACCACTGTTCGCATCCCCACCGGCCCGCCTAAGAGCAACGGCGCGGCCAGGCGGGAGCAGCCTGCCTGGCGCTGCCCGGTCTGCAAGGATGCCGGCTGGGTGCGCATGGACGTGCCAGTCGGCCACCCCAATTTTGGCCGTCTCTTCCCCTGCGAGTGCAAGGTGGCGGAGCAAGCCGAACGCGGCCGGGAGCAGGTGCGCCGGCTCTCCAACCTGGATGGCTTCAACCAGCACACCTTTGCCCACTTCGAGCCAACCCCCGGCACCGAGGACGCCTACAACGCCGCCCGCGAGTTCGCGCGCCACCCGGATGGCTGGCTCTATCTGCACGGCGCCGTCGGTGTGGGGAAAACGCACCTGGCCGTAGCCTCGGCGCTGGAGATCCGCGAGCGCAACGGCAGCGTGCTCTTCGCGGTGGTGCCGGACCTGCTTGATCACCTGCGCACCACGTTCGATCCGTCGCAGGGTGTCGCCTACGATGATCGCTTCAACGCTATTCGCGGCGCGTTCCTGCTGGTGCTGGACGACCTGGGTACGGAGAACACCACGCCCTGGGCGAGGGAAAAGCTCTACCAGATCATCAACCACCGTTACGTCGAGCGATTGCCGACCATCATTACTTCCAACCAGGATCATCGCCACGTCGATGAGCGCATCCTCTCCCGCCTGCTGGACACGCACCTGACCCGCGATGTGCTGATCGAGGCGGAGGACTACCGGCGCCGTGGTCGCAGCGACTACACCCGGGGGCGCCGCCCGCGCTAACCCCTGGCAACAGACGGTCCCTGGCGCGGAACTTCTCGGGCTGAGCCGGAGTTACTTCGAGTGGTGTGGCCAGCGCGGCCAGCTCTCACCGACGTCGGACCCCCGGTCCAAGGAGATCCACGCCTGATGCGTTCCTGGCTCCCGATCGTTATTGCCCTGGTTATCACCATCCCCGGGCTGCTGTTGCGCCTTGGCGCGTATGGCGCAACAGCGCCGGTCAGCGCGTTGCTTTTCGGGATCTCCATCGTGGGCGCGGCCTTCTTGCTCTCCTGGGCGGCGGAGGCGGTGCAAATCGATATTTCGCAGGGCCTGGCGCTGGCGCTGCTGGCGCTCATCGCCATCCTGCCGGAATACATCGTGGACGCCTCCTTCGCCTGGCTGGCGGCCGAAGACCCGGCCTACGCGGGCTACGCCGTGGCGAACATGACTGGCGCCAACCGCCTGCTGATCGGTATCGCCTGGCCGATGGTGTTGCTCATCGTCTGGCTGCGTACGCGGCAGAAGTCAGTCACCCTGGAGGCAAGTCACGGCCTGGAACTGGTGGCGCTGCTGGCCGCAACGCTCTACGCGTTCACCATTCCGTTCAAGGGCTACCTTTCCATTGTTGACTGCGTCGTGCTGGGCGCCATCTTCGCCGTCTACATCTGGCGGCTGACCAAGCTGCCCGCCGACGAGCCGCATCTGGTCGGCCCGGCCCAAACCATTGGCGCGTTGCCGACCGCCACCCGGCGCGGAGTCACCGCGGTCCTGGCCGTGGCGGCTGCCGTCGTCGTGCTCCTGGTCGCCAAGTCGTTCGCGACGGCCCTGGTGGCAACCGGCACGCAAATAGGCATCGACGAGTTCCTGCTGGTGCAGTGGTTGGCGCCGCTGGCCTCGGAGGCGCCGGAGTTCGTGGTGGTCGCCATCTTCGCCTGGCGTGCGGCGGCGGACGCCGCGCTCGGCACCGTCGTCTCCTCCAAGGTGAACCAGTGGACCCTGCTCGTCGGCATGTTGCCGCTGGTCTACTCCGTGGCCATGGGCGGCATCTCGAACCTGCCGCTGGATGGCCGCCAGGAGCAGGAAATCCTGCTGACGGCCGCGCAGTCCGTCTTCGCTATCGCGCTGCTGCTGGACCGCCGCCTCTCCCTGGTCGGGGCCGGGCTGCTCTTCGGGCTCTTCGCGGTGCAGTTCGTTTTCCCCGATATCCGCAACGAACTCTCGGTCATCTACGTTATCCTGGCCGTCATCACGGTGATCATCAGCCGCACCCACATTCCGGCGACGCTGCGAGGCGCCTACCAGGTGCCGGAACGCACGGCAGCAAAGCACTAGCGGGAGACGCCCCGCTCAGGTGTCATTCTGAGCCCGCAGGCGAAGAATCTCGTTCTCTGGGCCCGACTGACGACCTGATACCTCCGTACGGCTGCAGACACGCGCCCCGCTCCTGGTCCACGGGAGCGGGGCTTTCTGGTGCTTGGCGAAGGCAAGTGGGCGGACTGTGCCAACTCTTGCGATAGCAGGTATCTGGCAGCGTGTCCGGACAGGTGCTCCCTGTGCCACTACAACCGTCTACAGCGGTGTGCAAAGAAGTTGGGCCGACAGGAATCCCCTCGTGTCTCGAGCGGAGTCGAGAGACCTCGTCGCGAGCGCCGGTGAACGAGGTCTCTCGACTCCGCTCGAGACACGGGTTTGTTGCCTGGCAGGTCAAGTCTTTTGCAATACGCTGTAGTGTGAGTTACAGGACGACCGAACAATCTGAAGTCGGACACCGACCAAATCGAAATTTTGGGAAATAAGGATCGTGTGGGTACGTACGTTATTGAAATGACGAATATTGGAGAAGAATCTGCCATCATGCGAAGTCGGTGATACGTGTTTTGAGGAAAGTGCCGTATAATGCGAATTATCCGCATTTGAGACAGAATCCCACTAGCCAAAGGTGCTTGGAACAATGAAGCTCCCGACCGTCACCCCTTTCTGCTAGTGTTCTCACTTCACGACAGACAATGCTCTTCGCGTCCTTGATGCAACAGTAAATAGGGAGAGTTCGACATGGATGAGCACCTTTTTGATCTAGCCACGAAAGAGTGGGTTGGGTCAGTCAGGACGCGACGCCTCCTCATTGCCTCAGGTCTGCTCGGTGGAATCGCAGGCGGACTTGGCCTGCTGGAAGCTGACGCCAAGAAGAAGAAAAAGAACCCGAAGACCTGTCCTCCTGGGACCGTCCCCTATGTCAGAAAGAAAGGCAAGGGCAAGAAGAAGAAAGTCTCGACCATCTGCATTGACGACGGCATAGATACCAGGGACTGTAGCCAGAAAGAATGTGGCGATCCAGATGGCAAGGGAGGTTACTGTAGTACCGATACATGCCCTCCAGGCAAAAGCTGTCTTCGGGTCAATGACACAGAAATGTGGAATTGCTACTGTGTTGATCTAGACCCCATCTGTCCAGTTGGAACCTGTGGCGGCACATACCACAGTAAATGTGGATTTGACCTTCCCTGTACTAATTGCGGCCCCGACCAGATGTGCATTTCCGGAAACACTGCCTGTTGCAATATGAGCAATGCTGCCTGCCAACAGGACAGCGACTGCTGCTATCACGGCCAGCACCCAGGAAGGGCGTGCATCAACAACGTTTGTACGGACCAGCCTTAGCGAATCCTGCGGCCGAACTTATGCTGTTCCGTTGACATTGATTCTCTTGTCTTGTCGCTTTGCGGATAAGATTTATTGAGCGTCTTTCAAATGCGACTTGTGCGACTTGCCAGAGGCTACGTTCTGCTCTGGAGCAATATCTGCAAACCCAGACTGAAGCAGTCTGCACTGAGAGTGTCATGCACAATCTGGTGTTGCAAGTTCCTTACAGCGGCTTGCTGAAAACTCGGCCCACGCAGCACCTTCTCGTGGCTTGAGCGGAGTCGAGAGACCTCGGCGTCGATGCATCCGAAACGCGGTCTCTCGACTCGGCTCAAGCCACGTCGAGATGGTCGCGGCTGGCTGGTTCATCTGCACGTCGCGATAGTGCTGCTACCTGGGTGCCGCGCCAGTTCGTGCGGCGCGGTATCCAGTAACCGCCCGATTTGCTGATCGAGGTGATCAGCCCGTCCAGCCGCGCCCACGACACCGAGCGCAAGCGCGTCGCTGCTGGGCGAGTTGGCGGCATCCGCCGCCAATTCGCCCCTTCTCACGCTCCTTTACGGCACCGGCATGGCGCCTGCCGCTGCCCACATTCCCGGATCACGCACCGCTTCCACCACCTCCGCAATCGCGGCAATCACCGCGTCGGGCCGGTCCACATGGATCTGCGTGCCGCTATCGGGGACCAGCACGAAGTGCGCATCCGGGGTGAGCGTCGCCAGCGACTGCTGGATCAGCACCGAGAGGCCGGGCCAGACGGCGTCGGAGGCAGGCGGGTACGGCGAATCGGGGCCGCCGGCAAATGTGCCTGCCGCCAGCACTACCAGCGGCATCGGCTTCAGCGGTCCGGCCAGCCGGGCAGCGCGCACCTGCGCGAAGGTGCGCGGCGCGTCCTCAGGCGTCCAGATTCCCTCCGGATCGCCCCCCGCGAAATCGAGCCGCAATGTCTCCGCCATGTCCGCCGGCGAGTTCAGCAACCCCTGCAGGTTGAAGACCTCCTCGTACACGGCGTCCGAAAGCACCATGCCAGCAACGTCATCCGGGTAGGTGGCGGCGTACAGCCGGGTGAACAGGCCGCCCAGCCCACCCCCCACCAGCACGTATGGCCCCGGCACGCGGGCGGCGGCCAGCAGTGCGTGCAGATCGGTCACCACATCCTCGGCGCTGCGAGGGAGCGGCGCGGCGTCGCTCTGGCCGGTGTTGGCGCGGTCGTAGCGGCAGACGCGCGTGAGCGGTCCGACCTCCTCCATCACCGCCGCCCATTGCTCCGAGGCGAAGCGACCCGCCTCCAGCACGACCGTCGGACTCCCGGTTCCCGTGCACTGCAGGAAGAGCGAACGCCCGCCGATATCCACCATGCCCGCAAAGTCGCCGCGCTCTGCCCCGGCCGGCGACGCGGCCGGCGACGCAGCCTGTGCCAGCGCGCCGTAGCCGGGCAGACTGGCGACCATCGACATGGCGAGCAGCAGGAACCGAACCATGTACCGCATGGGAAACTCCCGGGTAGGCGAACATCACAACGATCAATGATGCGTATCCGGAATACACGCTACGCCGCCACAGGTAAACGTCAACTGGCTTGCGTGCATCGCTCCGTACGGTGGCGGGTCCGGCGGGTCGGCTGGGGTAGTCCGACACCGGCGAGAACGACCCCTGCGCGTGAGTCGCCAACGCATGCTGGAAAGAGCAGGACCTCCCTTCCCCTACACCCCTGACGCCACCATCCTTGGCTCGTTCGCCAGCATGTCGAAGCTCATCACCTCAGCCGGCACCTGCACCTCTGGCTCGCGCTCGTAGAGCGCGGCGGCCTCGGCGTAGGTGACATTGGGGTTGGCGGTGACGGCGGCGATGCCGTCCAGCAAGGGCAACGATGCGTTGGTGACCGGGTCGTCGCCCAGGATGCCCCACGTATCCCAGAGGATCATCTCCCGCTTCGTCAGGGAGGCCAGGTCCTGCACCAGGTTGTGCCGCAGTTGCAGCCAGCCGCGCGTCACCGGGATATCCAGATCGGGGTCAACAACGAAGCGTTCCGGCGCGAGTTCGCCGCGCCGGCAGGCCTGCCACGCCGCGCCGCCAACCAGGAATCGGTCGCGCGGGATATCGAGCGTATCAATCGCGAATTCGTCGTTGGGATCGGTGTGCACGTCCGCAAGTTCCGGGTCGATCAGGCGCCAGCGCTGGTTGGACTCGTCCCAGACCTCGGCGACCACGTGGTCGATGAACCACCCCGGCGTAAAGTAGCTGGCAAAGCCCACCCGCGCCCGCGCCGGAATGCCGGCGTGGCGGAGCATGGTCAGGTAGAGCACTGTGAAGTCGCGACAGCAGCCGACCAGGCGATTGGCCGGCGTACGCTCGGGGGTGATCGGGCCGCTCTCCATCTCGTGCAGGCGCGCCAACATCCGCTCGGCAAAGCGCGTGTCGATCTCCGCCACGCGCTCGGCGGGAATGCTGAACGCCGCGAGGTCATCGGCGCGGTAGTGCGCAACCAGCGGCCTCGCCAGTGCGCGCAGGGCTATGAAGTCTTTTGGCAGGGGCGAGAGCCAGTCCGCCATTTTGCCAGGATCGGTGATTGGGCTCTGGGAATCGTACGGCGAATGCGCAGTCATCAGAAATCTCCAGCAGATTGTTGGGCAACATGCACACATGGCCCTGACAAGACAGTGCGGAGTTGCACTACCATCGCGTCGATAACGGTAGCGCGAGAGGGAACCTCCATGACGCCAGACACACTCCGCATCGGGTTGGCCACCGTCCGCAATGTCCCGACGGTGGCCGAGCGGCTGGCCACCGCCGACCGCATGCTGGCCGAAGCTGCCGCGCAGGATGTCGCCATCGTCTGCTTCCCGGAAACGTACATCCCCGGCCTGCGCGGCTTCGATTTCCCCGTCCCCCGCGCGACCAGGCGCGGCAGGAAGCGGCGCTGGCTGCATTGCAGGAGATGGCGGCGCGCCACGGCGTCGCTGTGGTCATGGGCATGGAGTGGGAAACCGGGTTGGGCGCCCACAACGTGGCGGTGGTGATCGACCGTGACGGCGCGCTCCAGGGGTTCCAGGCCAAGAACCAGATCCCGGTCGAGGAAGCGCCCCACTACGTGCCGGTTGGCCAGCGTCGCCTGTTCGCCATCGACGGCGTGCCCTTCGGCATCACCATCTGCCACGAAGGCTGGCGCTATCCGGAGGCCACCCGCTGGGCGGCGGCGCGCGGCGCGAAGGTCGTCTTCCACCCGCAGCTCACCGGCAGCGACACCAGCGGCCCGGTGCTGACGCGCTGGGGCGACCCGGATGCCCCCTACTACGAGAAGGCGATGCTGATGCGCAGCATCGAGAACACGGTCTACTTCGCCAGCGTCAACTACGCCTTCACCTACCCCGAATCCGCCACCAGCCTGATCGACCCCGAGGGCGAACTCGTGGCCCACGCGCCCTACGGCGAAGAGTGCCTGCTCGTGCAGGACCTCGACCTGTCACGGGCCACCGGCTTCCTCGCCCAGCGCTACAACCCGGCGTTCTACCCGGCGGAGTAAATCCCAACACCTTTAGGAGCATTGATGCCTGCCATCATTCTGGAAGAATTTCGCGATTTCTGTAAGTGTTCTCTTCTGTTCATCGTGGGCATCTCTCTGGCGTGTGTAATAGATTAGATTCGTGTCTGGGTGGTCAGCTTTGAATTGAAGGGCTGCTTGCTCCGATGACCTGTCAATTGCGATGATTGTCTTGGGTTCCAAGGCTTGAAGTTGATGTATGAGATGACTTGAATACGCGGCTTCTCTATATCGGCGAAGAATCTTATATCCCTCATCATTCTTCGTTCTGAACGGCACCACATATAGATAGGCAATGTCAGCGAGTTCGTGCCTCGCGGCCTGTAGGATCTTCGACGTATGACGCTGATAGATGCTCCAGTCTGGCATGCTTGCCCTTATAGAATTGTTCAGGGCTTCAAATGCTTCGAGCGCGGTTGGCCCATGTGTCGAAGCCTTCAGCGCACCAATCCGGTCATACATTCTGTCGCTGCTGGGATGCGAACGATGGTCGAACTTTCCACCAGCACCATTTACGGAGAGGATCACGAGAGATCCTGAATAATCTGGTCCAACCATTCCAACGGCTGGTAGCTGTGCTTGCAATGCAAGTTCATGGGCGCTGGCCGGGTAAACTGGTAGGAGTTTGTCTTCGGAGCCAAAGATATCCTGTCGAGTGATTTGAGCAGCATCACGCCAGAGGTTTGCAAGACTCTGTCGATCCATCGAATTTCCTTTCAGTTCACGATGTAGAAATTCGCATGCACCTACCGGTACTTTGTTGACCGCGTGCTGACGCGGTGGCAGGAGCCGATGGTGTCCTCGCAATGCTCGCCGTTCGCTCCCACAATGTGAGCAAACCTCGTCATGATTCGGAGGGTGATCGGCCATGGCTCCAGCCCAGCATCCTGCCAACAAAGTACCGCTACAGCGCATTGCAAAAGACCTGACCTGCCAGGCAGCGATCCCGTGTCTCGAGCGCAGTCGAGAGACTTCGTCGCGAGTGTCGGAGAACGAGGTCTCTCGACTCCGCTCGAGACACGAAGGGTTGCGCTGCGGTGGCCAACTTCATTGCCACCCGCTGTAACGGTACTTTGTTGACAGGGCGAGCGGGCGGAGGTGCCCCATGCCGTCATCCCCGCCGATTCCCGAGCCGTTGGAGACGTATGCCGCCCAATTTGACGACCTGTGCAGTGGCAGCCAGCAACGCACCGCGTTCCGCCACTATCTGGCCGGGCTGCTGCTCCCGGCCGAACGGAGCAAGACCCTGACGGCCCTGGCCCATACCGAACCAGTCGTCGGCGCCCAGGCCCCGAGCGCGCAGCGCCTGCACTGGTTCCTGTCCGAGTCGACGTGGGACGCCTCCGCCGTCACCACGCGGCGGCAGGACCTGCTGCGTGCGAATCCTGCCACCGTCCCACACGCCGGCGGGGTGCTCATCATTGACGAGACCGGAGACCGCAAGGACGGCACGCAGACCGCGCACGTTGGCCGGCAGTCCCTGGGCAACCGGGGCAAGATCGAGAACGGGGTCGTGAGCGTTGGCAGTCTCTGGGCCGACGAGGGCATCTATGCCCCCCTGGCCGTGGAACCCTACACGCCGGAGCGGTGGTTCGCCGACGGCAAGGCGGATCCGGCCTTTCGCACGAAACCGCAGATTGCGCTGGAGTTGGTCGACCAGGCCATCACCCAGGGCTGGCCATTCCGGGCGGTGGTGGCGGACGGCTTCTCCGGCGAGCACCGCGGCTTCACCCGCGGCCTCGCCCAGCGCAACGTGCCCTATGTGGTCGCACTCAAACCCTCTCACGCGTGGTGGGCGCCCGTCGAGGCGATGGGGGCCGTGTGGGAGATGGCCGCAGCCGGCGGGTGGGTCAGCCTGGATCGTCCGGGATCGTGGCAGCCCGTCCTCCGGCAGGACCGCGACGGGCACCAGGAGACGTGGTGGGCGCTGGAAGGGGTGGCGGGACCATTCGGGCCGGAACGCGGTCGCCGCCTGGGGATTGCCACCGCCGATCCGGCGACCTTGCCGGAGGCGGCGACCTGGTATCTGGCCACCACCCTGCCCACGGATGCGGCGGATTGGGCCGAAATCGTGCGGCTGTACAGCCTGCGCAACTGGGTGGAGCAGCAGGACAAGCCGGTCAAGACCAGCCTGGGCTGGAGCCAGTATCAGGTCCGGTCGGATCGGGCCATGCGTCGCCACTGGGCACTGGTGCAGTGCGCGTTCGCGTTTTGCTGGTGGGCGGAGACCCACGGCCCGGTCCCGGATATCCCCCCGCCGCCGATGCCGACCCGCACGATCCAGACAGCTCGTCGGGTGAGCAGGGGAAAAAGGGGTCACCGCTCGCTGGGCACGGGCGGCGGCCACCGCGCTGCTGGCCGGTGGCGCTGCGGCGGGTGCGGGCCTGGCTGGAACCGGCGTGGTTCCGGTGGCGCTGCTGGCGCGCCGGGAGCGACCAGCCACCACCGGACGCACTGCAGACCCTGCTGGACTGGTTGCACCACGGCCACCCACTCCGGCTCTATGACGCCTCCTAAGACCTGTCAACAAAGTACCGGTAGTTCGGTGATGAGGCCCTTCGCGCGCCAAGAAACCGGAGGCAGTCCTCTACACCGTCACCCCGCCGTCGACCACCATCGTCTCGCCGGTCATGAAGGCGGCGGCATCGGAGCAGAGCCAGACGACGGCGGTCGCGATCTCCTCCGGGGTGGCCAGGCGGCCCATGGGCGTGCGCTCCGCCGCCCGGTTCTGCAGGATGTCGTGGCGCGCCACCATCGGGGTATCGACGTATCCGGGGCAGACGGCGTTGACCCGGATGCCGTCCCTGGCGTACCCCAGCGCGGCGGCGCGCGTCAGCCCGACAACGCCGTGCTTGCTCGCCGAGTACACCGGCAGCCAGGCAGAGCCGCGCAGCCCGGCAATCGACGACGTGTTGACAATCGCGCCCCCACCCTGCCGCTGCATCTGGAGAATCTCCTCTTTCAGGCAGAGCCAGACGCCCTTGAGGTTGACGCCCATCAGGCGGTCGTAGCCTTCCTCGGTGTAGTCGGCCAGCAGCACCGTCTCCCCCTCGATGCCCGCGTTGTTGTGGGCGCAGTCGATCCGCCCGAAGCGCGCCACCGTCTCGGCGACCAGTTGCGCCACGTCTGCCGCCCGGGAGACATCTGCCCGGATAAACGCGGCCTCACTGCCGCCAGCCCGCAGCGCCTCAGCGACAGTTTCGCCACCGGCCTCGTCGATATCGGAGAGCACCACCGTTGCGCCCGCCTCGGCGAACGCGCGGGCCGTGGCGCGGCCAATCCCGGAACTGCCGCCCGTGACGAGCGCCACCTTCCCGGTAAACGACACGTTGGGCAGGACAAACGCAGACATGGCTTTTCCTTCAATGACGCAAGGGACCACATTGTCGACGCGCATCATCCGGTAGCTGAAGGGTATGTGCAACGCGAAGTAGCCCGAGGTATCCCCGCGTGACATATTGGGGACAATAGAGTGGTCTCGGCATTACCGGCCGCGACAGCACGAGGGGTCATCCCCCTTCAGGTGTCATCCTGAGCGAAGTCGAAGGATCTCGTACCCCGCCGCGACGGTGTGAGGACACCGCGTACCTCGGGTACGGGCATCGACGTTCGGTGGTTGCGCAGGCCGAGATCCTTCGCCTGCGGGCTCAGGATGACACAGTAGCGTGGGCGCACGACCTCACAGCAGGGTGGGTGCCAGTGATACAGAAAGAATCGCTTCCGTGTGCCCCGCTCACCCCCACTCCCGGTCCAGCACCGCGTACATCAGCGAGTCGCACCACTCGCCCTTCAGCCACACGTTCTCGATGAGGTGCCCCTCGCGGCGCATGCCGATCTTCTCCAGCACGCGCCACGAGCCGGGGTTGCGCGGGTCGCACTCGGCCCAGACTCGGTGCAGCCCAAGCTCGCGGAAGGCGAAGTCCACCACCGCGCGCGCGGCCTCCGTGGTGATGCCCTGACCCCACACTTCCGGGTGCAGGGTGTACCAGAGCACCGCCTCGCGCTGGTCCGGGTCGGTGATGGCGAAGCCGCAGCGCCCCACGACGCGGCCATCGTCCGCCAGCACGATCGCCAGGTCGTAGGTGTCGCGCGGGCTTGCCCCGGCGCTCTCAATGGCAGCCAGCACGTAGTGCCGGCTCTCCTCGGGCGTGCGCGCCTCGAAGTGCTGGTAAAGCGCGACCTCCGGCAGCGATTCCACCGCGTGCAGGTCCGGCCAGTCCTCCTCGCGGAACTCGCGTAGCAGCAGGCGGTCGGTGCGTAGCTCAACCACGGGGAAACTCACTGGCCCGCAATGTCGCGGATGGCGGCGCAGAAGCGCGCGACCTCGGCTTCATCGTTGTAGTAGTGGACCGAAGCCCGCACGATCAGCGCCAACCCGCGCGCCTCCATGTCGAAGCGTGTCGATGACGTAGAGGAGGTGGTGACGTTGATCGCCTGCCGGGCCAGCGTCTGCTGGATCTCGCCGGCGGGGCGCCCATCGACCATGAACGTGACGATGCCGCACTGCTCCGTGCCGATATCGGTTACGGTCACGCCGGGGATATCGCGCAGGCGGGCGCGCAGGCTGCTGGCCAACTCCTGCACGCGCGCGTAGATGGCGTCCAGGCCCCAACCCATCGCGTAGTCGAGGGCGGTGGCCAGCCCCACCTTGCCGGCGTAGTTCGTCTCCCAGTTCTCGAAGCGGCGCGCATCATCGCGCGTTACGAACTGGTCCGGGGCGGTCCACTGCGCGGCGTGCAGATCGAGCATCGGTGGTTCCAACACGGGGATCACCTCGCGCCGCACATAGAGGAAGCCGGTGCCGCGCGGCCCGCGCAGGTACTTGCGGCCGGTGGTGGAGAGCATGTCGCAGCCGATGGCCTGCACATCCACCGGCATCTGGCCGACCGACTGGCAGGCATCGAGCAGGTAGAGCACCCCCGCCTCCTGGGCGACCTTGCCCACCTCGGCCGCCGGGTTGACCAGGCCGCCGTTGGTCGGCACATGGGTCATGGCGATCAGCCTGACATTGTCATCCATCATCTCGCGCAGCGCGCTGACCGAGAGTTCGCCCGTTTCCTCACTCGGGACCACCTCCACGCTCACCCCTCGCTGCTCGGCCATCTGCAGGAAGGCGATGACGTTGCTGGCGTACTCGGCGCGGGCGGTGAGAATGCGGTCTCCCAACTGGAACGGGATGGCGTAGAAAGCCATGTCCCAGGCGCGGGTGGCGTTCTCGATGAAGGCAATCTCATCCGGGTCGCAGTTCAGCAGCTCGGCGGCGGCACCGTAGAAGCGCTCGATCTGCGCTTCCTGCCGGTCTGCCGCTTCGTAGCCACCGATCTGCGCCTCCAGGTTGAGGTAGTCCACCGTGGCGTCCAGCACCGGCTGCGGCATCAGCGAGGACCCGGCGTTGTTGAAGTGCAGGACATTGGCCGTGCCGGGCGTCTCGGCCCGCGCCCGCGCGATATTGATTGGCATCGTCTCCCCTTCCCCAGGTTGTCAGGCAGTGCAGCATACCGCCCTCAGCGCAGGGGCCGCGCCATGATGATCTCGCCGCCCTCCTCGCCAATCGGCACGAAGCCGAGCGAGGCATAGAGGCGTTGCGCCGGGAGTTGACTGTGGGAGACGTGCAGGATCACCCGGGTCAGGACCGGATCCTCCTCCAGGTCAGCCAGGATAGCTTGCAGCAATCGGCGTCCCACGCCACGCTGCCGGTGTGCCGCCGTGACGTACATGCTGACGACCCAGGCTACGGCGGCGTCCCCGGTCATATCGTCGCCTCGCAACCCACCCACAATGCCCACAACGGCCTGGTCTGCACGCGCCAGCAAGAGGGTGACGCCGGGACGGCTCACCCAGGTCCGCCACTCGTCCTCAGTACGGCCAATCGACTCGGCATAGGTAGACCCGAAGGCCTGCGGATCGCGCAGCAGCGCCTCCAGGCGGATATCCCGCGCCGCCTGCCAGTCGTCTGGTGTGGCAACGATGATTTCGATGTCTTCATCGTCCAGAGTGTGAGGGTGTGGCATGGAGGCATCTCCGGTCATGACCACCTCGGCGGTGAAGAATTGCTCCTGAAAGGCGACAGCGGCGGCAATCCCGGCCCGGGAAACGGTCTTGTCTGGCGGCACAACCACCAGTTTGTCCTCGATATCGTCCGCGCGGGCAATCACCGCAATGACGATGCCCTCGAACGCCGCAACGGCCACGTCGACCCCGAGAACATAGGCGTCAACGGGAGCGCCGTCACCGGAAACCGTGCCTGGGAGATAGCCGTAGTTAACGGGATAGCAGATGTTGGAGTGGCGAGGATGATACGTGCCAAGTGGGCGGTCGATCACCACCTGGACCCCCTGCCCGAGATATGGCGAAAGGTCGCGATCTGGCATGATTCTCGCTGCTCCGGCGTGGAGACGCACGTGATGGGCAATGGTGGCACGTCCTGACAAGATTGCCACGTACCATGCGGATGGCGAATGACACAGAGCATGACTGGAGATACCGCATGGCAACCTACGTTCTTGTTCCCGGCGCGTGGCTGGGCGGCTGGGCCTGGCGCGACGTGGCGGAAACCCTGCGCGACGAGGGGCACGAGGTCTACCCGGTGACACTGACCGGGCTGGGCGAGCGGGTGCACCTGGGGCGGCCCGAGGTGGATCTGGAGACGCACATCACGGATGTGGTGAACACCATCCTGGCCAATGATCTGGATGACGTCATCCTGGCTGGGCACAGCTACGCCGGGGCGGTGGTGACGGGCGCGGCGGACCGCGTGCCAGAGCGCCTGGCGCGCGTGGTCTACGTCGATTCCGCACCGCTGCCCAACGGCATGGCCATGGCCGATTTCTACCCGCCGCAGGTCCGGGCCAAGCTGCAGGAGACTGTGGATCGCTTCGGCGACGGCTGGAAGCTCCCTTTCCCCGGCTGGGAGATTCTTGGCGCCGACGCCAGCCCGGCCGGGATCAGCGATGAGGACCTGCTGCTGATCGAGGCGCGCGCCGAGCCGCAGCCGTGGGGTTCCTACACGCAGCCGCTTCACCTGGAACGGGCGGAACCCGCGTGGCAGGGCACGATCATTGCCTGCAACGACATCATCGGCCTGGCCGAGGCGGGCGTGCCGGAGATCACGCAGTTCCAGCAGGAGCCGTGGCAGTGGATCGAACTCCGCACCGGACACTGGCCGATGTTTTCCGCGCCAGATGAGCTGGCGGGAATTCTGGATGAACTTGCCCCGGAAGAGGTGGAGGCCGATTGAGCGACGAGGCTCCTGGCGATCCGTCACAAGCGGTGGCGGATTTCGCCCTGGCGCGCTTGCGGGTGGACGCCCTGTTCACTCGCGACAGCCAGGGCGACCTGGTGACCATCAACGAGCTGGAGCCTGACCCCCGCCGGGGCCTGCGCCGCGCGTCTACCTCGGCGTGACGCCGGGCGGCATCGCCCGCGCGTATCGGCACGACGTCCCGGCTGCGCTCCGCGCTGCCATCGATCAGTTTTGCGAAGCTGCGGTGATTCCTGCGCCGTCCCCGGAAGCATTTCTCCCTGGCCTGGGCGCGGTATTGGCGTCGCTCGCGCCCGGCGGCGAGACATGGGATCTCTACTCCGGCCCGGCCTACGTCTTTCCCGAGGCGCTCACAATCCCCGATGCCGTCACCCTCGTTGAGCCGGGGCACGCAGATCTGCTGGCAGAGCACTTCCCCTTCACCGCGACCTGGCTGCGCGAGAGCTGGCCCTGCTACGCGATGCTCGTTGACGGCCGGGCGGTCGCCATCTGCGACAGCGCCCGCCGCACTCCCCACGTCGCGGAGGCGGGTGTCGAGACCGTGCCGGAGTACCGGGGCCAGGGCTACGCCGCGCTCGTCACCGCCGCCTGGGCCAATGCCATCCGTGCCGCCGGCATCACGCCGGTCTACAGCACGAGCCATGACAACCATGCCTCACAGGCCGTGGCGCGGAAGCTGGGGCTGCGGGAATTCGGGTGGGATGTGCAGGTGGAGTGAGACATAGTGACGTTTGTTCGCGGTCGCACTGTAGGCGAACAAAATGTGAGATAGCCTCTTGGGCGTACGCCTTGGGCTTGGTACAGTAGTACTGACATTCAGTAGAATGGTGCGCGAGATGCTCGATGACCTTTGAGTGGGATCCTCAGAAGAACGAGGAGAACCTGAGAAAGCACGGTATTACGCTCATAGACGCGATGGAGGTGTTCGAAGACGATTACCGAATTGAAGAACTTGATGATCGTGATTACGGCGAAGAGCGGTGGACAGTCATTGGACAGATAAGTGCAGGCTTCGTGTTTGTTGTTTACACCTTACGTAATGCCGTCATCCGGCTCATTTCAGCGAGAAAGGCGAAAATCGATGAGCAGAAGCGCTATTTCACAGGATGGGACTGAGGCGCCTAATATGCCTCATGAACTGGAATCTCCGGTGCACACGGATTGGGAGCGGTTTCGCGCGCTGACAGACGAAGAGGTCACGGCAGCAGCTCTGGCAGACCCGGACGCCCAGCCGCTATCACCAGAACGACTGGCTCGTATGCGCCGGGCGCCAAGTCCACGGAGAATTCGGGCCGGGCTGAATGAGATGACGCAAGAGCGATTCGCACGGCTCTTCCAGATTCCGCTGGGCACCTTACGAGATTGGGAACAGGGTGCCCACATGCCAGATGCTGCGTCTAAAGCACTGCTGCGCATCATCGAGCGTGATCCGATGGCGGCAGCACTTGCCCTGAATCCGGACCTTTCCGAAGCGGAGATTGCGCCGGAATTGGGGTTGGCGCTGATTGGGGCTCCAACTACCTGATCGGTGGAGCATCATTGGTCAAGCCCACTCAACCGCAGCACCTCCGACACTACCGCATCCAGAGACGCGCTGGTGTCGATGACATGCGTGGCGGAGCGGCGTAACAGCGGCTCGATCTCCGCCTGCAGCGCCAGCGCGCGGGCGAGTTCGGCGGGGTCCTTGCCGAAGGGGTTGTTCGTGCGGGTGGCCAGGCGCGCGGTGATGAGCGCGGGCAAGGCCGTGCGCAGGATGACATGGGTGAGCACGGGGTAAAACGCGCCCTGGTTCGGGGAGCAGCCTGACAGGAAGATGACCGGGTCCGGGCGCTCCAGGACGGCGCGGATAGCCTCCTCCTGCCAGACCCAGTCGCGGCCGGGCCCGATGCCGGTTAGCGCACCCTCCGGTGCGGGAACCTCGGCGGAATACCCCGGTGCATCCGTGTCAATAGCCAGGTAGCCCAGTTCAGCCAACCTGATGACGACGGCCGATTTGCCGGTGCCGGACACTCCGGTAATCAGGATGCGTTTTCGTGCGGTATCTGCGGTAGGTGCTCTCACCTCGCTATCCTGCCGGACCGGTGAAACGCCCGGGGATGGCGAACGCGCCGGGAGGGTGGCAGATGGCGGATGCAGACGACCTGGCGGTATTCGGACTCGCGCGGCGGGAGGTCCGGCTTGTCCCGCACGATCCGCGCTGGGCTGAAGGCTACCGCCGCGAAGCCGAGCGGTTGCAGCAGGCGCTGGGCGCGCACGCGCTGGAGATCGCCCACATCGGGAGCACAGCGGTACCCGGCCTCCTGGCCAAGCCGCTGCTGGACATCATGGTCGCCATCACCTCCCTTGCGGAGCGAGACGCGGTGATCCCGTTGCTGGAGCGTATCGGCTACGAGTTCCGCCCGCACGATACCTTGCCCGAGCGCCTCTTCTTCATCGCGGGAGCGCCCGATGCGCGGCGGGTGAACCTCTCGCTGGCGGAGGCGGACTCCGTGTTCTGGCGCGATCACCTGGCGTTCCGCGACATCCTGCGCGCCCGCCCGGATGTGGCGGCGGCCTACGCCCGCCTGAAAACCGGGCTTGCTGAGCGGTTTCCCGACGACCGCCTGGCCTACACCGCCGCCAAGGGCGAGTTTGTGGCGAATGTGCTGGCGGCCGGGCTGCTGTCCGAAAGTGGCTGAGAAGCAACCAGAGCGACCGGATATACTGGCTGCCTGCTGACTCGATTTCCAATTGCCCATTGCCGTGTGATTGGTCCAGGCAACGGCTCCCGCCAAAAACGGTGGGGCGTGAGGTGGCCATCAATGACGGCGTCTGGTTGGCGTGCCGAGTGGTTCGGGAATGTGCGCGCCGATATCCTTTCCGGGTTGGTCGTCGCGCTGGCGCTGATCCCGGAGGCGATTTCCTTCTCGATTATTGCCGGGGTTGATCCCAAGGTCGGGCTCTACGCCTCGTTCTCCATGGCGGTCGTCATCGCCATTGCCGGTGGGCGGCCGGCCATGATCTCGGCGGCCACCGGCGCCATGGCCCTGCTCATGGTCACCCTGGTCAAGGAGCATGGCCTGCAGTACCTGCTGGTGACCACGCTGCTGGTCGGCGTTCTCCAGATCATCATCGGGCTGGCCCGGCTGGCCAGCGCCATGCGCTTCGTCTCGCGCTCGGTGCTGACCGGCTTCGTGAACGCACTGGCGATCCTGATCTTTCTGGCCCAGATGCCCGAGTTGATCGATGTGCCCTGGGCCACCTACCCGATGGTGGCAGCCGGGCTGGCCATCATCTATCTGCTGCCGCGAGTCACCACGGTCGTGCCCTCCGCCCTGGTCAGCATCCTGGTCCTCACCGCCGCCACCATGGCGCTGGGGCTGAATGTGCGAACCGTCGGCGACATGGGCGAGCTGCCGACCTCGCTGCCGGTCTTCTTGCTGCCAGATGTCCCCTGGACCCTGGAGACGCTGCGCATCATCCTCCCCTACGCCGTCCCCCTGGCCTTTGTCGGGCTGCTGGAATCGATGCTCACCGAGACCATCGTCGATGATATGACCGATACCTCCAGCAACCGCTACCGCGAGTGCGTGGGGCAAGGGCTCGCCAACATCGCGACCGGGTTCCTGGGCGGCATGGCCGGTTGCGCCATGATTGGCCAGTCAACGATTAACGTGCGCTCAGGCGGGCGGGGCCGGCTCTCGACGTTCGTGGCCGGGCTGGGACTGCTGATCCTGGTGGTGATGCTGGGGGATACCGTCGGGCGTATCCCCATGCCGGCGCTGGTGGCGGTGATGATCATGGTCTCCGTCAGTACCTTCAACTGGGGGTCCGTCATCAACCTGCGCACCTACCCACGCAGTTCCAGCGTGGTCATGCTGGCCACGGTCGCGGTCGTGCTCTACACCCACAACCTGGCCTACGGCGTGCTGGTGGGCGTCTTGCTGAGCGGAGTCTTCTTCGCGGCCAAGATTTCCCAGATCATGAACGTGCGCTCGACCCTGTCCGAGAACGGCCGGGAGCGCACCTACCTCGTGGCCGGGCAGGTCTTCTTCGCCTCCAGCGAGGCGTTCGTCGCGGCGTTCGACCTGCGTGAGACGGTGGACCGCGTCCGCATCGATGTCACCCACGCGCATCTCTGGGATGTCACCGCCATCGCCGCCCTGGACAAGGTCGTCATGAAGTTCCGCGAAACGGGCGCACAGGTGGAAGTCATCGGCCTGAACGCGGCCAGCCAGACGATGGTGGACACCCTGGCGGTCCATGATAAGGGCGCGATGGATCTCGTGTCAGCGCACTAGCGCGCTGTCTTGAAATCGTGTCGTCTCGAGCTTGTTGAGAAACCTCGGCGTAGGTAGGAACGAGGTCTCTCGACAAGCTCGAGACACGAATCGTTTGGGAGACGAGTGTGCACGCTATCCCGGCGCCGCGACCTCGACCGCCTCCCGCCGCTGTTTCAGCATCGCCGGCAGCGCGCCAGTCAGCCAGAGCAGGATCGGGCCGCCGATCCCGACCGTGGCGCCGGCAATGGCCAGGGTCAGCGGTGGCCCAATCGTTTCGGTGAGGCGGCCGACGACGATCAGCGCGATGGCGCCCCCGATGGTGACGACAGCGGTCCAGGTGGCGTACATGCGCCCGCGCAGCGCATCCTCCACCGATTCCGCCAGGTACGACTGCATCGCGATTACCGCCCAGGCGTCGGTGAAGCCGAGCGCCAGCCAGCAGGCAAAGAGCACCGGCAGCGGCGGCGTGAAGGCAGCCGGAATGAGCGTGAGCGGCGCCAGGTAGCCGATCGCCATCAGGACCGGTCGGCCAATGCGCCGCTCGACCGGGCGCGCGGCCAGCGCGCCGATGGCGGTGCCCCCGGCAAAGCAGGCGGTGAGCAGTGAGAATGCGGAGGCCGCCTCGTCTCCGAGGTGCAGGGACTCTTCCACGTAGACCAGCGCCGCTACGAAGAGCGACGAAAACACCAGTTGCCAGAGCGCTTCGACGGCAGCGGTGCCGCGCACGATGGGGTTGATCCAGACAATCCGCAGGCCATCCCGCATCTCCTCGCGCACAGCATCCAGCGCGCTGATCGTTGATGTCTCCGGGGCGGGCGCCGTGGCCGGGAGGGTCAGGCCGAACAGGATGGCGGCGGAGAGCGCAAAGCAGACCGCCTGCGCCCCGAAGGCTGGCCCCGGCCCGGCCAGGGTCACGATGGCCCCGGCCAGCGCCGGGCCGATGACGCGCACCACGCTGCCTGCCACCTGCGTCGCGGAGAGCGCGGGCACCAGCAGGTGCGGCGGGGCAACCATCGGCACGGCTGCCAGTTCCGCCGGGCGGGCAAACGCGTTGCCGATGGCAATGAGCACGGCCAGGAACCCAACCTGCCATGCCTCCTGCGTGAAGGGCATGATGCCAACCAGCACCATGCGCGCCAGGTCGCAGACGATCATCAGGCGCTTGCGGTCCAGACGGTCCGCAATGACGCCGGTGATCGGCGCTCAGGATGATGCGCGGAATCAGTTGCAGGACGAAGATGAAACTGAGGAGTTCCGCCGAGCCGGTCATGGCGAAGGCGAGCAGAGGCAGCGCCACCAGTGCGACGGCTTCGCCCAGTTGCGCGGCCATCTGCGCCAACCAGAGACGGCGGAACGCGGGGACCGCCAGAATGTCACGGAAGCCGCCGCGCGTCGTGATATCTGCAGGCTCGCTCTCGGCGACAGCCTCGCCGGCGCCAGGTATCGTCTCGGCAGAAATGAAGATTCGCTCCCTGGTGTTGCCGCACCCACGCGGCCCGCAGCACGATAGCCGAAAGCCCGGCAGCATGAAGGACCAGGATGGGAGCCAGCGATGACGCACCCGGATCGCCCGCAGCAGCTTGTGGCGCAGAGCTACGACGCCATTGCCGAGCGGTACGCCGCCTGGACCGGTGAGGCGCTGATTGCCCTGCGCCTCGGTGGCGATGCCGCAACCCCGGCGGTGACCCCCGTGGGCTAACCAGGAGTCAGGCCGTTGGCTCTGGCGAGGCAAGCACCTCGTGCGCCACCCGGCAGATGCGCTGCCAGCGGCGGGTGATGGTGCGCTGCTGCACGCCGAGTTGGTGGGCGATATCGCCCAGGCCGCGCCCTTCGCGCACGCGGAGATCGAGTACGACGGCGTCCGCCGGGGAGAGGCGCGCCGCAATGGCCTCCAGCAGCGCGCGGTATTCGGGGTCAAGCAGGTCAGGGCACACCGCAGCCAGGTCTGGCACGACGGCGTGCAGGGCGGGTTGCCGCGATGGCCCCAGGCGGCGGGCCGCCATGCGCAGCCGCCAGGCGAAGTGCGCCGTCATGTAGGCCACGTACGACTCCGTGCCCTCCCAGGCGGCCGTGAGATCGCTGAAGACCAGGAAGGCCTCCTGGCGCAGATCTTCCTGCTCCCACGGCCGGCCATCGCGCCGGGGCCAGGCGACGTGCCGCGTGGCGCGGGTGCAACTGCTCACTGCTGGCTCCAGGCGGGCCTCGAAGGCGCGCCAGAGCAGCAGGTTTGCGGCCTGGTCGCCCTGGCGCGCACGCAGCGCCAGCATGGTGATCAGCGCCTCCTGTTTGGGGGTGGTGTTCTCGTTCGGGTGCAACAGCGGCGCCATGACGGGCAGCGGCGGCCAGTCATCTGCTGGCGTTGCTGCCGGCTCCGGCGCGACGACGCGCAGGTAGGCGGGGCGGGGCGACCGAGAGTGCGACATTGATGCCTCTCCTGGGGCAGGGACCAGCCCCGACAGGGTGATGATGCGACCCACGACAGATTCCGGTGGGGGTGCGCTCTGGCGCTGGAGAGGCTCAGCGAGCCGCCACGACCGTTACCGTTCGTCCGGGGCAGTGCTCTCCTGGCTCAGATCGAGCCGGTGTTCGCCGCCGCAGCGTGGGCAAAACGTCTGCACGGAGCCGCGCACGTGCCAGTAGCGGTCCCGCGCCTTGATGTGAATCAGCCCGTTTGCCCCGTAGGTGGCCAGCAACACCGGTGGTTGCCGGCAGCGGCACTCCCAGCGAACCACGGGGGCGCCATCCACAGGGCGAGGCTGCATCCCGGCCGCGAAGCTGCTCATGATCCATTTCCTCCACGATCATGAATCAGAACAAATGTTCTATTCCGGGGAGTGTATGAAGTGGCCGGGTTTCTGTCAAGGGGCCCCGGCCACCAGTCGTCGTGGTGGCCACCCTCGCCTACTGCCCGAACAGCACCAGCCACGCCGCGACTGGCAAGGTCGCCAGCATCAGGAACGCAAACGGGCGCATGGCCGCGCGCAGCTGCAAGCTGCGCGCCGGGTCGCGCTGCAGGCTGCCGGCGGCCCAGAGCAGATTGGCGATCGACATGGCGCTGAACGCAACCACGTAGAAGAAGCGGGTCATGCCATCGTAAATGAAAACAGCCGAGAAGCCGAGCGCCAGCGTGAAGAGGGAGAGCGCGATAAAGATCTTTGCCACCCGCGGCGACATGGGCGCCGGGATGTTGGTGACGTTGCGGCTGAACCACGACATGGGGCAGGTCCTTTCCGATCGCGAACGGATGAGTAAAGAAGAAGGGGCCTGATGCGCACCAGCGCACGACAACCAGCGTAGCCAACGACGGTTCAGGCGAAGTACTCCAGCCAGGCCACCAGCGGCAGGGCAATGAGCATCACCACGCCAAAGGGGCGGGAGGCTGCACGCAGGCGCTCGCCCTGGCGGGCATCTCCCTGCAAGCTGCCGATAGCCCAGAGCAGATTGCTGATGGACATGGCTGTGAACGCCAGCACGAAGAGCAGGCGCTGCACGCCATCGAACAGGAAGAAGCCGGCCACCGCCAGCAACGAGATGAGCAGTGCGACGACGATGAACGCGCGCGCCATGGGTGCAGGCATCGGCGCCGGCGCGCTCCAGAAGATATGGTTGAGCCAGAACATGGTGATTTCCTCAGGGTTGCCCGGCGGCAGGAGCCGAGACGCCGTGTCCACACTCCTGCCTGGCTGCCCCCGAGTCTGCGTTGCGCGGCGCGTGCTGGCTGCCAGACCGGGTGCGGGCCAGGTGTCAATTCAGGGACACCACCAGGTCGTCCGGTTCCAGGCGCGGGGCAAAGGCGCGCACCGGCGTGAACAGGGCCACTACTGCCACCAGCAGGATGAAGACCCCGACCGTGAGCAGGGCTTCGCGTGCGCCAACTCGCGCGCCGAAAGCCGTCAGCGCCAGTGCGCCGAGCGGCCCGGGCACGGAGAAGACCGTCCAGAAGGCGGCCGTGACGCGCCCCAGCAGGTGATCGGGCGTCAATTCCTGGCGCAAGGACATGGAAACGATGCCGCGCGTGCTGCTACCGAACCCGGCAATCGCCCAGATACCGGCGATGAGCAGGGTGGCCGCGCTGAAGCCGAGCAGGACGAGCGCGATACCCTCCAGCACGAAGCCGCCGATCAGGCAGAAGCCGAATCCCCGGGAGCGGCGCAGGCGCGGGGTAAGCAGCCCGCTGAGCATGGCTCCGAGGCTGGCAATGCCGAAGACGATGCCCACGGTAGCATCGGTCTGCCCCAGGTCCTCTTTCAGGTAGAAGATCATCAGGTCGGTGACGCCGGTAGAAACGAAGGCCAACGCCCCGATCAGGATCGTCAGCCAGCGGAAGAGCGGGCTGCCGAAGAGGAAGCGCACCCCGGCCAGGAACTCCTCCACGGCGCTGCCGCGCTCGATGGGCGTGTGCTCCGCGCTGGCGCGGCGCAGGCGCACGAAGCTGAGCGAGATGGCGGAGGCCAGGAACGTAAAGCCATCGAGACCGATAGCCAGCGGCGCCCCGAACTGCGCGGAGATGACGCCCGCCAGGAAGGGGCCGAGGATGAACGCCAGCGCGTAGGACGACTGCAGGCGGCCGTTGGCGTCCACGATCTGGTCCCGGTCCACCAGGTTGGCGACCGCCGTGATGTACGCCACGCCGAAGAGCATGGCCAGGGCCGAGCCGAGGAGCGCCACGGCGTACACCAGCCAGAGCTGCGGCCCCAGCAGCCACCAGCCCACCGGCACCAGCGCGTAGAGGATGGCGCGCCCCAGGTCGCAGCGGATCATCAGCTTGCGGCGGTCGAAGCGGTCCACGATCGGGCCGGCGGCGATGCCGGCCACCAGGGAGCCCACGCCGTACAGCGCAGTCACCACACCCATCTGGGTCAGGGAGCCGGTAACCTGCAGGATAAGCAGCGGCATGGCGACGATGGAGAAAGCGTCGCCAATGAAGGACAGGGTTTGCCCCGCCCAGAAAATAGTGAAATTCCGGTTGCGGGTCAGATCATTGCCGGGACGGCGGCGCAGCACCAACGCAGTCCTTCACGCACAGGATGCCAGACGGCGCTGCACAGGATAGAGGCAAGCCGGCGCGCGTGTGTGATGCTGCCTTGCTGAGCCAGCATCCTCCCACCTCGCCCTCAGCCTTTATGAGTCCGGGAGGCATTGCCTGCTTTTCTGTGCCATCCTGTGTCCGCCCCTCCCGTGTCATTCTCATCCTGCCGGCGAAGGAACTCGGCCCAGCCGGTTCCACCTTGCTGCGGTGTGCAGAAGAAACAGACCATCCGGGGCAGGCGCGCACTCCTCGAGACACGAAAGATTGGGAAGCGACGGCCAAATCTCTTGCAATCCGCTGGAACCGCTCAATGACGGAATGCCATGGGGGACAACCGTGTCGGGTAGGAACGCCTACAGCGAATTGCGCCAGCGCATGACGCCTGAAGCGCGCTTCGGCGGACATCCGGGCGGCAGAACTCGACCTGGAGATGGACCTCACCGAGATGCGGCGCGCGCGGCGGCTGTCCCGGGAAGACCTTGCCCAGGCTTTGCACATCGACCAGAGTGCCGTCGCCCGCCCGGAAAAGCGCGCGGACGGGTGCGTCAGTACCCTGCGCCGCTTCGTCGAGGCGATGGACGGTGACCTGGAGATCGTGGCGCGCTTTCCCGCTCACGCCGTGACGATCCGCCACTTCTCGGACCCGGCTGGGAAGGAAGCGTCCTGATGCTCGCGGCGGGTTAGCCCCGCCGTCGCCCCCGCCCGAGCCTCTCCGCGTGAGACGAGCGTGCCCGATGCTCGCGCCGGGTGTGTGCGCCACGCTGCGGGGCTACGTCCCTGCCGGCAACGTGGCGGCCTATCTGCCGCTCGTCATCCCCGGCATCCTCGTGCAGTCCGTACTCGCCGGTTCCTCCGCGACGGGCACGCAGGTGCGCGAGGATATGGACAAGGGCGTGTTCGACCGCTTTCGCACCCTGCCGATGGCGCGCAGCGCGCCGCTGGCCGGCGCGCTGACGGCCGATATCGTGCGGTATTTGATCGCGATTACCATCACCATGCTGATAGGCGCCGTGCTCGGGGGCGGCCCGGCGGCGTAGCTGGCGTAGCGGGAGCGGTGCTGCTGGTGGCCTGCGCCTGGGCGCCAGGCTGGATCTTCGCCTACCTCGGCGTCATCTCGCGCTCGGCTGCTGGCGTGCAGGGCATCTCGATCCTCGTGCTCTTCCCGCTCACGTTTCTCTCGAACGCCTGTGTGCCGGTCGACACCCTGCCCGACTGGCTGCAGCGCTTCGTCGCCATCAACCCGGTCACGCACCTCATCAACGCGCTGCGCGATTTACTTGGACTACGCACATTCGGGCAGGCGGGGCTGCTGGCGCTGGCCGGCGCGGCCTGCCTGGTGGTGGTCATGGCCTCGCTGACCGTGCGGGTCTACAAGTCACGCGTCTGGCTTCTCCGCAGGCCGGGCGCCGGCGCCGGGAAAGCCAGGTGTTCCCGGCGACATGCCCGACCTGATGAAGAGGCTGGTGGGCGATGCGTAGCCTGCGCACAGCGCGCGGTCCGGAGTGTGCAATGCGGAGGGGCAGTTGAAGAATCTCCCGCGGTGAAAGGCACACACATGCCAGATTCTTCGCCCACGCCGCTCAACTGGCGTGAAGCCGGATTTGACCAGATGTGCCATGATCTCAAGAATCCCCTGATGGTGATTCGTGGGCGGGCGCAACTCGTGGAGCGCGCCATCCTGCGCTCCACCGCCCTGCCAGCCGCCGAGCGCGCGCACGTCCTGCACAGCCTGGCAGCGATCGAAGCGGCGGTGCTGGGTATCGTGGAGATGATTGACGCTGCCAACCCCGCTCGCCTGGTTGGCGGCGGCGAAGGGCCTCCCCGCATGGGGCCGCACTCCTCCTGATCCGCCAGCAGCCGGACCGTGTGGCATGGCGTATGCGGTGTTCTGCCCGTGTGACGCTGTCATGCAGAAAGGAGCCATGACATGGCAACCACGATTGAGCGACGCGAGGACGTGAATCCCCAAGAGGGGCTGCGCGAGTACGGCGATGTCACGTTCGCTGACCCGGTCAATCACAAGTACCCCATCGATACCGCCGAACATGTACGCGCTGCCTGGAGTTACATCAACCACAAGGACAACGCAGCCAGGTACGACGCCGCTGACGTGAAAGCCATCAAGGCGCGCATCAGGAAAGCTGCCGAGAAGTTCGGTGTGGAGATCAGTACCGACTGACCAGCCGCCTGCTCTCCCTGCAACCCCTCGTCCTGGGAGAATCCGGGACGAGGGGTGTTTCTTGTGGCGGCGCAAACTCCGTGTCGGATTCGAGGCGCGTCGGGAGCCCCCACCGGCGCCAGGAGCACGGGCCGGCCCACCAGCCCCGGACACGCCTTGGCAATCAGCGCGCAGTCCTGTAGTCTGTGGAAAAGAACATGCGTTCGGGAAGCGGTAGAGGGACTATGATGGGCGAGTGGCTGACGGTCGACGATACCGGGCATTCGGCGTATCTGGCGCGGCCGGCCGGTGGCGCAGGCCCGGGCGTACTGGTGCTGCATGCCTGGTGGGGCCTGACGCCAACCTTCACCCAGATCTGTGACGACCTGGCCGCGCAGGGCTACGTCGCCCTGGCGCCCAGTCTCTTTGCCGGCGGCGCGACTGCGGACACCATCCCCGCAGCCGAGGCGCTGCGTGACGCGCAGGATGAAGCAGCCGTGGTGCGCCCGGTCCTGCTGGCCAGCGCGTCCCTGCTCCGGTTGCTCCCCGGTGTCAGCCCCGCACCGCTGGCGGTCATCGGCTTCTCGCTCGGCGCGTACTGGGCGTTTCACCTCTCCCAGGCGCGTCCGGAAGAGGTCGGCTCAGTCGTGGTCTTCTACGGTGCGGGTGAGGGGGATTTCTGCGACACACGCGCAGCCTACCTCGGCCACTTCGCCGAGCAGGACGCCTACGAGGATCTCGGCTACCTCCGGGAACTGGAGCAGATGATCCGCGAGGCCGGCCGTGAGGTCACGTTCCACGTCTACCCCGGCACGCAGCACTGGTTCGCCGAGCCCAACCGCCCGGAGTACGACGCCGCTGCGACAGCACTGGCCTGGGCGCGTACGCGCGCCTTCCTGACCTCGCAAACCCACGCTGCGCGCTAGAGCCGGATGGTGGCTGAAGGCCAGCTGAGAACCTGCGGTTGGTGACGCGCTCGGGTATGTGGGTGACATAAACATCGGCGGTGCATGCGCAAGCACCGCCGATCCTTGTCTGCTCCCGGCGATGCGTTAGCGCGGGTAGGCCCACGTAGACATATCACGCGAGGGTCCGTACTTGTTCGGCCCGGGCGTGCCAGACGTGACCATGAAGATGATGAGCACGATCCAGCCAATAATGGGAATGATGCTGATCAGCAACCACCAGCCGGAGCGGTCGGTGTCGTGCAGGCGCCGTACGGCAACAGCCAGCCCGGGAATGATCAACGCCAGGCCGACAATGGCTGCCACCGGGCCGGAGCCCTGTTGAATCCCGTTCACCGTTGTTTCGTAGACGCGCCAGCCCAGCGCGCGGTCGACAAGGTTGGCAACGACCCCCGCGATCCAGACGAACACAACCCACCACCAGTACTCCGAGCGAAGCGCCCGTCCACTGAAATTGGCGTAGTTGTTAAACCCGGATCGAACCGCGTCCACGAAATTCATGGTCCCCCTCTTTCCCCATGGGCGAACGATGTGTGCTGCGGATGCATGCATCATGACAAGGTGGGACCCGGAACGCAAGAGAGCGGTGGGCCTGACTGCGGCGCGGGAAGCCCCGCCAGCGTGTGGCGCTTTAGCGCCAGTCGCCAGCACCGCCGGTCGTCTCCAGCACCGTCGGGGCATCCAGTGCCTGCGAGACCACAGTGATCGGCCCGGCGACCGGCACGACGCCCGGCTGCAACACCCGCAGGTACCAGCCGGAGCGGCCGTTGGCTTCCATGCGTTTGATGATGTCGCGCCGCCCGGTGCGCATGCCGAGCTTGAAGCAGGGGTGGCGCGGCTGGCTGACCTGGAGCAGCGCATCGCCCCAGGCCCAGATATCCCCGATGTGGACGGCGTCCTCCAGCCAGCCGCGCGTGGTCAGGTTTTCGCCGAAGACGCCCGGACCATAGGGAGTCTCTGGTTCCAGGTCCGTGTTCCAGCGCGCGACGTGCTCAACGGGGTAAGCGTACACCGCCTTGTCTGGCCCGCCGTGTGCCCGCAAGTCTGCCTGGCGGTCTCCCGTCAGGTTCAGCCAATCCAGGTAGAGCGTTTCCACCGCCACCGGTTGCTTGGCAATGCCGCTGGCAATCGGTTGGCCGCGAAAAGTCCCGATGATTTCTGGCTCGGCCACGTTCACCGAAACGAGTTCCACGACAGGATGCGCGGATATCATGTGTGGTTGTGTCGCGATGGTCGTTTCCACGAGATGTTCTCCAGAGGTGTGCCCCGCAGCACCTGGCGCCGGCCGCGCATGATTCTGTCCTGGGAACCCGATTGCAGTGCTCCGCGAGATCACCACCGGGTGAATCGCATGCGGCTCCCTTGCTCTGACCCGGTGCGTTCTCCCTGCTACAGTCCCGCTGACGCAATGCTGTAGAGCCAACTCAACGTTGCCGGGGCCGCCAGATGGTGACGTGCATCAGAGCAGCAGAAGGGTAACAGCATGTCTCGAGCAGGTCTACGACACTCCCGGCGAGCGGCGCCTGGCGGATTGAGCGCGAGCGTGGCTGGCCTGGCGCTGGGGCACGGTGCGGCGGCACAGTCCGCGACGCCGGAGGCTGTCGCTTCCCCGCAACCGCCGATCACGGCGACGCCGGATGACATCGGCGCCATCCTGGATGAGGCGATGGCGAAATACCACATGATGGCCGGTATCGCGCGGGTCGTGGTCGATGGCCGGGAGGTGGCGACGGTTGCGCGCGGCGAGAGCATGAACGGGGTTCCCGCCGCACCAGAGATGCACTTTCGCAACGGCGCGGTCGCCATCACCTACATCGCGACCGCGCTCCTGGTGTTGGTGGACCGGGGCGTGGTGACGCTGGACGACAAACTCTCGGCGTGGCTGCCTGATCTGCCGGCAGCGGACAACGTCACACTGAAGATGCTGGCCAATCTCACTGCGGGTTACACCGATTACGTCAATACACCCGGCTTCGTGGAAATGAACTACCTCAACGCCTTCCGGAGTTGGACGCCGGAGGAGATCATTGAGGTCAGTCTCAAGTATGGTCGCCCCTTCGCGCCGGGGGAGAACTGGGCCTACTCGCACACGGACTACGTGATTCTGGGGCTGGCGCTGGAGAAGATCAGCGGCAAGCCGCTGGCCGATCTGCTGCGGGAACTGGTGCTCGACCCGCTGGGCCTGGTCAACACCCGGAGTTGGAACACGCCGTACATTCCGCCGCCGGTGCTCCATACCTACTCCGCCGAGCGCAAGGCGACTCTGAAGATTCCGGACGACATCCCCTTCTTCGAGGAGGCCACTTACTGGAATCCCTCCTGGACCATCGCCCACGGCGCGATCCAGACCACCAACATCTACGACCTGACGGCTTCGGCGATCGGCATCGGGGAGGGCGTGCTGCTCAGCCCGACCTCCTACGCGGCGCAAATGTCGCGCGAGTTGGCCGGTTTTGGCCATAAGCAGGAAGGGTGCGCCACCTGCATGGCGCTGACGGAGCGCGCCGCCTACGGCCTCGGCATCTGGCTGGTCGGCGGCTGGCAGGTGCAGAATCCGCTCTTCGCGGGTTTCGGCTCCACTATGGCGTACCTGCCCGCCCGCAAGGTGGCCATCGCCGCGATCATGACCCCATCCCGGGAGGCCTTTGACGACAAGGGGAATTACCTCATCTTCAACCCGAGCCAGAACCTCGTCAGCACCATCGCCGCTGTGCTCACCCCGGAGGCCCCCATCCCGGTGTAGCGCGCGGCCTTCGCCTGCCCCCCCCCCCACGCGAGTCAACCTGAGCGAAGTCGCATGATCTCGCCCCGCGATAGCCATGTTCAGGAGGTTACTCATGCCCACCCGCCACCATTCGCACCAGGCGTGAGAGCCCCCGGTCCGTTCTGGCCCATACGCGCAACGAGGTCCTGACCGGCGGGTCATCGCCCGGGACAACTCCACGCCGCCTCGTCGTGCTGGCGGTCAATCGCGCACGCCTCGCGGCGGTTTGCAAATGCGTCGATTCGCCAGGAGGCCCCTCACGTCCCGGGCGAAGCCGGGCGGCGTTATTCACCGACGCCGCCCGGCGAGGTCGTTCGAGACACGAGGGGGGAACCAGTCCGGTTTCTTGTCACCAGTGTTCCGGGTACGTATCGGGTCTGGGGCAGGTTGCGTGGTCTGCCTCAGTCGCTAAATCTGGCGCAGCATGAAGACGAGCGTGATCAACCCAATCAGGAAGAGGACAGCCGACAGGAGGTAGGCGTAAATCCAGCGCTGCTTGAACTCCTCCGGGATATCCAGGACTCCGTGCAGCCTCGCCAGAGCCTTGTTCGTGGACCAGTAGTTCCAGACAGCGACGAGCATGGCCAGGGTGCCGGCTGTGACCAGGGCCAGACCCAGGTTACGGGCGCCGTTGGCGCGCCCGGCGGTGGCAAGTTCCTCCAGGAAGCCCCGGTAGAAGTTGTAGATGGTAAACCCGAAGCCGATCATTGAGACGGCAGTGCGTGCCCAGGCGAGGAGCGTGCGCAGGTTGGAAAGTTCGCTGCGCTGCCAGGAAAGCTGGGTGGAAATGAGGCTGAGGTTCGGGGCAGCACCCGCACCAGCCGGTGATGCGTCGTGCGCATCAGCCATGGGGCTTCTTCCTTCGATGATCGGCTGAGCGCGGCGACGGAACCATTGCCGCCGCCGCGCCGCTCTCGCTGCTACTGAATGGCCATCGCAATCCGCCAGCGTTCGTTGTCACTGACGTAGTGATCGGCGTCAGTCTTGTTGAGGTCGATCTGCACGCCCTTGATGGTCCCGTTGAACGGGTTGCCCTCGATCGCCAGGTCCGGGCCGATGGGCGCCCCGAACTTGTTGCCGACAAGGGCCGTGCTGTCGGCCGAGAAGATGGATGAGTGCGTGTGCTCGACGCGGCCCTGGCCAACTTGCTTGCCATCGACATAGAGCGTGGCCGTCCCGCCCTTGCCCAGGCCCCCGCCGTCGTAGGCAAACTCCAGGCGCACCTGGTGGTCGCCGGATGGGAGTTTCTCTGCCGATTCAACCTCGTACGAATCGAGGCCGAGGAAGTTGTAGATGTACTTCAGCTTGCCCTCGTGCGCGTAGATGGCCCAACCCCCGAAGTTGGCGCCCTGCGCGATGATAACGCCCTCGGCATCTCCTTCTGGCAGAGTGACATTGGCGGTGACAGCGTACGACTTGTTCTTGATGTCGACGACATTGTTCTCGCCCATCGCCATGCCCGGGAAGAGCACCTGGGTGTCGCCCTTGATGAGCGTGGGGCGCCCAGCCATCTCCGGGATCATGCGCTCCAGCCGGCGGTCATCCATGGGCAGCACGTTGTAGCGGGTGGCCTCGATGAGCCAGAGGCGCTGCAGCTCGGCCAGTTTGTCCGGGTTGTCCTCGGCAATGTTGTGCGCCTGGGTCCAGTCGGTATTCGTGTCGTAGAGCTCCCAGACATCGTCATTGAAGGGCGGCGGGGAGCCGGCGATGTCCCACGGGATGGAGTGGCGGGTTACTGCCGTCCAGCCATCCTGGTAAATGCCGCGGTTGCCGAACATCTCGAAGTACTGGATGGTGTGCCGGTCTTTGGCGCCGCCGTCGTTGAAGCTGTAGGCCATGCTGACGCCTTCCATGGGCGCTTGCAGGACGCCTTCAACGAACTTGGGCTCGGGGATGCCGGCGGCCTCCAGGATGGTCGGCGCCACATCGATGACATGGTGGAACTGGGCGCGAATCTCGTCCTGGCTGGTGATGCCCGAGGGCCAGTGGACAATGCAGCCGTTGCGCGTCCCACCCCAGTGAGAGGCCACCTGCTTGGTCCACTGGTAAGGAGTGTCCATGGCGTGGGCCCAGCCCATGGCGTAATGGCCGTAGGAGTCACGGCCGCCCCACTCGTCGAGGTGGGCCATCAGGAAGTCGGGCGTCTCCAGTTCCGGCACGCCGTTGAAGTTGATCATCTCGTTGAAGGTGCCGTTGAGGGTGCCCTCGGCGGACGCGCCGTTGTCGCCGATGATGTAGTAAATCAGGGTGTCGTCGAGAATCTCGGCTTCTTCCAGCAGATCGATCACCTTGCCGAGGTTATGGTCGGTGTGCTCCAGGAAGCCCGCGTAGGTTTCCATCTGGCGGCGCAGGACGGGCTTCAGTTCCTCCGGCATGGCATCCCACGCGGGAATCTGCTCCGGGCGAGCGGTGAGCTCGGCGTCAGCCGGGATGATGCCAAGCCGCTTCTGCTCGGCGAAGGTGCGCTCGCGCAGGGCATCCCAGCCGTCATCAAACTTGCCCTTGTACTTCTCAATCCACTCGGCGGGCACCTGGTGCGGCGCGTGCGTGGCGCCTGGCGCCCAGTAGACGAAGAAGGGCTTGTCCGGGTAGATCGCCTTCTGGGCCTTGATCCAGTCGATGGCCCTGGCCGTCATGTCCTCGGTGAAATGGTAGGAAGGATCGCTGGGGACCTCGACCCGGGTCATGTTGTCGAAGACTTCGGGGAACCACTGGTTGGTCTCGCCGCTGATGAACCCGTAGAACTTCTCGAAGCCCTGCATGGTGGGCCAGTGCTCGAACGGCCCCAGGGGGCTGGTTTCCCAGACGGGCACTTCGTGACATTTGCCGAATTGGGCAGTGGCGTAGCCATTGTCGCGCAGGATCTTGGCGACCGCAGCCTTCGTGTTCGGGATCATCGAGGTGTAGCCGGGGGCGGAGGTGGCCAGTTCCGTGATGCCGCCCATGCCGACCGAGTGGTGATTGCGGCCGGTGAGGAGCGCCGCGCGGGTCGGCGAGCAGAGCGCGGTGGTGTGGAAGCGGTTGTACTTGAGGCCGTTGGCCGCCAGCCGCTCGGCGGTGGGGGTGCTGATGGGGCCTCCGAAGGCGCTGGAGGCGCCGAACCCGCAGTCGTCAATCAGCACAACCAGCACGTTTGGCGCGCCCTTGGGCGGGCGCACTTCCTGGATCGCCGGGTAGTGCGCCGCCGGGTCTTTGGCGTCGTAGTAGACCGGCCCGGCGTAGGCCTTGTCGGGAATTGGCAAGACCTCGCGGCCCTGGATAGTGGTCGGCTGATCTTCTGGCGTCATGCTTCGTGCTCCTCTCGTATCCGGAGTGCGCCCCAACCGTGCAAGGCCCTGATGTTGCAGGCTCCTCATGCGCCTGCAACATCAGGGCGCATGGAGCTTGCCGATGTGGCCAGCCTCGCGAAAGTCTGGATCAGACCCTGGCGGCGTGGCGGGCATCTTGTGGCATGGCGGATCTGCCGTGCCCATGGGCGCTTACTCACAAGAGGATACAACTCAGTTGGTTTTGTGACGGGCGGGATCGTCCAGGTTCCGTGGCCCGGCGGCAGAATGGATGGCGCCTCAGTCTTCGGCCAGTAGAGACGCATCATCAGGATAAAGTCGTCTGCCGGGGCCGGGAGCCAGTTGGCCTCCCGGTCGGCGCCGGGTGACTCGTGCTGGATGTAGAGATCGAGCGACCCATCGTCGTTGTAGACCAGGGAGTCGCGCGGGCTTACTGTCTGCTTGTTGAGGGCGTTGGGATAGAAGAAGTAGCCAGTGTCGTACATCGTGATCGACCAGAAGCCGTTGGCCGGTGGTGTTTGCCCCTTGTCGAAGTGGATCGTGTACGTGTTTCGGCCGTTCAGCGTCTGCCCGGCGCCGTCGGTCATGGCGATGGGATAGACGGCGTCCGCAGACAGATTGGCGGGGTAGCCATATGCCGCAACGTAGGCGCGGGCCAGGTAGTCGGTTCCGTACGCGCCGGTGGCCCCGGGGATGACCCAGCCGTTCTGGTTCGTGCCGGACTTGCTCTGGTAGGCCTCAATTTGCTGGTAGCCCAGTTTGGCGACATCCTGGAGCGCGGCCCGCGTGGCGTCGTCGGGCGCGAAGGGCTCACCGGGAACCAGGCCGAAAGTCGCCATGCGAGCCACGATGGCGGCGTCTTCCTCCACTGGCGGCGCGTCGCTGCCCATCAGCTTCGCCATCATGCTGAAGTAGTCCTCGATGGGCATGTCGTTGATGACGTCGCGGACCTTGTCCGTCATGCTGAAGGGCGGGTTGGGGTCGACAGGGCCCGCCTGGGGCGTGTAGTCCTGCCCGAATGTGCTCAACGGCTGCACCTTGTACTGCGCCTGCAGGGCGTGGACGGCGGCGTAGTCCTCCTTCGTGCCCGTGCAGTATGTGCGCCCAAGGATGGACATGTAGCGCGTGGGGGATTTGATTTCCGAGACGCCATCGGGCAGCTCCCCGCTCCAGCCCGGTCCGGTGATGGCGTAGGTCATTGCAGCGCCGCCTGTGGTGCGCGTGCCGGGAACATCGATGACCGGCATCCAGAGGCTGTACATGGGAAACAGGTAGTAACGGTCGCCCATATCCGGGTGAGAAAAGAGCCACGGCTCGTCCCCAACGTCGAGCCAGGCCATGGAGTAGAGGGTATCGGCGTTGGGTGCGGTTACGCCGCGGTAATCGGCCGGGGGGTACTCCGGGACGTTGATAAACTGCCCCATCAGGAAGCGCAACGACGTGAGATCGAGTTTATCGACATTCGTTTGCTGGATGCGGGTAATCTCCGAGGTCATCAGGGAGTAGCCGTAGAGGTAGGCCTCGATCGCCGTGGCGGTCACGGTGTCCGCCACGGGCGTCTGGGCTCTGGCGGAATGACTCCGCGTCATTGCCCATGCGGTGAGCGCCAGGCCGCCCGCGCCCTTGAGCAGGGTGCGACGACTCGCCTGCGCGGGATCGACGTTCCGGGGAATGGACATGAGCCGTACTCCTCGCGCCAGGATGGCGCGCGTGGGGCGACAAATCTGGTAGACAGATCGGAACTCACGCCGGCAACGGCTCGATCCGGCAGCGAGCCGCAGTGCGAGGGAGTCACCATCGACCTGGTCCCCAGTTTCGGGCAGGTTCGTGCTGGCGGCATGGGCCGTTTTAGCCCATTTGGCGGGTGATCGCGTATCATGAGGCCGTCCGCGCCCTGGAAATGCTCGCGATGAGGATCATGAATCGTGGCCTCTCTTGACCCTCGTCGTTTCCCGCAGCGCCATCAGGCTCCCGGACATCTCTCTCTGCTACAGAGGTATGACCCGGTCCGGCGTAGCAAGCTGCATCCGCCAGAACTACCGGCGCACGTGCTGCGCCGGCCACGCTTGCTGGCCCGGATCGAGGACGGACAGTGCCCCCTGACGCTCCTGGTGGCGCCCGCTGGCTTCGGCAAGACCACGATGGCGACGGCGTGGGCCACCCTGGCGCCGCCGGCAGCCTGGGTAACCGCGGACGCCGAAGATGGCTCGCTCGCGCGCTTCTGGGCGCACCTGTACGCAGCGCTCGGGGATGTGGCGCCAGGCCTGGGCGAGTTGGTCGAGGCGTCGCTGGCCATTCCCCATCGGGCGTCAGCGTCTGAGTTGGGGCGGATTCTGGCGGATGAGATCGACGATTACGGCGAGCCGGTGCGGATTGTGATTGATGATATGCACCGGATACCCGCCGGGGAGGTGCACGACTTCCTGGCCGGGGTTCTCGACCTCGCCCCGCCAGCGCTGCGCATGCTCCTGACGGCGCGGACGGCGCCGCCGCTCGCGCTCGACCGGTATCGCCTGCGCGGACAGGTGAACGATATCCCCGGCGAGGAACTCCTCTTCACTGAGGATGAAGTGCGAGCGTTCCCTGTGCCTGAGTGGGGCGATGGCGGCCACCGGCTCACCCCCGAAGAGGCCCGGGTGGTGCAGCAGCAAACGGGCGGCTGGGCAGCCGGGCTGCGTCTGGCAAGCCTGCGCCGAAGCGTGGACGTCCGGGCGGCGCAGCGCAGCGTGACACGGCCGGCGCTCGATCACCTGCTCCTGGCTCCGCTCCTGGCGGAGACCATGTCCGGTTTTACGCCGGACGCCCGGCAGATGCTGCTGCGCGCGGCGCTTCCCGAGCGGTTTACGCCGCCGTTGCTCCATGCCCTCGCCGGGAACAACGCGGAGCCCGGTGTGGTCCACGAGATTGTGGAGTTTGCGGGCAGCAGCGGCATCTGCCGGCGCTCGACACATCTCGGCAGCGAGTGGATCGCGTTTCACCCGCTCTTTCGCAGTTTGCTCCGCCAGGAGTTGGCCCGGGCCGAGACGCCAACAGAGCTTGCCGCGCTGCACGCGCGGGCGGCGGAGTGGTTTGCGGCCAGGGCGATGTTTGACGCAGCAATAACGCATCTCCTGGCCGCCGGGGATGTGCCTGCTGCCGCGGCGCTTATCGTGCGCCAGGTGCAGCCGGCGCTGGCCCGCGAGGACTGGCCAGACGTAGCCCGGTGGCTGGCTCTGCTGCCGCGGGAGGTGATCGAGGCGGAGCCGCAACTCCTCCTGGCGCAGGGCTGGATGCTGCACTTCCGGGGGTTGCCCCGGCAACTGGCCGCTGTGCTGGAAACGCTTCTGGCGCTGCTCGATGACGCCGCTATCTGCCCGGCGGATGCGGCATCCTGGCGGGCGGAGGCGATGCTGATGCAGTTCGGCTCGCTTGTTCCCTTCCAGATCGACGCCGCAGGCGCGCTGTCCGCCGCGCGAGCGCTCGCGGCGCAACTCACGCCTGCGCAGGTTTTCGCGGCCGGCATCGCGCAGACTGCAATCGGCATCGCCCTGCACGCAACGGGTCAGACCCGCGAGGCGGTGGGCCACCTGCAGGGGGTACTGGAGCGTGCGCCCTCACCGATTGATGCAGAGGCAGTGCGCCCGTTCATCGGACTCCTGTGGGTCCACGGGCAGGCCAGCCATGTGGAAGACGTGGCGGCGGTGGCCCAGTCCATGGCGGGCCTGGCCGAACGCAACGGCCTGTGGCTCAGCGCCGGGTGGGCCAGGCGGTTCCTGGGCGATGCCAGCTACGAGCGCGATGACCTGGCGGCGGCGGCGGCTCATTACACCGCCATCGTTCACGACCACGAGTTCTTTCACCTGGCGGGGGTACGGGAAGCGCTCTTCGGCCTGGCGCTGGTCTACATGGGGCAGGGCCGTGCCGAAGACGCCTGGCGCGCCCTGCGGCGGGCGCGGGAGATCATGGTTGGCGCCGACGCGCTCGAACACCTGCCCCTGTTGGAGGGGTATGCGGCGTACCTGGCGCTCAGGACCGGCGACCCCCAGCGCGCCCTGGCCTGGGCCCGGAGCCACGCCCCCGAGATCGACAGTACCCCCCTGTTCGTTGGGTTTCACCCCACCGTCGTTCGCGCGACGATTCTCGGTGCGGCCGGGGATCAGGCCGAGTTGGTGGATGCGACAGCCACCCTGCGTGAGGTGGCACAGCGCTGCGCGCGCGGAAACTACGGCGCCACCCTGGCGCGAGTCAACGCGCTGCTGGGCGTCGCCTGCCTGAAGATGGGAGACGTGGATCGCGCGGTCGCGGCCATGCGTGAGTCGGTGGTGGGCGGCGTGGCGCGGGGCTTCACGCGGACGTACCTTGACCTGCTGCCCGCCTTCGGCGCGGAAATGCGGGAGCTGGCCGGGCACGGGCTGTTTCCGCCGGTGATCCAGGCAGCGGTTGCGAACTCCGCCGCCCTCGCCCCGGAGCCGCTTGCAGACGGCGCGGCCGGGGTGTTGACCGAGCGCGAGCGCGAGGTGCTGGCGGCGCTCTTCCAGCGGCTGACCTACAAGGAAATTGCCGGCGAACTCTTCATTTCTCCGGCGACGGTGAAGCGACACGCTTCGAGTATCTACAGCAAGCTGGGGGTCGCGGGCCGAGCGGAGGCCATTCAGGCGGCCCGGGATCTGGGCTGGCAGGGGTAGCGCGACGAGTCGGGGTCACTGTGTCGCGGGTCATCATGGGCAACGTGACGACCACCGGCGGCAGTCTTTTTCGGAACCGGGCGGACGACGGCGGAGGAATCTTTGCCGAACTGGCCGGGACGATGTCCCTGAGTGGTGTCGCGTTCAGCGGGAGGGTCCCGAACCCGTGTGTCAGTGTGGCTGCCTGCCCGGCAGTGCGGGGAGGCCTGACGGAGCGCAGCGGCCTGTCCGGGCTGCGCGCACGCAAAAGCGGACCGGGCAAACCCGGTCCGCTCTCCTGTGCAGTAGAGTGATCGTTACCAGCCGTGCCCGCGACTAGGTCGTGGCGTTGCGGCGGCGGCGGCGCTCGGCCTTGCGGCGCTTGGCGCGGTTCTCTTCCTGGACACTGATGAAGCGCAGGCCGCGACGATGTTCGCGGATCACGCCTGAGCGTTCAATGCCCTTGTTGAAGCGGCGGAGAAGCTGATCGAAGCCCTCCCCGTCACGGAGTTCAACCCGCATGCGTGTGTAATCACCCCCCCTCAGGGAGACTATCTGGTGCGTCAGTGACAGCGGCCAGGATGGGTATCACGAAACAGGGACAACCCTGTATGATCGCGGGCGTCGCCGACGATCCTGGGCAAGGATACCGTACGAACGGCTGCTTGCCCACTGGCTGCGGCGTGTTTGCGACACATGCAGAAACCCTCAGCGAGGAGTAGGCATAATCGTGGCTCTTTCCACGTCTCCCAGTGACCGGCAGCCGGGGATCGCTATCCGCCCATTGCAGGTGGATTCCCTGCACCTGACCGAGATTCCGCGACCGCAGCCGGGCCCGGGCGAAGTTCAGATCAAGATCCGGCACGTCGGGGTGTGCGGCACGGACCGCGAGTTGATCCGCGCGCACTTCGGGGCCGCGCCAGCCGGCGAAGAGGTGCTGGTGCTCGGTCACGAGATGCTGGGCGAGGTGGCGGCAGTCGGCGCGGGCGTGCAGGGGTTTGCGCCGGGCGAGTTGGTGACCGCGACGGTGCGCCGCCCGGACAACTGCCCTGCCTGCCAGGCAGGGCAGCCGGATATGTGCCAGTGGCGGCAGTACACCGAGCGCGGCATCGCGGGCTTGCACGGCTACATGACCGAGACGGTCGTGGAGGATCCGCGCTACCTGATCCCGGTCCCACCGGCGCTGGCGCACGCCGGCATCCTGGTGGAGCCGCTTTCTGTCGTGGAGAAGGGCCTGCGCCAGGCGAACCTCATCCAGCGCCGCATCAACTCGTGGAATCCGAAGCAGGCGGTGGTGTTCGGGACCGGACCCATCGGCCTGCTCGGCGCGCTGATGCTGCTGGTGCGCGATATCGACGGGGTGGTGGTGGGCCGGCGGCCGGCACAGTCGCTGCTGGCCGCCGAGATCGTGGAGGCGGCCGGCGGTCGATATCTGGCGGTCTCAGACGACGATCTGCACAAGGTCGGCGCCGATCTGCCGTCGATCGATCTCATCCTGGAGGCGTCCGGGCGGCAGGGGCCGTTCTTCCCCGCCATCCAGATGCTGGGCGCGAACGGGGTGCTGGTGCTGCTCTCCGGCATGCGGCGCAGCAGTGAGGTCAGCGTGTCGCCCGCAGCGATCAACGGCGGCCTGCTGGGGGGCAACAAGGTGATCGTGGGCAGCGTCAACTCAGCGAAGGAAGATTTTGAGCTGGGCGTGGCGGACCTGGCCCGCTTCGAGGCGCGCTGGCCGGGGTTGGCGAAGCGCCTGATCACTCGCCGCGTGCCGGGGCTGGTCGAGTTCGCGCAGATCCTGGAGCAGCCGGCCGGGGATATCAAGACAATCATCGAGGTGTAGAAGTATGTCAGCACACAAGGATCTGGTGCGTGAGTACCACGAGGGCTTTCGCCAGAGCGACCACGCGCGGGTGTTGGCCTGCCTGACGGAGGATGTGGTCTGGGATCTGCCAGGGTTCCGCCGCCTGGAGGGCAAGGCGGAGTTCGACAGCGAGATCGAGAACCCGGATTTCGAGGGCAGCCCCACGCTGCTCGTGGACCGGCTGGTCGAAGAGGGCGAGACGGTGGTTGCCATTGGCCGTGGCGAGGGGCGCCACAAAGTGGGTGGGCCGTTCCGGTTCGCCTATTGCACAGTGTTCACGTTCACTGGTGACCTGATTGGCCGGGTGGAATCGTACGTCGTGCCAGTGCCGGGGGAGTAACGCCCGGGGCGATCCTGCTCGTCTGCGGAGAAACAGCCCTGCTCCTGCGCAGGAGCAGGGCTGTGCTGCTCACATCAGGTGAATCACGGTTGTGCCCGGCCAGGCCGCAGCCAGCCGCTCGGCGACGAGGCGGCGGTGACAGTGCTCCGGCGTGGCCTCCGAGCAGAGCAGGCAACTTGCGGCAGCCTCGAAGCTGCCGCGGTCCAGCGTATTGGGGATATCGCGGGTGTCCATGAGCGCTTCGAAGCGCTGGACGTAGCGCGCCCAGTCGTGATCCTTGCGGTAGTCGTGGAGGATTTCGGTGGTAGGCGCGAGTTGCGGGAGATGGGTGTACGCGCAGCCAATCAACGCTGGCAGGAACCAGGCAAGGTCGCTCCCTTTGGCGAAGCCGGAGAGCTGGCCGCCGGGGTTGAGCCGGGTGTCCACCAGGCGCTCGATACCGTTCTCACGGAGCAGGGTAAAGAAGCGCTCGGCGGATTTCTGCGTGAAGCCGATGGTGTAAAGGTTCACGCCGCAATGCCTCGTAGGGTGAGTTGCTGCGGGCTGCCGTCCTGCCCGGCCAGATCAAGTGTCTCTGCGTCTTCAAGGTCGCCTGAGCGCCGGATATGCAGGACCCGCACGCCGGCATTCAGCAGGGATTGCGCGACCAGGTGGTGGCGATGGCAGCGACGCGGGTCTTCCTCACTGCAGAGCAGCACGGTTCGCTGGTGCAACGCTAATGCCATGAGGCGTTGGATACCTTGCTGGTGCCAGGGGCGCTGGCGCACGGCAGCGTGATCGAGTTTCCCACCCACTACGGCGCCGCCATGATAACAGGCGGGGTCGTCTGGACGGCCACCCAGCGTGTCGCCCGCCCATTCGTAGGCGAGCGCTCCGGTCGTCAGGAGCGCCTGGAGAGATTCGCGGTTAAAGTGCGGAACGTAGCGGCTGTAGGGTGAACTCCGGACGTCGAGCACCGTGGCAACCTGGTGCAGACGGAGCAGCCCTAGAAACTCGTCTGCTGGCACGGTGCTGTGGCCGATGGTGAACACGGTCAATGGCTCAGGGACTCGGGCTGGCGGGACAAAGGGTGGCGGCAAGGGAAGCTGCCACGGGTCGCAGGCGACCCGTGTCCGTGCGTTGCGCTGGCGTCTTCCCGGTGTACGTGAACGCGGAGTCATGTGATGCCCGAGAACTGGTTGTCGCGGCTCAAACAGGTCTGGAAGGATAGACCGCGCCGGCGCACGATGATTGTCACCGATGTGACGCGCATGGAGGGCTCCCGCGTTTGCGTGGGCGGCTATCTGGAGGATGGCCGCGCCGTGCGGCCACTCGTCGGTCGCACTGGCCCGGACGAGGCCTGGCTGCACCAGGCGGCTGGAGCCCCGGTGTCGCCGTTTGCAGTGGTGGAGCTTCGCCTCTCCGGCAGGCCGCGCGGGAGCACCGCACCGCACACCGAGGATCGGCTGACGCCGCAGCGCGGGCGCCTCGTGCAGCGGGTGCTGACGGCGCAGGAGCAGATTGCGCTCCTGGAGCGTACGTGCTCGCCCGCAGTACGTGACATCTTTGGCGCGGAGATTCAGGCAGAGCCAGCCGGGGCATGGGGCCGGTACGTCCGCAGTGGGCAGGGGGTGCGATCCCTGGGGACCGTGAAGGCGAGCGAGATCGAGGAGGTTATCTTCCGGCGCTTTGCTGACCGTGGCCGCTGGGAGTACCGGTTGCGCTTTCGCGATGCGGCTGGCGAGGTGTATCAGCTTGCGGTCGTGGACCTGGCTTTCCGGAGGCAACTCGATGCGCTTCGTGACAGTGGACTCGCCCCGCATGATGCTGCGGCGGCGATGCGCGACGGGCTGCGCGGGCAGCGCGTGTTCTTGCGCGTGGGGCTGGCGCGGGGCTGGGACAAACACCCGGACCGCTGCTATCTGCAACTGACGGGGGTGTACGGGTTTGCAGAAGCCGGACCTGGTTGAGGTCAGGAACAAGGCCCGCGAGGACGAAAGTTTTCCTGCGTCATTCCGCCGCAGGAGCGGGTTGACCTGAGCCGGAAAATACGGCGAGCGAAGTGCGCTGAGCAGCAGCACCGGCCACGTGGCCGGTGCCGCTGCGGGCAGGTTTTCCCCTACTCCTCGTCGTTGGCCAGAGCAATGGCCTTCAGGATGTCCTCGGGGGAAGGTGCGCCGGGCGCCCAGTAGATGAGCTTCCCGTTCTTCCCGACCACGGCCACGGTGCGCTTGATGCGCGTGCCGGTGTCGCTGAGAGCGTCGTAGGCGCGGGCGACGTGCAGACCGTCGTCGATCAGGAGATCGAAGTTCAGGTCCTGCTCATCAATGAAGGCCCGGTGGCTGGCGGCGTCGGCTTCGTTGACCCCGTAGGGCTCGGTTTCCAGGGCTCGGAAGGCGTCAATCGCATCGCGCACGGCGGCGAGTTGGTTCCTTCAGCCAGAGGTGCGGTCTTTCGGATAGAAGAAGAGCGCGGCCCGCTGTTTGCCGCGAATACTGGTCAGGTCGAGGCCGGGGCCGGTGGTGCCCGGCAACGAGAAGATTGGTGCGGGTGTGCCGGTTTTCATGGTGACGCTCCTTTCAGATTGCTGTGCGCCTGGTCCGCCACCCTGGCGCATGCAGCGCCGAGCGGCGTGCCCGTGGGATGGTATCAGCACCCCACGGGGTGGTGAGCGAGGTCTCTCGACGTCGCTCGAGACACGAGCCGCTTTGGCGACTGCGACCGTGGGTTATGTCGATTGGATGCGTGTTAGCCTGCCGGGTGCGGCTCGTACCCCTCCCGGATGAACGTCCCCTGCCCGGTTGTGTTCAGGTAATCGATGGTGACCGACTGCGCGTTCGTGCCGTCGCCGGCCCGCGTGAAGGTGACGGCCGTGGGTCCGTAGGCGTTCTCGCCGACCGGCTGGAACTTGAACGTGTCGGCGTTGACGTGCTCCAGCGCGAAGCTCATCTGGGCGGGGCCAATGGCGATGGTGTAGGCATCGCCGTCAGCAGCGACGGTGACCGGGCCGTAGTAGGAATCGTGATAGACCCCGGTGTAGGCGCTGCTGTCCAGGGCGGGCGTGACCTCGGCGGGCAGCTGCAGGTAGCCCTCGGTCGTGCCGTAAGGCGGGGTGTTGAGCGCGGCAAATGCCCCGGCCAGGATGGCGCGGTAATCCGCGCGGATCTCGCCGTAGTTGGCGAGGTCGGCGAATTCGAGGCAGAGGGTTTCTGCCGCGCCGATTGGCTGAGCATTGGTGAGCACCAGGATGCCCAGACCGCCCGCCGGGAAGAGGTAAACCGAGGTCGCAGCGCCCAGGTTGAATGCGCCCGAATGCCCGATTTGGATTGCGCCGTTGTCGGTGTAGTTGACGTTCCAGCCCATTCCGTAAAACCCGGTGCGGTCGGTATTGGGGTTGGCAGCCGGGTTGCTGATGGAGGCGGGCGCATGCGGCTCGGCCAGCGGGGCGGCGGCCATGATCGCGGCGCCGTCGAAAACGCCGTTGTTCAGCTCCAGCCGCATCCAGCGCGACATGTCGGCCACGCTGGAGCTGCCGCCGCCGGAGGGGCCCTCGGCGTCTGGCTGCCGCTGCTCGTGGTGCTGCCATGTGCCGTCAATCAGCATGTGGCCCACGGCGTGGTTCGGCTCGGCGATGAAGGCGTCGAAGCGGAAGCTGGTGTGATCCATGCCGAGGGGGCGGAAGAGCCGGTCTTCGGCGAGGGTCTCCCAGTCGGTACCGGCGGCGTCCGCCACAGCAACCCCGGCGGCGGTGATGCCGAAGTTCGTGTACGCGTAACCGGCGCGGAAACTGTACTGGGGCTGCGCGTAGCGGAGACGATGGAGGATTTCCTCACGGGTGGCGCCCATGTCCTCCAGCAGGTCGCCGGCATGGCCCGGCAGGCCGCTGCGGTGGCTGAACATGTCGCGCACCGTGACTTCGCTGGTGACCCAGGGGGTGAACATCTGGAAACTGGGCGACAGATCGGCGAGCTTGCTGTCCCAGGCAACCGTGCCGTCGCTGACCACCCCGGCGATCACGGCTGAGGAAAGCGGCTTGGAGCAGGAGGCAAGCTGAAAGACGGTCTCCTCCGTGACCGGCTCATCCTTGCCGGCTTCGCGCACACCGAAGCCCTTCGCGTAGCGCACCTTGTCCTGGTAGACAACAGCAATGGCAATGCCGGGAATCTTCGTTTCATCCAGGGTCTGCTGCACCAGGCTGTCGAGGCGGGCAAGGGCGGCGTCGACCTTCTCCGGGGTGATCTCGGGCAGGCCGGGTGGCGGCGGGAGTTCGCCGGGGTTGGCAGTTGGGCTGGCTTCCGGGGTTGCGTCCTGGGCGAGAGCGGACGGGGCCATGGCTCCCAGCCCCGCAGCGCCAGCCCCCAGCGCACCCGCGCGAAGGGCGGTGCGGCGGCTTACTCCCTGTCGCAGGGCACGATCGAGCATGATGCATGTCTCCCCGGTTGCTGGCGCGGAGGCCACCGGAATGCCGGTGACGTACTGTGGTGACTGACGATACGCGGTGTGCGAGGAATGCGGCAAGCGTGGCAGAGCAAGGGCGAAGCGTGCTGCCAGGGTGAGGAACAGGTTGGCGACAGCAGATCATTCAGCAGTGAATGGCGACAGACTGTGCGCAGGAGCAGACCCGGATCCGCCATTGAGGAACGGACGGTGGGTGAGCGCAGCGGCGCGAGTGCCGCGCTGCACCGGCCAACTGTGCCGAGTTGAACCAGGAAACCGGGCCTCCTGCACAAAGCCGGGACGCCTTGCGACGTCCCGGCCTTGTCATGTGCGTGCCGCATGGGTGCGGGAGGGAAGCTACGGCACGGAGAGCATGCGATCGAGGGCGACCAGCGCGTTTTGCGCGGTCGTTGCGTCCACGGTGATCTGGTTAACGATGTTGCCGGCGGCCAGGTGTTCCAGGGCCCACAGGATGTACGCGGGGTGAACCCGGTACATGGTCGAACAGGGGCAAATCACCGGGTCGAGGCAGAAGACGTGCTTGTCGGGGAGTTCCTCGTTCAGGCGGTTGACCAGGTTGATCTCGGTGCCGATGGCCCAGGTGGTTCCCGCCGGCGCGGCGGTGACCTTGTTGATGATGTACTCCGTGGACCCGTCGTCGTCAGCGGCCTGCACCACCTCCAGGCGACATTCCGGGTGCACAATCACGTTCACGTCCGGGTAGTCCAGCCGCGCCTTCGCGATCTGTTCGACGTTGAAGCGAGCGTGGACAGAGCAGTAGCCCTTCCACAGGATCAGGGTGGCGTTCTGGAGCGCTTCCGGGGTATTGCCGCCGAGGGGCAGGAAGGGATCCCAGACCACCATCTTCTCCAGGGGGATGCCCTTCTTGAAGCCAGTGTTGCGGCCCAGGTGCTCATCCGGAAAGAAGAAGAGCTTCTCGCCCCGCTCGAACGCCCAGTCGAAGACGCGCCCCGCGTTGGAGGAGGTGCAGACGATGCCGCCATGCTCGCCGCAGAACGCCTTGAGGGCAGCGGCAGAGTTCATGTACGTGATGGGCACGATCTTCGTAACGCCCAGCTTCTCCAGGGTGTCCCAGGCCGCGCGGACATCGGCATCTCTGGCCATGTCAGCCATGGAGCAGCCAGCTTCCAGGTTCGGCAGGATCACCTTCTGGTTCGGCCGGGAGAGGATGTCGGCGCTCTCGGCCATGAAGTGCACGCCGCAAAAGAGGATGAACTCGGCGTCGGCGCGGCCAGCAGCCTGTTGCGAGAGCTTGAAGGAATCCCCCCGGAAGTCTGCGAACTGGATCACTTCGTCCCGCTGGTAATGGTGACCAAGGACAACCAGATCCTTGCCAAGTTGGTGCTTTAGTGACCAGATTTTTTCATCGCGCTCTGGCCCCGAAAGCTTGAAGTATTCACGCGGAATCTTTTGCTGGTGCGGCGCAGTGACGCCGTAGCGACGCAGCAGCGGGTACGCGCCGGCGGTTTCTTCCGGCACACACGAGGCCGCCGGCAACTGGGTGTCGGTGAGCCATGGGAGCGGCTTTTCAGCACTGACGGCCGGCGCCGTCGGGAGTTGCAGAACCATAGTGGGCTCGAGTTGCCTCCTCGCCCAGCGGTCCGATGGGCACGGCCTGGGCGGTCCCAGAACCCGGCCCCGACGCCACCCTGGCGTCAGGAACATCACGTTTCTGGATGTTCATAAGTCTATGATCATGTTGAGTAATTGTCAAGGTGACACTAACTAGGAACCCTGGGCCAGGGTTGACCCGGTGGTGCTCCTCGGATAGCGTTTTACGAGCGCACGTTGGCGCTACCCCCGCAGGGCGCTTTCCACCAGGCGATGATGTGCAGCACGGAAGGGGCGGCTGTGATTCTTTCTGACCGCGATATTCGCCGCGCCATCGCGGATGGCCGCATCAAGATCGACCCGCTCCCGGACCTGACGCGGGCTCTGGGGTCGATATCCGTCGATTTCACGCTTGGTCAGACCTTCATGGTCTTCGAGCACAGTCGCCACTCGTTCATCGATCCGCGTCACCCTCGCTCCATCGGTGAGGCGATGCGCACGATCGAGTGCGCGGCAGACGAGCCGTTCATCATGCAGCCGGGGGATTTCGCACTGGCTTCGACGGTCGAATCCCTGGAACTGGCCGACGACCTGCTGGGGCGACTGGAGGGCCGCTCCTCAATTGCCCGGCTGGGCATTACGGTGCACTCCACGGCGGCAGTCTTCGAGCCGGGCTGGGTGGGCACAGCCACCATGGAACTGAGCAACCTGGGGCGGATGGCGGTGGCGCTCTACCCGGGCATGCGCATCTGCGCCTTCTCCTTTGAGGAAGTGAGTTCGCCGGTCTCGGTGCCTTACCGGCTGAAAGTGGGCAACAAGTACGCGGGGCAGATCACGCCGCGCGCCAGCGCGTTGGCTGATGAGAGCGGCAGCCGCTAAACCGGGATATTCCGTGTGGAACGTTGGCGGCCCGGTGACAGATACTTGCGCCAGCAAACGATGGCCTGGCACAGTGGAGGACGAGCGTGGCAAACGAGATGCTGGAGCAGGTGCGCAACCGGCTGCTGCCGATGCTGCAACTGGTAGCGGAGCAATACCGGCCACGCGTGGCTGAGGGTTACCCCGTGATTGTGGACGCGGTGCCGCAAGGGTTGGTTGGGCTGGAGATTGACCCCAACTACGCCCTCTACATCACCACCGATGGCGGGCAACTCTACGCGGACTACTACTATCGCTCGTCCCGTAACGATGTGCGGTCTTCGGCGATGCGGGAGAAGTTTTCTGGCTCCCCGGTCTACGATCGCCGGCCCATTTCCCCGGCGCTGACCGATGTGCAATTGCGGAACATGGTCGCGGAGTTGATGACGCGGCACAACTATCAGCCAGGGCTGGTGCATATTTCGGATTCGTAGCGTCTCCCCTCGGTTTGTCCCGGAACGCCCCTGCTGGCGCCAGCAGGGGGTTCTTGTTTTGGATTGAGAATTGGATGATGCGGGCCGAGCGGAAGCGGTGTTCTCCACCGCCACGCGCCAACCCGCGCAGTCGAGTGCGCCTGGTGCGTACCACCAGGCGTGAGAGATCCTGTCTTCGGCAGCTCGTCCGGTGTGTCTCTGGTGCGGGCTGCGCTGCCTGGCGGTGAGACAGGCCGAGATCATGCAACTGCGCCCGGGATGACACGCGTGGGCAGTTGCGTCCCCTGGCCGTGGTGGCGCGCCAGGAGAACGTTCGACTTCGCGCAGGATGGCGCCTCATGACATTGTGGCCGGGGGCGAGGTTGCCTGCTTTCGCCTGGGATGACGCGCGTGACGGGGTGGCGCCTTGGGGGCGCCCTGGTTGGGGTTCGGGGCCGTCGGCCTCGCTCAGTACGACCTGCGGGAAGGATCTGCGCGCACACGCGGAGTCGCAGCGGCTTGCAAGGTGAGAAGCGTCGCCGGCGATCTGACCCGCATGGTGACGGGAAGCCGTGACGCCGGGCCAGTGGAAGTGGACGCGGACAAGGAGCCCCTCCCGGCTTTCCCCAGGGAGGGGCCGATGCGGCTACCGTGCGCGGTGTTTCACGTGGAACCGCGCACGGCGCCTACTCCAGGATCCAGCGGTCAGTTTCGCGAGCCCACCCGGCAAGTTCGCGGCCGCCGAAGAAGAGCGCGACCTCGCGGGCAGCGCTTTCAGGGCTATCTGAGCCATGGATCAGGTTGCGGCCCGTCATGACGCCCAGGTCGCCCCGGATGGTGCCAGGCGCAGCGTTGACCGGGTTCGTGGCGCCCATGGTGGTGCGCGTGACAGCGACGGCATCGGGGCCTTCGAGCACGCCCATCACGCTGGGGCCCGAGGTGATGTACTCAATGAGCCCATTGTAGAACGGCTTGCCCTGATGCTCGCCGTAGTGCGTGCCGGCCGTCCCTGCGTCGATCGTGCGGAAGTCAAGAGCCACGATCTTGAGGCCGCGCCGCTCCAGTCGGTTCAGGATCTCGCCCACCAGTCCGCGCTGGACCCCATCCGGCTTGATGATGATCAGCGTGCGTTCAATTGCCACCCAGCATAACCTCCGGCGTGCTTCGCCTTGTTGCTTCAGCCAGCGCCCGTGCGCAAAGCCTCAGGCAGCAAGGATACGTTGCCGGTCACGCCGCTGGCTCGCCCGGGCCGGCTGGTGATGCGGCGGCCGGCGTGCTGGCCGCCGGTTGGGCATCGACTGGGGCGTCGTCGCGACGGACGCCGGGCGCGCGTTTGCGCTTGGGCTTGTAGCGCGCCTGCTCCAGCGTCCAGAGCGTGACGATCACCGCGATCGCAAGAGGCACCGCGATCACGCCGAACGTCAAGAGCCACTCCTGCGTACCCACTGTCATCCTTTCGTGCCGCGCCTACGCTTCCGGGAGAAGATTACTCGCCTGGCATGCACACAATCGCGCCCGGAGGAGGTTTCACGTGGAACGTGGCACGCGCATCGCGGTCTTGCCCCGGATATTCCTGGGGCTCGCCATCCTGGGGACAGCCCTGCCGCTCGCGGCGTTTCTCCCCTGGGTGATCCAGCATGGGCTTGATGCGCCTCGCTTTGTGGCGGAACTGTTTGGCAGCCGCATCGGGGCGTTCTTCGCCTGGGACGTCGTGGTCGGAGCAGTGACGGTGCTGCTGGCGGCGTTCGTGGTTCCGGGCATCACCGGCGCGCAGCGCGCGGTAGTGACCCTGGGCACCCTCCTGGTCGGGGTTTCCTGTGGATTGCCGTTGTTGCTCTACTTTTGGGTCAGGGCTGGAAAGATGGGTTAGCTGAGGAACCCGAGGATCAGGTAGACCAATATGAATTGCGCGGCGGCCGCGGCCAGATAGCCGCCCGGCCACTGGCGGAGGAGCCACGAGAGCGCGCCGAAAGCCAGGCCAATTGTCGCGCCGCCTGCAAAAATGAGCGGCAGATTCTGCGCAGCCGGGGAGGTTGCGGCCAGGATGAGATCGTGGAGGCCCCAACTCAGGCCGAACAGCACGACCGGAAGCCACGGATCCCGGGCGGGCAGGATGCGGCTCCCTAGTCCGAAGTTGATGATTTGGTAGGCCGCCACGTCCGCAACCCCGAACGCAATCAGTTTCAACACCGCGTCCTGAGGCCCGGCCAGGAAGCGCAGGAGCGAGACGGCAACAGCCACCCCCACGACCAGGATCACCGCCTGCTCTCGCAGCAGGTTGTCGCGCTCGGAGCGGGCGCGAGCGAGGCGTTGTTGCCGGTCGTTGGCGTGTGCCTCGCGCTGCTGTGAGAGATAGACTGCCGCGAACAGGCCAGCCAGCAGCGGCGCGGCCAGGCGAAGCCAATACCAGGGGAAGGGCGTGAGACCGATCGCTGTTGCAGGCGCGGCGGCCACGACCAGCGCCAGCGGCCACACCCCCTGGTGCAGGAGCGTCAGGTTCAGCCAGCGGTAGCTGCGGCGAAAGAGCGCCAGACCGTCGCCACGCAGTGATGGCTCGCGAATGGCGCGCAGCCGCTGGCTGTTGACCGGAGACGCTGCTTTCTGCAATTCGGGGTCGCTCATGCGGGCTTACCCGGGTGTTTCACGTGGAACGCCGCCCAGATGGCTGCTCTTGCTCCTCCGGTGGTTTCAGCGCCCGAAATCGCAGCAGCAGCAACACATCGTACAGTCCCTTGAGGCCTCCCGCGAGCACCAACGGCCAGCCGAACACGGACAGGCTGAAAAGCCATCCGGATAGCAGCGGGCCGAGGGCTGAGGCCAGGCTCTTGGGTACCGCAGTGATGCTGGCCGCCGCCGGGCGCTCGGGAGGGGTGACCACCGCCATGACGTAGGAGTTGCGGACCGGGACATCCATCTGCGAGAAGAGGCTGCGAACGAGCAGGAGGATGACGGAGAGTTCGACGGTGGGCATGAAGGGCGCCAGCATGAGGCAGGCGTTGGCGGGCAAATGCGTGAACACCGCCGTGTTGATGAGCCCGATCCGGCGCGAGATGCGCACGGCCAGCAGCGCCGAGAGCGCGGACAGAATGCCCGTCCAGAAAAAGATCAGCCCGGTGGTGGTGACCGCGAACCCGAACCGCTGAAAGAGCCAGAGCGCCAGTAGCGACTGCACCACCAGACCACTGCCGAAGGAATCGAGGCTGAACAGACCCGCCAGGCTGTAGACCGTCCGCTTCGAAGGCCCGAGCGCCGTGGGCGGGGTCTTCTTGTCCGGCTCCACCGCTGGCGTGAGGCCCCGGTACAGAACCAGTGCGACGATGCCTAACAGCGCGTAGAGCACGAACATGAGATCAATACCCACTTCGAGCGACACGCCATGCTGCGACGCCAGCCATGACGGACCGCCAGCACAGAGCGCGCCGAGAGCGGCGACGAGTGAGCCAGTCATGCTGAAGCGCGCGAAGAGGGCAGTCCGCTGGGCATCGCTTGTGGTTTGCGGCAGTAGCGCCAACTCCGTCGGCAGGAAGACGCTGACATCCCCTGACGAGGGATTGATCGTGCCCAGGAAGGCGACGAGCAGCAGCGGCCAGAAGTCACGCAGAAAGGCGAAGCCAAGCCCGGTGACGACCATGAGCGCCGAGGCGCGGAAGAGCAGCGCCCGGCGTCCGATGCGGTGCGCGTTGAACCCTACCAGCAATGTGAGCAGCGCCGAACCGAGCAGGGTGGACGTGGCCACCGCCCCGATCTGGAAGTTGTTCAAACCCAGCTGGGCGAGATGCACGGGCAGCAGAATGCTGACGAACCCGTCGCCAAAGGCGCGCAGGCCGCGCGCAGTCAGCAGCACCCGGGCGTCTGGCGAAGTTTCTGGCGGCAGGAATGGTATGCGACCGAACGATGCGGATATCCCCATGCCGGGAGGATATCTGATCTCCACGCCAGGTGTTGCCGGCAAGTTACGACCAACCGCCGGAGACCCCTGCGCGCACCGGGATGCGCGCAGGGGCGTGCCGGACGCGTGCGCCGGAGTCAGGCGGCCCGGACGTCGCGGCCGCGCGTCGCGCCGCGTTCCTCCTGCAGGGAGGCGGCCAGGCGCTTCTTCAGGGGCGGCAGGTGGTTGACGACGCGGAGCCCGGCCCGGGACAACTCCGTGACTGCACGGCCGACAACGGGCCTGTGCACGAGGGCGCGGCCATCCATCTGCTCCAGCGATTTCTCGACGGCGGCGAAGGCGTACGCGCGCATCTCGGCCTCGTAGGCCGCCACGCCGGAAATCAGGTCAGCATCGCCATCACGGGCGGCCACGATCTGCTGACAAAGCAGCGCCGCATCGCGAAGCGCGGTGTTGGCGCCTACGCCGCGCCCGGGCGTCATCGTGTGGATGGCATCTCCAATCAGGGTGACGTTGCTGGCGGGCCACGCTTCCGGCTGCTCGGAGGTGCGGATATTGATCGGGAAGCATGTCGATGGGTCTGTTTGCCGTTGCAACTCGCGGAAGGTGGGAGACCAGGCGCGCGTGGCGTCACGAGCGACCTGGAGCAGAGGTTCGCCGCGCAGGTGCAGTGTGTCTGCCGGCAGGTTCCGGGCGGCGCCGCCCATGCCCCACATCAGATAGTCGCGCGTGTTGTCGAATTGCAACCCGGGCCAGCGCTCCAGCATCGCCCGGTCGCTCCGGGCAGCGGCCAGGGGCGGCGCGCTGTCGCGCCAGGGGAACTCCATAACGTGGATGATCGAGAAGAACCCACGCTGCGCCAGCACCATCGTGACGCCCTGGAAAATCTTCTCGGGCAAGAGGCGGCGATTCGCGCCGGTCAGCGGGATCTTGCCCGCAATGCCGATGATGCCGGAATCGCGTAGCCGGGCGTGCGGCAGGTACTGCCTGCGCACCGGGGAGTTTGTGCCGTCCGCGCCGACCAACAGGTCCGCCGTCGCGGATGAGCCGTCCGTGAACCAGGCGGTGACCGTGCCATCCGGGTGCTGTGCATAGTGGCTGAAGGTCTTGTCGAAGTGGACTACGTCATCCAGCCCGGTCAACAACACCTGGCGCAGCGTCATGCGGCTGACGGATTTTTCGCTGGTGACAGGGTCAGTGTCCAGCGGAATGTCCAGCGAGAGCAGCTCGTCCAGGCGCTCAGTCACCAGGTTGAAGTGACGGGGCGGGCGGGCGCACGTGGCCAGGAAGATCGCGAAGACCTCTGGTGGCAGGCACGCGTGCAGGGCGCGGCTGCCATCGGCGTCGATGCCAACGCGGTAGCCCTGCAGGCCATCTGTGCGCGTGCGGTCGCGCTCAAAAACAGCAACGTCGATACCAGCGCGCTTCAGTCCGTGCGCCAGGCACAGGCCGCCCGTGCCAGCGCCAATGATGATGACCCGCAGATCAGGACGAGGGGTGTTCAGGGAAGAGAGAGTAACCATGGAGATGCCTCCGGATGTCGAAGCGGCCTACCGGCCGCGCGTTCCGGATCGCGGAGTCTCGTCCCTGCTAGACTCGGGGGTGAGGCCATGAGTGACAGGGATCGCACCGCGATTCCGGTGCTCAGGTTGTCCAGGCTCCGGTAGTGCGGCAACACTGCCGGGGCCTTCTCGTTACATGCTGTCCAGAGCGCGCATCACCTCCTCCGGCGGGGCTTTCTGCTGCTGCAACCAGGCGTCATCCCAGTGCAGGTCGCCAGACTGGAGTTCGGCAATGACCTGCGTCAGCCAGGTGCGCTCGGCCTCCATCATGGCTCGTTGGTAGTCGATTTCCAGGGCAAAGAGGCGAGGAAGCCACGGGCCGACCGCAGCAACCTTGTGGTCGATATCCGCGATCTCCGTCACCAGGGCCTCGGCCCGGGAGCTCAGGAGCGCCAGGGCCTCGTGTGGCGGAAGCAGGGGCAGGAAGGACAGCGCGGCCGGAAACTCCGGGAACTCGTTGATCGGGTGCGCCAGCATCTCCCGCAGCCAGCGCCGCGCGGTCGCCGCGCCTTCCAGCGTCAGGCGGTAGATGGTGCGCTCCGGCCGGTTGTCGGTCTTCTCCGTTTCCTGCACGGCGATGAGGCCAGCCCGCTCCAGGCGATCAATCGTCTGGTACAGGCTGGAGCGTAGACGGACGTTGACCACGGCCTCCTTGTGCCGCTGCTTGATGAGTTGCTGCATCCGGTAGGGGTGCATGGGCTCCTCACTCAACAGGGCCAGGACTGCCAGGGCAAGGGCTGAGCGGCGCGTCTCCTTCATAGTCATGACTGTACTAGTGTATGTTGGTCTAGTCAAGAGTGGACGCAACGACTCGGCGGAGTTCGCTGCTCTGCGCGACAGCGAGGGGGCAGAAGTCGCTCACAGGCGCCGCATCGACCCGAGCGCGACGAAGTCGCCCGCTCAACTCGAGACGCCACGGGAAGGCAGAGGACGCTACACGATCCCGAGCAACTCCACGACGCCGCCAAGGCTCCGCTGCTCGTAGTAGGGGCCGTAGGCCTCGTCTCCCGGCAAGCCGTAGCGGTTGATCCAGACGTGCGCCCAGCCCATCGCCCTGGCCGGGACCATGTCGTACTCGAAGCCCTGGGCGACATGCAGGACATCCTCTTTGGAAACGTCAATCACGCGCAGGGCGTAGTCGAACGTCTGCCTGGCGGGCTTGTACGCGCCCGCCTGCTGCGCGGTAATCACGTAGTCAATGGGCACTCCAATATTGGCGACGTTGCGGGCCATGATGTCGTCATCGCTGTTCGAGATGATGGCCAGCTTGCAGTGCTGACGGAGCTTCTCCAGCGCCGGCGGCACGTCGGGGAAGGGGCCCCAGGTCACGATGTCGGCCAGCAGCGCCTCGGCGTCGCGCTCACGCCAGGCAATGCCGTAGCGGGCGAAGATCACGCGCTGGGTCTCCCGCAGCACGTCACGGTACGGCGCATAGGGCGCATGCGTCGTGGTGTGCAGGCGCAGGGCCTCGTACTCCTTGAGCATGGCGTCCAGGTCTACGCCAGTGGCGCGGTCTGCCAGCAGATCGCGCGTGAAATCGTCGATACGGAACTCGCAGAGGGTGTCATAGCAATCGAAGGTGATGACTTTGGGGATATCCAGGGTCGCCATACGGTCTGCTCCGATGCGATTTCGCCAGGGTCAGGGAGCGCGAGTGTAGTCCGGGCCGGCGAAGCAACCGTCCGTTCGCTCGTTCGAGTGGCCTCAAACCCGTGGCAGCGGGGCGCCTGTCCGATGCGCGCACTCCGCACCGTTCCACCAGCGCGATCATTCACGCGGTCAGCGACGTTTTGTGGTGGGGCAACTGGCGCAGGCGCGAGTTGTTGCGGCAGCAACGTGAGTGAGACAGAGGCGAGGAGGCATGATGACTGTACAAGCACGCATTCAATCAGGACGAATCTCCCGGCGCCAGGCCCTGGCGGTCGTGGCGGCGTTGGCGCTCGTGTTCCGGGCGGGCGCCAGAGGCTCGGCCAGACAGGCGCTGGTGGAGGGCTCCCTGCTCGTGCGCGGCCAGGCCGAGCTGCCCGGCAGCCAGATGGCCTGGCGGGTGGTGCAGGACGTGGCCGAGGTGGGAGACGACGCCGGCTACCAGCGGCGCGCGCTGGGCTTCACAGTCAACAGCGGCATCTTCACCGATCTGCTGCTGACGGACGAGGTCACCGGGAGTGCATACCGCCTTGCGCCGGGCGAGGCGGCGTTTGTGGCCGAGGGCACGATGCAACGCCGGGAGAGCCTGGGGAATTCGCCGGAGCAATACCTGCGCCTCGCGCTGGCGCCGGCGGACATGGCATCGGACGCCGGTGGCGACCGCCTGGTGTACGCCGGGCCGGCCTTTGCGGCTCCCGCAGGGGCTGTCACGCTCGCCCTGGAACACCTGGACCTGCAGGCGGGCGACGTCGCCTACGCCAGCCCGGGCGCCGGGCAGGTGTTAATCCTGGTGTTGCAGGGTGAGATCGAGATCGAGGAAGGCGAAGCCGGGCCACGCACGCGATTGCAAGCCGTGGTGGGCAGCAGCACATCGTACGCGGTGCACGCGACGCCCTGGGGCGCCACGATCACCGCGCTGCGGGACGCCACCTATGTGCTGGTAGGCTCGATGCGGTGAGGAGAGGCTGCGGCCCCGGTTGACACCCGGCGTGCGCCAGCGCACAGTTGCCGCCTCAGCCGATGCGAGATGAGGTGTCAACGTGGGCGCAACCGAGACGTACATCAGGACAACCTGCCCGCGCGACTGCTACGACGCCTGCGGCGCGCTCGTGAAGGTGCGCGATGGCCGTATCCTGGCGGTGCGTGGGGACCCGGCGCACCCGGTGAGCCGGGGCAAGCTCTGCGCCAAGTGCACGACCGGCTACAACAATGAGTGGATCGATCCCGCCGCTCGCCTGACCCAGCCGCTGCGCCGGAGCGGTCCCAAGGGCTCCGGGCAGTTCGCGCCAGTCTCCTGGGAGGCGGCGCTGGGCGAGATTGCCGCCCGGCTGCACGCGATCACGGCGAGCCACGGAGCGGCCACGATCCTGAACGCGCATTACACCGGGACCCTTTCGCTGCTGGCCTACAGCTTCCCGATGCGCTTCTTCCACCGCCTGGGCGCGACCGAGGTGAACCCGGACACCATCTGCAACATGGCCGGGCACGTGGCGCTGGACTATGTTTACGGAACTTCCGTACATGGTTTTGACCCGCGCACGGCGCGCGATACCGGCTGCGTCGTCATCTGGGGCGCAAACCCGGCGCACTGCGGCCCCCATACCTTCGAGCACTGGTTCCACGAAGCGCCCGGCGCGAAGATCGTCGTGGATCCCATTCGCACTGAAACAGCACGGGCGGCCGACCTGCACCTGCAGCCGTTCCCGGGCAGCGACGCGGCGCTGGCGTTCGCGCTGCTGCATGTTCTGCGCCGCGACGGTCTGCTGGATGATGTGTTCATCGCGGAGCACACCGTGGGTTGGGAGGAACTGGAGCCGCTGCTGGACCCTTGCACGCCAGCGTGGGGCGAGCAGATCACGGGGGTGCCAGCGGCGCTGATCGAGCAGGCGGCCCGCCTGTACGGCGCGGGTCCTTCGCTGCTCTGGCTGGGCCAGGGGCTGCAGCGGCAGCCGCAGGGTGGCAATATCATGCGGGCCTGCGCCCTGCTGCCCGCCGCGACCGGCAATCTGGGCAAGCCAGGCGCTGGCATCATGTACCTCAGTGGGTACAGCCCGCCGGACCTCGACGGAACCTATGTGACCGCCTCCCACCTGGGGTCAGGCCTGCCCGCTATCAGCCACATGGACCTGGCCGATACCCTGGAGGATCCCGAGCGGTCGCAGGCGCTCTTCTGCTGGAACATGAATATTGCGGCCTCGGCGCCGCGCCAGCGGCAGTTGCGTCAGGCAATGCGGCGGGACGACCTGTTCACCGTCGCAATTGACCTCTTCCAGACCGACACCTGCGACCTGGCGGACATCATCCTGCCGGCAGCGAGTTTTCTCGAGTTCGACGATATCGTCACACCGTACTTCGATCTCGCGGTTTCGGCGCAGGTGAAGGCCGCCGAGCCGCCTGGCGCCGCCCTGCCGAACCAGGAGATCTTTCGCCGCCTGGCGTGCGCGATGGGCTACACCGAGCCAGAGTTGTACGAGCCCGACGCGGCGATCCTGGAGACGTGGCTCTCGGCCTCCGGGCTGGTGCAGGATTTCGCCGAGCTGGCAAGGTTGGGCACGATCCCGGCGACGTCAGAGCCGGTTATTCAGTTTGCGGACCTGGCCTTCCCGACCCCGAGCGGGCGCATTGAACTGGCGTCGGCGCAGGCCGAGGCGGATGGCTACCCGCGGACGCCACAGCCCTGGGCGGACGAGCCGCCCACGGGTGGTCGGCTGCGCCTGCTTTCTCCTGCGTCCAACATCGCCATGAACGCCAGCTTCGGGAACGTGGACAAGTTGCTTCGGCGCGCCGGCCCGGCGACGATCCTGCTACACCCGGCCGATGCCGCAGCGCGCGGGCTGGCGGACGGGGTCATAGCGCTGGTCTCCAGCGAAGCGGGGGCGATCCCCCTGCACGTCGCGACCTCGGCAGACATGCTGCCCGGGGTGGCGCTCTCGCCGAAAGGCCGCTGGCCGAGCCTGGATGCGGCCGACGCCAACATCAACGTGCTGTACGACGGCCGAAAGAGCGACATGGGCGAGAGTACGAGCGTGCACGGCGTAGAGGTTGCGATTCGGTCGCTGGACGCAGCCGGGGATGCTGTGTAGCCCGCTGACAGGAGCCGGCGTCACAACGCCGTCACCGTCAGTCCGCCACACAACTGGCAGCATCGGAACCGGGGCAGATCGTTTCATGCGCAGCACGCAACCACGCTGCGGATCGTGTCGCCGTGCCTGCTCTTGCCCGCACCCGCCGCCAGCCTCGAGCCCCACAACCCCGGACCGCGCTGATCGGGCGAGGCCGCGAACTCGCGTGTCTGTGGGCGCCCCTTGAGCGCGAGGAGGCGAGGCTGGTCAACCTGACTGGCCCCGCCGGCGCCGGCAAGACGCCCCAGGCGTGAACTACCCACGCCTGGCGTAGCCAGAAAAGCGCGGTATGACCCCGAAAGTCTCTTCCGCGCCAACCAGAACATCGTCCCTGGCCGGGGTGCGGCCTGGCTGGCTACACACTTTTGACCACAGCCGCCACCGTGGTTCGCGCCGGGAAATGATCAATCCAGAGGATGGCGGGAGCGCGCGCCAGCGATAGGTTGGCGCGTAGAGCAGGTTGTGCTGCACCGCGACTGACCCTGGAGTGATGACACAATGGATTTGCATTATCAGGATGCCGACGCTTTGCCGCGTGGCCGCCGTTCGGCCCTGCGTGCCGTTGGACTGGGCGTGGTTGCGCTCGGCGCGCTGCCGCTGCTGGCCGATAGCGCCGATGCGAAGAAACGCGGTCGCAAGAAGAAGTCAGGCAAGGTGACAGATCGCTGCCTGCCCCAGGTGGCGGAGTGCGAGGCGGTGGCAACGACGTTTTGCGCGAACGCTTCGGACAAGGACCTCTGCCAGCAGACGCTCTCGGCCTGCTGCCAATCGCTGGGCACGTGCAACGGCGGCCAAAGCATCCAGTGCGTGATTAACGCCTTCACCCAGAAGGTCTGAGACCGCCCACCTGAGCCGCACGTGGGCAGCAATGCCAGCGGGTTGACATCGAGCGTGACAACCGGCTGGCGGTCTGGCGATCGCCCCACACCTACGATCCTGCACAGCCGGCGCCGCCCGGCTGTGCGTGGGTAGGCTGACAAGAGGAGCCAGCATGGATATGGCAAGCATGTTGACGGAGCGCCGGGCTGTCCAGCGCCGCAGCGCGATGCGCGCTCTGGGTATTGGCGTCATCGCGACGGCGTCCGGGTCCGTCGATACCGGGGCGAAAAGGAAGAAGGGACGGCAGAAGGCAGGGGATCGTTGCCCAAAACAGGTCTCAACCTGTGAGGCGGCATTTACCGGCTTCTGCAACGACCCGGTGTTCCAGGAGGAATGCCTGGCGGCCGCGCGGGAGTGCTGCGCCCCGCTCAAGACCTGTGACGCAGGCAGCGCCATGGAGTGCTTCGTCTTCCGGTTCCTGGCCGCGTAGCGAGAATCCCCTGTGGCGCAATGTGCCACAGGGAATCCCGCACGGGCTCGGCTACCCCGGGTTGCGATCGACGCCCAGCGTCTTGTCCAGCCAGGCGAACACCTTCTGGTGGTAGAGCGTTCTCGCCAGCATTTCACAGTGCATGCCAGCACCGTCCGCGCTCGTGAAGAACTCCAGCACCTTCGGCGCCTCGATGGCGTCGTACAGTTGCGGCGCAAACGCGCTGACGGGGTCATCCTGCGCCTGGGAGATGAACGTCGGCGTGTTGATCTGCTTCACGTACGGGGAAATCTCGTACTTTGCAAACTCGACGGCGTAGGCGAAGACACTGTCCACGCCGTTCACCCAGTAGCCGCGCTGGAGCAGGCTCCAGCGCAGCATGGGCGGGGCCGCCGGGCTTTCCAGGTAGGCCTGCATGTCATCCAGCGACGAGGGCGGGATGTTGGGGAAGGCAGCCTTCTGCTCGTCAGTCAGCGGCAGCCGCGCCAGGAGCGCTTCCTTCTCATCGTACTGGCCGGGGTCGGCGATCAGCGCCGCGATGCGATGCTCAAAGCAGGCTGCCCGCGGGGCGAGCCAGCCGCCGAAGCTCCACCCGGCGAGCGCGATCTTCCCCGGGTCGATTTCCGGCCGGGTCAGCGCGTAGTCGATGACGGGCGTCACAACCGTTTCCCAGTCCGGCCGCATGTGCATGTTGTTGATAATCAGGTTGCGCCCCTGGCCTGGGCCATCGAAGAGGAGCACGTTGTAGCCGCGTTTCACCGCGGCTATGGCGTGGGCGAAGAACATCTCCTGGATATCTGAGTCATAGCCATTCGTGTGGACGATCGTAGGGCGGGGCTTTCCGGAGTCATCGACCAGGACCAGGTAACCCGGCAGCGTCGTGCCTTCGAAGGGAATCTCGACCGACTCAATCGGAAAATCGCTGAGCTCGGCGCCCTTGAGGAAGGCGGCCGTCTCCGCCTCGAACGCTTCAACGAGGCGCGGATCGACCGGGTAGCCGAAAAGGGGGTACTGAATGACGCGGTAGTAGTTGGAGGCGCGATAGTAGGCCTCGCGAGCGCTGACGCGGTCACCCGCTGCCAGGGCATCTTCTGCCAGGGCAATCATACGGTCGCCGGTGGCCTTCCACTCGCGGGCCCAGGCATCGTGGTCCCCATCCGGGATACGCGAGATGGTGCTGATGCAATCTCCGAAATCCGCGCCCTGGTCCAACACATACGCCAGAGCGCGCAGGCCGAAGCTCTCCCACATTTCGTAGTCACTGAGCAGCGGACGCATTCCTGACTCCTCCGCCACCTTGACCGGGGTGGCATCCTGGGCGGCGACGTGCTGCCCGATCCCGCCGGTGGCAATCGAGGCGGCGGTCATGCCCCCAGCCTGGATGGCCTGGCGGCGAGAGACGCGCTGCGTGCTCGAGGCGGACGATTGCTGCGACATGAGTTGACTCCCCTGATCCACACGCACTCAGTCGAGACGAGTGGTCGTGATTCCGTTCCGCGAATGCGTCGTGCCTGGGTCTGACTCTATGCGGGTTGGGGAATTGGGTCAACCCGGGTCGGAATTGTCTGCACCAGGGTGTGACCGGCGGGCGATTGCTCACGCTGGTCCGCGTGGCTGCTACTGGCGGCGGTGAGCATCGTCCAGTGCGACGCTGAACGTGCGAACATAGTGGCCGGGTATGCCTTGCCGAACTCGGGCTCCCGCCGGTGGCATCGCCGCGTTGGGAGTCACGCGAGACCGAGATGAACAGAGGGGGCCATGACCTCATACGATCCGGAGCGGCTCTTTGGCCTGCCGACGCCGATCATCCAGGCGCCGATGGCCGGCACCGCCACCCCGGCGCTGGCGGCAGCGGTTTCCAACGCCGGGGGGCTGGGGTCGATTGGCCTGGGCTCGAGCACGGCGGCCCAGGCGCGGCAACTTGTCACCGAAACGCAAGCGCTTACGGATCGCCCGTTCAACGTCAACCTGTTCTGCCACCAACCGGCAGCGCGGGATGCCGCGCGTGAGGCAGCCTGGCTTCGCCACCTGGCGCCCCTGTTTGCCGAGGTTGGGGCAGAGCCGCCAGCGGCGCTGCACGAGACCGCAGCCAGTTTCCTGGTGGACGAGGCCATGCAGCGTCTGGTGCTGGAGGTGCGCCCCGCCATTGTGAGCTTTCACTTTGGGCTGCCGCCTGCCGGCTACCTCGCTGCCCTGCGCGAGGCGGGTATCCGCACCCTCGCGACGGCGACCAATCCACGTGAGGCAGCCATCATCGAGGCAGCGGGCGTGGATGCCATCGTGGCTCAGGGGATCGAGGCCGGAGGGCACCGGGGGATGTTCGACCCCGCTGCCGAAGATGAGCGCTTGAGCACCGCTGTCCTCGTGCGCCGGCTCACCCGGCAGAGCAGCGTGCCGATCATCGCGGCGGGCGGCATTATGGACGGCGCCGGCATCCGGGCGGCTCTGGAGCTGGGTGCGGCGGCGGCGCAACTGGGGACGGCGTTCATCCTGTGTCCCGAATCGGCCGCGAACGCCAGCTATCGGGCCAGCCTCAAGAGCGAGCGGGCCGAGGCTACGCGGCTGACCCCGGTGCTCTCGGGGCGGCCGGCGCGGGGCATGATGAACCGGTTGATCCGGCATGGCGAAGCGCCGGGCAGTCCGCCGCCCGCCGCCTATCCGGTTGCCTATGACGCGGCCAAACACCTGAACGCCGCCGCGATGGCGCAGGGAAGCGACGAGTTCGCCGCCCAGTGGGCCGGGCAGGGCGCGCCGCTGGCGCGGGAACTACCGGCGGCAACGCTGGTGTCCACGCTGATGGCGGAGTTTCGCGCGTGAGCATGGGGACGGCCAGACGTGCTGGGAGGGGGTGATCGTGGGGGCACGGGCGTTAGACGCCGTGAGCAAGCGTTGGGAACGATCCCGCTCCTCGCGCCGGGGGATTCTCGGGGCGGGTGGATTCGGGTTGGCCACGCTGGCTGTCGCCGGCCTCTGGTCAGGCCGTGGAGCGGCTGCCGCGCCCGCGCGCCAGGCGACGCCGGAAGCAACGCCGGCCAGCGAGTTCCCTGACGCGATCGCTATCGACGGCGCCTGAGTCTGCAACCAGACCGACGCCTTGTGTAACACGGCGGTCTGCCAGCGCTCGGCCGATGACCCGAGCGTCGCCAGGCGCCCCTGCGTGGTGCTGAACGGCTACTCGATGGGCTTCAAGACCTGCGAGGAGCGGGCGCAGAACGGAACCAGCCTGTTCTCGACGTTCTCGACCGCCAATGTCAACAGCGAGTTCGGTATCCTGTCCTGCCCCGATGACGCGGCCTGGGTGAACTGCCTGGATTACCCCTGCGAGATGGACCCGCGCGACCCGGCGCTGGCCACCTGCCAGTGCGCCGTGGTGGAGCAAGGCCCGTTCCGCACCTTTGGCGGGTACTGTGACGTGCGCGTGTGCACGACGGAGCTGCTCTCCGGCACGTCGCTGGAAGCGCCGGGAGTCGCGCAGTACATGGCCGGCATGCAGCAGGTGCAGCAGGCCGTCACGCTGCCGGAGACGTGTCCCGGCGCGGCAGCGTCTGCGTCGTCCCTGGCAACGCCAGCGGCTGGATGACGGGGCGAACCGGGCGCCGACCACCACAGTGAGCAGCGCTATCTGGCGTGGTCAATGCGTTGCCAACGTTATCGTGTTCCCGCAGGTGCGCAATGGAATCCGGGGCGGTGGCACAGCGGCGTTCCGCGCGGTAGCAGGCTCTGTGCTGCCGCACGGGACCATTCCCCGCTTTCATAGGCGGCATTACGCTGGCGCACCAGAACCGTCTCCAGCACGACCTGGCTTCCGTGTGTCCAGGAGCGCCTGGCGCAAGGGTAATTCTGGCTGCCAGCGCTGTCCGAAGTGCCCCGGCTGCTGCCGGGGGATTGATTGTGGCGTGGTGGCTCGCGATGCAGAGTTCCGGCGTGAGCAGGGGCTGACGCTGACGATGTCTACCGCAGCCTGCAGAAGATTTAGAGCGTGTTATGCACTTTGGCCGCCAATGCCGCCGGTTCACAGGCATAAAGCATCATTTGCGACACGCTGAGTGGGTATCGGCACAATTGGATGCTGGGACCCCTCATTGAGAAAAACACAATGAGGCCAAGTAATGGAATGGCATACGCATCACAGGTCCAAGCGTGCCGAGGCCTTCTGAGAAGTTCATAACACGCTCTAGAGAAAAACGTCTGGAGTCACAGCTTGCGAACGCGCGTACCCTGTTTGAGCTTGGAGATCTGAGTAGAGACGAGTACCTCGCGCGCCGCGATCAACTGAACAAGCAACGAGATGCATTGCGTGGTGCGGATGAGTGGGAGTCCGTCCTGAACAGTGCTGCCCAGTTCTTGACTGACCTACGGGCGGCCTGGCGTGCTGCGGATGACACGCAGCGGAACGCCTTAGCACGTATGCTCTTCGTCCAGGTTCGCATCAAAGACAATTGAGTTGTGGCGGTAGAGCCACAACTCAGCTTTGCGCCACTCTTCAATTGGGATTGTCAAACACGATGTCTATCTGGCGGAAGCGACG
>JAWKPJ010000009.1:0-195023 GCA_041390745.1 Thermomicrobiales bacterium | reverse complement strand
GTGTTGGAGGCGACGGCTTCCAGGTCGATCTCTGGACGACTTCACCGGGGCTCTTCTCAGAGGAAGAGAATGAGTTTCGGCGGCGCGCCATGGAGCGGTTGGCCCGCCGGACCCTGCCCGCCATCGAGCAAGGGTTTCTCGATCCGCATCAGGCCACCTGGTGGGATGACGCCGAAGGGGGACCAGCAGCCCGCGTCCGCTACGAGTTGCCATTTGGACGTGCAGCGGATGCCGGCGCTTTTGTCCGGGAACGAATGCCTGAACTGGAGCGCCTGATTGCGTTCATCGAAACACAGATCGCGCCCTGAAGCGATGGGTCGACAACGTTGGACCAGAGCAGCGTCGAGGAAGTCAAGAGCGTGGCCAGTTCCGCCCACGGGTACGACGATGTCACATGACTTCGTTCGAAACAGCCCGAACTGCGTATCTCACTCTCGCGTCAGCCGACATGAATGGCGGGCCGCAGGTGTGGGTCCGGCTCTGTCTGGCGAAGAATCTCGCGTGTCACCGGCGCAATATCGCCTTCACCGAAAAACACGAAGCGACCGAGGTACTTAAGCGGGTTCCCTTCTGTCCATCCAAAGTAGGCGTGTGGCCGCTTGCCGGTACGATCCCGGATCGCCAGCAGTGTCGCCGCCAGGCCGTTCGGGATGGATGAGCTTTCCACCTGCAGAATGCGGAAGCCAGAAAGTTCCTGACCTCGCACATGAACCTGAGACGTGAACTCTGACGCGTCCTGGACGGTTACCTCCAGGAAGAGCACCGGATCACCGGTCGGGATGTGGTTTGCCTCGCGTTCTTCGCGCTCCTTGAGCAGATACTCGCGCGTGGTGCGGTCGTCCGGGTGATTGGCGATCAGGCGCACCGCACCACGCTTGCTCGCCTCAGCGATGAAACGCTCCGCAACTGGGTCAAACGTCACGTCCGTCGAGCGCAACTCCGTCGAACGGGCCACGCGTGACACCAGCGAAATTGCCACGATCATCACGAAGAACCCGATGGCCATCTTCAACCCGCCCGGATCCTGGAAGATGGTGTTGGCGAAGGCATAAATGAACATCGCCGTGACGATGCCAAACCAGACCGTGCCTGGAACCTCCCGCTGACGCAGCGCCGAAAGAAAAACTGCCACAGACGCCGAGGTAATGACCGCCAGTACACCCGTCGCGTAGGGAACTGCCTGCGCGTCGATATCGGCCTGGAAGAGAATCGTCACGCCGTAACAGATCAGGGTGAAGAGCAGCACCAAAGGCCGTGTCGCCCGGGCCCAATCCGGCGCCATGCCGTAGCGGGGTAGATAGCGCGGCACAATGTTCAACAGCCCGGCCATCGCCGACGCGCCAGCAAACCAGAGGATGAGGATGGTTGAGACGTCATAGATCGATCCGAACACCTCACCCAGGTACTCGTGCGCCAGGTAGGCCAACGCGCGGCCATTCGCCGGGCCGCCCTCCTGGAACGCCTCGTGGGGAATGAGCAATGTCGTCGCGACACTACTCGTCAGCAGCAACACGCTCATGATGGAGGCGGCTGCGGTCAGCAGACGCCCTGCATTGCGGATTCGGCAGGCAGGCTGCCCCGGGTTGTCGTCGGGGCACCCCTTCACCAGCGGCATGACCACCACACCAGTTTCGAAACCGGAGAGCCCCAGGGCCAGACGCGGGAAGAGGAACAGCGCCGTGAGCACCATGGCCGCCGGGCTGCTGTACTGCAGGGCAAGCGCCGACCGCCAGTCCTGGAGCAAGGCTGGATCAGCCATGATCGCCAGCCAGGCACGGCTGATCACGATGACATTCAGGAGGAGGTAGATCGCCACGATCCCCACCGCTACCCCAATCGCTTCGGAGAAGCCGCGCAGAAAGATGGCCCCAAGCAACGTAATCAGCAGCAACGTCGCGATGACTTCGTGGCCAACTACGCCCCGCGTAAACGGGTTTTCCGCCAGGTGGGCCGTGGCGTCGGACGCCGACATGGTGATGGTAATGACAAACGCCGTGACCACAAAGGCGATCAGCACCAACACGAGGATCTTGCCCTGCCACCAGGCAAGCAGTCCGCTCAGCATCGAGATTGAGCCGTCGCCATGCGGGCTCGCATTGGCCACGCGGCGGTACATTGGCAACGCGCCAAACAGGGTCATGATGACCAGAATCAGCGTCGCCAGGGGTGACAGGAGCCCGGCAGCGAGCGCGGCGATGCCGGGCTGGTACCCGAGCGTCGAGAAGTAATCCACACCCGTCAGGCACATGACCTGCCACCAGGGGCGCTGATGGGCGTGCTGACCCTCGCCATAGGATGAATCAGGTTCCTGCGGCTGGCCGTGCAACAGCCAGCCCTCCGCCTTGCCCTGCCACGCGCGGCGGGTGACTGGGCTAACCAGCGTCGGCGCTTTCATGTGCTGTGAATCCTTGCCTGCGTCATCGCCACCCTGCGGGCGGTATTACGCACGAGACGGGCCGTACTTACAAGCTCGGCAGAGACACAACGCCGGATCAATCACCCCGGCACAGGCCACAGGCAGGAAGAAAACACGAACCCGGCCTCTTTGGGCCGGGCACGTGCGGGAAGGGGAAGGGGATTTGGGTTCTCGGCGGGCCCTTGGGGAGGGAGTGTTCCGCCTTGTGTCTCTATCTACGCCGAGTAGCCTGATTCGGATTCATTGGGACTCCACCGCGCCGATTGCGTTGACTGCGCGGGGGTCAAGACGGCCGGCGCCGGCATGGACGGGCGCACGCCATAAACCGTCTCTCGCCTGGCCTCCACCAGGCGGTCGGCGCCTTCCGGCGCGACACCTTGCCAGGCCAGCACCTGCCGCACGAATTCCATTCCGGCTTCGAACTCGGGCTGCACGACCTCGTCTGCCCCTTCAGAAGTCAGCAAGGCAACTTCGGCAGTGGCCGAGGCCCGCACAATGACGTGTATACGAGGGTTCAACTCTCGTGCCTCGCGCACCACTGCCTCAGTCGCAAGGAGATCTGGTGTGGTGACGGCAATAGTGCGCGCGGTCGCCACGCCAGCGGCAATCAGTTCGGAACGCGACGCCGCGTCGCCGTAAAGCGCATCTATGCCGCGATCTCGCAGTTCGCGCACGACCGCCGGGTTCAACTCGATGACGCTGTACGGCTGATTCCACTGGCGCAAGGCATTGCCGATTTCGACGCCGACCCGCCCATAGCCACATATGACGACGTGGCCGCCACTCGGCGCGACTGGTGGCGGCGGTCCCACTGCGAGTCGCTCCTGGCGGGCCACACCGGGCAGGTGCTCTGCAATCCGCACCAGGTTCGGAGAGGCTTTCATTAGCACGGTCATGCCGAGGATCGAGCACAACGCCACCGAAAGGATGGTTCCGTACTGGCTGAGATCGATGAGGTGATGTTCGTAACCTGAGCCAGCGAGAACGAAGCTGAACTCCCCAATCTGCGCCATCACGATCGCCGCCAGCGTCGCCGTACGGTGGTCCAGTCCGGCCGCCAGGAACGCCCCGCCGGTGATCGCCAGCTTCCCGACGATCAGGATCATCGTCAGCCCCGCCGCCACTTCCCAGTGCGCCAGCAATACAAAGGGATCGATCAACATGCCGACCGAAAGAAAGAAGAGGGTTGCGAACAGATCTCTGACCGGCATGATGTCCGCGAGGACCCGTTCCTCGTACTCGGATTCGGAGACCACGACGCCCGCGAGGAACGCGCCCAGGCCGAGCGAGAGACCGGCAAAATGCGTGGCCAGCGCCACACCCAGCGCAACCGCCACCACAACGAGCAGAAACAACTCGCGGGAGCCCGTGTGGGCCATGACGCGGAGGACCGGCGGCACGAACTTCGTGCCCAGCAGAAATGCGACGATCAGGACGACGGCGGAGATCAGGAGCGACTGCGAGATCCCGATCAGCCCGCCCCGCTCTCCGGCAATGACCGGCACCAGGGCCAACATGGGCGCAAGGCTGAAGTCCTGCACAATGCCCAGCCCAAGGGCATTCCGCGCGTGAGGGCTCTCCATATCGCCCCGGCCCATGAGAATCTTCAGCGCCACGATCGAACTGGAGATCGCAAACGCGCCTCCCAGAAGCAGCGAGGCGCCAATGGACCAACCAAAGGCCAGACCGCCGACCGTGCCCAGAACGACAGTGAGCGGGATCTGGATGGCGCCGCCCAACAACGCCGCGCGTTTGACGCGCGCGATTTCGCTCAGCGAGAACTCCACACCGAGGCCGAACATGAGGAGCGCGACCCCGATGTTGGCGAGGAGCAAGACCCGCTCGGAACTGGCTACCCAGCCGGGCGTGTTCGGGCCGATGACCATGCCAGCCAGGATGTACCCAAGGAGCGCCGGCAGTCCCAGGCGCTGCGCGATGTACCCGGCCACTGTCGCAGCGCCAAGGCCAATCACGAGATCGACAATCAGTCGAACATCTTCCACGGGCGGCTCCTGCCGTGGCTTCCACGTCCTGCACATGTGGGCAGGTCAGATACCAGAACGCGACAGCCTCAATGACTGAGGATGGCTGAAGTCCATGGCTGGCGCACAAGAGGGCCGGCGCGATGCCGTTGCGACAAGTGTAGAGCAGCAGGCTGATTTGCCGTCCTGGTCGCTCAAGCGCCGTCTGTCAGACAAGAAGCAAGAGGAAGCGCACCGTCCGGTACGGCCAGAACGGCCGCCGCAGCTGGTGGTCGCCGGCCTCCCCTGCCCCGGTTCCTATACTTCAACCAACTGCAAGCAGCGCCCCCTCCCAGGAGCCACGGTAACGATGCGGACTTCGCCCTTCTCTGACGAAACCTGGCGCCGCCGCCTGCGCGTCGCGTTGGGTCACGAACCCGCCGATGTTGTGCTGGTTGGCGGCACGATAGTGGATGTCCTGGCAGGGGACACCTATGTTGCGGATGTCGCCATTGCGGACGGCATCATTGCGGGCATCGGCGAGTACCCTGAGGGGCGCCAGCACATCGACCTTGCCGGGCGCTGGCTGGCTCCGTCCTTCATCGACGCCCACGTGCACACCGAGAGCGCGCTCGTGTGGGCGCCAGAATTCGCGCGGGCCGTCGTGCCTCACGGCACTGGCGCCATCGTGACTGACCCACACGAAATCGCGAACATCGCCGGGCTGCCCGGTCTGGAAGCCATGCGCGACGCGGCGCGGGACTTGCCAATGGGTATCTACTTCACGATCCCCTCGTGCGTACCCGCCAGCGCCTGGGAATCGCCGGGCGCAACCTTTGGCATCGCAGAGATTGCCGCGATGGCCAAGTGGCCGGAGTGCGTCGGGCTCGGTGAGCTGATGAGCTTCCCCGATGTGCTCGCGGGCGCTGATAGCATTGCGGAGAAGTTGCGGGTGAGCCAGGGCATGCGGCGAGATGGGCATGCGCCGGGACTGCGGGGTTCAGCGCTGCAAGCGTACGCCGGCTCCGGGCCCGGCTCCGATCATGAGGCGACCACTTACGACGAGGCACTGGAGAAACTGCGCGCCGGCCAACTGGTCATGATCCGCGAGGGCTCCTCGGCCAGAAACCTCGAGGCACTCTTGCCGCTCGTCACAGACGCAACGTACCCCCGCTGCTGCTTCTGTTCCGACGATCGAGATGTCCACGCTCTGCTGCACATCGGCCACATGGATCACACCTTGCGGCGGGCGATCAGCCTCGGCCTGGACCCAATTCGCGCCATCCGCATGGTTACCTGGACTCCGGCGGAGTACTGGCGGCTGGAAGGTTGGGGAGCGGTGGCGCCTGGCTATCAGGCCAATCTGGTCGTGCTCAACGACCTGCGCACCATGCAGGTGGACAAGACGATCTATCGGGGTCAGGTGGTGGCCGAGGCAGGCGCCATCGTCGCCGGTGCGCTTCCCGCCCAATCGGCCGCGCCAGCCGCGCTGCTAGATTCAATCCGCATGGCGCCTCTCATGCTGCGCGACTTGCGCCTGGACCCAGCCAATGCGCGTCAGGCCGTGGGCGCCATCCCGGGAGAAATCGCTACGCGCTGGCTCCAGGTCGAGCCAGAGATTCTCGGCGACGAGGCTGTGGCGTCCGTACAGCGTGATCTTCTGAAGCTCGTTTGCATCGAGCGACATCACGCGACCGGGCGCGTCGGCGTTGGTTATGTGCAGGGGTTTGGCCTGCAGCGCGGCGCGCTGGCGTCGTCCATCGCGCACGATGCCCACAACATCGTCGCGGTCGGTGCAGACGATGCAGACATTCTGCGGGCAGTGGCGGTGGTGGCGGAAAACGCGGGCGGCCTGGCGGTGGTGGCGGACGGCGAGATTCTGGCGCAAATGGCCCTGCCGATCGCCGGCATTCTCTCGGATCTGCCGCTGGCGGAAACGGCCGCCGCCTACGAACGGCTGGAGGATACGGCGCGGTCGCTGGGGAGCACCCTCCCGTCTCCCTTTGGCCTCCTCGCGTTCATGGCCCTTTCCGTCATCCCCGAGGCCCGCGTCACGGACAGAGGCTTCGTGACGGTCTAGGCCAGGGAACCGGCGCTGTACCGCGGGCGTTTCGGCAAGCGGCGCCAACCCTGGCGGACTGGAGGAAAAGAAACGATGGATCAAACAGGAGCACGCGCTGCGGCAACGCTCAACCAGCCTGAAGCACCGCGGTTCGAAACGCTGGACATCACCTCACCCGAAGCGCATGAACACGCCTTCGCGCGCTACGCTGAGCTGCGTCAGCAATGCCCGGTTGTCCACGCACTTGTTACTGGCGCCGGCAGCGATGCCAGCATTGACGGACTGCCGGAGCAACCGGTCTGGCTGTTCACCGACTACGAAGCTAACAACCGGGGCTTGCTCAACCCGGCGGTGGGCGTTGACCCAACTGTTGCGCTGACGCCGGAACAGCTTGCAGAAATGCCACAGCCGCCTGAGGAACTCAAGCCGCTGCGGCGCAACATCCTCACGCTCGACCCGCCAGAGCACACGCGCCTGCGGCGGCTGGTGCAGCCTGCCTTCACCGCCAGCTCCATCGAGAAGCTGCGGCCACGCATCCAGGCGATCACCGACAACCTGCTGGACGGCATCGAGGCGCAGGCGGCGGCAGCGGGAGAAACGGCCCCGCATCGCCGGATGGAACTGATCTCCCGGTTCGCCTACCCGCTGCCGGTGACCGTGATCTGCGAAATGCTCGGCATCCCGGAGGCAGACCGCGAACAGACGCGGCGCTGGTCTGAGAACCTGCTCAAGCCAATGCGCGAAGAAGAGGCCGAGGAGATCGGGCGCGATATTGGGGAGTTCATTGCCTACCTGCGCGCACTCTTCGCTGAGAGGCGAGCCACACCGCGGGACGACCTCATCACGGACCTCTTGCAGGCCGAGGTGGAAGGCGACAAGCTGACAGAGGATGAAGTCCTGGCGATGGTCTTCATCCTCTTTGTGGCTGGCCACATCACCACGGTCAACCTGATTGCGAACGGCATGTTCGCGCTGCTCACCAATCCGGCGCAGTTGGCCGAACTGCGCGAGAACCCGTCGCTGATCGAAAACGCCGTTGAGGAAGTGCTGCGATACTATGGCCCTGCGGAAACCTCGACACTGCGCGTCGCCGCCCAGGATTTTGAGGTCGATGGGCAGTTGATCGAGCGCGGCGCGCCCCTCCTCTTCATGTTGGCGTCGGCCAACCATGACCCGGAGCGGTTCGTTGATCCCGAGACGTTCGACATCAGTCGCGCCGACGCAAACCGGCACATTGCCTTCGGCAAGGGGATTCACGCCTGCCTCGGAGCACCGTTGGCAAGACTGGAGGGGCAGATTGCCATCGCCAGCCTCGTCCAGCGCTACCCGGACCTGCAACTCGCTGAGCCAGCGTCTGAAATCACCTGGGACCGGAGTTTTCTGCGCAGCCTGACCCGCTTACCCCTGACGTTCTAAAGCAGAATGCGATATTGGCGCCGTCCCGAGCGACGTCGACGGACCTCGTTCTCTCCGATCTCCTGGCCCAAACGGGGTCTCTCAACAGGCTCGAAACGACGCGATGTTTGCCTACAGCGTATTGCAACAGCCCTGACCTGCCAGGCAACAAACCCGTGTCTCGAGCGCAGTCAAGAGATCTCGTCGCGAGTGCCGGTGAACGAGGTCGCTCGACTCCGCTCGAGACACGAGGGGATTCCCGGCGGACCAACTTCTTTGCACACCGCTGTAATGCTGGAGATGCCGGCGCAGTCAGACGTGTAGCCGATAGAACCGGATGGCGTTGCCGCCGAAGATTGCCGCCTCCTGGGCAGCGTTCAGCGGCGGCAACGCGGCTTCCAACGCGGACTTGACCTGCCGGTAGTCGGCTGCCAGCAGCGACACCGGCCAGTCGGAGCCGAACATCACCCGCTCAGTGCCGAAGATGTCGAGCACCACGCCTACATAGGGCCGCAAGTCCTCCGGGGTCCAGGCTGTCCAGTTCGCCTCGGTTACCATGCCAGAGAGCTTGCACATCACGTGTGATTGCTCTCCGAAGGGAGTAATCAAGTCTCTCCACTCAGCGATCTTTCCTGAGGCAATTTCCGGCTTGGCGAGGTGATCGATGACAAACCGCAGGTGCGGATGCGCCTTCACAACCTCCAGCGCTGCGGGCAACTCGCGTGGCCGCAGCAGCAGGTCATAGGCTAGGCCGGCCTGGGCCACTGCCTGCAACCCGCACTGCACATCGGGTCGCAGTAGCCACCCGGCGTCGGGCTCGTCATGCACCATGTGCCGGATGCCGGCGAGGAACTCGCCGCCACGTCCAGCCTTGAGTTCGGCAAGTGTTGCGTCCACCGCCGGGTCAGTGAGGTCTACCCAACCCACAACGCCCGCGACGAACGGTGTGTCCTGCGCGATCTCCAGGAACTCGCGCGTCTCGGCCACGCTCGGGACTGTCTGCACGAGCACCGAGTAGTCCACACCACATGCAGCAATGAGCGGTTGCAGATCGGCCGGGCGAAATGCCCGCCGGAGGGGCTCCAGCTCTGGTCCAGCCATCCAGTAGTAGTCATAGCGGCCTGGTGTCCAGAAGTGATGGTGCGAATCGACGACCGGGGTGCGCTCCATCACAGGGTCTCCTTTCCTCAGCGTGTCAGGCGTCATTGTCTCCGGTTACGGAAGCCTGCGCAGACCTGCACACGCTGCGGTAGTCTTGCCGGATGATGAACGCGGGTGCTGCGCAAAACGACTCTCAGCCAGTACAGGACACAACACACATGCAACGAACGTCGTATGACGTTATTGTCGTCGGGGCCGGCGTCGCGGGGCTGGCTTTCACCCTTTCCCTGCCAACCGATCTCCGCGTCGCGCTGCTGACCAAGGGTGCGCTTGGAGAGAGCAATACGCGGTACGCCCAGGGTGGGCTTTCGGCGGCGGTCGGCCCTGACGACAGCCCGGAATTGCACGCCCAGGACACGCTGACCGCAGGGGCGGGCTTGTCAGATGAGGCCGCCGTAGATACGCTCGTGGATGGCGCGCCAGCAGCTGTACGCTGGCTGATTGCGTTGGGCGCGGCCTTCGACACGGGTCCTTCGGGCGACGTCCTGCTGGGGCGGGAGGCTGCGCACTCCCGGCGGCGCGTGCTTCACGCCGGTGGCGACGCGACAGGCGCCGAGATTGAACGGGCGCTGGTAGCAGGTGTGCGAGAGGACATCAACGTCGATGTCTTTGCCGGCGCGTTTGTCGTTGATCTCGTCGTAGCGGGCGGCCACTGCCGAGGCATCATTGCTGAACTGCAACCGGGTGCTGACCTGACGTTTCTGGAGGCGCCAGTCACTGTTCTGGCGGCGGGCGGTGCAGGGCACCTCTGGGCCACGACCTCGAACCCACTCGGGGCCACCGCTGACGGCCTGGCGATGGCCCTGCGCGCGGGCGCAACCATTGCGGACACGGAGTTTGTCCAGTTCCACCCCACCGTGCTGGCGATTCCCGGCGCCGCCCCGTTTCTGGTTTCGGAAGCTGTTCGCGGCGAAGGCGCCTACCTGCGCGATGCGGCCGGCGAGCGGTTCATGCTGGGCAATCATCCCCTGGCTGAGCTTGCCCCGCGCGATGTGGTGGCCCGTGGCATTCAGCAGCAGATGGCGTTGGATCAGCGAGATCACGTTGATCTGGATCTACGTCACCTTGATCCTGACGAGGTTCGCTCCCGCTTTCCCACGATCACCAGCGAACTCGCCGCCAGGGGTCTGGACCTGGCAACCGACCTGATTCCCGTCGCGCCCGCCGCCCACTATTTCATAGGCGGCGTCGTTGCCGACACAGAGGGTCGCACGAGTCTGCCAGGCCTGCTGGCCTTCGGCGAAGCAGCGTCCACCGGCATCCACGGCGCGAACCGACTGGCGTCCAATTCACTGCTGGAAGGGTTGGTGTTTGGCATGGCCGGCGCCGATCGGCTGGCCGAAGAATGGCCGCTACTCGCCGCCGAAGCCGCTTCGCTGCCTCCTATCCCCGATCCCATGCCACCGGCAGTGGGCATGGCCGGTGACGCCTCAGAGCTGCGACGGCGACTACAGCGGATAATGAGCCAGGAAGTCGCGGTCGTACGAAGCGCTGAAGGGCTGGCCCGGGCGCGCGCGGCCATCGACGCCATTGCGGCCGAAGCGAACGCGGAGTCTGGCGATGGCGGAGATGTTGCCCGAGACAGGTGGGAACTTCGAAACCTGATCGATGCGGCCCGCTCGGTCATCGACAACGCGACCTTCCGTGAGGAGAGTCGCGGCGCGCACTACCGGTCGGACTTCCCATCGACAGATCCTGACCTGGCGGGCGAGCACACCCTGCGCACGGCCGACGGCTCTCTCCGCCTGGGCAAGCTGGCTGACGCATTGCCAACCGTCAGCCGTCGGTGATCGGATCTACCACTGATCATCGTGTGTCCCGAGCAAAGGCGAGAGATCACGTTCTTCCAGCGTATCGACGAGGTCTTTCGCCTTCGTATGAGAGACGGGAAGTTGACCACGGGCTGAAAGCGCAGAGTTAATCGTCATCTCCAGGGGCAGACCGCAGTTCCTCCACCTCGCGACGAAGGTCCTCAATGTCCTGGAATTGGCGGTAGACTGACGCAAAGCGGATATAGGCGACTTCGTCGAGCGCCTTCAACTCCTGAAGCACTGCTTCGCCAATGGCAGAAGATGGAACTTCTGCGGTGCCGCGCGCGAGGAGCGACGCCTCAACGCGGGCCATCAGCGCCTCAATTTCCGCTTCCCCAACCGGTCGCTTGGTCAGAGCAACGCGCAGCTTCTGGCGGAGCTTTGCCGGATCAAACTCCTGCCGCCGTCCGTCCTTCTTGACGATAACCAGACTCACTGGCTCCACACGCTCATAGGTTGTAAAGCGGCGGCCACAGGACGCACACTCGCGGCGGCGACGGATACTGTCGCCGCCGCTGAGTTCACGGCTATCAGTCACCCGGGAATCGGGCTCATGGCAAAAAGGGCAGCGCATGACCCGACCGCGCTAACGCTCCCGCAGGAACTTGATAATTGACGATTCTGCGACCCAATCGTCCTCGGGGAAGGAGGTCGCCGGTGAGACGCTCTGATTCTGCGGTCCCGCAGCGCGCTGCGGCGGCGAAATCGGCGCGGGCGAAGTAGACGCCGGCGAGCGGTATGTTTGGCGCTCAGGCTCTCGCATGGGACGTGGCTCGCGCATCGGCGCCCGGCCCAGGGAATCAAAAAAATCTCCCCGCTGATCGAACCCGGTCGCAATCAACGTGATGCGGACACCGTCACCCAGCGACGGGTCGATCGAAGTGCCGTAGATAATTTCAGCCTCCTCATCGACGGCCGCGCGAATGACATCCGCCGCTTCGCTTGTCTCCAGCAGGGTCAGGTTGGAGCCGCCGGTGATGTTGTAGAGCACACCGGTGGCGCCCTGGATATCCATCTCCAGCAGCGGGCTGTGAATCGCCTGCTGGGCGGCGTCTATACACCGCGTTTCGCCCGTGCCGTACCCGATGGCCATCAGCGCGGAGCCGGCCTCCTTCATGACGGTCTTGACGTCAGCAAAGTCGAGGTTGATGACGCCCGGTTTGGTGATGAGGTCGGAGATGCCGCCGATTCCCTGGCGCAGCACATCGTCAGCCAGGCCGAAAGCTTCCTCAATCGAGGTCTTGGCGTCCACCATATCCAGCAGACGCTGGTTCGGAATCACGATCAGCGCGTCTACGGTCTCTCGCAGGCGGGCAATTCCCTCTTCTGCGGCCCGGCGACGGCGCGTACCCTCAAAATCAAACGGCTTGGTGACAACGCCAACGGTCAGCGCACCGGCTGCACGCGCGTGCTTGGCGACGACCGGGGCCGCGCCGGTGCCCGTTCCCCCGCCCATCCCGGCGGTGATAAAGACCATGTCTGCGCCGCGCACCATCTCGCCAATGGTGTCCGCGCTTTCCTCGGCGGCCCGCTCGCCGATTTCGGGGCGGCCACCTGCGCCGAGGCCCTTGGTCAACTTGTCGCCGATGCGCACATACATGGGAGCCTTGCTGCCCATCAGCGCCTGGGCGTCGGTGTTCACCGATACGAACTCGATGCCATCAACCCCGGCATCGATCATGCGGTTAACGGCGTTGCCGCCCGCTCCACCAACACCAACGACCTTGATCTTGGCAAAGGTCTCTCGCACCAGATCATCCCAATGGTCACTAAAGCGAGCCGGAGCGCTGGCAGACCGGGCCTGGCTTGGGGCGGGGGCAGAAGTCGGAATTGGCGCGGAAACACGCACAGGTTCAGCGGCAATGCTCTCAGCTGGCTCTTCCGACGGCCCGGCGGCATCCGCCGTGGCGCGCTGCAATCCGTTGCGCTGCGCCTCAGGTGGGCGCCGCTGGCCGCGCACCGGCCCCTGGTTGTGGGACTGCATCCTTCTTCCCCCAATCCCGGAAAGCGAACACTTCCGCGGGCTCAGCGAACGACCGCTGAGTCAGTATCGTGACCGGAACCGTGCATCCGAAGCGGAAAAGCCTGGCCATCGCGGAGACGGCGGCACTGTCAACTCCGGCTGCGGAAAGGCGCTGCGAGGCGCGCCGCCTGCTGATATGTCAGCAGTACTCAGCAAGACGCACAAATCAGCACGGGCCGCAGAGCAACTCCCGGCCGGAGTATAACACCGGCCCCGCCCCGGGCCTGAACACATCCGGGCAGTGAACGGTCACCTAGACCGTGCGCCGCTCCATCGCCCGCTCCAGCGCCAATCCCACCAGGCGGTCGATGAGCTCCGACCTGGAGATGCCGCTTGCTTCCCACAGGCGCGGGTACATGCTGATGGCGGTAAAGCCAGGAATGGTGTTCGCCTCGTTGATCAGAATCTGGTCCGTGTCGCGCTCCAGGAAGAAGTCCACGCGCGCCATCCCGGCAAGGTCAAGTGCTCGAAAGGCTGCGATGGCCAACTCCTGCACCTGAACCATCGTATCCCGGTCGATCTCGGCCGGGGCGATCAGCAGGGAGTTGTCGTCCACATACTTGGCGTTGTAGTCGTAGAACTCGTTGCCCGGAACGACCTCCCCGACGACGGACGCTATCGGTTCGTCGTTCCCCAGCACCGAAATTTCCAGTTCCCGTGCGTTGACGGCCTTTTCCACAACGATGCGACGGTCCCACCGGGCCGCCTCGCGCATGGCTGCGGGAAACTCACTGGCGTCGTGGGCCTTGCTGACGCCAACGCTCGAACCCATGTTCGAGGGCTTGACAAAGCAGGGGAACCCAAGCGATTGCTCTACCCAGGCCGTAATGGCCTCAGGATCCTGTTCCCAGTCCCGCCGGGTAACCAGCCGCCACGGCGCCTGCGGCAAGCCCTCCTGGGCAAGCACCGTCTTGGCCATCGCCTTGTCCATGCTCAAGGCTGAACCCAGGACGCCCGACCCAACATAGGGAATACCGGCAAGCTCGAGCATGCCCTGTACGGTGCCGTCCTCACCCATCGGCCCATGCAAGACCGGGATAACGACGTCCACTGACTCGGAGAAGACCGCCGAGAGGCCGCTCTCGCCAGGAGCCTCACCCTGAGCTTCGAGTAGCGAGCCATCGCCGAGCGCAAACAGGGGTGAGGTGGCCGTCAATGCGGCGAATGGGTCTCCTCCACTGAGCCAGCGGCCCTCGCGGGTAATGCCGATGGGCACGATGTCATACCGGTCGGGATCGAGTGCTTCCATGACGTTCTGCGCCGACCGCAGGGAAACGTCATGCTCACCAGACTGCCCACCGAAAAGGACGGCCACTCGCACCTTGCCGCGACGCCGCTCCGTCATGCAATTCAACTCCCTTGCCACGCTTCAATCGGCGCCCAGGTACTCGACTTCTCGCCGCAACTCTACTCCCATCTCAGCCAGCACTCGCTCCTGGGCAGTGGCGATCAGTTCTCGCACGTCTGCGGCCGTCGCGCTGCCATCATTCACGATCCAGTTCGCATGCTTTGGCGAGAACATGGCGCCACCCACGGCGAAGCCCTTCATGCCGCTCGCTTCGAGCAGGCGTCCTGCGAAGTCTCCCGGCGGGTTGGCGAAGGTCGAGCCAGCGCAGGCGCCGGTTGGTTGCGTGGCCTTGCGAAATGCCGCGTGCTCATCAGCCAGGCGGACCAGGTCCACAGGGTCCCCCTTCGGCAACGCCATGACGACTTCCAGCACGATCCATGGGCGTGGACGTTCGGCAGCCTTGATAACCGTATGGCGGTACGCTGCCTGCAGCCACGCCGCCGGTTCTTCCACGACGTCCCCCACGGCCGTGAGGATCACGACCCGCTGCAAGTGATCAATCTGCTCCGTACCGTGTGCACCGGCGTTGTTCACCGTCGCGCCACCGATGGTTCCTGGCAGGCCCACACCCCAGTCCAGTCCAGACCAGCCATGTTCGGCCGCGTAGCGGCCGGTCCAGGAAAGCGGAGCCTGTGCCGCCACCCGCATCTGCACGGCGTCGCCCAGGTCCTGCGTCTCGATCAGGGCGGCCGCCCGCTCGCCGGTGGTCCGTGCCAGGATGGTGACTCCCTGGATGCCGCTGTCTGCCACCAGCAGGTTACTACCGCCACCGATCACCGTAATGGGCATCCCTTCATGGCGCGCCCAGGACACGGTGGCAAGCAGGTCTTCCTGCGAACCGGCCCGCACCAGATAGTCCGCCGGGCCGCCGATGCGCCATGTTGTGCTCAATCGCATCGGCGCATTGCGCACGACGTTCACGGTTTCCCGGCCCGGAAGTGGAAAGGACTCCTGCGTCATGGACCGCCTCCGCACGGGAGACTTGCGCGGAGCGCCAGTCGCAGTTCGTGCCTGCAACTGCTCCAGCAGGAGCGGGCCGACCTGGGTGACGCTACCCGCGCCGAGCGTCAGCACGACGTCGCCAGGCTGGACGAGGTTGGCCAATTGCTCTGCGGCGTGGGCAGGGTCGTGCGCGGCCACGCCGCCACGGGGAAGCAGCTGCAGCAGGTCGGCCGACGAGACGCCGAGCGTGTCGGTTTCGCGCGCTGCGTAGACGTCGAGGATCATCACCTGGTCAGCATGGTCAAATGCGGCAGCAAACTCCGGGAGCAATGCCTTGAGCCGCGAATACGTGTGCGGCTGGCTGACCGCCCAAATGCGCCGGGGCCCAAACACGTCGCGGGCAGCGCGCAAGTTCACGTCGATCTCACGCGGGTGGTGGGCATAGTCGTCGATGACGACAATGCCGTTCACTTCCCCCTTTGCCTCGAAACGCCGGCCCACGCCGGGGAAATCGGCAAGCGCGGCGGCCGCCGCACTGGCGTCATAGCCAAGCGCGGTCAGTGCGGCCAGGGCAGCGGCGGCATTCTGCACGTTGTGATCGCCCGGCACGCGCAGCGCCAGCGACACCGCCACATCATCCTGGCCGACAACACGGACGCCCTCGTCGGTACGCTCAGTACGCCACGTAGCGTTCGGCGATGCGCCAACGGTGACGACCTCGACGCCAGGCCGCCAGCCAGGGCTGGCCATCACGCGCGCGCAGCCGGGATCGTCCGCCGATATAACGAGCGTACCGCCTGCCCGCATGCCAGAAACGAAGTCGACAAACGCCTGGTCGTAGTCCTCCAGCGTGGCGAAAATGTCCGGGTGGTCGTAGTCGATGTTGGTGATGATGGCCACATCCGGGTGCAGGCGCAGGAACGAGCGATCATACTCATCCGCCTCGACGACCATCTCGGCGCCAACACCAGGGGCAGCATTTGTCGCGCCTTGCGGCCCCTCCAGCACTGCGCCGATGGCGAAGGTGGGGTCTGCCCCGAGGGCGCGCAGCGCCCAGACCAGCATGCCGCTGGTGGTGGATTTGCCGTGGCTGCCTGCCACAGCCACGCCTCGCCGCGCATCCGCCAGCGCACCCAGCAACGCCGCGCGCTTGACGACGTTTCGCCCGGCGTCACGTGCCGCACGCAGTTCCGGGTTGTCTGGCCGAACGGCGGCGGTGGCAACCACCAGGTCGGCGCTCGCCGCCTCGGCAATCATGGTGTGCCCAACACCGACGGCCATCCCCTCAGCAGCAAGCTCATCGAGCAACGGAGAGGGCGCTGCATCGGACCCGGAGATGCGGTAGCCCCACTTGAGCAAGATACGGGCGAGGCCGCTCATGCCAATGCCGCCAATGCCGACGAAGTGAACCCGCGCCGGGAGGACGGGCAGCGCGGCGGTTGCCTCTGGCTCAGGCACGCGCTGCCTCCTCGTACGCTGTGGCCAGGGAGGCGACAACCTGCCGGAACTGCTCACCACGGTCGAACTCATCCCGGAACAACCCGAAGGAGGCGCAACCGGGTGAGAGCAGCACCGAATCTCCTGCCTTGGCCGCATCAGTTGCTGCCTCTACGGCTTCACGCATGCTTTCAAAAACTCCCCTGGGGGACAGCCCGTATGCCGCCAGCGCAGCGCGCAGCGCCGGCGTGGCAGTCCCGCTGAAAAGGTAGACCGCAGCCCCGCGCTGGGCAGCCGCCCGCGCCAGCGGGTCCGGGTCGAGCCTCTTGTCGGCGCCGCCGGCCAGGAGGTGAATCTGACCGGGGTCATCTCCCAGGGCGCTGAGTGCCGCCGCCGCGGCAACGGGGGCTGTGGCTGTTGTGTCATTGATGTAGGTCACGCCCGCAATCACGCCCACAGGTTCCATGCGGTCCCGGACGCCAGTAAAGCCATCGAGCCCACGCTGGATTGCCCCGGGGTTGCTGCCAGCCAGCATCGCGGCCGCCAGCGCTGCGAGCGCATTCCGCCGCCCATGCGGCCCTCGCAACGCCGGTGAGGTCGGAGTTGGCCACCGCGACTCTTCGCCGTTCCAGCGCCAGACCAGCGCATGGCCGTCGTGCCAGGCCCCATCGTCGCCGGAGTCCGTCAGGCCAAATGGCGCCACGATCGCCGCCGTCTCATGGGCTGCCCGCCATGCTTCCGGGTCGTCCCGGTTGACGACCAGGTAATCCTCCGGCCGTTGGCTCCGGGCTATGCCACGCTTGGTGGCCGCGTAGTCCTCGAAGCCGTCGTAGGTGTTCAGGTGGTCTTCCGCAATGAGCGTGAGCACGGCCACCCGTGGCGCAAGCTGGTGCTCTATGAGAGCTTCAAGTTGCCAGGAGGAGAGTTCGAGCACAATCGGCGCATCCGGCGAGAGGTCACCCAGTTGCCCCAGCGCCGTCACGCCCATGTTGCCGCCAACACGCGTGGCCGGCATGGCTTCGCGAAGCAGCGCAGCAGCCAGTGTCGAGACGGTCGTCTTCCCCTTGGTGCCGGTGACGCCCACGATTGGCGCCGGGCAGACACGGAAGAACAGGCTCATCTCCATCTCGATGGGGATGCCGTGCTCACGGGCGAGTTGCAGCAATGGCGCGCGGCGCGGCACCGCAGGGTTGCGCACGACGAGGTCAGCGCCTGCCGGCGTGAAATCGTGCTCCTCATGCCGCCCGAGTACCAGGCGAATCGGGAGGCCTTCCAGCGCCGCGATGGAATCGGCCAGAGCCTCCTCGCTGCGCAGGTCGGTCACCGTCACCCTCGCCCCCTGGGCCACGAGGTAGCGGGCAATGCCGAGGCCGCCTTGCCGGGCGCCAAGCCCAACGAGCGTGACACGCTTGCCGCGCAGTGCGTCGCTCATGGCGCGTCGAAGCTCCTTCCCGGCCTAGAACTGCACGAGGGCCATGGCCACGCCAATCAGGCCTGCCATCATGGAAATCATCCAGAAACGCATGGCCACCTGCGTCTCTGACCAGCCCAGCATCTCGAAGTGGTGATGCAGCGGCGCCATCTTGAACAGGCGGCGGCCTTCACCAAACCGGCGTCTGGTCAGCTTGAAGTACCCGACCTGCAGAATTACCGACGCAGCCTCGGCAATGAACACCGCTCCCACCACCGGGAGCAGCAACCACTGCCCGGTCATGAACGCCGCCACGGCCAGGGTGGCGCCAAGCGCCAGCGAGCCGGTATCCCCCATGATGACCTGGGCTGGCGCGGCGTTGAACCAGAGGAACCCCATCAACGCACCCACCATTGTCAGACAGAAGGTCACCACACCGAGCTGCCCCTGCCGGAACGCAATGATGGCGTAGGACACGAATGCGACGGCAGCGGTTCCGGCAGCCAGAGTATCGAGGCCGTCCGTGAAGTTGACCGCGTTGGCCATCCCGGCTATTGCCAACGCAGCGATCGGGATGTACAGCAAACCGATGTCATAGCGGCCCACGAACGGCAGGTAGACGCTGCTCAGGCCGAGCCCGTACGGGAACGGCGCGTGCAGAATCGCTGCGGCCGCAATGGCGATTAACGCAAGCCACAGAAACTTGAAACGGGCGCTCATGCCGCCCTGCTTCTTGCCGCCCAGCAGACTCATGCGGTCGTCGATGGCGCCGAGCACGGCAACCGCAATCAGGACGCCAACAGGTAGAAGCATGGAGAGCCGGCCCTGGATGTTGAAGACCAGCGTGATCACCACGACGGATAGCGAGACCATCAATCCGCCCATCGTCGGCGTGCCAGTCTTGATGATGTGCGTTTGCGGGCCATCGATGCGTACCTGCTTGCCCGCCTTGCGCAGGCGGAGGAAGGTAACGATGGGGCGACCGATGATCAGCGTCACGACGAAAGCCAGCCCGGCCAGCGCCAGGGAGACGGCCATATTCTGATTCGGATCTGCCGGCATGATGCTGTCTGGAGGGACCGTCTCCAGCAGGATTCCAGGGAGCGTCATACTTCGATGTCGCTACTCAGTACGCTCTTGTCGGCCGGCACGCGCAGCCGTTCCACGATGTTCTCCATTTGCAATCCGCGTGATCCTTTGAGCAGCACCACATCTCCGGGGCGAAGTTCGTGGAGCAAGTAGTCGATCAGGTCATCCTGCTGGTCAAGACCGAACGAAACGACCTCCGGCGGCCCCGCATCGTAGCGACCGTCGGTGTTGAGCGCTTCGCGGCCAATCGTACGTGCGAGCTCGCCGTAGGTCACCACAAGGTCAGTCACTTCGCCAGCCCGCCTGCCCACCGTGATGTGTTCGTTCTCCGTGACTCCGCCAAGCTCTCGCATATCGCCCAGGACGGCAATGGCGCGGCGTGGCTGCATGACTTCCAGGAGGCCGAGCGCACTCAGCACTGAAGGCGTCGAGGCGTTGTACGTGTCGTCGATCATCTGAGATCCGTTTGGGCCTTCAAGCACCAGCAGGCGCACCTGCACACCCGGCTCGGCCAGGCCTTGAAGCATGTTCGCCAGGTCCAGACCGGCGGCGTGGCCCACGGCAATTGCCGCCAGCGCCAGTTCCACGGCGTGCCCACCGATCAGCGGGACGCGGACGCGGTTGGCCTCGCCGTCCAGGTGAAGCCAGAACGAGGCGCCTTCCAGACCGTCGGATTCAACGCCGCTGGCGCGAACGTCGTTTCCCTCATTCAGGCCGAAGAAGAGCACCCGGCCCTTGCAGCGCTCGGCCATGGCCCGGACACGCGGGTCATCACCGTTCAGGATCGCCCAGCCATCTTCGGGAATCGCATCGACCAGTTCCGCCTTCGTCTCGGCGATCGCTTCGATACTGCCCATGCGCTCAAGATGCACCGGGTGGATATTCGTCACCACGCCAATACGCGGCCGGGCGATTTCGCAGAGCAGGCGGATCTCACCAAAAGCATAGGCTCCGCCCATTTCCAGGACAGCCGCGTCGTTCTCGGGCCGGACCTCCAGCAGCGAAAGCGGCAGCCCAATTTCGGAATTGAGATTTCCCGGGGACCGGTAGGTGTTTCCTGCTCGCTGCAGGACCGACGCAACGGTCTCTTTGGTGCTTGTCTTCCCGACGCTACCCGTGATGCCCACGACCAACAGGTCCGGCAGGCGGTTTCGCCACCAGGCCGCGTACTGCTGAAGCGTGATCAAGGGATCTTCCACAACCAGCAACGGCATCGGCGGGTCGAGATGCTCATCCGCCCACGCCCGGCTGACGAGCGCGGCGGCTGCGCCTGCGGCCGCCGCGGCAGCGACAAACTCGTGGCCATCAAATCGCTCGCCACGCAGTGCGATGAAGAGGTCACCTGGTTGGGCCTGCCGCGCATCCCGCTGAATTGCGGTGAAGACTGTCTCTGGCGCAAGATAGCCGCGCACAACTGCGCCGGCGCCATCAACCAGGTTCTGCAACGCGTACGGCGTCATGCGTGATCTCCTGAACCTGCCGCCGGCGGCGCCGGAAGCCGCTCGGCAACGCGCAGTATGGCTGACCGGGCACGCGGATTCGCGGCGGCTTCCCCGGCGGTGGGCTTGATGGCGCGACGGGTAACTTTCCGCAGGCGTGGCTGATGATTACAGACGCAAATGGGCGCCTCCGGCGGGCAAACGCACGCAGCGCTCTCACGGTCAATGAAGCGCTTCACCAGCCGGTCCTCCAGCGAATGAAAGGCAATCACGGCCAGGCGACCACCGGCCGCCAATACATCGACGGCGCCCAGGAGCGCCGCTTCCAGAACGCGCAACTCGTCGTTAGTCGCCATGCGCAATGCCTGAAAGGTCCGGGTGGCAGGGTGCGTGTCGCGACCACGCCGGCCGCCCAATGCCCGTTCCACAATTCCGGCAAGTTGAGCCGTAGTCTGAACGGGCGCACTGCTGCGCTCGCGCACAACGGCGCGAGCAATTCGACGGCTGCCCGGCTCTTCACCGAAGCGCCAGATCAGGTCGGCAAGCTCAACTTCGGGCAAGGTGTTGACTAACTCGCTCGCCGGCACGCCGCGTGTTGGATCGAAACGCATGTCGAGCGGACCATCCAGGCGAAACGCGAAGCCCCGGTCTGGCGCGTCGAGCTGAAAGGAGGAAAGGCCGAGGTCAAGCAGCACCCCGTCAACAGGCGCGATACCCTGCGCCAACGCAACCTGGTACATGTCGGCAAAGTTGCCCTGGACTGGCATCAACCGCGTGCCAATCGCAAGGTCAGCGCGCATCGCTTCGGCCCGCGCAATGGCCGCCGGGTCGGCATCGAGCGCCAGAACCACCCCATCGGGGGCGATAGCAGCCAGCAGTGCGCGCGTATGCCCGCCACCGCCAAACGTACCGTCGATGTAACGTCCACCTGGGCGCGGCCGGAGCGCGGCAATCGCTTCATCTCGCAGAACCGGCATGTGCCCGGCTGCGCTGGCGGACGAGGAAACAGACACCCGGCTTGATCCCATCACTCACTGGTGTCTGAACGGACACCCATTTTTCGCCTGGTGAGTATGCAACGCCGTACGCAGATCGCGACGGCTATGCTCCAGAGAGGCGGACGAGACGGAGGGATACGGCGTGCCCCTGGCCAGCAGCAACGATGTGCGAATTCATTACGATGTGACGGGCGAAGGCGCACCGCTGGTGCTCTTTCATGGCTTGACCGGTTCGGGGTCCCGCTGGTGCGACACCGGGATCGTGACCGCACTCGCAGCCGACTACCGGCTGATCCTCATCGACGCACGGGGCCACGGCGCAAGCGACAAGCCGCACCGCGACGAGGATTACGGCGGCGCAACCCACGCGGCCGACGTACTGGCGGTACTGGACGACCAGGGGTTGGAGAACGCGCACATCTGGGGCCATTCGCTCGGTGGCAATGTTGCGCTGTCGCTGGCCCGGTTGGCGCCCAGGCGCGTGCAGCGCCTGATCATCACGGGCTACAGTCCCTTCCCCGCCGCAGATGAGGAGGCCACTGAAATGGCTGCCTGGGCGAGTGATTTGCAGGAAGGCATGTCCGGGTTTGTCAACGGCTTCGAGGCGCGGCATGGGGAACTGCCCGCCGATACTCGCGCCCGTTGGCTGGAGAACGACGGCGTGGCGCTCGCCGCCTGCGTCGCGGCCATGATCACGGAGGCCGATGGCCGACATATGCCGCACCTCCCCCGCATTGCGTCACCGACGCTCTACCTCGTTGGTAGCGAGGAGCCCTTCGTTGCCGAGGCTGAGCGAGCCGCCGCCCTGATGCCTGAGGCGCGGTGCGTAGTTCTGCCTGACCTGGACCACGTGCAAACGTTTCTCCGGAGTGATCTCCTGCTGCCCCACGTCAGAGGGTTCCTCAGGACCGAGGGCTAGCCTCGCTCGTCGCGTACGTACGCACATTTGGCATAGAAATAGTACATATGTTCTGGTATTCTGTCCCTCCTGGCCAGTCTGCGGGATCCGCTCCTGCCTGGCCTCACTGGAGGAGTTCTCGATGTTTCTCGGTTGGTACGACCCTGATCGCAAGAAGCCGGCACGCGCCAAGTTGGCGGAAGCCGTCGAGCGCTACGAGGAGAAGTTCGGGCGCGAGGCAAAGTGTTGCCTGACCAGCCCGCAGGACGCTCTGGATCTCGCCGAACCCTCTCGCAAGTTCCCCGGCGATCTCACGCTCGAGGTGCAGCCGCGCAACTACATCGCGCGATGGACGTTCTACATTGGTGAGGAAATCATGGAGCCGACGCGCCGGGAGCCCGTTGCCGAGGCTGCCTGAGCCTGTGTCGCAGGGAGCTGCCGACCCGGTCGATCCACCCGCTCTCTGCGTTCCCCTGACTGCCGTTCACAGCCCGTTCTCCCCCATCTGCTAGAGTTGCCGGCGACCTTGCGCCCGCTTCGCACTAGCTGTTCCCCGTCTTGCCGAGGACTCTGCCGAGCGCTGTGAACGATCAACGCACCGCCGACCACCCCGAGACCCCGGAAGAGCCAGAGGCGGCAGAGACTGTCTCTGGCACGACGGAGGGCACCCATGAGGGCGATCCACGCACGACGATTGCGGGGCGCTACGAGGTCAATCTCGAAGCCGTACCAATCGATGCTGGCATTGCGATTGCCTACCTGGGCCGCGACCTGCGCTCGCGCGCGCCGGTCACCGTGAAAACACTCCGTCTGGAGTACCGCGACGACCCCGACATGCGCGCCCGCTTCCGGCGCGAAGCCCGCCTGCTCCAGTTCCTCAGCCATCCCAATGTGGTGCGCGCCCTGACCTTCACGGAAGAACGTGGCGCGCCGTGGCTCATTATGGAGCGAGTGCCGGGCCGCACCCTGCGCGAGGAGATCGCCGCCCGTTCGCCCTTTCAGCCGGAAGAGGTGGCGCCGGTACTGGAAGGCGTCGCTGCCGCGCTCGATCACCTGCACGCGCGCGGGTTGATCCATCTGGATGTACGTCCTGAAAATGTTACGGTCATGCCCAACCGCCAGGTCAAGCTGATTGATTTTGGGCTGGCGCAGACCGGCGGGGCAGTCCCGGACGTTGCGGCCAGCGGCCTGCATCCCTACCTCGCGCCAGAGCAGTTGACTGGCGCTCCGGTAGAAGTCACGACCGATGTCTACGCGCTGGGCTGCGTTGTTTACGAGATGCTAACCGGCGTCCCTCCCTTCGCCCTGAGCCGCAATGCCGCCAGGGACAGCGCCTCCATCCGCGCCCGGCTGACGCAGCCGGTACAGCCGCCGAGCGCGGTCCGGCAGGGTGTGGCGCTTCCGCCGTGGGTGGATGACGTGGTGCTTGGCGCGCTTGAGCGCGATCCCCAGTTGCGCTACGGCAGCGCCGGGCTCTTCTCCGGGTTGTATCGCGTCGGCGTTGAAGGGGAGACCGATGTCGAAACTGGCCGCCCGAACGCAGCCCGGCCCGGGGCTAGTGGGCGTCACTTCCCGACCAACGAGCCTGGGATAGCGGTCAAGGGATCTGCTCGACTGGCAAAACGCCGCGCGGAGCGTGATCCGGCAGACCGAGACGAGAGCGGTGAGCAGGTCATCGACGTCGACTTCGCTCCGGTCGATCCCTGGCCGCAACGTTCGCGCTCTCGGTTCCTGCCGGGGGATGGTCCGCTGAACTTCGCGCTGCTCCAACGCCGGCTCTGGCAGGCGTTCGCCGTGGCGCTGCTACTCAACGTGTTGCTCATCGCGGCGCTGGTGGTCACAAAGGGCGAAATTCCGGGGATCTGGTCGCCCGCGCCCGGCGTCGCGCCGGGGACCGTGGTCCGTATTGCGGGCACCGGCCTGGTTGCGCGCACGGAGCCGCGCCCGGACGCAGAGATCGCTGCTGAACTACCCGACGGCGGGACCGTACAGATCAGCGGCGATGCCGTGGCGAATGATTTCGGGGTGTGGTGGCCAGTTCAGGTGCAGACCGACGCGGGAACCGTTGCCGGCTACGTGCCGCAAAACTGGGTACAGCCCTAGCCAGCCCTATGAGGCGCTGGCAGACGCCGGCTCCGTATCAGCGGCGGGTTCTGCTGCCTCCAGCGGCACATGCGTGTTCAGCAGGCGGGCAATAGCAGTCGGCGGCACGCCGCCCTGCAGCTTGCCCAACTCCTCACCGTCCTTGAACAGGATGAGCGTTGGCAACACCATTACGCGGTGCTTCATCGCCTGGTCCTGGTTGTCATCGATGTTGATCTTGACGATCTTGAGGTCGTCTCGCTCGCCGGCCAAATTCTCCAGCACGGCGCCGACCGCGCGACAGGGAGCGCACCAGGGGGCCCAGAAATCAACGAGCACCGGCTTGTCGGCTTGCAGCACTTCAGGGTCAAATGTTTCGTCGGTTACTTCGGTCACGTTCTCGGCCAAGAATGGCTCCTTCCGGGCGGGAGTGGAAACTCCCAATACTTCCCAAAGGATAGCATTGTCACTGTCTGCGATCCGCTGCCGGTCGTGGTCTCTGGCGCAGGCTCTCCCCATCGTAGCATCCGCGCGCATGACACCTACGTGATCGGCTCACAACCCGAGTAGTAGAAGACGGAAATTGTCACCTCGCCAAACGGCTCAACGCCCGGCTGTGCGAAATGCTCGAACCCGGTGTCGTCAGTGAAAATGTCGGGACGCACCTCACGCAGCAGGCTCTCAATCTGACGGGCGAGCTGGATGCCCTGGTCGATGTCCGGAGCGTTGCCGCTGACAAGCGCGAAGCCAGCGCGGCACCCTGGCGGATAGCGCGACAGCGTAGTGTTCAGCGTTTGCCGCGCCTGTTGCAGGGCCCCCTCATCCCCGCCCAATATCGCGCCGAGGTTGGTCTGGATGGTGATGTTCTGCTGGTTTGGGTCCAGCACCGAGTTCGCGGCTACCACCGCGAGCGCGGTCGCCGTAACCTGCGCGTTTGCCTGCTGCGCCTGCAAGTCGGCGATCCGGGTTGCGTCGGCTGCTGATTGGCCCAGACTCAATGCGGCCTGGGTCGCACTCAAGGCCGCCTGGGTGGCATTGGCGTTGGCGACAGCTTGCGCGGTTGCCAGGTCACTCGCGCTCAGGCTCGCGTTGCGGGTGGCCAGGGCGGCGAGGTCGGCGCCGCTGAGAACGAGTTCTGCCTCCCGCGTTTCCAACGCGGCGATGGTCGCCTGCGCGTCCAGCGCGGCTTGCGTCGCCAGCGCGGCGGCGGCTGCCGCTTCGCGCTGCTGGTCCGTCAGGCTTTCGTCGCTGGCGGCCTGTTGCGTCGCGTAGGCGGCAATGGTGGCTTCGACAGAGAGCGCAGTCTGCGTGGCCTCGGCCTCGGCGGTCGCCCGCTCCGATTCGCTCATGGCCGCAAGGGTGGCCTGAGCCTGCGCGGTTGCCGTGGCTTGTTGATTCAGCAACGCCTCGTTCGTCGCGCGCGCGGCAGCAGTGGCCATAGCCTGCTCGGACTCCGCCGAGACCGTTTCCATCGCCAGGTTCTGCGCCTGCTGGGTAGCGCCTGCCGCTGCCAGAGCATTTTCCCTGGCGGCAACCTGCCCGGCCAGGGCCTCGGCGGTGCGCGCGGCCGAAATCGCCTGGGCGGTGGCCAGCGCATCAAGGGAGGCCAGGTCCGACTGCGAGACGGCCTGCGCGGTGGAAAGCGCGGAGATGGTGGCGCGCGAGGTCGCCAGCAGGTTCGGCGTGGGCAGCGGTGTTGGCGTGGGCGGCGGCGAGCCGACGGTGTTGGCGGTGAAGAAAAGCATGGCCAGGCCGAGCAGCAAGTCTGCAAAAATCCAGCCGCCCAGCGCGATCATATCGCGCTGCTCCCAGCGCTTCCGCCGCCTCATCGCACCGTACTCCGCGTCGCGCGCCGTGCGGCCCTAACCCTGACGACCACCAGCTGGTTCACCTTGGGGTCACGAGCGGCGACGGGGCCAGCCACTTTCCGGGTCTCGCCGCGCCGGACCCTCCATTGGCTCCGGCGCCACGCCCATCCCTGTGGCGCGCGTCACGCGGTCAAGCCGGTCAACCAGCGCCGCGATGTCCCGAGACACCTCATCCTGGCGCTGCGCGGTGCGCATGCTGATCGTGGAGATATCGCGCGCCACCTGCGCCAGACCGGTGGCAACGCCGGCCTGCTGCTCCAGCAGGTCATTGAGCGTCCGGGCCTGCCCCGACGTTCCCTCGGCCATGCGGGCAAGTTCGTCACGCAACCCAGCCAGATTCCCTTCAATCTCACCCAGCGCGCGCGCGCTGTTCGCGACGCCGCCGGTGCTTCCCTGCAGCGCCTCGGCCAGGCGCGTGTTGGTTTGCACTTCCTCCGTCAGCGCACGCTCCAGGCGTGTCTGGCTGGAGACGAGGTCGTGGGCGATAGCGCTGATACCGCGCACTGCCTCAGTAGCCACGCGGGATGCCTGTGCCGCCGCATCCGCGCCAGCGATCCCCTTGTCCCCAGCCTCCGCGAGCGCCGCTGCCGCCGCCGTGATCTGTCGCGTCAGGGCCTGGTCACTCTGCACGTTGGCGGTTGTCAGGTGCTCCAGCCCCTGCACCGCCCGCAGCAGCGCGCCTCCCTGGTCAACCGTTGCGCTGACCTCTGATGTGAGATCTTCCAGTGCGGCCTGCAGGCCCGTCGAGACCTGGCGCAGCTCCACCAGGAGACGATGCGTCTCTTCTGCTCCCGCGCGCATGCCAGAAGCAAAGACACCGAAGTCGGCGAACTCGCGTTCGCGGCGGCCGGCCAACTGCTCCAGGCGGTCATGCTCTACCCGCAACCGCGTCAGGAGTTCCTGTGAATTCTGGTCGAAGCGCTCAACCAGGCGGTCCACGTTGCGCGCCAGAGCCGCCGGGCGGCTCCCCCGATCGACAGCCAGGACCACCGATGCCTCAGCCAGGACATTGTCCAGGTCTGTCTGGAACCGCTGGGCCGTCTTCTCCACGGCGTCCTCGCGCGCCTCACGCCGCCCGTGCGCGTAGAACGTCAGCGCAATGATGGCGGCGATTATGACGGCATCGATGAGAGCGACCGTCGAGAAGCTGGGCGCCAGGGCGCTGGCGTAGCCGCCAAAGCCACGCTCCCAGAGCAGCAGGAATGGCTGCCGGACTTCGTCGGGAAACTCGGTGATGTAGGCCGCGTAGGCACGCGAGGCCTCGGCCAGCGCGAACCAGGTCAGGAGAATCGGCGCCAGGACAAGGATGTTGCGGACACGGTCGGCTGTTGCGATGGTGGAATGAGCATACCCGCCCTCTTTCTGCAAGGCATAGGCATAGGCCAGGTGCTCAGTGTTGAAGGCCCGCCGCAGATCGACCTCCGCCCAACGCTGACGGCCGTCATCGGTCGCGATGGCGCGGCTCAGCGCCTCCATGCGCGCCGACGCGCGTTCATCAACACTGGCCAACGTGTCGGCCATTTGCTGGAGCGATTGCGCCACAGCGTTACGGCCCAAGTTAGCCTCGCCAGGGAAGGCGCCAAAGGGGTCGGCGATGCCGGGCCGGACCGGAGTCACCACGCCACCGACCGAAGCGATTGCCGGCTTCACTCGTTCGGCGGATTCAGTCGCGCGTCGTCGCTGCAAGATGTTCCTCTATTGCCAGGTCGCAAACACCAGCCGGGGAGCGCCAACAACGAGCGGGAATCGCTGGTGTCCGGACAGACTGTACCATTCTCCAGCAAGCTTTTGGCAGATCGGCGCACCGCGTTTGCTCAGATGTAGGCCATGTCTTTCAGCTTTCCCGAACTCGATGCTCTTTTCCTGAACGCCCGCGTAAACGTGCCGGCGGTCGAAAAACTCGGCGGCGGCGCCGTGCGGCGAGACGCCGAAGGCCACCCGGTGCGCGCCGCCGGGCGTCACAACGTGGTCTACGAGTTGCGCACCCTCTCCGGACGCATCCTGGTGTTGCGTGTGCCGCAAGATCCCGGCCGCGAGCGCGATCTGGCCCTGGCGCAGCGCTACGTCGCGTTGCAGCAGGATCATCTCCTCGATCCCCTTCGTGCGCCCCACGGGCCATTGCCTGGCAACATCCAGTGGCTGCCCGATGGCCTCCGCTTGCGAGATCCCGATGGGTCAGCATTCAGTTGCCCGCTGGTCGTCATGGAGCGCGTCGCGGGCCGCACGCTGCGCGAGATGGTCACCCGTCTTTGCCAGTCAGGAGACGGCTCCCACATCGCGATGATCGCAGACCGCTGGCTGGAGTCCGCGCTGGCCATGGAAGCCGCCGGCTTCGTCCACGGCGACCTCAGTCCCGACAACATCATGGTCCGGCCCGACGGCGCCATCGCTGTCGTCGATCTGGATAGCGCGACCTGGCCAGGTTTTCGTGTGGAGCACGAAGCGCCGGAGAGCGACTCGGCATTGCGACATCCGCAGGGGGTCCCACGCAACCCGATCTACCGCGACCGCTTTCCGGCGCTCATGCTGTGGGCTGCGCTCCGCATCCTGGCCGCGCGGCCTGACCTGCTGCCGGAGTTGCCGGCCCATGGGTTGCTCTTCAGCAACGCTGACGTGCGCCGTCCTGCGGCGTCATCCGTTTTCGCACGCCTCGAAGCCGACGAAGGGCCGCTCCGGCTGCTGCTCGAAGTCGTGCGTCGCGCCATTCGCTTTGCCCCGGAGGAGTTGCCGCCCCTCTCGGAAATCGCTTCCCGGCTGGACACCCTGGGCTTCCCCCGGCAAGCCTCGCGCCCTTCTGCCCGGCCGGCCCGGGCTGCCCGCGCGCAGGCCGCGTCAGCGTTGGGTACCCCTGGAACGCCGGACACCCTGGCGCAATTGCCTCTGGAGACAACTCCTGCGCCCGCCCGGCCTGTCTTGCCGCCAAACCGCACGGCGGTTGCCGGCGACACCCACCAGAACCAGCGCCTCGGGGCGCTGCACACGGCAATACAGCAACGCGACGAACGAGAGGCCCTGAGGCTCTGGGCAGAGCTGCGCGAGGCGCCTGCCGCGCAGGTGTACGCCACCGTGCTCCATCAACTCGTCGCGCAGGAAACTCACGCGGCCATTGACCGCGCGCTCCGGCGCCGCGATGACGACGCGCTTCTGTACGCGATGTCCCAGGCTGCCGCTGCGGGAGTTGCGCCAAACGCCGCCGCGCTGACCGCTACGCGGCTGGCCCGGCGCCGGGTTGAGACACGCGCGGTGTTGGCTGCTGCGCTCGACGCTGACGACCACCCTACCCTCGTCCACTTGCACCGCACCGGCCAGCTGAGTGAGCTTGGGCCTCTCGATCCGGCCATTACCCGTGCACTCGCGCGAGCCCTCGCCCGGCAGTCCGTCGAGCGGGCAGTTGCCAGCGATGACGATGTCGCAATCTGCGCCGCCGCTGATCCGGGGCTATGGCGAGAAGAAGAAACCCGACCTCATGCATTGTGGACGCGTCTCGACCTCGCCTGGCAGCGGTCGCGATGGACGCAGGATGTACGCGCAGCGCTCCGCAGGCGCGATGCTCCGTATCTGCGAGGACTGCTCGCCAAGGCGCCCTCCGGCGCAGAGGCGCGCCTGACAGACGTCGAGCGCCGCCGGGTCCAGCGCACCATCGCCCGTGGGCAGGCCGCCTCTCGCCTGGAGTCTGCATTGCGCGAGGGCCCAGACCGGGAGGTGGTTGAGGCTCTGGCGGAACTGGAGTCATCCGGCGCGCCGTTTTCCGACGGGCTGGACTGGTCCGCCGTGCGCGGTGTGGTTGACCGGCTCTCGCTGGCAGATTCGCTGCGCGCCGCCATGGCTACGGAGCCGCCAGATGTGGAGCGCATGGCCCGACTCCTGCCCGCAGCGCGCGCCGCCCTCGGCGACCTGCAACGTGCCGGCCCGGAGTGGGCCGAGCTGGAGCAGGCTGTCCTCCGGGCCGCGCACCTCGAACGCCTGCGCGAGGCATTGGGCAGCGGCGATGATTCCCGCATCGCCGCCGCCGCCGACCCTGACCCGTTTCACGTGCGGGGGCTTCTCGGCCAGGACGAGGCCGCCATCGTCGCCGCCGTGTTGGGGCGCACCCACGCTCAGGTGCGCCGCCACGCTTCCTGAGCGTTAGGGCTGTTCGGGTGTCGTCCAGGCGCGCGTTGCCGCGCTGCGTTCAACGGCGTCCAGCACCGCCTGCACCGCGAACCCTTCCTCGAAGGAAGGGCCAGGGCTGACGCTCCGGTCGCCAATGCCTTCCAACAAATCCTTGACCGCGTGGACGAACGTGTGCTCGTAGCCAATCGGGTGCCCGGCAGGCCACCACGCGCCTGCGTACGGGTGAACTCCCTCGGTAACGTTGATGGTGCGGAATCCCTGGATACCGGCCGGGTCATCAACCAGATAGAGCTGCAACTCGTTCATGCGTTCCAGATTGAAGGCGATTGACCCTTTGCTGCCGTTGATCTCGAAACTGTTGTAGTTGCGGCGTCCCGGCGCCAGGCGCGTCGCCTCGAAGGTGCCGGTGGCGCCACTGGCGAACCTGGCCAGGAACGTCGTCGAGTCATCAACCGTGACATCGCCGTATTCATCGCCGGACGCCGCGACGAGTCCGGCCCCCTCTCCTTCAGCCGTCGCGACCTTGCGTCGCTTGATGAAGGTAGACAGCGTGCCGACGACTTCGTCAATCGGGCCGAGCAGGAACAGGCCGAGGTCGGTAATGTGCGCGGCAATATCGCCCAACGCGCCGGAGCCAGCGTGCTCCTTCTGAAGTCGCCAAACCAGCGGAAACTCTGGGTCGTTGATCCAGTCCTGCAGGTAGACCGCGCGCCAGTGCCGGACCTCGCCGATCACCCCGTCATCAATCAACTTCCTGGCCCACTGCACCGCCGGGACGCGGCGGTAGTTGTAGTTGACGACCGCCACCGTCCCCGCCGCTTTGGCCGCTTCCAGCATCTCGCGCGCCTCGGCCAGGTTGTTGGCGAGGGGCTTCTCGCAAATGACGTGTTTGCCTGCTTTCAGAGCGGCGAGCACCACATCCTTGTGCGTATCGCCGGGCGTTGAGACGTCGATCAACTGGATATCCGGCCGGGCGACCAGGGCTTCGTAGTCGGTTTCGTAGCCCTCCCAGCCCAGGTTTTCGGCGGCCTCCTTCACGCTCGCCTCGTCGCGGCCACAGATCGCCACCATGCGCGGCGTCGGATCGACATCGAAGAAATGGGGCGCCTGACGGTAGGCATTGGAGTGGGCCCGCCCCATGAACTTGTAGCCCACCAACCCGACACCGATTTCGCTCATGTCGTCCTCCTTTGAGCAGTCGCTGGTCCTACACCCACCAGGCGACCGCCGGAGATTCCGAGATAACCGCGCCCTTGAGGAAGTTCACCGCGCTGGTGAACCCTTCGTTGATGCTCATCAACGAGTCCTCGTGCTCGATGGAGATGACGCCATCGTAACCGGCCAACCGCAATTCGCTCATGAGAGAGCGCCAGAACTCCTGACCGTGGCCAAAGCCTACGGTGCGGAAGATCCACGACCGATTGATTTCGTCGGTGTAGGGTTTCGTGTCGAGCACGCCGTTCAGCGCAATGTTCGACTTGTCGAGCCAGGTGTCCTTGGCGTGAACGTGGTAGATGGCGTCGCCCAGGTCGCGCACGCACACGAGCGGGTCCATGCCTTGCCAGAAGAGGTGCGAGGGATCGAAGTTGACGCCCAGCGTCTCACCGCCGATTTCCCGCAGCCTGTTGAAGGAGTCGGTGTTGTACGCCAGGAAGCCAGGGTGTAGCTCGATAGCAACCTTGATCCTGTGATCCTTCGCGAACGCAGCAGCCTCGCTCCAGTAGGGCGTTGCCCGCTCTCGCCACTGCCATTCCAACGTTTCAAGGAAGTCCGGTGGCCAGGGGCAGGTGACCCAGTTCGGCTCCTGTGCCGCCGGGCCGCCGCCAGGGCAGCCAGAAAACGTGATGACGGTATCGACGCCGAGTTGCTGCGCCAGCCTGACCGCGTTGCGATAGTCGCGGTCGTGCGCCGCGGCGACTTCAGCCTTCGGGTGCAGCGGATTGCCGTGGCAGGAGAGCGCGCTGATTTCCAACCCGCGCGAAGTCACGGCGTCCAGCAACTGCTTGCGCTTGCCTGCGTCCTCAACCAGGACTGCGGCGTCAGCGTGGGCGGCGCCAGGGTAGCCGCCCACCCCAATCTCCACGGCCTCACAGCCAGCAGCCTTGACGTAGTCGAGCGTTTCCTCCAGCGGGCGCTGGCTGAAGAGGACGGTGAACACACCGATCTTCATCGATCAACTCCTGCAATGCATCGTCCGGGGAGGCCCCGGACCCGATTCTGGCGCGCGGCTGCACAGCCGCCCACCCGGCAAGGCGATCATACCGGAGGCGCGGATCACGTGGTGGCCGAATCGCACGACGGAGTGTCAGTCAGGAGCCCGGTCCGGACGATGCTCGAGCGGCAGCCCATCCGTCCGTTGCGGCGCGAACTCCTCGCCAATCGCCCAGATGATGACTGTGAGCGGGATGGCCAGCAGCGCGCCCAGGATACCCAGGAGCTCTACCCCGGCCAGGAGCGCCAGCAGGATCGCCACCGGTGGCAGCCCCAGCGCCTTGCCATAGAGCAACGGAGCCAGGACGTGGGACTCGACATTGACCAGCACCACGTAGAGCACGATCACGGCAATGACCTGCGGCACGCCTACGGTGGCTGCGCTCAGCACCGCGAGCACCACCGTGATGAAGCCGCCAACGTAGGGCACAACCTCCAGGATCCCGGCGATAACCCCGAGCGAAGGCGCGTAAGGCACCCCGATCAGCTTGAGGCCGATACCCATCAGCGCCCCGAAGATCAACGCACTTGCCAATTGCCCGCGCGCCCACGCGCCAATACTCTCGTGAATGTTGCGCGCGACGCGCCAGACTCGCGCCTGGTGCCTTGCCGGCACCCACCTCGCCGCGCCATCCAGGACGACTCCCGGTTCCACGCTCAGGAAAAAGGCCAGCACCAGCGTGACGAAGACATAGAATGCCGTCCGCCCAGCCTCGACCCCGATCTCGGTGGCGCTCCGCGCGAGGGTGCTGGCGTTACTGCGAAGTTGCTGCTCAATACCTTCAAGCGAAAAAGTTGCGCTTCCGTCGCCAGTAGCGGGCAGGCTCGCGGCGATCTTCTCGAAGATCGCGGTGTAGCCCGGCAATTCGCGCTCGAGCGCCCGCGCATCACCCGCAACGATCGGCGCCAACGCCGCGACGGCGATCACCATCATCCCGATCAACAGGATGTAGATCAGCAGGATCGAGATACCACGTGGCAGACCTTTCGCCTGCATTGCGGTAACCGGCTTGTCCATGGCCGTGGCCAGCACCACCGCCGTCAGGACAAGCAACCAGAAATGGGGAATGCGAAAGAAGAGATACGTCAGGGCCACCAGCGCGATGATCAGGAAGATCGTGCGCACGCTGATACTGACGGTGATGGTCCGTTGGCCCTGGCGCTCCATCGCTTGCCTTTCCCCTGACTCCGGCGTCGTCAGGCGCTCCACACCCACTCACCGCCGAGCATGGTCTTCGTCGGCGTGACCTGATCGAGTGTGTCTGGGGCGATGGCCAGCGGGTCCCGGTCGAGGACCACGAGATCGGCGAGCTTGCCGGGCGTGATGGAGCCGAGCCGGTCCTCACGGCCAACAGCGTAGGCGCCGCCCATCGTGTACGAATGCAGCGCCTCTTCCGGCGTCAGCGCCTCGGTCTCCTGCCCCAGGTTCGTGCCATTCACCGTGTGCCGGATCACCGCCGCGTGCATCCCCACCCAGGGGTTATAGGTGGTGATGTACGCATCGGACGACCCGGCCAGGGGTACCCCGGCGTTGAGATAGGTGCGCATCGGCATAGCCCGGCTGGCGCGCTCTGGCCCAACGCTGTTCACGAACCCCTCACCCAGGTGGGTCAGGAATGGTGACGAGACGACCGCCGAAATCTGCGCCTCGGCCATGCGCTCCAGCGCCTTCTCCGTCGGGAAGTAGGCGTGATGCACGCGGTGCCGCAGCCACGGCTTCGGGTTGTCACGCTGTGCATCGGCGTACGCGCCCACAACCACCTCCTGCGCCTCGTCACCGCAGGTGTGGATGTCCATCGGCCAGCCCAGGTCGTGGATGTAGCGAATCAGTTTGACCAGCCGGGTTGGCTCAACCACCCACGTGCCTCGGTGGTCGGGCTGATCGAGGTACGGTTCGAACATGCGCGCCGTGCGGTCGCTCATGCCGCCGTCAATCATGAACTTGACGCCCTCCAGCCGCAGCAGATCATCACCGAAGCTGCCGCCGGTCCCGATGAACGCGATGTTCTGCTCCAGATTCCCCTCGGTCTCCGGCGCGCCGAAGCCCCAGGCCGCGATCAACATGTCGGTGCGGACTGTCAGCTTGCCCTCGCGCTTCGCCCGGGTGTACGCCGCAATCTCGTTTGGGTACAGTCCCGGCTCGGCCACGCCGGTCAGGCCGGTGGCGTTGTACGCTCGGCACGCCTCAGCAATGCCATCGACGCGCTGATCCTCCGAGTACGGCGGGATGTTGTCGGTGATCATGTCCTTGGCACGGTCCCGGAAGAGCCCGGTCGGATCACCGTTCTCGTCCCGCTCGAACGAACCGCTGTAAAGGACATCCGCCGGGGGATCAGGCGTGTTGCGGTCGATACCCACCGCCCGAAGAGCAGCAGAGTTGCAGACCAGCTTGTTCCAGACCCGGTGAATCACCACCGGGTTGTCTGGCGACACAGCGTCAAGGTCGTGCCGGTTGGGGTGACGCCCCTCAGCCAGCAGGCTTTCGTCCCAGCCGCGCCCCAGGACCCACTCACCGGGCCGGGCGCTCTTTACGCGCTCGCCGACGCGATCCACGATTTCGGCAATGGTCCGCGTATCGTAGAGTTGGATTTCGCGCAGCATGATGCCAGTGTTCTGCAGGTGGTTGTGGGCATCGATGAGGCCCGGCACCACCGCCGCCCCGCCCAGGTCCTCGACCACGGTTCCGGGACCTGCCAGGGCATGAATCTCGTCGTCGGAACCCGTTGCGACGAAACGGCCATCCCGGATCGCCACGGCGGAAACATTGGGCTCATCAGCATCAACGGTGTGAATGACACCATTGACCAGGATTAGATCCGGGGCGAACAACCCAACTGGAATCGGCATGGATAACCTCCGGGTGAGATTTGCCTCTTCAAGACGCGCGATTCGCATTCTCGCCGGATTTGCGCTGATAGGGAAATCACCTCTGCGCGGGACGCGGCCTTGCCACGCCAGACTCTGGCGTCCTGCGAGCGAGGCCAGGTTGCTCCACCAGCAGCCGGACCCGAAGGCTACGGATCTCGCCCGTGGAGATTGCGGGCTGGCGGCAACCGGACCGGGAAACGGGTCTCCCTGTGTCCACGGCGGCTCCGGCAAGAGCGCCACCGCGCCGCCGGCGCGAATCACTGTGTTTTCGCGGTCCTTCCCGGGTTTCGCGCTGCTCTGCCACCTCGTCACGACGCAGACAACCGTTGCCAGAGAAGCGATCCCGGATCGCCGGGCATCGACAACACCTGGCGCTTGCTCTGGGTCCTCGCTGGTGAACACGATGGGCAGGTATCAGAAACTACCCCGCTGAACATGCAGACTCATCCCTGCAGCAGGGCCCGGAGGCCCAGGGAGGAACCTGCAGGTTCACGATGCAGCGAGCCTCCCGCGAGGAGGGTCCGCGCGCCGGTCCGCGCGGACCGGCGCGCAAGAAGACGGCGTGGTTAACCCTGCACGTGCGCCTGCAGGAACCAGAGATCCTTGTCGATCGCCCGAGATGCTTCCGTCAACAGATCAGCGGTATCTGCGTCACCTGCCGCGCCGGCGGCGTCGATTCCGGCACGTAGATTGGATCCATAAATGCTGTAGCGGTCAACAAGCGCCTTCACGTAGTCCAGGCCATCGTTGATGTCGACCGGGAGTTCCGGCAGGGTCGAGTTCTCTGCCGCCATGCGGACAGTTCCGGTCGCGTAACCGCCAATCGTCGTCACCCGCTCGGCAATTTCGTCGGTCAGGTCTTCCAGGTGCTCGGCCAGAGAATCGAACAGCAGATGCAGGGGATAGAAGTGGATGCCCTTTACATTCCAGTGCGCCTGCTTGACCTGGCTTTGCAGATCGAAGTTGGTGGCCAACTGCTCGTTCAGGAGCATGACCATCGCCGAACGCACATCGGCAGGGAGATCGACTCCTGTCTCAAATGTGCGGTTCGTTGGATTGCTGGCAATCTTGCCGCTGGCCTTCGCTTTCGTCGCCTTGGGCACGATCGATGCTCCTTTCCATGTGCTTCGCCGCAGAAGGAACCGGCATTTCCTGCCCCCTGTGGCAGGACGAGAAACCTCTCTCGGGTAACCATACGGTACGCTGCCGCCGCAACTCAATGGTCGGTGATCGAGGTCGATGGAGTACACAGTGCAGCGTTTCTACTGGGTAGTTGCAGGTCAGCTCGCCGGGGCCTCCCGCCCTGGCGCACATGGCGCGTCAGTTGCCAGCGATCTGGCTGTCTTGCGTGGCTTCGGCATCCAGTCCGTACTCACGTTGACGGAAACACCCGTCCTCGCACATGAACTCGAAGCTGCGGGGCTGGATTCCCTCCACCTGCCAGTCGATGACTTCCACGCGCCAACCACGCAACAGATGTTGCGGGCCCTGGGTTTTATTGACGCTTCTCTGGCCGAAAACAGGCCAGTGGCCGTGCATTGTCTGGCGGGACAGGGCCGCACCGGCGCCATTCTGGCCGCCTGGTTGCTGCGATCGGGCCTTACTGCCGACGACGCCATATCCGAGATTCGCGCCCTCGCTCCCGGCGCGATAGAGTCAGCGCCACAGGTTGCCGCGCTTCGCCGGTGGGCCGGCGAACGCCCCTGGCTGGTCTAGCGCAATACAGCGTCACACACGGGAGTAGCGAGTGAAGATTACGGGGATCTCTGCGGTCGTCGTCAATGCCCAGATGCGCAACTGGGTCTTTGTCAAGGTTGAAACTGACGCAGGCATCACCGGCTGGGGCGAAGCCAGCCTGGAGTGGAAGACGCGCGGCGTGGTCGGCTGCATTGAGGACCTGGCGCCGATGGCAGTCGGGCTCGATCCGCGTCGCATCGAACATCTCTACCAGGCCATGAACCGGCACGCCTTCTTCCGGGCGGGCGTCGTTGGCATGAGCGCGCTCTCGGGCATCGAGCAGGCCTGCTGGGACATCTTCGGCAAGAGCCTGGGCGTGCCGGTTTACCAGTTACTGGGCGGCAACGTGCGCGATTACATCCGCATGTACGACCATCTGGGCGGCGGTGAAATGAACGCGCTCTACCTGCAGGATCAGCCAGAACGCATGGCCGAACGCGCTCGTGAATCACTGGCCGATGGCTACGACGCGATCAAGGTCCTGGTCGTGCCGATGGCGGAGCCGCTCGACAGCATGGCCCCGCTGCGCCACGCCGACCGCTGCATGGCCGCCATCCGCGAGGCTGTCGGCGACGACATCGACATCATGGTGGATCTGCACGGTCGCACCACGCCGGCCATGGCCATCCAGTTCGGTGAGGTGCTGCGCCCCTACCGCCCCTGGTTCATGGAAGAGCCATGCCCACCGGAAAACGTCGGCGGTATGGTCGAGGTGGCGCAGGCGCTGCCCGGCATCCCTATCGCCACCGGCGAACGCCTGGTGACCCGTTTCCAGTTTCGGGAGTTGTTCGAGCGCCGCGCCTGCGCGGTTGCCCAGCCCGACCTCTGTCACTGCGGCGGGCTCTGGGAAGCGCGAAAGATCGCCGCGATGGCCGAGACGTACTACATCTCGGTCGCGCCGCACAATCCGCTGGGGCCAATCGCCACAGCGGCGGCCATCCAGTTCGACTTCGCGACGCCCAACTTCCTCATTCAGGAGGCAATCCGTTCCGACGTGCCCTGGCGCGACGCGGTGGTCTCCAATCCGGTTGAGGTCGTGGGCGGCAAGGTGGCCCTGCCCACCCGGCCTGGTCTCGGCATTGAGGTGAATGAGGCCGAGGCCGCGAAACACCCGTTCCAGCCCGAGATTCTCATGCAGCCGTTCCATCGTGACGGCGCCGTGGCCGACTGGTAGTCGCTGCCGGAAACCGCCCGGCGCGCGCCGCGTTGTGACAGGCAGGGATCTTGACCGTTCCCGCAGCGTCCCGCTGTTGTTTCGACGCGCGCCGACGGCTCGGGGTAGCATCCGGCCCGGCCCCGCACCTTCCCTTCGGCATCAAAGGACACCGTGCGTGCAATCACCACTCATGCCGCAGTCCGTTCGTCGCTGGTTGAATACCGGGTTGCTCGTGGCATCTGCCAGCCTCATGGTCGCCTCCCCGGGAATCCTGGCAAAACAGCCCGCAACACCAGTTGCCTCACCCATCGCCGGGGACTTCGCGCCAGGTGCAGCGGGGCTCGGCGACACCTATTTCCCACTGCTTGGCAATGGCGGCTATGAGGTCGAGCACTACGACATCGCGCTCGATCTCGACGTGGAGGGAGGCAGCATCACCGGTGCGACCACCACTATCGACGCCGTTGCGACCCAGAACCTCACCGCATTCAATCTCGATTTTCGCGGTCCCGAGATCGACAGCATCACCGTCGGCGGCAAGAGGGCAAGCTACGCACGCGACGGCGGCGAACTCACCATTACCCCTGCCGCGCCAATTGCCGATCGGGAACCGTTCCAGACGGTGGTGACCTATCACGGGACGCCAGATGGCGGAGACGACCGCTTCCAGCGAGGCTGGTGGACCACCGAGGACAGCATCTTCACCGTTGGCGAGCCGGCGGGTTCAGATGTCTGGTACCCGGTGAACGGGCATCCGCTCGACAAGGCGACGTACACCATCACCATCACGGTGCCTGACGAGTACAACGTGGTCGCCAACGGTCGCCTGGCGCAGGTTGCTCATGCCGATGCGGCCGCCGGTCGGACCTCGACCAGAACCTACACCTGGGAAAACAACGAGCCAACCGCCAGCTACCTGGTCACTTTTCACGCCGGGTTGTTCGATACGAAGACGCTCGAAGGGCCTGACGGCATCACGCTGATCGATGCCTTTCCACCCGATCTGCCCCGGCGTGAACGCGCCATCTTCGACAAGACGCCCGAAATGCTCGAAGCGTTCACCGAGCGGTTTGGCCCATATCCGTTCGCGTCACTCGGCCAGACGGTGCTGGATGACACCGAGTTCAACGCCGCGCTGGAAACGCAGACCATGATTACCTACGACGCCTCATCCGCGCGTGAGCCGACCGTGGCGCATGAGATCGCGCACCAGTGGTTCGGCAATAGCGTCTCCCTGGAGCAGTGGCAGGATATCTGGCTCAATGAGGGGTTCGCCCGCTACGCCCAGGTCCTGTGGGATGAAGCCGAGTATGGCGAAAGCGCGGCGCAGGCCACGCTCCGGCGCCAGATCTCGTCGTTCGCAAACAGCACCCGCACCAGTGACGGCCAGGGCCTCAAGATCGGTGATCCGGGCCCAGACCATCTGTTCTCGGAGGTGGTGTACGCGGGCGGCGCCGTTTTCCTCAGCCAGCTTCGCGCGGAAATCGGCGATGAGGCCTTCTTCGATCTGCTCCGAGAGTGGAACGCGCGCTACTTCCACGGCAACGCGAATAGCGGAGACTTCCGAGCATTGGCCGAGGAAATCTCGGGCGAGGATCTGGACGTCTTCTTCACGGCCTGGCTCGAAACGCCCTGGACGCCGGACCGCGTGGCGGACACCTTCCCGCTGCCAGCGGAAAGTACACCGGCGCCATAACCGGGCACGTCGTTCATTGGCCGCAATGCAGAGGAGTAGCCGCGTGCGGGGGAACCAGCAGAGCGGGCGCAAGCGAGTGGCGGTTATCGGACTGGGGCGCTTCGGCACGAGCGTTGCTGTGGTCTGCCATGACCTTGGGTACGACGTGACGGCGCTCGATATCAGTGAGCGGCGCGTTGCCGAGGCCACCGACTTTGCGACCCTGGCTGCCCAGGCCGACGGTGCAGACAAGGACGCGCTGCTTGCGCTTGGCGTCGGCCGCTCGGATGTCTGCGTGGTCGCCCAGGGTCAGAATATCGAGGCCAGCATCAGTTGCGCGCTCGTGCTGAAGCAGATCGGCGTGCCCTGGGTGATCGCCAAGGCCGAAACGGAACTGCACGGCCAAATCCTGATCAAGGTTGGCGCAGACCGCATCGTCTACCCGGAAGCCGAGGCCGGGAACCAGGTTGCCCACTCCCTCGATATTCGCCACGCCGTTGATTACATGAACCTCACCTCGACAAGTGGTGTCGCCCGGCTCCAGGCGCCGGACCACGCGGTCGGGAAGTCGCTCGCGCAGATCGAAGAACACGGTGGGGGCGTCAGCGTCATCCTGATTCAGCGCGGAAACTTGCTCCTGCCGCACCCGCCGCTGGATGCGACATTGATGCGGGGAGACATTGTGCTGCTGGCGGGACTGGATTCAGCCATCGATGCATTTGCCGACTGGTAGCGTCGCCCATTGAGCACGCAGCGACCGCGCTCGCGGTTTTTCTCGATCCTGGCCCCACCGGCGCCAGGTCCCGGCGGCAGGGCGAACGCCAGCGTTCACTCTCAGGTGTTCCTGGCGGGCTTGTTCGCCATTACACTCATCGGAACCGCCTTGCTGGCGACACCCTGGGTAACGGCGGATGGCTCGCGCACCCCGGTCATCGACGCGTTCTTCACGGCGGTCTCCGCGGCGTCGGTGTCCGGACTGGCCGTCGTGGATACACTCGAGCACTGGAACCTGGCCGGGCAAATCGTGGTGCTGTTGCTGGTGCAGATCGGCGGACTGGGCTTCATGGTCGGAGCCAACATCCTGCTCCAAATGCTGCGCCGGGGCATGGGCTCGTACACCCTGCGGGATGAACTTCTGCTGCGGGACGGCGCCCCGACGCTCTCGATTAACGAGGCAGTCTCCCTCGCGCGGCACATTTTCTGGTTCATGATCGTGGTGGAATCGGCCGGCGCTGCCTTCCTGACGCTGTGGTTCCTGTTCTTCGCACAACTCCCTCTCCTGGAGGCCGTGTGGCAGGGAGTCTTCTACTCCATTACGGCCTTCTGTAACGCCGGTTTCGATGTCTCAAGGGTCGCGGCGCACACCGATCCTGCCACTGATCCGATCCTGAATCTCCTGCTCATTGCCCTCATGCAGCTCGGCGCCATCTCGTTCATGGTGTGCAAGGACGTCTTTCACAAGCGTGCCTGGCGGCCCCTTTCGCTGGATTCCAAAATCGTCCTGGGGTTGAATGGCGCGCTGCTGCTCGCGGGAACGCTGGTCTTCCTGGCCACCGAGTGGGGTGAAGCACTGGCCGGTGTTCCGCCCGCCAGCAAGGCCCTCGTTTCCCTCTTCCAGAGCGCCTCCGCCAGAAGCGCAGGGTTCAACAGTGTCGACTGGTCGCTGGTCAATCCCCTGACGCTCTTCTTCTGGTTGGGCCTGATGTTTGTCGGCGGCGCGTCCGGGTCTACCTCCGGGGGAGTGCGACTCAATACGGTCGGCGTGGTCCTGGCAGCCGTGGCCTCGACGCTTCGCGGACACGCCGAAACCCAGCTTTGGGGCCGGCGCATCGCGGCGCCGCTCGTTTTTCGCGCGGTCACCGTGATCGTCATCTTCCTGCTGGTGTACGGCCTCGGCGCGGCTGGCCTCTCCGCCGCCGAGCATCAGTTCAGCCACCGCGAAACGCCGATGATCGAGTTGATGTTCGAGGCTATGAGCGCTCTCGCCACCGTTGGGCTTTCAACCGGTATTACGCCTGGCCTGACAGCCGTCAGCAAGATCATCCTCTGCGTCCTGATGTTCGTCGGTCATCTGGGGCCTCTGGTCACCGTCTACGCCTTGCAGCGGCGGCAACGGCCTCACCACTACCGCTTCCCGGAAGAGGCTGTGCGAATCGGCTAGGATGTCCCGGGGAGCGTGCGATCTCTGGCACAACCGGACGCACAGCCGCTGCGCCAGAGCCGGAATGTGAAGCCGTTCGTGCTACCATTTGCGGGTTGCGAAACCTGTCAGGACGCTGGGGACAGGGCTTCAGCGAAGAAAGGATCCGGGGCGCAGGTGACAGTCGAAACGTTCGGTTCCAACTGGGTCATCGTCGCCCTCATGCTGACCGCCGCGTTTGCCATGGGCATGACGCTGCTGATCCTGAACTGGATCATGGCTCCCTCCAAGCCAGGCTGGATCAAGGCCGCGCCATACGAGAGCGGCATCCCGAATGTCACTCCGGTCAAACCCCGGTATACGCCGCGCTTCTACATCATCGCCATGCTCTTCGTGATTTTCGATATCGAAGCCATTTTCATGTTCCCCTGGGCCGTCCTCTTTGACGATCTGGGGATGTATGGCTTCGTCGAGATGCTCGTCTTTATCGCGTTGCTCTTCGTGGGCTACATCTACGCGTGGCGGAAAGGGGCCCTCGAATGGGTCTAGTGCACGATCGGTACGAGAAGAACGTTTTCATCACCTCACTCGATTTTCTCTTCAACTGGGCGCGTCGCTCATCGCTTTGGTGGCTGCAGTTTGGCCTGGCCTGCTGCGCCATCGAAATGATCGCCGCCTCCATGTCCCGGTTTGACCTCGCCGAGCGCTTCGGCATGTTGTACCGCGCGTCGCCGCGCCAGGCAGATCTCATGATCATCGCCGGCACGGTGACCAAGAAAATGGCGCCGGTCGTCCGCACGCTTTATGACCAGATGCCTGAGCCGAAGTGGGTGGTGTCCATGGGTTCGTGCGCCAATGTCGGCGGCCCGTACGACACCTACGCGGTGGTGCAGGGCGTGGACCAGGTGATTCCGGTCGATGTGTACGTGCCCGGTTGCCCGCCGACGCCGGAAGCGCTGTATTTCGGCATCCTGGAACTCCAGAACAAGGTCATCAAATACGAGACCATGGCGCGCAAACAAGGGGTGGTGGCCGCTGAAGAGCACCGCCGCAAGGAGCGCGCAGCAGCCATGGCCGCGCTTGATGCCGTACCGGCTGCGCCCGGGTTTTAGTACCCACGTTGCGAACGACCGTTGCACAGAAGGACCAACGACGTGTCAGTGCCGGGTAACTCAAACCCACCTGGTTCCAGTTCAGAGCGACAACAACTGGCGGAGGCGCAGCGCATTGCGTCGCAATCGCCAGACGCCTCCCTGGATTCGGCGCCCGTCAGCAATGTTGCCGGTCTCAAGGCAGCCCTGCTCGATGATTGGTCCCGCGAGGCCTGGTTTGCCGACGACATCGAAGCGCACCCGGTGCTTCGCGTCCTGCGCGCTGACTTCCCGCACGCCATTGTCGACGCCGTGCGCTTTCGGAACGAAACGACCATTCACGTCGCCGTCGCCCACTGGCGTGAAATCTGCACCCACCTGCGTGACCATCCGCGCCTGCAGGTCAACATGCTCAGTGATCTCACTGCGGTCGATATGCTGCGCCTGCGTGAGCGACCCCGCTTTGATGTGGTTGCCCAACTTTATTCGATCCCGAACCGCACGCGGCTGCGCCTGAAGACGGGCGTTGATGACGGCGAACCCGTGCCGTCGCTGGTTCCCATCTGGAATGGGGCAAACTGGCTTGAACGCGAGTGCTACGACATGTTCGGGATCATCTTCGACGGACACCCGAATCTGAAGCGCATGCTGCTCCCGGATGACTGGGAGGAAGGCCACCCCCTCCGCAAGGACTACCCGTTGCGCGGCTGGCGCGAGTTCCCGGTTTACAACACGGAGCGCACCGTTGGCCGCGTGCGCACGCGCTGGACCGGGCGAGGAGCTTCCTGATATGAGCGCCACTGACGAAGCCCTGGCGCCAGCGCCCTACGAGGCAGGCACAGTCTTCAACGCCGATGCGCAATCACTTGGTAGCCTGACGATTGAGCAGGATGCCATGAGCCCAAGCGGCGAGCGGCTGATGACCCTCAATATGGGGCCGCAACACCCGAGCACGCACGGCGTGCTGCGCGTGGTGCTGACGCTGGATGGCGAGCTGATTACCTCCTGCGACCCGGTCATCGGGTACCTGCACCGGGGCACCGAGAAGCTCGGCGAGCACCACCGGTACGCGCAGGTCATCCCGTGGACGGACCGCACAGATTACGTCGCCGCGCCAATGAACAATCTCGGCTGCGTACTGGCGTTCGAGAAGCTCTGCGGGGTAGAGGCGCCCGAACGCGCGCAGTACTGGCGCGTCATCATGTCCGAATTGGCGCGGATTGCCTCGCACCTCGTCTGGCTGGGCACACACGCGCTCGATATTGGCGCGCTCTCCATGTCGTTGTACTGCTTCCGGGAACGCGAGCTGATCCTTGATCTCTTCGAGACGCTCTGCGGCGCCCGGCTGACGACGAACATGATGGAGATCGGCGGGTTCTCCCGGCCCATTCCGGAAGCGCTGCCCGGTATGGTGCGTGATTTCGTGAAGATTTTCCCGGAGCGTCAGGCCGAGTACGCCGCGCTGCTCTCCGCCAACCCGATCTGGATGGCGCGCACCAAGGGTGTTGGCGCCATACCGGCGGATGTCGCCATCAATTACTCGCTGACCGGCGCGTGCCTGCGAGCCTCGGGCGTCAATTACGACGTCCGCAAGGCGACGCCCTACTGCGTCTACGACCGCCTCGACTTCGAGGTGCCCCTGGGTCAACACGGCGACACCTATGATCGCTACCTGGTGCGCATGGAAGAGATGCGGCAGGCTCTGCGAATCATCACCCAGGCGCTCGATCACGCCGAGCGGATGGACTCCCCACTCATGGCGTACGAGTCCGAATACGTCATTCCCCCGCACAAGGGAACCATGACGACCGCCGAGGACATGCAGCGCCACTTCATCTGGGTTATCAAGGGAATCAGCCCGCCCGTGGGTGAGGCTTACGCGTCAGTTGAGCACCCCAAGGGGGAGCTTGGCTACTACGTGGTGTCGGACGGCTCAGCACTGCCATACCGCTTCCGTATCCGCAGCCCAGACTTCGTGAATCTGGGCGTCCTGCCGTATATGGCCACAGGGTCCATGTTGGCGGATGTCGTCGCCCTCATCGGTACGATCGACATCGTGCTGGGGTCTGTTGACCGGTAAGGTCGTCATCGCTCAGCCCGTCGAGAAGGACCTGTCGAAACGGCTCTGTTCGAGGAGTACGCGCTGTCCATTTGCGAGCAGTGCGTACTCCTCTCTCGCGTTTCCCGGGCACCGTCCGTGCCGCATTGTTGCTGAGGATGGAGCGCGGCGGCCGCCGCGCCTTGCCTACGACGGTGGCGCTCCGGAGGTCCTGACGCCGCCGTGACGACACGACTCGATCACGCAGACCCTGCAAGCTCCGGCTTTTCAAACTGCTGACGCGTCGGGTCAGGATCTCGTCGACTCCGGTTCCGCGATATCGCAGAACACCGTCCTGCGAGAAGGCGTGGCGGCCGACGGCGCCCACGTCACCCACCACGCAAGAGAAGCCTCTCAGAATGCGTTCTTGCCATACCCCGGAGAATTGCCTCCAGATCTCGTTGCCGACGTCACGATCACTCAGGCATTGATGAAGCCAATGCGGGCCTTTGCCGTGCTGGGCCTGCCAGAGATCGGCCGAGCTCCTGCCGTGGACAAAGCTATCGAGCGTTGCAGCCAGGCCGGCGCCAGGGGTGAGGTTTGGGCCTGGCGGTCCCGCTGCAGAGCGTTACGAAGCTCACCGAGTCCTGGCGCCGAAACGACGCACTCCTCGCTGCGGGTGGAGCAAGGTGGCCAGCGAGCGGGCGGCTGGCCGCGGTGGCCACCCGGCAGCCGCCCGCACCGTATCGGCAACCCGGCCCCCGGCGGTGTCGCCGGCAACCTGCGCGGTGTATCGACGTCGGTCAACGGTTATGCACCGCCCTCGGCGCCAACCAGCATGCCAGCTGTCAGCCTGCCTGGCTCGTTCACCGGTTGCCCGTGCTGGGCCTCCCACATCATGACCGGCATCAGCACGAGCCAGGCCGCATCGACCACGCCGGTACGCTGCGCTTGCACGCACTGGCAGCCAACCGGGCCGTTCCGCATGCTGCGACATTGTCGAGCACCAATTGGTTGTGCCGCATGCCGCCTGTAGAGCGGCAAGAGCGGTTTCCAGGCCCAGACCGAGCGAGACCGCTCCGCTCACATGGTGAAGAGTGATCGGGTGATCAGCCATTGCGGAATGCAGAAACGACAACGTCGCCGCACCGATGAAGCCAGCACGTACGCCTGGCGGGTTCCGTCCGGGCCGGCGAGTTCGAGATCACGCCGGGGTTGAGGAACAGGCGCGTGCAACTCCTGCCGATGTCCGGGCGATGATGCAGGGGCAGGCATCGCGCCGTCGCGATCTGCCAGCGTTCCCCTCTCACCCACGTCAACCTGACTGGCGGACATCCTCTCGACGCCGATTCCGGGCTTCGAGAATGCACCGTGGACGTTCAGACGTGCACGACGGTCGTACAATTTACCGACGATGTCGGGTTCAACTTCGGATGCCGTTTCACGAACCCGCGCGATGGGGGTAGAATAACGAACCGTGCCGGCAGCACAGTCGTAGCCGGTTTTTCTATGTGGCCGAGGGAGCTTGGCGGGAGCGGGACGCTCTTATGGAGCAGCCAATCTGGCTGACGTTCATCGTGGCGTTCATTTTCATGAACGTCCTACTCGTGGGCATGGCCTACATGACGTGGTACGAGCGCAAGGTGCTCGCCGCCATGCAGGACCGTGTAGGACCCAACCGATCCGGTTGGAAGGGCTTGCTGCAGCCTCTCGCTGACGGCGTGAAGCTGCTGGGCAAGGAAGACCTGATTCCGGCGCATGCGGACAAGGTTGTCTTCTATTTTGCGCCGCTCATTGTCTTCGTGGTGGCAATCACCCGCGTGGCGGTCATCCCCTTCGGCAATATCCAGATCAACCTGTTTGGGCAGCCGATCAACCTGTGGATCACCGATCTGAACGTCGGGGCCCTCTTCCTGCTCGCCTTCGGTTCCCTGGGGGTCTACGGCATCATCCTGGGCGGATACGCGTCAGCGAACCGCTATTCGCTGCTGGGTGGTCTGCGGTCTGCCGCCCAGGTGATCTCCTACGAGATCATCCTCGGCCTCTCGCTGATGGGCATCTTCCTGATCTCATCGTCGCTCAGCATCCGCACGATCATGGAAGATCAAATGCGGAATCTGAACTTTGCGATCGGCGGTTTTGAGTTCGCCCTCCCCAACTGGTACATCCTTTCCCAGCCGCTTGCATTCGTCATCTTCTTCATTGCGGCGGTTGCCGAAACCAACCGTGCTCCCTTCGACCTGCCGGAGGCAGAGACCGAGCTGGTGTCTGGTTTCCACACTGAGTACTCCGCCTTCCGGTTCTCCTTCTACTTCCTCGGTGAATACATCAACATGATCGTGGTCTCCATGTTTGCGGCCACGATGTTCCTGGGTGGTATCGACGGACCACTGGTTGACCGATACTGGGGCATGGGGATTCTCTGGCTCCTCATCAAAGTCGTCATCTTCCTCTTCTTCTACATTTGGCTCCGAGGTACGCTGCCCCGCTTCCGCTATGACCAGTTGATGGGCATTGCCTGGAAGGTTCTGTTGCCACTGGTGCTGGTGAACATCCTGATCACCGCGTTCATCCGGCTCATCGGCAACGGCCAGTTGGGCTAGTAGGCCGCGAGGGAACACTGCAGCATGCCCTGGAATGTCATTTTCTTCTACGCACTGGCAGCGATCTCGATTCTGGCGGCCGCCGGAATCGTCATCGCGAGGAACCCGGTCCACTCGGCCATTTTCCTGGTGCTGACCCTGTTCAATACTGCCGGCATCTTTGTCTTGCTCGGCGCCGAGTTCCTGGCTGCGGTCCAGGTCATCGTCTACGCTGGCGCAGCGCTGGTGCTCATGCTCTTCCTCCTGATGCTGGTTGATCCGCAGGATCTCCCGGAACGGGATTCCGGCTTGCCGGTGCAACGGATTGTCGGGCCGCTGCTGGGCGTCATCCTCTTCCTCGAAGTGGCGGCGGCTGTCGCCAACCGGGGGATGGTCGGTGCGTCAGGCAATGCCGACCCGGCAACGATTGCCCTGGTGGGCGGTTCCACGCAAGCGGTCGGAAACCTGCTCTTCACCCAGTATCTTCTCCCCTTCGAGATCATTTCCCTGGTGCTTCTGATTGGCGTTGTCGGCGCCATCGTGCTGGCGCTGCCGGAGCGCCTTGGTGAGCGCCTGGGCACCATTTCGCTCGGCCACCCGCGCGGGACCGACATGGCGCTGCCAGAAGGCCCGGATGCGGCGGCGCCCATAACCGCCGCTGACCGCCAGGCCGCCCGAGAGCTCGATATGACGCGCGAGGTCATCCTGGTCAAGGATCCGGATCTCTACACCACCGTCCGGCCAAAGACTCCAGGGCAACGTAATTCGACGCGGACCACCCGCAAGTAGGCACGACCGAACAGGGAGAACGACGGCGACATGGCCGAATTGACCACCAACCACTTTCTGTTCCTGAGTGCAGCCCTCTTCGTCATCGGGCTGATGGGGGTCCTGGTCCGGCGGAACCTGCTCATCATGTTCATGTGCGTCGAGTTGATGATGAACTCGGTCAACCTGAGCCTGATTACGTTCGCCCGTGAGACGAACACGATGTTTGGCGAAGGGTTCGCACTGTTCACCATCGCCGTAGCGGCCGCCGAGGCTGCGGTTGGCCTGGCCATCATCCTGGCATTGAGCCGGCGCACCCACTCAATTGACGCCAACGAGTTCCACGCCTTGCGCGACTAGACGATCGAACTCAAAGCAAGCGTGAGGGGCTGCCCTACCATCAAGGGCAGCCCCTCACGCTTTATCCGACGCGAATCCATCGTCCCGCCTCAGGCGTTTCATTACTGACAACGGTTGACGCTCGACTCAGTTGCATCGACATGCGTATAGTGGTAGTGCCCCACTGCGCCTGCGGATGCGACGGGTCGCGTCCAGTATCGCCGGCAGATTCCACGACCCCGCCAGGGAGTACGTTCATGTCCACGCGCCGTGCTACGGCTCGTCTCATCGCTTCTTCCAGCCTGCCGCGCCGCAGGCTCCTCAGCCTGACCGCCGCTGCGGCCAGCGGGCTTGCGCTCTCTCGCTTTCCCGGCGCAGTCGCCGCGCAAGATGCCTCGGAGATCGGGAGTCCGCCCATCGTGCCGCACGATGCAACTGCGCCAGGTGATCCAGCAATCCAGCCGGTCGGGGTGACCTCGCCAGGAGCCGGGTCACGCTACTTTGCGGAAACCGGGCATAACCTGGCTGAACCGTTTCGCTCCCGATGGGAGCAGGCCGGGGGCGAGGATGTCCTCGGCGCGCCGCTGTCTGAGGAGCGCTACGCCAGTGGCGCCGGCGGTGTCTTGCAGTCCTTCCGCAACATGGTCCTGCTCTACGACCCCTCACAGGCGCCGCCGTTCGACGTGCGCGGCGAGGTGCTCGGCAAGTCGGTGTGGGCAGAGCTCAGTCCCGCTGCAGCGCGGCAACCCGTTGCCGGCTGCCCCACGCCAGCCTGCCAGTTCTTCCCGGAGACCAGCCATACACTGCAGGAACCGTTCGCCTCGTTCTGGTCGTCAATGGGAGGCGCGGCGATCTTTGGGCCACCGGTCTCCGAGGCTTTTCCGGATCCGGACAATGCTGGCCAACTCGCGCAGGTATTCGAGAACGCTGTTCTCCAGAGCGACAACGGCGTGGTAAGCCTGCGCCCAATGGGCGAGGCGCTGGCCGAGCAGCAGGGGCTCCTGGACGCGGACCCAGCCTTTCTACCGGCCCCGCCCACCGGTGGCACGAGCTATCTCGTGCAGGCGTCTGATGGCCTGCGCCTGCGCGGCGCGCCGAGTTCTGAAGCGTCCATGGTGGCGCTCCTCCCGAACAACACAGAATTCATCGCCTCTGCCGACAGCACGGCGGACTGGGCGCCTGGGTACGCCAATGGCCTCTCGGGCTGGGTTGCCTCCGGGTATCTCTCGGTGCGGGCCAGCCTGCCGCAGTTGCAAGTGGCGGACTGGACCCTGGACACGTGGCAAGGCGCCACGCTGGAGGAAACCAACGTCCGCAGCGAACCCTCCACCGCCAGCAAGATCCTGCAAACGCTTGACTATGGAGCGTCAGTCTCGGTGTCGCAGTGGCTGAAAGGCGAGGAGGTTTTCGAGGGCGCAGACATGTGGGCGAAGATTGGCGATGGGCGATTCGTGTACTCGCGCAACGTCGGCCGCAACGCGCCCGTGCTTCCCACCCCGCTACCGGCAGACGCCCCCACCTGGGGCCAGTGGCTGGATGTCAACCTGACCCAACAACTCATGACCGTGTACGACGGGACCAACCCGCTGCGCACGATCGTCGTGACGACTGGCATGGCAGGATGGGAGACACCCCCTGGGTACTACACCATCCTGAGCCGTGTCGCGAACGAAACCATGACCTCTGGCGCAATCGGCGCCGAGAGTTTCTACCGGCTGGATGATGTGCTCTTTACCCAGTACTTCACCGACTACGGGCACGCCCTGCACTTTGCCTGGTGGCGCACCAGGGAGACCATCGGCCGCCCAGGGAGCCACGGCTGCATCAACATGCTGCTGGACGACTCGCGATACATTTGGGACTGGGCCACCATCGGTACGCCCGTCCTGATCCACTACTAGTGCCTGTGTGAGCCAGCCGGGCTCGCCCTCGCTTCGCACCTGGCTGGCGCTGGCCGTCTATTGCTCGGGCTCCTTCACCACCATGCTCAACCTGGGCTTTCTCAGCCCACTTCTCCGTCCAATTGGCGCGTCGTTTGGCGTCTCCGACGCTGTAACGGGCCAGTTGGCCACACTGGGCGCCCTCGTCACATTCGTTGCTGCGCTCGCCGCAACACCCTGGATGGATCGCTGGAGCCGAGCGGCCTGGTATCGGCTGCTTGGCCTGCTCCTGCTGGTTGGCACACTGCTCTCTGCTGCAGCACCGACATTCGGGGTGCTGGTCATCGCCCGCATCGTCGCGGCGCTGGGAGCGTCGGTGGTGACTGCCAATTCGATGACCGGTGCGCGAGAGTTGTTCCCTGATGCTGTCTGGCGAAATCGTGCTATCGGCATCCTTGTATCGGCGACAACGTTCGGCTTCGTCGCTGGGCTCCCGGCTATCAACCAGATTGCAGCTCACCTGAACTGGCGCGTCGCCGTCGCCAGCATGGCGTTGCCGGTCCTGATCATGATCGGCGGCACGTGGGTGCTACCACCGTCGAGTCAGTTCCTCGCCAGTGCGCGACAGCCAGCCCTAGCCTCATTCCGCGCAGTACTCGGCAGTAAACGAGTTCGGGGAATCCTCGTGGCGCTTGGCCTGAACCTGGCCATGTACACCGGCTGGCTTGTGTACTTTGGCGCGTACATCACGGAGGTGTTCTCGGCCTCCGCCGCTCTGCTCAGTACGCTGTTCCTGATCAGTGGGCTTACGGAGCTGGCAGCAAATAACCTGACGCCGCCTGTCCTGCGTCGGTTCTCCGCTGTGCCCGTACTTCTCGTGATGCTGGCGCTTGCCGGCGGCTCACCTGCTTCTCACCGGCGTCGCTATCACCACCGTACCGGCCGCACTGGTAGCCGCCATCATCATTCTCAACACGACGGCCGCCGCCTATATAGCCTGCAATGCCCTCTTGCTGGAGGGCGATCATTCCCACCCGGGGGCAGTGATGTCGGTGGCGTCTGCCGGCATTGGGCTCGGCAATACCCTCGGGCCCGCGCTGGTGGGATGGGCTCTCGCAGTTTCCGGGAGTTTCGAGGTCGCCTACCGTGTGCTGGGCCTGCTGGCGCCAGCGGCGATACTCGCCGTATGGCTGGGCACCCGTAATAGTCACAGCCGATCGGAGCTTCCGGTCACTTGACCCACGACGTCCGAGGCACCATCCTTCCCGGATAACCTGATGGTAGCTTGTTGGATACCCTTTGCCCGCGACATCCCGGTACACCTTGAGAACCTGGATGGCACTGGCAGTGCTTTGCCTTGCGTCTGCCGTCAATCTGCTGCAGTCGGCCTCGATCAGCCCGCTCCTGCCGAGTATCTCTGCGACGTTCCGCGCCGGTGACGCAGCAACCGGCCAACTTGCGACCCTCGGCTCGCTCGCCGGCTTTGGCTTCTCCTTCGCCGCCACACCCTGGATCGACCGCCTCAGCCGCCGCGCGTGGTTTCGCCTCCTGAGCGGCATGATCACGGCCGGAATGCTGTTGGCGGCATGTGCGCCGTCCTTCCCGATCCTGGCCGTGGGCCGCATCCTTGCAGCATGCGGAGGCGCCCTGATCATGGCAAACTGCATGACCGGAGCCCGCGAACTCTTTCATGATCCGGCCTGGCGCAATCGCGCCATTGGCTACATTGTCTCGGCTTCGACCCTGGTTTTCGTCGTGGGACTGCCCATCATCACCCAGATCAACGCCGGATTCGGCTGACGGACAGCGATGCTGGCGATCGCGGTCCCCGCGCTGCTGCTGCTGCTCGGGGTCGCGTTGCTCCCTGAGAGTCCGGTGCAAACCCTGCCCGCACGCAGTAGTCCTTTCAGCGCGTTCGGCGAAGCGTTTGGGAGTGCGCGGATCCGTGGCCTGTTGATCTGCCTGGCGCTGTTCAGCGCCATCTATAGTGGCTGGTTCGTCTACTTCGGGGCTTACACCACCACGGTGTTCGCAGTGTCCGCCAGCGTCTTGAGCCTGCTCTTCTTTGCCGCCGGCACCATGCAACTCATTGCAAACAACGTCGCTCCAGTCCTGATGCGCCGGTTTGATCCAGTCCGCCTCATCATCCTTGCCATGCTTGCCGTCGCGTGCGCCTTGCTGACAACCGGCATCCTGGTTGTCAGCGTCCCGGGCGCCCTCGTCGCGGGCGGCTCGGTGCTCATCGGAACCGGGCTTGCCTATATCGCCGCGAATGTTCTGCTTCTGGACAGCAACGCACGGCAACCCGGCGCCGTCATGGCGCTGGCCGGAGCCGCGGGCGCGCTGGGCGGGACGTTAGGTCCGTTGATCTCCGGGGCGAGCCTGGCCTACACCGGCAGCTTCGAGGCGGCCTATCGCGTCATCGGGATGCTGGCTCCGGTCGCTATCCTCACCATCTGGCTCGGGACACGCGTCGCTCCGGCTCCTCAACCAGAGATTGCGGATTCGTCAGCCTGACGGATCGCGCCGATATAGTCCTCGCGCGTGCAGTCCATCAGGACCAGGTCATACCTCGAACCACCGATCACTCGCGCCCCGCGCCGCCGTCCAATCTCACGGAAGCCGGCCTTTTCGTACGCGCGGATTGCCCCATGGTTGTAGGCAGCCGTGTCCAGCCAGATGTTCCAGACATTCAGGTGGGAGAACGCATAGCGAAGCAACAGCTGAACCGCTTCCGTACCATACCCCTTCCCTCGTTCCGCCGCATCTCCAAGCGAAATCCCCAACTCAGCTGTGCCATGCGGATTGCTGAAGTCGCGCAGGTTGGCATGGCCGACAAGGCGCAGCTCGGGCAGGGCATAGATAGCGAAGCCGAGCCAGTCACGCCGCTCGCCGCGCAATAGTGGCTCCCACTCGCCGGCGATGGCTGCTGCGGTGACGGGGCGCGGGTCGTCGCCCGCCAGATCCGACGTTCGCAGATCGTTCTCCCATCTTTCGAGTTCGGGCAGCAGACCGCGGTGGAGCGGTCCCAATGCCACCCGTTCGCCACGGATGTTCACGATTGGCTGGCTCATCCCGGGTAAATGGCGTTCTGTCACTGCCTGCCCTTTCTTTCCTCCGGTTAGCGCTCTGGTTCAGTTCCCGATCCGGAACCTGGAAAACCCCGTGCTACCATCGAGCCGCGTGTCCGGGCGACACGCTCGCCCATCGCCCTCACCGCTTCGGAGTCCCCTTGCCATGACCACCACTGCCCAAATCGCCGACATCCGGCCTGATGTGATCGCTGCGCTCGGTCACACCCCGTTAGTCCGCCTCAACAGCGTCACCAAGGGTATTCGCACGCCAGTCGTCGCCAAACTGGAGATGATGAATCCCGGCGGTTCGGTCAAGGATCGCATCGGCATCCGCATGGTGGAAGAGGCCGAGCGCAAGGGCTGGTTGCGTCCGGGCGGCACCATCGTCGAGCCGACCAGCGGCAACACCGGCGTTGGCCTGGCCATGGCGGCAGCGGTGAAAGGGTACAGTTGCATCTTCGTCATGCCGGACAAGGTCGCGCCAGAAAAGGTCGCTCTGTTGCGGGCCTACGGAGCGCAGGTTGTCACCACTCCGACGTCAGTCGATCGAGACTCGCCGGAGAGTTACTACTCCGTGGCCGACCGCTTAACGCGCGAAGTCCCAAACGCCTTCCAGCCGAATCAGTACTTCAATCCGATGAACCCCCGCACGCATTACGAGTCGACTGGGCCAGAAATCTGGGAGCAAACCGGCGGGGCAATCACCCACTGGGTGGCTGGCGTCGGGACTGGCGGCACGATCTCCGGCGTGGCGCGGTATCTGAAGGAGCAAAACCCCGGGATCAGGGTGATCGGCGCCGACCCGGAGGGGAGCATCTACACTCAGCCGGACAACATGCACACGTACAAGGTGGAGGGCGTCGGGGAGGATTTCTGGCCCGGCACGTTTGACCCTGCCCTGGTTGACGGCTGGGTGAAAGTCACAGACAAGGACGCTTTCACCGCCGCGCGCCGCGTCACCCGGGAAGAAGGCATCCTCATCGGTGGCTCTGGCGGCATGGCGGTCCATGCGGCGCTGGCGACGGCGCGGGAAATCGATGACCCGGAGGCCCTTGTGGTTGTGCTGCTGCCAGATAGCGGACGTGGCTATCTCTCCAAGCTCTATAACGACGACTGGATGCGGGAAAATGGCTTCCTGTCCCGTTTTCGCCAACCTGCCCGCGTCGGCACAGTCGTGGCCGGCCGCGATAACGGCACGCCGAACGTGGTGGCCATTGGGTGTGACCAGACCGTGGCGGAAGCGATCGAACTCCTCCGTCAGCACGACATCTCGCAATTGCCCGTGGTGCGAAGTTCGGCGCTGCCCCCGAGCAACGGCTCCCCGGCACGCATCGAGGTGCAGTCCGTCTCTGGCTCGGTCCAGGAGCGGGGCCTGCTCGATCACCTCTTCCGTAGCCCAGAGGCGCTGAACGCCAAGGTCAGTACCGTCATGGACGGACCGTTCCCCCTGGTCGATGCCAACGAAGAGGTCGAGCGTGTCGTGCCTATGCTCGCCTCGGGAGCTCCGGCAGTTCTGGTGCAACGTGACGGCGCAATCATTGGCGTAGTAACCCGCGCCGATGTCCTGGAGTACGTAGCTCACCATCGCGGGAACTAGAACGGAGGTGATGCTCGCCATCAGCAACCCGCTCACCTACGATGCGTTTCCGCATGTGAGAGGCGCAACCAATGACCAGACGAAGGTGATTGAGGGTGAGCTGGTTGGGACTCCGTTCCCGTCATCGTTCCATCAGGCAATCGTTCTTCGACTGACCCGGGCTATCGACCGTGTACCTGCAAAATCAGGCAACGACGCTGTGTTGTTTGCGCCAATTGATGGTTGGCTCGCGCCGGATACCATCGTGCAACCGGACGCTGTTGTCCTGCTCGAGGATCAATTGAGCGCAATGGTCGATTGCGGTGGTGAGGGTTTTCCCTCAATCGCCATTGCGGTCCTGTCGCCGTCATCGAGCCGGCGTGACCTGATCGTCAAGCGACGGCTCTTCGCCACCCATGACGTGGCGGAATACTGGATCGTCGATCCTGCCGGGAAGACCGTCACGATTAACACCGAACCAGCCGATGGCCACTATCGCCCGGTCGTGACCTCACTGGCCCCCGCAACATCCGCTCTTCCCGGGCGTGTGATTTGACATCGGCGAGCGCTTTGCGCCCATCAGCCCCCGGAGACACCAGGGAAACGAGACAACTCGCGAACCTCCGCTACTATTGCGGCAGTTACGAAGCCGGGTCGCACTTCCCGGCCGAACGCCGCCAGTGGGAGCCACAGCCACGATGACCACGAACTGGAACGACACCGCTTTCGAGACACGCGCCATACACGCCGGGCAGGACCCTGATCCCGCCACCGGCGCCATCATCACGCCTATCTACCAGACAAGCACCTTTGTGCAGCAGGCAGTTGGCGAGCATCAGGGCTACGACTACGCCCGTACCGCCAACCCCACCCGTCAAGCCCTGCAGGAAGCGCTGGCCTCGCTGGAGGGCGGCGCCTGGGGGCTGGCCTACGCCAGCGGCATGGCGGCCACGCAGAACGTGCATTACCTGCTCAACCCTGGTGACCACATTTTGCTGACTGATGACGCCTACGGCGGGACACACCGCTTTATCTCCAGGGTCTGGAGCCGCTACGGCATCGACTATTCCCTGGTCGATATGACCGACCTCGACAACGTGCGGGCGGCGCTCCGCACCAACACTCGCCTCGTCTGGGCGGAGACCCCGAGCAACCCGTATCTGAAGGTCATCGACATCAAGGGCATTGCGGATATTCTGCGTGATCACCCGGCCAAGTTCATGGTCGACAATACCTTCGCTTCACCGTACCTGCAAAACCCGCTTGCGCTCGGCGCGGACCTGGTACTCCACTCGACGACCAAGTACATCGGCGGCCACTCGGATACCGTCGGCGGCGCGGTGATTGGCAATGATCCCGAGGTCTTTGCCACGATGAAGTTCCACCAGAATGCGGCTGGCGCGGTCCCGGGTCCCTTCGACGTCTGGCTGGCGCTGCGCGGCATCAAGACCCTGGCCGTCCGCATGGAGCGCCACAGTGAGAATGCCCAGGCGGTCGCGGAGTTCCTGGCGGGGCACCCGGCCGTGGAGCGTGTCTTCTACCCCGGCCTCGCGGACCACCCCGGCCACGATGTGGCGAAGCGGCAGATGCGCGGGTACTCCGGCATGGTCTCGTTCACGGTCAAGGGCGATGTAAACACCGCGCTCGAGGTCGCGCGCGGCACGCGAATCTTCCAGCTTGCGGAGAGCCTAGGCGGCGTTGAGTCGTTGATTGAGCATCCGGGCCAGATGACGCACGCCAGCGTTGCCGGCACGGGCGCCGAAGTCGAGGACACCCTCATTCGCCTCTCGGTCGGCATCGAGAACCGGGATGATCTTCTGCAAGACCTGGAGCAAGCGCTGAAGGTTGCGGCTCCCGCAACGGCTGCTGCTGCGCGGTAGGCATCGCCAGGAAGCGTCCCTTCAACTGGCGCTGCGAGTCGCCAGTTGAAGGGGGCGTTGGGTTGCCGGATCCTAGCCCTGGAACCGCCGGAAGATGGCCGAGGCGTTTTGCCCGCCGAAGCCAAAACCGTTGACCATCGCCGCATCTACCTGTCGACGCTCGGCCACATTCGGTACGTAGTTCAGGTCGCACTCGGGGTCCGGAGTCTGCAGATTGATGGTCGGCGGCACGACGCCGTCGCGAATTGCGAGCACCGAGGAGATCGCGGAAATGGCGCCGGCCGCCCCGAGCATATGCCCGACCATCGACTTGTTGGCCGAAACGGCAACGTTTGCCGCGTGTTCACCGAGCGCGCCCTTGATAGCCCGCGTCTCGACTGTGTCGCCCAGCGGTGTTGACGTTGCGTGAGCGGCAATGTAGTCGATCTCTTCCGGCGACATCTCGGCTCGCTGGAGTGCGTTCGTCATTGCAGCCCTGGCGCCCCGGCCAGTTGGCTCGGGCGCGGTGAGGTGGAAGGCGTCTGAAGTAAGCGCGCCGCCCATGGCCTCAGCGTAGACATGGGCGCCACGCCGAGCCGCGTGCTCTTCCGTCTCAAGGATCAGGATTCCCGCGCCCTCACCAAAGACAAATCCATCACGGTCCGCATCAAATGGGCGCGAAGCACGCTCGGGATCGTCGTTGCGATGAGAAAGCGCCTGCATGTGCGAAAGGCTGGTCAGGGCCACCGGCGTGATTCCTGCCTCCGTGCCGCCGGTGATAACCACGTCTGCCTCGCCACTGTGCAGCAGGCGAACGGCGTCCACATACGCCTGGACACCCGAGGCGCACGCTGCCGCCGAGGTGATGGTGGGCCCCAGAATGCCAAAGGCAATCGACACCTGGCTGCTGGCCATGTTCGGCGCGAACATGGGGATCACCAGCGGGCCAACGCGGTTGGGTCCGCTCACGGCCATGGCCGTGACATTGGTTTCGATGCTCGGAATGCCGCCGCCGCCAGTGTTCACCACAATGGCGATCCGCTCACGGTTCTCATCCGTCACCTCAAGCCCGGCGTCCGCGAGGGCCTCGCGGGTTGCGGCAATCGCAAACTGGGCAAAGCGGTCCATCCGGCGCGCCGCCTTGGCATCCACAAACTGTTTCGGATCGAAATCAGGCACCTCAGCGGCGATCTTGACTGGCAAATGATCGGTGTCAAAGTGCTGGACATGGCGGACACCAGAACGCCCGGCCACCAGGCCATCCCACAAAGCGGGGACCCCGATACCGAGCGGCGACACCGCCCCGAGCCCGGTCACGACGACCCGTCCCACGATGCAAAACCTCTCTATTCCAACACGGCGAATTCGTCGCTGCCGCGCCGAGTCTCAGGCGGTCCGCTCATCTCCAGGCAGACCCAGATCCGTCAGCGACAACGTCGTGACCTCGCGGTTAATGCGGCGGATCAAGCCGGACAGAATCTGCCCGGGGCCAACCTCGACGAAAGTCGTGGCGCCGCTATTGACCATTTCGGCAACAGAACGGGTCCAGTTCACCGGCCGTTCCACATGGTGGGCCAGCTCCTGGCGGACATCATCCACCGTGGTCATGGCCATCCCGGAGACGTTCGCGATGATCGGAATCTGGGGCGCGGCAAGCGGCTGGCGGCTGATTGCGTCGCGCAAGCCCGCGCCAGCGCGTGCCATGAGCGGCGAATGCGAGGCAATGCTGATTCCAAGCCGGGCAACCCGCCTGGCTCCTCGGGACTTCGCCATATCCATAGCACGCAACAAGGCGGCGACCTCACCAGAGATTACCGTCTGTCCGGGGCAGTTGTCGTTAGCAACAATGATGACATCGCCCTCAGAGGCGTCGTTGCAGACATCCTCCAGCGTCGAGGCATCGAGCCCAATCACCGCAGCCATGCCACCGGGGCTTGTTTCGCCCGCTTCTTTCATGAGCCGGCCGCGCTCACGCACCAGCCGCAACCCTGACGGGAAGTCAATCACCCCGGCCGCCACCAGCGCCGAGAACTCGCCGAGTGAGTGCCCGGCAACGACCATCGGCTCAATCTTGTGGCCGGCATCCGCCAGGCGCTCCTTGAGCGCCTCCAGTGCGGCAATGCTTACCGTGAGAATGGCTGGCTGGGCATTAATCGTATCCTCCAGCTCGTTGGCCGGTCCGTGGAAGCAGAGTCGCGTGATCGAAAATCCCAGGACGTCGTCGGCCTGGTCAAACACCTTCCTCGCCGCACCAGAGGCGTCGTAAAGGGCCTTCCCCATGCCCACAAACTGGCTTCCCTGGCCCGGGAAGACCAGAGCTACCCTGCCGCTCAACGATTCCACCGGTGTGTGTCCTTGCTTTATCTGTGTCCAGTCGGCATCTTCGCGAGAGAACCGGCAGATCATACCATGTAAGGTAGGGGACCCATGCCCGGACCCAGACCACGTCCGCTCCCGAGCGCGCGATCTGCCGGTAATTCGATGAAGCCTGTCGCAACCAATCGCGCCCCACCGCCTGGGGCGCGAGCTCAGCCAGAGGGCTGTTGCATAACAGGAACGTCCTGCGCGTCTGCGCTGATCCAGCCAGCGTTCCCTGGCTCGCGGATCGTCTCACCAGGAGCGCACATGAGGCCGCCCGATGCGGCAATCCAGGGGACATCCAGTAAGGATGTGCAGGAAACAGGAGCACCATGCGCAGTGAATGCTTGACCGGGAAGGCCCACCCGTGCGACGGTTCCCCTGCGTCAAGACCGGGCGTCGAGTGAACAGGAGAATCCGGTGCGAAGATCCAGTTTCGCGGCGCGCTTTGCGATCATGCTTGGCTTGCTGCTCGTATTCGGTTTCGGATCACTGACCACCGCAGCACAGGATGGCACGCCCGCCGCGTCACCCGCGGTACCCACTGCCACGCCACCGCCGACTCCCGTCGTGGTAAGCGCAACCGCCGCTACGCCCGCTCCTGCGGTTACGCCGCAACCGGCAGTAGGCGCACCGGCTGTCCAGACCAGCGTGGTCACGCTGGTGCTCTGGTACGCAAACTCCGCCGAGTCAGACATTCTGGAACTGTACCCGCTCGCCACCGATGCGGGTTTTGTGGCCAGCCCGGCTGCCGGGGCGCCAGTGGGAACCGTGGATTTCCCGGAAGATGGCTCTGCGCCATTCGTGGTTCTGGGCGAAACGACGTTCACCACCTATCCGCGCCCGGACGGCGTCATCGAGCGCTGGACCTGGCTCGATGATTTTGAGGGGGCCCGGCCAGCAACGCTCATCATGCAGCTTTCCGGCGAAGGCGGCGCCTACCAGGATTATTTCGGCACGGCGACCATGATGTCTCGTGATGAGGGTGGCGCGGGTGGCGTACTCATCCTCGCACTGCGTCCCCCGTCTCCAGAGGCACAGGCTGAGCAGGCTGCGGCCGAGGCAGCAGCGCAGGAAGCCGTCGCCGAAGAGATCCCGGCCGAAGAGCCGGTTATCTCCGAGGAGGCGCCAGCCGAAGAGGTGATCGTAGAAGAACCGGCCACGGACGCACCGCAAGGCTGACCAATTGGCGAGCAGAACGATGGCGAAGGCCGGTCCGCAATGGACCGGCCTTCTGCCGTTGGGCAACGTCTTGCGTGCTACGCCTTGCGAGACATCGACCAGAACTCGTAGGTGCCCAGGTTGATCGGGTTGAACTGGAACCCAACGACGGAATTGTGCAGCACCGTCGTCCACTTTGGTTGGGCCACCGCGATGACGGGCACGTCATCCTTCGTGATTATGGACTGCACGTCGTCCAGAATCTCGGCGTAGGTGTCCAGCGTGGAAGCGTTCTTCGCCTCGTCCAGCAACTGGTCCACGTCTTCATTGCAGAAGAAGCCGCCATTCGAGCCAGCCGAGCCCCACGCTGTACAGGCGGTGGTTGGGTACAACACATTCCAGGCATCGCTGTAGTCTGGCCACCACCCCCAGGCCAGGAAGTTTGGACGCTCTTCCGCAGGCGTATCACCGTAGAACAGCGCCGTAAAGCTGACCTGATCGAGCTTTTCGATGGTCAGGGTGATGCCGATTTTTGCCAGGTTCGCCTGGAACAGCTGCGCATCGGTGTCGTTCGCGCCAGCTCCCAGGGTCATGAGCAACTCCGTACCCTCGGCGATACCGGCGGCATCCAGCAGTTCCTTCGCCTTGTCCAGGTTGGTCTCGAAAAAGAACCCGTCCTTCTGGTAGCCGCGCACCGCCGGGGCAATAAGGCTGTTGGCGCGGGAGGCGTTCCCGAGGAACACTCCGTCGATGACCTCCTGATAGGGGTAGGCGTAAGCCATTGCCTGGCGCGCCTCAGGAGATGCCAACACCCCACCTTCGGTCATCGCGTAGTACGTGACCTCGGTACTGTCAGAGATATCGACCACCAGCGACTCGTTCGCCTGAAGCTCTTGTATCCAGCTGAAGTCGACACTGAAGCGGTCCATGATATCGACGTCGCCCGCCTCCACCAACTGGCGCATGGTGGACGGCTCCTCAACAACCCGCACGATGATGCGGTCGAAATGATCTCCTTCCCAACCCTTCCAGTAACTCTCGTTACGCTCCAGGATCACCTCCTGGCCCGGCTCGAACGACGCCAACTTCCAGGCGCCGGTGCCGGTTCCCTCGGCGTTGAGCTGCATCCAGGCGTTGCCGTAGTCGTCGTCCTCGGCATGCTCCAGGGCAACCTTGGCGTTGACAACCTGCGGGCCGTAGGTGGAGGCAAGCGCGGTTACGAACAGAGGCTGTGGGACGCCACAATCGAAGACGATGGTTGCTTCATCCGGCGTCGTCATTTGACCAGGATCAGAAATGAAACGGGAGAACACGGCGACCGCGCCCCGGTTCATGGCCAGCATGCGCTCGTACGACGCCTTGACGGCTGCGGCGTCGCATGGCGAACCGTCCTGGAAGGTCAGACCCGGGCGAATCTTGAAGGTCCAGACGCTGGAGTCCTCATTAGCCTCCCAGCTCTCGGCAACGAGCCCCTCATACTCGTCCGTGGCGCCACCCTTCAGACCAACCAACCCCTCATAGATCGAGCGCACGACCGTCGTTGAGCGATAGTCGTACTGGGAATGGGGGTCGAGGTCAGAGGGCGAACCATCCAGCCCAAGAATAAGTGTCGAGCCATTCCTGGATTGCGCGGCAACTGCAGTGCGGATGTGCGCGTGCTCACCCAGGCCCGCCAGAGGGGCCGCCATGCCTGCGGCCACTGCGCCCTGCAGCACCTTACGTCGGGTTATTGCACCGGGAACAGCCTTGCTCGTGAAGCGCACGGGATCTCCTCCATTGTCACGACAGTTGACGGTGTGACCTCCAGGCCACGGATGATCCGAGTGGTGAAATGGTACAGGGAGGCCAAAGTATCCGGGAGGAGGGGCGGAACCTCACCGACGAGCTTCTCGTTATGTCCACATAATCGCCGAGGCGGCGCCTCCCTGTTCAGGCAGGCCGGGCCTACCCCTATCGGGGGCGGCGCTACTCCTTCTCGCTCCTCACACTACACAGTACGTATCAGCCTCTCTCATACGCCCGCCCGCATTTCTGACGGTATCGTGTCCCCACCCAGGAGTTCCCGTGATTTCCCTATCTCAAACCAGGCCAGACCTCGATGTTTCGCTCGTCAGCGTTTCGGACCAATCCGCGGCGCCGATCACCCCGGAGCCAGCCCTGACCGACCAGCAGGCTGAGGCATTCCTCGATGCCTACTCAAGCGCCGTCGTCACCGTGGCCGAACGAGTCAGTCCGTCCGTCGTCAACATCGTCGTTGAAAAGGATGTGACCGTTGAAGGACGCCAGGGCCGCCGCGTGCAGACAATGCCGAGCGGCGGGTCTGGTGTCGTCATTGCCCCGGATGGCTACGTCCTCACCAACAGCCATGTCGTGCACGATGCACGAATGCTGGAAGTGACGATGGCCGACGGCCGGACCTTGCCGGCACGCCTCATTGGCGACGACCCGGCCACTGATCTGGCCGTACTTCAGACCACGGTCAGCGGTCTCCCGGCGGCGCTACTTGGCGATTCTGACTCGCTCCGCCCAGGTCAGTTGGTGATCGCCATCGGGAACCCGCTCGGGTTCCAGGCCACGGTCACGGCGGGCGTGGTCTCGGCGTTGGGCCGCTCGTTGCGCTCCAGTACTGGCCGCCTGATCGAGAACGTTATCCAGACCGATGCCGCGCTGAATCCCGGCAACTCCGGCGGCCCGCTGGTGGATTCCCGGGGTCGCGTGGTCGGCATCAACACGGCCATCATCCAGGGCGCGCAGGGTATCTGCTTCGCAGTGCCGGTCAATACCGCGCGCTGGGTGGCGGGTATGTTGATGAAAGATGGCCGCATCCGTCGCGCCTACCTTGGCATTAGTGCCGAGTCGCGCCCCATCCACGTCAGAGTCGCCCGGAAGCACGGCCTCCCGTCACCGCTCGCGGTGGGTGTGCTCTCTGTCGCAGCCGGGAGCCCGGCCGCGCTCGCCGGCCTCGAGGCGCGCGATGTCATCACTCACCTGGCTGACCTGCCGTTGAGTGGCGTCGATGACCTGCAGCGGTTCCTTGGCCGGGCCGAAATCGGGAGCACACTCCCTGTTCGTTACCTGCGGCGCTACGTGCCGATGGAAACGGAGGTCACCCTCTCCCACTACGAGAGCCAGGCGTCAGGAGCAACACAACTGCCGTAGCCGGGCCAGGGGCAGGGCGTGGATGGTGCGACCGTTGACGCCGGTTGTCGTGGTCGCCATGCACATCGCGTTGAGTATCGCTTCTTCGGTGGCTTCAGCGCAGGCCTCGAACAGCGGGGTCATTGCGTCCGGGGAGATCATGCGGCAGTTGCTGATTTGCCGGGTGCGCTCTTCGGCGCCCGGCAGCCCACGGTTGCCGTTCGCAAAGCAGAAGAAGATATCGCCAGACGAATTGGCGCCAATGCCGCCCACGCGCGCCAGGCCCACCGTCGCTCGCTGCGCCAGGCGGTCGCATTGGTGCGGCAGCAGCGGCGCGTCGGTAGCCACAACGATGATGATGGAGCCGTCGCCTGCTCGCTTGCGGGCTTCGGCGAAGCCGGGGACCTCGTCGTACGGGATCAACTCGCCGATCGGCACGCCGTCGACCCGGAAAAGATGGCGATCACCGTAATTTGCCTGGACCAGCACGCCCACCGTCCAGCCCCCGTCTTTTTCGGCGACCACGCGCGAGGAGGTGCCAATGCCACCCTTGAACTCGTGGCAGTTCATGCCGGTGCCGCCACCAACGCAGCCTTCAGCAACAGGCCCGCCACTTGCCGTATCCAGGGCGTCCCAGACATGCTCTTCTCGCACATGCATGCCGTTGATGTCGTTCAGCCAACCGTCGAAGGTCTCCGCGACGACGGGCAGGCTGAAGTAGATCTCCGGACGGCGCAGCCGTTTTACCTCGTAGGAAATCATCGCGTCGCGCACAACGCCGACGCTGTGCGTGTTCGTGATCGCAATCGGCGTGGTGAGCATGCCTGACTCCTTGACCCAAAGCAGCCCCGTCATCTCGCCGTTCCCGTTAAATGAGTGGAACCCCGCGAACACCGGGTCGAGCCCCACATCTCCCTCGTGGGGCAGAATGACGGTCACGCCGGTCCGCACCGGCCCCTGGCCGACCACCAGTGGGCCTTCTCCCGAAATCAGGGTAGTGTGGCCAACGCGCACACCAGCCACGTCAGTGATGGCGTTGTGTTCGCCGGTGGGTAAGCGACCAAGGGTAATGCCAAGGTCGCGCAGACGCCGCCGTGTTCCAGAATCCTCGTGCCTGCTCATGGAGCCTGTCTTCCTGCTTCGTCTGCTCTGCGCGATCGCCACGGCATCTCCGGCGTCGCGAATGCTGCGATGGTCATGGTGATGCCAACGATGGGCAACAGTATCAGGGAGGCATGGAACGAACCAGTGAGGTCACGCGCCAGCCCAGCCGCAATGGGCCCCAGCGCGGATCCTGCGTAACCCACTGCCAGGACCATGCCAGCCGACCGCCCGGTGTGACCGGTTGGCGCCAGGTCCGCAGGCATGACCAGGGCCATGCCGAACACCCCGGCCACGCCTGCCCCCGCCAGGGCGGGCCAGATCCAGTGGAGCGGCTCCGCCAGCGGGGCCAGTGTCAGACCCGCGACACCGATGGTAAAGAGAACCGACGCCATGATCGTGGGCAACTTGCGCTGTCCAAGCCGATCTGACCAAATGGGAAACAGGAGAATGCCCGGCAAGGTGGAGGCATTGAAGAGCCCGGCGAGTGCCGCCGTGACCGCCGCGTCACCGCCATTCTCGGCGTAGACAGCGGGGAGCCAGGCAATCAGCAGGTAATACGCCATCCCCTGCGCCGCGAAAATGAAGGCCGCGATCCAAGCCCGGCGGTCCATCCACGGCGACCAGTCACTCGCTGCCTTCCGCGCGAGTTGCTCCTGCGGCAGGCGATCTTCTGGCGCCTTCCAGGGCTGCATGATCAGGCACCAGATTACCGCCGCGAACGCCGCCAGCATGCCCCACGTTGCAATCGGCGTACGCCACGCGTGCTCATCCCCACCTCGCTCAAGCACGTACGCCGAAAGCACTGCGCCCACAATGGCGCCGCAAACCAGGCCTGACGCATAGACTCCTGTGGTGACGCCCAACCGCTGCGGGAACCGTGCTCGCATGAGACGCGGCAATGAGGGCTGCGCCAGTCCGATGCCGGCGCCGAACACGATGGTAATGGCTGCCATGAGCCCGAAGTTCAGCGTCAAAGCGCGAGCGCCGCCGCCTATCGCCACAAGGGCTGTGCCAAGCGCAATTGTGCGCACGGCGCCCCAGCGGTCCGCCATTGCCCCGCCGGGGACCGCCAGCAACCCCATTAGCAGGGTCGGTGCGGAGACCAGGAGGCTCGACTGCGCGAATGTCAGTCCCAGGTCGAGTGTAAGGTCAGGCAGCGCCGGCCCCAGGCCCACGAAGCCACTGCGCAGGTTGAAGGCGATGAACCAGGAAAGGAGCAGGACGACGATCGGCCCCGGACGCAACGTTTCCCGGCTCATGCCTGCCTCTTCCAGGGCCGAAGCGCCTCACGTCGCCCCGCCTGTGCCCAGGCGGAAACGCGCGGCGCTGCCGTGCCCGGCGGCGCTTCTGCTTGCAACAGCGTGAGGACCGCGACGATAGCAGCGGCCTCTTCCGCCAGCGGCGCTCCTGTCGGCTGCATGACCGGTTCGCCCGCGCGGCGCCGGGTCTGTGCGCAGGAGTGAACATGAGCGGTCGCTTCGGGCTCAGGCATCACAGGGGGATGTTGCCGTGCTTGCGCGAAGGCGTACTCACGCGCTTGGAACGGGCTGCGGCAAAAGCGCGAATCAGCCACGGGCGCGTCTTGCGTGGCTCAATGACATCGTCAATGTATCCTCGGCTGGCTGCCTGCCACGGGCTGGCGAAGAGGTCCTCGTACTCGGCAACCAGCTCCGCCCGGCGGGCCGACGGCTCGGCAGCGTTGGCCAGTTCCCGACGGAACACGAGGTCCACGGCCGCGTCTGGACCCATCACCGCAATCTCGGCTGTTGGCCAGGCGACGGCGAAGTCCGCGCCGATATGCTTTGAGTTCATGACCACGTAGGCTCCCCCGTACGCCTTGCGCGTGATGACGGTAATCCGGGGGACCGTTGCCTCAGCAAAGGCGTACAGCAACTTGGAGCCGCGCCGGATGATCCCTTCGTGCTCCTGGTTGATGCCCGGCAGGAACCCCGGGACATCCTCAAAGACGACAAGCGGGATGTTGTAGGCATCGCACATCCGCACAAAACGCGCCGCCTTTTCGCTGGCGTCGATGTCGATGGTCCCCGCGAGGTGCCGCGGCTGATTCGCAACCACCCCCACCGGGTAGCCATCCAGCCGCCCCAGGCCGCACAGAATGTTTGGCGCGAAACCGGCCTGCAGCTCGAAGAACTCGCCGTCGTCGAGCACCGCCCGCAGCACCTCGTGCATGTCGTACGGCTTCTCACTCTGCTCCGGAGCGATGCTATCGAGTTCGGGTGCTTCGCGAAGCGGATCATCCTCCGGGGCAAACCAGGGTGGATCTTCGAGGTTGTTGCCCGGTAGGAAGGAAAGCAAGTAACGCACCTGGGCATTCAGGTCATCCTCATCGGCCGCGACAAGGTGCGCCACGCCGCTCCGGGTCATGTGCGCCGTCGCACCGCCCAGCGACTCATGGGTGGCTTCTTCTCCAGTCACGGAGCGAATGACATCCGGCCCGGTGATGAACATCTGCCCGACACCTTCGACCATAGCCACGATATCGGTCATCGCGGGTGAATAAACCGCACCGCCCGCGCACGGACCCACAATCAGGCTGATCTGCGGCACAACACCCGAAAGCCGCACGTTGCGGTAGAACACTTCGCCGTACCCGGCAAGCCCCTCCACACCTTCCTGAATCCGGGCGCCGGCAGAGTCGTTGACCCCGATCACCGGGATTCCGTACCGCTCGGCGTGGTCCATCAGGCCGACCATCTTCTCAGCAAAGGCCTCGCCCAGTGAGCCGCCGTAGACCGTGAAATCCTGGGAAAAGATTGCCACGTGCCGGCCATCGATCGTGCCCAGGCCCGTGACAACCCCATCTCCATACGGCCGCTGGCGATCCATGCCAAAACGCGTCGCACGGCTTTGCACAAATGGCGAAAGTTCCTGGAACGAGCCTTCGTCAAGCAGGGCCAGCACGCGCTCGTAGGCGCCCCGCTTGCCACGGGTCGCCTGCTTCGCTGCAGCCGCCTCGTGCTGCGCCGATACTTCTGCCGCGCGAGCAGCGCGCACTTCCGCCTTGTGTCCACTCACTGTCCGTTCCTGTCCCGCGCGTGATCCTCGCCGCCGCGCAATCCTACAGTACGAGCGAGAGTTGCATGCCGCGAGTCACGCAACACGAAGCCCCGCTCCCTGGGGTCAGGGAGCGGGGCTCGCGAGCAGAGTGACCGCGTCAGCCTACGCTGGCGGCGCGATCTGCCAGACCTGGCCCATGTTGCCCATCACGCCCCAGGTGGCCACAAAGATGTTGCCCTTCGCATCCACCGCCAGGCCGGTCGGCCAGACAAGCCCATCATGGGCAATGACCGTGCGCGTGCCGTCCAGCGAGACACGGGTGAGCTGACCGTTCATCGTGGACGGATCATCCGGATTGATGCCGAGCATGCTGCCCGCCAGCATCTCCAACACGTACGTGCTTCCATCCGGACCAACCGCAACGTCAATGACGTTCGTGAAGCCATCCAGCGTGGAAATCGGGTCGCCACCGGAGGGACTGATGGTGTACACGTTCGCTCCGCCAACCGGGAACGGGAAACCCGTCAACTCGCCGACCACCAGATCGCCATTCGCACTCGAAGCAACGCCCGTTGGCACCGAGTTCATCGGGATCGTCGATCCGTCCGGCGCCTTGGCATCCCGGTTCGGGAAGACCGTCAGGGTGGAAATCTCGCCCGCTGCGGTGACATTCAGCAGCGCATTGCCGCCCGCATCAGTCACGACCATCGCGCCTTCAGCAGCCGGAACCAGGCTGTAGGGGTTCGCGTCGATGGCCGCTCCGTCAGGGTTGCTGTCGGTCTCGTAGCCGGCAACGTCGGCCACCGGCTTCAGGCCACTGCCATCATCCATCATCAGCCAGCCGAGTTCGTCCTCAGTACCAAGGTCGACACGGGTCGCGGGATCGCCGCCGTAGCCCAGCAACACGTAGATCTGGTTTTCCACCACCGCGACATCATTCGGTCCAGTGGCTGACCTGCCGTCCTTCGCGGCACGGGAGGCGAGGCCATCCAGCACTCGCTCCTGCGTGCCGTCAGCAGAGATCTTCGTCACCCCGCCGGTCTCCCCCAGGCACTCCTCATTGCCCTCGGGGCCCATGGCGCACGGCCCGTCGCCGCCCACGCCTGACTCGGCAACCCAGAGATTGCCGTCGGCATCTACGAACATGCCGCGTGGGTTGGCCAGTCCAGTGGCGACGACCGTGGCATAGTCCGGCGCAGGCGGCGGCCCCATGCTTTCCGGACTTGCCCCTGGGGTTGCGTCCTGCGCGGCCGTCAGGGCCGGGAAGCCAGCAACCGCAATTCCACCGGCCAACGCCAGAGACATCACCGCATGTCGAATTCTGAGTGACATCAGTTTCCCCCAGTCTCGTGGAAAGGGCCTCAGCGGGCGAATGCCCAGCCCATACCATACCTGATGCTCACGCCCGTCTTGCGTAGCTCATGTCAAGACGCCGAAAACCCGGCACAGGATCCCTCTACGCCAACAGGAGCGGTGGCTCGGTCATTTCTGGTGGCGCGGCGACTCCCAGCAACTGCAACACCGTCGGCGCCACACCCGCCAGGCGTCCGTCGCCGCGCAACTGCGCGTGCCGCAGCGGGCTTTCCTCGGGCGTCACCAGTACCACGGGGACCTGATTTGTCGTGTGCGCGGTCATGGGTCCGCCGGTGTGAGGATCAATCATCTCCTCAGCGTTGCCGTGGTCAGCCGTGACCAGCGCCGCGCCGCCCTGCTCAAGGGTGGCGGCCACAATCCGGCCCAGCGAGGCGTCTACCGCTTCCACCGCCTGGATGGCGGCCGGGAGCACTCCGGTGTGACCGACCATATCGCCGTTGGCGAAATTGACAATCACGAAGTTGAACGCGCCAGAGGCAATCGCGGCCACAACCGCGTCCGTCAATTGCGCTGCACTCATTTCCGGCTGCAAGTCGTACGTGGCCACTTTTGGCGAGGCAACCAGCACCCGCTCTTCGCCCGCGTAGGGCGCTTCCCGGCCGCCATTGAAGAAGAAGGTTACGTGCGGGTACTTCTCCGTCTCAGCGGCGTGAAGCTGAGCCAGGCCGGCCTCGCTGATGACGCGGGCCAGGGGGTGCTCAACATCCATCGGTGGGAAGGCCACCTCGGCTGGCAAGCTCTCCTCGTAGCGAGCCATCGTGGCCAGGTAGAGCCCTGGCAGCCGCGGGCCGCGCTCCCAACCGGAAAAATGCTCACCCACCAGGGCTTCCGAGAGCTGGCGCCCCCGGTCGGCGCGGAAGTTGAAGAAGATCACGCTGTCTTCAGGCTTCATGCGCGCAGCGGCATCCGGGGCGATGATGGTGGGCACGATGAACTCGTCGGTAATGCCCGCCGCGTAGGCCGCCGAAATTGCCTCGCTGGCGCTGTCAGCGGTAGGCCCCTGGCCGTTGACCATGGCGTCGTACGCAAGCCGCGTTCGCTCCCAGCGCCGATCACGATCCATCGCGTAGTAGCGGCCCGAGACTGTGCCGATGCGCCCCACGCCGGTATCCATCAGCGCCTGTTGCAGCCGCGCGACGTGCTCCAGCCCGGCCGTCGGGGCAGTGTCCCGGCCATCAGTAATGACGTGAACAACGACGCGGTCTGCGGGCAAACCTTTCGCCGCGGCAAGGCGCAGCAGGGCCTCGAGGTGTCGCGAGTGGGAATGCACGCCGCCGTCGCTGACCAATCCGAGCAGGTGCAGAGTCTGCCCGTTGGCAAGGATGAGGTCCATCGCCCGGTTGAGCACCGGGTTGGCAGCAAACTCGCCGCTGGCAATCGCCCGGTCCAGGCGGGTCAGCCACTGGTAGACCACAAACCCGGCCCCCAGGTTGGTGTGTCCAACCTCAGAGTTGCCCATTTGCCCGGCGGGCAAACCCACGTCCTCTCCGGACGTGCGCAAGGTTGCGTGCGGGTAGCTGGCCCAGAGGTGGTCCATGACCGGAGTGTCCGCGTGCAACACGGCGTTGCCCGGCTCGTCCCGGCCCACACCCCAGCCATCCAGGATCACCAGCACCACAGGAGATACGGCAGGGATACTCATCAGATGTTACGTCGCTCCGCGCTCGTCGCTGGCAGAGGAATCCACCGGACAGATTGTGCGGTTTGCAAGAGAACGCGGCAAGGAACCGCCCACATGCGACAATCGCCCATTGAGAAACCACGCGCGCCACATGCGCAGGTCGCGAAGGGAGCAAATCTCGTGAGCTACACAGTAACCCTCATTCCGGGAGACGGCATTGGCCCCGAGGTCTCGGGCGCAGCCCAGCGCGTGCTGGATGCCTCCGGCGTCGCGTTCGAGTGGGACGTGCGCGAAGCGGGGATGACCGCGCTGGAGCGCCAGGGCGATGTGCTGCCGGAAGCGACGCTGGATTCGTTGAAACGGAACAAGGTGGGGCTGAAAGGGCCGATGACCACGCCCATCGGCAGCGGCTTCCGCAGCGTCAACGTCGGTCTGCGTCAGGCGCTCGGGCTGTACGCGAACCTGCGTCCCGGCAAGTCCCTGGAGGGCGTGCAGAGCACCTTCCGCAACATTGATCTGGTGGTCGTCCGCGAAAACCTGGAAGGGATGTACAGCGGCGTCGAGTTTGACACCGGCACTGAGGATGCAGCCGAAGTCATCGATGCCATCAACGAGCGATCGAAGAAGCAGGTTGACAGTTCGGCGGCTATTTCGATCAAGATCATCACCGCCGCCGCCTCGAAGCGAATCGTGGAGTACGCCTTCGAGTACGCGCGGGCCAACGGCCGGAAGCAAGTCACTGCGGTGCACAAGGCGAACATCATGAAGTTCACCGATGGCCTCTTCCTGCGCGAGGCCCAGGCGGTCGCCGAACGCTACCCCGAAATCGCATTCAACGACCGCATCGTCGACAACATGTGCATGCAGCTCATGCAGAAACCGCAGGACTATGACGTCCTGGTGATGCCAAACCTCTACGGTGACATCGTCAGTGACCTCGTGGCCGGTATGATCGGTGGTCTTGGGGTGGCCCCAAGTGGCACATCGGCCCGGACGGCTAGTCTTCGAGGCGATCCATGGCAGCGCCCCCAGCCATGCAGGCAAGAACGAGGCAAACCCCACCGCCATGATCCTTTCAGGCGCACTGATGTTGCGGCATCTCGGGGAACAGGCGGCTGCAGAACGGGTCGAGAACGCGACCGCCGCTGTGATCGCCGAGGCAAGGATGTCACCTATGACCTCCGTGCCGACCGCGACCCGCCAAGGCTGCCTCCACGACCCGCATGACCGACGCGATCATCGAGGCGATGGGGATCTGACACGCATCGCTCCGCATGATCAAACGGCGGGCCAGCACGCGCTGGCCCGCCGTTGCCAGGACGAAAAACGGTTACGTCAGTGGCAGGGATTCCGCCATCCGGCTGCCCAGCGACTCGACAGCCTGCACAGCCCGCGCCAGGCGGGAGACCCCGGCGGCGATGACTGCCGGGGGATTGCGCGTGAAGCACAGACGAAACTCCCGGCGCCTGCCAGCATCTGCGTAGAAGTGATCGCCGCTGATCACTTCTACGCCCATCGCGGCGGCCTGCCGGGCCAGAACCCGCGCATCCAGGCGGCGCTGGGCGTGCAGCCAGAGGTAAAGCCCACCATCGACGCTGTGCCAGGTTACCGCGCCGGGCGGGAGATGCTGTTTCAACGCGGTCGTCATGGCCTCCAGGCGCAGCCGATGCTCGCGGCGCAGCCCCGCAATATGGCGGTCGTAGCTACCGTCAGACAGCATCCCGGCGAGCACCAGCTGGTTGGTCCCACCACCGAAGAGGTCGGCACGCTGCCGCATCAGCGCCAGCTGCTCGATGATCGCTTCAGGCGCCACGATCCAGCTCACACGCAATCCGGCGGCCAGGGTCTTGGAAAAGGTACTCTGGTAAATTACCAGACCTTGCGTGTCAAGCGAGTGCAACGAGGGAGGCGGCACGCGACCCAGGTGAAGCGGGCTGTAGGGGTCATCCTCCAGGATGGCTGCGCGGTAGCGCGCTGCAAGGCTCAGGAGGTCGAGCCGGGTCTCCAGGCTGAGCGTGCGTCCACTGGGGTTGTGAAACGTCGGGTTGGTGTAAAGCAGTTTGGGGCGGTACCGCTGGGACAGATCCTCCAGTCTGCCAGTTCCGCGCGGCGCGCGTCCCAACTAACCAGACGCGCCCGACCGCGCGAAAAACCTGGATGGCGCCCAGATACGTTGGCCGGTCCACACCTCACGACATCGTTCGGCTCCACCGCAGCGGGCAACGAGGTCGAGGCCTTGCTGCGGACCCGGAGAGAATGATGACGTCCTCCGGCGGCGCGGTGCCGCCCGCCAGGGCCAGGCGCAGGACCGGCTGGCCTTCGGTCGGGCCGAGCCCGAGCGCGTCACTGAATGTCTGTTCGAGCACGCGGTGCAGACGATTCTGGAACGCCCGCACAGGGAACAGGTCGAGCGCCGGCATGCCGCCAGCGAACGAAATGACCTCGTCGCCCTGCCCCTGCACCAGAGAGCGCAACGTGGGATCGACTGTTCGCAAGGCGGCAGACGCCACCTTACCTTGCCACGCGAATGGCGCATCGCCGCCGGGCCCCACAGCGCAGACATAGGTACCCCGGCCGGTACTGCCTCGCACCAGACCCCGAGCCTCGAGTTCGCGGTACGCCGTGACTGTCGTGGTGCGGCTGACACCCAACTGATCCGCCAGTGCGCGCTCGGAGGGCAGCCGATCACCGGGAACCAGCCGGCCGTCGCCGATAGCCGTCGCCAGTGTCTCCTCCAACTGACGGTAGAGGGGTGCGGCGCTTGACGGATCCAGGCGAATCTCCTGCATTTTCATGACGGTCACCCTACCCGCGAACGCCTGGATTGGCAATGTCCATTTCCAGATTGGCTATCAACACCCTTGCAGATTGGTCATAGAGTCTGCTCGGGGCAGGGATGCCAATGTGACACCTGTCCGGCAGTCCGGCGGCGCCCCTGACTGCGTGCCGGGCAGAAGCCTGAGTCGACGCGGGCTCCTTCCCAAATGCCAAACGAGCGCGTGCTTTTTCGGAGAGCGTCGTCATGCAACTCGAATTGATGTGTGCAGAGGAAACGCTGCGCGGCTACGAGCAACGCATCGCTGCCCACGCCGAGCGTGAGCGAATCATCAGGTTGTACACGTCGCCACCGTGCGAGCAGCAGAACAGCTCCCGGGCAGCCAGGGAGAAACCGTTGGCAGCTGTCATCAAGACGGTTGCCCGCTGGCTCGCTCTCCTCCGGTGGACCGGGATGCCGCGGAGGAAAAGTCCATGGACAGCCCTCTCCTGACGCTGGTGGTGTTTGCATCACTCCTGGCGATCACTGGGCTGCTGGCTCACTGGTTTGGCCGGGACAGCCGGGAAGACTTCGCCGATCAGGCCCACCGGCGCCCTCGCCGCCGGTGACAGCGCACAACGGAACATTCGTCATTCCGCACGAAAGGATAATGTGGTGAGTGGAGCGGAGAAACTGATCTGGTGGAACGGCAACATCACGCCAGAGCAGCAGGCGCTGATGCCGGTGACGCACCTCGGGTGGTCCGGCGTCGAGGGCGTATTCGAAGGCATGCGCGGCTACTTTAGCGCGGAGCAGGAAGAGATGTACATCTTCCGGCTGGATGCTCACATGGCTCGCATGATGCGGTCGATGCGACTGATCGGCCTGACGTGTCCCTGGTCCCAGGAGGCGCTAATGGAGGCGTGTGTTGCAACCCTCCACGCCAACAGTCCGCGCGAGGATGTCTACCTGCAACCACTCGCCTACGTTGAGGAAGCGGCCAGCGGCGGATTCTTCGAAACGTCACGCTTTGGAGCCTTTGTCGATTGGTGGCCGCTTGCCTCGCGCCTGCGGACCGACTTTTCCCAGCGTGCCCGTTTCTCCTCCTACCGGCGCATTAGCGAAGACGCCATGCCGCCTCGCGTCAAGAATCTCTCAAACTACCGCAATAGCTCCATGATCCTGCGCGAGGCGCGACGCGATGGATACGACAACGCCATCGTCCTCAACAGCGCCGGCTTTGTGGCCGAGGGTCCGAACGCCTGCATCTTCCTGGTGCGCGACGGCGAGGTTGTTACGCCGCACCTCCAAAGCGGCATCCTGGAGAGCATCACGCGGGACGCCGTGATCACCATGGTGCGCGATGACATGGGCCTGCCGATGAGCGAACGAGCCGTGGACCGTACAGAGGTCTACCTGGCTGACGAGGTTTTCTTCGTGGGGAACGCTGCCGAGATCACTCCTGTGACGCAGGTCGATGGTCAGAGAATAGGAGACGGCATGATCGGGCCGGTTTCCCACCGCCTGCGGGTCGACCTCGATGCCATTGTGCGGGGGGCAACACCTGCCCACGCAGAATGGCGAACACCTGTTGGGTTGCCGGCGCCTGTACTCGCCTGAGACAGGAAAGACGCAAGTCTGCCCCTCGCCCGGGCTCGCGGCGAGGGGCGTTTTGCTCCGTTACGACGGCAGCGCCCACGCTGAAGACACCAGTGCGGCTCCCCGCCGGTACTCCCTACCGCTCGCGCATCGCCTTCGTCGAGGGACGCTGGGGTACGGGTCGTCGCATGCCGAGCGGCGCCTCCTCCACCGGAGCCTCGACCAGCGAAACTGGCAAGGGTTGGGCAACGTGCGGCACAACCACCAGCCGATCAACCAGAAAATCGAAGACCACGCGCCCAACCGCCAGGGCGGGGACAGCCATTAACGCGCCCCAGATGCCGGCAATCTGGCCACCAGTGATCACCGCCAGAAAGATCAGGAGCGGCGGAACGCGAATAGCCTGCCCCTGGACGCGGGGAGCAATCAGGTTGCCGTCGATGAAGTTGATCACCACATAGGTCAATGCGGTGAGGATACCCACAGTGGGCGAAACGGTGAACGCAACGATGGTTGCGGGAATGCCGCCTATGTAGGAACCGACGTACGGGATGATCGCGCCGAGGCTGGTCCAGATGCCCAGCAACACCGAGAACGGCACCCCCAGCAGGGTGAGCATGAGCGTGGCCGCAACCCCCTGGAACGTCAGCGAAACCAGGATGCCGCCCAGGTAGCGCGACAGGGCATGACCGACATCGGTCCACAGCGTCAGCGCATCGTCGCGGTACTGCACCGGCAGGACGCGAATGAGCCCCAGCCGAAAACGCTCACCGTCAGCCAACAGATAGGCGGCAATGAGGATGGTGCTCAAGGTCGTGAAGACGCCTGCCACCGTACCGGAAAGCGTGTCGAAGGCAGTCGATACGGCGCCCTGCAGAAGCCCTTCAACCCGCTGTGCGCCAGTTGTCTGCAACTGCTTCATAGCCTGATCGGGTGTCGTGTCCAGCAAACCCCGTTCAGCCAGGTACTCCAGGCCGCTCCGGGACAGGCTGTAGGCCCGGTTGAGGAGGTCAGGCGCTTGCGACGCCAGGCTCACCAACTGGTCAGCCACGACAGGCACGAGAATGACGGCTGCCAGGATCATGGCCGCCAACATCAGGAGGATCACCAGGGCGAGGGCCAGACCGCGCGGAATGAAACGGCTGATGAAATTCACCGGGAACGACAGCACCAGCGCCACGGCCATGCCCGTCAGGAGCAGCTTGGGCAGCGCCGGGGCTCGCCAGAACAGGAATCCAACGGCAAGCACGGCAACCAGGATCAGGATGTTTCTCGTCCGTGGGGAGATCGGAATGTGGGTCAACTCAATCTGCATGTGCGGTCTCCCAGGAACAGCGGGGAAGGTGAGCTTCCCGGTCACGACCTGTGCGGCGTCATCATAGCCCGTGTCCAAAATCGGAACTGAACTCGTACTCATCCGGGCCCCAGGGCTTCTGCCAATCTGCCGTGGCAAATCGTTCAGCCGAAAACGGGGCCAGATCAACCCACTCCGGGCCATGGTCCGGCCCCAGGATGAGTTCCGCCAGCGCCTCGCCAACGGCCGGACCTTTCTTGAACCCGGCTCCGCTAAACCCTGCTGCAACGTACAGTCCGTCAGGTCCGGCTGCGCCGATGATGGGGTGCGCGTCCGGCGTCATGTCGTAGAGGCCCGCGTGTCCGTGCAGGTAACGCGCCCGGCGCATTCCTGGAATGCGCCGCGAAACAGCTGTTCTGGCCAGGTCACCGTACGCTGCGTCATTCCGGGTCTCGAAGTCGTCCGGGTCAACGGGATCGTGCTGATCCCCTCCGCCCACCCCGATCATGGTGCGCCCCGGCGCCCAGGGCCGGGTGAAGATGCCCGCCGCGGTGTCCAGGTAGACCATGTGTTCCGCCACGTCGAGTGGTCGCTGCAGGATGGCGACCTGCACGCGCAACGCTTCGATAGGAAGCGACACGCCAACCGGCTCCACGAGCGCGGGCGTCCAGGGTCCGGCAGCCACGACGACCGTCCTCGCTGCGATCTCCCCCACCGTGGTGCGCACGCCGCTCACGCGTTGGCCGTCTGCCAGGATCTGGAGCACGCCAACGCCCTCACGAACCTGCGCGCCAGCCTCGCGAGCCGCCCGCGCCATGCCGTGGGTTGCCGGGATGGCATCAACGTAGCCACTGTCTGTCTCGTACGCGGCGTAAGTGACATCGTCCCAGTTGGCCTGCGGCTGCAAGATTCGCAAGTCCGCCTGCGAGACGACGCGCGCCGGAATGCCAATCTCATTTTGCAGCGCGACGTTCCGCCGCAAGCGTTCAACGTTGGCAGCGCGGCCGGGCGACGTATCGACGGTGACAATGAGCCCACTCGGTGTATGGACCGGGAGTCCGCCAACAATCTCGGGCCAGTGCGCGAAAGTCTCCCAACTCCGGTGCGCCAGTATCGCCTCCGGCCGGTTGGAATAGTGACGCCGCAAGAGCGCGCCAGTGCGACCGCTGGCGCCCGCCGCCACGACATCGCGCTCCAGCAGGACGACCTGGCCGGCGTGTCGGCGGGCCAGATGCCACGCAAGCGAAGCGCCCATGATGCCGCCGCCGACAATGACGATATCTGCCGTCCGCTCCATGATGCCCCCAACTCCAGACCCCGATTTCGGCGGCATCATCGCACGTTGACGCTCTGGAATTGTGTCGTTCAGCGTGGCGCCGGGATGGCCTTCAACTCCAGCAATCTGCGGTCCCATCCGCTCAGGTTGGCTGCTGCGTCATAGGTGCTTTCCAGAAACGCCCGGAACGCCGCATCCGGATCCGGCAAGGTGCGCACATCCTCGTACGGCAGCAGAAACTCGCGCATCTCTGAGCTCCAGAGGGCGCGTTCCGGCTGCACGGCAGCCTGCTCGATACCGGCGGGCTGAGGGTAGGCATAGGCATAAAATGCCGCGTACGGAGCAGCACCGCTCCCAGGCCAGAAGCCAGCCGTCCAGTTCGTCTCACACTCGGCAACCCGGAACAAGTAGCCGCCACCCTTCGGCGGCGCACAGGGCACGCCGTTGTACCGAGCAGTCGCCAGGTCGAACGAACCCCAATAGAAGAGCACAGGCGACGCCTTGCCGGTAAACCAACGGCGGTGCTCGCTCATGACCTGCGACGATGATTGCAGGATGCGCCACCAACGAGCGACAGCGTCAGCGTCATAACTCTCGTGCACGGTGTCCTGATCAAATGGTATGGCGTCCGGTAGTTCCTGCGGCATCGTGTTGAGGGCCACCGGCGCGCCCAGTGCAGCCAGGCACCCCATCACCTCCGCGTAAAACAGCGCCACCGGGCGCGGGTAGAGCGGCGCCGCCTTGCGGCCGCCCCGGCCGGTGCTGAGCGTCAGGTTATGGTCCAGAAAATCGAAGTCTGCCTGCAGGACATCGTGTGCCAGCGGCAAGGGGCCGGTTGTCAGGCCACGTGCGGTCAGGGTCAGTGCAGTGTGCCAGAGGTGGTTCTCGAACGGCGCGAGCTCCACCTTGAGCTTGCCCACGACTTGGGTCCACAGGTGCAGGGTGTCCTTCGTGGCGCGCCACTCATTCAGGTCGAGTGGTGGCCAGCGGTCTGTCTGGCCGGCGGCGGTCATGATGATCCTTCCTTTCTCCGAGTCCCGGTGGGCTCGGCAGCCGGTACCGTGGCATAATGACACGAGTCATGCATGAGCGTGGCTGAATCATTCGCCGACGTAGCTCAATTGGCAGAGCAGCTGTTTTGTAAACAGCAGGTTGCGGGTTCGAGTCCCATCGTCGGCTCCACAGAAAACCGCATGGTTATGCGGAAAATGACAATGGCCAAGGTCGTCCACCCCGGCCATAATTCGTCTAGTCCGCCAACGGGTCCGCCAACGCGGTTTCAGCACTACCCTAGTAGGCGCTCCATCGCGTCCGCCGTCAACCGTTCTGCACCCGGCAAGACATGCGCGTAGACGTTCAGCGTGGTTGCGGTCAGCGCATTCCCCAGCATCGCGGACACGGCGGTAAAGGGCAACCCTTCTGCGATCAGCAACGATGCTGCCGGGTGCCGGAGATCGTAGAAGCGCGTGTCTTCGGGCAGTCTTGCCGCCTTCAAATGCAGCTTGAACTCGCGGGTCAGGTTGCGGGCGTCAAGCGCGGTCCCGGCGCGTGACGTGAAGACCAGCCCGCTCTCCTGCCATCCTGCACCGGCCTGCTTACGCTCGAATGCTTGCGCGTCCTGATGCGCTTGCAGGGCCACGACCAGCGATGTAGAGAGCGCCAAAATGTCCGCTCGCTGCGCTCCGTCCAGGGAGCAGGCCGAACTCCGAAGACCTTGGCTTCGTAGCCTGGAGAGACACCCTGGCGGAAGGCGCAACCGGAGTGTGCCGGAGAACCATTGATCCGTATGGGCCTTCGGCGCCAACGGCGAGAGCAGCGGCAGCAGCCAACCATCCTGATTTGCGCACGCAGCGCGGCAAGGCCGCGCGGCTACGCTACACTACAATAATCTTTCGGGTCTGTAGCGTGAATACGGCAGGAGACAGGCGGCGCGTCGGCGCTTCCACCTCCGGTCGGTGAGAACCAGGATGACGATCGGCTCGATTGCGCCGCACGAACTCACGCCTGTGCCCGCACCAGGTTTTCGCCCCGGGTGGGAATCACCGATCCCCGTATCGCTCACGCCCCTTATTGGCAGACGCGCAGAATTCGAGTCGGCAGTAGCCATGCTGCGTCGCCGCACTACCCGCTTGCTGACGATGACCGGCCCGGGCGGCATCGGAAAAACCAGGTTGGCCACCGAGATCGCGATTGAACTGGAACAGGATTTCCGGGACGGCGTCGTCTGGGTTTCCCTTGCGCCATTCCAGGATGCAGATGCCGTCCCTGGCGCCGTCGCAGCGAGTCTCGGCATCACCGGCGTTGCCGTTAGCGACCGACTGCGGCGGGCGCTGCGCGACGCGCAACTCCTGATCGTTCTCGACAATTTCGAGCAAGTGCTGGCGGCGGCCCCGCAGATTGGCGAACTGCTGTCCGCCTGTCGCGACCTCCAGGTCGTGGTGACGAGCCGGGCCCGCCTGCGGGTCCGGGGCGAACGCGTGCTTCCGGTTCCGCCACTGTCCCAGATACATGAGCCAGAAGGCGTCGCGAGAGGGCGTGAGGAACCGAAGCTCCTCACGCCGCAAACGCTTCATTCCGAGGCCGTAACCCTGTTCATCGAGCGGGCGCAGGCGGTCGTGCCGAGTATCGAAGTCAGCGAGGCAAACGCCGCGGTCGTCGTGGAAATTTGCCAGCGCCTGGATGGCTTGCCCCTGGCCATCGAACTGGCTGCCGCCCGCGTCAGCCACTTGCCGCTGCGGACCTTGCTCTCACGACTGGACCGGCGGCTGCCACTCTTGGTTGACGGCGGCCGCGACATGCCGGCGCGGCTCCAGACCATGCGAAACGCCATCGCCTGGAGTTACGATCTGCTGACGCCGCCCGAGCGGCTTGCGTTCTGCGGCTTCTCGGTTTTCGACGATGGGTTCCGGCTTGATGCAGCCGAAGCAGTCGCGACCGCCATGCGCGACGCAGCCAGTGGCGCCCCGGCGCGCGAGGCCACGCCAGATATCCCGGTCCTCGATCTGCTCGCGTCCCTCGTCGAGAATAGCCTGGTCCGGTATGAGCCCGGCGCGAACGAATCTCCCAGATACACGCTGCTGGAAACAGTCCGCGAGTTCGCTGCTGAGCAATTGGCGGTCGAAGGCCTGGAGGTTGTTGCCCGCCAGGCTCACGCCAGCTACTCGCGCTCGCGGAGCGCGAGGGGCTGGCGCATTTCGCCCGATGGCGAGCGCCGGCTCGATGCACTGGAAACGGAACGCGCCAACATGCGCGCGGCGCTGACCTGGTGGGGAACAACCGGCCAGTTTGAGCGACGGCTCACACACGTCGCCGCGTTGGGGGGATTCTGGTACGCCCGCATCCATGTGCGCGAAGGGAAGGAGTGGCTGACCCGCGCCCTTGCTGAGCAGGGGCCAGCGTCATTAACCGAGCGAGCGCGGGCTCTGGTCTGGCTCAGCCTCATCGAGTTCCTCCGGGGCGAAATGACGGACACTGCGCGCCACAGCACAGAAGGCTTGCGGCTCTGCCGGGAATCTGGAGAGACGTGGTCCACCACCGGGCTCCCGGCCAGCCCGACGCACACGCCCGATCCTCAATCCCTGCGCGCGCTCACGGAGGCCTTTGCCCACTACGCGCTCGGCGTTGCCACGTTCCACCTCGGCGAAGCCAGTCAGGCTGCTGACTGCTTCGAAGAAGGGCGAGTGACATCCGGCAGTATCCCAGATCCTCGCCTGTCGGCCCTGATGATGGGGAATTGCACCAGAAGTCTCGGCATCGTAGCCGGTGAACGTGGCGATTACGACGAGGCAGCGCGGCTCTATGACGCCGTACTCCTGCTCTGCCAGTCCATCGACTTCCTGCCTGGCATCCGCCGGGCGCAGGGAGACCTCGCGTACCTGGCGCTCCAGCGAGGCGACTACGCGAGCGCCCTGGAACGGTTCAAGGAGATCCTGGCGCACGAGGGCCTGAGTCCCTCCCCCCTGGCTCTCTACGATGATCTCCGAGGAGCCGCAACAGCAGCTGCCTTCCTGGAATGCAGCGAACGCGCCGTGCGCTGCCTGGCGGCGGCCGAGGCGCTTGGGGAGCGGCTGGGCCTCGACACCTCGATTCCCAGTGAGCAGGCCGCCCGGGACGGCGCCCTGGCCGCGGCACAACGCGCCATTGGCGAGCCAGCCTTCAGGCGTAGCTGGGAGGAAGGCCGCAGCCTGCTGCCGGGACAGGCCATCGCCCAGCTTCTGGAGGCGCCGGTCTCCACTGAGCCGCCGGCCGCACCGGTCATCCTTTCGGAGCGGGAGTTGGAGGTACTGCGGTTGTTGGTGGCAGGGCAAACTGACCGCGTCATCGGCGACGCGCTCTTTATCAGCCACCGCACCGTCGAGTTCCACGTCTCTCGCATTATTGCCAAGCTGGGCGTGAGCAAACGCAGCGGCGCTGTTGCGGCAGCGTTGGCGGCCGGTCTGGTGGAGCCTCCCGGCGCCACCCCTCGTCTTGCTGCCCCCGCACCCAACCCGACCTCGTAGTTCCTCCAGTTCAAAACTCGTGGTTTCCCGAGGTGACAGGGTCTTCCTCCACGCTCAGAGTGGAAGCAGATCAAGTGTGAGCTGTCCCTAGCCACGACCATCGATCACGGAACATCTGCGACGGAGGTACGACGATGATCCCGCGAAACGAGGCTGCGCCTGACAGTGAGGTTGACCTGGCGCACCAGGAACTGGTTGTGCGCTCCTGTGGTACCCGGCGCGCCCTCTTTGCCGCTGCCAGCGGTCTCTTGATCCCGAAGTGGCCAACGGACGCCGAAGCGCGTGAAGGCGCGCTCAGCGGCGCCAGAGGTGGACGGCGAGGCAAGAATCATCGAGGGCGTAGGCGCCGGCGCACGCATGGCGACAAAAAGGGAAAGCGGCAAGATCGGCAACCGCGCCTGGCGGGCGGAGACTCGCTCAAGAGCATTGCGTTCACTGTTCGCAACTTCCGCCCGGCTGCCATCCAGGTGCAAGGTTGGGATATGACCCAGGCCCGCGACGCCTTCATGACGCCTGCCGGCTGGGACTGGGCATCGCCTTTCGTGATGGTGGGTGGAGGCGTTGGCCGGAGCTCCGATTCCGGGTCGGCCGCCCAAGGCGGATGCGGCCGACCTGGGAGCGCTGGAGGCAGCGCTCGACACGCCACCACGCACGCTCAACTTACAGCCGTTCGATGTCTGGAGTTCCCAGCGGCTGAGCGCCTACCTGGAGGCGCAGACCGGCATTCGGATCGCGCCAGGGTGGGTGCGCGTACTGCAGCACCGACAGCGCTTCGCGTGTGGCCGGCCCAAACACACCCTGGAGCATCTCCAGGATCCTGCCGAAGTCGCCGCCTGCGCCACTGCCATCCAGGCGGCGGGGAAAAGGCGGCGGCATCTCCCGACCGCACCGAATTGCACTTCGAGGATGAGCCCCATCTCGACACGAACCCATACCTGAGTCGCGTCTGGCATCGCGTGGGGCAGCAGGCCACGGTGCCAGCGACGGGAACCAACCGGCGCTTGACCGTCTTCGGGAGTGTGGAGGCGCTGGGCGAGGACGCATTGAGGTCCTCCAGGCACGGCAGGACGACCGGCTTTGCGCGGGACGTCGCAGCCCTCGATGCCTGCCACGTGGAGACCGGACGCGACATCATTCTTGTGCTCGACAACGGCCCCGCCACGTCAGCAAGCGCACAAGCGCGGCCAGCCGCGCGTGCGGCCTGGTTGGAAGTCATCCCCTTGGCCCGCCACAGCCCCCAACTCAACCCCAAGGAGTGGAGTGCGACTCCTCAAACGCGATCACGGCGGCCATCTGGCTCGACGCTGCGCGAGTTCGTGATCGCAATTGCGGCAGGATTGCGGGCTTGGGCGGGACGGAGCCCACCATCGTCGATGACGTGCCGCAATGGTGGATCGACGGGCATCGCAAGGAGCCGACGGGGCATCCCCGACGCCCCACGGTGCCAAGACCGCCAACCGCGCAAGCGCCGCAGCACATCTTTACCTGCACCGACTTAGTCCCGAATCGCCAGGCGAGTAGCTGAGCGCATCTGGATGCCGGTTATCGCCCGTGCAACAGCCCGGCTAAACCCTTGCCGAGCACCATGATCCCGAAGAAGACAAAGACCACGCCCATGAGGACATTGTAATTGCGAGAAAGCCAGAGCCGCCATTCCTGCAGAGTCGCGGCAGCGCTCTCCCCGCCGACCGCTCGCCAGATCGCCGGGATGAGAACCCTTGAGCGACCCCATGGCGGCAAACGGCCAGCAGTATGGCATTCTCCGAGTTAGCCAGCTGCCACTCGGCGATGGCCACTGCTGCGGAGACTGAGAACACCAGGTTCTTCGGGTTCGCGCCAGCCATCGCCGCGCCGATCCCCAGCGCTGAAAGCGGGCTCGCGCTTTCCAGCGACGTCACCCAGCCCGGCAGTTTCGGCGTTTCCTTCCTTCGGCCGCGTCATCCACTTCTGCAGCGCCGCCAGCCAGAGCAAGTTCGCACCCAGAATGATGCGGGACAACCGAGGCCAGCGTCGAGGGGTCGCGCGCTGTCCCAACAAGCCGCTCGGCAGGAACAACGAAGATCAGCAAGCCGCCGACAATCAGCAGGCCGGCAAACCAATTCGATCAGAAATGGGAACCACTGCTCCCGCCCGTGGAGAAAAGCAACAGGATGACGGCCATGACTGGCAATGGGTTCACCATTGCTAACCCGAACGCAATAGGGCGCCCCACATTCGCCAGTGCATCGACCATGTTCAGCTCCAGGTGCGCGCGCTCTGCCGCCGTTAGAGATCATCCGGTGACGGCTATCGTCGCATGGACAACACCAACCTGAAGCGAACCAAATGGCAGCGCGCACTGCCGAGCACCCTCGGTGATTCGGCCTTCATGCCACAATCACCCTGTCGATTTTCGCTCACTCAGCGACGAGGAGTTGCTCACTGTGGCGCCGCGATCCCACGAACCCGACGCTTCCCCGCTCCTGCCGCCGCCATGGCCGGAAAACGGCCCCCGTATCCGCGACGTGCGTGTCATCCTGACCGCGCCGGACGACATACGGCTGGTGGTGGTCAAGGTTGAGACCGATGAGCCCGGGCTCTATGGCCTGGGCTGCGCCACGTTCACGCAACGCCCGCTGGCCGTCGTCACCGCCATCGAACAGTACGTGCGGCCGCAGGTGATTGGACGCTCGGTGCATGACATCGAGGACATCTGGTCCATGCTGGCGGTCAGTTCCTACTGGCGCAGCGGGCCGGTGCTCAACAATGCGATGTCCGGGCTGGACATGGCGCTCTGGGACCTGAAGGGCAAGATGGCCGGCATGCCCGTTTACGACCTTCTGGGTGGCCGCTGCCGCGTTGCGGCGCCCGCGTACGTCCACGCCTCCGGCCGCGACGCGCAGGAGGTAGAAGACGACGCGCGCCGCCTGATGGCTCAGGGGTTCCGCCACATCCGCTGCCAGGTGGCTGTGCCCGGCGCATCAACCTACGGCGTCTCCCACGCGCTGGACAGCGACGAGCCACACCCCAATCACCTGCGGCTGAGGCAGGATGCCTGGGACCCATCGGCATATGTGCGGATCGTTCCGGCGCTGTTCGAGCATCTGCGCACAACGCTCGGCGACGAGGTCGAACTGCTGCACGATATCCACGAGCGTGTCCCGCCGATCCTGGCCATCGGGCTGGCACGAGACCTGGAGCCGTACCGGCTCTTCTTTCTTGAAGACCCGTTTGCCCCGGAGGATAACGGTTACTTCCCGCTCCTCCGTCAGCAGACCAGCATCCCGATCGCCATGGGTGAGCTTTACGTCAACACTAACGAGTACCTGCCCCTCGTCCAGAACCGGCTGATTGATTTCATGCGGGTCCACCTCTCGGATATCGGCGGCCTGACCCCGGCCCGCAAGCTTGCGGCGCTCTGCGAGTACTTCGGCGTACGCACGGCCTGGCACGGTCCCGGAGATGTTTCGCCGGTCGGGCACGCCGCGAATGTACACCTGGATCTGGCAGTCCCGAACTTCGGCATTCAGGAAGCCACTCTCTTTTCCGACCGCTTGCGCGAGGTCTTCCCCGGCACGCCCGAATACCGCGATGGCATGATGTGGGCAAACCACCAGCCGGGCCTCGGCATCGATATCAACGAACAACAAGCGGCGAAATACCCGTTTCCGGAGCATCCGCTGAATGGCGCATGGCCGCCGGTTCGCCTCCGTGACGGCACAGTGCAGCGCCCCTGACTCGTTCGACCCTTCGCTTTTCGCGCATGAGACAGGAAAGGGCATAAATGAAGATCACGCGCGTCACTACTGCCGTCGTGGCAGGCAACTTTCCCTGGGTCCTGGTCAGGGTCGAGACCGACGAAGGGGTCACCGGCCTGGGCGAGGCGTACTGGGGAGTGGGCGTGGCCGAACTGGTGCACAAGGCCGCGCCCGTCATCGTCGGCCAGAATCCGTTTGATATCAACCGGCTCTACGAGATGATGATTCGCTGCCTCTCGGGTGAGGGCTCTCAGGGTGGCGCCACAGTCACCGCCATCAGCGGCATCGAAATCGCCCTCTGGGATCTGATGGGCAAAGCCCTTGGCGTCCCCATCTCCACGCTGTTCGGTGGCCGCTTTCGCGACAAGGTCCGGGTGTACGCCGATTGTCACGCTGGCGCCACGCCGGACCCGGCGTCCTATGCCGAGCGCGCCCGCGAAGTCGTGGATGCGGGCTTCACGGCCATCAAGTTCGACCTCGATACGCGCAACCCCTACACCACCGATCTCAGCGACTTCGACCACCCGCGCAAGCAGTGGGTCGAGCCATTCAACCGCACCATCGGGGCAGCGGAGCGGCGTTGGATGGTGGAGGTGGTCGAGGCGGTGCGCGAGGCCGCTGGCCCTGACGTGCTGGTTGCCATGGATTGCCACTGGAAGTACGCGGTGAATGATGTGCTGCACCTTGCCTGGGCGCTGGAAGACTACGATCTCCTGTGGCTCGAGGATCCGGTGCCGCCGGAGAACATTGCCGCGCACAAAGCGGTCACGTCGCGCACGCGCACACCGATCTGCGCCGGCGAGAATCTCTACCGCAAGCAGGGCTACCGGGAGATGATCGAGACGCAGGCGGTCGATATCATCGCGCCGGACATCCCGAAGATGGGTGGCCTGCAGGAAGCACGCCGTGTCGCAGACTGGGCCGACACGTACTACATGAATGTCGCGCCCCACAACGTCGCCAGTCCCATTGGCACAGTTGCCTCGGCCCACGTCTGCGCCGCAATCCCGAACTTCCTGGTCATCGAATACCACGCGCACGACGTGCCCTGGTGGGCCGCCATGGTCGATGGGGACCCTCCCATCCGGGATGGCTACATCGAACTTGGCGACGCGCCGGGTCATGGCATGACGCTCAATGAAGATGTCGTGCGCGCCCACCTGGCGCCCGGTTTCTCCTTCTTTGGCGATTCACCGCACGCCTGATGGTCCACCAGCCCGGGTCGTCTCGAACCGCTCGGGAGACCTCGTCGCCCTGAGAAGCACCCACGAGCCGAGCCTGAGCGCCGAAAAGGAGCCTTTGGAAATGATCTTTAACTCACCGGAGCGCGTGGCCGCGCTCACTGGAGCCTACACCGACGACCGCCTGCCTGATGGCCGCCCGCATGTGCCAGACGACATCCTGCATCGCATGCGCGAGGTCACGAACGACGAAGCCTGGGGCGTGGTGGAGCGCGGCCACGGCTACCACTTCCAGTTTGAAGGCGGCTGGTACAACCTGCACCCGGAGCGCGTTCTGGTTGGCCGGGCGGTAACGGTGCGCATGGTCCCTCACCGGCCGGACTTTCATGATGTGGTTCAGACTGAGGGAGAGCGAGATGGCCGCACTGGTGGGCAGAACACCTGGGTCATCGACACCTTGCGTCCCGGCGACGTATTGGTGGTCGATCTTTTTGGCAAGATCGAGGACGGCACCTTCATCGGAGACAACCTGGGCACGGCTATTGCGGCGCGGGCCGGCACCGGGCTGGTCGTACACGGCGGGATCCGAGATTACGAGCGGGTGCGCCAGCTTGAGAACTTCAACGTCTTCTGCCGCGGCGTCCACCCGTCCGCGATCCTCGATGTCACCCTGGCCGAAGTCAACGGGCCGCTGCGCATCGGAAACGCCACGGTCTTGCCGGGCGATGTCGTACTGGGCACGCGGGAAGGGGTCAGCTTCATCCCGGCCCACCTGGCTGAGGCAGTGGTCACCCGCTCGGAAGATGTGCGGCAACGCGATGTCTTCGGCAAGCGCCGCATTGCCGATGGCGTCTATACCTCCGGCCAGATCGACGTCTCCACCTGGGCGGAGGATATCGAGGCCGACTACCAGACCTGGCTCAGCGCGGTGTCGTAACGGCGTCGCCGTTGCTGCGCGCCGTCGTACAGACATCGGCACACCCCGGCGTTCCATGATTGAATTCCGGTTGAAAGGAGGATATCGATGGCAGCCACCATCACCTCGACCGCGCTGGAAAAGATGATCGAAGAACTGGGTCTGCCCGATCAGGCTATCCAGGCGGACGAACTGCCCTGGGTTCCGCAGGGCGAAAATGTCTGGTTCAAGCCGCTGCGCTTTGACCTGGCCAATGGCCGCTGGGTCAACCTGCTTAAGGTCACCAGGCAGGGCAAGGTGAACCGGCATCGCCACAGCGGCGGGCAGGTGCTGGGATTCTGTATTGCCGGATCCTGGCACTACCTGGAGCGGGAGTGGGTGGCCCGCCCGGGAACGTTCGTCTACGAGCCGCCGGGAGACATCCACACGCTCATCGTCGACGGCGCAGAGGAAATGCAAACGCTCTTCATCCTGGAAGGGGTCATCCAGTACCTCGATGACGACGACAACGTCATCTACCAGGATGATGTTTTCACCAAGATGGAACGCTACCTCTCCTTTTGCGAGCGGGAAGGCATCCCCGCGCAGGACTTGCGCTATTGAGCGCAGCAGGGAGCAATCTCTTCCGGCTGGATGGCCAGGTTGCGCTTGTCACTGGCGGCGCGCGCGGCCTCGGCCAGGCCATGGCCACGGCGCTCGCGCAAGCGGGCGCCGCCGTCTGTGTGGTGGACCTCCTGCCCGCCGACGAGACACTGGCGCAGATTGCCGCGTGCAGTCAGCCGGGGCACGCCCTGCAAGCAGACCTCACCGCACTTGATCCCGGCGGCGCGGACGACCTCTTGCAGCAGGTGGCGACGGCATCAGGACCGCCCACAATCCTGGTCAACAACGCCGGCATTATCCGGCGCGGTCCGGCCCTGACCCACAGTTGGGAGGACTGGCAGCAGACCATCGCGGTCGATCTGTCGACGCCATTCCTGCTCAGCCAGGCGCTGGCCCGGCAACTGGTGGCGCGGGAATCCCCCGGCAAGATCGTCAATGTCGCGTCGCTGCTCTCCTACCAGGGCGGCTACCTCGTGCCCGGCTACACGGCTGCCAAGAGCGGCATTGCGGGACTGACGCGGGCGCTGGCGAATGAGTGGGCACGCTACAACATCAACGTCAACGCCATCGCACCCGGCTACATGGCTACCGAGCTGACCGCCATGCTCCGCAGTGACCCGGATCGCGCAGCGTCCATGCTGGCGCGCATTCCCGCCGGGCGCTGGGGCAAACCGGATGACCTGGCGGGAGCAGTGGTCTTTCTCTGCTCACACGCGGCGGATTACGTCCACGGGACAGTGCTGCCGGTTGATGGTGGATGGTTGGCATGGTGAGAGACACGACCCCGTATCACCTTTCCTCGCACGGCGCGAGCGATCTGCTCGGTCCGATAGCCGATACGCTGCGCAACCTGGAAGCGCGGACGCAGCACCTGCGTGACCATGTGCCACTCGATGGCGAGGCAGATGCTGCCGCCCTCGAAGCCGCGCGGGCGGCGCTGGAGCACGCTCGCGCCACCATCGCCGCGCTTGCCACGACCGGCGCTCCGTCCCTGGACGATCATGACACGCGGCGAAAGCGCGTCCTGATCACGGGCGCGGGCGGCAGCATCGGCGGGAGCCTGGCCAACCTCCTGCGGGAGCACTACGACCTGCGCCTCATCTACCGCACCCGTCGCCCGGCCGATCCACCGGTCGAGGACTGGCGCACGCTGGACCTGAGGATCTGCCAGCTCTGACCGAGGCCATGCAGGGCATCGACGCCGTCGTCCACATGGCTGCCGACCCGGCGGTCGATGCCACCTGGGAAAGCGTGCTGCACAACAACATCGTCGGGACGTACAACGTCTACGAGGCAGCCCGGCAGGCGGGGGTAAGGCGGGTCATCTTCGCCTCCACCAACCACGTCATGGGCATGTACGACCGGGATGGGATGTGGCCAATCTTCGCCGACCAGCCGATCCGCCCTGACTCGCTTTACGGGGTCTCGAAAGCGTTTGGCGAGGCGCTGGGCCGCTTCTGGTACGACCAGCATGGCATCAGTGTGATCTGCCTGCGTATCGGCTGGATGTTGCCCGAGCTGCACGACGAGATCGCGCGCTGGATGTGGCTCAGCCCGCGCGACTGCGCGCAGATTGTCTCCCGCGCGGTGGAGACCGATATCGGATTCGAGATCGTCTACGCCATCTCGCAGAACGCCACCCGGCGCTGGGATATCACGAAGACCATCGAGACGTTCGGGTACCGGCCAGAGGACGACGCGGAGCAGTGGTTTTCATCAGATTCCCCCGGCGGCTGACACGATGCCGCATACAGCCAGCCAGAACCGCCTGACAGCCCCGAAGGAGGCAGGCCGCCTGGCGCGCCAGGCGTTGCCGCGCTCCGCGTAAGGCGACTACGTACCGCCGGTGCGCGACCTGGTCGCCGTCATCGAGCGCCAGCATGAGGAGCGGCTCGAGCATCTGATCCCGCGGCGAGTCGCGCGGACGGCGCCATCCGCGTTCACCTTCTTTCGCAGGGCGGCCGCGATCATCGCTCACGATCTCCGTGACCAGCCGAATACAAGCGAACGCATGGCGGCGGCCGGCGGTGCCCACGGCGCCAGTTTCGGTCTCCTTGCGACACTGGAACGGCGACTCACGCTTGAACTGAATGACTTCGACGAGGTCTGCACGGCGACGTGGGAGCGGGATGCCAAACGGCTGGCGGTGAGCATCGTCCTGGCGGCACGCGAACGCAGCGCCCCGGACGCTTTCGCCCTTTCCGAAGCTGTGTCTGCTGTGCTTGCGTACCAGGCCACGAGTTGCCGTCACGCCGCTCTATCGCTTCCATGGGCGGCTCAGTATTCGTATGTCGCCGGACGAACTCTCGCCAGAGGACGCGGAGTTCAGTGGCCGAACGCTTCGCCGTGCCAGACGCCAGGCCTCAAAGTATCTCCTGCCTCGCCTCACAACCTCCGGTGCAAACGGACGCACGCAGATCATCGATGATCCGCCTGTGCTCACTCATACCGCAGGTTTGACCACAGACGCCGCGCAGGAACCGGTTCATGAGGACCTGCGGTCTACACGCGCCGACAGTACGTTCCTGTTGAGGTCGTTCGAACTCGTCGATGTCGTCTACCACATGGTCAGCGTGGGAAGCATCGGGACGCGCTCCTGATCCTTCTGTATGCCGGCCGCGCCGGGGAACCAATCTTCCAGTCAAGAAAGCAGGGGCGACTTTGCTGGAGGCATTCGGCGGGCGCCAAACCTGCTGCGAAAGCCGAGCCTTCACCAACGTCACCGGGTAATCACTGGTCAACGCCTCCTGCAGGCCGCATTGGACCCGTTTCCTGGCTATCTCACCCACGACAATCGTGACTACGACGTCCAGCAGTTTCGCAACGCGAGAGCGTCTATCGACCTGGACGATCGCAATGAGCGAACGTTCGACTCCGTGTGCAGTACTGCGGCATGGTGCTGGCGCGGTCACGCGCAAAGTCCGGCGGAGCCATTCATTCACAGCTACCTGGGCACGGGTCACCTCTTTCCAGAGGCTGTCGCGCGCTGGCCGCTGGCCTATGCTGAACAGGTCGAGACGGACTACGCTACCCTGTTGGCGGCTGTCGCGAGTGGGCGCCTACCTGCTCACGGCCAGGACGAGAAATGACAGCACAGGATTTTGCAGCGATCTCACAGACACTGGCACGGCTCAACGTGGTGCTTGTCGCCACCTACGAAATGGGCCGGCAACCCTTCGGCCTGGCCTCTCCTGCCGCGTGGCTTCGGGCAGAGGGCGCCCACGTCACCTGCCTCGACCTCGCCATTGAGCGACTCAACCCACAGGCCATTGCGAAAGCAGACCTGATCGCGTTCCACCTGCCCATGCACACCGCCACGCGCCTGGCGGCGGAGTTCCTGCCGCGCGTGCGCCGGCTCAACCGGCACGCGCACATCTGCTTCTACGGGCTGTACGCGCCGGTGAACGAAGCCTACCTGCGTGAAATCGGGGCGGATTCGATCCTGGGCGGGGAGTTTGAGAGCGGCCTGCTCAACCTCGCACGGCGCCTGGCACGAGGTGGCGCGGACTCTGCTCTGCCTCAACCGGAGCCCAGCATTGCGCTGGAACGACTCCCCTTCATCCCGCCGGACCGCTCGCGCCTGCCGGATCTCCAGCGGTACGCGCACCTGACCATGCCGGACGGCGCCTCACGCGTAGTTGGCTACACCGAAGCCTCACGCGGTTGCAAGAACCTCTGCCGGCACTGCCCTGTCGTACCCGTCTACAACGGACGCTTCTTCGTCGTCCCGCAGCAGGTCGTCCTGGCCGACATCGCACAGCAGGTGGCGGCCGGCGCGCAGCACATCACCTTTGGGGATCCGGACTTCTTCAATGGTCCCACGCACGCCATGCGCATCGTGGAGGCGCTGCACGAGCGCTTCCCGGATGTCACGTACGACGTCACGATCAAGGTCGAGCACCTGCTCAAGCACGACCGCCACCTGGAGCGGCTGCGAGACACTGGCTGCCTCTTCGTGACCAGCGCCATCGAGGCGGTGGATGACCGCATCCTGGACATCTTCGCCAAGCACCACACGCGCGAGGAGTTCCTGCGGGTGGTCTACCGATTCCGGGAACTGGGCCTGACGCTCAACCCGACGTTCGTCACGTTCAACCCGTGGATTTCGCTGGATGGCTACCGGGACCTGCTCCAGGTCATCCTGGAGCACGACCTCGTCCGCAACGTGTCGCCCATCCAGTACGCCATCCGCCTCCTGATTCCGGCGGGCTCGCGCCTGCTCGAACTCCCCGAGGTCCAGGAGATGGTGCTGCCCTTTGACGCAGCGGCCCTGGCCTACCCATGGCGCCACCCCGACCCGCGTATGGACGAACTCCACGCGAAGATCATGACGTTGGTCGGAGCGCAAGGCGACGTGCCGGACGACCGCTTCAGCACCTTCGCCCGCATCTGGCAACTCACCGAGGAGGCTGCGCGCCGCGACGCGATCGATCCGTTTTCATTGATCAGCACCGCCGACCTGAGCCGGGAACCCATTCCGCATCTCAGTGAACCCTGGTACTGCTGAGCAGAGCCCACCTCGGAGCAGTTTGCTCCGGATCGCGTCTAGAACGAACCACGCCATCCCGCTCTGAATGCAGGGCCAGCATGCCGTTTCGTCTTGCACCCTTGCGTGCGCCATCCATTCTTGGATCATGCTCAGCATTCACGCGGGAGCCGCTGGACGACTTCCTTGCGGACGCCGAGTGGTTCGCCAATGAACTGCCCATCCTGCAGGTCGCGCAGCGCGATGGCCAGACATATGGCGTGGTGCTGACCGCTTCACCACAGGGGTTGCTCTACAACCAGCAACTCCTTGATGCCGCTGGCGTGGATGTGCCCACCACCGTCGAAGAGTTTTACGATGCCGTCCTGGCCGTCAAGGAAAAGACGGGCGAGTGGGGCTACATCTTCTCCATGGATACAGCAGAGGAGCAGAACGCCTACATCTCGACAATGCAGTGAGTGCTGGGCTTTGGCAGTGACTGGGCCCAGCCAGACGCCACGCCATCGGCTAATGCACCCAAGACGATTGAGGCCATGACCTGGCAGATGAAGATGATCGACAGCGGCGCTGTGCCCGTCGGCATGGCCACGCTCGATGCGCGCAACCTGTTCAAGGACGGCAAGGCCGCCTTCATGATCGACGGCCCGTGGGTCATGACGCTGGTCAAGACCGAGAATCCCGACCTGTACCCCTCCATTGGCTACGCAGCCCCGCCAACACCGACGCACGCAGCCGTGACGGGCGGCGCGTTCTTCACCATCCCGCCGCTCCTCTTTTTTGCGGGGCTGCAGCGACATTTGATCTCCGGCATGACTGGCGGCGCCGTCAAGGGGTAATCGACCCGCAATTCACCTTGACGAACGAGCGCCATGCATTGACGATTGCGGTCAGGTGTGCTGGCGCAGCGGTCAGCCGGATAGTCACTTCAGGGAGGTTCTCTCTCGTGTCCACAGATTCCCGTATCACCCCGGTACCATTGGGCAAGGCCACGTTCCTGGACGCGCCGCGCTGCGAGGACCTCAGCACACTCGATGCTGACGTCGCGATCCTCGGCGTGCCGTTCGGCTACCCCTACGACCTCTCCGGGCTGACCTCGCCGTCTGCCGCCGCACCCGACGCGCTGCGCGAGGCGTCAGTCCATATGGCTTCCTTCATTAGCCACTACGACTATGACTTCGGTGCGGACATCTTCAATGGCCGCGAAGTACGGATCGTTGACTGCGGCGACGTCGCGATGAAGCCGGGCGATTTCGCCGGCAACTTCGACGCCACGACGACGGCGGTGAAAGCAATTCTGGAGCGGGGCGCCGTGCCCATCATCCTCGGCGGCGATCACGCCATCCCCATTCCCGTGTTCCAGGCCTACGAGGGGCAGGAGCCAATGGTGGTGGTGCAGCTTGACCAGCACATCGACTGGCGCCAGGAGCGCAACGGCGTCACCCGGGGTCTCAGCAGCACAATGCGCCGCGCGTCAGAAATGCCGTGGGTCACGGGCATGGCGCAGGTGGGCCTGCACATGATGGGCAGCGCCCGCCAGGGTGAAGTCGATGACGCGGTGGCCTGGGGCAGCGTCCATGTCCGCGCCGAGGACATCCACGAGAAGGGTGTGGACTGGGTTCTGGACCAGATTCCGGAATCAGCTCGCTACTACATCACGTTCGATGCTGATGGGCTCTTCTCGGGCATTGCACCGGGCGTGCTGGCCCCGGGCTTCGGCGGCCTGACCTACTACGAAGCCTCCAACATCCTGCGCGGTCTGGCTCGCAAGGGCAAGATTGTTGGCTACGATATCGTCGAAATCGTGCCCTCGATGGACGTGCTGAACCTGACGAGCAGGGTCTGCGCCCGCCTGACGCTGAACCTTATCGGCGAAATGGCGCACCAGGGCCAGATCGGCCGCGCGAAGTAGCGCGAGCCCCCTCGCCCCAACCCCTCGCCCTGTGCATGCAAAGCGCGAGGGGTTTCCTGTTGCGTGCATTGAGATCCACCCACAACAGCGTCTCGCGCACGATCTGACTGGCGCGGCTGCCGTTTCCGGTTCTCGAGCTTGACGAGAGTATTCGGCCCCACTTCAGCGGTGCGCGGAGAAGTTGGTCAACCGGGGATCCCCTCGAGACACGGAATCTCGCCTGGCAGGTCAGGTCTTTCGCACTACGCTGTAACTGCGACGGTTCGCAGTGTCATCCTGAGCGAAGTCGCAGGATTTCGGCCTGAGCTGCCACCGAGGGCCGATGCCGGCACCCAGGCATCTCGGTAACCGCAATCCTGCGCGGCCGGGTACGAGATCCGTCGCCTTCACTCAGGACGACACGCGTGGGGAGCCGTGGAACGGTCACAGGCTGGGCCGCAGGACGCCGTCTATGCGCGTGACGCGAATCTCCATCGCATCATCGCCCCGCTGACGCAGGCGCGGAACCTCGACACGCAGGTCGGGGTCGTAGCCTTCGGCCAGCGCTGGCAGGGTGACCTCCCAGAAGAGCGCCGCTTCGGGTCCCAGGTTGTAATCGGCCCAGGCCTGGTCGAACGGGGTGTCGCGGATAACGGCGGTGTACGCGCCATCGGTCGCGATCTCCTCCGTCATGTCCCAGATGTACCCGGCGCAAAAGTCCATCTCGCGCACCAGGTTGGCCGGCGTGATCGCGATGCCCCGCTCCTGATGACCAGCGCGCATCAATTCGCCGCGCTCGCGAGACCAGGCAGCGAGGAACTTTCTCAGGATCTGTTGCGCTTCTTCCGGGCTGTGCCGTTGCTGCAGCGGCCTGACCATCGTCAGATAGCAGCCGCCGATCAGGCGGCTCGTGCGTCGCATGGCGTTGAGTGCGCCCTGCTCGGCAGTCTCCTGCCCGTAGGTGGCTGCGAGCTTGCGCCCCAGCGCCGTTGGGTCGCCCAGATCGAGTTGGCGCGCGTTGGCAGGCATGATCCAGCGGAACGCACAGTGGTCATCACCCTTCATCATGTTGATCGGGATCACCACATTGCCGTCGGGATGGTAGGTCGACGCGCATGCCTGATGGAACTCGTCGCAGTACACGTGGCCCCAGCGGTGGAACCCGGCGCTCTTCCAGGCGATAGCTGCCGGGCAGAAGTGCACATCGAAGGCGGAGTCCGACGGCGTGTAGGTTCCGGCGTCCATGTCGTCGTGGATGACATAGGTGCTGGCGTTGTCCCAGAAACAGGTGATTGTCTGCATGTTGATCGGCTTGCCCATGGCGTGATGCGCTTCCCGCATCTCCGTGCCACGGAAGTGCCCAAACTGCCGCAGGTGATGACGCACCGTCATCTCGCCGTCCGGCCCGGACGTCTCCAGGACCGAATTGGTGAAGTGCATATACAGGCGGCCAAAGATGCCCAACAGGGCATTCAGCGAGGCAACCGCCTGCTCCATCTCGAACTCGGTCTGCAGAGCAGTCTCCGCAACCATTCCCATCTCCTGCAGGCGCCTTCCGTAGCGCCACGACACGCCATGCGCCCACACCCGCGCCGGGAGCAGGCCTGGGCGAGGGCTGTCCTACCGTTTCATGCGCGGGTCAAGCGCATCGCGCAGGCCATCACCGATGAAGTTGATGCAGAGGACGGTGATGAGAATCATGATTCCCGGATACAAGGTGATCCACGGCGCATTGAAGAAGTAGCTCTGGGCGTTGTAAAGCATGTTGCCCCAGCTCGGATCAGGCGGCTGCACGCCGAGACCCAGGTAACTCACCGAAGCCTCCGTCAGGAGGGCGTTGCCGACGCCAAGCGTGGCGGCGACAACGATGGGCGCCAGCGTATTCGGCAGAATGTGCCGCGCGATGACCTGCGGGCTGCGCGCGCCCATCGTGTGCGCGGCCTCCACGAACTCGCGCCGTTTCAGCGAAAGCACATTGGCGCGGATAATGCGCGCCAGCTCCATCCAGCTCAACAGGCCGATCACAATGATCATTGTGCGCACGCTGGGACCAAGCGTCACGCTGAGCACGATCAGGAAGAAGAGGGCCGGGATGCTGAGGATCGCGTCGGTAACGCGCATGAGGACGGTATCGACCCACCCGCCGAAATAGCCAGCCAGCGCGCCAAACGAGGTGCCGACGACAATGGCTACCGCCACCGCCAGGAAGCCAATGGCAAGCGAAATACGGCTGGCGTAGATGAGGCGCGCGAAGATATCGCGGCCCACCTCATCGGTTCCGAGCCAGTGTTCCCCTGAAGGTCGCTGCAGGATGTTCAGCGGGTTGGGGTCAATGGCCAACTCGCGCGGAATCAGCACCGGTGCGAGAATCGCGAGCAACACCTCCAGGATCAGGATCACCAGGGCAACCAGACCCGCCCTGTGTTTGCAGAAGCGGCGCCACGCCAGCCGCCAGATGCCTGGTTGTTCGGCCACGTTGCGGGCAGACAGCCCGGAAACTGGCTCAGGCAAGGGGGACCCAGCAGGCAGGGCCGAGGCCGAGCCGCTCATGCGTTGAACCGAATACGCGGATCGATGGCGGCGTAGGCAATGTCCGCCACCAGGTTGAAGATAACCACCAGCACCGAAACGGTCATCACCAGGCCCATCAGCACCGGGTAGTCGCCTCGGTTGGCATGGTCCACGAAGAGGCGGCCCATACCGGGCCAGGCGAAGACCTGCTCCGTAATCAATGCGCCGGAAAAGATCAGCGGGATATTCATCGTAATCAGGGTGACCAGCGGGATAAGCGCGTTGCGAAAGGCATGACGCCAGGTGACAGCCCCCTCCGGAAGGCCCTTGGCTCGCGCGGTGCGGATGTAGTCATCGTGCAGCACTTCGATCATGCTCGCGCGCAGGTAACGAATATAGGCAGCCATGGAGACAATCGAGAGCACGATGGCAGGCATGGCCAGGTGCTTGACCAACCCTCCCAGGGACGGCCCTTCGACCAGGTCGTACATGCCGCCGGCCGGCATGTATGGCAAGCCCCACTCCTTGAACTTCACCGCAAAGATCATGATAAAGACGAGGCCAAGCCAAAACGTTGGCAACGCAAACGCGAGGAATGATGCCCCGGTAATCAGATAGTCCAGCTTCGAGTACTGATGCAGCGCGGAAACAATGGCCAGGGGAACCGAGACCGCGAGCGAGAGCACGAACACGGTGCCCATCAGGATCATGGTGTTGGGCAACCGCTCCAGGATCATCTGCGTGACGGGCTGGTAGGTGTAAAGCGAGCTGCCCAGATCGCCGCGCGCGACATCCCGCAACCAGTAGCCGTACTGCACGATCCTGGGCTTGTCCCAGCCGTGCTCCTTGATGATGCGCTCCCGGTCCGCCTGGGTAAGGGAGGAAGATTGCGCATACATGGACATGGGGTCGCCGCTCATGCGAATCAGCATGAACGACATGACTGAAATGAGAAAGAGGAGCGGCACCGCCTGCAGGATGCGCCGCACCACATAGTGCCCCACGCGGCTTCACGCTTTCTGGCCGGGGCGGACATACGGCCCGCCCCGGCCCATGATCCCTAACTGACCGACCAGTCCTCGACGTTCCAGACCAGTCCGGAAATGCTCCCGAACGGGCTGCTCCGGACGCCCTTGACGGTGTCTGCAATCGAGTTGATGACCACGCGGTCATACATGGGAATCATCGGCACTTCGTCGTGGATGATCACCTGCGCCTGCTTCAGCAGGTCAGTACGCTTGGCCACATCAAGTTCCGTGATCTGGGCGTCAAGCAATGCGTCAAGGTCCGGGTTGGACAGACCACTGTGGTTGAAGCCACCGGGCTTGTCAACCGTTGGAATTGACTCAGTGTGCCAGAACGGGCGCAGGTTCGGGTCGCTGCTGGCCATGCCGTTCGTGAAGCCGACCATGTCGATGGTGCGGTCGAGCCAGCCGCCGCCATCGTTGAAACCGCCGAAGAACTTCGACGCGGGCTGGTTCGTGACGACCATCTCCGCGCCGACATCCCTCCAGTTTGCCTGAGCCAGCGCCTGGATGGTCTCGCGTGTCTGGTTGCCAGAGGTTGTGCCGTGCGTGAAGCTGAGGCGCATCCCATCCTTCTCGCGGATACCGTCCGCGCCGGGAATCCAACCCGCCTCGTCCAGAAGTTTTTTCGCCAGCTCGGGGTCAAAGGCGAACGGCTCAATGTCCGTGTTCTCGTAGGGCGAGTTGTCGAGTTCGTTCTTGGCGATTTCAGCCTTGCCAAAGAGCACCTGATCGACAATCGTCTGCCGGTCGAGCGCGTGCGTCAGGGCCAGGCGCACCTGCTTGTCGCCGAAGATCGGGTGCGGCACGGAAGCGTCGTCGTGCGTGACCATGGTGAAGTGGTAACGCTCATAGTTCGACGAGGGCGTGATCTCCAGCGTTACCCCCGGGACATTGGACATCTCCGGAATCTGGGCCTCGGTGTAGTCGACGCCAATCTGGATATCGCCCGTCCTGGCCTGCGCGATGACCGTGTTGCGGTCCGGGACAACCTTCCAGATCAGGCGATCCAGCAGCGCCTTGTCTTCCCGGTAGTAGTTTTCGTTCCGTTCGTACGTAATGTGATCACCCGGGACCCATTCCACAAACTTGAAGGGGCCATTGCCGACGGGGTTTCGCCCGAACTCTTCGGTGGTCATCGTGCTCTGGATATGCTGCGGCAGCAGCGGGTTCCAGCCCAGTGTTTCCGCCACCCACGGCAAATAGAGGCCCTTGAGCGTAACGACTGCGGTGTTGTCATCGGGAATCTCGACCGACTCGATCTCGGACCAGCCTGCCGTCGCCTGCGCCTGGTTCTTGGGATCCATGATCCATTCCCAGGTGAACTTGAAGTCGTTGGCGGTGAACGGGGCGCCATCGTGCCACGTGACGCCCGGCTGGAAGTGCAGCGTGTAGGTGAGACCATCCTCGGAGATGCCGCCGTTCTCAGCACTCGGAATCTCGGTCAACAGGCGGGGCTCCATCTCGAAATCAGCGTTGTACCGGATCATGGGCTCGAAGAGTGGACTGAGCTGCATGCTGGCGAAGGAGATCGGGCCACCGGTCAGCAGGAAGTTCAGGCTGTTCGGCTCCTGGTACACGCCCACGACCACCGCGCCGCCTGGATTACCCCGCTCCGCAGCCGGCGCGCTGTCCTGCGCTGCGGTCAGGGAAATACGCTGGGCAACGCCAGTCCCCGCCAGCGGGGCTGCCACGCCCATGGCCGCCAGGATCTTGAGCAACTCCCGCCGCCCCACGCCCCGCGCCCCCACGGTTGTGATCTTCTCGTTCACGGTGCTCATCCTTCCAGCCGCGAACAGCGGCCTGTACCGAGACAGGGGGCCAGTCGCCCCAGCCTGTTCTCGCTTCATTGCCAGCGGACCACGCAAATTGTCACGCCCGCGCTGGTTGCTGGCAAATATCCAGCGCGGTCAGCGCCATGACCCTGGCGCAGGTCACCATCTCCGAGATCAGGATGTACTGGTCCGGCTCATCGGGCGTTTCGTCCCAGCCGCCGCTCGGGCCAAAGAGCAGACAGGGAATCCCCGCTCGCCAGAGATGCGCCGTGTCATTGCCGGCGTAGGACATGGGCAGCGAAACGCCGACCTCCAGCGGATCACGCCCCACGACCTCCCGGTAGTGCGTCAGGACCGTCTCCACGAAGGGATGGTCAAGGGGAATATCAGTCGGTTCCATGACGACGGTCAGCGCGCCAAATGCCTCCGGCAGCGGATGCGCGATCTCGAAGCGGAACGTGGGGTCCTCGGCGGCCAGAGCATCCAGACCGGCCCGGATATCTTCCTCGACCGTGGCGGCAGTTTGCCCCGGCGGGTAGCGCACATCCACAATCGCCGTGCAATAGTCGGCCGTGAAGTTTGGTCCCTTCAGGTCGTGATCCCGGCCCCGGCCGCCGATGATGCCGCCGACGTTGACGAGCGGCAGGGCCGGCAGGCGCTCGTCTGCATTGGCGCGAAACACCGTGTTCTGGATCACCGGGATCGCCTTCATCATTTGCGCGATGGCATCTACAGCTCCGGTGCGGTCGGTGATGTGGCGCGAGTAGCCCAGCGTCGAAATCGCCATCTCGGTTACGCCAGCGTGTGTGGTGACCACAGCATCGGCCCCGTATGGCTCCGGCACTATTGCCGCATCAGCGGTAACGCCCTCCCGCAGGAGATGGACAGTCCCCACTCCGCCCTGGAGTTCGCCGACAACGAGCGCCAGCAGAATATCGCCCGGCAGCCGGTCGCCAGAGAGGCGCACCGCTTCGGCGGCGGCGATCATGGCGGCATCGGCGCCCTTCATGTTCATCACACCTGCGCCGTACAGGCGGTCGCCCTCGACCGTTGGCTCCCACGGGTCGTGCTTCCAGCCAAGCGAAAGCGGGTCGATGTCGAGGTGGCCGTTTAGCATCAGGGTCTGGCCGCCGCCCGTGCCGCGCAGCCGCGCAAGCACCTGAAAGCGCCCCGGCTCAACCTCCTGCAGCTCGACCTCGTAACCACGCTCGGCGAGAAAGCCAGCCAGCCAGCGCGCCAGCGGTGTCTCCTCCGTCTTGAAGCTGGGAATGCGGATCAGGTCAGACGCAATCTCCACGACGCGTGCCGGCGTGATTTCGTCCAGAATCCGCGTGGCTCGCTCATCCATGACAGAGGATCTCCTGCCTTTCCCCGAGTGTCGCTTTCGTCAGGCCGCCACCGGCAGCGCGTGTTTCACCACGCGTCCGTTTTGCATCACGAAGGCCACCCGCTCGGTCACGCTGATGTCCTGCAGTGGGTCGCCGGGCACTGCGATAATGTCCGCCACTTTGCCCGCCTCGAGCGAGCCACGCTCATCCTGCAGGCCAAGGCAGCGCGCGGCGCCGAGCGTGCCGGCCACCAGCGCGTCTGCAGCGGACATGCCAAACCTCACGAGCAAGGCGAGTTCGGCGGCGTTACGCCCATGCGGCAGCAGGTTCTGGCCGCCAATGTCCGTACCCATGGCGACAGGTACTTGGTGGCGCAGGGCCGCCTCCATTGAGCGCTGCCGCGCCTCCATGACCTCGCGCGCCTTGGCCAGCACCCAATCCGGCGTGCCGAACTCTGCGCCATGCTCGATGATCTGGGTCAGCACAAACAACGTCGGGACCAGCCAGACCCCGGCGTCGGCCATCCGCTTCGCCGTCTCGTCGTCGAGACAGGTGCCGTGCTCAATGGAATCCGCGCCCGCATCCAACGCCTGTACGATGCCCGTTTTGGCGTGGGCATGAACTGCCACGCGCGCTCCGAGGCGATGCGCTTCATCGGTGATTGCCTGAATTTCGGGGTCAGACCACTCCAGGATGTCCGGGTTGCTCAGGACCTGGGTGGTCAATGCGCCAGTTGTACAGGTCTTGATCCATTCTGCACCACCACGCAGCTGCTCTCGCACCGCCTTGCGCACGTCGTCAGCGCCGTCCGCCAGACGCGGCGCCCACGGCCCAGCCTCCTGTGCCCAGGCCAGCGGCATGTCGGGGGCGTCGTCGGCCCCGCCCGTGCGCTCGATGAAGCGCCCTCAGGGCACAACGCGTGGGCCTGCAATGCTCCCCTCGCCCAGGGCCGCCTTCAGGGCGAGCGCGGTGTAGCTGCCGCAGTCGCGCACTGTGGTGATGCCTGCCTGCAACAATCGCCCCAGATCGGCCGTGGCCCGCGCTGCACGCAATCCTTCACCTGCAAACGTCATCGTGGCGTTGTCCATGCTGCGCTGGCCAAGGAGATGGACGTGGGCGTCTATCAGTCCGGGGAGAAGGTGCATTCCACGCAGCTCGATCCGGTCGGCCCCGGCCGGTACCTGAGCCTCCGGCAAGAGCGCCACGATGTGGGCATCACGCACCAGCACCGCGACTCCCCGCTGCGCCGGTGCACCCGTACCATCCAGCACGCCACTGCCGATCACTGCCACAAGATCGTGCTCAGCCAAGGCCAACATCCTCCAATGGCGCTGCGCCGTCTCGTCTCGCTCCGGGGTCCGGGCGAGGCGACAAGCCAGAGAACGTGCGAATCTGGTTGCAGCATCCCCCTGTCGCATGCATTCTGCAACATGGCACGGCAATGCGCGAGGTTGCTGCCCTCTTGACAAGCGTTCCTTCCATCCCTACGGTGTCCATCATGATCACATTCCTCCCGAGAACGTGCGTAGGACGAACAAGCGATGACGACAGACCGTGATCCCCAGGAGGTCACAGCAGTCCTCTCGGCGGGCAAGGCGCTCGCCATCGTCGAGGTCATGCTGCAGGCTCCGGGCCCACTCTCGGCACGAGAAATCGGTGAGCGGAGCGAAGTCAACCGCACGACAGCCCACCGCCTGCTCAACACGCTCATGCTCCACGGCTGGGTCGAACGCCACGAAGGGGGCGGTTACCGGCTCTCCGTGCGCTTTCTGGCGCTGGCGCATGTTTCCTCGCAGGTGCGGGGTCTCTTTGATGAGATCCGCCCTGCGCTCCTGCCGCTCTCAGAGCTCTCGCGGGAAACCGTGCATGTTGGCGTGATGGATGGCTTTGATGTCGTCCACGTCGACAAGATCGAGAGTCTGGAGCACGTCGGTGTCTCCTCTCGCATTGGCGCGCGCGGTGTCGCCCACCGCACCAGCCTCGGAAAGGCATTGCTGGCTGCCAGCGCAGACAGCTTTATTGATGAGTACATTCGGCAGGGGACGACCCGCCATCAAGCCTTCGCCGTGGGGCCGGACGACATCGCAGCGATCTGGAACGATGTCGCGATCAGCCGGGAACGCGGTTTCAGCATGGATGACGAGGACGACTCGGTTGGCGTGCGCTGCCTGGGTGCAGCCGTTTGCGGCGCGGGCGGCCACCCACTCTTTGCGATCAGCCTGACCGGACCTTCCCCGCGCTTCACCCGGGAGGTCTGCCTGGCGCTCGCCCCGACCCTGATGCGCACGGTGGGTGACCTTTCGGTGCGATTCGGTGGGCTGCCGCATCCGGCGCTGGCAAAGGCCGCGTCCGAAAGTGCGGCCTAGTTCGACAGACGTTGGCTACGGCCCGGAGGAACTTGCGTGGCGCTGCGTATCGGCATCGATACCGGGGGAACGTTCACCGATCTGGTCGGATTCGACGATGAAGCCGGCGCCTTTGTCTATGGGAAACAGTCCTCGACACCGGCGGCCCCGGCAGCCGCCGTCGCCGCAGTGCTGGACGAAGTGCATGCCGGACAACATGGCGTGCGCAGGCTCGTGGTTGGCACCACGGTGGCCACCAACGCGGTCCTGCAACGCCGGGGTGCGCGCGTGGTCTTCGTCACCACGGCAGGCTTTGAAGACGTGCCATTCATCGGGCGCCTTGACAAGGAGGAGCTATACAACCTGCATTGGCAGAAGCCCGCGCCGCTGGTGCAGCGCCGCGATTGCTACGGCATTGCCGAGCGGGTTAGCCACACCGGGGAGATTCTCGAACCACTGACAGACGAGGGGCTGAACGGCCTCGTTGCGTTTGTCCGCGCCTGCCGCGCCCGCGACGAAAACCTGGCGGTGGCGATTTGTCTGCTCTTCTCCTATCTCGCGCCGGAGCATGAGGAACGGATCGCTGCGCGCCTTGAACAGGAATTCCCTGGTCTCTCCGTCTCGGTTTCGCACCGGGTTTCACCCACCTGGCGCGAGTACGAGCGCGCCAGCACCAGCATCGGGGACGCCTTCATCAAGCCGGTCCTGCGGGAGTACGTTGCAGGCGTCGAAGCGACCCTGGCTGATCTTGGCATTGCTGCACCCACGAGCATGCTAAAGTCGAACGGCGGGCACATGCGCATTGCAAACGCGCACGAGCAACCGTCCCAGTTCCTGATCTCCGGCCTCGCGGGAGGCATTGTGGCAGCGCGCCACTTTGCCGGGTTGGCCGGGGTGGCGCACGCGTTTTCCCTGGACATGGGCGGCACCAGCGCAGATATCGGGGCGATCCAGGGCGGGCAGGAACGCTATCAGACCGACTTCCAGGTTGGGTTCGGCATTCCCATTTCGGTCACCTGTGTCGATGTCGCCACGCTCGGAGCTGGTGGCGGCAGCATTGCCTGGATCGACAAGGGTGGCCTGCTCCAGGTTGGGCCGCGCAGCGCCGGAGCCGATCCCGGCCCCATGTGCTACGGCAAGGGCGGGACTGAGCCCACTACAACCGATGCCAACCTGGTGTTGGGCCGCCTGAATCCGGACTATTTCCTGGGTGGCCAGATCGCCCTCGACGCTCTGGCGCCGGTCAAGGCCCTGGAAGAAATTGGGCGCAAACTCGGAGCGCGCCCCGGGGCCGAGGTCGAAACAGCCGCGCACGCCATCGTGGAGACCGCCAACGAAAACATGGCGAATCAGATCAAGCTGATCTCCGTTGACAGAGGGCTCGATCCCCGCGAATTCGTGCTCATCCCGTTTGGCGGCGCTGGCCCGGTGCATGCCAGCGCCTGTGCCCGTCTGCTCGGCATCTCGCGTGTCCTCATTCCACCGCATCCAGGGCTCACATCCGCATTCGGGGCTCTTGCCGCCAACTGGCGGGTGGATCGTGCCTGGACCATCTTCGGGCGCTCCAACAGCCTCGACGTGGAGGGCATTGCGCAACGCCTGGACCAGTTGACCGCCTCGGCAGTACAGGAGCTGATCGAGGATGGCTACACGGGCGCTCCGCTGGTAATCCGCAGCATCGACATGCGGTACGCCGGCCAGAACTATGAGCGCGAGATCATGTTGCCGCCCGGGCCCTTCACGACAGATGCCGTCGCGGAGATGGTCGCCCGCTTTAGCCAGGCTCACGATGAGTTCTACGGCTTTTCGTTGGAGGGCGAGCCAGTCGAGTTCGTCAATCTGCGAGTAAGCGCCATTGGTCCGTCCGAGCTTGGCGCGGTCAGCCAGGCGCCCGCTCCGGGCACGGAAGTCACGCCAGTGGCGTCTCGGCTCGCCGCTTTCCGTGGCTGGGGCTACCTGGAAACGCCCGTCTTCCGCCGGGAATCACTCCCGGCTGGCACGGTCCTCAACGGCCCGGCAATCATCGAAGAACCGGACTCCACCACCGTCGTGCACCCGGGTGATGACCTGCTGGTACGCGCCGACGGCCTGCTTGAATTGCGCGTTGCCAACCTCTGACGGAGAGACCGAACGTGACGATTGATACGGTCACCCTGAACATCATTCACAACGCGCTGACCAATATCGCCTCCGAGATGGCGCTGGTTATGCTGAAGACGTCGTACTCAACGATTTTCAATGAGGGGCTGGACTTCACCACGGTTCTGCTGGACCGGAATGGCGACCTGATCGCCGAGAAGAACTACACCCCGTCCATGATGGGCGCCATCCCGCACACGGTGAAGTGGGCGGTCGAGGAAAAGGGCATCGAACACTTCCACCCCGGCGATGTCCTGGTTCACAACGACTGCTACCGGGGTGGCTGCCACTTGCCAGAGCACATGATGATGCGCCCCATCTATGTGGGTGAGCAACTCATGGGCTTCGCGGGGAACATCGGGCACGTGGCCGAGATTGGCGGCAAGGCGCCGGGGTCATTTGCAGCTGACGCCACCGACATCTATCAGGAAGGTCTGCGCCTCCCCCCGGTCAAGCTAATCAACCGGGGCGAGTACGTCGAAGACGTCTGGCGCATCGTCCTCGCCAACCACCGCACTCCGCGCAACACGTGGGGTGACTTCCACGCCATGATCGGCTCGCTGGAAATCGCCGAACGCCGCATGAGCGAACTCGCGCAACGTTATGACCCCGAGCTGCTTTCGCAGGCGACCTCGCTCCTCATGGACTACTCTGAACGCCGCCTGCGCGCCGAAATCGCCGAACTACCTGACGGTGAGTACAGCGCCAGCATGCTGGTCGAGGACGACGGCGTCACTGCCGATCCCTTCGAGATCAAGGTGACCATCGTCATCAAGGGCGACGAGATCATTGCAGACTTCACCGGCACCAGCCCGCAGGTGCGCGGCCCGATGAACTGCACGGTGGTCGTGGTGGCTTCTGCCATTTACAACGCCGTCTTCTCGATCACCGACCCGCACTCCACAATCCCGCGCAACTCTGGCTGCTACCGGCCCATCACCTTCATTGCCCCGGCAGGATCGGTGGTCAACGTGGTCCACCCTGGTCCCTGCGTGGGCGGCAACACGGACCTCCAACCGAAACTGATCGACCTCCTCCTGCGCGCCTTCAGCCAGGCGGTGCCTGAGCGGTCTGCCGCGTCCAGCGGCGGCTCGTCCAGCAACTTCCTGTTCGGCGGCGTGCATCCTGAAACCGGCGCGTACTACACGAACTACCACTTCGATGGCCACGGCACCGGGGGCACCGCGCGCAAGGATGGCAATGACGGCGAGATTACCCGCCACTCGAACTGCCGCAACACACCTATCGAGGTCTTTGAAGGGCGGTACCCCTTCCGCACACTCGAATACCGGCTGCAACCAGACTCGGGCGGTCCGGGCGAGCACCGGGGCGGGCTCTCGACGACGCGCACGCTCGAAGTAACGGCGGACGAAATCACCCTGAGTTGCCTCTTCGACCGCTCGAAGATTCCGGGTTGGGGTCTCTTCGGTGGGCATGACGGCGGCCTGAGCGAACTCCGGGTGAAGCGCCACGGCGACGACGAGTTCCGTTCCTTTGTCGAGGCGTACCACACCGTGTCGCCTTCCAAGTTCACGAACGTGTTGCTCAAGCGCGGCGATATCGTGCGGTACGTGACGCCCGGTGGCGGCGGGTACGGCGATCCGTTCCTGCGTGATCCGGAGGCCGTGCTGGATGACGTGCGCAACGGCTGGGTAACCTGCAAGTCTGCCCGGGATGACTACGGTGTGGTCATTCACGACGGTGGCTACGAACCAGTGCTGGACCTCAACGCGACAACGGAACTGCGGCGCACCCGGACACAGGCAGCCTGAGCGAGTACGGCGGTACGGAGAGGATTGCGGCGATGGGCCGATGGGTGGAGATTCAGCGGTCGTGGCACGACACCGCCGTCACGAACTGCGCGTTGTGCGGCAGGCTGGTGCCTCGACGCGTGTGGCTGGTCGAGTTCAATGGCCAGGAGTTGCCCTTCTGCAACGAGGAGTGCGAGGGCATGTATCGCGACTATTGGCTGCCAAAGTACGGCCCGAACGCGGAGTCAGCTACTGACGCCGCAGCCAGCGACTCCTGAACCAACGATGGAATACGACAATCACGCCCCGTACTACTGGGGTAACCTGACCTGGGATGCGTTGCGGGCCGCTGCCGGGCGCAGGCCGGTGGTGATCCAGCCCATCGGGGCAATGGAGCAGCACGGCTACCACCTTCCACTGAACACCGACAACTACATCATCAGCAGGCTCTGCGACACCGCTGGCCGGCGCGCACCTGACGAGATACTGCTCCTGCCCTGTATCCCGTACGCCTTCAACGCCCACCACATGGATTTTCCGGGCGTCATTCACGCCGCGTGGAACCACGTGATCCAGTACCTGATCGACATCATCACCAGCGTGACAGCGCACGGCTTCGACCGCGTCATCCTCATCAGCGGCCACGGCGTGAACCCGCCGTACCTGGCCGTGGCGGCCAACGAGGTTAACGTCCGCACCGGCGCGCTCTGCGCGGCGCTCTTCTGGGGCGCACTGGCCGACAACGTCAGCGATGTGCGCAGTTCCGTACAACCGGGTGGGATGGCCCACGCCTGCGAACTGGAAACCTCGGTCATGCACTATCTGGACACCGGCCGGGTGCTGCAGGACCGCATCGTTGATGACATGGGGTTCGTCCAGGGCCGCTACCTTCAGATGGATCTGGGCTCGGCCACCGGCGTGCACCTCGGCGAACACTGGTGGAGCAGCTTCTCGCCCAGCGGTGTCGCTGGCGAAGCCACGAAGGCGACGCCTGAGAAGGGGCGGCTGCTCTTCGAGCGAGCCGCAGACAACCTCGTGGCACTCGTCCGCGAGTTGCGCGCGCGCCCTGACCCGGCCCTGACCCGCATCGACCAGCACCGCCCCGGCTAACCAGTATTCGCATTCAAGAGGAGTGACTCGTGCGCATCACCGATGTCCAGGCCATTATCCTGCGCCAGCCGACCGTCGATGCCACGCGGGCCGATGGCAGCCAGGATGCGCTACTGATCCGCATCGAGACAGACGAGGGCATCACCGGCATTGGTGAAGTCGACTCCCTGCCTTCGATCATCAAGGCAATCGTGGACGCCCCGCCGTCACACAGCAACGCGATGGGTTTGCGCAGCATCCTGATTGGCGAGAACCCGTTGGAAATCGACCGCCTCTGGCACAAGATGTATCGCGGCTCCATCTACTACGGTCGCCAGAGCGCGGCCATCCACGCGATGAGCGGTATCGACATCGCGCTGTGGGACATCAAGGGCAAGGCGCTCGGGTTGCCGATTCACACCTTGCTCGGCGGGCCGCACCGGCAGGAGATTCGCGCCTACGCAAGCACACTCATGCCAGACACGCCACAGGAAACGGCCTCTGTCGTCTCCGGGCTGGTCGAGCGGGGCTTCACGGCCATCAAGCTCGGCTGGGGGCCCTTCGGCAAGGATGCCGACCTGGACGTCGCGCTGGTGCGGGCGGCGCGGGAGGCTGCCGGCGACAGCGTAGACCTGATGTTCGATATCGGCATGGGCTGGAACAGCGCCGATCATGCCATTCGCCAGGTGCGCCGCTTTGAGCCGTACAACCCCTACTGGGTGGAAGAGCCCTTCTGGCCGGACGAGACAGCGGCCTACCGCAAGCTGGCAGCTACGGTCGAGACGCGCATTGCCTGCGGGGAGGAAGACACAACGCACTGGGGCTTCGCCCGGCTGATGGAAGAGACGCGGGTAGACGTCGTGCAGCCGGATGTCACCCGCGCCGGCGGCATCTCCGAGTTGGTCAAGATCGCGGCGCAGGCGGACCTGCGCGGAACAATGATGGCGCCCCACTCGTGGAGCACCGGGATCATCAAGGCCGCCTCGTTGCACGTCATCGGCGCAATGCCGAACGCTTCCTTCTTCGAATACTGCGTGCAGGAGACAGAGTTAAATCAACTGCTGACTGTGCAGCGCTTCCCTGTTGTCAATGGAAAGGTGGCGCTTCCGACGGCGCCGGGTCTGGGCATTGAGATCGATGAGGAGGTTGTCCAACACTACCGGGTGGATGCCTGAACCATGGGCATCTATGACGACCTCGGACTGCGCACCGTCATCAACGCCAGCGGGACGCTGACGCGGCTCGGCGGGAGCCGCATGGCTCCGGAAGTCCTGGCGGCCATGGCAGAAGCGGCGGCTTCGTTCGTGCCCATCGATGCCCTGCAGGCGCGCGCCGGGGAAATCATCGCCGAGCACACGGGAGCAGAGTCGGGCTACGTCGTGACCGGAGCCGCGGCCGGGCTATCGCTTGGCGTGGCGGCGTGCGTGGCCGGATTCGATGTCGGGGCTATGGATCGCCTGCCAGATACGGCTGGCCTGCGCAATGAAGTGGTCGTGCAGCGAGGCCACCGCAACGCCTACGACCACGCCATCCGCGCAGTGGGGGTGCGCCTGGTTGAAGTGGGCTATCTCGGCTATCCCGGCGCCGGGGGAACCTACCCCTGGCAGATTGCCGAGGCGATCACCGAACGCACAGCTGCTGTCGCCTGTCCCATCCTGGACACGCCCGGCACGGTGACGCTGCGCGAGGTCTGCGCCATCGCCCATGCGCACGGAGTGCCGGTCATCGTCGATGCCGCGGCCGAACTACCGCCGCGCAGCAACCTCCGCCGATTTATCGCTGAAGGCGCCGACCTGGTGGTGTTCTCCGGCGGCAAGGCGATTGCCGGGCCACAGGCCAGCGGCATTCTGGCCGGCCGGGCCGACCTGATCGCCTCCGTGGCCTTGCAGCACCAGGATATGGACGTGCGTGATGCGACCTGGTCGCAGCGTGGACTGCTTGCCAGCGGCGTGCTGCGCGGCGTGCCCCATCAAGGTTTCGGCCGCGCGATGAAAGTTGGCCGCGAGGAGATTGTGGGCCTGCTGGTGGCCCTGCAGCGCTTTGCGGCTGGCAGCGACGACGCAGATCTCGCGCACATGCAGCGCCTGCTCGATCCCATCGAGGCCGCGCTGGAAGGTGTTCCCGGGATCAGTGTGACCCGGCATCTGCCAGTCGACAAGCCCGTGCCCAGCCTGCGTGTGACCATCTGCGGAGATCATGTCGCCGAGCGCGCCTACGCCGTGGTGAACCAACTGCTGGATGGTGAACCGTCGGTGGCCATCGCCCAATCGCACGCCGAGTTCGGGCAACTTGCGGTGATTCCGCAGAGTGTCACCCCGGATGAGGCAGTCTGTATTGCCACGCGGCTGCGCCACGCATTGCTCACCGTCGTTGCCTGATTCAGCGCGGAGGGGCTGATCCTGCTCCCCGGATCACACGTATTGCCTGTGAGTGCGTAAGGCGCTGCAACAGGTATGATCCGGGGAGCAGAATTCTTCCGTATGGCTGAGCAGACAGGCGCGATGGCCGAACTGGCGCCCCCAGATGACGAACTCATCGCCGCCATTGCCCAGGGCGATCACCCCGCTCTGCTGGCCCTCTACGACCGGCACGGCCGGCTGGGGTACGGCCTTGCCTATCGCATGCTTGGGGAGTCCGGGGCCGCGGAAGAAGCCGTGCAGGATGCCTTCCTGCGCGTCTGGCGCCGCGCCGCGACCTTTGATCCATCACGCGGGAGCGTTCGTTCGTGGCTCATGACCATCGTCCACCACTGCGCCATCGATCTGCACCGGAAACGCGCGGGTGGACCGAACGTGATCGCTGGCCTCGAAGAAATTGCCGAGCAAACCCCGGCCCCGGATACGTGGAGCGAGGTGTCCGCCAGATTGGACCGGGAACGCGTACGCGCGGCAGTCGCGCTGCTGCCGCGCGACCAGCGCCGCGCGATCGAACTCGCCTACTTCGACGGCCTCACCCACCGCGAAATCGCCGAGCGGGATGGCCTGCCGTTGGGGACGGTCAAGGGGCGCCTGCGGCTCGGCCTGCAGCGCCTGTACTCCGCTCTGGCCGAGCCTGTGCCCGGCATCGTTCAGGAGTCGCGCCATGGAGCCTAGGGTGACGCAACCACCTCTGGACAACCTGCGCGATCTGCTCGGCGCCTACGCGCTCGGTGCGGTCGATGAGCGAGAAGCAGCGGAGATGCGCGCATTCCTGAAGCAGGATGCAGACGCCGCAGGAGAGTTGGCCGAACTGATGGCGGCAGCCAGCGTTCTGCCGGCGCTGGCTGAGCCCATGACGCCTCCGGCGGGCCTGCGGGACCGCATAGCAGCCATCGCCCAGGCCGATGCGCCCGTGCGGCCCACGCCAGTTGCACCCCTCACTCCACGTCTACCGGCGCCGTCGAGCGGCGAACCCTCACCGAGTCTCGTGCGTCCTGAGCCCGCGTTCTGGCAACGCGCTGCCGTCTGGGCAACCGCTGCTGCCGCCCTCCTGGTTATCACCCTCGGCATGCTCTACTGGAACATGCAGTTGCGCAGCGAGATCGACGCCACGCCGCCAATGGAAACGATGGCCCTGGCGACCACAGACATGGCGCCACACGCATCAGGTGAAGTGCACTATATGCCAGACCAGGGCGTGCTGATGCTAGACGTCAAGGATTTGCCGGCTCTGCCGCAAGGGTATGTCTATGAAGTCTGGCTGATCGGCGACGGGAATCCCGTACCCGCTGGAGTTTTCGCGCACGCCACGGCGCAACACGCGGTGGCTGCAGACCGCTCGCTCTTCAATACGCTTGCCATCACCATGGAACCCGGGCCAATGGGAACCACAGCGCCGACCGGGGACATCTACGCTTCCGCTTCGCTCTAGATATCACCCGGACCCACCCAGGGTCTTGCTCACCTGACATTATGTCGCAGTTGCGTGGATACTGATGCGATCTTGCGTCGTCATTCTGCCGTGGCGCACGGTCAGTGCTGGCGGCACTCGCCTGCCAGCCATCGCGCCGTATCTGCACCAGGAGCCCTCGGATGTCTCGGAAACCCCGCCTGGGATGCCTTCACGCGCACCATTCGAACATTGGCTACATTGAGGACATCATCCCGCAAGGCACGCTCGAAGCGGTTCACTTCGTGGAGCCCGGTTTGCTTCGCCGCATCGGCAGCGACGCCGGGTTCAGCCGTGAGGATGCCTCCGAGCAGGTGCGCAAGCAGTTGGACTGGATCGTTGCGTGCGGCGTTGATGCCCTGCTCATCACCTGCACCAACTACATCGCTGCCATGGCCGATGAGCCGTCCCAGTACGGTATTCCGGTCATCAAGATCGACGAACCCTTCTTCGCCTACCTGATGCAGCAGCCTGCTCGGCACTTGCTCCTCTTTTCCAATCCCGATACTGTCGAGGGCGCCATGCAGCGCCTGCAAGCCTACGCAGCCGCCCGCGACATGCCGCCACAGATTGAGGTGGAGGTCATTCCAAACACTTTCAATCTCTTTCTCTCCGGCCAGACCGAGGCGTACAACCGCGCCGTTGCGGAACGCCTGCGCGAGCTTGTGCGCCTGAACCGGTTCACCTCGCTCTCGGTCGGCCAACTCTCGATGGTGAGCGCCGCGCAACGCGTGACAGACGACACCGGAAGCCCTATCGGCAACCCTCTGCAACCGTTAAGCGCCTACCTCGGCACGATTCTGCCGGGTGCTGGCCAGAGGCCAGGCGCCTAGCGCTCCAACGGCACGCTGGTGTTCTGGTAGTTAGGGCGGCAGTTCCAGTGGTTGCGACGCGCCTCGCCTGCCGTTGACCTCGCCAACAGGACCAGTGCCGCCAGTGCCGGCGCTGCGCGCCGACCAGGAGCAGGAGCGTGAGCCGACGCCACACCTTCGGGGCGGTTAGCAGCATCAGGTCGGGATCAACCCTCTCTCTTGCGCAACGCGTCGCCAACGCGCGGGTCGTGGCCAGCAGTGCTTGCGCGGGCGGGTACGGCGTGATGTGACGTCGTGATCCCAACCCCTTGTGCACGTCAACCCTGTCCTGCTTCAAGGGCTGGCGCAAACTGACCCCAGCGGCGCGTTCATTGCGCAGTACGAGTGGAGCGCCTCTCCCAGGGTGGCGGTAGTCTCCCGCACCAGTTCGTATTGGCAACTGACTCTGGTCAGGGCCTCGATGCTGACGACAGTGGGAACCTGGATGTCATGCTACGGCTTGCCCAGCATTTGCCGCCACGCCTTCCGGGGCACCCAGAAGTAGCCTGCCGCTTCGCGTCGTTCGCGCTCGGCGGCATCGTGGACACGAAATCCGGTGCAGGCAGATGGGCGCGCCTTCGTCGCGCAGGCTGAGCCAATGGCGCACGGCAAGTTCGCAAAGCATGGGCAGCGTCACGTCGGCCTTGATCCGCGACGAGCCAGATTTCCGGGGCTTTCTAGCCTGCGTGCGCCTTGCAGCAAGGCCGGCAACGCAAGTGGCGCAGCAGCGGGGATGAGCCGGCGTCTCGGCAACATCGTGGGGTCCTCGCGCATGGGATGACGCCGTCTGAGAGCCTGGCAACTGCGGCGATCTCGTTCCGGGGAACATCACACTGCCGGACGCCCATCGTCAGGAGATCTTGTCATGATCCTGCACAATGCGTGAGACACGCCAAATCCAGCCTGTGCAGGGTGATCAACCTCGTCGTGCTGGCCGTCGCGTCGGAGCGTCGAGGCAATGCAACGCCTGCCCGCCGCCGTGCCTCGCCTTGTTGCCCGGCGTAGCGTTGTTGGTGACGCCCGCCCGCGCAAGGTCTCGCATCGCAGCGGTCACCGGCCTCGCGGCCGGTGTTTACACTTCCCGATATTCTCTGGCACACCCTGACGAGCATAGGTATCCCGAGGCAGCATGGCCGCCCAGTCTCCCCCAGACCACCCGGAAGCCCGGCAACGCCTGGCAGCGCTTGCCGCATTCGCGGCAGTGCCCTACTCCAGCCTGGATGACGCGATCAACGCCATGCTGGAGTTACTGTCTGATCTGATTGGCATAAGCCTGACCATGATTCACCGCCTTGAGGGCGACAACCTGGTCGTCTCCCATGCCTGCGACCGCATCGGGCTGGGGCTCACGTTGCCGGTGACCGTTCCACGTGCCTACACCTTCTGCGATACCGTTCTGGCCTCGCTTGCGCCATTGGTCATTGATGACGCGGATCGCCATGAAGAGTGGCGATCCCTGCCCGGCAAGGTGGCGGTCGGCACCCGCTCCTATGCGTCGGTGCCGATCATGCTCGGCAATGGACGCGTCTTTGGCACGCTCTGCGCGCATGACCGCCGGGTCCTGAAACTTGGGGATTCCGAACTGGATGCCATGCGTATCCTGGCTCGGTTGATTGCATTCGAGATCGAACGTGACGAAGGATTACAGCGAGAATCCGCTGCGGCAGCACACCTCGCACGCCAGAATCAAGACCTTCACGACGCACTCCGCCAACTGGATGCGCTGCGGGAGATGGTGGAATCGATCTCGCGCCACCTCGATGAGCAGACGTTGTTACAGCAGGTGATCGAGAGCGCGGTGGACCTGCTCGGGGTGCACGGCGGAGCTATCAGCCTGGTTGGCGAGACGATTTCTGCACCACGCAGGATGGTTGCCACCTGTAACCTCGGGGAATCTGACGTTGCGACCCGGCCCACACCGGCCTCGGCAGGGCTGATGGGCGAAGTCATCGCCCGGCGTGGTCCTGTCATCGTTCCGGCGTACCGTGACGTGACTGACCCCTTGCCGGACAACGCTTTTCACCGGTTGGGCCCCTGGATTGGCGTCCCAATCTGGTCGCAAGACGAAATCATCGGCACTTTTGGCGTGGCGGCGAACGATCCCGAGCGCGTTTTCGGTGAGCGCGAAGTCACAAGCCTGGGATTGCTCGCCAAGCACGCCGCGATTGGCATTGAGAACGCGCGGCTCTTCGCGGCAAATCACGAACTGGGGATTGCCGAGGAGCGCAACCGGGTAGCGCGCGAAATGCACGACACCCTTGCCCAATCACTTCTGACTCTGACTTTCCAGATCCGCGCCGCACGGGGCCTGATACCGCATGACCCGGCAGATGCCGAGCAAGAACTCTCCGCTGCCGAAACCCAGGCCCGGGCTGCCCTGGAAGAGGCGCGACGCTCTGTCTGGAACCTCGGCCCGGCCGCACTCGAAAGTGGTTCGCTCCTCCAGGCAATGCAGGCCGAAGCAGCGACGCACCTCGCCGGCCCGGAGGTCGCGTTCTCGACGTCAGGGACACCTCGCCCACTTGATGCGGACGTGCAACTCGCGATGCTCCGCATCATGCAGGAAGCAGTCACCAACGCGCGACGTCATTCCGGCTGTTCCCGGATTGCCGTCCACCTGGACTTCGGCAACGAGGGAGTGGGGCTCCGCGTACAGGATGATGGGCGCGGCTTCGACACCAGCGCGCCATTATCTCCTGGCCCCGCCGGCGGGGCCGGGATCCCCGGCATGGCCGAGCGGGTCAAGCGCCTGGGTGGCGAGTTCTTCATCCGCAGTCGCGAGCAGGGTTCCCCTGGCACACTGTTGTGCGCCAGCGTCCCCTACACCCGCCCGGCAACACAGTCCAGCGGCAGCGCGCGCCAGAGCCGGGGTGTAGTGAGAATTCTGGTCGTCGATGATCATCCGGCGATCCGGGCGGGTCTCGCGACGCTTCTGGATGCCGAGTTGGACCTGGAAGTTGCGGGCCAGGCGGCGAGCGGAGAGGAAGCCCTCAGGCTCATCGGCGAACTCGAACCGGATATCGCGCTCATCGATCTGCGTCTGCCGGGCATATCGGGTGTCGAGACGATCACCCGCCTCTCGCAACTCGGCTCGGCCACCCGCTCTATCGTCGTGACGAGTTTTCAACACGATGAGATGGTGCTCCAGGCGTTGCGAGCCGGAGCCCAGGGGTACTTGCTGAAAGACGCCACCGGCCGCGAACTGGCGACGGCGGTGCGCACCGTCAAGGCAGGCGGGACCTTTCTGACCCCGTCGGTCGCCGGCAAGCTCACCGGCAGCCTGATTCGCCAGGAGCGGCTCACCCGGCGAGAGCTTCAGGTGCTGACGCTCATTGGGCAAGGGTTGGCCGACAAGGAAATTTCAGCGCAGATCGGCGCAACCGTAAAAACGGTGCAGTTCCATGTTGCAAACGTGCTCGGCAAACTCGGCGCCCAGAACCGCACAGACGCGGTGCGGATCGCCTACGCCCGGGGTATCCTCAACATCTAGCCCGAGGCACAAACCGTGTCGTCGCGAGCTTTCCGTGAGACCTCGCAGCCAGCGCTCCTGCCGGAAATACTGGGGTTTTCCCCAGGTTTTGCCCCAGGAACTTTCCGGACGCGATTCCTTTGCCCAAACCCTACGCTGATTCCAGACAACGCACTCACGCCTACCCAGGTCTGGAGCCACGCCATGCACGCCTCGACGCCGACCACCGTTGAACTCGGTCCCCTACCTGGCGCCGTCCCCGGTGAACATCGGAACATGGCTCAGCGATCACGCTGCGTTTCTCCCGGCGATGATGTGGCGCTCGTCATGAGGCTCGCCGCAGGTGACGCCACCGCGCTGGAGGCGCTCTACCAGCGTCACTATGAGGCGGCGCTGGCCGTTGCCCTTGCAATGCTGCGTGACCGAAGCGCAGCGGAGGATCTGGTGCATGAGGCGTTTCTCCGCGCCTGGCAGCGCGTGGGTTCCTTCCGCTCACACCGGGGCACGTTTCGGTCCTGGCTCCTGACCATCGTTCGCAACGCGGCCGTCGACCAACTCCGCCAGCAGGCCATCCAGCGGCGACCGGGCTACATTGCTGCACAGGAATCCCTGCATTCGTTCCCTGACCCCGACGTTCTGGCCCAGGTCATCCTGCGTGTCGAGGCCGAGCGCCTCCACCAGGCGCTTTCCCGGCTTGCACCTGACCAGCGGATGGCGATTCAACAGGCATTCTTCGCTGAACTTACCCACCGGGAAATTGCCGAACGGCATGGGCTGCCGTTGGGGACGATCAAGGGGCGCGTTCGGCTGGGACTCCAGCGAATGCGCGCATTTCTTGAATGTGCGCATGGGTCCGGGTGAACCAGTGATCCAGGCTTCACGATAGCCCGTAGTAGCCAGCAGAACTCCGGATCTGCGACGCCAGCAACGCCATCAGCAATCTGTTTGGACGCGGCCTGTTTGACCGAGGAGTCTCTGTGCCATGTCACCGACACGAGCACGCCAGCAACGCACACGCTCGCTTCGGACTGGAGGCCGATCGCCGCCTTCACCCGCCCGGGAAATGTCACCCATGCCAGATGGGCGCAATGCGCGTTCTACGGAGTGAGCACCATGCAACACAAAGCCATCACCCATCTCAGCCTGGCGCTCGTGGCCATGGTTGGGGTGTCGTCAGCCTTCAATCTCGGTGCAGACCCGGCGTGGGCATCCAGCCACCGCGAGGCGCCCCTGATCAGCCAGGACCCGGCGGCGGACGCAACTGACCTCTACGCCTTCGTCAGCCCGGACGCCCCGAATACCGTCACGATGATCGCCAGCTACTACCCGATGCAGGACCCGGCTGGCTTCCCGAACTACTACCGCTTCGGCGACGACGTCACCTATCGCATCAATATCGACAACAACGGCGACGCGCTGGAGGACATCTTCTACCAGTGGACCTTCGACACTGAAATCGTGAACCCCGCCTCGTTTCTCTACCAGTCCGGCCCGATTGAATCGCTCGACAGCGCGAATCTCAATGTGCGCCAGACCTACACGCTTTCTGAAGGACGCGGTGGCGTGTTGACGGAGATCGCAAGCGGCCTGATGACCCCGCCCGCGAACATTGGCCCCAAGTCCACGCCCGATTATGACGCCCTGGCGGATGCTGCCATCGCCGAGGTCGGAGACGGCATCAAGGTCTTCGCCGGGCAGCGTGATGATCCCTTCTGGGTCGATCTCGGCGGCGTAGGCGATCTGCTCACCATTCGGCAACTTCCTGGCAACGCCGGAGGCGGAGTAGATGACCTGGCGGGGCTCAATGTGCAGGCGCTGGCCATCCAGGTCCCGATCAACCAACTCACGAAGGACGGCGAGGTTCCCGCCGGGCCGGAGGCGGATGACGCCGTGATCGGCGTCTGGACCACGGCGCTCCGTGAATCAACAAAGGTTCTCTGGCCGGGGACCTTTGAAGACTCCGGCCCACTGGTGCAGGTTTCCCGGCTGGGAATGCCCCTCGTGAATGAGGTGGTGGCCCCGCTGGGCGCGAAGGATCTGTTCAACGGCTCGCATCCTGGCGACGACGCGCAGTTCCTGGGCGCCGTCACGGATCCGGAACTCGCCAGACTCCTCAACCTGCTCTATGGCTCTGCCCTCGTGCCAGTTCCCGAATCGGGCCGCGATGACCTCGTGACCGTCTTCCTGACCGGCGTACCGGGCCTGAACCAGCCTGCCAATGTCAAGCCCAGTGAAATGTTGCGCCTGAATGTCGCCATCCCACCATCTGCCGAGGAGAACCCCCTGGGCGTTATTGGCGGCGACAACGCCGGCTTCCCGAATGGCCGTCGTCTCGGGGACGAGGTTGTCGATATTGAATTGCGGGTGGCCGCCGGATTCCTGCTGGGCGAAGAGTTCCAACAAGGCGCCAACGGGCAACTGGGCGACGGTGTACCGGCAAACGATGTCCCGTTTATGACGACCTTTCCGTATGTGGCCGCACCACACCAGGGATTCGAGCACATGCACCACACGCCGGATGGCATGGCGGCCGGCAGCATGGACATGAGCCACGACATGGCGGCGCCGGAAGCGCGCACACTGACCGTTCCCCTGAACGAGCTCGGTGGTTCTGGCCTGAGCGGTGAAGCCACCCTGACCGAAACTGCAGATGGGACCATGGTCTCCCTGATGGTCGATGGCCCTGCCGGGGATAACCCGGTCCATGTGCACTTTGGCGCCTGCGACAACCTGGGTGAGGTGGCCGTCGCCCTCACCAACATTGACGCCAACGGGGAGAGCGAGACGGTAATCCCGCTCACGCTCGACGAGTTGACCGGCGAGCCATACGCCATCAATGCGCACGAATCCGCCGAGAACATAGCGAACTATGTCGCCTGCGGCGACATCACCGGGTAACCAATTCCCTCAACCTGGGCTGGCGGCCTCCCTGCCGTCAGCCCGCTCGTCCCAGCGCCGGAGGGGTATCCCATGACCCAGGTTCCTGCTCCATCGCCGACGTTGCAACGCCCCTGGACAGCGCGCCTGACCCTGGCCGCTGCGGCAGCCCTCGTCCTCACCTCCGGGGCGCTCAACTTGCGGCCGCTCGCCAGCACGATCCTCGCCGGAGAGCAGGCGCCCCCCGCCGTTACCGCCCCTAATTCGATGGAATCACCGCTGGACCGCACCATTACCGCGCTCCAGAACGCACTGCGCGGCGGGGATTCGGTTACGCAGAGCCGGAACGCCGCCCAACTCGGCCACGCCTACCTGCAGAAGGCGCGCGAGACCGGTGACTCGTCCTATTATCCGAAAGCAGAAGCCCTGTTCAGCCAGTCCCTGGCTGCTAGCGCCAGCAACGTCGACGCTCTCGTTGGCATGGGCACGCTGGCGCTAGCCCGCCACGAGTTCCGCGACGCGCGTCAGTGGGGCGAGCGCGCAGTCCTCGCTGCGCCGCAGCACCCGGCGGCATACGGCGTGCTCGTGGATGCCGAAGTCGAGCTCGGCGACTACGACGCCGCTGCGAACACCCTGCAACAGATGGTCGATCTGCGTCCCGACCTTGGCTCGTTCTCGCGCATCTCCTACCTGCGCGAACTGATGGGCGACCGCGAGGGCGCGATCTCCGCCATGCAGCGTGCAGTCAGCGCCGGCTCTGGCTACCCGGAGAACGTAGCCTGGGCGCAGGTACAACTCGGCAACCTGTACTTTGATGGGGGGGACCTCACCGCCGCAGCCTGGGCATACGAGGCTGCATCGGCCGCCGTGCCCGGCTATGTCCCAGCCACAGCCGGTGAGGCGAAAGTACTGGCGGCACGCGGCCAACTCGCGGCTGCGGCCGACCTCTACGCCAACGTCGTCGCACTCCTGCCTCTCCCCGAATATCTCTCGGCGTATGGCGAGGTACTGAGCGCACGCGGCGACCAGTCCGGCGCGGCTGCCCAGATCGCGACGCTCGCAGCGATACAGCAACTGCAGTCGGTGAACGGCGTCAACATCGATCTCGAGTTGGCACTCTTCACGGCCGACCACGGTAGCCGCGAAGCAGTCGACCACGCGGTTGAGCAGGCGACTGCCAGTGTGGCCGTTCGCCCCAGTGTCACTGCCTACGACACCCTGGCCTGGACGCTCTACCGCGCCGGAGCGTTGGATGCTGCGGCGGCCGCCAGCGAACAGGCGCTGCGGCTGGGCACCAGGAGCGCGGTCATGCACTTCCACGCCGGCATGATTGCTTCTGCGCGGGGAGAAAAGGCTGCGGCCATCAGCCATCTGCACGCGGCGCTCAGCCTGAACCCGTACTTCTCGCTCCGCTATGCTCCGGTCGCTCGGGCCGAGCTTGCGCGACTGCAAGGCGAGGCCGCGTCATGACCACCACGCGCAACTCGTTGCTGCCCCCTGCGCTGGTCCGATTCGCCAGCGTGGTCCTGGCGGCGCTCCTGACCGCCGTGGCGACGATCAATCCGGCAGCCGCCCACCCACTCGGGAACTTCAGCGTTAACCAGTACAGCCGGTTGGAGATTGACCGTACGACGGTCAACCTGGCCTACGCGCTTGACCTCGCCGAGCTGCCAACTGTCGCCAACACCCAGACTTTCGACCGCGACGGCAATGGCTCGCTTGATGCAACGGAAAGCGGGAGTCTTCGGGACACACTCCTGGCCGAGATCACTCCCGCACTCAGCCTGCGCGCTGGCGACGAGACGCTTGCCCTCACCCTGCGCAGCGCCGAACTCGTGTTCCAGGCTGGACAAGCGAATCTGCTGACCACGCGCTTGACCGCCCACTTCCAGGCAGCACTGCCATCTCCAACAGCGGGCGAGACAATCTCGTATGCGAACGGGTACGCGACAGATCGTGTTGGCTGGCGCGAGATCGTCGTAGTGAACGGCGTTGACATTGCGATTTCCGATGCGGCTGCCCTTGCTCAGGATCACTCGCAAGGCCTGACTTCGTACCCGAATGACCTGCTCACAAGTCCACTCGATGAGCGAACCGTCGAGTTTGACTACCGAGTTGCGGCCGGCGCGCCCGCGTTCAGCCTCCAGGTCGCCATGCCTTCCGGCAAACTGCCCGATCCCGGCGCGCACCTGGCAGACATCGTGAACGGCAGCGTGACGTCGGCGCCGGGTGCGCTGCTCGCCCTCCTGGCAGCAATGCTCTGGGGCGCCATGCACGCACTCTCGCCCGGCCACGGCAAGACCGTGGTTGGCGCGTATCTGGTCGGTAGCCGCGGCACACCGCTTCACGCACTCTTCCTGGGTATCACCGTGACCGTGACGCACACAGCGGGAGTCGTGGCTTTGGGCCTCGTGGTTCTCCTGGCCTCGCACACAATCCTGCCGGAGCATTTCTATCCGTGGCTAAGCCTTGCCTCAGGCTTGCTGGTGGTGCTGGTGGGCGCCACGCTTCTGCGACAGCGCCTGCTCGGCCTGAAGCCTGCCCACGCCGATACGCACGCGCATGGCATCACGATCACGGGTCATGCTCATCACGGCCACCACGATGCGTTCGTCCACACCCACAACGGCTACACCCACAGTCACCTGCCCCCTGGCAGCGCCGGCAATCGGGTAACCTGGCGCAATCTGCTGGCCCTGGGTGTCTCCGGCGGACTGCTGCCCTGTCCCTCAGCCCTGCTGGCTTTGCTTGGCGCGGTCGCGCTCAACCGTGCCGGGTTCGGCCTGGCGGTGGTGGTTGCGTTCAGTCTTGGCCTGGCCGCTACGTTGACCGGTGTCGGCTTGCTCTTCCTCTACGCCGGGCGATTCCTGGAAAGGCGGCGCCTGCCCGGTGGGACCTCAGGCCTGTTGCGATTGGCCCCGGCAGCCGCTGCACTGGCGGTCACGGCGTCTGGCGCACTCATCGTTGCCCGCGCCCTCAGCGACCTTTGGTAGACGGGCGCCGTCGATCCGCACGTCGCCAGCATCCCGGGTGAGGAAGCTCAGGATGCTGGCGCATTGTGCCAGTCGGAGATGCGGTCGCTGGCTGACCACCCCAGGAACAACACTCCGAGGCGCCCCCGGCCGGAATCAACAGCGTTTTCCGCCCGGTGCGTCGCGGTGCGCCGTGTTCCGAGAACGCTGCCTGGAACGAACGCCGCCATCAGCACCTCTGCTGCGGACGACAAGGTGAACGCAAGTTCGACCTCGCCGTTGATCTTGTACAAGCTGCGGCGCGATACCCCCTCCACCGAAAAATGAACAACCACGCTGGGCTGCCTTGCCGATGCTTGCGTGGTTGCGGGCAATTGACACGTAACTTGCCGCCCGGTAACCACCGGCGCATTTGGCCAACCCGAACACCAGGTCCGGCAGCGTCTCCCTCAGTTCTTTCCCGCAAGGGTCATCGACTGAGGCAAAGATTGTCGGTGAACCGAGCCCGGCGCAGACGGCCGCGTCTGTTTCGCACGTGACCACCGGCTGGCCATTTACGCGACTCTCAACGATCTCGCGGTCCAGGATCGCGTCAGTGCCGCCTCCGTCGGAATCACCCGTGCACGCGTGCTGGCCGGGAAAGAACATGGCGCCTGCGTTCAGCGCGCCGACCACCATGCACCGGCACTTGTGGAGCGCCGTGCTCACGCGTGCGCGGAGGTCCAACCCTTCAATCTGGCAGTTTGTCGTCGGCCAGTGCGCATCGTTCACGATGGGCTGGGTCGCGCCACCGGCAAACGCGCCCTCGACATCGGCAAGAAATCCGGGGTCGCACGTCTTTCTCACCGCAGTCTTCCGCCTTGTCCGGGCTGGCTGCGCCTGCTCGAGACTCTGTACGGGCGCCGGTTCAGCGGACTCGTTCGCAACAAGCTTTGCTATGGCAAGCGCCAGGCTCGGAGCCGCCACGCAATCAACGCGATCTTCGCAACGCATTGCAGGATTGTCACGCTGCATGGCGCACGCGCGTCCTGCACCAGAAGCTGTCTCAATCGTGAACGCAGCAATCTCTTGCGTTCGCCATAGGAACATGATACGTTCGTGACATCGTTTATCCACAGACCGGCTGGCAGTATGTCCAGCAGCCGCTGGCGGTCCCCGGAGCGCAGTTGAGAAAGGCGGAAGCGCCGCCATTCGGCTGGCTCATCCTCGGGCACGTTGCGGCACTGGCGAACCCCTGGGACATGCCCAGGGGTGGCAGGTGAGGAGGGACGCGTGCACCAGGAACGAACTGACCTCTACCGTGAGCGGCAGCTTCTCGTCCGTGACGCCCTTCGCGGCCGGCTCAGCCGGCGGCAGATTCTGCAGCGCGGCGCGGCTCTTGGCCTCGGCGCTGCCAGCCTCAGCGGCCTTCTGGGCGACACACGCCGCGCTTCAGCGCAGACGCCTGCAACCACTGGCCATGTGGTGTCGTGGGCGCCGTCGGGCCAGCGATGGGAGTTGGCGCAAAAGGCTGTCTATCCCCTGTTCCAGGAGAAGTTCCCTGACATCAGCGTGGAGTGGGTCGTCGAGCCTGAGGCCGACTATTCGCCACGCACTGTCATCGAACTGTCGGCAAAGTCGGACAAGTTCGACATTCTCCAGGAGGACTACAACTTTGTTCCTCAAGCTCATCGCCTAGGCGCGCTGGAACCAATCCAGCCTACCTCGAATCCGATCCGGACTACATGGCGGACATATTGTCAGACGTGCCGGAGAACATCATGGATCTCTACAGGGACAAACCGGCGGCGGAAGGCGGCATCCTCTATGGGTTGCCGCCAGACAGCAACTGCCAGTTGCAGTATTACCGCATAGACATCCTTGATCAGGCAGGTATCGACGGCCCGGCCGAGACCTGGGACGACGCGATTGAGATTGCCCGAACTCTGGCTGAAAGCGGCGTCAAGCAGACGGGAACCACGCTCAGGCGGGGGCTCTTCGCGGGCGGCGTTTTTATCACGATACTTCGCTCTTACGGCGGTGACTGGTTCGACAAGATGGAGCCAGGCGCGTTCAATCCGACGCTGAACACCGAAGCTGGCAATAGCGCACTGCAGGTGCTCATTGCGCTCACGCCGTATCTCGAGGATAGCGCGCTGAACGCGGGAGACGACGAATCAAACCCCGCGATGGCGAACGGGACGTGGACGTTTGCCCCCGTGCAGTGGGGCGGAACGACCATGAACGATCCGAACTTTACCGAGTTCTACGAAGTCTGGGGAACCACACGCGTGCCAAAAGGCAACGTTGAAGGTGGCGACCACCGACCGCATATGGGCGGCCTGGGTTTGATCATCCCATCGTACTCACACAACAAGGATGCCGCCTGGGAGTTCGTAAAGTTCTGCAACTCAGGCAATGCGCAGGATCCGGCGATTGGGAAAGCCTGGGTCGAAGGCACGGGGCAGCCGGCCCGCGCATCTCTTCTCAAAGAGTACGCACCAATCCGCGCGCACTTCGCAGCTCTTCAGGAGTCCCTCCCAACGGCTGTGCGATACCCGGCCATTCCCGAGTCAAATGCGCTCTACGAAGCAGTAGGCAATGAAGTTGCCGCCGTCGTCCTGGGTGAAAAGGACGCCGAGGCGGCACTGACGGACATGGAAGCTACAGTCCGTCAGATCATGCAGGACGCGGGCTACTACGCCTAGTTGCTTCGCGTTGCGCGTTTCACGACGGCGGATGCGGCCTGAACTCCTGGCCGCATCCGCCCCGGATGCTCCGGACAGGGTATGGCCACAACCGCACCAGAGATCGGAATAGGCGCTGCCAGCCAGGTGAACCCCGCCGGAGCGGAGCAGGTGCGCAAGGAACGGCGCGTTGCGGCCATGCTCCTGCTGCCGGCGCTACTTTTCCTGCTCCTGATGACCATCTTCCCGACGATCTACTCGCTCTGGCTCTCCCTCCAGCAGTACAACCTGTCGCGGCCCGATCTTGCGTCTTTCGTGGGATTTCGCAATTACGGGCAACTGCTCCAGGATGATCTCTTCTGGAAATCGGTCCGCCTGACGCTCACCTTCTCGTTCGTTGCCCTCGCGCTGCAGATGGTGATCGGCTTCATCGTCGCGAGCTTCTTCGACCGCAGCGGCCGCGCCATCGGCATTTGGCGCACGCTCTTCATCATCCCGGTCTTCACCTCGCCGGTGGCGCTCGGCCTGACCTGGCGCTACATGTATCAACCCGGCTATGGCCTGATCAACTACCTCCTGGGGCTCTTCGGGATTCCACCAGTGAACTGGCTGGCCAGCCCGGACTGGGCCATGCCCGCCGTAATCTTCGCGGATGTCTGGCAGTGGACGCCGTTTGTAGCGCTGATTCTGCTGGCCGGGATGCAGTCGATCTCCCCGGAAATCACTGAGGCAGCAGAGCTCGACGGCCTCTCCCGGCCGTACTACCTCTGGAAGATCGTGCTGCCGTTGCTGCTGCCTGTGATCACGGTGGTCGCCCTGATCCGGCTCATCGATGCTCTGAAGACCTTCGACCTGATCTACATCATCACGCGCGGTGGCCCGGGCACTGCCACCTACACGCTGCCGCTACACGCCTACGCAACTGGCTTCAATTCATTCCTGATGGGGCAGAGCGCCGCAATTTCCTGGGTCCTGGTCATCATCGTGAATATCCTCGCCACCATCTTTCTCTGGCTGCTGGCCAGGGGGGAACAATGAGCGACCGCGCGAGGCCAGGGAGTGGGCGGGTCCGGGGCGGCGTCCTGGGCGCGTTGGTGGGCGGCTTCGTGCTGCTCTGGCTTTTCCCCATCTACTGGATCGTGCTGACCTCGTTCAAAACACCCTTGCTCATCAATGAGAAGACGCCCGTCTTTGTCTTCTCCCCCACGATGGAGAACTACACGCACCTGTTCACCGAGTTCAACTTCGCGCGGCCCCTCTGGAACAGCCTGGTGGTAACCACCGTATCCACGGTCGTCGTCATCATCCTGGCGTTGCTGGCTGCATATGCGCTCGCCCGTATGGATGTCCCCGGCGGTAGAAACATCGCCCTCTGGATGCTCTCCCTGCGCTTCATGCCGCCCATCGCCATTGTCATCCCCTTCTTCATCGCCTGGCAGCGGCTCGGCATCATCGACACGCACCTGGGCCTGATCCTGGTCTACGTCGCCTTTAACCTGCCGTTTGCCGTCTGGATGCTGCGTGGCTTCCTGGTGGATGTCCCACGGGACCTGGACGAGGCGGCCATGCTGGACGGCCTGGGGCACGTGGCGATTCTGCGGCGCATCATCTTCCCGGTGATCGCCCCCGGGGTCGCAGTGACGGCCATCTTCACCTTTGTCTTCGCGTTCAATGAATACCTGATGGCCCTGGTGCTCACCAGCCGCAACGCCTCGACGGCGCCTGTCACCGTGGCCAAGTTCATTCAGCCGTACTCGATTCTGTGGGGTGACGTCGGCGCTGCTGCAACCATTCAACTCGTGCCGATCCTCATCGTCGTTTTCCTCCTCCAGCGCCACATCATGCGTGGCATCTCGCTGGGGGCGGTGAAATAGAGGGGATCTGCATGGCATGACCATCGTACTGACCGACATCACCAAGACGTACGGGGCCAGCCCACCAGCGGTGCGCGGGGTGAGCCTGGAGATCCAGGACGGGGAGTTTTTCACGCTGCTGGGGCCGTCGGGCTGCGGCAAGACCACGACACTGCGCATGATCGCCGGCCTGGAAGCCGTAACGTCGGGCCGCATCGAACTCAAGGGACGCGACGTCACGAACGTCCCGGCCCGCGACCGCGACGTGGCGATGGTTTTTCAGAGCTATGCGCTCTATCCCCACATGACGGTGCGCCAGAACCTCGGCCTGAACCTGCAGGTGCGCAAGGTCCCGAAATCTGAAATCCGGCAGCGGGTGGCGGACGTGGGACGCATGTTGCAGCTGGAGAACTTGCTGGACCGGAAGCCGGGGCAGCTTTCGGGTGGCCAGCGGCAGCGCGTCGCGCTGGGCCGGGCCATCATCCGCAGGCCCAATGTTTTCCTGATGGACGAGCCGCTTTCCAATCTGGATCTCAAGCTGCGCGAGGAAACACGAACCGAACTCAAGAAGCTCCACGAGAATCTGCGCATCACCACGGTCTATGTCACGCACGACCATTCCGAGGCGCTGGTGCTCTCCGACCGCATCGCCGTCATGAACGACGGCGTTCTGCTCCAGGTCGGTGATCCGCATGAGGTCTACCGGCGGCCTGCCGATGTCTTCGTGGCTCGCTTCATCGGCAGCCCCTCCATCAATGTCTTTGCCGGCAACCTGAAACGCCACGGCACGCAGTTGGTGGTCGAAATGCCTGGCCCCGACGAAGGAAGCGGCGGTCTTGCCCGGCCGATCAACCTGGCTCGCCAGGTGTCGCCGGCCAGCGGCAAGGTGCTGGTCGGTATCCGACCAGAAGACCTGACACTGCATCGTGATCCGGCGCCCGGGAGGCTGCGCGCCATCGTTGAGTTTGTGCAGCCCATGGGCGCGCTCTCCTACGCCGTGCTACGCATACCAGGTGGGAAGCACCTGGCGCCGGGCCGTGAGGAAATCATGGCCGCCATTGGCCCGGATGATGTCTACGACCGCGCCGAAGCCGTCTGGCTGGATATCCGGGGAAATCGCTTCACACTCTTCGACCAGGAGTCCGGCCGGACGATTGCCTGAGCCTGGCTCAACGTATCTAGAGGAGGGATCATCATGCAAACCATTGTCCGGCAAACCGAAGCGGAACGCCTGTCCGACCTTGACGTGCGGCATGTCCTGCACGGGTTGACGCATCTCAACTCGCACCGCGTGCAGGGGCCGATCATCTGGGAGCGCGGCGAGGGCATCTATCTCTTTGATGTGGATGGCAACCAGTACATTGACAGCGCCGCCGGAATGTGGAACGTCAACATCGGCCATGGCCGCCAGGAACTGGCCGAAGTCTCCGCCGATCAGATGGGCAAGCTGGAGTACGCCTCCACCTTTGGCGGCGCGTCCAACCGGCCCAGCATCGAACTGGCCGCCAAGGTCGCCTCGCTGTTGCCCGGCGACCTGAATACCGTGTTCTTCGCGGGTGGCGGCTCCGAGGCTAACGACAGCGCCTTCAAGCTGGCCCGCCTCTACTGGCATCAACTTGGCCGCTCCAGCAAGCGCATCATCCTCGGCCGCGAGATGGGCTACCACGGCCTGACTCTGGCGACGACGCAGGCGACCGGCATCAAGCGCTACTGGGACATGCTCGATGTCCACGACGGCGGATTCACCCACGTCAGCGCGCCGTACATGTTCCGCGATGCCAATGGCCGGAATGAGGACGAGTTTGTCGACGACCTGATGGCCGAGCTCGAAGCGAAAATCGCCAGCGTCGGCGCGGAAAACATCGCCGCCATGATTGCTGAGCCGATCATGGGCACAGGCGGCGTGATCGTGCCGCCCGACAGCTATTTCCCCCGCCTGCGCGAAATCCTGAAGGCCAACGATATCCTGCTCATCGCCGACGAGGTCATCACCGGCTTTGGCCGCACCGGCGCCTGGTTTGGCATCCAGCAGTGGGACCTGCAGCCCGACCTGCTGACAATGGCCAAGGGGATCAGCAGCGGCTACCTGCCGCTGGCTGCCGTGGCGATGTCCGAAGAGGTGCGCGGCCCGCTCTACGACGACCCGAACCTGTGGCTGATGCACGGGTTCACCTACTCCGGGCACCCGGTCGCCTGCGCGGTAGCGTTGCGCAACCTGGAGATCATGGAGCGGGAGGAGTTGATCCCGAACTCGGCGAAAGTCGGGGCGTACTTCAAGCAGCAGCTCCAGGCGTTCGCGGCAAACAAGCCAGCGATTGGCGAGGTGCGCGGCCGGGGCCTGATGCTTGCCATCGAGTTGGTGGCGCCAGCGGCTGTTCGTGGCACGGATACGCCACTGGCGGATCGCCTGGCTCCGCGCATCTCGCGGGCAGCCCTGGCGCACGGCCTGGTTGTGCGGCCAATGCCTGGCTCGGACGTGCTGACCTTCTCGCCGCCGCTGAACATCACCGAGGCGGAGACGGACGACATCATCGCGCGCCTGGATGCCGCGATGCAGGATGTCGTGATCTAGCCCCCTCCTGCTCCTCTCCCTCTGCGGAGGGAGAGGAGCATTCTCGCGAAGGAAAGGTTGGTTCATGGGAGTTCGGCTCGGTATCGATACCGGCGGCACGTTTACGGATCTGATTGGCATCGATAGCGCAACCGGAAACCTGGTGGTGGCCAAGACGCCCTCAACCCCGGCCCGGCCCGTTGACGCCATCATGAACGCCATCATCTCCAGCGAGGCTGGCCCGGAGTCGCTGGAAGGGATCAGCATTGGCACCACGGTGGCGACCAATGCGCTCTTGCAGCGCACCGGCGCGACGGTGATCTTCGTGACGACCGCTGGCTTTACGGACGTACCGCACATCCAGCGCATGAACCGCAAGCACCACTTCTCCCTGACCTGGACGAAGCCAGAACCGCTGGTGGAGCGGCGAAACTGCCTGGGCATCGCCGAGCGGGTGGACTTCCACGGCAACATCCTCATCCCGATGACTGACGAGCACCTGGAGGACCTCGCGGCGAGGATCGCCGGGCGGCTGGCGGAGTATCCCGAAGGCAGTACGGCTATCGCCATCTGCCTGTTGTTCTCCTACGTCAACCCGGCCCACGAGTTGCGCCTGCGCGAGTTCCTGCACGAGCGTTTCCCGGGCGTGCCAGTCTCGCTCTCACACGAGGTTGCGCCGATCTGGCGGGAGTACGAGCGGGGCAGCACCGCGATTGCTGACAGCTACGTCAAGCCGATCATGACCGCCTACATCGAGGAAGCGTTCGACGCGTTCAAGGCTGGCGGTGTCGCCGCGCCCTGGTCGCTGATGAAATCGAATGGAGGCAAGACCCCGGCGGACGCGGCAGAAGCCGAACCGATCAAGTTCCTGCTCTCCGGCCTGGCCGGCGGCATCATCGCCGGGCACTACTTCGGGCAACTGGCCGGAGCCAGCAACCTCGTGACGCTGGACATGGGCGGCACATCCTGCGATGTCGGTCTGGTGCGTGACGGCAAAATCTCCCACTCCAACAACTTCGAGATCGAGTGGGGTCTGCCGGTCGCCACACCAACCATCGACCTGACAACTATCGGCGCGGGCGGCGGCTCCATTGCCTGGGTCGACAAGGGTGGCCTGCTGCGGGTTGGCCCGCAGAGCGCGGGCGCGTTTCCCGGGCCAGTCTGCTACGACACCGGCGGCGAGCATGTCACGGTGACCGACGCGAACCTCGCACTCGGTCGCCTGAACGCAACGTATTTCCTCGGCGGCAAGATTCAGCTCAACATGCCGAAGGCGGAAGTGAAGCTGGATGAGCTCGGCGAGCGCTTCGCCATGGGCCGCTACGAAATCGCGCAGGCCGTGCTGGATATCGCCAACGAGAACATGGCAAACGCCATCCGCGTGCTCTCCATTGACCGGGGCCTTGATCCGCGCGAGTACGCGCTTGTCGCGTTCGGCGGCGCAGGCCCGCTCCACGCAGCGGACATTGCCGCCAAGATGGGCATGCAGCAGGTGATCGTACCGGTCTACCCGGGCCTCACTTCCGCTTTCGGGGCGCTGATCGCCGAGCCGAAGATCACGCAGGTCTGGAGCAAACACTTCCGCTCTGACGCCATCGACGCGAAGACCGTGGGCGAGCACTTCGACCGCATGGTCGCGGCCGCGCTCGATCAATTGCAGCGCGAGGGGTACCGCGGTGAGCCGGTTATCGAGCGCTCGATTTCGATGCGCTACTGGGGCCAGAACTATGAGCAGGACGTGCCGATGGAAGTCGGCGAAGTCACACCGGAGCTCCTGGAGCGCACCCTGCGCGCTTTTGACAAGGTGCACGAGCAGGTTTACGGCTATTCCATAACTGGTGAGGTCATTGAGTTGATCCGCTTCAACGTAACGGTTTCCGGCGAAGCTGCGGGCGTTTCGCTGCCCTCAATGCCGAGCAATGGCTCCCGGCCCGCCGGGCGCCCCGGCGGCAGCCGTGTCGCGTACTTCCACGGGTACGGCCTGACGGACACGCCGATCTATCGCCGCGAGGAGTTGCCAGCAGGCTTCAGCGCCGTAGGGCCCATGATCGTGGAGGAAGTCAGTTCCACGACGGTGGTGCATCCTGGCCAGACACTCAAGGTGCATCCCTCCGGCGTGATGACGATTGGCCTGTAGCAACTGCGGACGCTTGCAGCGCAATTCCGTGTCTCGAGCTTGTCGAGAGACCTCGGATCTGTCCGAAGTCCACCGCCGAAGCCAGGTATCAGTTGCCGACGAGGTCTCTCCACAAATTCGAGACACGACGGAAATTCGGGGAAGGACGAATGGAAACCACCCAGAACACGATTGATCCGGTCACCCTGAGCGTCATCAACAACGCCTTTGTCAACGTCTGCCGCGAGATGGGCACCGCCATGATGCGGACCAGCTACTCCCCCATTTTCAATGAAGGGCTCGACTTCTCCTGCATGATGTTCAACACGCGGGGAGACCTCATCGGGCAGGCCGAGTTCTGCCCAACCATGCTCGGCTCCTGCCAGTACGCCATGAAGTGGATGCTGGACGAAGTTGGCCTGGAAGCATTCAACGAAGACGATGTCTACATCCACAACGACCCCTACCGGGGCCAGAACCACATGCCTGAGCACCTGGTGGTGAAAGCGGTCTTTCACGAAGGCAAGATCTGGGGCTTTGTCGGCAACGTGGCGCACGTCGGCGAGATCGGCGGCATGGCGCCGGGCTCCTTCGCGGCGGACGGCACCGAGGTCTACCAGGAGGGGCTGCGCCTGCCTCCCCTGAAGATCATCGACCGTGGCGAGTACGTGAAGGACATCTGGCGGGTTATCCTCGCCAACCACCGTACCCCCAAGACGTCCTGGGGTGACTACCACGCCATGATCGGCTCGCTGAACGTAGCCGAAGCGCGCGTGCATGAACTCCTGGACAAGTACGGCGCAGAGATGCTGACAGCGGCCTCTGACCAGCTCCTGGACTACTCGGAGCGCTTCATGCGGGCCGAGATCGCCGAGATGCCAGACGGCGTCTACTACGCGCAGGACCAGATGGAAGATGACGGCGTTACCCGCAACCCGTACTGGATGCGCCTGCGCCTGACGATCCGCGGCGATGAGGCGATCTGCGACTGGACCGACTCCGACGACCAGGCCAGGGGCCCTATCAATGCGACGTTCGTGGTGACTGCAGCGGCCTGTTACAGCGGCTTCCTGCACGTTGTCTCGAGCGACATCCCAATCAACTCCGGCGCCTATCGCCCGATCAGGCTGGTGACGCGCCCGGGCAGCATGATGAACGTGAGGCATCCTGGCCCATCGGTGGGCGGCAACACGGAAACGCACCCGCACATCCAGAACGTGGTGTTGCGCGCCCTTGCGGGGGCGGCGCCAGAGCGAGTGCAAGCGGGCGAGGGCGCGTCTTCCTGCAACTTCCTGTTTGGCGGCTTTCACCCGGAGTACGGCGACTACTACACGAACTACCACATCGAAGGCAGCGGCTGGGGTGGCACGTGCGACCACGATGGCAACAGTGTGCTTTGTCCGAACAACGGCAACTGCCGCAACACCCCGGTGGAAATCCTGGAAACGAAGTACCCCTTCATCGTTGAGGAGTACCGGCTGCGGCCCGATTCAGCGGGTGCCGGCAAGTGGCGCGGGGGTCTGGCCAGCAGCCGCACCTTCCGCGTCAATGCCCCCGAGATCACGGTCAACGCGCTCTTCGACCGCACGCGCACGCATGGCCCCGGAATCTTCGGCGGCCTGGAGGGCGCCAGCGGCGGCATCTTCATTCAGCGCGCGGGCGACGACGAGTTCCGCACCTTTTCGGAGGTCTTCGGCACGGTCTCGGATTCAAAGTTCACCCGCGTGCCGGTCACCATGGGCGACCGCATTATCCTGAACTCGGCGGGCGGCGGCGGCTTCGGTGACCCGCTGGAGCGGCCGCGCGAACTGGTGGCGGAAGATGTCCGGCAGGGGTTTGTCTCGCTGGACTCCGCGCGCGAGTTCTACGGCTATGAACCCGGGGCAGTGGCAGCGAGCGAGGAGCAGGCGTAATGGCGGAATGGCGCGAAAACGACGCCCTCTGGTATGAGGAGAAGATGCTGTTCTGCGCCACCAGTGGGCGCATGATCGCCAGGCACTTCCTGGCGGAGGAAATCAACGGCCGCGCTCGCATCTTCGCTACGCCTGAGGACCTCGAGTTGTACAAGGACTACGTGCTGATGGAGCGCGGCGAAGACTACCGCCCACCGGAGAAGATCGGAGAGATGTACGCCGACCTGATGGTGAAGTAGCCACGCCATGACGCTCGCACCGCGTGGAGACCTGACCGGAAAGGGCGCCATCGTCACCGGCGGCAGCCAGGGCATTGGCCTGGCCATCGCCCAGAAACTTGCTGCGGAGGGTGCGCGGGTGGTGATCGCCGCCCGCCGCGCCGAGCCTGCCCAACAGGCGGCAGCGGGCATCGTGACGCAGGGAGGCTCGGCCCTGGCCGTTGCTGCCGACGTCCGCTCATCGTCCGACGTTGCGGCGCTGGTCGCGACCACCATCGCTCAGTTCGGCGCGCTCGACATCGTGGTCAACAACGCGGGCGTTTCGACGCGCCGCGCGGCGCCAGAGGAGTTTCCGGAGGATGAGTTGGATGCCATCCTCGAGACGAACCTGAAGGGAGCGTATCTGCTTTCCGTCGCAGCCGCCCGCACCATGATCCCGCGCGGGCAAGGCGTCATCATCAACATCGCCTCCATCGCCGGAGTCGCGCCGGTCGGCCTGGAGGCGATGTACTGCGCGAGCAAGGCGGGCATGATCGGGCTGACGCAGGCTCTGGCACGAGACTGGGGTGGACACGGGATTCGTGTCCACACGGTGGCGCCTGGCTATGTCGAGTCAGAGATGAACCGCCCGGTCCGTGAGATCGCCATGCGATTGCGCGAGAGCGGCGCGCCGCCAGCAGACCCGGGAGAGGCGTTTGCACAAGATCTCGTCCACGGCATCACCTCCCGCACGCCGCTGGGCCGCTTCGGGTTGCCGCACGAGGTCGCCGAGGTCGTGGCGTTCCTCGCCTCAGATCGGGCTCGTTACATGACCGGCGCCGTCACGATGGTGGATGGCGGTTGGACAATTGGCGACAGCGCACGGATCGCAGCGCCCGCGAACCAGGCAATCACCAATCCCTAGCCGGTACACCGCTATTCGCGCACGGGAGGAGCTTGCAGCCTTGCCGCTGGCAAACGGCCTGATCCCCGCAGACGCCGCGATGCTGCCGATTCCTGAAACGGAACTGGTCGTCTTCCTGTTGAATGACTGCCCGCCCTGGCAGAAGCTGAACCCGGCGCTTTCCCTGGGCGGCGACAACCCCGCCCAGGACCAGGCAACGGCTGGTGAGCTTCACGAAGCTGCTTCAGGCGGCCAGTGCCCGCCGATGTTTCGGCCGCTGGCGAGTGTCGACACGGGTGGCCAGCGTCCCCGCCGGGAATAACTACGCGCCGCCGATGTCCGGCATCGTCGTCCGGGCGGAGGACATGGTCGCAAACTCGATGGAGACGGAGTTGACGTTCTGCGACTCGACTGTCCTGAAGGAGTTCCAATGAATCCCGCGCGCTTTGACACCGTCGCCCGCTCGCTGACTGACCGCCATTCGCGACGGTCCACGCTGTCGGCGGTCGCGGCCGCGTTCGTCGCCACCCTGGGCGGACGAGCCACCGGCGTTGCCCAGGCTCCGTCCCCACCCCCGCTGCCGGTTTGCACCGATCCGTCCCGGCCGGGTGTCGGCTGCTCCTGTACAACTGGCACGCAGGATCCCTGTGGTCCCGGTACGCTGCTCTGCTGCCCTACCGTGCCCAACGCGGCTCCCGGGGCCGAGGGTGTGTGTACCCCGGCCTCGGTGGGGTGCAATCCAACCGGGCGCCCACCTTGCACCGGGCACGGCTGCCGGTGCGACACGGGTACGGAGCATGCCTGCTCCGGCAACTGGATCTGTTGTCCGGACAACCCGGGGGTATCCGGTGGACCTGGCCGCTGCATGGCCGCGTCCACATGTAACCAGATCGGGTGTGCCTCCGAAGGCTGCTTCTGCCAGAGCGGGACACGCGACGGCTGTGAGGCCGGGTTGATCTGCTGTGCCCACGATTCCTCGCTTCCGGGCGGGCCTGGCCGCTGCGAAGCGGAGGATGTCTGCTTCGGGCAGCAATGCCAGGCGACAACCAACCCGTGCCCCAGCCGCTGCCAACCGGGCGCATACTGTCGCGACTGCTGTTCCGGCCACTGTGGCAGCGATGGCCACTGCGGGACAGCGCGCTGCGAAGGAATCGGTTGCAATTGCCGGGGTGGCGTCGACACCGACTGCTCGCCCGGCCTTGTCTGCTGCCAAAGCCAAATGACTGCGCCGAATGTCCCCGGCGGACCCGGCATGTGTGCCGCACCCGAGGCGTGCGGGACCAGCGGCCCCGGTACGCCGCAAGCGACTCCACGGGCGTGACCTCGTTGCGTCAGGGGCCAGGATCGGCCAGGGAGGATAGCGGCCCGAAAGTGGTCTCCGGGCTCCTGATCGACGTCGATGGCGTCCTCAGGATTGGCGGGCGAGTCATTCCTGGCGCGCCCGAAGCCCTCGCGTGGCTGCGCGCCCAGGGTATTCCCTTTCGACTCCTCACCAACAGCACCGTATCCAGCCGCGCGACGCTCGCGGCCTCGCTACGCGACCATGGCTTCCCGGTGGAGGCGCCGGAGATCTTCACCGCTGCGTACGCCACGGCTGAGTACGTTGCCGCACGCTGGCCTGGTGTACCCTGCTTCCTCCTGACGACCGGAGACGCCAGTGCCGATTTTCACGCGGCAGGTGTCGACCTGGTGGGGCCAGACGGCACTCCGGACGCCGGGGTCGTCGTCATTGGCGGTGCCGAGCACGAACTAACCTACGCCCGGCTCAACCACGCCTACCGGCTCCTGCTTGGCGGCGCAAAGTTGATCGCCATGCACCGCAACGTGGCCTGGCGCACTGAGGCGGGGATGACCCTGGATAGCGGACCATTCATCGAAGCGATCGCGAGGGCAGCCAGAGCCCGCATCATCACCATTGGCAAGCCATCCTCGCCGTTCTTCCGGCAGGCGATGCGGAGTATCGCGCTTCCGGCGCTGAACCTGGCCATGATCGGTGACGATGCCCGCAATGACATCGCCCCGGCCCAGCGCCTGGGGATGACGGGTATCCTCGTCCGCAGCGGCAAGCCAGTGACGGCCGCAGATGAGGCCGCCGCCGATGTGACGCTGGACTCGGTTGCCGACCTGGCTGCCTGGATGCAGGCGGATTGAGACGATGAAGGTCGGCATATTTCTGACGCCATGGGGCGAGGGCGGCGACGGCAGCGACCCGACCTGGAAGGACGTCCTGCACCGCGCGCGGTTGGCTGAGGCGATTGGAGCGGATTCCATCTGGGTCTCGGACCACCTGCAGATGGAGCCGGAGCCGGGTGTACGGCTTGGCGGCTGGGAAGGCTGGTCCCAGATCGCCGCTCTGTCAGCCGTTGTGCCCCGCGTGGAGATTGGCGCACTCGTCATGTGCGCACTCTGGCGCAACCCGGCGTTGTTGGCCAGGATGGCGGACACTGTCGATGAGATCAGCGCCGGGCGCCTCGTGCTCGGCCTCGGTGCAGGCTGGCACGAGCCGGAGTTTCGTGCCTACGGCTACCCGTTCGATCGCCGCATTGATCGCTTTACGGAGGCGCTCGCGGTCATTGTCCCGCTACTGCGGAAGGGGCAGGTTGATTTTTCCGGCAGGTTTGTCACCGCGCGGGAGTGCGAACTGCGCCCGCGCGGCCCACGGCCCAACGGCCCGCCAATCATGATTGGGGCGCTCGCCAACCGGCCACGTGTCCTGGCGCTTGCCGCGCACTACGCAGACATCTGGAACGCCTGGCTCTCCTGGCAGGACAACACTCCGCAGGCTATTCGCCCCGCCCTGGCGGCAGTGGACACCGCCTGCACGGTAGCCGGGAGGGACCCGGCCACGCTGCTCCGCTCGGTCACGGTGCAGGTCGATTTTCCTGATGCCGTTTCCAATCGTTCGCCCGATGCCAGGCCACTCCGGGGCGATCCACACGTCGTTTCTGAGGCATTGTGTGCTTTTGAGTCAGCGGGCATTGCCCACCTGCAGGTGGTGCTCAACCCCAACACATCCCGCTCTATCGAGCGATTTGCCCGTGGGTTGGAAGTCCTCCGCCTGAGTAGCACGCAGGAGCCCGGCAGCAAGCGTCATCCAGCACCCGGCGGTCGGTCAATCGCAGAGCGCGGCGTCAGCAGCGGCAAGTTGGGCAGGAAGTGGCAAGATACCGGTCAGACATGAACCCGAAACTCGAGGCCCTCCGCTTCTGTGATCTGGTGCTTTCTGCGCCGGATGCGCCCGCCGAGCTGGAGCGCCAGGCCCGCCTGGCCATTGCCAGGAACCTTTCGCCGCTGGCCGATTTCGGCGTGCCCGTGGAGTTCCACCGCATCTGGTTTCCGGCGCCGGCGCACCTGGCCCTGTGCAACCCGAGCATCGCTTACGACGCGACCCGTCGCCGATTTCGCGTGATCGTGCGCGCCATCAACTTTGGGTTCACGGAATCTGGCGAATACTTCTTCCGCACCTCCGGCGGTTTCCAGACGGTGAACTATCTGGCGGACCTGGATATGCACCTTGGGTTGACTCGCGTCCAACCCCTGTCCGATGACCACTATCGGCGACCGCCGCCCGCCAGCTATCCGGTCACCGGGATTGAAGACCTCCGGCTCATCCGCTTCCGCGACCAGTGGTGGGCGGTCGGCAGCAATCCAAACGTTGATCACCGGCCCACCATGCAGGTCGTGCTGGTCCGCATCCGAAATGGACAACTCACTGATCGCCGCGCGTTGACCAGCAACCAGAATATGAGAATGGAAAAGAACTGGATGCCAGCCGTGCATCCGATCACAGGCCACCTGCATCTTGTTTACCGCTGCAGCCCGACCTCGGTGCTACGTTACCGTCACAGCCGGGCAACCGTTCGCCCTGCATTTGTCCACGATGGGCCACTTCTGGCCCGTGGGTTGCGAGGCGGGTCGCAAGTGATCCCCTTTGACGGCGGCTACCTTTGCCTGGTCCACGATGTTATCGTCCCGGACGGAGAGCACAGACGAACGTACCTCCATCGGTGGCTCTGGTTCACGCCCACCTGGAGAATCGGCAAGCTCTCGGCGCCCTTTTTCTTCCGGCGACACGGCGTGGAGTTTGTCGCAGGGTTGACCCAGGTTGGGAAGACGTTGCTTGTCTCCTTTGGGGTTGATGACGCTGAAGCCTGGCTGGCGCGGCTGCCAGTCGATCACGTACGGGCCCTGCTGCACGAGCCTGTTTCCTCACAAGTCGCGAACAGGCGGTGGCGAGAATTGCAGCAACTGCATACCGGCCCCTGAAGCCGCCAGACACGCACTGGTGCGCGCCCGTACACTGCACGCATGAATTTCGCGGTGGAATGAGGGCAAGCACTCCCTGATGAACGAGTTGGTTCACCTCAATTGGGGCCTCATCGGCAGCAGCGGGTTTGCCGACGCGGTCTTTGCGCCCGCTCTCCGCCAGGCGGGGCAGGAGCTCGTTGGCGCAGCAGGGTCTACCCCGCGCGGGTCGGCAGCCTTCGCCGTGCGCCAGGGCGCATCACGCTCCTTCGAGTCAGTTTCCGCACTCCTGGAAGACCCCGACGTGCAGGTCGCGTGGGTGGCGTCTCCCAATCACCTGCACTACACCCACGTTCGTCAGGCGCTGCTGGCGGGCAAGCATGTGCTGGCAGAAAAGCCGCTGGCCACACGTGCAAGCGAGGCAGCAGAGCTTGCCGCGCTGGCGGATCAGCAGCGCCTGAAGCTCGGCGTGGGTTACCAGGGGCGCTTTCACCCGGCCCTGCGAGCCCTCCACGAGCGAACCATCTCCGGAGCGTTTGGGGAGGTTGCCTACGTGCGCGCCAGTTGGCAGACCCAGTACGCGGGTCTGCCAGATGCCTGGCGGCTCAATCCCGAGAGCTCCGGCGGCTGGGCCATCATGGACATTGGCACCCACACGCTGGACGCTGCGCTGTGGTTGACCGGGTTTCCCGAAGCGCACCTGCTTGGCAGCCGGCTAAGCACGCAGCACTGGGATGTTGAAGTCGAGGATCTGGCGGTGCTCCTGCTGCAACTGGGCAACGCGACCGGCGTCGTCGAGACCGCCACCGGGGTCCAGGGTCCAGCGAACCGGGTCGAGGTACACGGCACGCGGGGCTGGGGCATTGCGACTGGCGTCTTCGTGCCCCGGCTGGGCGACGCGGGCGGGCGGTTGGTGACATCCGATGGCACTCGCATCCTCTTTGACAACGCCCCGAACCCCTACGTAGCCCAGGCGCAGGCGTTTGCCGCCTGGGTTGCCGGCGAACCCTATGCAGGCGCGACAGGAGAGCAAGGCGCCGTGAACGTTGCCTTGCTTTCAGAGGCGCGTTCAGCCTCACCTGTCAGCCGGATCTGAGCCTCCGGCTTCAGGCCAGAAAGCCGCCGTCGATCGTCAGCGTTTGGCCCGTGATGAACGAGGCGCGATCCGAGCAGAGCCAGACCACGGCCTCGGCAACCTCGTCAGGCGTGCCGAGGCGACCACTTGGGTTTTCCGCCACCATCGCGACGCCCAGCCGATGCGCTCCCTCCCCGATGCGTGACAACATCGGGGTGTCAATGGCGCCTGGGCAAATCGCGTTGACACGGATTCCCTGCGCGGCGTATGTCCGCGCGGTCGCGGCCGTCAGGCCGACGACGCCGAACTTGCTGGCGATATACGCTGGAAGTAGAGGAGGAAAGCCTTTCAGGCCAGAGACAGAACCCGTATTGACGATCGCCCCGCCGCCTTGCTCCAGCATCACCGGAATCTGGAAGCGCAGGCAATTCCAGACACCCTTCAGGTTGATGCCGATTACACGATCCCATTCCTCCTCGGTCAGGTCAACAACTGGCTTCACCGGCCCCTCGATACCGCCGTTGTTGTGCGCGCAATCGAGCCGCCCGAACTCCTGGATCGTTCGCTCGACGAGCGCAGCTACCTGCTCCGCGTCAGCGACATCCGCCCGTTGAAAGATGGCGGCTCCGCCGGCATCACGAATTGCCTGGGCAACTGCCTCGCCCTCCCTGGTCGTCACGTCTGAAACGACGACCTGGGCGCCGGCGCGTGCGAAGGCGAGCGCACTGGCCCGGCCGATACCGGACCCGCCACCGGTGACCAACGCGACGCGGCCAATCAGTTCCAACCCGGCCATCGTTCCTCCTCGTACGCACCGACCTCACCCATACCGCCCGCTTTTTCATATCAGTCGAAGCCGTGAACCTCCCAGGAGCCGTCGCTGTCGTGCAGCATGCGCACGGGTCATCAAACATACGCTACAGCCTGATCACCCACAGGCTGATAGGATGTGAAAGTGATCCATGGGGGTTCTCGCAACAGAGTGAGGTGGATATGACCCGACATGCCCGATTCGTCATGACTGCCCTGGCAGCGTGCTCGCTGTTTGGAACACTGGCGCTTCCGGTCAGCGCCGCTCAGGACGCGACTCCGGCGGCGGAATGCGCCGTCACCACACCCGACGAGAATGTCGAGTTGGCGCGAGCCTACTGGACAGAAGCCGTTTGGGGACCGCAGGGCAAGATCGCCGAGATCGTTGCCCCGAACGAGGTGCACCACTGGGGAATCGTCGGGACCACAGAAGGCTTCGATGCCTTTGCCGAAGGCTGGGCGCTTTTCAACACAGCCTTCCCTGACCTGAAGTTCAGCATAGACGCCGTTGTCGCGACAGACGACATGGCTGCCACTGCCTGGACGGCGACCGGCACGCAGGAAGGCGAGTGGCAGGGAATTGCCCCGACCGGCAAGACCGTCTCCTGGACCGGTATCAACGTCTTCAGCATTGCCTGTGGCCAGATCACCGAGTCCTGGGGTGAAGCGGACCACCTCGGGCTACGCTCCGCGCTTGGCGCCACCGATGTGCCGGCTCTCCCGATGACCGAAGCCATTGATGCAGCCACCCCGGCGGCCGGCGAGGCGGCCGCGTCGTGTGACAGTGCTGGCGCAGAGGCCAACCTTGCGACAGCTGAGCGGTGGTCAACCGAGGTCTGGAATAACCAGGACCTGGATGTTGTGGATGAAATCGCGGCGCCCGGCATCCTCCATCACGGCGCGGCCTTCCCGGATGTTTCAGGTATTGAGAACCTCAAGCAGTCCCTGACGCGGCAATTCGAAGCCTTCCCGGACATTGCCATCACCATTGATGACGCATTCGCGACTGACGACGCTGTGGTCGTGCGCTGGTCAGGCACAGCCACCCAGGGCGGTGATTTCGTGGGGGAAGCGGCTTCTGGCGCGCCGGTGACCTTCAGCGGCATCAACCTCTACCGCATGGAGTGCGGCAAGATCATTGAAAGCTGGTCTGAAATGAACACCCTGGATGTGCTTCACCAGATCCGTGACGCAGCGGCAGGAGACGCGACGCCAGCCGCCTGAGTGTGGGAACATCGTCAGGCGCCTGCCCCGAACTCCGGGCAGGCGCTTTCTCGTGGGTATGTGCGAGCTAATACCCTGACTCTGCCGCAGGATCGTACCCGGCGTCAAACCCTTGATCATATGCTGTATCGACGCTGCCATCGTACGATGGGTCGTACCCGCTGTCCGCTGGCGGCGCGTACGCTGCGGATTCCGATCCCGTGCTCGTAACTGGCGCGTAGGTCGGCACAACACACACGGCGTCAGAGTTGCAGTATCCGGTGGAACCATCGTTCAACGCGCAAGGCGCGCCCTCAACCACGTCGTACGCACAAGCGCCCTGCACGCAACTGGTGGGCTCCAGGCACGGGAGTGGGCCGCACTCTGCATCCGTGCAGCAATCGATGTACAGCGTGTCGCCCGCGTTCAGGTAGTTGGGCACAAGCACCGTACTCACGGCGGTCACATCGTAGCGGCCGGTTTCCGCGTTGTAGTGACAAATCTCGATGGTTTCATCCCAGATGCCTCCCGCCAATGTTCCGGGAGGCAGTTCGACTGCCTGATCCGAGTCGTCTGCATTCGTGTTCCGGCCCCGGCGCTTCCGCTTGCGTCGCTTCGCCGCATCGGTGGTTTCCGCCGCCACAACCGCTACGACGCCGCCCAGCAAGACGCCAAGCATGTGGCGCCGGCCGGCAGGTTGCCCCAGGCCACGAGTGAGTGCGTCAAAGCGTGTGTGATCCATAACTCTTCCCTCCACAGACCAGGCGTGACACACCCGACTGCCAATGTCCTGCCTACCTAACGCGTCGCACCATGGCAATCGTGTCGCGCCGGCGCCAGAACTGCTCCTGACCAAGGTACGGCGTCTGGAACAAACTGGATGCCCGGGCGGCTTCTGGTCACTCCAGGCTCCCCGTGGTTTCGGGGTTTGAGGTAAACGGCGAGGATGCGCGATCGGAACAGCGGAGCCGCCACGGCGAGGCGCTCTGACAACCACAATGCGGGGGTGTCCTCCCGGCTTCTGGTGCAGGCAGAGGCTCTCTCCGCCGGGTCACGGGGCGAGCGCCGCAGCAGACACTGAGCCCAGCCGTTCGCTGGCGGAAACAGCAATTGGCTCGCGCCTGCGGCCCCTTGACCTCCGTCATTCCACTACCAGTCAGGCTCACGCTTCGGCAGGAACCGCGAAGACGAGTGGTTGCACCGGTCTGCCGTTGCAGGACTCTCGGTACGTTGCTCGCAGTGCGCGAGCATCACATCCTTGCCAATCGCCGACCCAAACGTGAGCAACCCACCTCCCATCCCGGAAGCGAACGATGCACACGGCGAGGACAGCATCGGCCCCGACACCGCGCCTGGACCCTGAAACCGGACTCTCATCAGCCGGAATACGCCTGGCGCAGCGTGTACTCACGGACATCTTGCGGCCAGGCCGCAATCTGAGCTTCCAGTCGCGTGCGATCTCCGGCAAAGAGCGCCCTGAGTGCCTCCTCATAGCCGGGGAAGTCGCCGGCCAGCGCAGACATGACGCGGTAGGCGCGCTCCTGAGCGAGCCGCGTTTCCTGCGCCAGCACAGTGCTGCGGCGCGCCTCGTCCACCAGGCGGCGCAGCGCGACCGACGCCCCGCCCGGTTGGGCGTTCAGCCACTCCCAGTGCCGGGGCAGCAGCGTTACCTCGCGCCCCACCACTCCAAGCTTCGGCCGCCCTCGCCCGCGCGTTGAAGTTGGCGCGGGAGCCGAAGGCGCTGCCGCTCCACCCGCCAGGGACGGGTCGGCGAGCCGGGTTGCCGAACGAGAGAGGTGCGCCAGGAACTCCGGCTGCTCCCCTCGAATGTCAATGTCAATCACGCGCCCGGTCGCGTCGTCGAACGTGAGAACCGGTTCGTCAACTCCCGCTTCGACGGCGTGTTTGACCGCCAGCGCCACGTCTCGAAGGGATCCGGCGAGTAGCAGTCGATCACCCAGAAAAGCGGTCACTGGCCTGCAAAGTGAATCAGTCACGGTGGCGCCGTCTCCCATACGTTCGTCTTGCGGGCCATCACGGCCGCCAACTCTTGCCAGCTCCAGTTATTTTACCCGTATAATAATCGTCGCGTCGTGGCAAGCTCTGGAGGAAGTCATGTTGAAGGAAGAACGCAAGGCAGCGGTGGCTGCATATCGGGAACGCGCCCGCCCGGCCGGAGTCTACCTGCTGCGCTGCACCGCCACGGGAGAAACCTGGATTGGGCAGAACCCTGATCTGGAAGCCATCCAGAACCGCCTCTGGTTCATGCTGCGCCTGGGTAGTCATCGCACCACGAGCTTGCAGCAGGCGTGGCAGGAACATGGCGCGGAGCAGTTCCGGTTTGAGGTGCTGGAACGCGTTGGCGAGGAAGAGACGATCCACGATCTGCGCGGCCACTTGAAGCGGCGCCTGGCGCACTGGCAGCAGGAACTCGGCGCGCCATCCGTGTGACGCGCCGGTTCGGGGGAGGTTGAGAGCTACCGCCCCCTTGCCCAAGATCGCTGGTGGCAAGTCAGGGCCAATTCCAGACATGCAGCCAACGCTGAAGGGAGCGGCTCAGCGGATCTGAGCAAGATAGCCCGATGCTTTTCGTATCGGAAGACATTGGGGAATTGCTCACGAAATGTCCTAACAAGGCTGGTGCGGCAGTCAAAGTGGACCGCGCAATCAGCAGGCGTATCCCGCCTGATTCCCAACCGGATGGCGCCCTCGCTGCGCGTCGCTTCATTGAGGTAGGTAGGCTCACCCCATTTCAGGGTTTCTGTCACTGGCCCGACGCCAGCGGTGCTCCCGGCGACGGCAAAGATCAATGTACGGATTTCCAGTAACTGGCGCCTCGGGCCCTCCGGGAAGCCGGAGAACACCCCAGCGACCTGTGGTGGAATGGTGTGCTGCTCCATGGACCCTACCCCGTATCATTGACGCGACGCCTTGAAGCCCAGCGTGAGAACACGCAGGAGGGCTGCTCCCGTGTCCAGGCAACTATCTCACCGGAAGGCCCTGTACGTACGTGAGCGCGCCGGCGATGAGCTTCCGTGCCAGGGTGTCATCAGCGAAGCGCTCCGGCTTGACCAGCACCCACCCCGGCATGGGGCGCTGACCATTTGTGAAGGGCGTTATCCCATCGACAGCCAGCGCCCACGCCTCGTTGCCTTTGCCCAGGCGAACCATCACGCCTTCCTGGCTGGCGCAGCACAGCAGGACACCATCGACGAGCCAACACCAACTGCCGAACATCGCCTTGCCGTGCAGCCCCGGGAGCTCGGCCACATACTCGCGGACAACTTCTTCCAGACCGTTGTCACGCGCCATGGGGGCGCCGCTGCCGAGAGGCAATGGGATACCGGATGCCGGTCAGATCGGTGATGTAAAAGGGAAAGTAGTCCTGGGTTCCAAACATGTTCCCAGCCTCGACATGAAAGGGAATGCGAAACCCCTGGACCTGTCGGAAGTCCGCGAGGAAGCCCCCAAATGGTTTCCACAGGTAGGTCTTCATCGGATTCGAATCGCTCCAGCGCCGGAACACCACCTGCGTCGGGCGGCCATCACCATCCACCGTGACATCGACAGCCTGCGCAAGGCGCCCCTGCGTGATAGTCACCCGGGCGGTCGCGTCGTCGACTGCTGCCCAGCCGACACCCGGTCCCGGGAGCACGGCTGCCGGGGTCCAGAAGACCGCTTCGGCCACTCCTCTGCCGAATGCCGCGCGCGCATGGTCAGCATCTCCGCCACGGCGGGCAACTGGAACGTCTCCGAATACCCGAAAACGGGTCCAGCCGCCGGAGTCCGATCCGGAGATCGGCAGCCCGGTGCGCGTGCGCATCTGCCAGACGAAGCCGCCGGGCACGGCGAGGATTTGGCGAGCTTCGATGGCCTGATACCTGGGGAAAGCCTTTGAGCCCAGGCTGAACTTGCCGGTCATTGTGAGCTCAGCGACGGTGAGCAGTGGCGAGCCGGGCGCAATAGCGAACTCGAAATATCGCTGTGCTGGCTCAGGAAGCGCCGCCACCATGGAGCGCGAGTAGAGCTTGGGATGGGCAGGTTGCGACGCCCTGAGCGACGTCCATTCGCGCTCGTCGGCACGCGCGTCACAGGCGCGCAAGAGGGCGAGCGCCGTAACAGCCCCGGCCGCGGTCCAGATCAATGACTTCATCGCAGCGAGACTCTCCGACGTGTGGCGCCACTGCTCCCACCGGAGCTTACTGCAACACTGCCGTCCGGTCGTGCTCACGCGCGGACCTGGTGAGCAACTAAAGACTGGCAGATAGCCGCAAGAATCTCGCAGATGCGCGTTGGTGGCACAGGAGCGTGGACTCCATGATTGCGGTGTTGCCGGTTGGCGGCAGCGAAACCTGAGAGGATAGGCTATGCGACTGGCGCACTTGACGTTTACCGTTCGGCCCGAGGCACAGGATGAAGCACTTGGGGTGTTGCTTGCGGAGGTCCCGGCAGTGAGGGAGATGGCGGGGTGCATGGCCTTCATCCCGTTTATCGACCCCACCGTCACAGGCGGTGTTGGCGTGGTGCACGAGTGGGCGACTGAGGAAGACTTTGCGGCCTACCTGGCATCCCCCACGTTTGCGGCGTCTGGAGCGCAGCTCTTTCCGCTGATGACCGGGGAACCTGACAGTCGCCGCTTCGATGCCACGCTCATTGACCCGGCTGCCTGAGCAATGACCCCGGAGGCCTACTGCCTGCACCGAGAGTTCGCGCCGGAAGGGCCGATCCCGTTCGAGGTCGACCGGCACTACCTGCTCTACGCGGTGAGCGGGACGATGCGGCTGGAGGCGGTGGGCCAACGGTGGACGCTGCCTCCGGCCCGGGCAGCGCTGATTGCCGCCGGGCAACCCGTTTCGATCACCATCCTGACGAAACTCACCTCGGCGTCTGTGTTGTTCAGTCCCGGGTTCATGCCGAATCCGCCAGCGGTGTCCGTCTTCGACGTCACGCCGCTGGCGCGGGCGCTGCTCGGCGAGTGCCGGGAGTACGGGCCGGAGGGCAGTCCATTGCCGCCCTACGGGCGGGCGCTCTTCGAGATGCTGGCAACCGCGGTGTTGCGCCTGGCGGCGACGCCAAGCCCATTGAGCCTACCGCTGCCCACCTCCGAACCCTTGCGACGTGCCCTGGACCTGACCGAGGCTACCGCGGGCGACGCGCCCACCTTCGCGGAGATCGCGTACCAGACCGGGCAGTCCTCCCGTGCGCTGTCGCGACGCTTTGCGGAGGAGATGGGGATGACGTGGCGGCAGGCGCTCTGCCGCATCAGGATGATGCGCGCAGTGGAGGCGCTTGCTGGCAGTGACGCGCCGGTAACGGAGATCGCGTTCCTGGTCGGCTACTCCTCCGTCTCTGCCTTCAACGCCGCCTTTCGAGGTCTGTTGGGCGTCAGCCCGACACAGTACCGGGAGTCGTTCCGGGGGTAGCGTCAGAGATGTTTCCATGCCTCAACAACTGTTGAGGCGCGGATTTCTGGATGGTTGCCGGCGGACATGACTGTGCCGGGAAGACTTGTCCATCCGTCATTGTCCAGAACGACAGCTTTGACCACACCGGCTCCCCGACGATCTGTGGATTCACGACCCACACGGTCGAAGCTCCAGCAGTCAGGCGCCTCGTCGCGCCACGTGAGCGAAATGGGCTGCGAGCTCCATCCCGGGTGATACGGACAAGTTCATCACCATTCCAGAATCCAGACTTGGCGAACGGATTGGCTACACCTGGATTGCAAGGGCAACATCCGGCTGACCGGGCAAGGATGGTGTTTCCTGGTCTGGCGAATTCGCCAGGAGGGATTCCGCACGCTGAGTGACGCCACTACCCCACAGCGGACTAAACGGTCCTCGAGCGGGCACTGGCCGCTGGATTCAGGGGCGGAAGACCTGATCACATGAAATGGCGGAAGGGGAGGGATTCGAACCCTCGAGACGGTATGACCGCCTACGCGATTTCCAGTCGCGCGCACTAGGCCAGGCTATGCGACCCTTCCAGATTGGCTGCGCCCGGCGGTTGCGCCGTTGCGGGCGGAGAGGGTGGGATTCGAACCCACGGTGGCTCATCACCACACCGCTTTTCGAGAGCGGCAATCTCTTCAACCACTCGGACACCTCTCCAGCGAGCGAGAGGCGCAAGGCGGCCGTCCTGCGGTAGGGGCCCGCCTTGGCGTTACAGGCAGCCTCAGTGCGGCTGCATCTCGGCCAGGTGCACGTCACTGCGCAGCCGACCGCGCCGGCGCCGCCGCACGCGGAAAGATCGACGCAGGTCTCGGTTGGGCCGCACTGCTCACAGTTCAGGACGTCGTACGCAGCGCCAGCACAGAGATACACGCTCGTCTGCGCATCAACGCGCAGAAGCAACCGGGACTGCTGTTCGGGCACTGGGTACCGTCACAGCCGTTCGTGCCCGCGCATGTTCCGGACCTCGCCTGCGGCGAGTTGCGCAATCTTCCGGCGGAGCCGCCGGTGTCGTCGTTCGTGCGGCGGCGAAAACCTGCGGTCGCGCCGTCGATTTGCCTCAGACTCCTTCTCGCGAGGACTGCGCCAGCCGCGACGACGACGCTCAGGGCCAGCGATGTTCGCCGGGTTCCCGGCTGATAGCACGCGACAACGCATCAAATCAATCGGCAACCACAATGAGGTTCTCCCACTTTGACCGGCTGGCGTGGCCCCTATCAACGCACAGGATTTATCGTGAACTAGAAAAACACGCCCCTGCAAGCCCAGCTTGCGAACGACTTCGGCACGATCAGCGTCGATAACCGCCCCGGCTCTGCGTGCCGAGCGAGCTGCGGACAGCCGACGAGTCACGAAGCGACTGGTGCCTGACACACCAGATCATCGCCTGGCAGCCGGGCGCACCCGCAATTCGCAAACCGTAACCACACGGACACCCTCGTTGCCGCGTTGGTGTCGCCCTCGTTGCGGCTGGCGTGGACATTGCCAGGCACAGGGCGCAGCCTCCCGGCGCGCTGAGTGTCGCCTCGTCACCAGCTGTGATTTGCGCAGAGCGCCACCGCCTGCCCGGTCCATGGCGCACACGCCGCCGCCGGACGTCGACAAAGCCGACGCAGCTTCTTGAGTCGCCCGAACTACATGAACGCTGGTTCAAGCCACGGGGCACGGTCGGGAAAGGCCTCTCATTTGCATCGAATCGCCCCAGCTCCATCATAAGAACCCAGCCCAGGGAGCGTGCGACACAGATTCGCATCACAGGTTGATACATCTTGGAAGATGCACCCGGGCGAACTCCTCGACCTCCACGTGTCGACCGCTGTCTGCTAAAGGAGATCCAGATGATTGCATCGGTGCGCGTTCCGACATTATGCGGTCAAGCGTGATGCATCCTTGATCGGGACCATGCAGAGCATCGCAGAGCAGATCCGTGCGACGAACTCGGGCCAGGATTGGCCGCGGGGCACCAACGGCGACCATTAGCGCTGCTGACTCGCCTTGCAGAGCGGGCACCACCGTGGCGGGCCTCACTGTGCCATGGGGAAGTCCGGCGATGGCGATGAACTGCGGATCACGATCCCTCTCCTGCGCCGAGGAACAGGCGCGTGTGCGACCGACCCAGTGTATTTTGCTCATGACGACGGTCTTCTGACCCCGCTTCGCCTCCCTGTAGCATGAGCAGCACAGCCTGCCGGCGCCATGGGGCTCCCTACGCCACGGCCACAGCAGATTCAGCACCAAACGCGCCATGCATATGCAGAGATGGTCTCTGGGCTTCCACGCTTCCCACCCATAAGGATAGGCGGCGTGCGCCAACCACCCTTTTGCATAGCCGCAATCCCACCTCTCCTGATCACTTGAACTGCCCGGATACGGGCGGGTGTTGGCGGCCGGCCTGCATACCCTGAGCGCAATATCTGAAGCATGCAGTGCGAATCGAGGCAAAGCGTGCATCCTGCGTCAGCCGGCCATTGGCCAGAAGGAGGTTCGGTCAGCGTGTACGGGAGGTTTCAGCGACGCGTTCGCATCACTCGCCGGGGTGTAGAAGTCAGAGGCGCAGTCGTCTCCGGCGTTGCTGGAGCAGCAGTCGGCGTCTCAGCATTGGACCCACTGCGACAGGCAGAAGCACAATCAAATGTGGAGCAGATCGCTGCGGAACGGTGGCTAACGCCGGATGATGTCGCAGCGGCCCTCAAGACCTATGTTCCGAGTGGCCGTTGGGATGATTACCTCATCTTTGCGTCTGGAGGGCACTCCGGGCAGGTCCCCGTTTTCGGCGTACCCTCAATGCGGTTGCTCAAGTTGATCGGCGCTTTCACCCCGGAGCCGTGGCAGGCTGCTACGGTTTCTCCGATGAGACCAGAGCAGTTCTGGCGGGTGGAGATGTCGATGGCAAGCCTGTCACCTGGGCGGACACGCACCATCCCGGCCTGGGCGAGACGAACGGCGAGTATGACGGCGAGTTCCTATTCATCAACGACAGCGCACACGCGCGCCTGGCCGTCATTGACTTGCGCGACTTCGAGACCAAGCAGACTTCGTCAAGAACCCGCACATCATCTCCAACCACGGCGGAGCGTTTGTCACGCTGAACACCGAGTACATAATTGACGGTCTGCAGTACGCCACACCGCTTGGCTGGGAGTACGCCCCACTGAGCGAATACAGGGAAAAATATCGCGGCGCAATGACCTTCTGGAAGTTCGACCGCGACGCCGGGCGTTTGGTGCAGGAGCAGTCGTTCTCGGTTGAGATTCCGCCCTACTGGCAGGATCTGCTGACGCTGGCAAGGGCCCAAGCGATGGCTGGATGTTCTCGAATTCCCTGAACACTGAAATGGCCACTGGTGGGCTCCTCGAAGGACAGCCACCAGTCGAAGTCGGCTACCATTGCGCGACATGGACTACATGACCGTCATCAACTGATGCCGTGCGGCCGAGGTTGCAGACGGCGGCGGCCGAAGAAAGCTGGGTATGCGCATGATCCCCATGGCCACCGCCGTCAAGGAGGGGATTCTCTTCCAGATTCCAGAGCCCAAGAGTCCGCACGGTGTCGATGTCACGCCAGACGGCAAGTACATCGTGGTGGCAGGCAAACTCGATCCGCACGTGACGATTTACAGCTTCCAGAAGATCCAGACGCGATCGCCGCAGGCAACTACGAGGCCGACGAGTTCGGCGTGCCGATCCTCCCCTTCGACGCGACGGTTGAGGCTCAGGTTGAGCTCGGCTCATTCCCCTGTACACGCAGTTCGACAATACCGGTCATGCCTACACCAGTCTCTTTCTCGACAGCGCCATCGCCCGCTGGAAACTGGGCGGAGAGGGTATCGATGGCGGCTGGACAATGGTTGACAAGATTCCTGTGAACTACAACGTTGGTCACATCACCGTTGAGGGCGACACTGTCTCGCCTCAGGGGAAATTTCTTGTTGACTCAACAAGGGCAATCGACCGATTCTTTCCAGTGGGGCCACTCCACCCGCAGAACTTCCAGCTTATTGACATCACGGCTGCTGACCAGCCCATGCGGCTGCTCATGACGCCCCGGTAGGCGTCGGTGAGTCGCACTCACGCGCAAACAATTCGCGCGGAGAAGATCAAGGCCTGGGTGGCGTATCCGGAAGTCGGGTGGGACACGATTGCGCAGCAGAAGAAGTCGGAGACTGCGGTTATGCCGGGGAGCGAAGGCGTTGTCCGTGACGGCAACAAGGTCACGATCAACATGACCTCGGTACGCAGCCACTTCACACCAGACAACATTGAGCTCAAGGTCGGGGATGAAGTGACCTGGCACATCACGAACATCGAACTGGCCCAGGATGTGACGCATCGGCTGGCGCTGCCCAGCGCCAACCTGAACCTCAGTATCGAACTGGTGAGGCTACCACCATCAGCTTCGTTGCCGACAGGCCGGGAGTCTATCCGGCTACTGGCATCGCAGGAGTTCTCTCCGGCGTTGCACCTCGAGATGATGGGCTACCTGCTGGTCAGCCCGTAGCGGCCTGGCTCCAGCGGACGACGCCGCCGAGCCCAATCGGGCTCCGGCGGCATGTGACGTTCTCCCACGGCGCGCTGCGGTCAGGGGACGGCGCGCACGATGCCACTGGGAAGAGGCCATGAACACTACCACTCCAGTCCCGGTTCCAGTGAGAGAGCATGACAGTACCTCATCAGGACGCCAGACGGGCAGCTTCGAGCCTTGTGCGTGACAAGGCAGACGAGTTGGTCCTCCTGGTTGTGGCAGGAGCGTTGCTTCTGGCTTCGATCACCCTCCCATACTGGCAGATCACCCTGCATGCTCCACAGTACCTCGAAAGGGTTGGATTATCCTCGCATACGTGAACAAACTCGCTGGTAGCGTGGCTGAGGTCGATGGGCTCAACCACTACATCGGCATGATGAAACTGAAGACGCTGCCGCCTTTGAGCGTCAAATCGCCCTGGTGGCAATTCCGCTCATCGCGCTGCTGACCATCGGTTTCTGCCGGATGACAGGAGCGCGGTGGTCATCGCCGCTCCTGATCATTGTCTACCCAGTCATCTTCGTGGTGGATCTGTTCGGGTGGCTCTACTACGCGGGCACTCGCTTGACCCCAGCGCGGCGCTGAGTTCCTCAATCAAGCCGTTTACACCCATATCATCGGAGTGGGCACAATCGGTCAGTTCAGCACGGACGCCAACTTCCCTGCCCGGCTATATTGTCATGGCGGTCACTGCGGCGGTGATCACGCTGGTCGTGACCATTCTCCGCCGGAACGAAACCAATGACCTTCAACTGGTTTCATTGCCCGTCACCACTCACCGCTCTGATTCTGGCCGCTGCCCTGCTGACCGGGCAGTGCGCCACCAGCGCCTGGGGCAGCGAGGCGGCAACCACGATCGTTTGTCCTGCATGTGACGTTGCTTCTCTGACCGATGCGCTGGCCATCGCACCTTCGGGCTTCAGCATCGAAGTACGCGGGGAACCTCACCAGGCGGCCTCGTAATTGATCGGCCCGTGCAGCTTGTCGCGACAGAGGGTGCGGTCATTGATGGCGGCGCCATGGAACCTTCGTGACGATTCAGGGAACCCACGCCACCTTGAGCGGGTTTACCCTGCGAGGACGGGCGACAACCTCGACCACGAAGACGCCGCCGCTATCGTCGTTGAGGACGGTTCGGCGGTCGTCACCGGGAACCAGATCGAAGATGCGCTTTTCGGTATCTATCTCAAGAATGCACACGGCAGCGTGCTGCGTGACAATGTCATTCTCAGCAAGAATCTCCCCACAGCACGCAAAGGCGACAGCATCAAGACCTGGTACAGCGACAACGTTGTCATTGAAGACAACTATGCCAGCGACGTCGCGACATCATTCTCTGGTATCTGAAGGATGGTCTGGTCCGGAACAATACGTTTGACGGCGGACGCTATGGCTTGCACCTGATGTACAGCGATAGCACCCACATTGAGGGCAACTCGCTCAGTGCCAATTCGATTGGCCTGTACATCATGTACAGCCGCGATCCAGAGGTCATCGGCAATCGCATCGTCAACAATCATGGCCTAAAGCGGTGGCGGCATTGGGCTCAAGGACGTCGATGGCGCAGTGATCGAAGGCAATCGATTCGTCAACAACCAGATTGCCATTCAGGTCGATGGCTCGCCCCGGGAACCAGGAATCGAGAACTACATTCGCGACAACGTGTGGCATTCAACCAAACCGGAATCGTTCCAAATCCCGCCGTGCGGCACAACACCGTGACAGGCAACGCCTTTATCGACAACACCGAGCAGGTCGCTATCATGGGGCGCGGTCAACCTGAGATATCACCTGGACCGAGCAGGGGTGGGCAACTACTGAGCGCATTACGCGGGGTATGATGCAGACGGCGACGGTATTGAGATCTTCCATATCGCTCGCAGCGGCTCTTCGAGTCGCTTGTCGACGCCAATCCGCTCCCGTGACTTTTCACCGACGCCGCTGCGCTCGCTATCGATTTCTGCCTTTGGGTAGCGCGCGCCATGCCGGAGGTACGTCCGGAGACTGCTGGACTGACGCGGCGCCACTTATGGCCCCGGTGGCGCATCCGGCGCTACCGCCCGTGGAGCCGGTGTCCCCCACAGCACGCACCGGGTTGGTTATAGCCGGCCTGGCGCTGGCAGGCAGTCTGGCCGCTGTTTCCACCGGGCGCTACGCCGGGCTGCGGGCCGCACTGCCCCGGCCATCAGCGCCATCCTCGTTGCTACCGGAGGCTACCTCAAGGAGGAACATTGGGTCTGAGCCGGGGAGCAAACCGGTGATCCAGGTGGAGGGTTTGACGAAGCGCTACGGCAAGGCGCTGGCCCTCAACCGCGTGAGCTTTGACGCTGCCAAAGCCTGGCGCTCTGGGGACCGAATGGCTGGCAAGACGACTATTCTCCGCTGCTTTCTGGCCTGGCGCGCTGACGGCTCCGTCCTCAAACGCTATTAACCCGCGCGCCCGGCGCGCAGGCCCGGCGTCAGATCGGTTATGTCCCGCAGGATTCGCCGGATCCCGCCGATGACGGTTGATGAGTTGACCGCGTATATCACGCGGCTCAAGCGCGTCGTTGGCAGACGCCGCGGCTCGGCTCGATCAACTCGGTCTTGGCGCGCATGGAGACAAGTCGGTTGACGCCCTCTCCGGTGGGCTGAGGCAGTTCGCCTGCCGCGGCTCTGGCGCTCATCGGCAATCCGCCTGCGTTGCTCCTGGACGAGCCCACAGCCAACCTCGATGCGCGGGCGCGCCGACCTGATCCAACTTCTCAAACAGCTTAGGCACGAAGGCATGACTCTCGTCTTTTCCCTCTCACCGCCCTGAGGACGTGCTGGCGCTGGCTGACCGCGTTCTGCTCCTCGACGCCGGCCATGTGCAGGATGAACTCACACCTGCTGCCTTTATGCGCAGCCTCGGAGAGACCTCACGGATGGTGCTCTTCCTGCGCAATGGCCATCTACTGGAGGCGATCTCTGCGCTCTCGGAATCACCGTCGAGGCAACAGCCGACGGCCGTGTCCTGGACAGTCTCTGGTTCAGCCACAGCAAAAGGCCCAGGTCCTTGACCGATTGGTGCGCGCCGGAGTCGAACTGAGGACTTTGACGTGGAGCGGATGATATGGACTGGTTGATCTTGCGCACGGTCGTTGAGAAGGAGATGCGAGACGCGCTGCGCAACCGCTGGTTTCTCCTGTACACGGGCCTCTTCCTCGTCCTCAGCGTGGCCTTTGCAACCACTGCCATGTCTGGCTCGATGCTTACTGGCCAGCCAGTTTTGGCCGAACGTCGGCGTGGTTGATGAACCTGATGCTCCTGATCGTCCCGCTCATTGGGTTAACGATTGAGCTCCAGGCGATTGTCGCCGAACGCGAAAACCGATTCCTTGAATATGAACTGGCTCAACCACTGCGACCGGTAGAAGTTTACCTGGGCATGCATTCAAGGGCAGCTGCCCACCAGCCTGGTCCTTGCGTTCGGGCTGCGTGGCCGGGGTAGTTTTGGGACTGCGCGGAGGGGCCGCCGACGCTGGTGATTTTCTCTCCTCGTGCTCCTGACGTTGCTACTCGGCCTGGCATGCCTTCAGCGTCGGCTTCGTCGTCTCCAGCTTTGCGCCACGAACGGCAAAACTGCCCCGGTCTCGCGCTCACGCTCTGGCGTCGTTCGTCATGCTGGGCGATCTGGGACTGAATGAGCACCGCAGCCGGGATGAAGATGACGCCAGCACACCGTCGGCTTGACGCTACTCCAATCCGCTCGATACCTACAAACTGGCCGGGGTAAACCTGATGCAGTCCTCACTGAAGTGCTTGGACCAGCTGGAGCCTACGCCATCGACCATATCGGATCATGGGCTCACACCCCTTGTTCTGGCGCTTCTGGTGATCTGGATTGCGACGCCGTTGCCCATCGGCTACTGGCTGTTTCGCCGGGCAGCATCTCCGGTGAACGCGCGCGTCAACCGCCGGGCGTTGGTTCTGTCATCGCCGCTGACGCCGCTGTTCCTGGGCAGTTGCGGGGGTCAAACCGAAACCAGGTTGCCGCCGAAGATTAGCTATGACAGAGACACGTGCACCCGCTGCGGCATGATCATCTCGGACGAGCGTTTCGCCGCCGCGCTGGTGGCCCCTGATGGCAGCGTGCAGTTGTTCGACGATGTGGGGGAAGTTTTCGGTGACTGAAACGGAACCGGAGGGACAACGTGCCTGGGGACATGATCACAACAGCGGAGGAGTGGATCGATGCGACGAGCGCATTCTTTGCGCGTGGAGCGCCAGAAACCACACCAATGGGGACCGGTTTCGTCGCATTCTCCAGGCGCGACGACGCCGTGGCGTTCGCCGCCCAATCCGGGGGATCGAGCCGTGGACCTGGCAAGAGGTGATCGCTTACCTCGCAGGCGGTGGCGACAGCCATTCTGGCGGTGGATGATCAGGGAGAGGTAGCTGATGGTAATGGGCGGTTCACAACGCTCATCGTCGTCTTCTCGGTGGCGGCGTTAGCCATGTTCGCTATTCGGGCTGGAGGGCCGGGAAGCTGTACTCCGGTAGCGTCACCAGCGGCTGGAGCCGCTACTGCGCAAGAGGCTCGCTTCCCGGGCTGCCACGCCCGTAGCGGGCTACTTACCGACCTGGTGGCAGCGGAGCGGGGGAAGGCCGCGGCGGCTGTCTGCCTGGCTTGTCACTCCGCCGACGGCTCACAACTCAGCCAACCTGGAAAGGCCTCTATGCGGACATTTGGTGAAGCCGGTCGAGGATGGCTCAAAGTCGTCGCCGACGACGCATACATCCGCGAATCGATTGTCGATCCGATGAAGAAGATCGTCAAAGGTTACCTGCCGTCGATGCCGCCCTTCGAGCCATGCTGACTGAAGAGCAAATGGACGACATCATCGAGTTCATCAGTTGTTGAAGTAGCGACTCCTCCCATCAGACAGTGCAGGCCAACCTGACTACAGGTTGGCCTCAAGCCAGATGCCGGGCTGCATGGTTGCCGAAACTCCCGTGAGTTTCATGACCTTACGAGGCCCGGCGGAGTTTGGAGAAGTGGCGAAGGGCCACATTCGGACCAGCATGCAACAGGCCCGGGCGTGTTGCCCGGGCCTGTTGCATGCTGGTACGCCTGGCAGGATTCGAACCTGCGGCCTTTGGGTCCGCAACCCAACGCTCTATCCCCTGAGCTACAGGCGCGCTGCGCACATTGTACCAGCCGCCGAGCTTTCCCGGCAGGCAGCCGCAGTGCGGCGGGAAGGGAGGGATTCGAACCCTCGAAGGACGTTTAAGGCCCTTAACCGCTTAGCAGGCGGCCCCGATCGACCACTCTGGCACCTCCCCAGTGCCTGAGACGATTCGCGCATGCCCGTGGGCACACGCAACCTCGCTCAACCGCGAAAGCATACCACGGCGTTCGTGCTAGAGGCTGCTGTGGCGCTCTCTGGCGCGCCCCGACCGGGCCGGTGCAACTGGCTGCCGCAGTGGCAGGTCTCCTGGAAGCTCAGGCGCCACGCGCAGGGGCCCCGCTTGCTCGAAGGCATAGGCCATGCTGAGCAGCGCGGCATCCTGGCGGGCGCGGCCTATGAAGGTCGCCGAGAACGGCACGCCCCAGGGCGAGAGCCCACCCGGCATGGCGATGGCAGGGAACCCGGCAAAGGGGTAGATCAGCGACTGGAGGGTGTCGATACCGACAAGCACATCCAGGTCCTGCCCATCCAGCAAGCCGGTGAGGTAGGCCCGTGCCTGCTGCCGGTTTCCCCGCGCGATCAGGCGGGCATCCGCCTCGCCGAGGGGACTCCAGAGGCAATCGCGCAGGCGATCCTGCCCCCAGGGGGCGAAGCGGCCCGGGTCTTCGTCGTTGAACGCGATAATGTCCGCCAGGGACCCCATAGGCGCATTCGTCGCGCGCAGGTACGCGTTGACGCCCTCGCGCATGCCGAAGTTGAACTCCCCGACGAAACCCGGCCCCGCGAAATCGAAGGGCTCAGCCCGCACGACGGCGATTTGCGCCCCCGCCCGGCGCAAAGTCTCGGCAGTTGCGGTAAGCCCGGAGTTGGCGATGATCCAGTCGTCATCGGCCGGGCCGGCGAGTTCGATCCCGATGATGCCCACCCGCTTACCACGCAGAGCGTCGCGGTCCAGTAGCGCGAAGAAGTCGGTGCCGTGAACCCCTGCGGCCCGCTGGGACTGCCGGTCCCGGGGGTCGGGCACGGCGGCCATGGCGGTCAGCGCCAGAGCAACATCGCTGACCGTGCGTCCGATAGGCCCGGCCATGTCGCACTCGTCCGTAATCGGCAGTACACGGTCGCGGCTGACGAGGCCAAGCGTGGGGCGCATGCCGACAACGGAGGCACGCGAGGAGGGAGCGACGATGGAGCCCGCCGTCTCGGTGCCAACGCTGATGGCGGCAAGGTTGGCGGTCATGGCTACGGCCGAGCCGGTGCTGGAACCAACGGGGTCGATGGCTGCGCCGTAGGGGCAGAGCGTTTGCCCGCCGAGTGCGCTGAAGCCGCTCGGGGCAATGTAGGACATCCAGTAGGCCCACTCGGAAAGGTTGGTCTTGCCGAGCATCATGGCGCCGGCGTTGCGCAGGCCGCTGACCAGGTGCGCGTCTCGGTCGCAGCGCGCCGTGCCGAGCGCAGCGGCTCCCGCCGTGGTGCGCATCAGGTCGCCAGAGCCAATGTTGTCCTTGAGCACCACCGGGATGCCGTGCAGTGGCCCGCGCAACTGGCCCTGGCTGCGCTCGCTGTCATGGGCGGCGGCGATTTCGAGAATCTCCGGGTTGAGATCGAGGAGGGCGTGCAGCCCGGTGATATCGAAGCGGCGGATGCGATCCAGGTAGTAGGTGACAAGGTCCACGCTGCTGTAGCGGCCGGCTTCGAGGTCTGCCTGCATCTGGGGGATGCTGGCCTCGCGGATCATGCCGTCCAGCCGGATGCGCATCTGCGGGCTCAGGTGCTCCAGCGCATCCACGAACGGACGCATGTCCAGCGGTCGCCGGGCCGTGTTGCCGGCCGGCGGCGCGACTTCGATCTGCGCGCCCACGCGCCGCGTGGCCCCAGCCGCCAGCACCCCGGCCGCACCTGCCAGGAAGGCTCGCCGATTGCCCTTCACGGTGAATGACTCTCCTCGATGATGTGCGAGCGGGGGTGGAACAGGCTGAACGGCAGGAGTTTACCCTACCCGCACGAGGGCTTGCGCGCTGGCGGAACAAGGCATGGCCTCGCCGCTCACGAACTCTCGACACACCCGGCGACCGACTCTCTCCTGCAGGTGTTTGGCTCGTTGCTCGCTACGGGCGTGCCGCTGAGCGTCACATCCCTGTCGGTGAAGACACTGCCATCGGCCTGGGCCACGATCTCCCTGATCTCGATGCCGGCAATGCTGACGACGCCCCATTGTCGCAAATACCTCCGCCACCGGTGGCGCCATCGCTTCGACACTTCGTGACTGTGCAGCCGTTGAGTATGATCGTGCGCATGCTGTTGTTAGTGGCTCCGCCACGGGAAGCGTTGTTTTCCGCCAGCGTGGCGTTGAGCAACGTACGTGTGCTGGTGGCAGCGAACGCGCTTGTCGACGCCGCCGCCGAGATTGGCGCTGTTGCCGGTGACCGTACATGCGTTCAACGTCAACCCGGAGCCGTGGCATTCGTTCCCACCGTTGATGCGAACTCCACGCAGGGCGCCAGTCACAGACGGATCGACGGTCCGGGTGCAACCGCTGCCACCGTCATCGAGGATTGAGCTGGACGCCGCGTCCTCGCTGCCCCGCGCCAATCGGGGTGACACGCGCACTCAACGCAAGTTTGTGCTCGTAGCGCCCGGGACAGACGCGAATCGTGCCGCCAGGATCGAGGCGGCTCGGTAATTCCTGGCCACTGGAGACGCTGTCGCCGTCGACAAGAACGTCGCATGGCTGGCACTCGCCGGTGTCGCAGATGAAGCTGACCAGGCAACCGCAGGCGCCGCCACAGCAGCTGCCCAAACAGGCGCACGCGCCGTCAGGACCGGCAAATCTGGCTCGGCTCGCCACAGCGCTGGCCGAGCCGACAGCCCTTGTTCTGATCGTTGTGTTTGCGTTGCCGGCGTGGCTTGCGTCGCTGGCGTTCGCTCTGGCAGCTGCAACGTTGCTGCTTCTGTCGCTGTTTACACCGCTTGCGCCGCCCCTCCGCCGCTGTGACCGGGTTGACCCGCCACAAGAAAAGCGCTGCTCAGGACCAGGGGAACCAGCCAGCCAGGCAACCTGCGGCGAGGCGTGCCGGCGCCGATCTCCCGGGCTACCAGATCGAAACGCCCCGGGTCCATGCTCAATTCTCCGGTCGTGCGGAACGGCAAGCGTGACCCACGATCGGCATTCTTCGCGACTGCGATGCGCTCAACCTAACAGTGAATACTGCACCTGGCGAATCGCGGTCGAAAGCGCCGTCGCGCGTCATTCGATCCGGCAGGCGTCTCCCAGGCGGCAGCCCACACTCGGATCTGGCGAAAAACCTCCCGTGTTTGCGAGCACGGTCAGCGCCAGACCTGTTGCTGTTTGCTGCGCCATTTCGCCGGTCACGGGAGCGGGCATGGCCACGGTGACACGCACCAGCAGCGCGCCACTGCGCAGAAACTGCGTCGCCTCACCCTCACCGAATACGAGCGTCGCGCAGGGGAGCAAGGTCCCGCCTGACTCCTCCTGCTGATGGAGTGCTACCGCGCGGTCATGGGCAAGGTACGACAACGCATAGGCGGCGCCGGTACTGGTGCGGAACTGATGCAGAGAAATCTCGATCCGGGCTGGCGTGGCTGGACTGGCGCCGGGCTCGGCGGCGTAGGTGCGATAGACGTTGCCCAGCCAGCCCCAACTCGCCAGGAGCTGTGCGGCATCGCGGGAGTTACGAAACGTCCCGGCGATCTGCCCGATGCCCTCGCGGACGCCGGTGCTTTCCAGTTCAAGACCAGCCGGGAGCTCCTGCGCATCCGGAAAAAGCCGCGCCAGGTCCAGCGCCCGGGGCGCAACCGGCGTGGCCGGTTGCGCAACAACGCGCTGTGGAGATGGAAGGCAGCCGAAGAACATCCCTGCCAGGAGAGCCAGGAGCATCGCCCGGCGGTTCAGCGTCAGGCCCGCAGGCGAGGCTGCCTGGTGCGTCACATTGCCGCCTGGAGCGCCTGCGTGCCCGCACGCCACGCGGCGTCGATATCGGCGTGGGGCGGAAAGCGGGCATCGAGCTCCAGCATGATCATGCCGTGCCCGAAGGCAAAAGCAGCCCGCGCCAGGTCTGGCTGCGGCAGCACGCGCAGCAGCGGTGCGGCTGCACGCGCCTCGACACCGGGCGCGAGCAGGTGGCGCGGGAGCGGCCCGGCGGTCATCAGCCGATAGAGATGGGGGTGCGCCAGGGCCACCGCCCGGTAGGCGGTCATGACCGTCTCCAGCGATGCGCCATCGCGAGCGATGGCCTCCTCGAAGGCACGCGCCGCCACCGTGAACCCATGCTCGATCAGGACCAGTTCCACGGCGGCTTTGTCGGGAAAGTGCTTGTAGAGTGACGGGGCGCGGATACCCACGGCGTCTGCGAGGCGGCGCATGGTCAGCGCCTCCCGGCCTTCGGATTCCAGGATGGCCAGCGCTGCCGCAACGATGGCCGCGGCCCGCGCCGAGCGGCCAACCACTACGGAGGGGGAGCTCACGGGGCCGGTCACGCGACCTGAGCCGTGCGCCCGTGCGCCATCGCCTCGGCTCGCTCCTTCAGCGCCTGGTTCATCGCCTCAAAGCCCTGCTGCGTCGAGCGACCAATGAACGGCATCACCAGCGGCACAAGGGGCCCGCTGAAGCGCTCGCTCTGCAGGAAGCGGGACTGATTCTTGCCCAGTGGCTCAATCACAAAACGGTGCTCACCGTCGAACAGGCCCGGCCACCACACACTCCCCAGCCAGCGCAGGGAGCGCTGCGGCCCCACCTCGAGCACGCTGGGGCGAATGGTCATCACGCGCCCACCGGGCGGCGCGAGGTCTACATCCAATCTGGCCCCAACCTCCTGCTTGCCGGAGATACGCCGAATGAATGGATTCCAGCCGGGATAGGCTGTGAAATCGGTCAGGATGGACCAGACCACCTCGGGTGGAGCGGCAATAGCGATGTCCGTCTGCAACAGCCGGGACACTGGAGCCTCCAGGGATAAGCCCTCACGGCTAACGATGTTAGCACCAGCATAGCTAACACCATTAGCCGGGTCAAGTGGCGGCCAGAGGCCGCCACCGTCATGTCCCCGCGTGCGTCACGGAGTTGGCAATCGCCTACGATCCTGCACCGGCGCGACCAAAGCTGGCGATCTGCTGGTTGGCGGGCATGAAGCAATACGCGCCGCTGACCGGATACGTGTAGTACGCCAGCGCATCCCGCACGCCATCGAGGAAACCGGCCGTGCTCTCCAGCATCGCCTGCAACGGCTGCTGCCCGGCGCAGAAGCCGACGAAGATCGTGCCGTGCTCGCTGACCGTGCCATAGGGCATGTTGCGCCGGAAGACCTTGCCGAACGTATCCTGATCGGTTTTCGCCACCTGCGAGTAAGTGGGCCGTGGATCCAGGTCGACGCTGTCGGCGTTCGTGCGCCCCATCGCGGCCTCTTGTGCCGCCATGCCGGGCGCCTCCCACGCTCCCGCATCGTGAGGCCAGCGCTGCACGAGGAGCATCCTGCCGCCGGCGCCAGTCAGCGTTGCAGCCGGGGTGCTGACTGCCAGGCGCTCCTGCTTCATCTACTCCAGCAGGCGACCGTCCGGGCGCAGAATGTTGTCGCTGCACATTGCCATGAGCAAGTCATCCGTTCGTTCCGGGGCGAGGCGAGGGAACGTGCGGACTCCCGCGCGCACCGTGCCCAGGCGCGGGCCAATCCTGGTGTCGTAATGCTGGACCGCGCGCTCGTGCCAGTCCGGGTCACCGTAGCGCGAATCGCGGGAGATTACGGGATCCGAGGCGTACAACTCGTACTCCCGGAAGTCTGCGGCCGTGGTGTCGATCAGGTTCGCCTGGGCATCCAACACCGGATCCTGGCGAGAAAGCTGGTCCTGGTAGCGCTGCTGATCTGTCGCCTTGCAGTCGTCGACCTGTTTCAGCTCGAGCAGGATCAACAGGCTGGTCACGCCAATCAGGGCGAGCGACAGGATCAGGTTCTTCGCGAACGAGCCTCTGGGGTCGAGGGTTTGCACGCCCGGTCTCCATCCGCCAACCGGCCGGAAGGCCTCGGTGCAGCTGCCGTTGCTGCCCGCTCAACGTGGCAACGCGAACTCCGAATCGTCCAACGGCCAGATGGGTCGTCGCACCCGCTGGTAGGGGAGGTTGGCGAGCGTGCTGGTGGTGGCTCCCGGCGAGTCAGTGCGGATGATGGCGCCGGCGACACCTGTGAACCCGCCCCGGAAGTGCTGTTGTGACTTCAGGGCGACCACCTGGTAGCGCGTGACATCGATGCCGTGGAGCAGGAACACTTCCGGGTCGAGGGTCTGCGCCCGCTCCGACGCGACCAGGACATCGACGTTACCGATGATCAGCCGGGCCATCGGCCCCAGGTTGACCTCGGAGCCGGCGCCCATGGGATTGGTCAACCGGAAACGGCCATCGGTGAGCGCCTTCACATAGGCTGCCGCCACGTTGGCTCCCCGTGCAGATCATCGGACTTGCCGCCCAGGGAGACCGTGATCGTGGCGCCTGCGCCGGCGGCGTGGGCCGCTTGCGCCATCGCAGCATCCGTGATGAAGCCGAATGCCGTAGGCGCATCCGCCGCCAGCAGCGCCCGCAGCAGATACGTGCCGTCGCCAGGTGCGCCGCCGCCCGAGTTGTCCGAGATTTCGGCGATTACCACCGGGGGCGCTTCGTGGGCGAGCGCCTGCGCCACGGCGGTTGCCGGGTCCGGGAAGGCTTCCCGGAACTCTTCTCGCATCTCCCAGAGGGTTGTTGACAGGTCAGCGGCGATCTGGTGCGCCAACTCCGGCTCGCCGTCGGTGGTTACGATAACCGCGGCCGAGCAGATCGGCACGTCCGTGTGCGGAAACCCGTGGACCACGGCGCAGTCGATGACCGCCGGGTGCGCCTCGCGCGCGTAGCACGCCTCCGTGATCGCCTTGCCGGGACCGGTCAATGTCGTTGCTGGCGGGATCAGCATCGGCAGCGTCACCGCGTGGGTCACCGGCGCTATCTCGCCACGCACCAGCTTCACTGCCAGGTCCACGGCTTCGGCGCCGCGGTCGAAGAGGTCGACGTGTGGGTACTGGTGGCAGTTCAGGAGAATCGTGGCGTGATCCTGCATGGCCTGCGTCAGGTGCCCGTGCAGGTCGAGCGTCACAACCAGCGGCCGGTGCGGGCCGAAAAGCGTGCGTACTGCGGCCAGCAGTGCACCCTCGATGTCGTCGCACCCTTCCGCAGAGCCGGCGCCGTGCAGCGACAGGCAGACCGCATCAACCGGCCCTGCAGCCGCAAGGCCGGCCAGCAATTCCCGCTGCAACATCGCAAACGCTTCGCGGCCAATCGTGGCCGATGGCTCCGCTGTAGCGGCGAATGTGGGCACGAGGTCGATGCTGAGCCGCTCCGCAGCCGCCAGCATCCCGCCGAGGCTGTCCCGCACGCCCGTATGACGCTGCCGAATCTCCTCGCCATGCTCCCATTGCAAAGCCTGGAACGCTTCGATGCCGGTGATGCCGGGCCGAAACGTGTTCGTTTCGTGCATCACCTCCCCGATGGTAATTCTCATTGAACCCTCCACCTGGCTCTCTGGCCCCACCCTTGTCGCGTGGCCGGCGCAAGCAAGAAACGGAACTCCATGAGCCGTGTCGCCGACCCCGTTGCTACCGGCTAAGGTATACGCATTGAGAGACAGTGTTGAAGGTCGTGCAGGACGGGGAGTGGGAGCACCCAAGCCGATGGATGCGCAGCGAACGTGACGCAGGACCCCGCATCGACTCCCGCAACTGATGAGGAACTCCCGCAGTTCACCAGGCGCGACTTACTGGTCGCACTAGCCCCATTCTGGGTTCCGGGGCTCGCCCTGGTCTGCGCTGGACTAGCCTACCTGGCAGTTCGGATCATTCCTCAGGCGCCCGGGCGGGTGAGTGTCTGGGCGCCGTATCTGGCTCTGGGCACGCTCTTCCCAATGGTGACCGCACTCTGTATTGCGCCTCCATCCCGTAGCTGGCCGCTGCCAGCGGTGCGCACAGCGCTGGCTTCAATGCCGATCCTGGCTGCGGCCGTCGTGGCTGGCCCGGCTGGACTCTGGACCGCTGCCGGACTCGCCGGCTTCCAGACCTGCCTGTATCTCGCCCTGGCCCGGCGCGCAGCGCGGGTTGGCCCGGTCCGCGCAGTGGGCATCTTCATGACTGGCTTCATCGCCTGGTCAGTACTGCTGCAGTTGTTCACCTGGGCCCCGATGGATTTGGCCCTTCCGCCCTCATGGCCTGTGGTGGTTGTTGGAATCGTCTCGCTTTTTGCCTGTTGTTGGTGGGCATACGGCGCGAACGCACCCGAGACCGTCGCAGCGCGCGAGTCAATCTACTGGCTGGATGCCGTAGCGGCCATCGTGCTCATCCTTCTCGCCTTTCGCACAGACGGCCTGTTCGTCACGGATCGCCTCGGCGCGGACGGAACCTTCTATCACTGGGGTGTGATGGTTGGGCCCGCTGAAGCTGTCCGTCAGGGAGGCTGGCTTCTCTGGGACACCCCATCACCCTACGGCTTCCTGACCACACTTGCCATAGCAGCTTTCCCAACCGTGACCGCCTGGCAATCTCTCTATCTCCTGAATGCGTTTGCGTCCACCGCGTTGGCCATCTGGCTCTACACGATCTTGCGCACGAACCGGCGGAGCCCGGCAGGGTCCGCGATAGCGCTCGCAGTCAGCGTTGCGGTGGTCTTCCTCGTCTCGACCTATCCGCCAACGCTGACGCCCGAACACTACTATCCGATGTCAGGGGCATTCCGCTTTGGCTGGTGTTTTGTCCTGATCGCCGTGTTGCTCTGGGAGCGCACCTCGGCGTCCAGGTCACGAGAGCAGACAAAGGCGCTCGTTCTTGGCTGCCTCTGCTGGTTGCTCTCCATGCTCTGGTCCGCAGAAAGCGCCGTCTATGGTTCGGTGATCTGGATCCCTGCGTTTGTCCTGATCGTGTTGCGCGAATATGGCGGGTTTGGCAGACCGCGCACGATCAAGAAGGTCACGGGGTGGCTGATACTGCCGCCTGTGCTGCTGGCGGCAGCACTCGCCTTGATCGCGTTGTTGTACCAGTGTGCACTTGGTCACCTGCCAGACACGCCAATCTACGTCGATTCCGTTGTTGCGTTCACGACTTCGCGCGCCAGCGAAGTGTCCGGCCTCTTTGGCGACACCGGCTTCATCATCACCATCGCGGCGCCCGTTCTTGGTTTTCTGTTACTCGCGTTGGCCGCCGCGTTCCTGGCGTCGTTGCAGACGGCCCGGCACGATCTCCCATTGGTTGTCGCGCTGGCGTTCGGCGCCTGGGCTCTTCTGAGCTATCCCGTAGGGCAGCCATTTGCGTTCGCAGCATACCGACTGATGCCGTTTATCGTACTGGGACTGGCTATCGTCATGGCTCTGGTCTTGCCTCGCCATCGCGAACAGATCGACCAACTCTCCATAGACGTGGTGCAAGGGCAGCATCGCGCTGCTTACGACTCTCCTGGTTACGGTTTACGCCAACGGAACCGAACTCGCTTACTACGCTCATGCTATCCGCACCGAGGGCTACCACACGGGGGACGTCACCGTTGGCTTGCCGCGCGTCGCGCCGGCCCTTGAAGAGCTCTTGCAGCAGGCGGGAGTCGGCGCCACTGACCCGATCTACTACGGTGGAGGGCAATGGGGTGAGATGATGCCAGTCTGGGCGGAGGCCCCAGGCGCCGCGCCAGTCATTGTGAGCCGCCAATGGCTCGCTGGCCCACTCTCCACCATGGCGTTTCGCCAGGAAGCTCGCAAGCGGACTTTCCTGGAGCGTGCGGCTGATCGCCATCGGGAGGGAGGTTGGCTGATCGAGCGGCAGAAGCAGGATGACCTGGTCTACGCGATCGGTCCCTGGTTCTTCGAGCAGGTCCAGACTTCGTTCGTACCGGCCGCTATCGCCACGAACGAGGAATGGCGGCTCGTGCGCTACGAACCGCTGGAAGACTGGCGCGCCGAATTTGGAGATCGCGCGCCAGCAGTTGGCGCGCCAGACCTTCCCGAGGATATCCTGATTGTGGACGCAGTGGCGCGCAGGAACATCCTGCCGGACGTTTGGAGCTACTTTGGTTCGGAATGGACCGCGCCTTCCGGCGCTCAATCCTGGCGTTGTGCGCCCGGCCACGGCACGTTGAATATCTTCGTGCCGACTGATCGTCCGGCGGAACTGTCGCTCCGGCTTGCTGCGGCGGTGCCTGCCCTGGACATCACCGTGAACGGCGGTCCTGTACCAACGGCCACCATGCGCGGGCCACGAGTCACGGTCCCACTGGCCCTGGAAACTGGCTGGAATGTGGTCGTCTTCGCCAGACCTGGCCATGCGACCGGTGAACTGGCTGCCCTTCCTGAAACTCTGAGTTGCCCAGACGCTGCCAATCAGGCGCAACTCCAGATTCGGGGAACCACATTGCGGCTCAAAGCGGACTCTTCCGCCCGCCATGCAGGCGGACATCGCCCCGTGACTCACGTCCATTCACGACGTGCAATTGCCAGAATCGAGGACCCGCTCCGCAGCACTTGACGGCGTTGAATCATCGGCAATTCGCGGCGAAGCAGCCAGTAGAGGACTTCGTTGATCACTGGGACTATCCGCAGGTCGCCACGCGAGTCGTGGGCAGTGTTCACCTGGGGCGCCGCGCATCGGTAGCCACGGATGAGCGGCTTCATCACCTGCATGAATGGCGTGATGTACTCCACCTTGACGCCGGCGCTCCGGAGTTTCTGGTCTATTTCATCCACTGTGTAGCGCCTGACGTGCCCGGCGGAGACATCAAAGTAGCTCCAGAGCGAGGGATCGCCAGGAACAGTCAAGAGCAACACGCCGCCTGGCCGGAGCAGACCGCAAAGTTGTCTGAGGACGTCGTTGTCGTCCTCGAGGTGTTCCAGGACGTCGAAGATCCCGACCAGGGCAAACTCGGCTCCAAACGGCGGCTGACGCACGTCTCCCACGACCAGACGGCAGTTCGTGCGTTGCCGAGCGAACTCAAGGCCTGCCGCATGAATATCCATCCCGATGACGACACCGCGGGGGCACGCTTGCACCAGGCGTTGTAAAACGTCACCCGTGCCACAACCGGCATCCAACACCTGGAAGCCGTCAGGAAGATCGCTCGTGAGGTCTGCAGCCAGGCGACCGAGCAGTTCACGCCGGGCGCGGAACCAGGCGTGCCGCTGCTCGACGGACGCGATACGCGCAAAATGGGCAGGGTCGTAACCTGTCATCAGGTGCGGAACTGGCGGATCGCCGCGATGATCGTGGCGAGTTCGACGTCGCGCATATCGTTGAACATCGGCAAGCGCACCAGACGCTCGCTGCTGGCTTCCGTGACCGGAAGGTCGTGTGGAGCGTAGCCCAGGGTCCTCCCCATCTCCGAGAGGTGCAACGGCACATAGTGAAAAACCGCGACGATGCCGCGCGACCGCAGGTGCGCTATCAGTGCTTGCCTGGTGGCCGGGGATGGCATCAGCAGGAAAAACAGGTGGTATGCCGGCTCACAGTCGGCGGGTGCATGTAGCAGTTGTACCTGGTTGGCGGTGGCCCACTCGGCCAGATGCACCTGGTATGCCTGAACCAGGGCTGCGCGTCGGCGCAGAATCTGCTCGCGCTCTTCAAGTTGCGCCAGCAGGATAGCAGCCGCCAGGTCAGACATCAGGTAGCTTGAACCGATATCGACCCACGTGTACTTATCCACCTCGCCGCGAAAGAACCGGCTTCGATTCGTCCCCTTTTCGCGCAAGATCTCGGCTCGTTCGATATAGGAGGAGTCGTTTATGACAAGCGCACCGCCCTCGCCGCAGGAGAAATTCTTCGTTTCATGAAAACTTAGCGTCGCGAGATCGCCGAATGTGCCGAGTAGCTGCCCCTGGTACGCACCAAACAGGCCGTGCGCATTGTCCTCAATGATGGTCAGGCCATGACTACGAGCAATCGAGCAAATCACGTCCATCTCACAACTGACGCCTGCGTAGTGGATTACGAGGACCGCCCGTGTACGCGGGGTGATTGCCTGTTTGAGACGGCGTTCATCGAGATTCAGCGTGTCAGGCCGCACATCGACAAACACCGGGCGCGCACCACGCAGGGCAACTGCATTGCCACAAGAGACAAAGGCAAACGACGGCATGATGACCTCGTCGCCAGGCGCGAGGTCCAGAAGTAGCGCGGCCATTTCGAGCGCATGCGTGCAACTCGACGTCAGCAAGACCCTCGGGCAGCCGAGTTCATGCTCCAGCAACGTCTGGCAACGGCGGGTGAATGGTCCATCGCCGGCCACCTTGCCGCTTGAGAGCGACGCTTCCAGGTAATGGCGCTCCCGCGTGCCGAAAGAGGCGCGGTTGAATGGGATGTTCGCAGAATGTTTGGCTGAGGTTGTCATTGGTTTGTGGCCCGCTTCCCGGGCAGCCAGTACCACTTGTGGTACCAGAGTTGGCACGATTCAGTGATAAAACCCACTCGGCAATTGAACGCCTGGACGGCGATGTTGCGCCCCTGGGTGACTCCTACTACTTCATGGATCCCCCGCGCAGTGCACCAGGCAAGCCCGTCACGCATTAACTCCTGCGCGATTCCCTGACGGCGGGCGCCCGGCGTGACATTCAGAAGTCCGAACTGCGCCCTCGGCGCATCGGGCGAGTGCTGAATAGAGACGTAACCAGTCAGACCTTCAGGTCCCTCTGCCACAAGGACAACGTCGGACGCGCGCCGGACGCTGTCCGCGACCCATTGCGCGTACAGCTCCCCACAGCGTGCGCGAGGAAAGTTCTCATCGAAATAGAAGCGAGTCGTCAGAAAGCTGGCTGCGGCCAGCCGCTGCAATGTGGGCAGATCATCTGGTGTCGCATGCCGGATAGCCAGCGCTGGCCGCGGCACGACAGGCACGAGGAGCGAAAACCGCTCAGCAGTGATGACGCCGCTGATGCGCGTGTCAACCAGGCGGAAGGCAGCGTCTTCGGCGCTGCGGACCGTTCCCGGATCATCTGATGTCGCCAGGAAGTAGAGGCACGCCACCTGATGAGCCGCGCACCAGTAGTCTATTGCCTCCGCTAGCTCCATCGTGAGGTGGTTGCCACGCACCTGCGCAACCGGGAAACCCCAGAAGGCGCTATCCCAGACCAGCAGATCGCAAGGGGCGCTGCTTTCAGGCTCATTCTTCCTGCACAGTTTGGCCGGCAATCACTTGCTCCCGCACGAAATACATCGGCCTGCCCATAGTTCGGAAATACATGCGCGCCAGGTACTCTCCGAAGACTCCGAGAGCAAAAAGCTGCACACCTGAAAAGATCGCGATAATGCAGGCGAGGAACGTAAACCCTGGCACCGACCCGCCCGTGAGCAGGTAGTTGACAAGCACCAGGAAGAGTATCCCGACACCAACCAGGGTAAAGGCGAAGCCCAGCATGGTGGTCGCCTGGAGAGGCAAGAGGCTGTAGCCAGTCACCATGGAAAAGACGTGCGTCATCAGCCGCATCAGCGTGTAGTTCGATCGGCCGTGGCTGCGGGAACTGTGCGCAACCTTGACCGCACCAATGCGGTCGGTCGTCCAGGAAAGAAGCGCATCGATAGACAACGCCGGGCTGCTGTAGTCGGCGAACGCCTCGCGCAATGATGTGCGAAACGCGCGAAAACTGCTGCCCTGGGTAGCAATCGGCGCGCCCATTGCTTTTTCCAGGACCCATCTGGTGATCCGGGAGCCAGCGGTACGCACCGCGCCATGGTTGGTGCGCGCACGCGTCCCGAAGACGACATCGTATCCATCGCCCAGCGCCGCCAACAGAACGGGGATTTCCTCCGGCGGATTCTGGAGATCATCATCCATGGTCACAATAGTGGCGAAACGCGCCGCGCGGATCCCACAGAGCACTGCATTATGCTGACCATAGTTTCGCATTAGGTCAATGCCGCGAACCTGCGGAAACTCTGCACCGAGGCGCACAATCTGCTGCCAGCTTTCGTCCCGGCTGCCGTCATTGACGAGAACAATCTCGTAGGGAACTCCAAGCGGGCCGAGCGTGCCGCACAGTCTTGTGAGCAGCGTTCGCAACGTTGGAGCGCTGTTGTAGACAGGTATGACGACCGAGATGCCAAGCGATTCGGCCAATCCTGTCAGGAATCCTTCACTGCCAAGCGCGAACCCTGCAGTTTCACTGGTGACATTGGGCTTATACCTGCAGTCTACCCGAATGTGCTTTGCGTTGCGTGCGCATTGGGAGCGACTTGCGCGAGACCCTGCTCCAGGAGCGCCTTTCCCAGCGCCTCTCTTGCCTCCCCGTAGTCCTGGGCCGCGATCTTTGTCGCGACGTCGTCCGAGAGCTCATTGAGTTGGCAGCGGGCGCTGACCAGCATGAAGATGGCCTCGGCGCCCTTCTCGACGGCGATTTCAACCACGTCCACCGCGTTGTAGACCGGCCCGATGCCGCCGCGGAGCAGATCGTCCAGGCCATGCTCGAGCGTGATCCGCAGGCGCGCGGCCATCATGCAACCGGGTGGACGGCGCCGTTGCTCCTCGGCGAACGCGCGACGGCAGGCTGGGTGGGGCATAAGCACACCCTGCGGCGCAACCTCAAGTGCCTGGGCTACCTCTGGAAACGCCCGGGTGACGTGCTCGGCCGGCCTGATCCCGCCGACGAGGCAAGAAAAGAAGGCCTGCGCGCGGAGGCAGCGGCCACGTTGGCCGCAGGTGGAGAAACATGGGTAGCCGAAGCGCCGGCCCTGCGCGAGTTCCCGCCCTTGCGTGCGGGCTGGAGTCTGGTGGGCCAGGCCGCGCTGGCAACTATCGGGAGCCACAACGCCCGGCGCACCCTTTTCGAGGCGCGCAATGTGACGACGAGCGACCTCGAGAGCGTGTCCTTACAGCGCTGCCGCACGGACGACATCGTGGCCGCCATCGCCGCGCTGGGCCAGGTGCGGCCCGGCGCGCCGAAGCTGCTGAATTGGCACAATGCCTCGCCCCATTATCCCCACCGGGTGCGCGATACGGCCGAAGACGCGGGCATCACGCTCACACTCCTATCCTTCCGCTCGCCGGAGTCGGTGCCGCTGGCGGAGGCGAGGTGTAGCCGCATGCAGACCGTGGCGTCCAATCACTGCGACGCCTCCCCGGACGGGGTGGTCGTGCGCCCTGGCCTGACTGATCACCATGTCCGCTATAGAGCGCCGCCACCGCTGTGGCCTCCAGTCCTTCACGATTGAGGAGTTACCGACCTGGCGCAATCACAGCGCATTGCCAACCCGAAAGCAACGGCGCGGCCCGCCGATCAGCCGGAGCGTCTCAAACAACCAGATTGGCCGGCGCATCGTGCTGCAGCCAGTCCAGAAGGTCATGGCTGAGGATCGCACGAACCATTTCGGCGTTCGGAGTGGTTGCCAGGAGTTGGTCAGCCAGAGCCAGCCGCGTCAACGGATCGTCGTCCGGCCCGGTTGGCCACCGGGCGTTCATCTGCGCATAGCGTTTGTAGCACCCACGGCGGTCCAGATCGGTCAAACGCTCACAGTGCTTGCGCCGAGCGACGATGGCGACGTCATGGACGCCAAGGCGCAGTGCAAGCCGCTCGATGCGCTCAACCGGGCTGGGTGGCGGCAACTCATGGAAGCGCGGCCTCAGCTTTCAGCGCCCACCGGCCACAGTGACAAACTCGGCGATCTGCGCAACGGTGGACTCGATGGACCCGGGGAGAATGGCGTCAGGCGAGCACCGCAGCCGCATCGGCTCCCGGTGCAGATCCTGAAGCCTGGCAACGTACTCTGCTAGTCGGCCGCCATCGCTGGCAACTCCAGCACCGGGCGCAGGAACTCGCCCGTGAACGAGTGCGGATTCGCGGCCACCGTCTCTGGGGCGCCTTCGGCCACAACGGTTCCACCGCCGCTGCCACCTTCCGGGCCCATATCGACGATCCAGTCGGCAGACTTGATCACATCCAGGTTGTGCTCGATCACGATGACTGTGTTGCCGCCGTCCACCAGCCGCTGCAGAATCAGCAGCAATTTCTCGATATCCGCGAAGTGCAGGCCCGTTGTCGGCTCGTCCAGGATGTAAAGTGTGCGCCCGGTCGCCCGGCGCGAAAGCTCGCTGGCCAGCTTCACGCGCTGCGCTTCACCACCGGAGAGCTGCGTCGCTGGCTGGCCCAGTTTGATGTAACCCAATCCGACATCGAAGAGCGTTTGCAGCTTGTTGCGGATCGCCGGCACATTCTCGAAGAACGCCAGCGCCTCCGCCACGGTCATGTTCAATACGTCCGAAATCGACTTGCCCTTGAACGTGATCTCCAGCGCCTCGCGGTTGTAGCGTTTCCCCTGGCAGACCTCGCACGGCACGAAGACATCGGGCAGGAAATTCATCTCAATCTGGATGATCCCCTCTCCCTTGCACGCCTCGCAGCGGCCACCCTTCACATTGAACGAGAAGCGGCCCGGCATGTAGCCCCGCGCCTTCGCCTCCGGCAGGGAGGCGAACAGTTCGCGGATCGGCGTAAAGAGCCCCGTGTAGGTGGCAGGATTGGAGCGAGGAGTCCGCCCAATCGGGCTTTGGTCGATGTCGATGACCTTGTCCAGGTGACGGATCCCTTCCAGGTCATCGTGGACACCCGGCTTCTGTCGTGCGTTCTGCAACTCCATCGCCAGGCGCGGGTAAAGCGTGTCCGTAATCAGCGAGCTCTTGCCGGAACCAGAAACGCCCGTGATGGCAATGAACGTTCCGAGCGGGAACTTCACGCTCACGTTGCGCAGGTTATTCTCCCGCGCGCCCTTCAGCACCAGCGCCTTGCCGTTCCCCTTGCGCCGCTCAGCTGGCAGCGGGATGTACCGCGCGCCAGAGAGGAACTGCCCGGTAATCGAATCCGGGTTGGCGGCGATCTGCGCCATGGTGCCCGTGGCCACCACATGCCCGCCATGCTGCCCGGCGCCCGGTCCGATGTCCACGATCCAGTCGGCGGCCCGCATCGTCTCTTCGTCGTGTTCAACCACGATCAGGGTGTTGCCGATATCGCGCAGGCGCTCCAGGGTGCGAATGAGGCGCGCGTTGTCGCGCTGATGCAGGCCGATACTCGGCTCATCCAGGATGTAGAGCACACCCATCAGCGAGGAGCCGATCTGCGTCGCCAGCCGGATACGTTGCGCTTCACCGCCCGAGAGGGTATTGGCGCTCCGCTCCAGCGTCAGGTAGTCAAGCCCGACATCGACCAGGAAGCCGAGTCGCTCGCGAATCTCCTTGAAGATCTGCCGCGCGATCAGGAAATCGCGCTCGCTCAGCGGCGCACCGGCGTGGCTGCCCGGATCCTGCGCCAACCAGGCGAACCAATCCTGCGCCTCGCGGATCGGCAGGCGCGTCACCTCGACGATAGAGCGGTCGCCCACGGTCACGCCCAGCACCTCTGGCTTTAGCCGCGCGCCCTTGCAGACCGGGCACGGGCGCTCGGCCATGAAGCGCTCGAGTTCCTCCTTGACGTAGTCCGAGGAGGTGGACTCGTAGCGGCGCTTCAGGTTTGGGATCACGCCTTCGTATGCGATGTCATAGGCGCGCGTGCGGCCACCGCGCGAGCGGTACTTGACTTTGACCATCTTGCCGCGCGTACCGTGCAGAATGAGGTCCAGGTCCTCCTTGGCCAACTCCCGAACTGGCACAGTGAGGTCAATCTCGTACGTCTCGGCCACGCCGGCCAGCATGGCGTCGTACCAGGCACTCCCCTCGCCGGTCGCCCGCAACCACGGCACAACGGCGCCCTGCGCCAGCGAGAGATTCCGGTTGGGAATGATCAGGTCAGGATCAAACTCACGCGTCGTCCCCAGGCCCGTACAGGCCGGGCAGGCGCCGTGCGGCGAGTTGAAGGAGAAATTGCGCGGCTCGATCTCGGTCAGGCCGACCACACCGTGCACCGGGCAAGCAAACTTTTCGGAGAACACAATCAACTCGCCGTCGATGATCTGCGCCTCGGCAATGCCGCTGGCAATCTTCAGCGCCGTCTCGATCGATTCGATGATGCGCAGGCGATCCGGGTGGTCGCTCTGCGGCACGCCCTCTTCATGGCGGATGACCAGACGGTCCACCACCACCTCGATGGTGTGCTTCTTCGTCTTGGCGAGCGTCAGTTCCACCGCCTCGTCGATCTCGTGCACGATGCCATCGACGCGGACCCGCACGAAACCCTGCCGCCGAATCTCCTCCATGATCCCCCGGTGCTCGCCCTTGCGGTCGCGAATCACCGGCGCCAGGATCATGAGGCGCGTGCCATCCGGCAGGTCCAGCAGTTGCTGCGCCATCTCCTGCGGCGACTGCGCCACAATCGGCCGCCCGCACTGCGGGCAATGCGGCTGGCCAATGCGCGCGAAGAGCAGGCGCATGTAATCGTAGATTTCGGTAACGGTCCCGACCGTCGAGCGAGGGTTGCGGCTCGTCCCCTTCTGGTCAATGGAAATCGCCGGCGACAGCCCCTCGATGTGATCGACATCCGGCTTTTCCATCTGCCCGAGGAACTGCCTGGCGTACGCTGACAGCGACTCGACGTAGCGGCGCTGCCCCTCGGCAAAAATGGTGTCGAACGCCAGCGAACTCTTGCCGGAGCCGGAGAGTCCGGTCAGGACGACCAGCTTGTCTCGGGGGAGATCGATATCAATGTTCTTGAGGTTGTGCTCCCGGGCGCCACGCACGCTGATCCGGTCAAATTGAGCCATCGGGCAGGGATCCTCGCAGGGAGCCGGACGCGCGGGGAAGCATCCGAACAAACGATCGCAATAGGCGAGTGTAGCACCAGGACGCCCCATTGGTCAGGGGTGTCCGTACGCGGACGCCAAACTCCGTGAATCGACAATGCCAGCCGTCCGCACCGGTCCACCGTGCGGTCTGTCAGGCACTGCCTCCACGTCAGTGATACCAGCAAATGCGGACAATTTCTGGCCGCATTCAGTCGATGAACCAGAAACTCCGCGTCCCCGTCACCAAATTTGGTAAGGCGTCGGTTGCAATCGTCACTGCACTGCTGCAGCCCTGCTACCCCTTGACCGCCCCCAGGGAGAGAGCTCGCACCATGTACCGCTGGGCCAGCAGCGCGGCCAACACCGGCGCCGCCGTTGCCGCCAGCGCGCGGGTTGTTGCCGCGCCGAAGTTGACGCCTCCGCCCGCGCCGGTCGCCTGGATCAGCACCGGGAGCGATTTGGCCTCGACATACCCGATGGCTGAGGCGTACATCCACTCGTTCCAGATGAAGGCCAGGCAGAGTAGCCACGAGGCCGCCAGCGCCGGGGCGACCAGCGGTAGGCAGATGCGGGCAAACGAGCCCCAGCGGCCTACTCCATCGATCCAGGACGCTTCCTCGATCTCGCGGGGAATCTCGCGAAACGCCCCGGTCAGGATGATTGCGGCCAGCGGCAAATTGATCGTGGCGTTGACCAGCACAAGCGCCAGGTTCGTGTCGATCAGGCCCAGGTGGCGCAGAAGCATCAGGTAGGCCGGGAGGTAGACCACCGGCGGAACCAGGCGCAGGAGGAGAAACCCGAGCAGCATCCCCGCCGCCCAGCCATGCGGAAACGGCCGCCGCGCCAGGGCGTAGGCTGCCGGCGCGGCCAGCACCACCGCCAGCGTCGCGCCCCCAATGCTGATCAGCACCGAGTTCCAGAGCGATGCGCTCAGGTCCGGAATCGCGAACAGCCCCCGCCACGCATCGAGCGATGGCGCGGAGGTCACCCCGGGCAGCCACAAGTCCGTCATCGGCGCGTCGCGCGGCTTCAACGACATGACAACCGCCCAGGAGAGCGGGAAGAGGGCGATCAGCACAGCAACTGCCACCGCGCCAGCAGCCAGCATCCGCCAGAGGCGCTGGCCGGTTTTTTCGCTCGAGATTTGCATCCTCACATCAGCTATTGTGCACGCTCTGACGTTGTCTTGCCGGCATCATCCCCCCGGCGCCAGAGGCATTCCCGGGCGCGCCAGCCGCCCATGCGCTATCCAACTCTGGCTGCGCCAGGCATTTCCCTGCCTACAATTCCGGTATGGTTGACTCTCTCGTCCTTGCGTCCGGCTCACCCCGCCGCCGCGAACTCCTTTCCGTGCTGGGCATCCCGTTCACTGTCGTCGTCTCCAGCGAACCCGAGCCGTTGCTGGAGGGCATCGCTCAGCGCGAGCAGACTGTCCAGCTCGCGCTGCGCAAGGCGCGGGCGGTCGCCGCGTCCCTGCCCGCAGGCTGGGTCCTCGGCGCAGACACCATCGTCGTGCTGGACGGCGAGATCCTGGGCAAACCGGCAGACCCGGCGGACGCTGTGGCGATGCTGCAGCGACTGCGGGGCCGGAGCCACGAGGTCTACACCGGCCTCGCGCTGGTCAACGCGGCCACTGGTGACGAGTTCACCGCGTCCGTGCCGGCCACCGTCACCATGCGCGACTACGACGACGAAGAGATCGCCGCCTACGTGGCCACTGGCGAACCGCTGGACAAGGCGGGCGCCTACGGCATCCAGGGTCTCGGCGGCGCTCTGGTCACTGGCTACGAAGGGTGCTTCAACACCATTGTCGGGCTGCCGCTGTGTGGCGTTGCAGCATTACTCCGCGAGGCAGGTTTCCCCATGCTCCTTGAGCCTGTCTGCCTACGCCCCGACGGGACGGACTGCCCGGAGTGGCGTGCCTCGTAGCACTCAGCTACTGGCGCACTTCCCCGTAGTCATTCTGAACCTGCAGGCGAAGAATCTCGTTCCACCGGACGACACATGACGACGGGCGGTGCAATCCAGCACCGCCCATATCGCCTGCACGCATGGTGTGCTGTGATCAGCCGAGGAGCAGCCCCCGGTCCGGCTAATCGGTGCCGGCCGTGCCCGCCGCTTCCCGAACCTCCAACCCGATCCCGGCGGCCACACGCGCGCCGTATTCCGGATCGCACTGGCTGAAGTGCCCCACCATGCGCTCCTGGATCTCGCGGTTGCACTGCTTCAGGTTGGCAACCAGGTTACTGATGAGTTCGTCGCGCTCCCATGCCTCGATGGCCCGGTAGCGCTCGCCCGCCTGCTTGTACGGGCTGGTCCGCTCGATGGCGTGGCGCATCAGGCGGCCTTCCACGAACGGCTCCGCTGGCGGGTCCGTCCGTGGCGCCTGCTTGACGCCGCCCAGGCTGTTCGGCTCGTAGTTCACGTGCGGGTTTGTGCCGGCGTCCGCGCCATCCACGTAGTAGACCATCGCGCCATCGCGCTGGTTCGTATTCACCTCACGCTGCGGCCGGTTGATCGGCAGTTGCAAGTAGTTTGGGCCAATGCGGTAGCGGTGCGTGTCCGAGTACGACAGCGACCGCCCCTGCAGCATCTTGTCGTCCGAGAAGTCGAGTCCGTCCACCAGCACCCCGGTGCCGAACGCCGCCTGCTCCACCTCGGCGAAGTAGTTGGCCGGGTTGCGGTCCAGCACCATGCGGCCCACTGGCAGCAGGGGGAACTGGTCTTCCGGCCAGATCTTGGTGTCATCCAGCGGGTCGAAGTCAAGTTCCGGGTGATCGTTGTCGGCCATGATCTGCACGCAGAACTCCCACTCCGGGTAGTCTCCGCGCGCAATCGCGTCGTACAGGTCCTGGGTGGCGTGGTTGAAGTTGGTCGCCTGGATCGCGTTCGCCTCCGCCTGCGTCAGCGACTTCACGCCCTGCTTCGGCTTCCAGTGGTACTTCACCAGCACGGCCTCGCCCGCAGCGTTCACCCACTTGTAGGTGTTGACCCCGAACCCTTCCTGCTGCCGGTAATTGGCCGGAATGCCGCGCTGGCTGAACAGCCACGTCAGCATGTGCATCGATTCCGGGGTCAGGCTCATGAAATCGAACACCCGCTGCGGATCCTGGATATTCGTGACGGGGTCTGGCTTCAGCGCGTGAATGACATCCGGGAACTTGATGGCGTCCCGGATAAAGAAGACGGGAAGGTTGTTCCCGACCAGGTCCCAGTTGCCATCTTCCGTGTAGAACTTCACGGCAAAGCCGCGCGGGTCACGCAGCGTCTCCGGCGAGGTCCCGCCGTGGATCACTGTCGAGAAGCGCACAAACACCGGCGTCCGCTTGCCCTTCTCCTGGAAAAGTTTGGCTCGGGTGTACGTCGCGACCGGTTCGTCGCCAACGGCGCCGTACGCCTCGAAGAAACCGTGCGCCCCGGCGCCGCGCGCATGCACCACGCGCTCGGGAATGCGCTCCCGGTCAAAGTGCGTGATCTTTTCGATAAACTGGTAGTTCTCCAGCGTGGCCGGGCCCCGGTCACCCACCGTGCGCATGTTCTGGTTATCGACAATCGGGTGACCCTGGCGATTCGTCAGGGTGTCTTTCGCATCCTGGGACTGGGCCACCTGACCGGAGCCATTCGGGGACTCGGGGGACATGGTTCGCCTCCTCGTGGACACACTTCACCAGCAAACGGATCGTAGTCGTTGTTGAATCGACCAAACCCTAGCGTGTGGCGCGCTACAATCGCAACGCTTCGCTGGGTATTAAGGGGCGTATCTCCCGCGACCGCCAATGGCGGTGAGGTCAGACCGGTCCCCAGGCTCCCGCCAATCAAGTGTTCTCTTATCGTCCAAGCGAGTTCATACTTGACACACGGATCGCTCGGCCTGGCAGGGAACTGCGTGCCAGTTTGAGCGTTCGTCAGGTGAGAACCACGCAGCGCATCACAATCAGGACGGTGCTCGCACCATGATGATCCACCGATCTGGCGCAGAGTGACCATGGAACGCGACACAGCAGACTGCGCTCCCGAGCCGGTTCCGCATGAGGGACTCATTCCTGTTGCCCGCACGCGCCTGATTGGTAGGGCGACGGAGTCTGTCCGTGCGCGCGAACTCCTGCTCGAACGTGGCGCGCCCCTCCTCACGCTGACCGGGCCGGGGGGCTCCGGCAAGACGCGGCTGGCGCAAAGCCTGGCCGCTGAACTGGCGACCAACCCGGTGGACGGCGTCGCGTGGGTCGATCTCGCGCCGCTCGCAGACCCAGCGCTTGTGCCACTCACGGTCGCCCAGGCTCTCGGCCTCACGCCCGTCCCCGGCCTGGAGGTGGCCGCACAACTCATTGCGGCCTTGCAGGCGCGACAGACCATCATCTTCCTGGACAACTGCGAGCATATCATCGAGGGTGTCGCAACCCTCGTCGCTGCCTGGCTTCCCGCGTGCCCCGGCGTGCAGATCGTGGCGACGAGCCGCTCCCCCCTGCGCTTGCGCGGCGAGCGGGAGCTTCCCGTCGAGCCCCTGCCCCTGCCTCACGTTGACGCCACGACTGAGACCCTCATGCAGAATGACGCGGTCCAACTCTTCGCAGAGCGGGCCGAGGCGGTCAACCCACGGTTTGTGCTGGATGCCGGGAACGTCCGTGAGGTGGCGGCAATCTGCCGCGCCCTGGATGGCCTCCCGCTCGCTATTGAGCTCGCTGCGGCCCGGACCCGGGTGCTTTCCCTGGGCATCCTGCAGCACCAGATGTCGGATCGGTTGAGCGTATTGCAGGGCGGTGCGCGCGATCTTCCGGCGCGACAGCGCACCATTTCGGACACAATCGCCTGGAGCTACACCCTCCTCACCCCCTCGCAGCAAGCCTGCTTCCGCCGCCTCGGCGTCTTTTCCGGCGGCTGGACCCTCCCGGCGGCCGTCGCCGTCGCATCGACAGACGCCACTGCCGCCAGCGGTACACTCGCCGACCTTACGGCGCTCGTCGATCAGAGCCTCGTGCGTCGCGACTACAACGCCGCGGACCTGCGCTTCACCATGCTGGAGACGATTCGCGAGTTCGCCCTGCGCGAGCTCGCGGCGCACGCCGAAAACGCGCCCGCGCGAGAGCGCCACGCGTGCTGGTACCGCGATCTCGTTGAGCAGCTCGACCTTCACCACGCCCGCCAGGGGGACACTGACCGCACGCGCGGTCTCCTCCCGGAGCAGGACAACCTGCGCCAGGCTCTCACCTGGTTCGCGGAAACCGGCGATGCGCTATCGCTGTGCCGGCTCAGCGCCGCGCTGGCGAAGTTCTGGTTCGACCTGGGGCAGTTCGGCGAGGCCCGCCACTGGCTCCAGTTGGCCATCGCCAGTGACGACGGCGTGGATGTTCTGACCCAGGCGCGTGCCTGGAACCGGGCTGCCTGGCTGGCGATGTGCCAGGGTGAACTGGACGCGGCTTCGGCGCTGCGCGAAACCGGGCTGAGCCTGGCACGGGAAGCCGGCGAGTCTTTCCTCCTGGCCGAATCAGACTTCGAGGCCGGCATCCTGGCGTTCTGGCAGGGGGACTTGCCACGCGCGAAGGCCTCGATCGAGGCAGCCCAACGTGCCCTGGCGGTGATCGAAGCTGAGTTCTCGACCGCCCCGATCAAGCGGTGCGCCACCGTAAACCTACTGGGCGGTATCGCCCTGATCGCCGGGGATGTTGGGCTGGCGGTCAGCCACGGCGAAACCGCCGTCGTCATGGCGCGGGCGCTTGGGGCCAGCACCGATCTCGGCTACTCGCTGTGCGGACTTGGCTATGCGTACTTCCAGCAGGGTGGCTTCCCGGAAGCTGCCGCCTGTTTCCTGGAGTCGCTCGCCATCTGCTGGGGCCAGCAGAATCTTGCGTTTCTGCCCCGGCTGGAGTGGGCTTTTGCGGCTCTCGCTCTCCGGGCGCAACGGGCAGAGCTCGCAGGGCTCCTGATTGGCGCCGCCGATGCACTCGACGCGCGCACCGGTAGCGCCATGTGGCCGAATGACCGCGCGCTGGCGGACTGGTGCCTGACGCACCTCGCCAGGCTGGATACAGACGAGTCGCTCGGCCGGTTGCGCGAACAGGGCCGTGCGCTGCCGGTCGAGCAGCCAATCGCAGTCATGCACCAACTGGGCGTGGCGCTCCTGGGCGCCAGGTCCGCCGCCGTGATCTGGGAGCGCGGGCACGGGCCAGCCCTTACCCCCGCCGTGCGCGACAGGCCGGGCAAATCCTCGGGTCGCATGTCCGATCAGGCCAAGGGATCAGCCTCCAGCGTCGCCCGGTTGACGGAGCGGGAACTAGCCGTTCTCATGCAATTGGTCGAAGGCCGAACGGACCGCGAGATCGCTGCCACCCTTTTCATCAGCCGCCGCACGGTCTCCAAGCACCTGGAGGCGATCTTCGCCAAACTCGGTGTCCACACCCGCGGCGCGGCTGCCGCCGAGGCGCAACGCCTTGGCATCGCCGCCACGCCCTTCCTCAACGAGCCCGAGTCAGCCATTACGGCGGACTGAACCTCGCAAATACGTACATCGCTCCGGCCAAATACGGAAAATACCCTATGCGCACCGCCACCCGCCTCCCCCATGCTGGTCTCTCTTCCAGGCGTTCGACCGGACATGTGAGACACTCATGGACAGCACGCAGTTCGATGCACTCGCCGCGCGGCTTGCCGCCCGTTTCAACCGCCGTTCCGGCCTGGGCCTGCTCGCCGGCGCCAGCCTGCCGCTCGTTGGGCTGGCCGAGCTGGCCGAGGCTGGCAAAAAGAAAAAGAAGATCACGCTCTGTCTCAACGGCCAGACCGTCAAGAAACCGAAGAAGACGGCCAGGAAGCTGCTGAAGAAAGGCGCCGCCAAGGGGGCGTGCACGGCTGGATGCTCCGCCGGCCGGAAGGCGTGTGACAATCGCTGCATCGAGAACACCGAGTGCTGCAACTGCGAGCCTCCAAACATCTGTGACGAAGGTCAGTGCGTCGTTGAAGTCAATCCCCTAACCTGCGGCAACGACGGTTTCTGCTCCGTATTCGTATCATCTGACTTCTACACCGGAGGCGAAATCGGAGGCCTGGCAGGAGCAGACGCGAAGTGCCAGTCACTGGCCGACGCGGCAGGTCTCTCCGGGAGTTTCAAGGCGTGGCTCTCTGACAGCAGCCAGAGCCCCTTTACCCGCTTCCCCTTCTTCACCGGGCCGTGGCGACTCCAGCCAAATATCGCGGACGGCGCCAACTTGCCGCCAGTCGTGGCGACAGACCTCGAGGACCTGACAACCTGCGGCTTGACTTGCCTGAAGCATCCCATCAACCGGACCGAGACCGGCGAGATCCTGGACGGGTCAGTGACCGTCTGGACGAACACCTTGTCAGATGGCACGGCAAGCACAGCCTCCTGCTCAAACTGGACGAGCGACTCCGGCTCCGATTTCGGCCTCTTCGGTGACGCGTCGCAGGTTGATGCGAAGTGGACGAACACGAGCACGAGCTTTGGGTGCAATTCTGCACTCTCGCTTTACTGCTTCGAGCTGGCCCAGTAGCGGGCCCACCGACGAGCAGGCAGGCGACTACGCGAGTTTTTTGCCGGGGGCAGCGGCCGCTGCCCCCGGAAATACGTACTCCCCCGGCGATAAATACGGAAGATTCCCCATACGCAGCCGCTCCCGGCCCCGCCATGCTGAGGCTCTGTCAATCCGCACTCGGGATGAGAGGCCAGCATGGATTCACCGCGGTTCGACGGGTTCGCCCGCACGGTCGCTGCCCGCTTGACACGCCGCACGGGCGTGGCCCTGATTGCAGGAGCAGGCCTCCCGCTTCTGGGGCTGGTGAGCAGCTCGGACGCGAAGAAGAACAAGAAGGTCACGCTCTGTCTCAACGGTCAGACCGTCAGGAAGCCGAAAAAGAAAGCGAAGAAGCTGCTCAAGAAGGGTGCGACAAAAGGCGCGTGCGTGCCTCTGCGCTGCGGCAACGGCGGCCCCTGCACGGTGTTCCTTGCAGCCGCCGGAAGCGGCCTCAACGGGGCGCAGGTCGGCGGCCTCGCTGGCGGCGACGCCAAGTGCCAGGCTGCAGCCGATGCCTCCACCGCAAACCTGACCGGCACATACAAGGCCTGGCTCTCCGCCGGCGGCGAAACGCCGGGCACTCGCTTCACGAACATCGCCAACGCGGGCCCCTATCGCCTCGTTCCCAGCGCGGGAGACGGTGGAAATCCACCGCCCACCGTGGCTGAGAGTTTTGCCGCCCTCATCAACTGCGACGGCGGCGTTTGCCTGAACGTCGCCATTAACCGAGATGAGAACGGCCAGGTCCTCGGCGACAACCTTCGTGCGTGGACTGGCACCCTTGCCAACGGCAATGCCTCTACAGACACCTGCTCGAACTGGACCAGTACCGCGACCTTCGGCGCGTTCGGCACCCCCGCGAGCACGACGACCACCTGGACAGACAATGCGGGTGGAGGAGCCTGCAATATCCCCATCTCAATCTACTGCTTTGAGCAGGCGACATAGCAACGCACCGGACACCGGGCCGGGGGGGAATGCTTCGGCCCAACAACACGTACGGAAAACCTGCCTCAATAGGGCCGACGCCCGCCGGCGGCCACAAGATCTCTGACTGGCTGACCGCCAGAAGAACAAAATACGTACATTGCCCGCCGGGAATACGGAAAACTCCCCATACGCAGTGTCTTCGTGTTCCTCCATGCTGGCGCCCTGCCCGGATGAACAGATAGTTGGAGTTCCAGCATGGACAGCACGCAATTCGATGCACTCGCCGCGCGGCTTGCCGCCCGTCTCAACCGCCGCGGCGGCCTGAGCCTGCTCGCTGGCGCCAGCCTGCCGCTCGTCGGCCTGGCCGGGTTAACCGAGGCCGGCAAAAAGAAAAAGAAGGTCACGCTCTGCGTCAACGGCCAGACCGTCAAGAAACCCAGGAAGAAGGCCAGGAAACTGCGGCGGCAAGGCGCGACATCGGGGCCGTGCCCGGTCACCACAGCTCCGCCCCGCTGTGGCGCCGGCGGCCCCTGCTTCGTGTTTGTCTCGTCCGGGGCCGTAACCGGCGGCGCCTTTGGCTCACTCACCAGCGCCGACGCCACCTGCCAGGAGTTCGCCCGTAGCGCCGGGCTGCCCGGAACCTACCGTGCGTGGCTCTCGGCCGGCGGGGAATCGCCGAGCAATCGCTTCAGCAACCGGGGCAGCGCGGGGCCGTACGTGCTGCCGGCGCCACCGCAGAACGGCGGCGCCCCGGGCAGAGGGACGACGGTCGCCAACTCATTCGCCGAACTGATCGCCTGCCCAGGTGACCAGTGCCTGCTGGCGCCCATCGACCGCGACGAACGCGGCAGCGCGGTGACTTCAAGCAGCGAGGTCTGGACCGGGACACGGAATGACGGCACAGCTTCAGACTCTACGTGCAACGACTGGACCAGCGATGCTGAGTCCGACTTCGGCCAGATAGGATCCTCGGACAACGTAGATCCGGACTGGACCGAATCCCTCGGCGCCCAGTGCGACGGGGCGCGATCGGTGTATTGCTTCCAGCAGGCGACGTAGCACACGGCAATCGTGCCGGGAACGGCCCCGGCACGATTGCCGTTCCGCCGTTTTTGGCCCGACGCCTGCCCAGTCTGCCAGCACGCGAAACTACGTACATCGACCGTGCGGAATACGGAAAACCCCATACGCAGCGCCTGTACGCTCCCCCATGCTGGTGTTCTGCTCGCACGCAATGATGGTGGGAGAGTCAGCATGGACGCCTCGCAGTTTGACGGCCTTGCCCGAAACATTTCTGGAACGCTGACCCGCCGCTCCGGCCTGGGCCTGCTGGCAGGCTTCGGTATGCCACTCCTGGAGGCTCACCGGAGACGCAGCCGGCAAGAAGAAGAAGATCACGCTCTGTGTCAACGGCCAGACCGTCAAGCGACCGAAGAAGAAGGCGAAGAAACTCCCGAAGCACAGGCGCCACCAGGGGCGCGTGCGTCGATGGCTGTGGGAACAATCAGAAGCGGTGCGACGATGCCTGCATCCCCGCCAGCGATTGCTGCGTGGAAACCGAATGCACGGGCGACGATGTCTGTGAGCGCGGTGCGTGCGTACCCCTGCGCTGCGGCAACGGTGGCCCCTGCGTGGTGTTCGTGAGCGCCGGTATCCCAACCGCCTCGCTGGGCGGCGTCGCGGGCGCCGACAACATGTGCCTGTTCTCGGCGGTCCTCAGTCCAGAACTCGCAGGCAAGACCTTCAAGGCGTGGATCTCCGGCAATGGCGAAACGCCACGAACGCGGTTCACCAACACCACTGCGGCTGGGCCGTATGTGCTGATCGGGAACGCAGACGACAACGGGGGACCACCACCCACGGTTGCCGCCAACTTCCAGGACCTGATTGCGTGCGACGGAAGCAGCCCCGGCTTCTGCCTCAAGCACCCGATCAACCGCGACCGGACGGGTTCGGAAGACATTTTCCCCTTCGTCTGGACCGGCACCAGGGCCGGTGGCTCCGCCGCTTCCGACACCTGCGGCGATTGGCAGGTGGCGTCCAGCCTGGGCATGGTCGGAGAAGCCGCGAAGAGCGACACCGCGTGGACCGCATCCACCACCAGACCCTGCGACACCGTCGCCGCCTTCTACTGCTTCGAGCAGGCGACGTGACCCGCCATACCGCGTAAGCGAGGGCTGGACGAACGACGGCCTGAGCGCCTGCAGCCAGATGCACCCGGCAATGAGCGGCTCCGCGGAGCAACTCAGGACATCATCCAGAAGCTTGCCCGTGAGGGCACGAAACATGTCGTCCGGGTGGTCGGAGACATGCGGCTTGCCGAACCGGAAGTCAGTTCACCAGGCGAAACACCGATCTGCCGCTGAGAACCTGCGCTCTGATTGACATACGTCGCGATGGAGCGGCAAAATCCTCTGTTCACGCTGCGGGTGCAGCGACATGTCGCCGCGCCTTCCGCAAGGCCGTGTCCCACTCCGGCGCCACGCGCGTTATGCACGAACAGAGGCATCGTCCAGCATGAGTCAGACACCCGTCGCCACCTCCGAATCCACGCCGGGGCTCGCCAAGTCCTACGACCCGCGCATGGTGGAGCTGGGCGTATACGACCGCTGGGACGACGCCGGGTACTTCCAGCCGCACTGGCGAGATGACCGCGATCCGTTCGTGGTGGTCATGCCGCCACCGAATGTCACCGGCGAATTGCACGTCGGCCACGCGCTCTTCGTGACCGTCGAAGACATCATGATCCGCTGGCATCGCATGCTGGGCGACCCCACCCTGTGGATTCCCGGCGCAGACCACGCCGGCATCGCCGGGCAGTGGGTGGTTGAGAAGCTCCTGGCGCAGGAGGGTCTCACCCGCCACGACCTCGGGCGCGAGGCGTTCGTGGCGCGCGTTTGGGAGTACATGAACCAGTATCGCGGCCGCATCCGCGAGCAGACCAAGATCCTCGGCGCATCGTGCGACTGGACCCGCTTCGCCTTCACCATGGATCCCGGTCCCTCCCGCGCCGTGCGCAAGGTCTTCAAGCGCCTCTACGACAAGTGGCTCATCTACCGCGGCGAGCGCCTCATCTCCTGGTGCCCGCGCTGCCACACCGCCCTCTCCGACCTTGAGGTTGTCCACTCGGACGATCCCGGCTTCCTGTGGACCCTCGCCTACCCGGTCGAAGGCAGCGACGAGGTGATCACGGTCGCCACCACGCGCCCGGAAACGATGCTGGGTGATACGGGCGTGGCCGTCCACCCGGACGATCCGCGCTACCAGCACCTGGTCGGCAGGATGGTGCGGCTGCCAATCATGGACCGCCTCATCCCCATTGTGTCCGACGAGGCTGTCGACCCGGCCTTTGGCTCCGGCGCGGTCAAGGTCACCCCGGCCCACGACCCGAACGACTTCGAGATTGGGAAGCGCGCTGGCCTGCCCTCCCTGAACATCATGAACACCGACGGCACGCTGAACGAGGCGGCGGGCCCCTTCGCGGGCATGACCATCGCCACCGCGCGCGAGGCTGTTGTGGAGCGGCTGCGCCACGACGGCGCACTGCTCGACACCCGGCCGCATCAGCACGCGGTTGGCCACTGCCAGCGCTGCAACACGGTCATCGAGCCGCTGATCTCTACCCAGTGGTTCGTGAAGATGGATCAACTGGCTGCGCCAGCCATCGCCGCCGCGAAGGATGGCAGCCTCACCTTCGTGCCGGACCACTTCAAGAGCGTCTACCTGAACTGGCTGGAGAACATCCACGACTGGACCATCTCCCGCCAACTCTGGTGGGGCCACCGCATCCCGGTCTGGTACTGCCAGGAGTGCGGTGAGGTCATCGTCAGCGACGAGGAGGCAGTGACCGCGTGCCCGACGTGCGGCGGCGCGGTGGAGCAGGACCCGGACGTCCTCGACACCTGGTTTTCCTCCGGGTTGTGGCCCTTCTCCACCCTTGGCTGGCCCGATAACACGCTGGATCTGCGCCGCTACTACCCCGGCTCGATCATGGAGACGGGGTACGAGATCCTCTTCTTCTGGGTGGCGCGCATGGTCTTCTTCGGCCTGGAGGTGATGGGCCAACTCCCCTTCCACACCGTCTACCTGCACGGCACGGTGCGCGACATCGAAGGCGCCAAGATGAGCAAGACGAAGGGGAACGTCATCGACCCCACCCTCGTCACGCAGGAGTACGGCGCGGATGCGCTGCGCTTTGCGCTCATCACCCAGAGCGCGCCCGGCAACGACCTGAAGCTCGACCTGCAGAAGGTCGAAGACTCCCGCAACTTCGGCAACAAGCTCTGGAACGCCACCCGCTTCGCGCTGCGCCCCATCGCCGAGCAGCAGATTGCGTTCGCCGCCGCCGGCCCGGCCCGGCCTGGCGGCGAACTGGCCCTGGCTGACCGCTGGATCCTGAGCCGCCTTGATGCCACCACCGAGGAAGCCACCCGCCTGATGGCGCAGCATCTTTACGGTGAGGCTGGCAAGGCGATTCGCGAGTTCCTGTGGAGCGAACTGGCCGACTGGTACATCGAGGCCGCCAAGGTGCGCCTGCGCGGCACGCCGCAGGAGCAGCAGGTCGTCGCGCAGACGCTGGCCTACACGATGGAACGCTCCATTCGGCTGCTTCACCCCTTCATGCCGTTCATCACCGAGGCGCTCTGGCAAGAGATGCCGCACGTTGGCGAGAGCGTCATGGTCGCGCCCTGGCCAGAGCCGAATTCGCGTGACCTGGAAGCCGAGGCCGAGTTTGGGGCGCTGATCGAGACGATTCGCGCCATCCGCAACGCGCGCACCGAAGCCGGCATTGAGCCCGCGCGCTGGATCGCCGCCGACATCTTCGCCGGGCCGCTGACGCCCGCCTTCGAGGCAGCCCGCCGCGAACTGGGCACGCTGGCCCGCATTGCTGACGACGATCTGCGCATCAGCGACGGCGCGCCGTCAGGAGACAAGGGCGCCCTCACCGCCGTGGCCGGCAACGTGGTGGCCATGCTGCCGCTGGCGGGCGTGGTCGACCTCGACGCGGAGCGTGAGCGCCTGCGCAAGGACCTGGAAGCCGCCCAGGCCGAACATGGCCGCGCCACCGCGCAACTTAGCAACGAAGGCTTCATCTCCCGCGCGCCCGAGAAGGTGATCGAGACGCAGCGGCAACGCCTGGCCAACGCCGCCGAGCAGATCGAACTGATCACGAAGCGCCTCACGGAGTTGCAGGCTTAGGCGGCTGCAGAGTGAATTGCCGCGAGTGTCTGCGCTCCGCGTGGGTCAGCCGCCGTTCCTTGTTATCCTGAGCGCGCAGGCGAAGGATCTCGAATTCGTGCGCTTGCACGCAGCGCCGGCAGCGAGCACATGGCGAATGACGAGATCCTTTCCTCGGCGGTACTGTGGCGATGCTCACATGTCAGATTCGCACGCCTCCCTCGCCTGTCATGCTGAACCCGCAGGCGGAGCATGACAGAACAGTGGCGTGCGTGAACCTGACAACTCACCGCTGCCAGAGGAGCCGGAGTGACAGGCGGGCAGCGGGATGACCGCTGCCTCGTTCGCGCATCTCCCTCGCGCCTTCTTCGCGCGCGATACCCGACTCGTCGCGCGCGCCCTGATCGGCCAGGTCGTCGTGCATCGGGATTCCAGTGGCCTCACCGCCGGGCGCATCGTGGAGACCGAGGCGTACCTCGGTCCGGAAGACCTCGCCTCGCACGCGGCAACCCGGCGCAAGGAGCGCATCGAGGTGCTGTGGCGCGAGCCGGGCATCGCCTACATCTACCGCTCCTACGGCATCCACGCCATGCTCAACGTGGTCGCGCAGCCGCCAGGCCTGACCGGAGCCGTCCTCATCCGCGCCCTGGAGCCACTGGCGGGCATCCCGCTCATGGCGGAGCGGCGTGGGACCGATGATCTGCGCGCGCTCTGCTCCGGTCCCGGCAAGCTCTGCCAGGCGATGGCGATCCGCCTCGACCAACAGGGAGCCGACCTCGTGACCAGCGACACCCTCTGGTTCGCACCCGGAGCCCCGGTCATCGACATCTCCGCGTCGGGGCGCATTGGCATCTCACAGGCGAAGGATGCTCCCTGGCGCTACTGGGAAACGGGCAGCCCGTTCGTCTCCGCCCACCGGCGCGGCGAGCCGTTCAGTAGCGAGGAACCAGTGTGAGGCCGTGGTACCCTGACTGTCGCCCCAACCCGATTTCCCGCTGCATTCCGGGGAACTGACCACGTATGGCGCTACGACTCCTCGACGACCGCACCATCGGCAAGATCGCTGCCGGCGAGGTGGTGGAGCGCCCGGTATCCGCCGTCAAGGAGCTGCTCGAGAACGCGCTCGATGCCGGAGCGACGCGCATCCACGTCACCGTGCGCGGCGGTGGCACTGAGTTGCTTGAGGTCGTTGACAACGGCTGCGGCATCGCGCCAACCGATCTGCCGCTGGCCGTCCAGCGCCACGCCACCTCCAAACTTTCGGCCTTCGAGGACCTCGATCACCTGGCCACGCTCGGCTTCCGGGGCGAGGCGCTACCCAGCATCGGCGCGGTCTCCTCGCTCGCCATCCGCTCTCGCGCCCGCGACGCCGCGCACGCCGCGCTGCTGAGGCTTGAGTACGGCGAGGCAACGCCCGCCGTCCCGGTCGGCGCGGCGGAGGGCACCGCCGTGACTGTGCGGGATCTGTTTGGCAATGTCCCCGCCCGCCGCAAGTTCCTGCGCCAGCCGGGCACCGAGACGGGGTACATCCAGCGCGCGGTTGCCGCCTATGCGGCGGTCTACCCCAACGTTGCGATAGATCTGAACGTCGATGGCCGCCGCGCCTTCACCACCGACGGCAGCGGCGATGCCATCGCGGCGGCTACCGCTGCCTGGGGTGCAGAGGTCGGTCGGGCGGCTATCGCCCTGGAGCCGCTGGACGAGTCGGCAGCGGTACCGGGGGTCGAGGTCACCGGCTGGGTCAGTTCGCCGGACATCTCGCGCTCACACCGGCAGGGCATCATCATCTTCGTCAACGGCCGCTGGGTGCAAAACCGCGCGCTCGCCTTCGCGCTGGAGGAGGCGTACCACTCGCTGTTGCTGGTTGGGCGCCACCCGCTGGCCGCCGTCCACATCCGGCTCGATCCAGCCCAGGTCGATGTCAACGTCCATCCGACCAAGGCCGAGGTCAAGTTCGTCGATGAGCGCGCGGCCTGCCGCGCCCTGCAGCGCGCCACGCACGGCGCGCTGGCCCGCCGCACGCACCACGACCTCCCGTCGATGCAATTTGCCCCGATACCTGCCATGCCGGCGGCACACCAAAGCCCGATCCCGTTCACGCCGCCGCGCTACGCGCCTTCCACAGTGGTTGAAGAGCCAGCCGCTGCGCCAACTAACGGCTCCCATGCGGCGCACCCTTCTGGTGTCCCGATGCTGCGCGTACTGGGGCAAATCTCCGGCAGCTTCATCATCGCCGAGGGCCCCGACGGCATGTACATGATCGACCAGCATGCCGCCCACGAACGGATTATGTACGAGCGCATCCTGGGCCTGATGCAGGCACGAGCCGTCGACCAGCAACCGCTCCTCGACCCGCTGGTGATCGACCTCAGCCCGGAAGAACTGGCGGCATTTGAGCGCTCGACCCAGGAACTTGCCGAGATCGGCTTCGAGATCGACCGCTGGGATGGCGGCGCCATCGTCGTGCGCGCCATCCCGGCCCTCATCAAGGGCGTCGATCTCGCCGAGCGCATCCGCCTCATCCTGCGCGAACTGGCGGATGGCGGGCAGGGCGAATCCTGGCTCGATGCGGTGGCTATCAGCACCGCCTGTCACACGTCCATTCGCGCCGGGCAGACGCTCTCCATCCCCGAAATGCGCGAACTCGTCACGCAATTGGAGCAGACGTCGCAGCCGCGCGCCTGCGGCCACGGCCGCCCGACTATGCTCCACATGTCCGGCAGTGACCTGGAACGCCAGTTCCAGCGGCGGTGATGACCCTGCTGCCCGGAGGAAGGAGGGCCATGCGGCTACAGCCTGTCGAACCCGGCGTGTTTCACACTGCCGGCTCCGAGCCAGAACGCAACATCCTGGCGCCGGTTTTCAACAGCCGCCGCCCGTGTTTCGATGTACCCCGGGAGGTGATTGCCGAGCCATTGAGTATAGAACCCAACGGACCTTGCTTCAGTGCCAGGATCAGTCGTCCCTACCCAGGCGTGCGGGCGCGCATGCTGCGCGCCTGCCGCTCCTGAGAGGCGTCGTATGTCCCGCGTTTGCTTCTCCATGTCTCGCGTCAGTCCCGCGACTTCCGCCCAGGTCTTCCACCTGCTGGATGACTACCAGAATGGCCACTGGCGCGTGCTGCCGCCGGCCTTCTCCAGTTACCGTGTCCTGGCAGGCGGCTTCGGCGAAGGCACGCGCATCGCGTTCCGCCTGACCACCGGCGGGCGCACATCCTCGACGGAGGGCGTAGTCACGGTGCCCGATCCGGGGCGCGTCATCGTGGAGACCTATCCCAAAGAGCAGATGGTGACCACCTTTACGGTAGATCCCGAAGGCGACGGCGCGCGACTTGCCATCGCCACCAGCATCCCGGCTCGCACGCCGCTCACCGCCCCGCTGGAAAAATGCGTGCTGCGCCGGTTGCTTGAGCCGATCTACACCGAGGAGTTCGCGCTGATCGCGCAGTGGGCGCCCTACTGGTACGAGTAGCCGCGACCAATCCGACGCCTGTCGCGGCGTGCCGGCACGCTCAACATGTTCCTGCGGATCACCATGCCACGCTTTCCGCAATGACTCACGGAGCACGCCGTGCTACGTTCCATCCCATATCGTCTTCAGCCAGAATGGCCACGAAAGGATCGAGACTCGTGCACCTCGCGGATCTTCCCGTCGGTTTTGAGGACATCACGAACCGCACTCACACCATGCCGGAACAGGTTGCCAACGTGCAGCACAGCGACCTGGCTGGCCTGACCACGGAACTCTACGACCGCCTTGATGCCCTCACCGCCGGGCTGACGGATGCCCAGGTCGTCTTCGTGGCCGAGGACCCGGCGCAGAACGAGGAGCCAGGCTGGAATATGGCCCACGTCATCCTGCACATCACGGCCTCCGCCGAGGAAGGCATGGCGCTCGGCAGCAGCCTCGCCCGCAACGTCGAGTTCACGGGCCGCTCCCGCTACGAGCCGGACTGGGAGACCATCACCACCGCCGAGCAGATCGCACAGCGTCTTGCCGAAAGCCGCCGCATGGCCCTGGCGTTTCTGGAGACCTGGCCGGATGAGCCGTTCCTGGAGAACACGTACGAGCACGACTATTTCGGCCCCATGAACGCCATGTCTCACGCCGTGCTCGGGCTCTGGCACGGCGCGCACCAGATGCCCCAGGTGGAGGAAATCGCACGCCAGGCCAAAGCTGCCAGGTGACACGACCACAGCGCATCGTTCGTCGCTGATTGCGGAGCAAACGTTGCCCATGACTGCGGCAGGCCCCGGCCCAGCATTGACCTCGCCACCGGGACCCGTGCAGGCGGTGCTGGCGCCGGTCCACTCCCGGCAGTCAGAGGTTGGGCAGCCAGCGTAACTCCGGCAGGATCAGGCTGGCCGGTGGAGGGCCTGGGCAGGGTGAGGTCTGCGCCGGAACGGCCCCTCACCCCAACCCCTCTCCCGCGCACCGGGAGAGGGGCTCGCGGAGCCGGAACCACGTGCCGCCAGAGGTGTGCGGACACCAGATTCCGGCAACCCTGTCACCGGTTGGCTCTCCGCCCCCGCGCAGCACCTGGGGGAGAAGGGTTCCTGCGGCGAACCCAGCCTGGTCCGTGAGCGTGGCGTTC
>JAWKPJ010000008.1:0-210816 GCA_041390745.1 Thermomicrobiales bacterium | reverse complement strand
TACGACTTTGAGGCTCAGGTGGCAAGGAGAAGCCGTGGCTGCGCACGAGTTTGAGTACATCGACGACCGGTTCAAGGCCTGCATGAATCCCAACGCGCGCGTCTACAAGCTCGCTGAGGGGTACGCCTGGGCAGAAGGCCCCGCGTGGTCGCCAGCCTGGAAATCCGTCATCTGGAGCGATATCCCGAACAACCGGCAGATGCGCCTGGACACGGCGGACAATACGGTGAGTGTGTTCCGCACTAACGTGGGCAACACCAACGGCAACACCGTTGATCGACAGGGCCGCCTGCTGAGTTGCGAGCACAGTGGGCGCCGCGTCAGTCGTATTGAGTTCGACGGCTCCGTGACGACGCTCGTGGACAGCTACCAGGGCAAGCGTCTCAACAGCCCGAACGACGTCATCGTCAAGTCAGACAACACCATCTGGTTCACCGATCCCTCCTACGGCATTGACTCCGACTACGAGGGCGACAAGCAGCCCGCTGACCAGGAAGGCTGCTACGTCTACCGGTACGACGAAGCCTCCGGGGATCTGACCGCGGTCATCACCGACATGGTGCGCCCGAATGGCCTCGCCTTCTCTCCCGACGAAAGCCTGCTCTACGTCGCAGACACCGGCGCCACCCACGCCGCCGATGGCCCGCGCCACATCCGCCGCTTCACGGTGAACGACGATGGCAAGAGCGTCTCCGGCGGCGAAGTCTTTGCCGAGTGCAGCAACGGCTTCTTTGACGGTTTTCGCATCGACGTCGATGGCCGCCTGTGGGCAAGCGCCTTCGATGGCGTCCATGTCTACGATCCCGATGGCACACTGATCGGCAAGGTTCTCGTACCGGAGGTGGTGGCCAATGTCGAGTTCGGCGGCGAGCGATTAAACCAGCTATACATCTGCGGCACCACGTCACTCTACACCGTCAAGGTGTTCACCAACGGTGTCAACCGCATCTCATGACGATCATCCGCAGCCGGCGCCTCTTCCTCATTCCCCTCACCCCGGAGGCGCTGACCGCGCTCATGAAACACGACCGGCCGGCGGCTGAACACGCCCTGAACGGGCGCTTCCCGCCGGCAGAACTTGTGCCGCCGCTCATGGCCGACGCGCTCGAGTACTTCCTGAATATCGCCACTGCCGGTCCCGCAGGCGCCGCCTGGGGTGCTCGCGCTTATGTCACCCTGAAGACGCGAGATATCGTCGGTATGGGCGGGTTTGGCGGCCCTCCTGATACGCAGGGCATGGCAACCATGGGTTACAGCGTGTTCCCCGCGTTTCAACGCCTTGGCTACGCCTCGGAGGCCGCTCGCGCACTCGCTGACTGGGCATTGAGCCAACCGGGCGTTGCTGGCGTCCAGGCCACCATCTCGCCCCGCAACATCGCTTCGGAACGGGTCGCCGCGTATGCTGGACTGAACCGGACGGATGCCACGGAAGATGACCCGGACGAGGGTTTGGTCGTTGTGTGGCAACGCTCACAGGACCCTGCATGACGCACCCACTCCTGGCGCTGCCGCGCGCAGCACTCATGGCGCTTGTCCTCACCGCCGGAGCCATTCCTGGCGCCCAGGCACAGGACGCAACACCACTCCCGAATCCGGCGCTCGCCCGGCAACTAGGTGGCATCGCGACCGAAACGGCAGAAATCCGGGCGCTTGAGCCTCTACCTGAAATCGATGACGTGGTCCTGACGCGGCCCGAGTTGGTCCAACGTTTGCCCGACATGATCTCGGAGGAACTGGACCCCGCCGAACTCGAGGACGCCACGCGCGCCCTGATCGCGCTGGGTCTTCTGCCTGAGGGGAGCGACCTGCTCGATTTGACCATACGTCTCCTGGGAGAGCAGGTCGCCGGCTTCTACGACCCCCGCACCGACGAGATGATCGTGGTGGCGGACGGCGAGTTCGGCGCAGAGGCCTACTACTACGCCCACGAAGTGGTGCACGCCTTGCAGGATGCCTACCTCGACCCCGACGATCTCATGGAGCAGGTCACCACCGACAACGACGACCAGTCGCTGGCGATGGCCGCGTTGTACGAGGGCGACGCGGTCGTCACCTCGACCTTCTACCTGAACCGGCATCCCGATTTGGCGTTCGACTTGCTGCGCGAGGCAAAGACTGACAGCACCGAGTTGAGTGCCGCTCCCGCCGCGATGGTCGTCACCCTGGTCTTCCCGTACATCTCCGGTCAGCCTTTCGTCACAAAGCTCTACCAGGAAGGCGGTTGGGGTGCGGTTGATGCGGCCTACCTCGATATGCCGGCCTCCACGGAACAGATCCTGCACCCGGAGAAGTACCTCGACCGCGACGATCCGGTCACACTGACCTTGCCGGAACCTGCTGGGGCAATGGGCGAGGAGTGGAGCGAGGTCCACCAGAACACGCTGGGCGAACTCCAGATTGCGCTGCTGCTGGCTAATCTGCCGTCAGGCGGCGGGATCAACAGCATCACGGGTCAATATTCCATACCGGACCCCGCCTTGAACGCGGCAGCTGGCTGGGACGGCGACCGGTATGCGCTCTGGGCCACTTCAGGCGGCCAGGAAGCGCTGGTCTGGCGCACCGCCTGGGATACCGAACAGGACGCGCGTGCTTTCGCAGCCGCGCTCGCGCGTTACGAAGAAGGTCGCTGGGGCGGCATCTTCAATGGTGAGAGCGCGGACGACATCGCGCTTGTTACGGAAGATACGGCCGCACGCCTCCTGCTGCGCGGCAAAGAAGTGTTCTACGTGCAATCACCCAGCTTGCGCCTGACGGATCAGGCCCAGGCCGCGCTCCTTGCTGCTCACGCGCCAACTCCCGATCCAGGGCCGTAGCAGTCGCACCCGAATCGCATCCGACACATCATGCCATTCCGTGCATTCTTCCGTACGCAGACGCGCCGAATGCCGTCAGGGTGAAAACTGTGGCCTCGAAAGCGCCGTACCCGCCTCGCCCCTTCATCCTGCCCCATGGCCCGCACAGCGTATTGCAAGAGACCTGACCTGCCAGGCAACAAGCCCGTGTCTCGAGCTCGTCGAGAGACCTCGTTCACCGGCACTCGCGACGAGATCTCTCGACTGCGCTCGAGACACGAGGGGATTCCCGGCGGCCCAACTTCTTTGCACACCGCTGTAGTTGCAGCGGGACAAAGGGAAGACCCTGGCCGGGATGGCAGCCAGGGTCTTTATGGGAACGAGGGATCCAGGGGAGGGAAGGGGAAACCTGGGCGCCTCGTATGTGTGGAACGTCGGGACTTGCGTTTCGGTTCCCGCGTTCCTGCCCATATTCACTGCATGCGATGTGCCACCAGGTTCCACTGCGGCATCACACCAGTGCGCTGCCAGTCTCTTGCACTACCCTCACGAGTATTTCGATGTCCTCGCGGGTTGTCGCGTAGTGCAGGACGTTGGCGCGCAGGGCAAACCTGCCGTGAACCATGGCCTGCGTCAGGAACGCCATTCCGCCGGCCTGGACGCCTTCCATGATCTGCTTGTTCAGGGTATCCAGGTCGGCATCGCTCAGGTTGCGGCCCGGCGGCACGTAGCGGAAACAGCAAATGGAGAGCGTCACATCGGCCAGCAGGTCCAGATCAGGCGCCGAGGCGACTCGCTCGCCCAGCTCCCGCGCCAGGGCGTTCTGGCGCGAAATCATGGCTGCCAGGCCGTCGCGACCCGCGTGGAGCAGGGTCATCCAGAGCTTGAGCGCCCGGAACCCCCGGGTCTGCTGAAAGCCATATTCGGAGAACCACGGCAACCCGCCGAACCCCTTGCCCTCCTCGGTGCGCAGGTAGGGTGGAATCAGGCTGAACGTGTCTCGCAGCAGCGTCGCGTCTCGCACCAGGATGCATCCGCATTCCACCGGCGCCGAGAGCCATTTGTGCGGATCAAGCGCCAGGGAGTCCGCCCGGTCCATCCCGGCGTAATTCGCCGCCACGGCCGGGTCGAGTACACCAACCGCACCCAATGCCCCGTCGATGTGGAACCAGAGGCCTTCCTGGGCGCAGAGGTCCGCGATCTCATCGAGGGCGTCAATTGCGCCAGTACCCACTGTCCCGGCGGAGCCAATAACGCAGAACGGGCGCAAGCCAACCGCGCGATCCGACATGATCGCAGCCCGCAGTGCGTCCATGTCCATGCGGAAGTCTGGACCGGCCGGAATAACGCGGACAGCGTCTGCACCAAGTCCCAGCAACTCGGCAGCCTTCCGCAAGGTTGTGTGCGCCTCGCTGGAGAGGTACATGGTCAGGCGCTCTCCCCAGCCGGCAAGGCCGCGCTCGCGCACATTCCACCCATCCCGCACCGCGGCCCGTTGCCTCGCCGCCGTCAGTCCGGTTAGCGACGCCATGGAGCCGCCACTCACCAGCAGACCCATGCTCCCGGCAACCGGGTAATCCACCAACTCCATGAGCCACCGCACCACGCAGCGCTCGAGATAGCTGGCGGCGTGATCCCCGCCCGCACAACTTGGCCCCATCGCTGCGGCCAGAAGTTCGCCCAGGATCCCCATCGGAGCGGGTGGAGAGTTCGCCCAGCCGAAGAAGCGCGGATGGCCGTTCCCCATCGGGAACGGCAGCACGTGTACTGCGAAACGAGACAGAATCTCCCCCGGGTCTGCACCCGCCATGGGGAGCGGCTGGTCCAGCAGCGCCAACCGTTCATCCGGCGTCATGGGCTGAAAAACGGGCCGCTTGCGCACGCCGGCCAGGTGCGCAGTGGCCAGATCGACCGCCTGGTATCCCAGTGCCCGGAACGTCTCGGGATCGAGCATCAGGGCAGGGGTATCAGCCATGGCTGGGCTCCTGTGGTGAACGCAGGTGCGGCGCCTCGTGGAGTGGCGGCGTCTCAAGAGCGAGGTAGTAGACGCAGGCGCCGGGGCCAGGGTTGGCGAACGCATGCCAGCAATCGCCGTGGTACGCAATGCTGTCCCCGGTCTCCAGCAGGTAGGCGGCGCCCGCAACCGTCAATTGCAGCCTCCCCTGCTCCACCGCGACGTACTCGCGCGAACCTGGTGGGTGCGGGGGAAACTCGCCGGCGTTGACACCGGGCTGAATCGTAGTGCGCATGAATTCGAATGCCACGCCCGGCTGTGCAGGCGCCAGGTTGCGCCGCTCCCAGCCCCCTGGATCACGGGCGACGCGCTGCGCCGCCCGCCGCAACACCACCACTGGCGCCGCTTGCTCCTCCCCCAGGAGGCGCGTGATATTGCTGCCCAGGCCAACCGCTATGCGATGCACTACCAGCACGCTTGGCGTCTTCTCGCCGCGCTCAACGGCAGACATCATGCTGCGGCTGACACCACAACGCTGGGCAGCCTCATCGAGCGACAGACCCTGCTCGGTCCGCAGGGTCCGGATGCGCGACCCAAGGTTCACCAGATCAAGGCCCAACGCTGTGTCGCCGGATTCGGACGCCCATGATTCCACTACGGTAGCCGATTTCTCCTTCATAGTAGACCATTGTAGGCAGTCAGGGCGGTTTCGCACATATCCACAACAATCCGCTTCCTGTGTCGTGTTACCCTCTGCGGTATGGGAACCTTCATCAGTCCAGGGCCCCTGGACCTCGTCACCTTCGACCTGTATGACACCTTCATCGAGTTGAAGCCGCCCCGCTGGGAGCGGCTCGCGCGTGCGGCCGCGCAGATTGGCATTGATGCGGACGTGGATGTCCTGCGTGAGGCGGATATCATCGCCGAGGACTACTTCACCATCGAGAATGGCGCCGTCCCGATCCGGGACCGGGCGAAGGCAGACCAGGAAGCCTTCCGCCTGGAATTGATGCGGATTTGGCTTGAGGCCGCCGGACTCCCTCACGACCCGGAGACGGTGAGAGAGTTACGTCGCCGCTATGTCTCCGAGTTCGACGAGCGCCCGTACCACGAGTACTACCGCCTCTTCGATGACGTAATGCCGACCCTGCGCCGGTTGCGGCGCGCCGGGTTGAAAACAGCGCTCATCTCCAACGCCGACGACGATGTCACGGTGGTGGCGGTGCACTTCGATTTTGCGCTGTTGATGGATCTGCTGGTGACTTCGGCCTTCGTTGGCTACGAAAAACCTGATCCGCGTACGTTCTACGCCGCGCTCGATCCACTGGGAGTCGATCCTCAGCGCACGCTGCACATCGGTGACCAGGCGAAGTCCGACGTGGTTGGCGCACGGGGCGTCGGCATGAACGCGGTCTTGCTTGATCGCTACCACCGGCACTCGCAGACAGATATCCCGACCGTCAACTCACTGACCGAACTGGCCGACAAGGTGCTGGCAGGGCAGCCCGAGCCGGCGCTGCGCGGTTAGGGCAGCAACACCAGGTCAGGCACTCCGCTGCAGCCAGCTTCGCGCCAGGCATCGAGGAATGCCTCGCTGACCTCGGGCGTCACGAACCAGAGGCGGTCGCACGGTGCGTCAATATCCCCAGTCGTGAGCGCGCCCAGCGCCCCGCGCCAGAAAAGCGGCGCGCGGCTGTCTGCCGGCGACGTGCTGCCTTGCGTGAGATCGACGAACTGGTACTGCTGATCCAGACCCAGTCGGTACGTTGCTGCGTGGACACGCTCGATCTCGTCGCCCAGCGCAGGGTCTTCTACCAGCACAGCCCCGCCCCGCTCGGCCACCGGCTCTGCCCAGGCCGCAAGTTGCTGCACGGTCAGTTCCTCGCGGGTCGGGGTCAACAGCACGGCCATCTCAGCTTGCGCCTGCCAGCCGGCCGCGAACACTACGCCGGCCGCCAGCGCCACGCCAACCATGGCTGGCCGCGCCGGCGCCCCCCAACTCGTCAAGAGCCGGCTTACCTGTGTGGCGGTCACGGCAACGCCGCAGGCCACCAGCAGCAGACCAAACGGCAGGGCCGGAAGCAAGCGGCCAACGTGGACCCGTGACGTCAACACGAGCGGCAGCGCCAGCCCCAACGCCAGCAGCAGCGGCAAGACACGGACGAGCGGGCGATTCCCCCCACGTACGGCGTAACCCAATGCTGCTATCGCGCCGGCGATGGCGAACGGCAGGTAGAACCCAGGCCAGAAGCGGCCACGCTCGTTCCAGTAGTCCGTCGGCGCCGGGAGCGTATTCTCATCTCGCAACAAGCGACCCAGGTCGCGGGAGTTCTGGAGGACGAGGCTGGCAGCGGCATCGAGGACTGAACGCCCCTCGGTGTCTGGCGCAAAGTGACGCACGTACTCGCCAGCAGCGGAGGGGTCGCCGCTCATCGCCGTGATCTGCTCACCCCGAGCGTAAAAATAGCCAAGCGCTGCCGCGACCGGGTCTGGCTCAGGCATCGTCACGGCCTCTTGCACCATCACGGCGCCGGGCACAATGAACAGACACCCTACGCTCGTCAGCAGCAAGGCGCGGCGCCGGGCCGGGGAGACCGCCGCCGCCGCGGTCAGGATCACAACGGTCATTGGCCACAGCAGGCGCACCGGAGCGTAGGCCAGGATCCCCAGCAACATCGCCGCGACCAACACACCTTCGCGCATCCAGCGCCAACTGGAGTCAGACGGCGCATCGAGCACCCGCAGCAGCGCCAGGACCGTCAGCAGGAGCGGCAGCAGCGATACGCCGACCAGGGTAGCGGTGCGGCCGTAGAAGAGAAACACCGGCGAGATCGCGAGCAGGAGCGCCGCCAGGAGCGCGGGAGCCGGGCCGATCATGCGCCTGCCGCAGAGCCAGAGCAGCGGCGGCGCCAACGCGGACATGAGCATGGCCGGCAGGCGCAGTGCTTCCAGCGTAAAGCCGTTCAGCAGGATGCTGATTGTCAGCGGCAGCCCAAGGAGCGGCCCCTGTCCGCTATCCGTCATCAGGCCGTCAGTTGGAGCCAGAAAGCCGAGCGTGAATTCTGGCGCGCTCCAGAAAGTCAGCCACCGCCAGGCGGTGTACCCCTCCCAGTTATAAGCCCAGGCAGGATGCTGGCCAAAGGGGGCCGGCAGAACCAGCAACATGAGGGCCAGCGCGTACAGCACGGCCGACGTGAACACCGTCCGGCGCCGCACCCAGGCGACTGTCAACTCCTGGCGTGTCGGCAGGGGCGCCGTGCCGCGCAGGGGGATTCCCACTCGTGACGGCGACCCGGCGACCATGCGTTTGCTCCGTCAGAGCCTGGGCGGCGCGGGCAGATCGCCCCGCTTGGTCAGGTAGCGCCGGAAACCCAACGCGGAGAGGAAACTGGGCGAGGCCCAGCCGTACCGCTGCACGATTCCCGGATCCTCCGCAATCACCGGCCCGATTCGGGACTCGGTGTGCGACTGGATGAGGTCGGTAACGGTCTCATCGTCCGCCCCGGCCAGCATTGCCTCCCGCACCAGCGAACCGACCTCGTCCAGGTTCGGCATCAGGTGGTCCAGGTGAGCGTTGGCGTCATCAAACGCCCCGCCGTGCGTCAGCAGCAGCCGCTGTGCGCCGGTCTGGCGCAAGCGCTCGGTGGAGACGATCCACTCGCCAGGCGCCAGCTCTGGCGGCGGGGCTGGCGGCAGCGCGTAGTCAGAGCCAGGCATGCGTACGCCGCCGACATCGCCGGTGAAGACGAGGCTCTGGTCAGGAATCCAGTAGGCAACGTGATGCGCAGCGTGGCCAGGAGTGAAGAGCACGCTCATGACGTGACCGGCCGCCTCAACCGTTTCGCCATCCACCAGCGGCCGCACACGCTCCACTGGCGCTGGCGCCACCTCTCCCCAAAGCTCGTCCATGCGGTCTGTGTAGAGCCGCCCGGCCGAGTTCACGAGCTTCGACGGGTCGATGAGGTGCGGCAGCCCGACCGGGTGAACGAATATCTCGACGTTGGGCTGCTCGCGCACGATAACGCCCGCCGCTCCGGAGTGGTCGAGATGGATGTGTGAAACGAAGATCTTCGTCAACTGCGCGGGGTCGAAACCGGCAGCCACAATACCGGCCCGCAGGTTCGGCAAAGTGGAGGTCGGCCCGGTCTCGATCAGGACCAGTTCGTCCGGCGACGCCAGCAGATAGGCAAAGACAACCTGGTCCCAGCCCTGAAAACCGAGATCGATGGCCCAGATACGCTTACCCACCAGCGTTGCTGTGCCGCCTGCCCCCGAACCCTGCTCCGCGTACCGCACGCCTCACCTCTCGCTCACGAATGTACGTACGGAGTATCGCATTTTGAGGAGAGTACGCCATGGGCGCCGCCCAGGTGCGCCGGCAGCGGAGCCTTGCCGCAGGCTGGGCGCCCGGCGGCAAGGTTCCGTCAGCAGCCGTCGTCTACCTCCTCGCGATCATTTCGTCGAGACCAGGGGTTGTGTCCTCATCCGCACCGCTCCGGCCGTGCGGCAACGGCGCCGGGGTCAGCCGCATGACTGCGACTGGATCGTCATCCGCCGCTATGCGGTTCTGCCGCACGACGCCACAGCCGTTACAGCGGTGGATCAACATCTGCTCCCCGTCCGCGCGGAATGCCACGCCGATGACGGGCATGATCGCGCGGCACGGGCTCTCCCGGTCGCCTGGCCGCCGCAGGTCGACGTGCCGGGAGGCGAGGCAGAAGGGACAGTGGTTCCGGTGCTTGCCGCCGGAAACGGTTTGTCCCACAAACACGCGGCATTTGCCGCAGCGAAAGGGCTGGTTCTCATTCCGCCGCATCACTGGCCGGAACGGCGCATCCACTCCACGTGCCCGGGACTTGCGGGCTGTGGGGCGGGAGCCAGCAGGCGCAGCATCAACGTCGTCATGGTTTTCGAGGTACGCCAGTTCGCCTGGCGAAAGACGTGGCAACGCAGTGTCCTCCGATTGGGAAATCGTCCAGAACGATCCAGAACAATCGGGACACAGTGGCGGTCAACACAGAACATCCTTTCCGGCAGCGATCATGGGCCGAGGGCAGCGCAAGACCACCTTGCGCTGCGGGGAGCGCCGGCTATGAACTGGACGCACAGAACACGCGGATTGCGACGCCACCAGGATGAACGAGCGTCGCAGCCGCGCGCCAACTGCGCCTCCGGCCGGGCCGGCGGGGCACACCCAGGCGCTTCAGGAAGGGGATACGATCTTTCGTTAGGCGAGAATCTTCAGCGTGCTCAGCGCCGCCGCCAGTGGGCTGGCCAATGGCCGCCGCCGGCTCTGCGGTGTGACGCAAGCGCGAGGAAATGAACGCTAGCGAGGCATCCCATTCGCCGAAGCGCCCTGGTGGGACGCCATGACCGTCGTGTGCATGAAGAGCCCCCTCCAGATGAGATACTGCCGGTCCGTCTGCTGTCCCAGGTTGAAAACAGCGCCGCGGAGTCTAGAACCTCGATGTCGCTTCGTCAAATCGCTGGAGTTCACCCAATGCCATTGATGCTCCTGAACCAGGCCGATGTCCGCCGGCTCCTCGACCCTGCCACCATGCTCGATGTCCTGGCCCAGGGTTTTGTCGATCTCACCGCCGGCAAGGTTGCCGCACCAGGGCGCGATGGCGTTCAAACAACGGCCGGCGCGTTGCTGGCCATGCCTGGCTGGCTTCCTGGCTCACCGATTGGAGTCAAGTTGGTGGCAGCCTTTCACGGCAACCCGGCACGCGGCCTCCCCGGTCACCAGGCGCTCATCTGCCTCTTCGATGAGGAAACCGGAACCCCGCTGGCCGTTATGGATGGTGCGTACATCACGGCCCTGCGCACCGCCGGGGGCGCGGTGCTCTCTGCGAAGCTTCTCGCCCGGCCAGATGCCTGCCGGCTGGCGATCATCGGCGGCGGCGTGCAGGGAGTCGCGCACGCCGAGTTGATGCCTCTGGTGCGCGACATCCGTGAAGTGCGTGTCTGGTCCCGCAATCCGGCAAGTGCGGCGCGCGTGGCGGCCGCCTCGGATATCGCGCGCGCTTTCGCGACGCCGCAGGAAGCGGTGCTCGACGCGGACATCATCTGCCTCTGCACCACGGCGCAGGAGCCGCCGGTGCGCGCCACATGGGTTGCGCCGGGCGCCCACGTTACCTCGGTGGGCTACAACCCGCCAGGCGGCGAACTCGACCGGGATCTCCTCATGCCTGGCGCCCTCTTTGTCGAGACCCGGGCGGCGTTCGCTCCGCCCCCGGTCGGCTGCGACGAGCTGCAGGGGCTCGATCCACAGAGCGGCGTCGAGCTGGGCGAGGTACTTTCTGGCGCGCGCCCGGGCCGCACATCGGCTCAGCAGATCACGGTCTACAAGTCTATGGGCCACGCGATGGAAGATGTCGTCACGGCTGCTCTCGTCTACCAGGCGGCGCTGGCCGAGGGTGTAGGAACCTGGTTTGATCTCACGCCTCGCGACTGAGCATTCGGCCGTTACGACGCTTGACGCTGGGTCGGGACAGGCGTAGCCTGCGGGGAACAACAGAAATCGCACCGCTACGGGAGCTCGGAGGCGCCGGGCTGAGAGGGTGGCCACACCGCCGCCGACCGTCGAACCTGACCGGGGTAATGCCCGCGTAGGAACCTCGCACGCTCTTCTCAGCCGCGCATCCGCCTTCCGGTGAGTGCGCGGTTGTGCGTAGGCAGGGCAGACCGCCGCCCGGGCCACCTGTGAGGAGAAGAGCCATGCCCCTCTCGGCATCCCTGGTCGATACTCCGCTCACCATCGCTGGACGCGAGTTCAGCAGCCGCCTCATGCTCGGTACGGGGAAGTACCGCACGAACGAGGAGATGCGATCGGCTCTGGAGGCCTCCGGCACGGGGATCGTGACGGTGGCGCTGCGCCGCATCGACTTTGATGACCCGGCCAGCCGCTCCGTGCTGGAAGATATCGACACGTCTCGCTACGCCGTCCTCCCGAACACCGCCGGCTGCAGGACGGCAGAGGAGGCCGTGCGCATCGCGCGCATGGCTCGCGCGATGGGCCTTGGGGATTGGGTCAAGCTGGAAGTGATCCCGGACCCGGTCTACCTCTTGCCCGATCCGATTGGCACTCTGGAGGCAGCGCGCACCCTTGTCCATGAAGGGTTCGCTGTCCTCCCCTACATCGGCGCCGATCCGCCGCTGGCGCGCCACCTGGAGGCCCTCGGCTGCGCGACCGTGATGCCGCTCGGGTCGCCGATTGGCTCTGGCCAGGGCATTGTCAACCTGGAGGCAATCCGCATCATCATCGCCCAGGCCAGCGTGCCGGTGGTGGTGGACGCCGGGATCGGCGCGCCCTCGGATGCCGCGCTGGCCATGGAACAGGGCGCCGACGCCTGCCTGGTCAACACGGCAGTCGCCCTGGCTGGCAACCCGGCCCTGATGGCGGAAGCAATTGCCGGCGGCGTGCGCGCCGGCCGCCAGTCGTTCCTCGCTGGCCGCATTCCCCGGCTGCCCTACGCTTCGGCCAGCAGCCCGCCTGGCGGCGTGGTGGGGGCTGGCTCCGCGTGATGACCACCCCTCGCCTGCTCCTGGTCACTGATCCCGGACGCGCCCGGCTTCCCCTGCTGGACCTGGCGGCAGAGGCCGTCGCGGGCGGTGTGGATGTCATCTACCTGCGCCACCTGATCCCGGGCGATGACTGGGCGGCGACGCTTACGCACCTCCGCGAACGCCTCCCGTCGGAGGTACTGCTGATGGCGCCGGGCGAGCCTCCTCCTGGCATCCCGGGCGTTGGCCGCCACCTGCGGGAGCGTGACCCGCTCCCGCAGCGCCGCCCACCCGGACCAGCCTACCCCCTGAGCCGGTCTGTGCACTCACCCGGCGAAGCAGCGGGCTCCACGGGGGTGAGCTACCTCCTCGCAGGACATGTCTTTCCGACCCCGAGCAAACCCGGCCGGCAGCCATTGGGCCTGGGTGGCCTCGCCCGCATTGCCGCCGTCGCACCCAGTCCACTGCTGGCGATCGGCGGCATCACGCCAGACCGTGTCGCGCCGGTCATGGCCGCCGGTGCGCGTGGCGTGGCGGTTATCGGAGCTATCGGTGAAGCGCGCGATCCCCGCGCCGCCGCGCGCGCCTTGCGCGCGGCGGTCGATGCGGCGCACACGAGCGTCGTGAAAGGACTTGCAATGAACCCTGCACCGGGTGTCGAAACGACGATCACCATTACGGTCAACGGCAAGCCGCGTGAACTCCCGACCGGGGCCACGGTGCACGACCTGCTTGCCAGCCGCAAGCTCACGGGCAGCATGGCCATTGTTGAGCGCAACGGGATCATCCTCCCGCGCGACTCCTACACCACGACGACCCTGGCCACTGGCGACCAACTTGAGGTCGTGCATGCGGTGGGCGGCGGCTAGAGCCTGTTATGGACTTTGAACAGCGGACAGGAGGAGTCGTTGGAGCATCAGGCCTGCGAAGGCGAGGAAATACAGCCCTTCGACCACGTCTGGCAGCCGTTCGTAGTCTTTCGCCAGCCGCCGGAAGCGGGTCGCCCAGGCAAAGGAGCGCTCCACCACCCAGCGTCGCGGCAGCAACACAAAACCACGTTTGGCTTCCGCCAGCTTGACCACCACCAGGTCAATCCCGTGCTGGGCAGCGGCCTCTGCGGCGGCATCCCCGGTGGAGCCCTGATCGACGTAGGCCACTTCGACCGTCTCGCCCGTCGCCTCCTGCACCGCCGCGCACAACTCCGCCACCTGCGCCCGGTCCTGGGCGTTCGCCGGCGTCACGTGCAAGGCCAGCAGATTGCCCAGCGTATCCACCGCGATGTGGACCTTGCTGCCCTTCTTCCGTTTGTACCCGTCATAGCCAGCTCTGGACCCGCTTTCCGGCGTGGATTGGCGCGTGGTGCTGTCGAAAACGACGGCGCTGGGCTCCGGATCCCGTCCCTCGCTCCAGCGCAGCAGTTCCCTCAGATCGTGCGTCATCGTCTCGAACACCCCGGCGGCGATCCAGCGCCGGGTCTGCTGGTAGACCGCTTCCCACGGCGGGAAGTTGGTGGGCAGGTAACTCCAGGGCGAGCCGGAGCGCACCATCCAACGCAAGGCGTTGAAGACCTCGCGCAGATCGTGGGTCCGTTGCGGAGCGTCAACGCGCATCAGCGTCAGATACGGGGCCACAAAGGCCCATTCCTCGTCACTCACATCACTCTTGTAGGGCCGGCGGGGACGGAGTTCAGTTTCCATCCCCCAAGCCTACCAAGTGCATAGCACGCTCTAGCGCGACGTGTCGCCGTTGCGCGGTCCAGGGTCGAGGACTCTCTTTCAATCTTGACCCTGGAACACGGCGAGATCTCCCGAAACATGTCGAACCCGGCGCGCCGCTGCGGACGGCCTACGGTGTCAGCGGATCAGTCCCCGCCGCGATCTCGGCCGCATCGTTGACGCCGTCGCCGTCAGAGTCCGCATGCTCCGGATCAGTCTGGAAGAACGCCTCGTCCGTACTGGGGAGCCCATCGCCGTCCGGGTCGATATCCGACATCTCAACCACCTCCGGAGTATCCGGCACATCCGCCAGCGCGGCTGGCTCCGGCGTCTCGACTACCTCGGGCGCGGCAGATTCTGGCGGATAGAAGAAGAGGATGTAGCCGGTGTGCGGGGTCTCCTCGCTTACCGAGACATCCAGACCCCCTTCAAGGTTGCAGCAGGTGCGCTGGTTCAGGCTGAAGGTCGCCGTTCCCTCTGGCACGGCGTTGAGGATGAGCGTTGCCGTCCCATAGGGCACTCCGCGCCAGGTCCATTGCGCGTCCTCCTCTGTGGCGGCAGGCAATTGCTCGCTGCCCACAAACAAGGCGAGCGACGTACCGGCCGGGGCCGGTCCACAGGCAGCCGGATCAAGATTGTTGACATTCATGCCCGGTGGGCAGGTCGCGATATCAACCGTGATGGAGGTGTCTGGCGCTTCTGGTTCCGGCTGGAACAGGTAGAGCGTGCGGCTTTCTTCCGCCAACTGGCCGTCCAGATCAACACTGAACTCGCCATCCGGCCCACAGCAGGGCTGGTCGTCAAGCTGGTAGTCCGTGACAGCTTGCGGCAGTGCGGCAACTGCGAGCGTGTAATCGCCTGGATCGAGCGCGCTCCACTCCCAGGCATCGGCCGCCGTGGCCGCCGGGGCGATCTCGCCGCTCGGTCCGCTTAGCGCAAGCAGCGTGCCGTCGGGCGCGGGCGCACATTCGTCGCGCTCCAGGGTTTCGGGCGTCATCCCCTCCGGGCAGGCCCGGATAAGCACCGAGAGATCGACCAGGCCGCGCGCGTTTTCCGGCACGATGTACCAGTCGCAGGTGATGGTATCGCCCGCGGCGACATCCAGGGCGACCTGGTTCAAGTCCTCCGGCTGCGCAATCTCCTCGCCAGAGCCGTTGTCACACTGGACCTGTGACGAGGCGAAGTCACCTGGAATATCTGCGCCAACCTGATGGCTGCCGGGCAGGACATCGGCAAAGCGCACGGTTCCCGCTGCACCCGCCTCACGGGTATCGATGATGCCGTGCCCGGCTGCCAGCACGAACGGCACTGCCGCTGCCGGGTCGGTGCACTCAGCCGCAAAGTCAGGCCCGCCATACCCTGCAGGACAGATTGCCGCAGCAATCAGGATCTCCCCAGGTACAGGCGTCGGGGTGGGCGTTGCCGTTGGGGACGGCGTTGCCGTCGGCGCCGGGGTGGCGGTCGGCGATGGCGTCGGGCTTGGCGAGGGCGTGGCGGTCGGAACAGGCGTTGCCGTGGGCAGCGGTGTTGCCGTCGGAACCGGCGTTGCCGTTGCCGTCGCAGTCGGCGGCAAAGGGGTCGCTGTCGCTGTGGCCGTCGGGGCCATTGTGGCAGTTGGAACCGGAACGGGCGTCTGCACCGGAGCCACAGTTGGTTGCACCGGCGGGATCGGCGTCTGCTGGCGCAAGTCGACGGTGCGCGGCGTCTCTGCGCCAATCATGGCCACCAGGAAGGTCGCCGGCATGCGGCCAAGCCCGACAGCAACGGCCTCGCCGGTGAACTCGGCGACGTCACCGGCGGCCAGATCAATTTCTTCGCCCAGTTCGTCGTACAGGGCGATCCGCCCGCTACTGACGTAGAGAAACGCCGGGCCGGTCACGCTGGCCAGGGTGCTTGCCTCCCCCCGGTTCAGGACATCGCGCAGCAGCACCATGTCGTACGCGCCTGCGCGTGGCAAGGAGAACGCCGAGCCGGCGATATCGCGGGCTCTGGGCGCCGTGGAACGCTCAACGGCAAAATCCAGGAACGCTGTTGGTTGCCGTTCCAGGCTGACGACAGCTTGCGGCGTTTCCGGCGGCATCCAGACAGCTTCACCGGCCGGCACACGGGAGGTCACTACCCCGTTGGCGGAGGACACCGCCACGACGCCTGTGACGCCCGCGACGAACGAGGGCGGACGCAGCTGCGGCGCCGCCCGGTTGGGGAGCGGGGCGCGGTTCAGGCGCAACCGCCAGACCAGATCACCCTGTGGCAACGACGCGACGCCGTGTGCAATGACCTGCGCGTGGCCCATGGCGGGTGATGGATCGTTCGGTCTGGTTGCGGCCGGAGCCTGCGCCAACCCGAGCAGCGGCGTGAACATCAGCAGGAGCAGCGCAAGCACCGAGCCCATCGAGGCCCAGCGCATCATGGTCGAGTGCTTCATGTCTGTCCCTCCTGTCGGGCACTGGGGCCGCTAGTTCGCGGGATCCAGCGGATCACGCCCTGATGCTACTTCGTCGCCATCGTTCGTTCCGTCCAGATCGGTATCCGCCATCACCGGATCAGTCCCATAGATGGCAATCTCGTCCAGAGTCGCCAGGCCGTCGTTGTCGAGCGCAGTGACTGCGGAAGCCCTGTTTGGCGTCCGGGCGGGCGTCGCCTTGTACGCAATGGGCGAGGCCCCCGGAGGAAGCGTCGGCAGGGCAGCCGGAGTGCCCATCGCGGCATCCTCCGGCGTAGCCGTTCCGGGGGTGATGGGCGAGGCTACCGATGCGACAGGGGAAGCTTGCGGCGTCGAGGTACCGAGCGGCCCGGGCGATGAGGTTGCTGTCGGCAGCGGTGTGGGGGTCGGCGGCACGCTCAGTAGATCCAACGGATTGGTTCGTGCGGCTACCTCGGCGGCGTCGCCTGCCCCATCGCCATCCGTGTCGGCGAGAAAGGGGTTCGTGAAGATGACCGCGACTTCCTCCAGATCATCCAGCCCATCGTTGTCCGTGTCGGCAGCAAGCGGATCAGTGCCGTAGAAGTCCGTCTCATCGCCGTCTGCCAGGCCATCGCCATCGCTATCGGCCAGGAACGGATCGGTCCCGATGTCCAGCTCCTGCGCGTCAGTCAACCGGTCCGCATCGCTGTCGATCTCTGCGGCGTCCACACCAATTGGCCGGAGGAGGTAGACCGTACGCACTGACTGCAGGTCGCCTCCCAGGTCGAGTGGGAAGGAGTCGCTGGCGCCGCCCCTCGTGCCATCGTCGAGGACCGCCCCGCTGTAGGCAGGTTTCAGGCCAGGAAGCGCCAGGCGATACGCACGCTCCAGAAGCGGCCCCCACACCCACAGCCCCTCGCTCACCTGCGTGGGCTCCAGCACCACACCCTCCAGGGAGAGGCGCACGTCGATATCTGTTTCGGGAGGCAGGCAAAACTCGGGGTGCAGCGCGTCTGCGACCATCCCGGGCGGGCAGGCCAGGACGGCAACCGAGAGCGTGGCAGCAGGCCAGACCTCACCCGGGGAAACAAGCCAGGAACACCTCACGGTGGAGCCTGGCGCCAGCGGCAGGGTCAGGGCACTGTTGCGAACACGACCCAGGGCGTCGCCACGCACGTTGCGGCAGGTCGCGACAGCCGTGGTCGCTCCTTCTGGCAGGATGGCGCGCAGCGTTGCGGTCCCGGGCGGCAGCGGAGGAAACACGGCCGTCCCCTCAGCATCCACCAGGCTATTCACGGAGTCGCCCGCAGGATCCACCGTGAAACGCACGCCGGCCGCCGGAGCCGTGCAGGCCGTGGCGGGCGTCGAGGCGTCGTAGCCCGGCGGGCAGATCCAGGCTTCAACGGACAGTGCGGCAGTCGCGGTCAGCGAGACCGGGGTGGCCCCAGGCCGTGCGGTCGGCGATGCTGCGGGCGTGGCGTTGGGATCGAGCAAAGCGAGACGCGCCGGCAATGACGGCCCCAGCCTGGCAATTACGAACGCTGCCGGCCCACGGCTGCCACCGCTGAGTGCAAGATGGCCCTGAAACTGGAGTGGGGAGCCGGCCGAAACTGCCCTGACTTCTCCGTTTTCATCGGTCACGAACACTTTGCCGCTGGTGACCTGCAACAGCGCCGGCGACTCTCCGGAGGAAACAGCGAGTTCCTCGCTGCGCGCCAGGACACCGCGCAGCAGATCGAGGTCAGCGATGCCGGTGGGTGCTGCGAACGGTTCGCCGTTGCTGGTCGCGCCCGGGTCATCTGGCACAAAGCTGGCCGGGATGAGAGAAATGCGCAGAAACCCGGCGCTGCGCCCTTCCAGGCTGACGATGGCCCGGTTTGCGCCCGGGTCGATCCATGTTGCCTCGCCAGGCGACAGGCGTTGCAGAGGTTTGCCATCGGCGTCGGTGATGGCCAGGTCGCCAGTGTCCGCCAGGACAAACCCGCCGGGCTGAGGCATCGCTCCTGCCCGGGGCGCAACGACGGCGCGCTGCAACTCGCTTTGCCAGACCATCATCTCGGACGGCATCGCCATCACGCCGTGCGCCACGGTCTGCGCGCCGGGCGTGCCCGGCGCGACAGCCTCCTGCGCGGAGGCCGCCAGCAGGGGCCACAGGGCTACCCAACTGGCTATGGCGAGCAGTACGCGGGTCCAGGTCACGTCGCGGGCTCCTCGCAGGTTGCTGGCAGGCGCCGCCCCCTCCCGGAAGGCATCGCCAGCGCCCGATGGTACGTCAGGGCGGGGGCGCCGCCGCGCGACCGGTGGTCCCAATTGGCGGAGGTGTGGCCTCAACCACACCCTTCGACGTAGCTGACGCGGGGAATCGGCCGCACAGCGTAGAACCGCGCAGGTTCATCGTAGGGATCGAGCCGCATGTGCTGATGCTCATGCCAGAGGTGAACTTCGCCCGTGAGCAAGTCCTCGACCTGGAAAGGCTGCCCCGCCGGGAACCCCCACTCCGTGACCGGCAGGTGCAGCCAGGTTTCATGCGTGTCAAACGGATCGAGATTCACGACCACCACGACGCGGTCAGCGCCATCGTCCGTGGCCTTGCCGTAACAGGTGATGTGCTCGTCGTCGCTGGGGTAAAAGCGCAGATTGTCGTAGAGCTGGAGGGCGGGGTGCGCCCGCCGCATGGCGTTGATCTGCGTGATGTACGGGATGATGTTGCCCGGGCGATCCCAGTCCCACACCTTGTATTCATATTTCTCCGAGTTCAGGTATTCCTCTTTCCCCGGCGCCGCGGTGTTCTCGCAAAGCTCATAGCTACTGTAGATGCCATAAACGGAGGACAGGGTCGCTGCCAACGCGAGTCGCATCTTGAACGCGGGGCGACCGCCCTCCTGGAGAATGAACGGCAGGATATCGTGGGTGTTCGGATACAGATTGCCCCGGTAGTACTCCTTCATCTCACTCTGCGTGAGCTCAGTGAAGTACTCCTCCAGCTCTCGCTTGAAGTTGCGCCAGGTGAAATACGTATAGCTCTGCGTGAATCCGGCCTTGGCGAGCAGCTTCATGACCTTCGGCCGCGTAAACGCCTCCGAGAGGAAGATCACCTCCGGGTGCTCCGCCTGGATGCTGGCGATCACCCACTCCCAGAAAACCATCGACTTGGTGTGGGGGTTGTCAACGCGGAACGTCTTCACGCCTTGCTCCACCCAGAAGAGCAGAATCCGGCGCAGCTCCTGCCAAAGTTCGCGCCACGCAGGCGTGTCAAAATTGATCGGGTAGATATCCTGGTACTTTTTCGGGGGGTTCTCGGCGTAGCGGATCGTGCCATCCGGCCGCACGCTGAACCATTCCGGATGCTCCCGCGCCCAGGGATGATCGGGCGATGCCTGTAACGCCACATCGAGCGCTACTTCCATGCCCAGGCTCGTGGCAGCAGCGACGAACGCCCGGAAGTCTTCCAGCGTGCCGAGCCCCGGCTCGATCGCGTCGTGACCTCCTGCCTCGCTGCCAATCGCGTACGGCACCCCCGGGTCGCCGGGTTCAGGGTTGAGCGTGTTGTTCCTGCCTTTGCGGAAGGCGCTCCCAATCGGGTGGATCGGCGTCAGGTAGGCGACATCAAAACCCATGGCCGCAATGGCCGGCAGGCGCAGCGCCGCCTCGGCCAGAGTGGCGCTGCGCGTTGGATCAACGCCGGCCGAGCGTGGGAAGAACTCATACCAGGCGGCAAAGCGCGCGGCGGGCCGGTCGACAACGACCACCAGCTCGTGTGCGTAGCGCGCCTCTCCGGCGCGGGAGCGGGCGCGCTGCATGACCAAAGACACATCTTCCCCGAGAAGCCGCTGCACCCTGGCTGGTTGGCTCGCCGCACTGCCAGCCGAGGCTATGGCGGCCTGCAGGATCTCCCGATCGGCGCCGTCTGCGCGGCTGAGCGCTTCCTCCAGGATCAGGCGCCCTTCGATCAATTCCACGGCGACATCCTGCCCGGCGTCGAACTTCTTCTCGATTTCGTCACGCCAGGTTGCCCACCGGTCAGGAAACGCCGCGATGGTGTACACGTAACGGGTATTGTCGGGCAGCAGAAACTCACCGGCCCAGCGGTCGTTATCGACCAGATGCATCTCGGCTTCCTGCCAATCAGGCTCTGACGCGCGGCGGTATTGGAGGACGGCGGCAATCTTGTCGTGGCTGTCCTTGAAGATATCTGCACTGACTCGCAGGATATCGCCTGCGATGCGCTTGACGGGGTAGCGTCCGCCGTCAATCTCGGGTTGAACGCGCTCGATAATAATGCCGCTGGGGGGAGCTTGCGTTGTGGGAAGTGGTGGGTAGAGGTTCGTCACGTATCCTCCTCGATCACGCCAGCCGGTCGCGCCATGCACAGTGGCAAGAGCGTACGAGCATGCCCCATCTCGAGTCCACACCGCGGGATTACGTGATGATGATGTTACCGAGTCCTACCCGGGGGCGCGCGGAATCTCAAGAATGAACGTCGAGCCCTTCCCCACCTCCGAGGAGACCCGGAGGGAGCCGCGCATCTGGGTGGCGAGACGCTCGGCAATGGCCAACCCGAGGCCAGCGCCGCCGTAACGTCGCGTAAGTGTGGATTCGACCTGGCGGAATTTCTCAAAGATCGTGGGCAGTGCCTCGGGCGCAATACCGATACCCGTATCGCTGACCTCGACCGAGAGCCGGTCGCCCAGCTCGCGCACCCGGATGCAAACAGACCCCTCCTCCGTAAACTTCACGGCGTTCTCGGCCAGAATACGCACGATCTGGCGCAGCCGGTCTGGATCGCCAAGCGCGGGCGGCAACGAGGAGGGCACATCGGTTTCCAGGACAAGGCCTCTGGCCTTCGCCTGCGTGGCGATACTCTGGCGCACGTCACTCACAATCCCGGCCAACGGCGCCGCCTTTTCCTCCAGCACCAGGCGTCCTGCCTCCAGGCGGGAGAGATCGAGCAACTGGTCGATAAGCCTGTCGAGACGTTGCGCTCCGTTCCGGATGTATGTCACGTCCGCCAGTTGGTCCGGGCTTAGGGCCAGCTCCGGATCAAGCAGCAGCAATTCAGCGTAGCCCAGCACGGCCTGCACCGGCGTGCGCAGCTCATGGCTCATCATCGCCAGAAACATCGACGTCGTGTGGGCCGCCGTCTCCGCCGCTTCGAGGGCCTCCCGCAAGGCGCGTTCAACCTTGTTGCGCTCGGTGATGTCCCGGGTGATCGTGGAGACCCCGACGATCCGGCCGTTCTCATCGCGAATTGGGGACATGGTGATGGCCACATCGACGACGTGGCCATCCTGATGCAGGCGTTGCGTCTCGAACACCTCCGCTGCAGCCCCGGCGTACGCAGCCTGAATCCGGGCCGCCAGGGCATCCCGGTCGACCTCTGATGGAAGCAGCAGTTCAAATGGCTGCCCGATGATCTGCTCCGGGCGGTATCCGTAGAGCCGCGCGGCGCCCGGGTTCCAGCTCGTCACCAGCCCGTCGAGATCGCTGCTGATGATGGCATCCTCCGCCGACATCACCAGGGCCGCCAGATGGCCCTGCGCGGCCTGGGCGGCAACCCGGTCGCTGATGTCCAGGACAACCCCCTGCCAGGTGACGATGTTGCCGTCATCGTCACGGACCGGCACGCACTCATCGAGCACCCAGACGTAGGACCCGTCCTTCTTCCGCAGGCGGTACTCTGCTCGAAAACGACTCCCTTCGGCCTCCGCGCGGGCACTCTCCATCGCTGTTCTGGCGCGATCGTCCGGGTGCACCAACTCCAGCCAGTGTCCAGATTTCGCGAGCGTTTCCTCCAGGGTGTACCCCGTGAGTTCCCGGTGGCGCGGGCTGAAGTACAGACGCGTCTGCTGCGCATCGGAGGCGAGCGCGTAAATCACCGCCGGCACGTGATCGAGCAGGAAGCGATGGCGCGCATCCGAGGTGCGCAGGTGCAGTTCACGCTCCTTGGCCTCGGTGATGTTCCTGGAAACGACGGTCAACCCATCCGCAAACGGGTAAAGGTGGGCTTCAAACCAGGTCTGTGTTGGCGGATAGAAGGTTTCGACGCTGACCGGAATCCTGTCGCCCTGGGCCGTCTGGCAAGCCTTGTAAAAAGACGTTTCCACTGCTGGCGGAAAGATGTCCCAGATATTGCGCCCCAGCGGTTCCTGCACCACACTTCCTATCCGCTGCGCTGCGGTCAGGTTGCACGAAGTCACGCGCCAGTTCTGGTCCAGCGTGTAGATGCCTTCCGTAATACTGTCGAGCACCTGCCGGGCATCGATCTGCAGATCCGGAGCGTCCGCCGGCGCCGTCACGGCAGCTTTCTGTTCCTGAATGAACACAATACGCGGAGGAGAGACCTCGCCCAGGGCCGGCAGCGACGCGCCAGTGACCCGGGTCCAGATCATGTGCCCGTCATGGTGGCGGAATACAAAGCTATCGGTGAACCGCTCCTGTGCTTCATGATGTCGGCGCGAATCACCATTCTCGTGGGAAAGGTCCGGTTCAGGGAGCCGCAGGTCCCACAGGGATTTCCCGGCCAACTCGTCTGGCTGAAAGCCAAGCAGGTCGCAGAAGGCTTGGTTGACCTCGAGGATCGTCGAGTCAGGAGCCGTAACTGCTGCTCCAATCGGAGAAGCTGCCAGGATCTCGGACAGTAGCGCAGCGCCGAGCGTCACCGGGCTCACAGGTGAGCCCCCCGGAGGCTGTGGTCTGGCACGCGCCAGGCCATCCAGCCGCCAATCACCTCGGTAGCCAGAACTACCGAAGCCACAAGGAACTCGATCATCGTCAAGTGCCCAATACAGTGAAACGCCGTGAGTACAGGGTAAAGACACTTTACCAAATCGCGGGCGCTGATACGACCGGCATCTGTGCCAAATTTCAGCGACGCGGGGTCCGGAGTATTCACGAACGTGACAACAGGGCATCGATCCAGTACCCAGGAACGTGTTGCCTCACCCGCATCCTGAGCTGCCAGAAAGCTCCCCCGTTTGCCCCACTGGCCGTGCGGTTGCCTGACAAGCGATGGCCGTTGGGACTGGCTCGCAGGACAAGGGGCAGAGACCAGTGCTAGCTGGCCGCCTGGCGGCTGGCCAGCACCAGGGCCTCGTGCTCCAGTAGCCGCTGCTTGATGTGCAGGCCACCAGCGTAGCCCGTCAGCGAGCCGTTCGCGCCAACGACGCGGTGGCACGGGATGACGATTGGCAGCGGGTTGGTCGCGTTGGCGCGGCCCATTGCCCGCGCGGCCCGGGGTCGCCCGAGGCCGGCGGCAATCTCGCCGTAGGTCCGCGTCTCCCCAAAGGGAATGGCGCGCACCGCCTTCCAGACAGCCTGCTGCCATGGCGTGCCTGACAGCGCGCACGCGAGAGTGAACTCGGTGCGTTCACCCCGGCAGTATTCGGCAAGTTCGTTGGTCGCCGGCGCTGTCAGGTCCGGAGCAACGCTGAGCCGGTAGCCGCGGGCCGCCAGTATCTCGGCCGCCGTTGCCGCATAGTCGCCATCCAGAAACTGCACCCAGAGCAACTGGCCACCATCATCGACCGCGAACGTGACCGGGCCGGGAAACTCATCAACCTGACCAACGAATGCCCATCGTTCCGCCTGTGCCATGTGACGCTCCCCTGCTTCCGGGCCCCGGCATCTGCGAAGATGCTACAGAACAGCGCCGGAAAAGGGAGCCTTCGTGAAATCCGACCTTGCAACCCCACGCACAGCCGCCCTGATCTTTGACATGGATGGGCTGCTGGTGGACACCGGGCCGTTGGGCCGCGCGGCCATGATCACGCTGCGACGCAGCTACGGTGAGGATTGGCGACCTGACACCAGCCGGAACATGGCTGGGCGCCGCCTTCCGGATGTCATGGCGTACATCGCGGCGACCTACAGCGGTGTGCAAAGAAGTTGGGCCGACAGGAATCCCTCGTGTCTCGAGCGAGTCGGGAGACCTCGTTCACCGGCGCTCGCGACGAGGTCTCGACTGCGCTCGAGACACGGGCTTGTTGCCTCACAGGTCAGGTCTTTTGCAATACGCTGTATGGTCTGACCGCGACTGTCGCCGAACGTTGCCAGGCATTCGAGGCGCAGGTCATGTTGGCGGCGCAAGGGCAGGCAGGCGCCGCTGCCCGGCGTGCGCGACCTGATCGCCTTTGGTCGCACCGGTGGCCTGAAACTTGCCCTCGCCTCCTCTGGCTGGCGTCCCTACGTTACAGCAGGTGTGCAAAGAAGTTGGGCCGTCGGGATTCCCTCGTGTCTCGAGCGGAGTCGAGAGACCTCGTCGCGAGTGCCGGTGAACGAGGTCTCTCGACTCCGCTCGAGACACGGGTTTGTTGCCTCGCAGGTCAGGTCTTGTGCACTACGCTGTAATGCCATCTTCCGGGAAGCGAGGCTGGCTGGCAGCTTCGACGTCGAAGTGACCAGCGATGAAGTTGTCCGTGGCAAACCTCACCCCGACCCGTTCCTTCTGGCCGCCGAACGACTGCGGGTGCAACCGGAGCAGTGCGTCGTCTTCGAAGACGCTCCAGCAGGCGTGGAAGCGGCACTTGCCGCCGGGGTGCACGTCGTCGCCGTTCCCCGGGGCTCCACCCGAACGCCAGCTTCCGGTCAGTCCGCACGCGTCGTTCGCCTCGCTCATCGAAGCCATGCCGTGGCTGGCAGCACGGGGCGTGGGCAGTATCGCGACGTGACGCGGCGTGTGCTGCTTACCCTACTGTTGTTTGTGCCGCTCGCCATCAGCCTGCGCGGGCAAGAGCCAGAGGCGCTACACACCGGCGACCAGGCCACCGCCAGTTTTGCCGAGAGCTTCCGGGAGCATCTGGCACTCATTCAGGGCGCCGCGGCAGCCCTGGTTGATCTCGGTGAGCGCCGAGAGCGCAATCTGCTGGTGATCAGCCAACGCCAGGCGGCGATGAACGCCGCGCTCGACGCAACGGATGCCTGGCTCGACCAGCAACCCGACAGAAAGGATGATCCGGCAGTGGCGGCATACCGCACCGGTGCAGACGAAATTCGCCAGGCCATGTCCGATGCCCAATCCGCGTTTCTACGCTTCGACTGGGACGGGGTTGCGGCAGCACACGACACCCTCAAATACGGGGTGACGCAGGTCACGACGGCGGAGGACCTGCTCCAGCCAGACGCCGAACACTAGGTCAGGTCGTGGGCAACAACCCGGTTGCGGCCAGCGGCTTTGGCCGCGTACAGCGCCTGGTCGGCCGCAGCCAGCGCGGCGTCGATGGTCGAGCGCGTCCGGCACCGCCGATTGGCAAGCCCGATACTGACCGTAATCGAGACATGCTGCCCGTCGTCCAGGGTTACCCCCGCCGATTCCACCTGGTCCCGTATGTGCTCGGCAAAGGCGAGCGCTTCGGCGCCATCGACGTTCGGCAGGACGATGGCGAACTCTTCGCCGCCCAGCCGCCCAAACAGATCCCCATCGCGCAGCGTCCTCGCCACCGCCGCCGCGAACGCGATGAGCACCCGGTCGCCTGCCGCGTGACCAAAATTGTCGTTCACCTTCTTGAACTGGTCGATATCCAGTGCCAACACTGCCATATTGCCGATAGGCTGTAGTGCGTCACACTGTTGCTGACTTCGATCGACGAACGCACTGCGCGTGAGCGCCCCCGTCAGGTAGTCGTAGTTCGCGGAGCGGTCCAGCGTTTCCATCAACTCCCTGCGGGCTGCGCTGATGCTGGCTACCGTCAGCGGCCCCAGCGCCAGCAAGGTGACGCCGAGGCGGATGGACAGGAGGCTATCGACGTAGTCACCACCCATTGACAGGTCAATAACACCGGTCGAAAAGGCTGCCATCTTCCACACGCTGTAGGCCATCTTCAAAAGGACGGTGGTAAACAGGTCATACGTGAGCGCACACCAGAGCAACGCTGGGATGGGGAACGCTATTGCCCCCGGTCCCCCCACGGCGACGCTGGCCAGGGCAGAAATGATCAGGGCGATGATCGGCGCGGCCTGAACGAGACTGTCAACCGAAACGGGCCGGGCCTTGAAGGCGGGCAGTGGCAGCGACGCGGTGAGGATCACCGGCAACAGAACCGTGTAGTTGACGATCTCGCCACTGAACCAGGCCCCTGTTCCCTTCCAAAGATCGACGGCCTGCGCGATCGAGGAGGCGCTGCTCCCGACGATTGCACTGGCCGCCCCAGCGATCATGCTGATGCCAAACATGTAGAGAATCGAAAGCGGACGACGCAGGCGCCGGTCCGCCTCCGGGAGTTGCTGAAACAACAGGAAGCCAACGGCAACGCCAATCAGGTTCGCGGCCGTCAGCCAGAGAATGAGGGCGAGATCGCCGCCTGCAATGAGGTCGGCAACCAGGAAACCAGCAAACGCGGCAATCCACCCCGGAAGCCGGGCCAGCGAGGGATTCCGGACAAACAGCCCCAGCAACAGCGCGTTGGCGGGCCAGAAAGCCGCCAACATGCCGATTGGCCGGCTCAAGATCCCGATCATTGCAGCCAGGAGGACGATCCCACCAACCAGCAGCGCGGAACGGAGCGTTACGCTCAGACTTGCGTATGAGATTTGCGGAAACCGGGTTACGCGACTCGCCACGCGATGTTCTCTCACACGCCTGCCGGCGATTATTCGTGGTAGAGCGCTAAACGGCTCCGGTCGATCATCCAATGGGCGGCTCCTGGCGCTTCACAGAAACTTTCGCCTGCCCATCAATGAGTATAAGAACCAGCGCACTGAATGCTACCGTCGTTTCATGTCTGCCACAAGGCTCCGTAAGTCCCCTTCACAGGGTTGTCACGCGGTGCACCCCGGCGCCATTGCCCGGGCTGCATTGCTCTGCTACGGTCCAGATCAGGCAATGGGGATCACGGGAGGGCACTTGTGGGAAGCACCGCACCACATCCAGCAGTGGGTCGTTATCTCGCGGTAGCTGGCAGCTTGCTGGCTGCACTGGTCGTCGCCAGCGCCGTACTCCAGCCCGCCCCGTCGCGCGCCTTCCAGGAAGCGACACCCGGCGCCGCCACCCCTGCGGCATCCCCTGTGGCAGATTTCCTGCAGGTCGTCGCCGAACGTCCTGCGGCGATCCTGTCAGGCTCATGTACAACCCCAGGCAAACCGGTAGCCGACTTGACCAGCCTGACTGTCCCGGAAGGCGAGGCCCAGGGCCAGGGAACAGCGGTGGAAGCCGCGCGCTCCTACACCAGTGTGCCGGTCGATATCGAATCGCTGCTCGCCAGCGAAACGAACATCACCGCCTACCTGGAGCCGGGCAGCGAGATCTCCGTCGCCTGCGGCGACCTGGGAGGGGTCGTCAGCGAAGGCGGTTCCCTGGTCGTCAAACTCACAGCCCAGCACAACTCCGCCTTCAGCGGCATCGCCTTTCTTGGCGCTGAAGATGGCGGCACGACTGGTGTCTCGGTCTTCCTGGCCCCGCCGCTGACGGTGGCTGAAACGCGCGAACTGGCGGCCATTGCCCTGGATGCGACGCCGGAGGGGCTGCCGGAACTCGCACCCACTGCCATCCCGACCCCAACCGCCGAGCCAATCCAGGTCGCGGACGTCGCGCTGCTCGAGTGGCTCATTGATATGCCCGATGAGGTGCGCGCTGGCGAAATCAACTTTGTGGTCACCAACGAGGGCGCCGAAGCCCACAGCTTCGTCATCGAGGGCCCAGGCGGCACGTTCTCGTTACCCGAACCGCTGGCGCCTGGCGCCTCAGCGGTCCTCAACGCCACCCTGCCCCCCGGCGACTACGTGGTCTATTGCCCACAGGACGATGGCGAACACCGCGCCGAAGGCATGGAGCGCACGCTGACCGTGGCGCCGTAACCAGTGCTCGTGGCCGTTCTGTCCGTCCTGGCGGCGCGATAACACCATCGCACCCGGCGGCTGTGTGCAGCCGCCGGGTGCGATCCCGTCCATTTGGGCACTGTCGAGGCGTACCCAGCGCGCGTCGTTCCGACCTTGCCGGGCGATCCGTTCGCGCCGGGAGAGCGGAACGAACGAAGCGTGGCGACTTCGCTCGGGACGGCGCCAGTTGCCCACACCGCGGGAGCAGAAACGCTACCCCTCTTCGGTCAACTCGAGGGCCAGCATGGCCGCGTTGACGATCTGGTCGCCGTCGATGCCTGCGTACTCGTAGAGCGCCGCCCGGGAGCCGGACTGCCCCCAGGTATCCACACCCAGCGGCACCGTTGGTGCGCCGTAGATGCTGCCCAGGAAGGCCAGACCATGCGATGCGCCATCCTGCACCGTCACGATGGGCGCGTGCCGCTCTTCCCGCGGGAAGAGCGTAGCCAGGTGCTCCAGGTTGAGTTGCCGCCGCGCATCGGCGAGCTGCGCGTCTCGCGCTCCACGTAGCGTGCGGTAAAGGCGACGCGCGCTGGTGACATTGATCACGTTGGCCGCGACCCCCTCTTCGTGCAGGCGGTGGGCCGCCGCAATCGCCTCGGGGATCATGATGCCGCCGGCCGCAATCTGCACCGTGTCTCGCGCCGGGAGGTCAGGCGCGGCTGTGCGCCGATCTACGATGCGGTAGCCGCCCAGCAGCGTCTGCCGCCGTACCTCGTCCTCGCCCAGGCGCGCCAGCGCCTCGTCCATCAGTTTCTGGTCAACAGGCTTGGTCGAGAGGCGGAAATAGGTCGAGCGGCCATGCTCCCGGTCACAGACCTGGCGCAAAGCCTCCAGCAGCGACCACTCCACTTCGCGGGCAAACGCTGGCTCGTAGAAATCGAGGCCTGGCAGCTCGATGCCGAGCGACGGCGTGACCGTGCTCTGGTGCGCGCCCCCTTCCGGCGAGAGCGATACACCGGCCGGCGTCCCGGCAAAAATCATCCTGGAGCCGACGTACAGCCCGTAGATGAGGGCATCCAGGCCGCGGCACACGAAGGGATCGTAGACCGTGCCGATGGGCAGCAGGTGCTGGCCGGAAAGCTCGTACGAAAGACCGAACTGGCCGAGCGCCATGAACAGGTTCATCTCGGAGATGCCGAGTTCGATATGCCGGCCACCCGGGCCGGGAATCCAGCGCACCATGCGCTGCGCTCCCGCCTCGAAGTCAGTGTCCTCCTCCGGCGCAAAAACCCCGACTTTGTTGATCCAGCCCGCCAGGTGAGTGGATGTCGCCACGTCCGGTGAGAGCGTGACGGTGCGCTCCCCGACTTCAGGGACCTCGGCGAGACGCACCAGGACTCGGCCCATTGCCTCCTGGGTGGAGGTGCTGGCTGGCTGCGAGGTGTTCAGCCGCTCCGGAATGAGCTCCGGCGAGAGCGGCGGCGTGTGGACGGTGGGCGGCGACGCGAGCAGGGCGCCACGCTCCGCGCAAAGGCGACCCTCCGGCGTGTCCGGATCAAACGCAGCCCAGATGTCTGTCTCCGGGGCGCCCAGCAATGGGCGCAACTCGTCCATCTGCGCCTGGTTCAGCAGTTGCGAGTGGTTCAGTGGATCGCCCGCCAGTGGCAAGCCAAAGCCCTTGATGGTGTACGCGAAGACGACAGCCGGTGCATCCTCGACAGCATCAGCCTCACGGAGCACGTCAAGCAGGCGCGGCAAATCGTGCCCCGCAAGATTGGACACCACCCGGTTAAGTTCGTGGTCTGGCACATCCGCGACGGAGCGCAGTATTTGCTCACGCTCGGCCAGATCGGGCACGTCGGCCAAACGGCGGCGCAACTCCGCGCCGTCCTTGAGGCGGATCAGCGCCTGGTACTCCGGGTTGCTCATCTCATCGATGCGCCGGCGCAGACTCTCGCCACCGGGGTTGGCCATCGCGGCCGAAAGGCGGGAGCCGTACTTGGCCTCGAATACGCTCCAACCTGCCGCAGCAAAGAGCGCCTTCAATTGTGCGGCGCGTACCCCTGGGATGACGCGGTCGAGGCTCTGCCGGTTGAGATCGATGATCCAGATGACGTTCCCGAGACCCTTGATCGACTCCTCGGCCACGGTTTCCCAGACGTTGCCCTCATCCAGTTCGGCGTCGCCGATCAGCGAGATGAAGCGGTCCGAAGAGACCTGGCCGAAGTGTTTGGCGGCGTACCGTGCGGCTTGCGCGGCGAACACGGGCGCGACCGCGCCCAGGCCAACTGACCCGGTCGAGAAATCGACCTGATCCGGATCTTTCGTGCGGGAGGGGTAGGCCTGCAGGCCGCCAAACTCGCGCAATGTCGTCAGGTAGGAGCGATCCAACCGGCCAAGCAGGTACTGCGCGGCGTGGAACACGGGTGAGGCGTGCGGCTTGATCGAAACGCGATCGCCGGGGCGCAGGAAGTTGAAGTAGAGCGCCGTGATAATCGTGGCGACCGAGGCTGACGAGGCCTGGTGCCCCCCGACCTTCATTTTCTCCGTATTGGGTCGGACATTGTTGGCGTGGTGGATGATCTGGGTGGAGAGCCAGAGCAGGCGCCGCTCAATGGCTTCCAGAGTGGTCAGCGTGTCTGCATCAAGCCCGCCGTTATCTGGCGGGTTGGTAATGTCAGCAACGGGTGGTCGTTCGATCGTGGCGCTCATGTTTCGGCTCCCGGGAAACGTGGTGCGACAAGCAACAGGGACCGGCCTCACTGCCGGTCCCTGCAACCTTACCACCCTCACTCACCGCTGGCGGTATGGGCCGAGCCGTGCCCTACGGCATGGGTTCACTGGCCAGCAATACCGCCTCGTCAATCAGCCAGCGGCTGCTCGCGGCGTCATAGGTGAAGACCAGGTAGTCCTGGAAGACGCGGTCCACCGTGCCGGTCGTGACGATAGCCCCAATGCGCCCATCTGGCCGGTGCGCGATCTGGGATACCTGTAACAACGCCACGCGCTGCCGGCGCGGCAGCGGGCCAAGCTCATCCCCCTGCTGGATCAGCGCGCGAATTTCCGGGTCGACGGTCGCGGGACCACCGAAGAGCGAGACGATCATCGGCTCGGTGAAGAGCGCGTAGGCGCGCAGCATCTGATTCGCGTTGCGGCAGGCAATACTCTCACGCACCGTCGCCAGCACGCTTGCTTCGAGATCAGGCGTCACCGGATCACCATCCGGCGCCACAAAGGCCGGGGCCGGAGTCGCCTCCAGCGGCTGCGGTGTCGCGGGTTCGCGCTGGCCCACCCCCGCCGGGAACAGGGGAAACGCGCGCGGCTCTACCGCACACGCTTCAGGCGCGGGTATGTCCCAGGCCGTCGCCGGAGTTCCCTGCGCTGCCGGTGTCGCACCCTCCTGCGCCACTGCGGTAGCACTACTGCCAGCAACAAGCAACATGCCGCAGAGCAGCACGCGCCCATACCGGACCCATCGCCCAATTCGGTTGATCATCGCCTGCTAGCCGATCTTGTAGAGCCTGTTGGCAGTGCCGCCCAGAATCATGCCGGCAATCTCTTCGATATCGCCCTTACCGATGAAGCCGTCGTCCACCAGGCTGTCCAGCACCTGCCCCAGCGCGTGCTTGCCCAGTTTGGCGCTGGAGTAGATGATCTCCGGCACCGTGTAGCCATCGGAACCATAGACAACCTTGGACACGGGCGTCATCTCCAGGATCTCGGAGAAGATGCTGCGCGCTCCGTGCGCTGCGAAGGGAATCCCCTCACTCACGTCGCAGTAGACGCGCGGCAGCACGTTTGCCATGTAGCCCGCCTCGCGGGAGTACGGATACCCGCCGTGCACAAGGATGACATTGCAGGCGCGGAACGTGGGGAAGCGCAGCAGGTCCATCAGGTAGGCCGGGCGACAAAGCACCAGGTTGACCTCAAAGTCGCCCATGCCGGTGTGGATCTGCATTGGCACATCGTGTTCCATGCAGTGTTCCATAGCCCGGCAGAGCAGGTAGTCGCGCAGCATCTTCATACTGCCGCCGCCCAACCCGCGCCGGATGGCATCGAGCGCCTTGAACCCCTGGTCCTCATTGCGGCTCAGCGGCGAGACATCGAGACCGGTGCGGTAGGCGATAATCGACTTCAGGCCCCGGTAACCGCCCGTAGTCAGCGCTGCATTAATGGTGTCGTCGTACGCGCGCTTGAACTCGGCCCAGCCGTAGTCGGTCTTCAGCAGGTCCGCGATCAGCGGCTCGATGCGGAAGATCGGCGCGACGGTCACGGGCAACTGCCCGGTCACCTCGGCAACGTCGAGCTGAGGCAGCGGCACCCCGAAGTCGAAGACGATTGCCTCCAGCCCGGCGTCGGCGTAGAGCTTGCGCACGTACCCGGTGTAGCCCTCGCTGGCAACCGCCGCGTTGCGCGCCTCGACCACGGCCTCCAGCGCCGGCTCGCAACCGAAGAAGCCCGCCAGGTCACGGATCAGGCGACGGTAATAGAGCGTGTCCTGCTTGACACGAAGCAATTCGCCCCGGACATCTTCACTGAAATCGATCCCGGCCTGCTCCATGTACTCCCGGGAGCCGCCGCCAAACGCCGTGAAGTTGGTGAACTCTTCAGTCGTGATCGCGCCCCGGTCCAGGAACGGGTGCGCGTGAACATCGGTGACAGACAGCGCAGAAAGATCGGCCACGCCTAGACAACCTCCAGATAGGTCTCACGTTCCCATGGGTGTACGGTCAGGTTGTAGCTCGCCAGTTCGCTGCGGCGCACAATCAGCATGTGCTCCAGCGTGACCGGGCCGAGCGCCTCAGTGATGACCTCGTCCGCCTCGAGCGCGGCCAACGCTTCCGGCAGGCTGCGCGGCAGGAAGCCCAGGCTGGCGCTGGCAATCTCGGCCGCCGTCATGTGCCCAACATCGCCCTCGAAAGGCGGCCCAGGGTCGATCTGCTTGCGGATGCCATCCAGCCCCGCTGCCAGCACGCCCGTCAGGAAAAGTGCTGGCTGGCAGGTATTGTCGCCGGAGCGAAACTCCAGGTGCCGCCGCCCGCCGGGGCCAGGAATGCGCACAATGCCCGACCGGTTGCCGTACCCCCAGTACGTATTGGCCGGCGCCCAGGAGCCTGGCAGCAGGCGCTTGTAGCTGTTCACGGTCGGCGAGCCGAGCGCAGTCAGCGCGGCGACATGCTGTAGCAGGCCACCCATGAACCAGCGACCGGCATCCGAGAGCGATTCGCTGTCGCCCGGATTCGGCGTCAGATCGTTCTCGCCCGCCGTGTCCCACAGGCTGATGTGAAGGTGCAGACTGCACCCTACCCACTCGGCGAACACCTTCGGCATGAAGGTGGCGACATAGCCAAGTTCGCTGGCGGCGTAACGAATGACATCCTTGACGGCCGCGTAGTCGTCAATCGCGTCGAATGGCGTCCCGTGCCGTACGGAGATCTCGTACTGCCCCGGGCCGAACTCCTTGCCAATCTGGGCGACCGTCACGCCCATCTCCGTGAGTTCCTCGACCACCTCCTGCAGGAACTCGTGCTGCGTAGCCAGCCCGGCCTCGCCGAAACTCCGCACGCTGTCCGCCGGGTGATAGTTTCCGAACTCATCCTTTGTTAGCAAGTAGAACTCTGGCTCCAGAGCCATCTGCGCCGAGTACCCCTCGGCAGCCAGCGCATCAACCTGCTCTTGCAACCGCGTGCGCGGACAACCCAACCAGGGCGAGCCATCCGGATTGCGCAGCCAGGCGTGCACTCGCGCCGTGCCGGGATATCGCGGCAGCGTGACGTAGCTGCGCGGATCGGGCACGGCCATCATGTCGCCGGTGTCGGCGCCTAGTGTTGCCGCATCCGCCATGTGATCACGGGTGTCCAGGTCGAAGTTCGCCTTGGCGAAAACGACCCCGCTGCGCACCGCGCTGCGGAATCCGCTGCGCGGGATCGTCTTGGCGCTCGGCTTGCCCGCAACATCGAGGTAGGTCACCCAGAGGTGGTCGATCCCATCTTGCCCCAGCGCCTCCAGGAGTTCATCCGGAGTGGTGGGCGTGTGATTCTCGCTCATGCTCGTCCCTCGCGCGGCTCGATCTCCATCATCAGTTTGGCCAACAGGGCGATCCGCGGCGCCACGCTGCTCGTGACCACGTACTCATCCGGGCCGTGATCCAGCCCACCAATCGGGCCGAGGCCGTCAAGTCCGGGTGTGCCCGCGTGCCCCGCAAAGCTGATGTCTGATCCGCCGCCAGTAGCCGCGCCCTTGAGCGGGAACCCCAGTTCCCCGGCAATGCGCACCGCCGCTTCCTCCAGGCGGACCACGCCAGGCGTGCGTTCCATCGCCGGGCAGCCCGAGCCGGGATCCTGGGTGATGGTGATCGTGACATCGGGCACCGGTTGAGCCTGGGCCACCCGCCGAAACTCCGCCACCAGGTCCTCCAGGTCAGCGTTTGTCCAGGCACGCAGGTCAAAGTGTGCGCTCGCCTCGGCCGACACGATGTTTGGCGCACGACCGCCGCTGATCTCTCCCGGGTTGACCGTCATGCCCGGCTTGCGGCCATTTAGCGCAAAGGTGTTTACGATAATGTTGGCAATGGCCAGTGTGGCGCTGCGCCCCTTCTCGGGCTCCACGCCGGCGTGCGCCGCCTTGCCCTGCGCGGTGACCGTCAGCCAGCAGCCCGCCTTGCGCGCGGTGACGATGTCGCCGTTCTCCCGCGCCGCCTCCAGGGTGAGTACCGCGTCGTGCTGCTCGCCTTCGCGCATCAGCAATTCGACCGAGTGGCGCTCGCCAATCTCCTCGTCGCTGACGATCAGGAAGGTGATCAGCCCGTACTTGTCCCAGCCGACGTGATCGAGCGCATCGATGGCGTAGATGCCAGCCAGAATGCCCGCTTTCATGTCGCAGGTGCCAGGCCCAAAGATGCGGTCTTCGCCGAGGCTCATCGGGCGTTGTGCGGTTGTCCCGGCCGGGAACACCGTGTCTGCGTGTCCCAGCAGCATGATCTTCGCGCCGCCCTTGCCGTGCCGCCGCGCGATCAGGTCGTCGCCAAAACGCTCCTGCTTCGCCCGCTCCACCGCGAAACCCATCCGCTCGAAGCGATCTTGCAGCCGCGCTGTGACGATATCAACTCCGGCCTTGTCGTAGCTGCCGGAATCCTGGTTGACCAGCGGTTCGAGTTCCGCGAGGTAGTCATCCAGGCGAGCGTCGAGATAGTCGCGAATCTGGTCGGTCACGAGTTGCCCTCTCACCCCAGCCCCTCTCCCGGTGTGCGGGAGAGGGGAGCCGGCTGGCAACCGAGCTGCCGGAATCTGGCGCCACCACGCCGATGCTGGCAGGCCCATCCGGAGCCGCGAGCCCCTCTCCCGCGCACCGGGAGAGGGGTTGGGGTGAGGGCCGTTCGGGGCTGATCGGCTGCGAATCCGTTTGTCACACCGGTGTCCCTCGACAAGCCCGAAACACGGGCCTCTTCCCATGACCAGCCCGACAGGCCGCGATGTCGAGGCGCGGCTCGCCGATCTGCTGCTGCGGGTCATTGACTGGCTGAAGTTCGCTGAGGCCAAGAACACGGCCGCGGTCGGCCTTTCATCGACGGCGCTCGGCGTCATCGTCACCTTCCTGGTGGCAGGTCCTCCGGCGCCAGACCTGGCCGGGATTGGCCTCAGCATCGGCGCGGTGCTCCTGATGATCAGCCTGATGCTGGCCGTCGCCTCCTTTCTCCCCGCCACCAACCTGGAGCAGCTCCTGCTGGGCGCGCGCGCAGAGCCCGCCCCCTCGGACAACCTCCTCTACTACGGCCACATCGCGCGCTACGAACCGGGCGCCCTGGCCCGCGCCATCGCCACGCACTACTACAGCCTCGATGCCGAGGCCGCCGAGCCCTCGCGTTACGCGGTCGACCTCGCCGGGCAGATCGTCACCAACGCCCGCATCACCGTGCGCAAGCTGCAGTTCTTTACGTACTCGCTGCAACTGTTTGCCGCCGGGGTGTTGATCGCCTCAGCGTCGATGGCCGTGGCGGCAGTCGTGGTGAGTTGAGCCAACCCACGCCCTGGCCGGGTCGCGGCTGCACTTTCCCTGACAACAGCGAATTCGCGAGGAAATGGCCGGGTCATATACAAGCCGCTTCAGTCTGTGCCCACCGGCGCCAGCGACCGGAAGAGGCCCCGGCAGGCGACGGCCAGGGCGACAGCCGGGGCGAGGCTGACGAGCAGGGCCGCCGCCATCTGGTTCGGCAACGCGGAAAGCAGCGGCGCAACCGCCAGCGGGAACGTGCGGGCGTCCGAGCCGGCGGTCAGGAACTGGGCCAGGGCAAACTCGTTCCAGCAGCCGGTGAAGGTGATAACGCCCGCCGCCACAATGCCAGGGCGGGCGAGCGGCACGGCGACGCGCCAGAAGACCTGCCACGGGGTGTTGCCATCGAGGCGCGCCGCCGCCAGCACCGCCGGGGAAAGCCCGGCGAAAACGCTCATCAGCACCCAGACCGCCAGGGGCACAGTGGCGCCGAGGTAGGCCGCTGCCAGGCCGTGCCGTGTGCCCAGCAGATCGAGCCGGGCGTAGAGCCAGAAGAAGGGCGCCGCCAGCGCAATCGGCGGGTACACGCGGCTCGCCAGGACCGCGCCGTGCACGAATACGGCGCCCCGGAACCGGCTGCGGCTGACCGCGTAGGCGGCGGGCGTGGCGACAACGAGGGTGACGAGCGTCACCAACGTCGCGACGAAGAGGCTGTTGGCGAACCCGGCGCGCACCATGGCGGCCTGCCCGTTGCCGGGGGTGAGCAGCCACGCAAAGTTGGCGGCGGTGGGTGGCGCTGGCACGAGCGGCAGGGGGTCGTGCAGAAGCACGATGGGCGGCGTGAGCGCAAGAAAGCCGAGCCAGTAGAAGGGCACGAGCGTCCAGAGCGCCAGGAGCAGAACCCCGCCCGCAAACCCTGTGGCGCGGACCTGCCCTTTACGAACCGTCCGTATATTCGTTGACCTCTCAGGCATCCAGAGCCGGCTGATTTCTGCCGAAGTCGCTGCCGGCCATCCGGCGCAGTCCCGCATCCTCCATCATTGGGCTATTGTCGGCGAAATGGCCTGCTCTCGCCGGTCTGTCTGATCGGAGACGCCACTTGCGCGTGGCACGTCGCGAGTCTCCGGCAGCGGGGAGTTGTCAGGGCGTGCTCCACGCGCAATCGACGACACGCTGAGCCGGCGGGCTAACGCACTCGTGCGCCTGGCGCGGCACGAGACCCGGCATGGCCCCGGGGACAGTTGCCCTCACCCGGCCAGGAACGCCCTGGCGAAGGTTGTGGCGCTCCCGTCCGCTGCGGCCATCACGTTGTAGTGTGTGGCGCCGGGAATGATGGCCAACTGGTTGGGCGTGGGCCGCAGCGCGCCATCAACCCCGGCGTCGCGCGTGCCCCCGCCCAGGAGTTGGTAGAACGCGACGATGTGCTCCAGCTCCATCATGTCGGCATCGGCGAAGATGAGCAGCGTTGGCGCCGTGATCCCGGCAACGCCGGCGGACCAGTCGTAGTCGTCACGCAGCATCTCGCCGGTCTTGCGGAACATCGCTTCCCAGTCAACATCGGGGTACAGCGTCCCGAGCGGCGATTGCGCGACGTGCGGCGCAATGTCGGCCGCCTGTTCCGGCATGGCCGCGAACTGCGCCCGGACCTCGGGGAAGTTGCCATCGGCCCGCATGCTGATGGAGGCGACGACGAGCTTCCCGACCAGGTCGGGGTGGCGGATGGCGGTCTGCAGGGCCACCCCGCCGCCCAGCGACCAGCCCATCACATCAGCCTGCGCGATGCCCAGTGCGCCGAGCAGCGCCGCGACATCGTCGGCCATCAGCTCGCAGCTCCAGGGGACGTCCGCATCGGTGCTGAAGCCGTGTCCCCGCAGGTGAACCGCGATCACCTGGTGCGCCTGGGCCATGGCTGCCAGCGGCGCCCCGAACATGTCCGACGGGTTGACGCCGCCGTGCAGCATCACCAGCGGCGACCCTTCGCCATGAATCTCGTAGTACAGCTCAACGCCGTTCACAGCAACGCGGCCAGATGGGTGAGTCAATGCGGTTACTCCTTTGGGACTGTCTGGCGGGCAGGTCTGGGTGGTCACCCGATTCGCGAGCTTCCGGCAACCCTCAGCTGCTCGCCTCACGCGATAGTCGCGGCCCGGGGCTGGGTTTCGACAAGTGACCCCATGCCGACGCGTGAGCCGACCGCTGAACCGCCGGGAGCGTAACGCGGTCAGGAAGCGGAGGGCGTGAACTGATGTCCGGGGAGGCAACACGGGCGCAATGGCATGGACCAGCCGAGGAACGCCAGAGAAATCCCACGATCCAGAAGTCCCACAGGCGGAGGAATGCCAGGCCGTATTCCACCAGGCCGAAGGTTGCTACGCGGGCCACTGGCAGCGTATTGCAGAAGACCTGACCCGCGAGGCAACAATCCCGTGTCTCGAGCGGAGTCGAGAGACCTCGTCGCGAGCGCCGGTGAACGAGGTCTCTCGACTGCGCTCGAGACACGAGGGGATTCCCGACGGCCCAACTTCTTTGCATACCGCTGTAGCAGCAGCACCCACTCCAGCGTACCGCTGGCACGCCGCATCGCGACCGCTGCCGCACGTTGCATACAGGTGAGCAGGAAGATCAGCAAGCCGAATGACCAGAGCCCTGCCAGGGTTGCAGCGAGCGATACCAGCGCCGCAAGCCACATGGTCAACCATGTCTGGGAAAGGATCGCCCGGAGGGTCAGGAGGACGGAAACGACGCACAGAACCTGGAGGATGTTCGGTAACGTTGCGCCGGAGATGCCTGCAACCATGATCGTGCCTGACGCTGCAAACCCCGATCGGCGGGATCCTTGCGCAACATGAAGCCCGGACCAAAAGCGTACTCAGGATTGACCACGTCTCGCGTGGCCAGGTGCTACACCGGGCTGCGGTCAGTTGCATCGCACACAACTGTCCGGGCGTGACCTCGTGGGCGCCATGTACGCGCAGGGTGCGGCAAACGGCGCCCCCGCCACAAGGTCGGGGTATCCTGCCTCTCCCCCTGTAGCCTGAGTGACAATGCCAACCACCCTCACCCGCGCATGTTGGCCCTCTTGCCTGTGCCGCAAACGAACGCCTCTCCCGGAGTCCCTGCACAGGGCAGGAGGTTGGGGCGAGGGTTACTCCCCGAGCCTCGGCCGCACCTCCCGGAAGAAACGCTCCACCGCATACACCACCCCCGTGTGCGAGTGCGCCACGCCCGGAACGACGTCGAGTTGTACGGGAATCCCGTTGCGCTCGAAGCTGTCGCGCAGGGCAGTGATGCGGGCGAGGCGGTGGGGGCCAGCCAACTCCGCGCCGGGCATCCAGCGAGGGGAGGTGGGCGGAATGGCGATCTCCCAGGTCTCGGTGTCGTCGCCGCCAACCACCATCTGCACCGCAACCTCGCGCATGGCCGGGATGTTCGGGGCGATGCCGAAGCGGGCTTCCAGATCGCGCACGCCGACCCAGAAGTCGTGCTCCTCGTCCAGCAGCGTGACGATGCCCGGCGCGCCGATGGAGACCCCGGCCAGGCGCTGCGGGTGCAGGTAGAGGAAGCGGTGGGCAAAGTGGCCGCCCGCCGAGAAGCCGTGCAGCAGGAAGCGCTCGCTGCGCAGGCGGTAGACCGGCGTCACCTCGTCAATCATCGCCAGCAGCACCTGGTCGAAGCGGATGCCGTGCCACTCCATGAAGCGGTAGTTGCTGACATCCCCGGGCACGATGATGCCGCCCGGAAAGAGCGGCGCCAGCAGGACCACCTGCGCCTCCTCCGCCCAGTCCGCGAAGCGGTCGCGGTACGCCTGCGCGTCCCGCAGCGAGCCGTGCATGATCACCGCCAGCGGGTAGGTGTTCTCCCCTTCCTCGCGGAAGCTGCTCGGCACGTAGAGGCAGTAGGAAAAGCGCTGGTCGTACTGGCTGGCGAAGAGCGCCGTGCGCCCCAGGCCGTAGAGCGAAATCCTGCTTTCGTGCTCCGCGCGCTTTCTCGGGTCGTCCACTGAACTCGTGCCCTTTCGTTGTCTGCTGTCAACAGCGGCGCGCCGGGGCCTCCCGGACAGCCCACGCGTGTCTCAAGCCACGTCGAGAGACCTCGTCTTGTCAGACCCCGGAACGAGGCTTCTCACGCCTGGTGTGAGGTACTGACCGAGGGTGAGACGACGCCACACGGTCCCCACCCTCATCCCCTCTCCCGCGCATCGGGAGAGGGCAAGTTGCGGGAGTGTCACCAGTTTCAGGGCCACAACCCCCTGCGAGCGCGTTTTCACCACAAGCGTGCTCGACTCCGCTCAAGACGCGCTTCGTACCTACCGTTCGACCCGGCGCGGGTCGACCGCATCGCGCAACCCATCACCGATGTAATTGACCGACAGGACCGTGATAAAGATCATCAGGCCCGGGAAGAACCCCCGCCACCACTGGCCGTCGGTGATGACCGGCCGCTGCGCTTCCTCCAACATGCGGCCCCAGGTCGCCTGCGGCGGCTGAAAGCCGAGCCCGAGGAACGAAAGCGCCGATTCGGTCAGGATCGCCCCGGCGATGCCCAGCGTAGCGGCGACGATGATGGGACTGAGCGCGTTCGGCAGGATATGCCGCACCACGATGCTCCACCGCCGCGCGCCGATGGCCCGCGCCGCCTCGACAAACTCCTTCTCCCGCAGCGAGAGGAAGCTGGCGCGCACCAGGCGGGCCGTGCCCATCCAGCGCAACACCCCGAGCGCGATCACAATGGTCCAGAAGCCGGGGCCCAGCAGCGTCACCAGCAGGATCAGCACGAAGAGCCCGGGTAAGGAGTAGAAGACATCCACCAGGCGCATCAGCAGGTTGTCGGTGAGGCCGCCGGCGAACCCGGCCAGCGCGCCGACCGCCACCCCGACGGAGACCGCCACCAGCACGGCCGCCAGGGCCACTGCCAGCGAGACGCGGCCGCCATCCAGCACGCGCACCAGTTGGTCGCGGCCCAGTTCGTCGGTGCCCATGGGGTGGGCCAGCGAGGGTGGCTCGTTCTTGGTCTTGAAGTCGATGCGCTCCGGGTCGTAGGCAATCAGCATCGGCCCGACGATTACGCCCAACACCATCAGGATCATCACCGCCAGGCTGCCCACGGCCAGCTTGTGCTTGCGGAACTGCCGCCAGGCGTCGGACAGCAGCGAGCGTGGTTCGCCGTGCACCTCCCCGGCCAGCGCAGGAGCGGATGCGGCCGGGCGCGGCGTCGCCTCCGAAGGCGCCGGCTGCGGGCTGGCAATGCCCATCATTGGAAACGAATCCGGGGGTCGAGCGTGGCGTACAACAGGTCGGCGATCAGGTTGAAGGTGACGACCAGGATGGCGGTGATCACCAGCACGCCCATCAGCACCGGGTAGTCGCGCAGGTTCGCCGACTCGATGAACAGGCGGCCCATGCCCGAGATGGCAAAGACCGACTCCACGATGACCGCGCCGATGAACAGATCCGGCAGCTCCAGCGCCAGCACGGTGACAATGGGGATGGCGCCGTTCTTCAGCGCGTGCACCAGGATCACGGTGCGCTCGGCCAGCCCCTTGGCCTGCGCGGTGCGCACGTAATCCTGCCCAATGACATCGAGCATGGCCGCCCGCACGTAGCGGGTCAGGCTGGCGGTCGAGGTCAGGGCCAGAACGGCGACCGGCATGATGAGGTGCTGCGCGCGGTCGATCACCGCCGCCATCCCGCTGTGCTCCACCCGAGGGTCGGAGAGCCCGACCGAGGGCAGCCACCCGAGCGTGAAGCTGAAGATGAACATCAGCATCAGGGCGAACCAGAAACTGGGGATGGCGATGCCGAGGAAGGAGACGGTGGTGGTCAGGTAGTCGAAGATGGAGTAGCGGCGCACGGCGGCCAGGATGCCGATCGGGATGGCCAGCACGAGGGTGGTCAGGAAGGAAAGGCCCATCACCAGCAGCGTGGTTGGCAGCCGCTCCCCGATCATGGTCAGCACCGGCAGGCCAGTGTTGAAGGAGGTGCCCCAGTCGCCGCGCAGCAGGTCGCTCCCCCAGTGGAAATACTGCACATACAGAGGGTCATCGAGCCCGTACTTGTTGCGCAGCCGCTGCAGGTCCTCGGCGGTCACCCGCGCCGAACGCCCCCCGCCCTCGCCTGTGGCCAGTGGGCCGCCCGGCGTCATTTGCAGCATGACGAAGATAATGGCGCTGATGGCGATCAGCAGCGGCACGGCCTGCAGGGTGCGTCGCACCAGGTAGTGGCCCACGGCGGACTCCAGAGCGGCCGGCGGGAACACCCCGCCGGCCACGCCAAACCCGAATTACCCCTCGTTTACGTACCAGCCGGCAGAGCTGGGCCACATCCCTTCCCAGAAGGCGGTGTCCACGCCCTGCAGGCGCTCATTCCACGTCCAGCCCCAGGCCGAACTGTAGAGCGGGAGCGACGGCCGGTCGGCCGCGAACTGCTGCGCGGCTGTCGTGTAGGCCTCGCCGCGCACGGCCTGATCCAGCGTCTGGGCCGCCGCATTGACGGCTTCATCAAACGCCTCGCTTTGGTAGCGCACCCGGTTGAAGCCGCCGGGAAACTCGTCGCTCGGGATCTGGTCCGAGGTGAAGTCCTTCGCCCAGGAGGCGGGATCGACAAAGTATCCGGCGCGGCTCATCAGGATGTCGTAGTCGCCGCGCATGAAGATGCCGCCCTCTTCCCAACTGCCGAAGATGGTGTTGGAGGGGACATTCTCGATCACCAGCTCGATGCCGATGTCCTTCATGTTCTGCTGCACCACCTGCTGGTACAGCTCGCGGGTTTGATCGCCGGCGATGGTCTGGTAGCGCAGGCTGGCGCGTACGCCATCCTTCACCCGCACGCCGTCGTCGCCCATAACCCAGCCCGCTTCATCGAGGAGCGAGTTGGCCAGCGCCGGGTCGTACGTCGCCGCCGGAATATCGACCGCCGCCCACCCGGCGTAGATGAAGGAGCCGACCTGGTAACCGAAGCCGCCCAACACCTCGTCGATGACCGTCTGGCGGTCAATGCCGTGGTCCATGGCCTCGCGGATCGCCGGGTCGCCGAGCACCGGGTGCGGCTTGCCGGGGTCGCCGTTGTCCGACATGTTCAGCCAGAGCCACTCGACGTGCGACGGGCCCTCCTGCAGGGCGACTACGATGCCGTCGCCCGCTTCCTGCGCCGCGCTCAGGGTCGGCAGGTCGCCGGTGGTGATGAAGTAGATGGTGTCGAACTCACCGGCGATGAACGAGGCGATAGCCGTTTCCTTCTCCGGCGTGATCTTGATGGTCACGCCGTCCAGGTAGGGGCGCTCCGGGTCGCGGTACTTCTCGTTGCGGGTCAGCGTGATCTCGTCGCCGGTCTTCCAGTCGGTGAACACGAACGGCCCCGTGCCCACGGGCAGGCGGGCGAGCGGGTGTTCCTGGGTGACCGCGCTCGATTCAAACAGGTGTTTCGGCTGCACCGGCCCCTCGGAGTCCCACAGCGTCAGGTAGGCCGGGTTGATGTCGGACATCTTGACTTCAACCGTCAGCGGGTCGATAGCCGTTACGGACTCAATCAGCTCGTAGGCTGTGCCCAGCGCGGTGGTGCTCTCCGGGTTCTTGTAGATCTCGAACGAGAAGACCACATCGTCCGCCGTAAACGGCTCGCCGTCAGACCAGGTGATGCCGTCGCGCAGCTTGTAGGTGATCGTCAGGAAGTCCTCGGAAATGCCGCCATTCTCCAGCGTCGGCACTTCTGCGGCCAACACGGGGAGGTAGTTGCCGTCCGCGTCCGGCACGAAAAGGGGATCGAGCGCCAGCGTTGAAAGGAAGGACCCCGACTGCACGTTGAAGAAGGGGTTCATCTGCCCGGGTTCCTGGATGAGGGCGATGACCGCCTTGCCGCCGCGCGTTGGCTCGCCCGCATCCTGGGCGGCGGCGCTGGCGGAAAGCCCCGTGCCGCGCAGGGCAGCCAGCATCGCGGCAGCGGTTGTCCCTGCCAGCAGGCCGCGCCGGTGCAGCCGCCGGTCCATGACGTTGGTGTGCTCGTGTGCCGCCTGAGGCGCGGCGGTTGCGTGGACCATCGTTGCTCCTCCTGTTATGTCCTCATTGACGGACGCGCTACTTCAGACGCATGGGTAGTCGCCTCCCCCGCCCGGGAGAAGGCGTATCGCTGGTAGGGGTGTGCGTCGGGCGGCCCGACCGCAACCCACATCTGCCCGAGCGAGGGCTCGGCGATGACGGACGCAAACGTGATGATGTCCGCCGATGGGTCGTCGCCCGGCTGGCGGCAGAGCGTATCCGGGTAGCAGGCGCGGTCCCGCAGGATCTCCTGCATGGCCCCGGCATCGAGGCGCCCCCTCCTTTCCGTGAGCAACTCGTCCATGCGCGCCTGCCGCACGCGCGAGTTGGCAACCTGCCGGGCCGGTGACCGCTCCTCGTCAAGGAGCGCAGCGGCCACGTAGTGATTGGCGTGGGTAAGCAGGCCGTCGACCGGGTCGAGGCGGGCGTCCCGCGTCGGGGTCGTCTCCAGATCGGCGGCCGTGCCCCGGGTGTCCAGCATGATCAGGTTGCGCGACGACGCGCGAGGCAGGGCGCGGACCGCCGCGATGGCGGCATCCACCGACTCGTGCGTGAGCGCGAGGCGGGAAAAGAGATAGCGCGGGAACCCCACCCGCCAGCCGTCGCAGGTCAGGAAGTTGGCGAACACGCCGACGCCCTGGTCGTTGATCCCGATGTAGGAGACCTGCCCGGCCGGGGTGAGCATCAGCACGCTCGGCATGTCATCCGGCACGACTTCCATGACGATGCCGATTTCGCCGTAGAACGCTGGCAAATCAGCGTTCTGCCCCACCAGCGGCGCCCCGTTGGCGGTCGCCTCAGCCAGCACCGCGAAGGTCGTGCACTCGTCGCCCGTTTCCCCCGCCGGCCGCGTGGCGGGCGGCTTCGCCAACTCGGCGCGCAGTTGCAGCAGGTACGCCTCGGCCAGGGAGATGCCCGCGCCGGCGGCGACGCCCTGGATCTCCTCATCCAGGAAGGGCGCGTGCTCCTGGACATAGGGCCGGTAGCGCAGGGCGGCCGCCAGCGCGTCGTCTGCCGCTATGCGCGAGCGGGCTTGCAGCCGCGCCAGGGCCAGGGCCAGGTGCCGCTGGATGCGGTCGCCAGTGGCCTCGCCGAACTGCTGGCCGATCTGGCGGTGGGTGCCCGTGAACCGGTGGAAAGGAAAGGCGACGGCCTCTGCCGGGTGCATGACGCTCCAGAATCTGGTTGCGCGTGACGGGGTCACGCCCGCGATGGGTTCCGATTGCCGACGTTGAATCTGGCGCGCACGGTATCATGCATACAAATGTCTGTCAATGTATACAATGCGAATCAATGGCGGCCGGGCGAGCAGCGGAGTAGATTACCGGGAACGTGAAACCCATGAGTGCTGCACAACCATGACGGCTCAGGATGACGAGCGCGCACGGCGGCTGGGCGCGCTGCGCGAGCTGCGGCTCAAGCACGCCCGGCACGGCGCCACCGCCGAGATCGCCTACTGGACGATCCGCGACGCCATTCGCTCCGGCGTGATCCAGCCGGGCGATCGCCTGATCGAGCTTGATCTGGCCGGCGCGCTGGAGATGAGCCGCACGCCGGTGCGCGACGCCCTGCGCCAGCTCGAGGCCGAGCGGCTGGTCGAGCGGGCGCCGAGCCGCGGGTTTGTTGTGCCAACGATCACCACCGACGACCTGGTCGAGATCTACGAGATTCGCGAGGTGCTTGAGGGGCTGGCCGCACGCCGCGCGGCGATGCGCATGGGCGAGGCCGAGATCGCGGCGCTGCGGGAGACGGTGGAGCGAACAGAGCAGGCTCGCGATGCGGGTGATCTCACGGTGCTGTGGCAGGGCAGCAACGCGTTTCACCGCCTGCTGCGCGCCGGGCACACGAACGGGCGGCTCACGCGCCTGCTGGCCCTGATGCTCGATGCCCACCGCTCCCTGCGCCTGCACGAGTTTGCGCCGGAGCGGGTGAACGACGCTGTGGCGGAACACCGCGCGATCTTCGAAGCCATCGCCAGCCGGGATGCCGACCAGGCCGAGCAACTGGCCCGCGAGCACTCCCGGCACGCCCTGCGCTCGCAGTTGCTGGCGCAGCACCTGTCCGGCGACGGCACGTAGGCGGCTTGAGGGGGGTACAGCCAGGACCTCGTCAAAGCCGGAGAGCGCCCTCCCTCTCAGCCCTCTCCCGCGCATCGGGAAAAGGGCTGGGAGGGAGGGCGCTCAGGCGTGCCAGATTGGTTTCCCCATACCTCTGGCGAGGACTTACCCCGAAAACCCGTAGCACCGGTACGGGTGCTCGTGCGGCGGGCCGACGGCGACCCACATCTGGCCCTGCGCCGGTTCCGCGATCACTGAGGCGAAGGTCATCACGTCGCGTGTTGGCTCGTCCTCCGGGGCGCGAGAGAGCGTATCGGGCGCGGTCGCGCGGTCGCGCAGGATCGCCTGCATCAGCGTGGCGTCGACGCGGCCCCGGTTCACGGCCAGTAATTCGATCAGGCGCCCCTCGCGGCTGCACGAGTTCGCGCGCGGCCCCTCGGCGTAGCGTTCCTCCCCCAGCAGGCTGGGCGCGACGTAGTGGTTGGCGTGGGCGATGAACCCCAGGCCGGGGCGCAGGCGGGCCGAGCGCGTCGGCGTGGTCTCCAGGTCGGCGGCGTTGCCCACCGCGTCGCGCAGGATCAGGTTGCGGGAGGAGGCGCGCGGCACGCTGTCGATCGCCGCAATGGCCTCGTCCACGGTGTCGTGGGTCAGGGCCAGCCGCGTCAGCAGGTAGCGCGGGAAGCCGACCCGCCAGCCAGCGCAGGTCAGGAAGTTGGCGAAGACCCCGAGGCCGTGGCCATTGATGCCGATGTAGGAGACCTGCCCGGCCGGGGTGAGCATCAGTACCGGCGGGAGGTGGTCGCTGATAATCTCGACCACGACGCCGAGATCACGATAGAAGGCGGGCAAGTCGGCATTTTGCCCGATCAGCGGGGAGCCGTTGCTGGTCTGTTCGGCCAGGATGGCGAAGGTGGTGCACTCGTCGCCGATCTCGTCGTAGAGCCCGGCGGTGTTCGCCAGTTCGGCGCGCAGTTGCAGCAGGTACGCCTCCGCCAGGCTCAGCCCCGCGCCCTCCGCCACGCCCACGATCTCCTCATCGAGAAAGGGTGCATGCTGTTGCACGAAGGGGCGGTAGCGCAGGGCGGCAGCCAGCGCCTGCTCCACGCCGACCCCTCTGGCGGCGCCAGGCCGGGCCACGGCCAGGTCGCGGTGCTGCCAGATCAGGTCGCGCGTGGCCTCGCCGAACTGCCGCCCGATTGCCCGGTGCGTGCCGGAGAAGCGGTACGCCGGAAAGGTGGTGCGTTCAATCAAGCCAGGTGCTCCAGTGCCGAACGACGTGATGCGGCATTATCGCCCGTCCGCTGTGAGACGTGACCAGGTGGATAGCGCAGGTTCTCCAACCGGCGTCGGCCGCCCCTCGTCTCGCCGCCCACTATGTTCGCGGCAGCATCCACCATCAAGTGTCGTCCTGAGCGAAGTCGAAGGATCTCGTCCCCCAGCCGCGTGGGTTCGAAGCGACAGCCCACGGTCGGGTGCGGGCATTGTTCCCCGGCGATAGATCGAGCCGAGATCTCTCCTGCGTCGAGATGACAAGGAAAGGTGGACGCCACCTCTTGCCGTGGCGGCTGGGAACGAGATCCTTCGACTTCGCTCAGGACGACACTTGAATATGGATGACACCCGGAACGTGGCGGCTGGCAACGCCGGAATCCCTCCCGGCGACACATCCGATTGCCTTCCGCTGTAGACAGCATCCCCCTGCCGCCTTACCATCACGCGGCGCGGCGCTGGCGCACCGGCCAGCCCGGGCAGAGTTCAGCGGTACCGAACAGGGGGAAGACGTGCAGATCACCGCCGTTCGCTTGCGGCAGCTCACCGGTATCCTGGAGCACGATGGCCCGTACTGGGAAGAGCGCCTGCAGCGCCCAATCGATGTCTACCCCGAGTACAAGGCCCAGCGCGCGCGGCCCGGCTTCTGGATGCCGCAGCCAATCAACGACTACCAGTCGCGCGTCATCTCGGTTTTCCTGGAACTGGATACCGATGAGGGAATCACCGGCCTCGCCGGGCCGGTGCCACACGAGGTGGCCTACATCATCGACCGCGAGTTCCGCGGCCTGCTGATGGGCGCCGACCCGCTGGCGATCGAACGCCTGTGGGACATCATGTACCGGGAGGCAGTCCACGGCCGCAAGGGCGCAACCATGATGGCCATCAGCGCCATCGACTGCGCGCTCTGGGACCTCAAGGGACGCTACCTCAACCAGCCGGTTTACCGCCTGCTCGGCGGCCCGGTCCGCACCGACGCCCCCGCCTACGCCAGCATGCTCGGCTACAGCCTGGACCTGGAGAAGGCGTACCAGCGCACGCAGGAGAAGGTGGCCGAGGGGTTCACCGCCCTCAAGTGGTTCCCGCTCTACGGCCCCACCGATGGCCGCGCGGGGATGCGCAAGAACGTGGCGCTGGCCGAGACGCTGCGCGAGGCCGCCGGGCCGGATGTCGACATCATGCTCGACGCCTGGATGAGCTGGAACAAGCCGTACACGCTGGAGTTCGCGCGCAACGTGGCGCACCTGGATATCAAGTGGATCGAGGAACCGGTGATGCCGGACAAGATCCAGCTTTGCGCCGAGATCAACGCCCGCTCCGTGGTCCCCATCGCCACCGGCGAGCACGAGTACACGCGCTGGGGCCAGAAGGAACTGCTGGACGCCGGCGCCAGCGAGTACCTGCAGGCGGATACCTACTGGGCGGGCGGCCTCTCCGAAATGGTGAAGATCGCGACCCTGGCCTCCACGTACGATATTCCCGTAATCGCCCACGGGCACTCGGTACCCTCCAATGTGCACCTCACCCTCTCCCTGCCGGAGCTGCTGGCGCCGCTGGTGGAGTACCTGGTGAAGTGGAACACGCTCCTCCAGTTCTTCTGGGAGGAGCCGGTGATGCCGGTGAATGGCCGCATCACCGTTTCCGACAAACCCGGCTTCGGCACGAACATCGACCTGAGCAAGGTCGAGACCGACGAGGAACTTTCCTGGGCGGGCGGCACCAACATGGCCGGCAGCATCCAGGACCGCGAAGAGGTCGAGGACGCGCAGTAGCCCGCGTTCCGGCAGGCACGAAAGGACCAGTACCATGCGTGGCAATCATGTGCGGCGGCGGCTGAAGGCGGGCGAGCCCTCCATCGGCACCTGGCTCTCCCTCCCCTCTCCCGAGGCAGCGGAGTACTGCAGCCAGCTCGGGTTCGACTGGCTGACGGTCGACGCCGAGCACAATCCGATTGACATCCGCACGCTGGGTCAGATGTTCGCGGCCATGGCGGCCACGAACACCGCGCCGATGGTGCGCATCCCCTGGAACAGCGGCGAGAATTTCAAGCGCGTGCTCGATGCCGGCGCCTGGGGCGTGGTGGTGCCGATGGTGCGCACCCGCGAGGAAGCCGAGCTGGCGGTGGCCTCCGCCCGCTACTACCCGGAAGGCGACCGCAGCGTCGGCGGCGGCCGCGCCGCCATGTCCTTCGGCACCACGGGCGAGCACTACCTGCGCCACGCCAACAACGAGATCCTGGTCGTGCTCCAGATCGAGCACATCACCGGCGTCGAGAACGCGGACGCCATCCTGAGCGTGCCGGGCGTGGACGCCTGCTTCATCGGCCCGAACGACCTGGCCGCCTCGATGGGCATTGGCCTCGGCGTGCCGCTGGAGAGCGACAACCCGGCGCTGGTCGAGGCGATCTTCGAGATTCGGGACGCCTGCAAGCGCAACGGCGTGGCGCCGGGCATCCACACGTCCGGCGCGGCGGGCGCGAACCAGCGCATCGAGGAAGGGTTCCAGTTCCTGGCCCTCGCCAGCGAACTGCGGTACATGCTGAGTGGCCTGCGCGACGACATCAACCAGACCAACTGGCGCGCCGCCGCCCCGGTCGGGATTGATGTCGCCGCTGGCGACGCGGTGGTGCGGTACTAGGCGCTCTGCCGGCATGAGGTCGCCCCGAGCGACGTCGAGGGATCTCGTTCTCGTCAGCGGGCTGCAAGAAACGAGGTCTCTCGACGAGCTCGAGATGACACGAGTTGCGGGTGGCGCATCAGTGTGCCGGCCGCAACTGCGGCAGCATCTGCTCGGCGGCGAGGCGGATGGTCTCCTCATCCGTCGGGTCCAGGGTCTGGAGCACGAAGTACTGGATGCCGGCGTCGACGTACTGCTGGTAGTGGCGGGTGACCGCCTCCGGTGTCCCGGCGACAAGGTAAGCGCCCCAGAACGGGTCCAGGCCATTGGGGAAGTAGCGTGCGACCTTCGCCTAGCTCAGTTCCACCTAAACAGTTGCTAAGCCCGATAAGATTGCCTGATGCTTCACGAATTTCTGAGCGACTGGGCAGTCCTCGACACACGCGTGATAGTGCCCTGCAAAACGGAATGGCATATGTTCGTTGCCAAAGCTCTCCGGCTAAGCTTCGAAGTTCGCGCCGTGCCTCTAGCGGGACTGGGGATACTAGGTTGTGGTCAGCATTCGCAGTGCGATACAGATCATGGCGTGGGCGATTCGCCCTACCAACATTCGATAGTCGTGCCACGGTTCAATGACGAACTTTGCGACCGCTTGCCCGAACACGCAAAACGGCAACGCCCGCAAGTACCGTCCAGAAAACATCCACGGTGGTGCCGCCTATTCGAAACTCAACTGCCTTCTGGGGTGCCCGCGGGATAGCCATCGCCGCTCACATGATCTTGCCAGTAGACTAGCCCCCATGAGCCAGGATTCGAAAGAAACGATAGCAGTTTAGAGGACGGCTTAGGCGATTGGCGCTTTCATGCCGTTACGCGGCTTAAAAGAGATTTGCTCTGACCGAGGGCCCGGCAAACGGGCGAAAAGGGCCGGGGCATTTGTCGGCGTTACACGGTCGATGCGAGCGAACGGCGATGAATTCTCTTACCGACTTTAGCTCGATTGCGCTAGCTTGAGCGTGGCAATTGCATCCGATAGGAGAGCGAAGGAACTGCGCCCGAACGTAGAGCCAGTTGAGGTGCAAACTGAGACGGGCATTTATCGAACGATCAAGCATGAGAATATCGGTGCCTTTTCGATTTCATTGAGCAATGTATGGTCGCAGCCAATACGGTTTCCAAGCCCTTGAAGCGTTCTGTAATCTCACGATTCAGGACAAGCTAGGTGATACGAGAGTACACGTTTACGCAAGAGATTTGTAGACAGACGCCTGGGACAAGACTGAATGCTAACGACCTAGACAGGAAGAAGTGTTCGACCGAAGACAAGCTATCCGTAATTGTGCCGGACTTGCTCAACGTGGCGACAATCGAAGGGCAAACGCCCTGGCTGGGCTACAAGAGATTGCAAGGTATCAGGAATAGCATTCTACATATGAAACATGAGGACCAACGCGGTGCGGCGATGTGGCCCAACTATATAGACGACGCATCCGTTTTCGCCAAACTGGTCGATGGCGAAATTTCTTAATCTTTCCTCGGACAGCAGTCGCGCTACCGATTACTTCACAAAGGCCAACGTACGCTGGCGATGGCTGCTCTATCCACTGACCGTTTATGGGATCGCCGCAACCAAGCAGGAACCAATTGAGGGGCAGCCATCCACGGTTTCACCGAGCTAGGAACGAATGCCGTTTGTTTTGCCTGTATAAGGGCACCCGGCAATAGGGGATCGCGCTTGGTATGCCGTGGGTGCAGGCAGGAGTCAGGAGAGGCGAAGCGAAGCTTAGCTCGTTTGTCGCTCCCCCAGTCTCCGGGTGACCTGGTTGATCGCCGCACTTGCCGAGCGCTCCAAGCACCTTCCGAATACCGTAGTCTGATGCCCCGTCGTCACGCTCGTGAATAATCCGCAAGGACTATAACCGACAAGAGATTGCGGGCCTTCCTCGTCGCTACCTTGCCGGCCGCAACTGCGGCAGCAGTTGCTCGGCGGCGAGGCGGATGGTCTCCTCATCCGAGGGGTCCGGTCTGGAACACGAAGTACTGGATACCGGCGTCGACGTACTGCTGGTAGTGGCGGGTGACCGCCTCCGGTGTCCCGGCGACAAGATAAGCGCCCCAGAACGGGTCCAGGCCATTGGGGAAGTAGCGTGCGACCTTTCGCCTGTACTGCCTGATCGCCCGGAGCCAGGATCAGCCAGTGGGTGAAATGCGAGCGGAGAATGGCGTCAGCAGGGCCGCCCGGCGGCCTTCGCACTGGCGGCGTAGCAGGGCCAGTTTCTCCCCACCAGATCGGCGGAGCTGGCCTGCCCAGCCGGTCCGGGGCCGTTGGCCGCATCGGCCAGCCGGGCCACCTGCGCCAGCGTCCGCTCGCCACCGCCCGCGATGACCGGGGGCGGCGCTGGCGCCTGCACCGGGCGCGGAACTCCGGCGTCGGTCGCCTGGTAGTAGCGCCCGGCGAAGGTGAACGGCTCCGCTCCCAGACCCCATGGATGGCGGTCAGCGCCTCCTCCAGCGGCATCCTGCCGTTCGCGCGTCGATGCATACGGCAGCCCCATCCGCTCGAACTCGTTGGTCCCTGTGCCGTGTCGGCGGCATTCCAGCTGATGCCGAGCCCAAGAATCGACCGGCCATCACCGGTGGTCGAGGTCAGACGCCGTGCGTGCGCCGTCAGCAAAGGTGGCCGGTAGGGATTGGCGGCGACCATCTGGCCCAGCCGCACGCGTTGGGTGGTGACGGCCAGCGCCGCGAGGTGGGCTCCAGCACTCCGGCGCCCGTGCCGGGTGGTCGCCGAGCAAGAAGGCGTCGTAGCTGCAGGTGTCCGCCGCCCCTGCCTGGAGCAGCCGTTTCCCCGGCGCGCCTTCGCCGTGGGCGGCTACGCCTGCAGCGCGATGCCGATGCGGTCCTGAAACTGACGGACCCAGGGGTGTCGCTCACGATGTTCGCGCATGGCTACCCTTGCGGGTTGGCGAGCGCGCACTCCGGCGTTCTCAGCATCTCACGCGGTGATTTGCAGCGCCGGCAGCAGGCCGAGTTCGAGCGCGCGGGCCACTGCGCCGCGCCGGTATCGCTCACGTCGAGCTTGCGGTAGATGCTGACCGTGTGGCGCTTCACGGTGGCGGGGGAGATAAAGAGCCGCGCGGCGATCTCCTTGTTGCTGTCGCGCTTACCCAGCAGCGCCAGAATCTGCAACTCGCGTGGGGAGAGCGGTTCGATCAATTGCGACTGGTCGAGCCGCCTGACCGGCGAGATCTGGGCGGGGAACGCCGCCAAAATGCGCTCCAGGGCGCGCTGGGGGGCACCGTGATGCGGCAGTTGTCTGAGCAGGTCTGCCACATCGTCGCTGGGTCGGCGTACAGGCGCACCCACCCGTCTGCCTCGGTGTCGTGCAAGACCTGACGCAGCATACCAGCGCCAGGTCGTGATCTCCCTGGTGCTCATGCAGCACGGCCGCCAGCGCATCCACCTCCAGGCACAGGCGGCGGTTCGGGAGGCGGGCGCAAAACGCGCGCAGTTCGGCCAGTATGGTGGCCGCCTGATCCAGCGACGCCGCGTCTTCTGCCGTGAGGAGCGCGCGCACCTGTGCCAGTCGCGGCTCCACCGCTGCCAGCGCCCAGGTCAGCGGGCCGGGTGTGACCTGCCGGGCCCAGGCCACGGCCGGCGCATACCGCCCCTCGCGGCGATCCAGCTCTGCCTGAAACGCGCCGATGTTCGGGAGCAGGCGCATGGCGTGGCGCTCCAGGAGAAACACCTGCGCGTCATCAAGGAGGTGCTGCGCGTCTTCCCCCTGGCCGAGTGCTTGCAGCGTCAGGGCCAGCAGCCCGGCAGCCTGGCCCCACCACATCAGGCGCATGATGAAGCGTGCGTCTACCGCGCGGTGCAGATGGGTATTCGCCGCCTCGAGCTCGTTACGGGAGTAGTGCACCGCGCCGAGCAGAAAGTGGGCCAGCGCCTCCTGGTCGGCGAGCTCCATGGCCTCGCTGACCTGCCGCAGTCGCGTGGCCGACTGGTGCAGGCGCGTGAGATCGCCGTGGAGCCAGAACAGGAAGGACTGGGTTTGCAGCAGCCAGGCAAACGAGGGGTTGTGCGGCGCGGTGCTGGCCAGTTGCATCTCCAGGTAGGCCAGCGCCTCGTCGAGATTGCCCATCAGGTAGGCGCTGGTGGTGATGCCGGTGTGGGCCAGCCCCAGCAGGTGAGTTTGCTCGGGCGGCAGCACCGTCAGCAGATGCCGGGACATGGTTGCCACCCGCTCGGCATCGCCCGCCCAGAAATCCAGGATCCCCCGCAGGGCCAACAGCTCGGCCGCCGCCAGGTCGGCTGCTGCCCCGTCCGGCAGCACGCCACGCTCCAGCTCCAGCTCGGCGTGATCCAGAAAGATGGCGGCCTCGATGAAGCGCCAGTTCATCGTGGCAATGCGCGCCTCCGCCAGGAGGAGGCCGGGGTGATGCTCCTTGACTGCGGCCGGCAGCAGGCGCAGCCACCGCGTGAGGCGGGCAAACTGATCCGCGTTGTAGAGATCGTGGCGGTGACGCGCCACGATCTCCCCCGCTTCGCGCTCATGCCCTGCGGCTAGCGCGTGGTGGATCGCTTCCTCGATCAGGCCGTGCGTTTCGAACCACTGACCGGCGCGCAGGTGCAGGGCGGCGATCTCGGTGGGGGTGCATCGCTCCCGCAGGCGCTCGCCCAGGAACTGCTGGAAGAGATGGTGGAAGCGGTAGTACTCGTGGCCGCGATCAATGGGAATGACAAAGAGATTGGCGTTCCCCAGCCAGGTGAGAAATGCCGCTCCCCAGCGGTCGCCGGAGTCCTCTGGCGAGGCGGCGACGACGGCCTCGCAGAGCGGCGCGGTGAAGCGGTTCAGGATCGACATCTGCAGCAGGCGGTCCTGCACCTCCGGGGCCTGGCGGGAGAAGACCTCATCGAGCAGGATGGCTTCGATCTGGTCACCGGGGTCACGTGAGAGCGTGGTGTGCAGGGCCGCGAGTGGCCGCCCCCTGAGCGTGAGCGCCATCAACTGCAGGCCGGCGGCCCAGCCTTCGCTCTCGTCGTGCAGCGTCACCGCCAGATCCTGCGCGACCACCTCCCCCAGCATCTGGCGCAGGAAGCCAGCCGTTTCTTCCACCGTGAAGAGGAGATCCTCGTAGCGCAGTTCGGCGACCTGCCCCCGAGCACGTAGCCGGGCCAGCGGCCCGGGCGGCTCGGCACGGGTCGCGATCACCAGGTGCAGCCGCTCTGGCGGATGCCGCAGCACGTGCTGCAGAAACTCGTGAATGAGCGGGTTGGTGATGGCGTGGTAATCGTCGAGGATCAGCATGATGTCCGTGGGAAGCTGCGCCAGGTCATCTGCCAGGCTGGCGGCCAGGGCATCCAGGGGAGGCAACGTGGTCGCTTGCAGCAGGTCGCGCGTAACAAGCCTCGCCTGCGGGAAACTGCGCCGGATGGCGGCCAGGAGATAGCCCAGGAAGCCTGCGAGGTCGTTGTCCCGCTCGTCGAGCGATACCCAGCCACTGGCCTGGGCGCGGTGCGCCAGCCACTCCGTCAGCAGCGTGCTCTTGCCGGAGCCGGCCGGGGCGCGCAGCAGGAGCAGGGGGCAATCGCTGCTGGCTTCGAGCTGGGATACCAGGCGTGGGCGGCCGACATGATCCCGATTCAGGCGCGGCGGGGTGAGCTTGGCGCCAACGAGGCCGGTCGCCGCATCGCTCAGGTCCGCCGCAGAAGGCGGGGAGTGCCCCGGACTACGACGCTCGTCCACCACGCCACCTCCACACGGCCCAGGCTGGCCGCACGATCTCCGTCCGCATGGAAGGCTTCCACCTGGTATTGCCGCACTGATCACCGCGTAGTCTACGTCACAACCGATCGCCGCAAAGATGCATGAAGCGCACCGAGCCTTCCTGTAGCGAAATCTGGCAGGAGGGATCGCACGGCAGGCAATCTGCGCCAATCCTCCACGCAGATTACACCCTCGATGTTCCATTTTGGTGGTATCGCGCCGGGTCGCGCGCTGTCAGGCTGAACGCACGACATCAGGAGCTGCCATTCCTGATGCCGGAGGTGAGAACCGGGGCCAACGCGCCGGAGCGCCAGCTAAAGGCAGCACGGTCAACGAGGAACCAGGAGGTTGTCCGATGGTGAACAAGACCCCGAACCCGCAGCACCCGGCGCAGCAGATCCAGGACCGCAAGCAGGATCAGCGCGAAGACCGGCGGGACAACAAGGAAGATCGTCGCGACGACCGTCGCGATGAGAAGGAAGATCGCCGCGACGATCGTCGCGACTAATTTCTCGCAGCCGGGATCTTCCCCGGGGCTGCCATCACCTGTGGAAGCGGGCGCAAGCGCGCTCCCACCTTGCGCAGTCCGGTCGTCGGGTCCGGATGCAGCGCGGCGTACGCCAGGAAGGCGGCCATGGAGCACGACAACCCGAACGCTCCCGCCCGGCCATGCAGCGCTTCTTGCCGCAACCCCTGTCTCGCAGGGCTCGCAGCCAGGGCAGCGGGCCCTGCGCAGCCGCCACTGAGGGCCGTACCGCTCGTCCATGAGCCGCTCGTGGTCTCGCCGCAGCAGATGCTGGCAGATGACGCGCTCAAGCTGGCGGTCCTGCTGACCGCGCAGATGTTCCACATGGCGCGCGAGCCGGTGATGATCGCGGTCCTGACCGGGCTGCCGGAGATTGCGCGGCTGGCGGCGGTGAACCCGCTGTTGCTGGCCCGGTTGTACGCAGAGTCGCGCACCCGCTGCCTGAGACCATCGAGCGTTTCTACGCCCGGCTTGCGGAGAGCCCGGCGCTGCGCCAGACCCTGATGGATGACTACCGGGCCACGTATGGCGGCATGCTCGATTCCGCCAACCGGGCGGCCGGGCAGCACGCCGGCATGACCGATGGCCAGGCGCGCGAGGTGCTGGCCACGCTGCTGCCAGCCATCAATCAGGTGCTGGGGCGGGCAAACACCGGCGGCGCCGGCGAGTACGCGCGGAGGTTGGGGGAGTTGGGCGCGTAGGCCGTTGGAGAAGCCAACTGGCCAGGAACGCGCTCCCCCTGCTCGCAGACGATACGCATGGAGATCGTATGGCAAACACGGTGACGCATTTCGAGATTTACGGGGAGGATCTGCCGGCTCTGGCGGATTTCTACCAGGAACTCTTCGGCTGGCAGATCAAGAAGGCGCCAGGCATCGACTACCACACCATCCAGCTCGGCACGAATGGTTCAGCCGGTCTGCGCGGTGGCTTGCAGCGCCGCCCGATTGCGGAGCCGCGAAGCTGGGTGCACTACATCTCGGTCGCGGATATCGACGCCACGGTTGGCGAGGTCATCCGCCTGGGCGGCAAGGTGCTGCGCGAGAAGACGGCAGTGCCGCAGACCGCCTGGTACGCCGTGGTCGAGGACCCGGAAGGCAACGTGTTCGCTGTCTGGCAGGCCGATGCCACCGCCTACCCGCCGCCGCTGCCCGAGTAGTCCGGGCCGTATCACGCAGCGGAACCCTCAACCGAAAAGCTCAATCCTGAAAGGATCGATGGCCGATGTATTACACGGATGATGCGCTGTACCCGGAAAACCAGCAGCCGCTGATCATCACCGCCGCGCCGTACGGGCCGGCCTGGCTGCCGAGCGACTTTCCGGAGGATATCCCGGTCACGTGGGATCAGCAGGTGCAAGCGGCCGTTGACTGCTCCAACGCCGGCGCCACCCACCTGCATCTTCATGTCCGCAACCCGGCCACCGGCCGCGGCTCCAAGGATTTCGATCAGTTCAACTACTTGATCGGCCTGCTCAAGAACGCCGTGCCGGAGATGATTCTCTCGGTCGGCGGATCGATCTCCTTTGCGCCGAAGGGTGAAGGCGAGAAGGCCAAGTGGCTGGATTACGACACCCGCCACATGCTGGCGGATCTCGATCCTGCGCCAGACCAGGTCACCATCGCTATCGGCACTGCCATGATGGACGTCGTCCAGATGTGGACCGAGGACGACATCCAGGGCACCGCGCTCACGGATCCCGCCATTGCTGCGGAGTGGGCTGTGGGCCGATGCGGGGCCTGCCTTCTACATCGAGCACCTGAAGCGGCTGCGCGCCAGAAACATCCAGCCCTATTTCATGCTTGGTCATGTTCACCAACTGGAGATCGTGGAGCGCCTGATCCGCGCTGGCGCCTACATGGGCCCGCTCAACCACACCCTGGTCGCCATTGGCGGCGGCGCTGCTGGCCGCAACCCCTTCGACTGGATGGAGTACCTGCGCCGCTCACCGCAGGGCTCGATCCTGACCTGGGAAAACACTATGCGCGGCGTCATTCCCATGACCGCGATGGCCGTCATGCTCGGCATCCACGTGCGCGTCGGCAACGAGGACAACATCTGGCGCGTCAAGGGTGAGCGCTTCGGCACCGTGGCGCAGGTCGAGCAGATGGTCAAGCTCTCGGAGGCATTCGGGCGCAAGATCGCGACCGCGCAGGAAGCGCGGGAGATGATGCAGATCGGAACCTGGTACGACTCGCCAGACGAGACCCTCTTCAAGCTGGGCCTGCCGCCGAACCGCCCGAACGGGAAGCAGGGGTTTGTCACCTGGGACACGCACGGGCGGCACGGCATCGGCTCGGAGGCCTCGGACTCGCACCCGATGGCCTACTGCCTAGTGGCGCCAACCTCGATCGACCTCGACGTGCCAGAGGGAATTGATTCCGGCACGGCTGCTGAAGCGGCGCTTGTGCTCGGGACGAAGGATCGCAAACACCTCGGTGGCGACCACGTCGCGGTCAAGACGAAAAAGTCCTGAGATTCAGCAGGGTAATGCCGTGTCACGCCCGCGTGACACGGCGCACGTCCGGCCTGGCGCTTCTGCCGCGAGTGACAGGAATCACGCATGACCAGGCAGCAGGATGCGTTGGCGCAGCTCAGCGCGTGGGACCCGGAGTGGGCGGCACAGTACGAGCGCGTCGCCGTCAACCCGTGGCATGCCGGGGTCCTTTCCCAGAAGACTGTAGCGCTCATTCTGGTGGCCCTGCATGGCTCGTGCACCGCGCGGGATGCAGCGGGGATGCGCGTCGCCATCCGTGCCGCACTGGCGGCCGGAGCAACGCGCGATGAACTGTTGACCGTGCTGAAGATGGCGGCGCTGCTGGCCATTCACGCCTGTAGCCTGGGCGCGCCGCTGTTGCTCGCGGAACTCCCGGCAGACGGTGGGAAGGGGTCAGCCACACAACAGCCAGCAACGGCGACGCCGGCCTGCAATGCCATGCGGGCGCTGGGCCAGTGGAACACAGCCTGGGATCCGTTCTTCAACCTGGACCCGGTCTGGACTGACCAGTTGATGGCGGCGGGCCTCGGCCTGTACCAGGGTGGGCCCCTGCCGGAGAAGGATGTCGAGTTGCTCAGCATTGCGCTCGATGCCTCGGTCACCCACATGTACGCGCCCGGCGTTGGCCGCCACATCAGGGGCGCGCTCGCGGCTGGCGCCACGCCCGCCGAGATCATGGCGGTCCTGGAGTTGTGTGTGGCTTTTGGCGCGTCGTCGCTTCAGATGGGCGTGCCCATCCTGGCCGAGGAACTGGTGAGGGCGGGTGCGGAATGACGGGACGCGTGGTCGGGAGCAAGAGCGGGAGGCATTCATGACGAACTGGGTCAAGCTCACGGACCTCGAGAACGCGCCGCCCGTGGGCAAGGGCTGGCTGTTCGAGACCGAGGTGGGCGACGTGGCGGTGTTCAGCGTCGATGGCGAGTTGTATGCCATCGCCGGCGATTGTCCCCACCAGGGTGCGCCGCTGGGGATGGGCCAGCTCTCCGGCACGCTGGTGACCTGCCCCGGCCACGGATTGCGCTACGACGTCACCACCGGGTGCAAGCCGGGCTCGAGCAGAGGCGTGCAGACCTTCCCCCTCGATGTCCGCGACGACGGCGTCTTCATCGATATCGAGCCAGCGGCAGGCTAGACCCCTGCCCGCTACCCACGATACATAGAGGAGGTACGAGATGGCCAAAGAGCTTTCAGAGCTGCTGACGGACCTTTCGGCACAGGCAAAGACAGTCGAGGATGCCTTCGCCGCGATCGCCGTGGAAACGGATGCGGCCGCCGAGGAGCGGCGCAATCGGTCCCGGGCGGCGGCCGCAGCGGCAGCGGACCGGGTGGACCAGAGCGTGAAATCGGCGGGCGATACGGTATCCGGGCACTGGCATGCCCTGCAGGGTGCGATTACCGCTGAGATGGATGACATGCAGCGGGGAATTTCCGAACGCCGCCACGCCCGCAATGTGAACGATGCCCAGAAGGAGGCCGATATCGCGCAGGAACGGGCCGTACGGGCAGTTGCGGTCGCCAGGGCCGCCGTGACCGCTGCCGGGGCGGCGGTGATGGACGCCGCAGTTGCGAAGCGGGAACTGGACGCGCTGAAGCGGCAGTAGACCCCGTTGCCCGAAAGGATGCGGAGCGTGACCACGACCGAGGAGCAGACCGTGGCGGTGATGACCGCCCATGTCCAGGCGCTGGGGCAAGGCATCGACGAGATCATGCGCCACTACACCGAAGAGTCGGTCGTCTTTGCGCCCGAGGGGCCCTGCCAGGGGCTGGCGCAGATTCAGGCCTACTACGAGGCGTTTCTTGCGACGAGACCCGATACCTTCCTCAAACGGTTCACGATTGTGCGCCAGGACGTCATCGGCGAGGTCGCGTATGTGATCTGGAAGGCGCAACCCTTCGTGCGGATCGGCGCCGATACCTTCGTCGTGCGGGACGGCAAGATTGTCCTCAACACCTTCTGGGTGAACTCGCCGCTGACGGCCCTCGCGACCGTCGGAGCGCGCGTGAAGCGACGCGTCTCCGGCTGCCACGACAGCAGCGCAATATGACGGCCGTCGCGCCAGCAGGGGCGGCGTGCAACAGAAGAGACTGGTGACATGCATGCTGGGTTCGATGACCGGGGCGCTCGCCGACCGTATGGATTCGAAATTCCTGACGGCCTATTGGCTGCCGGCGTTTGTGTTCGGAATCGGAGTCCTCTGGACAGCCGGCCTGGCTGCGGGGCCGGGACAGCCTGAGAACTGGATCAGCAGCCTGAATTCGGTTGAGCAGACACTGGGAGCCCTCTTCGTGGTCCTGCAGGTTTGTGCGCTGGCTTTCGCACTCCGGGCCCTGTCGCACCCCATCATGGAGATGTTCTCTGGCATCGCGTTACCCGGCCTTGTGGCGGACAGATTCAGGCGAGGTCAGCTTCGCGCCAAACACCGCGCGTCGCTTGGCATGGCGGGCGCCGCCGCCCGGACGCCCCTACGGCGGAGCAGGAGCAGGCTGCCTGGCTGCAAAGCCGGTTTCCCAGCGATGACCAAAACCTGAAGCCGACCTTGCTCGGAAATCTCCTGGCCAGCGTTGGAGAGCATCCGCGGTTCGCCTACTCCATGGAGGGCGCCGTGTGGTGGCCACGGTTGTCCCCGCTGCTCCCAGGTTCCTTCCAGAACACGCTTGCTGCCGCCCAGGCGCCGATGATGGCGCTTCTCAATCTGAGTGTCGTGTTTTGTGGCCTTGCCGGCCTGGGCATCTTGGCCGGGATGCTCACCAGGCAGTGGCTGACAATGATTCTGCTGTGCTCTGGCTCGATCGTCCTGTCGCGGCTCACCTACCGCGCGGCCGTCAGCCAGGCGGCCGAGGTCGCCAGCATGTTGCGCGTTGCGTTCGACCTGTACCGGTACGACATTCTGGGGCAACTCGGCAAACCTTCCCCCGAGGACATGGCCGCTGAACGGGCGCTCTGGCTGAGCCTGACCCGGGAGGTGCTGGGGGCAGGACACCCGGCCGCCGGCGCTGAGGATGGAGTAGCACGTTCCCGTCGCGGCGTTGAATGGCCAAATGGGGTCTGGCTAGCCCGTGCAGCCAGTACCGGGGGCGATGTGACAAGCGACGAGACCCCCTCGCGAGCCAGGCTGCGCACGCGCTGCCATTCGGGAGCACGATGACAATGCCCCGATTCAGCCATCCTCAGACCAGGTTTCTGGCGTCAGGGCTGCGGGCCGTGTTGACATCTCTGCGGAACCACGCAATGCGCGGATCCTGAAAGGACAGTCTCTCGCCGAGGGAGAAGGGTTTTCCATGGACTCGTCGAGTATCCGGCGTGGTGCGCGGTTGATTTGCGCTACTCTTCCCCTGCGGCCCACCTTGCCTGCGTCTCCGGATAGCTTGTATGCACCACGTCGCCGCCAACCGCATGACCTCCTCCACCATCGCCTCCGCGCGGGCGCAGCACGGCGTGGGCGCGGGGGGCTTCCCTGTCCCTCCCGGCCGGGGGTAGCGCGGCGCGCTGTCTCCGGCTTCGCCATTCCTGACACACAGATGGAGCGGCACGCGCGGCGCGCGGCGCGCCCGGCGTGGGCTGCGTCACGGCTGGCGTGCTGCCGCAGGCAGAGGGACCACCATGCAGACCCGAGCGCGTGGGGCGGGGCAGCGCCTCGCCCACTATGACGACGATTTCGACCAGTGGTACGTGGACGTCGTGCAGCAGGCGGAACTGGCGGACGATGCGCCGGTGCGCGGCTGCAAGGTGATCCGCCCGTACGGCTACGGGCTGTGGGAGCAGATGGCAGCGCGGCTCGATGCCCGCATCAAGGCCACCGGCGTCGAGAATGCCTACTTCCCGCTCTTCATTCCGCAGGGGATGCTGGCCCGCGAGGCCGAGCACATCGAGGGCTTCGCGCCGGAGGTCGCCTGGGTCACCCAGGGCGGCGCCCACCCGCTGGAGGAGCCGTGGGCCGTGCGCCCGACCAGCGAGGCGATCATCTGCCCGAGCTTCGCCCGCTGGGTGCAGAGCTACCGGGACCTGCCGATCCTGCTCAACCAGTGGAGCAACGTGGTGCGCTGGGAGGAGCGCCCACGCGCCTTCCTGCGCACGCTGGAGTTCCTCTGGCAGGAGGGGCACACCTGCCACGCCACGGCGGCGGAGGCCGATGCCCGCGCCCGGCAGATGCTGGAGGTCTACCGCGCCTTTCTGGCGGACGACCTGGCGATCCCGACCGTGCCGGGCGTGAAGACGGACTCGGAGAAGTTCGCCGGCGCCCTGCGCACCCACACCGTGGAAGCAATGATGGGCGGCAAGTACTGGGCGCTGCAGTCCGGCACGTCGCACGATCTCGGGGATCATTTCGGGCGCGTCTTCGACATCCAGTTCCTGGACCGGGATGGCGAGCGCAAGTACGCCTGCAGCACGTCGTGGGGTCTCAGTCACCGCGTGGTCGGAGCCGCCATCATGGTCCACGGCGACGCGGCCGGGCTGAAGCTGCCGCCGCGCGTGGCCCCGGTGCAGGCGGTGGTCATCCCGATCTGGCGCAATGAGCAGGAGCGGCAGGCCGTCGCGGAGCTGGCGGCCCGCGTCGAGCAGGCGCTCGCGGGCAGCGCCCGCGTCCGCACCGACTGGCGCGAGGACCACACACCGGGCTTCAAGTTCCACGAGTGGGAGCTGAAGGGCGTCCCGCTGCGGCTGGAGATCGGCCCGCGCGACGTGGTCGCCGGGCAGGTAGTGGTGGTGCGGCGCGATACCCGCGCAAGGCAGCCGGTTGCGCTCGAAGCGCTCGCCGCAACCGTGGCGAACCTGCTGGACACGTTGCAGGCCGCACTCCTGCAAGCGGCCACGGCGATGCGCGATGCACACACGGCGGAGGTGAACGCCTACGCTGACCTCGCCGAGCGTGTTGCGGCGAACGCAGGCTGGTCACTGGCGCACTGGTGCGGCAGTGCTGCCTGCGAAGCCCGGGTGAAGGCCGAGACGAAGGCGACCATTCGCTGCATCCCGCGCGATTTGCCGCCGGAACGCGGCGCCTGCATCGCCTGCGGCGGGACAAGCGCGCAGCGCGTGATCTTCGCCCGGGCCTACTAGCGGCGCGGGCGGGGTGTGGCGGAGTTGGCCAGCCAGTACACCCCGGCGAAGCTCCCGTCACCCCCGTTCGTCTTGCGGACCACACCATGGTGTCTTGAACGAAGGTGAGAGACCCCGTCCTCGACTGCGCACCGGCCTGGTTCCCGCACGGGCGGGACCAGGCCGGTGCGCGTTGCAGGAACGCGTTCCTCGCCTTGCGTCCGGGCTGTCCTCTTTCCCCGGCCCACTCTTGCGTGTCATCTCGAGCTGGTCGAGAGATCTCGGCGTGTTCCCCCACCCGGCAACGATGCCTGCACCTGGTCCCTGCAGCCTCAGCGAACTCTGGTGGCCGGGAACGAGATCCCTCCTGGCGTCGGGATGCCAGTGAAAGGCGGGCGCTCCGCGCTGTCGCGGCCGGTGATGCCGGGCTTTCTCGACTGCGCGGTGCAGACCGGGGGACATGGGCAACACCCGGCGACGGGGGGCGGAGTGTGTTCCCCACGCGCCTGGTCCGGGCGCAGGCAAGCCGATTTGTGACGTACGCGATTGCCGCGCAAGATGTCGAAGAACTCGATACAATGCGCCGCGCTGGATGCGTGTCCAGTGCAAGATGCCGCCAGCGCGTGCTGGCGAGGAGGTCGCCATGCGAAGGTCATTCGGGCTCGTTTCGCTCCTGGTGCTGGCGCTCGTACTGGTCGCCGGAGTTGGGGTGGCGCAGTGGCAGCAGGTCAAGGCGAAGGAAACGTTCACCGTCATCGAGCACGCCACGACGGACACGGTCGCCGACCTGGGCGACAAGGGGGATTCCATTGGGGACACCCTGACCTTCGGCAACGAACTCTACGATGACCAGAATGCCGAAGTCGTTGGCTCCAGCGACGGCACGTGCTGGCGCACCAAGCCCGGCAAGACCTGGGAATGCACCTGGACCAACACGCTCGAAGATGGCTCCATCGTCGTGCAGGGGCCCTTCTACGACAGTGGAGACTCCACGCTCGCCATTACCGGCGGCACCGGCAGTTACAGCGGCGCGACCGGCGAAATGACGCTGCACGCGCGTGACGGCGGCACGGAGTACGAGTTCACGTTCAACCTGAACTAGCGCGAATCGCGAGGCCCTGCATCTCGCTGCGCCACCTCCAGGCCGAGGTTCCCCGACGCCGTTCGGGGCGTCTCCACGGCTGCCGTGCGCAGCGCAGAGGGGGTTTGTCCGGAAGGCTTTCCCTCGGCGTCTCGACACGCTCGGGACACGGCGGGAAAGCCCCCCGGCACGTACAGGGCCGAGTCGGCTGCTTCCCGTCGCCGCGCTGCCACAGCCTACGGCCGGGGTCGCCCCGACCGGGCGAGCGCGAGGAGGCCAACGGCCAGCCCGAGCGTGCCGAGGGCAATGCCGATGTACGCGAGGCGCTGGCTGTGCGCGGCGCGCAGGTTCGCCTCCTCGATCAGTTGCGCGCCACGCCGTTGCCGGGGCGCTCTCCCTGGTTCCGGGGCGACCTCCGCGGTCGCGGGCAACTCCAGCCAGGACGCGTCAATAACATCGGGCGCGAAGGTCTCATCGACCGGTAGTTGCTCGATCTTGCCGAAGAGCCGGATCCCGTAGTCGCCCGCCTGGCTCGGGCGGAACGGCGCTGCGTAGAAGCCGGGATCGCTCTGCGGCACGAGCGCCAGGGGAACGGTCTGCCCCCCGGCCTCGACCTCGACGTGCAGACTGGCTTCGAGGCCTTCGACTGGCTCGCTGTCCCTGTCCACCTCCGCGACCCACACCCACAGTTCATTCGGCTGATCGACGACGACCGGCTCATCCCGAAACCCGATGTCGATGATGTAGCGTTCGTCGCCTGGTCCACCATCCCCACCGAGGGCTCGCCGCTCGTGCGCCACAACGGCGAGCGGCAACAGGGCGACGACCACGCTGGCGACGGCGGCGCGCCCAAGAGCCTGAATGCACCAGCGCATGGAACTCCCCTCCCGACCGAATACCTGGTGAAACTGCATCACTGTAGCCGCTGCACGCTGGAATGAGCATCGAATGCCCCTCATTCATCTCCGAACAGAAACCATTTCGACATTATTCATCACAGTCTTACTGAGATAAAAAGACAATAGAGCCTTATTTGCGTTACTATCATTCATGCGATAGTCGCAAATGGCGTCACAACTTGCGGCGCACGCGGAGCGCAAGGGGTCACAGAACGTTATGGACGAGCAGCAGTTTGACCTCCTCACGAAGACCGTCGGGAGCGCGCCCAACCGGCGCCATGCCCTGCGTTTGCTGACCGGCGCCGCCGGGGGCGGGTTGGCGGCCCTCCTCGGCGTGCTGGAGCACGAAGCGGGCGAGGCGGGCAAGCGCAAGAAGGCTGGCCGCAAGAACCGCAAGCAGAAGCGCAAGCAGGGCCGCAAACGGGAACACAAGCGGGATCTCAAGCACGGCCGGCGGCAAGATCGCCGGCAGGATCGGCAGCCACAATCGCCCCCGCCGGAGCTCTGCACCGGTGGCACGAAGCTGTGCGATGGCGCCTGCATTCCGGACAGTGAGTGCTGCGCCAACGCGGATTGCCCCGGCTCCCAGGTGTGCCGCGATGGCGCGTGCGGTGCGCCGCCGCTCTACCCGAATCTGCGCACGCTGCCCGTCGAAGATCTCGCGTTCGATACGCATCCCGACAATAGGGATGTGCATATCCTGCGCTTCTCCAACACCGTCTGGAACGCCGGTGAAGGGCGGCTCGAGCTGGAGAGCGATGTCGATTCGACCGACATGCCGAAGCCGATCTACCAGAATCTGTACGACGCGCCAGTCGGCGGCAAGCAAGTGGAGCGCAAGCGCATTGCCAGCGACTTCATTTATCACCCGTACCACAACCACTTCCACTTCGCCGACTTTGCCGAGTATCTGCTGCTTGGGAAGAATGCCAACGGCGAGTACCGGCCGATGATGACGGAAGGCACCAAGACCAGCTTCTGCATCATGGATACCCTGCGCCAGTCTGGTGACTATCCCAGCCAGTACGAGACCTGCAATGCCGACCTGCAGGGTTTGACCCCCGGTTGGGCCGATACGTACGGATCCCTGCTCTGGGATCAATGGATTATCCTGGGCGACCAGCCCCTGCCCGACGGCGAGTACGCCGTGCAATCCACGGCTGACCCCAAGGGGTTGCTCGATGAGGGGGGTGGGGCCCGGGAGAAGGACAACGTCGCCACAACCTACTTCACGGTCGATGGCGGAGTGCTCCGCGATGAACGGCAGGAACCCTAGCCTCCCGTCTGCTCACGCAGAATCGTCGCCGGCGCGCCGTTCGCCAGCACGATATGCTGTCCGAAAGATCGCGGCGGCAGCGACGCCGCCGCGACCTCGAACAGAACCGGCGCGCCGGCGCGTGCCAGCGCTGCCGGACGCGGCGCCAGGAGGGATTGCCCCGTGGAGGATGCACGGTTCGATGCGCTGGTGCGCCGGGCCGGCGCGGTCGTCGTAGACCGGCGCCGCGTGGCCGAGGGCGCGGCCGGGCTGGCCGCGCTGCTCCTGCCGGGCGGCGCCGCCTCGGCTCCGGTTGCCGCCGAGGTGTGCCGGGGCTACAAGGCGAAGTGCCGGCGCAAGAAGGAATGCTGCTCCGGCGCCTGCCGCCGCAAGCACAGCGGCAAGCGGCGGTGCGCGTGTGCGCCCGAGGGCGCCCGCTGCGGGGAAACGGCGGATTGTTGCAGCGACATCCGGCCGCTCTACTGCGCGTCCGGCTTCTGCGTCCGCAAGCGGTAGCGCCGCGCTGGTGCGTGACAGCGGGGCGCAAGCGGCGTGTCAGCCCGCGTGGAAGCAGGGGTGCTCGTCACCCGCGTCCGGCAGCCGAGGTCGCTCGCCAGGCTCGCGATACTACAGCGTAGTGCTAAAGACCTGACCTGCCAGGCAACATCCCGTGTCTCGAGCGCCGTCGAGACACGAGGGGATTCCCGGCGGCCCAACTCCCCGGCGCACCGCTGTATGCGCGTTCCCCGCCGGGATGGCGTCACGTCTGGCGCGGGGCCGTCATCTCGCTGGTGGTTTCTGGCGTCAGGCCGAAAATGCCCCGGCAGATACGGTCCACCGGGCCGGGGAACTCTGTGGCGTCGCCGCTTCCTTCCAGCATGCCGAGGCGGGCCAGCGCGTCCGTCGCTTCCCCCGCGTCGGCGAAGAGCCAGCGGGCGAACGCGCGGTCGTTCGCCGGGCGCAGGCCCACCAGCGCCTGGAACAGGGCCGCGTGCTGCCCTTCCACAAGCCCCATCTGGTAGCAGATCTCCACCTGGTCCAGGTCGCCCGCCTCAGCCCAGGCGCGCGCCAGGGCCATGTACCCGGCCATGGTGATCGCCTTCAACTCGAGCAGGAAGATCAGGAGGTAGGTGCGGTCCGCCAGCATGTCGGGCGCGATGGTGAAGGTCGTCGCAAGGGGGGCGGCGCCGTCGCCGGTGAGCAGAAAGTAGTGTTGCTCATCCTGGCACTGGGCCGCGCGCAGAATGGTGTCCAGGTCCTCACCGGTGTCCAGGTCGCCGTCCGCCGAAGCCTGGAGCGCCACGCCCATGAGCGTGACCGCCGCCGCTTCCACGGTGGCGAGGGCAGAGAGCGCAGGTTGCAGGTCGGCCTGGATCAGGGGCATGAGCTTCCGGAGGCGTGCCGTGCGTGGCGGGAACAGACGCCGGGGCAGCGGGCGCGCCCGCTGCCCCGGCAGTCATCGCGAAATCAGGCCTTGCGGTTCCAGTTGGCGATGTTCCAGTAGTTGACCTCGAAGTCGCTCACGCCAACATTCTCATCGTAGAGCGTGTTGGAGATCGCGTACTTGTCAGCCGCGCGGTTCACCAGCGGAATCACCCCGACCTCGTCGATGATGATGTCATTCAGCTTGATGAACATCTCGGCGGCCTTGGCGATATCCGTCTCCAGGCGCACCTGATCGAAGGTTTCGTCGTAGTCGGCGTTCTGGAAGCGGGTGTAGTTCTGGCCGTTCCAGTCGTTCGCCTTCTGCGCCACGTTCTCGCCGTCCGGCCCGGCGTACCAGCCGATCATGTAGGCCACCGGAATCGGCGTGGTCGAGTTGTTGGTGTACATCTGCAGGTCATTGAAGAAGTGGTTGATGTTCTGCTCGTTGCCCGGGGAGCCGTCGAAGAAGACGGCTGCATCCACCTGGCGCAGCTCCACCTGGAAGCCGAGCTTCTCCATGCTCTGCTTGTTGATGGCCTGCGTCTTCTGGCGCACCGGGTTGATGGAGGTGACGTAGGTAATGCTGGCGTCCACGCCGTCCTTGGAACGGACACTGCCGTTCATGGTCCAGCCAGCCTCGTCCAGAATTTGCCCGGCCTTCTCCAGGTTGAACTCCCACGACGTGTTCGGCGAAGCCATGGCGGCGATGCCGGACAGGATGTTGGCGGTAGCCGGCTGCCCCTCGCCGTAGAGCTGCTCCGCGATGACATCGCGCTGGCAGGCCAGGTTCAGCGCCTGGCGCACGGCCTTGTCGCCAATGATCGGGTTGACCGTGCCCAGCTTGGCCTTCTCGCCGTCTGTTTCAGTCTTCCAGTCGGCGAACTGCAACTCAATGCGCTCGACCGAGGTGCCAGCGATGGTGACGATCTGACCCTTGCCGCCCTTGAGCAACTCGGCCAGGATATCCGGCTCCACCTGCAGGTTCCAGGCGTAGTCGTAGTCGCCGGTCTGCAGCACGGCGCGCGCGGCGGAGGCAGCGTCGCCGCCGCCCTTGAGGTTCACCCGCTCGAAGAACGGCTTGCTTTCCTCTCGGTAGTTCTCGTTCATCACGTAGATGCACTGGTCGTTCGGGGTGAAGGATTCGACCTTGTACGGGCCAGTGCCAACGGGGTTGAGCAGGAAGGCGTCGTGCGCGGCCTTCTTGTCCTCCACGTCCAGGATGTGCTTGGGGTAGACATAGCCCCAGAGCGTGCCGGCGTGCGGCTCCGCCCAGTTGGCGTTTGGCTCAGCGAAGGAGACGACGGCAGTCAGGTCGTCGGTGGCCTCGATGTTGGCGATGGAGGCGTAGACGCCCGCGGAGACCGAGGCGTTTTCGGGGTCGGTTACCCACTGCCAGGTGAAGACGACATCGTTCGCAGTGAACGGCTCGCCGTCCGACCAGACGATGCCTTCCTTGAGCTTGTAGGTGACGCTCTTGAGATCCTCACCCAGCAGGCCGTTCTCGACCGTCGGCACTTCGGTGATGAGGTTCGGGATCAGCAGGCCGTCTGGCATGTAGTGCATCAGCGGCTCAGTGACCAGGCAGCTCGCCAGGTAGTCCTTGGTGCCGGTGGAGACATGCGGGCTGAGCATGCTCGGCGCCTGCCACTGGATCAGCTTCAGCTCGCCGCCTTCGCCCCGCGTCCGGCCATCCATGCCGGTATCCGGCGCACCCGCCACGCCCTGCGCCGCAATGCTCCAGCCGATATGGCGGCCGGGCATGGCCTTCACGGTCTCGGCGCGCAACACAAAGGAGATTACCGGCATCGCCACGCCCAGGGCCAGGGCGCGTAGGGTGAACTCTCGCCGCGACATCTCCCCGGCCTGCAGTGCCCGGTGAAGTGCGGCAAATCGTCCGGTCTCAGGTGCATCCGTCATTGCGGGAACGCTCCTCTCACATCTCCGCACACCGTAGTGCGGTGACCGTGTTTCGTATTGCGTTGGCGCTACGCCGCCGCGAAAGACGCATTGTACCCATGAAAGACGCAAGATGGCTGCAAGTTTGTTCACGAGGCCGCGCGCGGAGCGAAGATATCACTCAATAGGGGTGATAGCAGCCAAAATCCGGCGCCCGCCGGGTTGCACGGCGGCGTGATGACCCGCTGCCATGTGCTGAACCCGGTCCCGCTTCGCACGGCGCCGGCACGAGCACGCTGGTCTGCGCATGATGAGGTTGCCGGGCGCGCCTGCCCGTCTTTGGGTCAGGTCGTGCCCGCGGAGGACGAATCGTGTTGCGGGATCGCCTCACCCGACCGGCCACTCCACCAGAGCGCGCCACTCAGCATGCCGCCACATGCGGGGGATGCCACGGTGAGGGCGGGCGCTCCCGGATCGTGGCCGCTGGTGGGAGCGATGCGTCTCCAGCTTTCACCGGCGGGCGCCCCGCGCCGCTCCCGGTGACCGCGCGGCGTTCGCGTCCGCGCGCCGGATCAGGGCTGCCGCCGCGTCCAGCTCCTCGCGCGATGGGTGAACGGTCCAGTCAGCGGTGAGGCCGAAGCCGTCTCCGGCAAAGCGTGGGAAGACGTGCAAGTGGAGGTGAACCCCTCCTGAAAGGCCGCTTCGCCATCGGCCAGGAACAGGTTGATCCCCTCGCAGCGCAGACCCGAGGCGCGGATAGCAGCGGCCATGCGCATGGCGACGGCAAACAGATGCCCGCCCGTTGCCTCATCCAGGTCCGCCAGGGAGGGCGCGTGGGCTCTGGGCAGCACCAGCAGATGCCCGGGGTTGACCGGCCCGATCGTCATGATCGCGAGGCAAAGGTCGTCTTCGTAGACAATGCTGGCCGGCGCCCGCCCCGCCACGATCTCGCAGAACACGCACGGCCCCTGGCCGGGCTCCGGGCTCACTCCCCCACCTCACCGATCAGCAGCCGCTGTGGTTCTGCGTCCGGAGGTTCGGGGCTGGCGAACTCATGGGCGCCTGGCGGCAGATCGCGCACTCCCGGTTCAGCCTCGCGCCGGCCCGGGAGGCGCAGGACCCCGCTCATCATCCCCGCGCCACGATACGCCTCTCCCGCGCAGTAGGTGAGGCGCGAGGGATTGGGGTATCGGTTCTTCAGGGTGAGGCGATCTGCATTCACCGGCGCCCGGCATCCCTACGTGACCGTGAACGTGGCGGCCATCCCGTGCGCCAGGTGAGGAATCCCCTCGCTGTCCGGGAAGAGGCAGACAATCGTGTACTGCCCGGGTTCCAGATCCACCAGCACCAGGTCGTGCTGCTGCCTCGCGCGCACTGGCGCTTCCCCGATGTACGTCACCTGGGGCGGCAGGTCGGGGCCAGACGCGCGGAGAATATCCTGCGTGGTAAACCCGGCATCCAGCTTCAGCACCAGCATCTCGTGGTCGATCGTGTCCGTGTTGTCGCCGCGCAGGACGACATCGGGACCCGTGACTGTGGCGGGATCGACCGTAAACGAGAAGTTTCCGATCTCGACATCAACCGTGTCCGAGCCAGCGGGCGCGACCGCTGGCTGACGCTGCTCGTAGTCCAGCACCCAGGGTACGGCCGCGCTGCCGTGCCGGAATGTCCAGGTTGCCTCGATCAACTGCTGCCCCACCACCTGGGTCACAGCGGCGGTCACGCGGTCGTCTCCGCTCCGGGTGACATCCTCCACAGAGACGATGCGGACCGGCGTTGCGGAAATGTTCTGCGAGATGGAGAGGTAATCGTCCACGCTCAGGGGCACGCTGCTGCCAAAGAGTTGGCCAAGGTAGCGCTCGCTGGCCAGTTGCACCACGGCGGCGGCATTGTTGTCGCTCAGGCAGGCGGCCAGTTGCTCCGCCGTGTGCGTGATGTCGTCGGCGAGGGTGTCGATGGCGGCCACCGGGGTGGCGACGGGCGAGGCGAGCGGCAGTGTGCTGGGCGTGCTCGCCTCGATCGCGATGACCCCGGCCTCCGGGGTGGCAGCGCGGGAGGAGGCGACGGAGCAGGTGGTGGCGGTGGTGGTCTGGGCGGCTGCGGGCGCGCCCAGCAGCGCGGCGCTGGCGAGCAGCGCAGCCAGCGAGCCGCTCATCATCTCCCGCAAATACTGGCTCCGGCGATTCCCGCGTCCGCTGCACGACATGCTCAGGCCCTGCTCCCGTTGTGAGTTCACTCAGTGCGCGTCCCGGCGCGGAGGCGGAACGCGCCACGGCTGGTGTGACCGTGCGGCACAGTGCGGGGAATGGGAGTGTAACCCACGGGGCGCGGCCCGGGCCGAGCGGGGCCGTATACTCGCCGCCAGATCAGGCGGCAGGAGGAAGCGACGATGGAGCGGTTTCCCCCCGGGACCGACCCGGCGGATCTGAATGGACATGGGCATGAGGATGAAGATTGGGCCGAGACGCTGGCGCGCAGTGTGGCTCACCTGGCTGCCCAGTTGACCGTGAACCAGATCCGGCTCCGCGCCCTGGCCACCGTGCTTGGGGAACGCAACCTCATTGACCGGGCGACGGTGGCGGCCCGGGTGCGGCAGATTGCCGAGACCGAAACGGGCGACTACCTGCGTGAGAACCTGGGCGAAAGCCTGGTCGAGATCATCGACGTCGAGGCGCTGGAGCACGATCTCATCGAGTACCTGCGCGACGACGATCTCTAGCGCCCTGTCCCCTGGCGTCAGCCGCGGGCGGCGCTGCCTTGTTCCTGGTGGGGCAGACGTTCTCCCCTTGCCCGCCGGCCAGCGCGGCGACGCACAGCGGTTCTCCCTGGAGACGGCGGGAGGCCCGTGGCGCGGCCATCACACCGTGCCGGGCGAGCGCCGGGCCTCGCCGGAGGGGATCTCGCGTATCGCCTGCGGCGCGGGCGGCCTGCGCAACCGCTCCCCGGGGCGGGATTCAGCCTGGCGAGCAGCGAACCGGCGGACTGGCGGAGGCAAAATCTGTTCCGAAGAAGGATACTCCCGGAAATAGACACGCTCTGCTCGCGGCATGGAACGTGCGGCAATGAACGAGAATCCGCCCGGCCCGATCCGATGGTTGCGCAAGCTTGTCCGCTTGGAGAGCGCGCTCCGGGAGCATGTCGACGCCCGGCTGAAGCAGGAACACGATCTGCCGCTGGCGTATTTCTCCGCCCGCTTCCACCTCTCGGCGGCGCACAACGGCAGCCTGCGGGTGGGCGAACTGGCCCGCGCGCCCAGGATCACGGTGGGCGGAATGAGCAAACTCGTCGACCGTCTTGAACGCGCCGGTTTGGTCTGTCGCGAGCCTGATCGTGGTGATCGTCGCGTCAGCCGGCTGAGCCTGACGAGCGATGGCGCGAGTGCGTTCGCGGCGGCGAGCGTGACGTGCGCGTCCGCGATGGCGGCGCTGCTGGATGCCGGGCTCAGTGCGGACCGGCAGCGTGACATGCACGACCTCATGGTCCGCCGGCTGGCCGCAACCGAGCAAGGAGGAGGCTCATGACGACGACCATGCGCGCGGCGTGGTACGAGCGGAAGGGGCCTGCCGCCGACGTGTTGGTGGTCGGCGAAATGCCGGCGCCAACGCCGGGCCCGGGCGAGGTTCGGGTGCGGCTGGCTTACTCGGGCATCAACCCCGGGGACACCAAGAAGCGGGAAGGGTGGCTTGGCTCCGGGATGCCCTACCCGCGCGTCGTCCCTCACAGTGACGGCGCGGGCGTTATCGATGCAGTGGGCGCAGGGGCGCCTGATGCTCGGATCGGCGAGCGGGTCTGGGTCTGGGGCGCCCAGAGCTACCGGCCGTTCGGCACGGCGGCCGAGTTCGTCGTTGTGCCTCAGGAGAAGGCTCCGCCACTGCCGCCGGATATCGCGTTCCCGGTGGGCGCCTGCCTCGGCATCTCCGCCCGGACCGCGCACCGTGGTGTCTTCGCTGACGGCCCGGTGGCCGGGCGCACCGTCCTCGTCGCAGGCGGGGCGGGGAACGTCGGCCTCGCGGCTGTCGGTCTGGCGGCGTGGGGTGGAGCAACGGTGATCGCGACGACTGGTTCACCGGAGCAGGCTGACCACGCCCGGGCTGCGGGCGCCGCCTTCGTGATTGACCGTCACGTTCCCGATCTCGCCGCGCAGATCCTGGCGGCCGCAGGTGGGACAGGGGTTGACCGGATCGTCGAGGTGGCTTTTGGGGCCAATATCGCGCTTGATGAGCAGGTGCTTGCCAACGGCGGGGTGATTGCCTCGTACGCCTCCGACGCTGATCCCGAGCCCCGGATGCCATTTTGGACGTTGCTTTTCAAGAACGCCGTGATCCGGCTGATCGGCTCCGATGATTTGCCCGCTGAGGCCGAGCAGGCGGCCGTGCGGGATATCCCGGTCAGCATGGCCGGGGGACGATGGCGCCCGGAGATCGCCCGCGTGCTGCCGCTCGAGCGCATCGCCGAGGCCCACGAACTGGTGGAGCACGGCGGCCTGTCGGGCCATGTGCTTCTCGGCCTTGAGGCATAGCCGCCTGGCGCAGGCGGCCGGGCAGCAGCGTCCAGCGCCAGGTGCGAGACGTGCGGTGACGCCACATGGCGAAGACGCCGTTTGGCCGCCGGGTGCGGTCACGCCCGGCGCAGAGGGCTCACGGCGCCAGAACAGGCAGCGTGATCGAGAACGTTGAGCCCTCGCCGATGGTGCTGGCGACCTCGACCCGGCCATGATGCAGGCTGACGATCTCGCTCACGATCGCCAGGCCCAGCCCGGTGCCAACGATGCGCCCGGAGCCGCCGGTCTGCACGCGCTCGAAGCGCTGGAAAATGCGCTCCAGGTCTTCCGGGGCAATGCCCATGCCCTCGTCCCGCACGGCAATCACGATCTCCGCACCGGCCCAGGCGGTTGTCACCGTGATGGCGCCGCCGGAATCGGAGAACTTCAAAGCGTTGCTGATCAGATTGGTCAAGACCTGCCCCAGGCGATCCTGGTCGCCCAGCACGCGTGGCAGCGTGGGATGGAGTTTCACCACCAGGCGGTGCCGGCTCATCTGTGGGCGCATCGCCTCCGTTACGGAGGTGACGATGGCGTTGATATCCTGTGGCTGGAGATGGAGCGACAGGTGCCCGTTGTCCACGCGGTCCATCAGCAGCACGTCATCGACCATGCGGCTGAGCCTGGTCGCCTCGCGGTGAATCACTTCCGCGTCTGCCGCCACCATGGCCGAATCCGCCGCGTTGGCAGCCAGAAACTCGCTGTAGCCGACAATGGAGGTCAACGGCGTGCGGAACTCGTGGCTGATGGTGGACAGGAACGCGCTCTTGTTCTGGTTCTGCCGGCGCAGCGTGTCGATCTGCTCCTGCAGCGCCAGTTCTCGCCGCTTCACGTGGTCGATATCCCGGAGCTTGACCAGGAGCCCCTTGACCGCAGGGTGAGCGCGCAGGTCGCACACCATAATGTCGAACCACCGCCACCCGCCGCCGGGCATCTCGATGCGCGCGTCGGTGGACGAGCGGCCGCCGTTCGCGACTGACCTGACTATCGCCTGCTCCAGGCGCCGCAGGTCGTCCGGGTGGACGCGGTTCGTGTCTGAGTGGCGCCGCCGCCACTGCTGAAACTCCGAGATGCCCAGGATCGCCCGGCCAGCGGGGTTCGTGTAGACCACCCGGAATTCCGCATCCACCACGCAGATGATGTCGGAATCACGCTCGATCATGAGCTGGAAGCCGGCGCTGATCTCTGGAGGCAGGGTGGCGTTGCCGCGGACGATAGCTTGCAGCCAATCACTGCCCTCGTCCGAAGCATGGCGGATATCTGCAGCGTCGCTGGCAACCATACGTACTTCTTCGCTCAATACACCTTCGCAGGCCCTACACTCTGCGTGCATGAGCAGCAGTAGCGGTACCTGGGTGCAACTGGAACAGGAGGCCCCCTCGCACATGGCGCCCCTGACACGTATTTTACGCAAAGATTACGATTTCCTGTGTGGATCGATAAACTGGCACAAGGCTACGGCAGATGCCTGACACAATACCCTACGACCTGATCGTTGTCGGCGCGGGCGCCGCCGGCAGCACTGCCGCCTTCGAGGCCGTGGGCAGAGGCGCGCGGGTCGCGCTGATTGAGCACTGGAAGGTGGGCGGCACCTGCCTGAACGCCGGCTGCGACCCCCACCAAGACCCTGGTTCACATCGCGCAGGTCTCTCACGAAGCGCGGTCCGCCGCCGGCTGGGGCGTCGTCATCCCGGAAGTGACGCTGGACTGGCCCGCCGTGGTCGCCCACGTCGAGGGCGTGATCGACGCTATCCGGGGCGGGGATGGCGACCAGAACATTCGCAACGCGGGCATCGATCTTTACAAGGAGACCGCGCGGGTGCTCGGCCCTGGCGCCGTGCGCGCCGGGAACACCACGCTGCGGGGCAAGGCAATCATCCTCGCGACCGGCGCCCGGGCCGCCATCCCGGATGTGCCGGGGCTGGCTGAGGCGGGCTACATCACCAACATCGAGGCGGTTCTCCTGCCGCGCCTGCCCGCGTCTCTGGTCATCCTGGGCGCCGGCATTATCGGCCTGGAGTTCGCCCAGATCTTCGCGCGCTTCGGCGTGGCGGTGACGGTGCTCAGCCGGAGACCGCGCCTGTTGCCGATGTACGACGCGGAGATCGCCGCCGCGCTCCAGGAGGCGCTGGAGCGGGATGGCGTGGCTTTCCGCATGCAGGCGAACGTGCAGCACGTCTCGCGGCAGAGCGGGCAGAAGCGCGTGAGCTTCCTGGAGGGCACGGACGAACGCTGCCTGGACGCCGCCGAGATCCTGGTGGCCGCCGGGCGGGAGCCAAACATTGAAAACATGGGCCTGGCGGACGCCGGGGTGATGACCAGCGCCGGCGGCATCGTGGTTGATTCCGCGCTGGAGACGACGGCGCCCGGCATCTGGGCCGCCGGCGACTGCGTGGCGGGCGCGCCGCGCTTCACCCCGATGGCCGATGACATGGCCCGCGTGGCGGTGGACAACGTCCTGGGGCGCCGGCGTGTGCTCCACGGACGGGATCGCCTGATGCCGACGGTGGTCTTCACCGACCCGGAACTGGGCCACGTTGGCCTGACCGCTGAGCAGGCGCGGCAGGCCGGGTTCCGCGTGCGTACCGCCACCGTGCCGATTGGCGCGCTAGCGCGGGCGGCCATTACCGGCAAGCGGTCCGGTATGGTGACGCTCGTGGCGGACAACGCCACAGGCCGCCTGCTGGGCGGCAGTGTGCTCGCCGCCGGGGGTGGCGAACTCCTCGGTGAGATCGCCCTGGCTATCCGGCTGGGCCTCACGGCAGAGGCTATCTGCGAAACGCTCCACGCCTACCCGACCTTCTCCGAGGGGGTCTTCTGGACCGCCTGGGAGCTGGCCCGGCCAGCCGAGATGGGCCTGGAGGCGGCCATCGGCGTGGAGTCGCCGCGCGAATAGCGCGGCGGGGCTGGGGCGCCGCTCTACCCTGTGCGGATGACGTTTCCCGCCCTGGGTTGGTGTGAATCCCGGCGAAACCGCGCGAGCGAGGCAAGGCCGCCCTGAGTTGAGGGCGGCCTTGCCAGCATTGATGCCTCAGGCGCCCAGCACCATCAGCCAACCTGCCCGCGCGGGCGAGGGGCCGTTATGGGTTGCGGACACACTTCTCGAAGTTGACTTCTCCCACGCAGCTGTAGCCAGGGGGCAGCAATCGAGAACGCCCGCGCCGGCGATGCAGCGTTCACCCTCGACCATGCACTGCTTGAAGCTGAAGATGCCGCTCTCCGTGATGCAACCGAAGCCCGGGCAGTAGGTGCTGGAGTCCTGGCACAGGCGCCGCCCATGACACAGGTGGCTACGACGCAGACTCCGCTCTGGCAGATACTGCCGGTACAGCAGATGCTGCCACTGCCATCAGTGGCGCAGGTTTCGCCCGGCTTGCGGCATGGAATGCAGGTTCAGGCCCCGTTGGCGCTACAGACCAGGCCGGGATACGGGCAGCACTGGACACTCAGCGCGCCGATGGATGAGCACGCCGCCCTTGAGGCGGCAACACGTCAGCCGAAGCCCGGGCAGTGGGTGCTGGAGTCCTGGCACAGGGCGCCGCCCATGCCACAGGTGGCTACGACGCAGACTCCGCTCTGGCAGATACTGCCGGTACAGCAGATGCTGCCACTGCCATCAGTGGCGCCGTCCGCCCCACCGCATCCAGTGCCGCTGCCGCAGCAGGGGCCGGCCGCCTGTGGCGTGTGTACACAGGCTTGCCCCAGATGGCGGCAGCAGATGCCTCCCGTGCAGGAGCCATTGCCCGGGCAGCAGATGGCTGTGTCCGGCGGGCAGGACTCTCCCGCTGATCGGCAGGTACTGGACCGGCACAGGCCGTTGCGGCACTCAAGCCCCGAGCAGCAGTCGGCGTTTTCACGGCATGCCCCGCGCCTGGAGCGGCAGCAGTTCGTGGAATTGCCGTCGAGGGAATCGCGGCCGAGCGTGTCTCCGCCCGTCTGGCAGCACTGGGTCGCGCCGTCACACGCCGCCTGTAGGGAAAGGCAGCCCGCGCAGGCGTCGTTCGGGCAGGTCCCGGCGCCGCAGTCGGCATCTTCCGTGCAGAAGTCGCCTTCCTCCACGCAGCAGGAGTCCGCGACGCACGAGGCCGGCGCGTTGCCGGTGCAACAGTCGCCTGCTGCATGGCAGGCGCCGTCAGGGTGATGGCAACACGAACCGCCCTCGCAGGCCGCCGGGCCGCGGCATTCGCAGTCTGCGCTGCACGTACCGCGCGTTTCACGGCCACAGCGTTCATCCTGCGGCTCGCTGCCGGCGTAGCAATTTGGCGCGAGGGCCGCACACGAGGTCGGGTCGTCCTGGCAACCGTGGTTGTTGGCCGGGTTGCAGCCAGCGCCGGGTTCCTGGCAGGCGCCCTGGCAGGTTCCCCGGCTCCACACGGCGTGCCGTTCTCCCGGGCGTGCTTGCCGCACTGCCCATCTGCGGAGCGGCAAACGCCGTCATTGCCTGGGTCATCCTGGCTGTGGCAGTTGACCCCGGCGCCTGCCGTGCACACGCCGCTCTGGCAACTTTCTCCGGAGGTCCAACTGTCGTGGTCGGCGTTGCAGCCCGTGCCCCTTGCTCTTGACGCGGCGGCAGGGCTTCTTGTGCAGTTGCGCCTCGTCATCGACGCTTGCCGTGGCCGCCGGGCGCCGCTTGCGCTGGCGAGCGCGCTCCTTGCGCTGCCGGGCGTTGTGTTTTCGCCGCGAGTGGCGCCTGGGGCGCTTTGCCTCCGCCAGGGCATCGCCAGCCAGGCACGCCGCTCCCCCGCCGAGTGGCCGCCCGGAGAGCAGCGCGAGCAGCCTCCTCCGGGTTCCTCCCGCAGATACCCATCGCGTCCGGTGATCATGACGGTTCGCGGCCATCGGTAATCACCTCCGGCGCCGGTGCGCCACTGCGCTGCGTTGCGAACTGCGGTCTGGCTGTCAGGGCTGCGGTAAGTGAGGCGCGCGATCCACGGCAACCGTATGTCTGGCCATACCGGCGCACATCGGGAGAACCATGTATTTCTCACGCTGGCCGGGGTGGGTTGGAGTCCCGGCGCTGGCGTTCATGGCGCCCGATGTCGAGAATCTGACCCTTGTTCCGTCCTGTGGGTATGAGCGGCCAATTGGGCGGCTCGACAGCGAAGGAGCACCCCTGTGACGCTGAAGCGGATGGACAACGTCCTCGTCGTGGTTGAGGACCTTGAGGCGGCGAGGGCGTTCTTTGTCGAACTCGGTATGGAGGTGGACGGGCAAACGCAGGTTGAAGGAGCGTTCGTCGACCGCACCGTCGGGCTCGAGGGCGTCCGGGCCGACATCGCCATGCTGCGCGTTCCCGGCGGCGCCGGGCGGGTCGAACTGACGAAGTTCCACACCCCGGCGGCGCTCGCCCGCGAGCCTCGCCGCGCCCCGGTGAACACGCTCGGCATCGGCCGCATCATGTTCGCCGTCACTGGCATCGACGACGTCGTCGCGCGCCTGCGCACCCACGGCGCCGAGCTTCTCGATGACATCGCGCAGTCCGGGGATGCGTACCGCCTCTGTTTCGTCCGCAACCCCGAAGGGTTCATTATCGGGTTGGCCGAGCAGCTCAACGGGCTGCGTGTTGCGCCCGCCCCGTAGCCAACCGCCCGCGTCTCGAGCAGAACCGGGAGACCTCGCCCCGCCGGCCCGGCCACAGGAGTGACCACCATGCACCCGAACGACATCACCGGCGTCCTGAACAAACCGCGCAGCCGGGACATGCTGGCCCGCGACTTCGGCCGCCTGGCCTATGTTGCCAAGGATGGCACGCCGCGCAACATCCCGATGGGGTTCATCTGGAACGGCACGGCGCTCGTGATGTGCACGGCGACGAACGCGCCGAAGCTCGCGTCCCTGCGCGCAAACCCGATGGTGGCCCTGACGATCGACACCGAGGTCCACCCGCCGACAATCCTGCTTATCCGGGGCCGGGCCGCACTGGACGAGGTGGCGGGCATCCCGGCCGAGTACCTCCAGATGCACGGCAGTTACCAGATGACGCCCGAGCAGCGCGTGGAGTGGGAAGCCGGGGTGCGTGCGCTCTACGACGGGATGGTCCGCATCGTGGTCACCCCGACGTGGGCAAAGCTGATTGACTTCGAAACGACCCTGCCCTCGGCCGTCGAGGAGTTGATCCGGCAGCAGGCGGAGCGTCAGCAGACCTGAGCAACAGGCAAGGACCAGCGGTGGGCAGGAACCTCGCGGGGAGAACCACGGCTCCACGAGGCCGTCGCCGGCCGGGGGCGGAACCATGCCCTGGCCGGTGACTGCGGCCAGCGTGGCGTGGCGCCCCCGGGCAGGGCAGGCAGCGGTGACCGGCGCTGACAAACGTCAACCGCGATGACCTCAGGGCCTGTCCTCCCCGCTTCGGCCCGATGGCCTTCAACAGGCCCTACCCCGCAAGGATCAGGATGCCCAACTCGGTGGCCAGGGCGTCGAACTGCGCAGGCGTGATGATGATGCCTTGCAGATCATGGTGCTTCAGGTTCCAGCCCGTCAGGTTGGCGTCGCGCACGTCGGTCTGCAAGAACGTCGCGTCCTGAATGTCTACGCGCGTAAGGTCGCAGTTGACGAACGAGGCTCTGGTCAGGTCCGTGAGTGAGAAATCCGCCTCAACAAAGGAGCAGTCCCGCCACTCCATCCTCGCCAGCGATACGCCGCGAAACGCGGCATAGTTGAGGTTGCAACTGGTGAACGCCGCCCCGGTGAGGGTGACCCCGTTCTGGAAATCAACCCCCAGGAGCTTGCAGCCCTCAAAGGACGTTGCGAAGAAGTTGCAGCCCGCCACGCGCGCGTGGCTGAGGTTGCAGTTCCGGAACACGGCGGCATTCATCCGTGTTCCGGTCAGATCCGCGTGGACAAAGGAGCACCCCTCGAACGTGCAGTCAGCCAGATCCTCATGATCGAGCGCCAGCCCGTCAAAGACAACGTGACGGTAGTCCTGGCCACTGGTCAGGGTATCGAACTCGTTCCATGGACGCGGAGCAACTGGTCTGGTCATCTCTGGCCCTCAAACGCACACATCGCTCGGGATTGTCGCTCGTAAGCATCTCCTGCGCGATGTCCTTACCTCGCCCCTGTCCTGCCTGGCAACGCCGGAACGGCTGATTGACAGACGCGGGGCTGTCGCGACTGCGGTCTCCCGGCCGGCTGCGTGCGCCCTGGCGTGCCGGACGCCTGCCGGGGCGGCGGCGCGACATGTCGAGAACAGGAACGCGGCGCCGTCCCTACAGTGAACGCGGCGGCCCCGGGCCGCCGTGCATCAAGGAGAAGACCATGGCGAAATACCTCTTCCTCAAGCACTACCGGGGAGCGCCGGCAGCGGTCAACAATATCCCCATGGAGCAGTGGACGCCGGAGGAGTTCGACGCGCACGTGCAGTACATGCGCGACTTCGCGGCCCGGCTGGAGGAGACCGGGGAGTATGTTGGCGGCGAGGCCCTGGCGCCGCAGGGCGCGTGGGTGCGTAGCGATGGCGAAGGCCGCCCGCCCATCACCGACGGTCCGTTCGCCGAGACCAAGGACCTCATTGCGGGCTGGATGATTGTCGATGTCGACTCATGGGAGCGCGCCGTCGAGTTGGCTGGCGAACTGTCGGCAGCGCCGGGCGCGGGCGGAAAGCCGATTCACGAGTGGCTGGAGGTGCGCCCCTTTTACGGCGTCCCTGAAACGGTGACGGAGTAACGCGCGTGGATGAGGCCCAGTTGCGGACCCTTGCTCCGGGTGTGCTCAGTGTCCTCGTCCGGCGCGGAGCCGGGTTCGCAGCGGCCGAGGATGCGGTGCAGGATGCCTTGCTCGAAGCCCTCCGCACCTGGCCCGATGATCCGCCGCGGGACGCCAAAGGCTGGCTGGTTACGGTTGCCTGGCGCAAGTTCCTGGATACCGCCCGCGCCGAGACCGCGCGGCGGCAACGCGAGGCGCGCGTTGAGCGCGAAACGGTCGCCGGGGCTGGCGTGGAGGAGGCGGACGACACCCTCCAACTCTACTTCCTGTGTGCGCACCCGGCCCTCACGCCCGCCTCGGCGGTGGCGCTCACCCTGCGCGCGGTCGGCGGTCTGACAACCCGCCAGATCGCGCAGGCGTACCTCGTGCCGGAGGCGACCATGGCCCAGCGCATCAGCCGGGCGAAGCGGACGGTTGCCGGGCGTCGCTTCAACCAGCCGGGGAACCTCGCCACGGTGCTACGGGTGCTCTACCTCGTCTTCAACGAGGGCTACTCCGGGGATGTGGACCTCGCCACCGAGGCGATCCGGCTCACGCGCCAGCTTGTTGCCTTGACGGATGACCCGGAGGCGGCCGGGCTACTCGCCCTCATGCTGCTGCATCAGGCGCGGCGCGCGTCCCGCACCAGCCCCGCCGGGCGCCTGGTTCCTCTGGCCGAGCAGGACCGCTCCCGCTGGGACACCGGCCTGATCACCGAAGGCGTGGCGATCCTGCAGGCCGCGCTGGCCCGGGACCGGCTCGGGGAATACCAGGCGCAGGCGGCGATTGCCGCGCTGCATGCGGACGCGCAGACGGCGGCAGAAACCGACTGGGTGCAGATCGTGGAGTGGTACGACGAACTGGTGGGCCTGACCGGGAGCCCGGTCGCCCGCCTCAACCGGGCCGTCGCCCTGGGGGAGGCCGCTGGCGCTCCTGCCGGGCTGGCCGCCCTGGCCGAACTGGACCCCACCCTGCCCCGCTACGCCGCCGTCGCGGCGTATCTGCACGAGCGCGACGGCGATCTGACGACCGCCGCCCGCCTCTACGCCGAGGCCGCCCGGCTGGCCGCCAGCCTCCCCGAGCGCGACCACCTTACCCGGCAGGCCGCCCGGCTCAACGCGCGGCTGCGGGGGTGAGCGGAGGGCGCCGAGGAGCGTGGCAACGTTTCGTGTCTCGAGCGCAGCCGAGCGACCTCGCCGTGCCTGGCTGCCCGGGCGGCCGAGAACGACCGTTCCTGGCGGCAGCGCATACTGCGCGCCATGATGCGGATCGTTTCTCTGTTGTGACGAACGAGGAGTGCGGTAACCCCATGTCCGGAGTGATCCCCGAGCAGTACACGGATCTGCTGCAAGCGGCCGCGCTGGCCCACGTCGCCACCATTGGGCCGAACGGCGAGCCGCAGAGCAGCCCGCTCTGGTTTGGCTGGGATGGCGAGTTCCTGCGCTTCGCGCAACTGGTCGGCGCGGACCGGAAGCGGCGCAACCTGGAGCGTGAGCCACGGGTCGCCGTCTCCATCGTCGATCCGGCGGATATCTACCGCTACGTCGAGGTGCGCGGCACGGTCGAGCGCATCGAGCCCGATGTGGACATGGCCTTCATCAACGCCATGGCGCAGAAGTACCAGGGGCAGGAAACCTACACCGGCGGCAAGCCCGGCGACGAGTACGTGGTGGTCGTGATCCGGCCCGTGCGCGTGACGGGGATGGGGTAGCGTGCGGCGCCGGTGAGGGTTGTTTCGGCATCGCCGCTGCTGCTCACGTCGAAGGCGGCTGCTCAAGATTGCCACCGCTCCCGCGTGTCGTCCTGAGCGCCGTCGAAGGCCCTCGTCCGGCGCCATTGAACTTCGAGGGGTCATCCACCCTCGGGTGTCACCCTGACGAAGGAAAGATCTCGTCGTGCCCTCCTATCTCGCACGCGACTGGTCGCAGACCCACCGCTCTCCCGATGACACGCGTGGGGGCGCGACCTACTGTCGTGCTGCCTCGGGATCGAGTTCCTTCACTCGTCAGGAAGACAGGCGAAGATGGATGGCGCCTCGGCCGCGGGTGGTTGGGGAACCGGATCTTTCGACAAGCTCAGGATGACACCCAGGGGCGGCGGCCATCTCGGAGGTCAGCAGTGGGGAGCAACACGCGCGAGGCAACACGTGGGCGGAGTTGCCATCGGCGACGGGCGTCGGCCGCTGCTCCTGGCTTCCGCCCTCGCGTTGCCCTCTCGAACGTTGACCGCGACAGACGCTGTTCGCCCGGCGCTCCCCTACGCTGCGTCCGGGTGGACCAGCAGGAAAGGCCCCGGCGCACGGGCGATGATGCGGGAGCCGATGCTGCCGGACCAGAGCGCGTCGAGGCCGGTGCGGCCGTGCGTGGCGAGCGCAATGATCCCGTTCCGGGCGCGGGCCGCCGTCATGATCGCCTGCGCCGGGTCACCCCGCAGGACCGAGGCTGCCACCTCCAGGCCGGGGTGCTCACTGCGCAAACGGCCCGCCAGCACAGCGAGTTCGCTCGCGACGGCCTGGGCTTCCAGGTCCAGCGCGGCGTTGGCGCCAGAAGGCAGCAGGCGAGCCGCCGCGGCGCGGTCGCCAGGCATGGTTTCCGCTGTGGGCACCACTGAGAGCAGGTGCAGTGGTACGCCGAGGGCCTGCGCCACGCGCCGCGCGCCGGGAATAGCGACCTCGCCGTGATCTTCGCTGTCCAGGGCCACGATGACCTCGCCGGGCGCAAACGTGGTCGGCGCCTTGCGGCCGTTCCGCAGCAGCAGCACCGGCGGCGCGGCGTAGCGAATGACGCCCTGCGCCACCGCGCCCATCAGCCAGGAGCGGGGATCGGTGACCTCGTGCGTACTGAGCAGGATCAGCTCCGCGCCCTCCTCGGCCGCGTGCGCGGCGATGTTGCGCGGCACGTTCCCCACCGGCGCCTCGTGGACATGCGCCGTCACCGCCACGCCCTGCGCTGCAAGGTGCTCCGCAATGCGCTGCAGGTAGCGCTCGGCGTCTGGCTCCGTCGTGAGGTGGGGTTGCCCGTGCACCTGGGCCGGGGCATCGCGCTCCAGCGTGTGCAGCAGGCTGATGCGCGCGGGCAGGCGCTGCGCCAGGGTAACGGCCGCCGGCAGCACCGATTCCGCGGCGGTCGAGCCATCGAGCGGCACGAGCAGGGTGCGCAGGCTGTCAGATGGTGGAGACATGGGCCGGGCTCCTGATCAGCATCAGCCGAAGAAGGTCTGGTAGAGCAGGAAGACGTTGAGGCTGATGATAAGCGCCGCGATGATCGCCGCGACGGCTGTGGTCAGCTTTCGGTTCACCAGCTCGCCCATCAGGTCGCGCCGGGCCGTGAAGATCACGAGCGGCACAAGCGCAAAGGGGATGCCAAAGGAGAGCACCACCTGGCTCAGGACCAGGGCGCGCGTGGTATCGACGCCGAAGCCGATGACGGCAAGCGCAGGGATCATGGTCACCAGCCGCCGCAGCCAGATCGGGATCGAGCGGTGGATGAACCCCTGCATGATGACCTGGCCGGCCATGGTGCCGACCGTGGCGGACGAGAGCCCGGAGGCCAGCAGCGAGACGGCGAAGATGATGCTGGCGGCGCCGCCCAGCAGTGGCGCCAGGGTTTGGTAGGCCTGCAGGATGATGTCCGAGTCGGCGTCGACGGCGATGCCGCGCTCCCAGAAGGTGGAGGCCGCCATCATCAGCATGGACACGTTCACCAACCCGGCGACGCCCATGGCAATCAGGATATCGATCAGTTCATAGCGGAAGATACGCCGCTTCAGGGCCGGCGCCTGCACCGAAATGCGGTTTTGCGTCAGCGCCGAGTGCAGGTAGATGACGTGCGGCATCACGGTTGCGCCGAGGATGCCGGCGGCCAGCAGCACGCTCTCTGTGCCCTGGAAGCGCGGTTGCAGGATCGACTGCGCGGCCAGGCCGAAATCGGGCTTGCCGAGGATCGTTTCCACCAGGTAGCACAACCCGATCAGCCCGACAAAGCCGGTGATGACCGCCTCCAGCGGGCGGAAGCCGAAGCGCTGCAGCGCCAGGATGCCGAACGTAATCACGGCGGTGAGCAGCGCCGCCGGGAAGAGCGGGATGCCGAAAAGCAGGTAGAGGCCAACCGCCGCGCCAAGGAACTCCGCGAGGTCCGTAGCGATGGCCACCACCTCGGCCAGAGCCCAGAGCACCCAGGTCACCGGGCCTGGCGCTTCCTGGCGAATCGCCTCCGGCAGGCTGAGGCCGGCGGCGATGCCAAGCTTGGCCGACAGCGCCTGCACCAGCATGGCCATCAGGTTGGAAGCCACCACCACCCAGACCAGCAGGTAGCCGAACTGCGCGCCGCCCTGGATATTGGTGGCGAAGTTGCCGGGGTCCATGTACGCGATGGAGGCAATGAAGGCTGGCCCCAGGAAGGGGATTAGCCGCCCGAAGAAGCCGCGTTGCGAGCGGCCCTCCAGCACTTCGACGGCGTGATGTTCGGTTGTGTTTGGCGAGGTCAGTGGCTCGGGCATTGCTTCCGGTTCCCATCATTCCTGGCGCGCGGCGCCAGGGTGAGCGTCCGGGATTCTTTGCTGCTCGCAACATGGAAATACACGGTGCGCGGCCCGACCCGATGGCGCTGCAGGACATGGTTTAGTTGAAGCTAATTATCGCACGTCGTCGCCGCCGGCGCATGGCCTGCCGCCAGCGGCGTGTGTGACGCCGTGGTTCCCGGCTCAGGGGGTTGGTGTGGCGGATGGGGCGCCACGCACCCCGGCTCCCACGTCCTGGATAGCGGTTGCCACCGCGTCCGGGTGTTCCACCTGGATGACGTGGCTTGAGCCATCGACAACGCGGTGGACGCTGACCGTGGACCACGTTGCGGCGTCCGCCTGCATCTCCGCCCAGGCGGCCTCAGAGGCGGCAAGCTGTGCCTCCGTGAAGCCGCTGAGGCGACGCTCCTCTTCGGTAAAGGCGCTCCACGGTTTGTGCCTGCCCGGCGCCGCCAGCAGCCGGTTGCCCGGATCACGTTGCAGACCCGCCTCGCGCAGGGAATCCTCGAAGGCCGCCGCTTCGGAGAAGGCTCCCACGAGGGAGGTCGATTGGTGCGCGGCGATAGCCTGCGACGTCGCGGGGGATAGCTCGGGAATGGTCTCCGCCGGGAGCAGGAGGCGCGGCAGGCCCGTCCAGTTCAGGGCTGCCAGGGCGCGAAAGAGAACGGGAATCGAAGGGTTGTTCGCGGGGGGCGGCCGCCACGAGTCGGGCGGTCTGATCCGGATGCGAGGCATCGACCAGCACTACGTCTGCCACCTCGTCCGGATACTCGCGGGTGAAGACCATGACGTACGCGCCGCCCATCGACGCGCCGGCCATCACGTACGGGGGCGGCACGCTCGCCGCTGTCAGCGCCGCGTGCAGATCGGCGGCGATCGCCTCGGCGTCTCGTGGTTCCGGGCCGGGATCGTTCCGCATGATGCCGGCGCGGTTATGGGCGCAGACCCGGGTGAACTGCGCGACCTGCTGCTGAATCGGTTCCCGGAGCGGCGAGCCGCTGGCATCTGCGCCTGCCTCCAGGATGACGACCGGCAAGCCGTGCCCCAGGCAATTGAGATGCCTGCGCCTCCCACCGATATCGACCATCTGGCCCGGCGGTGGGAAGGTTGTCGCGGCGGCGCGGCGAGCGTTTTGCTCGTAGATGACGCCGGCAAGGAGCGCCCCCGGCCAGCAGCACGGCCAGCGCGATGGCAACGCGGGCGAGTATTCGCCCCGGACGGCGGCTGCGTGACATGGTGAAAAAGGTCCTGTCCCTTGCTGCGGCGGGTCGGCTGAGCGCCCCTGGCCAGCGGGCACGGTGTACCCAAAGCGACGGCGCGGCTACCCGGAAATTGGCGCCCCAATTGCCCTCGAAACGGCCTCACACGCTCCACCCCCTCGCGTTCTATTTGCGTGGCACGAATGACGGGCGAAGGCCCACGCCGAACGCCACGCGGGGTGGGTGTTCGTTCAGACGCAGGAGCCAGCAATGATCAACGCGCACGCCGTGGAAACGGAAGCCGCATTTCGTCGATTCGAGTGGGAGCGGGCTGTTCTCAACCACGCCCGGGTGGACGAAGCCACACGTCGCCCGGCGGTGAAGCGCCAGTTTCCGCGTTTGTCCCTGGGGGGCTGGGTGCGCACGCAAGCCCAGATCACCATCAGTATCCCGTGGTTTGTGCGGCAGGGTGCGCCTGCCTGCAATTGAACGTTCCGGGCCGATTCGACGTTATAGCTGTGGAAGTGCAGTTTCGTTCTTCACGGCACAGGAGTACATCATGGAAGCCTTCATCCTCATCGCCGCCGTTGGCCTGCCCGCCCTTCTCGCCGCCGCCGCCCTGCGCTACGGCGTCGATTCCCGGGACGGGTTTGCGCGCACGGACCGCGACACCGCCCTGCGCGGGTTTGTCTGGAGCCGCTAATGCATCACGCGGCGCGCTGATTGCCGTTGCCATCCCAACTGCCAGCCCTGGCGCGCCCCGTCGTTCCTTTCTTCCTCCTCCCTCCCCTCCCTTTTCCCCGGTCACGGCCCGTGCATCCCGCACGGGCCGCGGCTGTTTCCCGGCCTGATTGAGCAGGCGCTGGCGCAGGGCAACGAGCGCCGAAGGCGTCACTTCACCGGCAGGTCGTCCGCCGCCACGACGTTGGCGTAGCCAAAGGCCAGCGCCGACATGAAGGCCGCGTGGACATCAGCCGCAGCGACGGTCTTGCCGGCGAACTCCAGATCGCGCGTGGCGCAGGCATCCGCGACGACGGTGACGCCGTAGCCGAGGTCGGCGGCGGCGCGGGCCGTGGCGTCGATGCACATGTGGCTCATGGCCCCGACCACCACGACCTCCTCGATCCCCTGCTCCTCCAGCAGCGCCTGCAGCCCGGTTTCGCGAAACGAGTTCGGGTAGTGCTTGACGATGACGGCCTCCTGCGCCTGCGGCTGGACCGCCGGAATGATCTCGACGTTGGCGGTTCCCGGCGTGAAGATGGGCGCGTCGGCAGCGGCGCCCTCATGCCGCACGTGGATCACGGGTTCCCCGCTCGCCCGCGCGGCGTCGATGACCCCCGCCGCGGTTGTCACGGCCTCCTCGATGCCGGTGAGCGGCAGATTGCCGGTGGGCAGATACTCGTTCTGCAAATCGACCACAATAACCGCACGATTGGCCACGGTACTCGTCCTTTCACGCCCAGACGAAAGCTGAACCCAGCGTCATTGACGCGCCAGCGATGATCGCATCACATTGCTCCGGCAAGTGGAGATCAACAGTACAGTATTCACCAGGTTAGTTGCCCGTTGCGCGTCGTTACCGGATTTCATGTTGGCGTTGTTCCAGGAGATGAGCACATGACCGACTCAGCAGCCCCGGCCGTCTCTGGCGTGCCGCGCTCGGCGCGGCGGCATGCGGCCAACCCGATCCTGCGGGTGGAAGGCCTGGTCGCCCAGCCGCTGGCGCTCACGCCGGCCGGCCTGCGCCACCTGCCGCGGCGGCCCTTTGTGGGCAGCATCAGTTGCATCCAGCGCGGCGAGATTCCGGACACCGACTGGAGCGGCTTCGAGATCGCCGCGCTGCTGGCGCTGGCCGCGCCGCTGCCGGAAGCGCGCTTCGTGCGCGTGTGCGCGGGCCCGTACGCAACGCCGATCACCCTCGATCTTGCTGGCCGGGCGCTCCTCTGTGATCAACTCGGCGGCGAGGACCTCCCGGTGGAGCGGGGCGGCCCCTGGCGGCTGGTCATCCCCGAGACGCGCTACTACACGAGCGTGAAATGGGTGGACCTGCTGCAGGTCACGGCCGAGCCGCCGGATAACTCCGCCGAACGGCTGGCCCAGGCGCGCAACCGGGGCCGCACGTGGTAACCCGCCCCAGGCGGCGTCGCCGCCGCAACCCGGTGTGCCGCGAACGCGCTTGACAGCGATCACGAAAGATGTTTCGATCCTTGCTCCCGGGCGGAGTGGCCCGACCATACGCAGACGTATGTTCACAGCAAAGGAGCCGACCCATGCTGCACCTTCCTGGTCGTCGCCCTGCGGATTCCCGCGGGCTGAGCCGCCGCCGCCTGCTGCAGGGCGCGGGCGCCGCCGCCAGCCTGACCCTGGCTGCCGCAACACCCTTCTTCCGCACCGGCGCGGGCGCCGCCACACTGCGGCAGACGCCGACCACGCGCGATATCTCCGGCACCAGCCTGAGCCTGTTGCTGTGGAGCCACTTCGTGCCTCGCCATGATGAGTGGTTCGACAAGTTTGTGGCCGAGTGGGGCGAGGCAAACGGCGTGACCACCCAGGTGGACCACATCAACACCGCCGATATTCCTGCCGCCATCGCCGCCGAGATCGCGGCCGGCCAGGGGCACGATATCGTCGAGCACATCGCCTCGCTGGCGCAGTACGAAAAGAGCGTGCTCGACCTCACCGATCTGGTGGAAGAAGCTTCCGCCCGCCACGGCGAGCAGTTGCCGATGGCCAAGCGCAACTCCTACAACCCGACCACGAACGTGTACTACGGCTTCTGCCACGGCTTCGCCCCGGACCCCGGCAACTACCGCCGCTCCCTCTGGGAGGGCGTCGAACTGGCGGACGGCCCCGGCTCCTGGGACGACCTGCTGTCGGGTGGGGCGCGCATCAAGAGCGAGCAGGGCGTGCAGATGGGCCTGGGGATGTCGAACGAGATCGACTCCCGCATGGCCGCGCAAACCCTGCTCTGGGCCTATGGCGCCGCCGTGCAGGACGCCAGCGAGAACGTGACCATCAACTCGCCGGAAACGGTGGCGGCGGTCACCTACATGGCCGATCTCTTCAAGCAGACCATGACGCCGGAGGTGTTCGGCTGGAACGCCGCCAGCAACAACCAACTCCTGGTGGCGGGTCGCGCCTCCTACATCCTGAACTCCATTTCCGCCTACCGCACCGCGCAGAAGGACCAGCCGGAGGTGGCCGCAGATGTCTTCTTCCGCACGCCGCTGGTGGGGCCTGCCGGCGAGGAGGCGGCCCTGGCCCACGGCCACGCGGTGTTCATCTCCATGATCCCGAACTACGCCAGGAACCCGGATACGGCCAAGGAATTCCTGCTGCACCTGGTCAATAACTACGCGCAGGCCTCGGATCAGAGCGAGTTGTACAACTTCCCGGCCTGGCCCGAGACCGTGCCTGACCTGGGAAGCTGGCTGGACGACGATCCGTATGGCTCCGAGCCGGCGGACAAGTTGAACGTCCTGAAGACGGCGAACGACTGGACCACGAACCTCGGGCACCCGGGCCCGGCCAACGCGGCCATGGGCGAAATCTTTGCCCTGCCGATCCTGCCGAACATGATGGCGCGCGCCGCTCAGGGGCAGCAGACGCCGGAGGAATCGGTGGCGGAGGCCGAGACGGAAATCAACGCCATCTTCGAGCACTGGCGCGCTGAAGGGCTCATGGGCGGCGGCGCGTAGTTGCGCAGTTCCGGAGGTGCGTCAACCTGAAGAGTGTCATCCTGAGCTTGTCGAAGGATCTCGTCGTTCGCGTCGAAGTTGTGCCGGACGAGGTCTCTCGACAAGCTCGAGACGACACCGTTTCAGGGCCGCGCCGTAAGATGGCGGGGAATACGCTGCATGGCTGTTGTGGAGGTGCGCGACCTCGCCAAACGCTTCGAGAGTGTGGCGGCGGTCGATGGCATCAGCCTCGCCTCAACCGACGGGGAGTTTCTGGTGTTGCTGGGGCCTTCGGGCTGCGGCAAAACCACCCTGCTCCGCATGATCGGCGGCCTGGAGCGGCCGACCGACGGCCGCATCCTCATTGGCGGCCGGGATGTCACCGATCTGCCGCCCCGCGCCCGGCAAATCGCCATGGTCTTCCAGAGCTACGCGCTCTACCCGCACCTGAGCGTGCGCAACAACATTGCCTTCCCGCTCCAGGCCGCGAAAATGCCGAAGGCGGAGCAAGAGCAGCGTATCGCCTGGGCGGCGGGCATCCTGGGCATCGACACCCTGCTGGAGCGCAAGCCACGCCAGCTTTCCGGCGGGCAGCGGCAACGCGTGGCGCTGGCGCGCGCCCTGGTGCGCGAGCCCGCCGTTTTCCTGCTGGATGAGCCGCTCTCCAACCTCGACGCGCAGCGGCGCGCCTCGGCGCGCGATGAGCTGCAGGGGTTTCAGCGCCGGGTCGGCACCACCACCATTTATGTCACGCACGACCAGGTCGAGGCAATGGGCATGGGCGACCGTATCGCCGTCCTCGACCAGGGCCGCCTGCGGCAACTGGGCACCCCCGCCGAGATCTACGACGACCCGGCGGATACCTTCGTCGCCACCTTCCTCGGCTCCCCGCCGATGAACCTCGTGCCATCAGACGATGGCCGGGAACTGCTTGGCTTCCGGCCGGAGCACTTCATCCCGTACCCCACGGATGGCCGGATTCACGATCACCTGACGCGCTTCCCCTTCCACGTCCACCGCGTGGAGTACCTCGGCGCAGAGCGGCTGCTCTACGGCGAGATCGGGGAGGCCAAAGCCGTCGCCCGCTTCCCGGCCACCGTCGGGCTGCCGGTGGCGGTGGGCGCCACCCAGGATTTCGCCGTCCCGCGGCAGGACCTGAAGCGCTTTGACGCGGCGACCGGGCTGCGCATACCGGCCGGGGTTCTGGCGTGAGCGCCGCGACCAGCACAGGCGCCGGGACCCTGGCTCCCGGCGTGACCCCGGCCTCGCCCGAGCCGGAGCCCGCTGGCCGCTACTGGCTGGACAACGAGTCGTTCCTGGCGCGGGTGATGCTGCTGCCAGCGGTGATTTACATCCTGGCGCTGGTGGGCGTGCCGCTGGTGCTGGCCGTCCTCTACAGCCTCAGCGATGTCACCGTCGGCGACCAGAGCATCGACTTCGTGGGGCTGCAGAACTTCCGGGACGCGCTGGCGAACACCACGTTTCGCACGGCGCTGCGCAACACGTTCCTCTTCACCATCGTCTCGCAAATCGTCGTGCTGGTGCTGGCGAATATCCTCGCCATTGTTTTGACCTCGGACTTCCACGGCAAGCGCCTCGTGCGCTTCCTCGTCCTCCTGCCCTGGACCACCCCCATTGCGCTTGGGGTGCTGGGCTGGCTCTGGACGCTGGACAATGTCTACAGCCCGATCGACTTCATTTTGCGCCAGGTGGGCCTGCTCGGGGTGGGCAGCCCGCTCGGGCCAGACTGGTTCGGCACGAATGCGCTCTGGCTGGCCTATCCGGAGCGCGCCCAGTTCTCCGTGCTGCTGGTGCATATCTGGCGCACGCTGCCGCTGGCGACGGTGATTCTGCTGGCGGGGTTGACCTCCATCCCGCAGGACCTGACCGACGCGGCGAACGTGGATGGCGCGGGGTTCTTTCGCCAGCTCTTCTTCATCCGCATCCCGCTGCTGCTGCCGATCATGGCGGTGGCGGTGCTCTACGGCATCGTCTTCACCTTTACTGACATGACCGTGGTCTACATTCTGACGCGGGGCGGCCCCACCGACTCGACGCAGGTGCTGGCAAGCTGGGCCTTCTACAAGGGCGTGGATGGCGGCAACCTGGCGCAGGGCGCGGCCATCGCGCTCTTCCTCTTCCCGGTGCTGGTGGGCGTGGCCGCCCTGATGCTGCGCCTGGCGCGGCGCGCGGAGACATCAGGATGACTCGCTGGCAGTACGTAGCCGGGCGGGGCGTACTCTACGCGACGGCGCTCTTTTTCGCGCTCTTCGCGGCGCTGCCCTTCGCCTGGATGATCCTGACCGTCTTCAAGCAGAACACCGATCTCTACAACCCGAACAACATTCCGTTTTTCTTCAACGCCCCGCCGACGCTGGACAACATCACCTACCTTTTCGACAACACGCAGTACCTCACCTTCGTCCGCAACACGCTGATTGTTCCATCCTGGTGGTAATCATCACCCTCATCGGCGCGGTGCCTGCCGCCTACAGCCTGACGCGGCTGGCCGGGCGCTGGGGCGAGGGGCTGGGCATGGTCATCTTCCTCGTCTACCTGGTGCCGCCCACCCTGCTCTTCATCCCCTTTCGTGGGTGGTGGCCGACCTGGGTCTGCGCAACACCTGGTGGGCGATGGTGCTGGTCTACCCCGGCTTCACCATCCCCTCTGCACCCGGCTGCTGATGGGGTTCTTCAAGTCGATTCCGCGCGATATCGAAGAGCAGGCGATGATCGACGGCTACAGCCGCCTCAAGCGATCTACACCGTCCTGCCTGTCTCTATCCCCGGGTTATTGACGGTGATCGTGTTCAGCTTCGCGCTGACCATGCACGAGTTCGTCTACGCGCTGGCCTTCGTGACGTCATATCGGTTGCAGAAGACGATCTCCATCGGCGTCACCACCGAGTTGATCCGGGGCGATGTCTTCTTCTGGCAATCCCTGATGGCCGCCGCCGCCCTCGTCGCCATCCCCGTCGCGCTCATCTACAACGTCTTCCTGGACCGGTTTATTGCGGGGTTCACGCTGGGCGCGGTGAAGGGGTAGTTGCGAGCGGATGGATTAAGTCTGCCAACTCTCGCGGATGGAGGAGTTGGGGGCGTTAGAGCGACCGGCAATAGGCTGTGCAACTCTTCCACCCAATGACCAGTGGGTCGCCAGATTTGGCCAATCTGCGCCTTTTTGGGCCTCTGCCTCAACGGCCGCACGTTGAGGACGTTTGCCTATTGACGGGCGCTCTACAGCGGGTTGCAAAAGACCTGACCCGCCATGAAATTCCATGTGTCTCGAGCGAAGTCGAGAGACCTCGTCGCGAGAGCCAGCGAACGAGGTCTCCTCGACTCGCTCGAGACACGACGATGGAGCGGCCCGCCCAAGAGGCCCGCACTCTTTCGCACACCGCCATCTATAAGGAATCTCATGACTCGAGAGCCACTTGCAGGCCCACTGCTTCCGAAAAGGTAAACGTCGTTGCAGCCGAGCCCTAGCGTTCGGTAGAAAGCAGTCACCCAATGATCGATGAACTTTTCCGTTCCGTCCCAACCCATCTGCTGAACAAATCTGGCACGGTGTTCTATTCCGGCCGAGACGCATTCAGCAACCCTTCTCGACTCTACCTGCTCGGGCTGAATCCGGGGGGCTCTCCGTCGAAGCAGGCGGGCGAAACGCTCTCGTGGCATTCGAACCGCGTCCTCCACGACGAGCCAGCCAACTGGTCCGCGTACCGCGACGAGTCCTGGCAGGGAGCACCTCCCGGAACCTGGGGCATGCAGCCGCGAGTCCTCCACGCATTGCGCAGGCTTGGTCTCGATCCTGGGCGTGTGCCCTCGAGCAACCTCATTTTCGCTCGCAGCGCGCGACAAATTGACCTGAAAGGCCATGAACGCGAACTCGCGGACGTATGCTGGGCATTCCACGAGCGCGTCATTAGCCAGTTGGACATTAACGTTGTCCTCTGCTTTGGGCAGACTTCCGGGGAGTATGTCCGGCGAAAGTTCGGCGCACATGAGCTCGTGGAGACGTTTGTCGAGAAGAATGCTCGCGGTTGGAAGAGCCGGTCCTACCGAAACCCGAGCGGAACTGGAGTGGTGATTGCGACACACCCAAGCATTGCGGCGTGGAATACCTCCGCGGCTGACCCCACGGATCTGGTGGAACACCTCCTGCATAGCAGTTAGGCTCAGGCTCGAGACTGATCCACCCTGACTCGCAAGCCACCGTATTTGAGGCCTGCGTTTCTACTCAATTGGGGTTTCAGTCGGATGTCCTGAGCATGGAGGTGTTACGCGCGGGGGCCGTTGGTTCAGATCCGCACCAACCGCACCGCCTCGGCGAACCGGCGCACCGCCTCCGGGGTGAGGGGATACAGCCAGGCCTGCACATGGCTGACGCCCTCAGCGGCGAAAGCGCGCAGGCCGGCCGCAATCTCCTCGGTGGTGCCGGTCAGGCCGTCCGGGAGCTTGCCGCCGGGCAGGTTCGCGGTCTCTGGCAGGTCCGGGAAGCCGATGTTCACGCCCGCCGTAATCTCCAGCGTCGATGGGTCGCGCCCGATGCTTTCGGCGGCGGCCAGGACGGCATCGCGCTCCGCCAGCATGGCCTGGGCGTGCGGCAGCATGTTCGTGTTCCAGCTATCCGCGTACTGCGCGGTGAGGCGCATCATGCGCGGCTGGTGGGCGGCGATCATCAGGGGGATGCGGCGCGTCGGCGGCGGCAGCATCTCGCAGGCGTTGGCCTGGTAGTACGTGCCCTGGAAATCGACGCGCCCCTCGCGCACGAGCGGCGCAATGATCTGGATCGCCTCCTCGAAGCGGCTCACCAGGTGGTCGAAGGGCATGCCGAAGCGGATGAACTCCGGCTCGTGCCAGCCCGCGCCCAACCCCAGGATGAGGCGCTGGTTGCTCAACTCATCGAGCGTAACGGCCATCTTGGCCAGCAGGGCCGGGTTGCGGAACGCGGTGCAGATCACGAACGTGCCCAGCTCCACGCGCCGCGTGGCCTCCGCCAGGCCGGTGAGGACGGTCCACCCCTCCAGCACCGCCTCCGGTTGCCGCTCCGGAAACTCGAAGACCATATGGTCGTAGACCCAGACGGAGTCAAGCCCCAGCTCCTCCGCCTGCAGCGCGAAGTCGCGCAGTTCGCGGTACGAGAGGACGTGGCCCGGGGCACCGATGGCTCCAGGGGGGAGAACGAGACCGATTTTCATGCAGAGTGTCCCTCAACTGTGCGCGGTTCAGCAGCCAGCAGTATCCGTCAGCAGGTGGCCGCGGGCGGGAGCTCGCCAGCGGCAGGGACAATGGGTCCTGAGAGACGAATGGCCGCAAGCGCAGTGACGCGAGACGCTTACAGCGTATTGCAAAAGACCTGACCTGCGAGGCAACAAGCCCGTGTCTCGAGCGGAGTCGAGAGACCTCGTCGCGAGTGCCGGCAGAAAGAGGTCTCTCGACTCCGCTCGAGACACGAGGGGATTCCCGGCGGCCCAACTTCCTTGCACACTGCTGTATAGCCAAGGGTATGTCCCCACGTTTGGCGATAGTGCAGAGGAATAAAGAAACCCCAGGACCTGCACCGCCCAGAAGGCCGGGGGAAGATCACTGGGGAATTGCCATATCATTCTGCCACAGACCGCGAATCCTGACAAGGTGAGATATACAGAGAATGGACACCTATGTCGCCAGCCTGGAGTTGCCCATTTCCCGGACCCGGTTGGCCGGGTTTCGTCCCGCAGGAGGCGATGACCTGGATATGGTTGTCAATTACCTCTGGAATGTGGACCTCTGCCAGGCGATGTATCCTGCCCTGCACGGCTGCGAGGTCTCTCTCCGAAATACGATTCATGCTGCGGCGTCGGCTCACTATGGCAGTCCGTTCTGGTTCGACCAGGCCGATGTCCTACTTCCCGCCCAACATCACATGTTGCGGAAGGCCCGCCGTAAACTCACCAGCAATCGCAATGGCCATTCCGCTGATGACATTGTCGCAGCGCTGACCATGGGGTTTTGGGCATCGCTTTTCAATCGCCCCTTCGAGTATCCGGCGCCGCCAGCCCCCGCGAGCCGGCTAGCCTGGCACGATAGCCACAGCCACGCCTCTCCTCTCCTTCTTGCCGCATTCCCACATGCTCCCAGGCGATTTCGTTCACGCAACGCGTTGTCTGGCCACATCAATCGTATTCTCTGGTTGAGAAACCGCGTGTTTCACCACGAACCAATCTGGAACCGCGCTGATCTGAGACGTGAGCATCAAAAGCTGTTGCAGACAATTGGTTGGATCAGCCCAGGCATGCAGCACACAATCGCGCTCTGTGATCGATTTCCCGAGGTTCTGAATGACGGCCGAGTAGTTGCAGAAGCGAAGATCAGGACACGGTTCGAGACAATCGAGAAATAAGGAGATGCCGCTGCATCCAGCGAGTCCCGGACCTCCGGTGAACTACTGACGATTGGTCCCCTCAAGCCCCAGGGCGGCGCCCCCGAAGCGCTCTCAGGAACGCCACTCCCAACACACGCCCAACGCAAAACGCCGACAGCCGCTTGCGCAGCCATCGGCGCCTTACGATGAAGCGCACAGTGCGTACGGAGGATTGCTCCACCGCCCCGGTTGGCTACCCCGCAGATTGCTCTGCGACGCGCTCTACGGGCTCCTCGACCCCGTGCGGCAAGCCGCCGGTTTCCGATGGCCCAAACCATCTGGCATTGCTGCCAGTGGCAACGCCTGCTCCGCTGCCCGTGTCACCATGGGCGTAGAATCGGCGTCCGGGTCTGCTCAGGCCCACTGTTGAGAAGGCCAGAACCGAGCCAGGCGTTCAGATTGCTCTGACTGCCGATCCGCTTGCGCGGACCCTGTTTGCTTCAGTACGTACACTCTATATCCCCGGTGCCTGTCTGTCAATAGGTTCAGGAAAGCAATGTTTGCCGGAGTGTGATCAGGGCGATTCTGGCCGGTTCCGTGCCGGATTTGCAGGTGCAAAATGCACGCCGTTTCTGCTGCACACGCGATGCTGCCGGGAAGGTGCTAAGGTCCGTGCAGATACCCCGCCCAGCCGCTGGCGCGGGACGATGCAGACGCAGGGGAGCAACCATGGCTGAGTGGCAATCCGGCTCGGTGGACGCCAATGGCGTCACGATCCACTACACACGGACCGGCGGCAGCGGGCCGGTCGTGGTGCTGGCGCACGGGGTGACGGACAATGGGCTGTGCTGGTCGCCGCTGGCGCGGGAGTTGGAACAGGACTACGACCTGATCATGGTCGATGCGCGCGGCCACGGGAAGTCGGATGGCCCCGTGGGCAGCTACGGGCCGGACGTGCAGGCCGAAGACCTGGCGGCGCTGATCACGGCTCTCGGCCTGGAGCAGCCAGCCGTGCTGGGCCACTCGATGGGCGCGGGCACGGCGCTGGTGCTGGCCGGCAAACACCCGGACCTGGTCGGCTCCATCCTGCTGGAAGACCCCCCGGCGTGGTGGACCGAGTGGTACGACACCCCCGAAGCCCGTGACCTGGTGGAGGGGATGAAGGCCCGCGCCCTCAGTTACAAGCACATGACGCGGGATGAGATCGTCGCTGCCGGGCAAGAGGGGCACCGGGGCTGGTCCGACGCGGAGATGCAGCCCTGGGCGGACTCCAAGATCGACTTCAGCCCGAATGTGCTGGTCGTGTTCGAGCCGAACAACCGCGCCAACGTTGATTGGCCTGCCACGCTGGGCGCCATCACGTGCCCGGTCCTGCTGATGATGGCGGACGCGGATCGCGGCGGCATCATCACGCAAGACCGGGCGGACGCCCTGCGCGCCCTGGCGCCGCAGACTGAGGTTGCCTACATCGCGGGCGCGGGGCACAACATCCGGCGCGAGCAGTTCGGGCCGTATGTCGCGGTGGTGCGCGAGTTCCTGGCCCGGCACACGGGCGCTGGCGCCTGAGGCGGGCCGGGCCGCCGTGCTGACGCCTTCCCATCCTTCGTCCCGCGCACAACTGGCAGGGGGAGGAATGGCGCAATGAGCCGCGCTGTCCGCCAGCAACCCTCGACCCCCAACCCCTCTCCCGGTGCGCAGGGCGAGGGAGCCGACCGGCAACCCGGTTGCGACCGCTGGCGTCACCACGCCGAATCTGGCTCCCCATCCGGGTCGAGAGCCCGTCTCTCGGTGCGCGGGAGAGGGGTTGGGGTGAGGGTTCTTCAAGGTCACAACCACGCGAAATCGCCCATACCTCCCCTGCCAGCCTGCGCACAGGGCAAGGGAAGGGAGCGAGGTCAGAACGGTTTCGTCACCATCAGCGCCAGCACGATCAGCCAGCAGAGCGCGAAGAAGCCCGCGCCAAGGCGCAGGCGCATCTTCAGCGGGGCAGGAATCTCTGCCCCGGTTTGGAGAACATCGAGCGCGCGCTTCTGGGCCGGAACCACGATGCCGAACAGGAGCGCCAGCGCCGCCATGAAGAGGCCGGCGGCGGCTATCAGCCAGCCCTGGCTGAAAAGCGACCGCTGGGCGGCCAGGGCAAAGCCCACGGCGGGCACCATCAGCGTGGCCGTGCCGTAGGCGCGGGTGACCGAATGCAACAGTTCGGCCGTCTCTCGCGTGCCGGGCGCAGCGAGGCGCGCGAAGGCGCTACTGGCGAATGTGGCGGGACCAATGAAGACGATGGCCGCGCCAATGTGCGCGATCAACAAGAACAGGTCCACGCTGTCTCCTCGTGGCGAGCCCGGGGCGGCCTGCGCTCCCATGCGGCGACCCGCCTCCACGCCCGCAGGGCAACCGGAGTGTGTCAGAGGCGCATAGTGCCCCGCCAACCGGAGACACGACGGGCCGCGCACGTCTCGACGCCGAGGCGTGCCGCATCGTATCGCTCCTCAGCCACGACGCCCGGGGCGGGGTCGCCCTCGCCTACCGTCCTGGGCAGCTCATCCCCCGGTCGAGACGACAGGAAGCGGCATTCCTCCTCGGCCGGCGCCCTGAGCCCGCAGGCGAAGAAGCGCGCTCTTGCCGGTCTGCGCCTGTTGGTTCCCTTCCCGCTGCGCGCCACACGCGGCGGGTGGGCAAAACGCCGGGGCGGAGCGGACCAGCCGCCTCGAGGGCCCGCAGCGAAGCGTGACCGGCAACGGCGTTCGGGATGCCTTCTGCCCGGCGCGGCCATCGCCGGGGTATCCGTGGCCATGTGCGTGCTGCTATGCTGGCGCTTCATCAACGGCGTGGTCGTGGAACGGGCTGACAGTGCGCATCTCAAGCAGGTGTGTGGCAGTCGCGCAACACGCAGCAAGGCAAGGCGTTCGAGACTCCGGCCGGGTGGGACAGGCTCACGTGGCGTCGCGGCGCAGGCGCCGTGTTTCCGGAAACGCAAGGGAGGCGCAGATGCGAATACGGTCCCGATTATCACGACTCTGGCGCACCGGCGCCGTGGCGGCGCTGCTGGCGCCGTTGACCCTGGCCCCGCTGGCCGCAGTGGCGCAGGAGTCCACCCCGGCGGCTGAAGCCCCGTACTACTCGGATACCCAGGGTCCGGCCGTGCCGGGCGGTACCGCCAACTACCTGCTGTACGAAGAGCCGGACACGCTGAATCCGCTGGTGGGCAACACCACCATCGCGCAGCAGGTGGTGACCGCGATCCTGGAGGGGCTCGCCTACAACGACCCCGATGGCAACTTCCAGCCGATGCTGGCGGCGGAACTGCCGACGCTGGAGAACGGCGGCGTGTCCGAGGATCTGAAGACCGTCACCTGGCATTTGAAGCCGGGCCTGCTCTGGAGCGACGGCCAGCCAGTCACCTCCGAGGACATCAAGTTCACCTGGGAGGCCGCGAAGGACACGGCGAACGGCTCCGCCTTCGCCACCGACTACGAGCTGATCACCGACGTCCAGACCCCGGACCCGGAGACGGCGGTGGTCACCTACTCCGACTTCAACGCCGGCTACCTGGACCAGTTCCCCTACCTCCTGCCGAAGCACGCCACCGGCGACGTGACGGACATGGCGAACTGGGAGTTCAACCGCGCGCCCATCGGCACCGGGCCCTTCGTGCTGAGCGAGTGGGCGCCGGGCGAGTACCTGGCCACGGTGCGCAACGAAAACTACCGTGAGGAAGGCAAGCCATACCTCGATGGCATCAACTTCCTGATCGTGCCGGCCGAAGAGGCCCGCACCGCCCGCATGATCCAGGGCGACGGCGACGTCATGCTCTGGGCGGGTGACGAGGCGGAACAGCAGATCGAGGATGCTGGCGCGGGCATGGGGCGCATTGCCCCGGGCATCTGGATCGTCCAGATGTGGTTCAACCTCAGCAAGCCGTTCGACGGCGACCCCGGCGCCGATGCGCCGCACCCGATCCTGGGCGATCTGCGCGTGCGCCAGGCTATCACCAAGGCTGTCAACCGCGAGCGCATCAACAAGGACCTGCTGGAAGGGCGCGTCTTCGATATCGACTCCCCGTTTGATGTCGGTTGGCTTCAGTGCCAGGTGGAGCCGTTTACCTACGATCCCGAAGCCGCCAGGGCCCTGCTGGAAGAAGTTGGCTGGAAGGACGAGGACGGCGACGGCAGCCGCGAGGCGCATGGCGTGGAAGGCGTGGAAGACGGCACGCCGCTCAGCCTGAACATGAACGGCTACACCGGCTACTCGACGCTGGAGCTGATCGAACTGGCCGTGCAGGAAGACCTGAAGGCCGTCGGCATCGACACCAAGCTGGAGAACCAGGAGTTCGCCGTCATCTTCGGCACCTGGGATGATGGCTCACCGCGCCTGCTGGGCGACTACGATCTGCTCGTCTTCGACGCGGGCTGGTTCGCCGAGCCGGGCAAGGACATCGTGCAGGACTTCGATCCGGCCGGCGTGCCGAGCGCCGATAACCCCGGCGGCCGCAACTTTATGCGCTGGGTGCGTGAGGATGTCGGCGAGTGGATCAAGGCCGGCAACTCCTCGCCAGATGTGGAGGTTCGCCGCGAGAACTTCTGCAAGATCGCCGATGCGCTGCGTGAGGATATCGCGACCTTCCCGCTCCTCCAGTTCAGCGAAGGCAGCGTGTACTCCAACCGCCTGCACGGCTACACCGTCAGCACCTGGGAGTACGGCACCTGGGACGCGGAAAACTGGTGGGTTGAGCAGTAGGCACAGGCTCTTCGCAGCGAGCGGCAACGCCTGCCGCTCGCTGCGCCTGAATCTCCGGGGTTGATTTGTGGGTGCGTTTCTTGTTCGCCGCCTGCTGGGGGCCATTCCGCTGCTGCTCTTTGTGAGCCTGGCGGTCTTCCTCATGCTGCAGGCCGCGCCCGGCGGCCCGACCGGGGCCTACATGCGGCGCGGCAACATGAACGCAGCCGACCTGGCCGCGCTGGAAGAGCGGCTGGGGCTGAACGACCCTGTCCCGGTCCAGTACGGCAAGTGGCTGGGCCGCGTGCTGCAGGGCGACCTGGGCACCGCCGTCACCTCCAGGCGCCCGGTGGCGGATGAGATCCTGGACCGCCTGCCGAACACCTTGACCCTGATGTTCGTAGCCTGGGGGGTGACGCTAATTGTCGCCATCCCGGTCGGCATCCTGTCGGCGGTCAAGCAATACTCGTGGTTCGATCACCTGGTGACCACGTTCACCTTCGTCGGGCAATCGATCCCTATCTTCTGGTTCGGCCTCATCCTGCTCCTGGTCTTCTACATGAAGCTGGAGAACCCCTGGACGGGCGAACCGCTCTTCCCGGCGGGTGGGGTGGCAACCATGGGGGCGCCCTTCTCCCTCACGGACCGCATCTGGCACCTGGTGCTGCCGGTGACGATGCTGGCGGCCGGGTGGGTGGCCTGGTACTCGCGTTTCCTGCGCGCCTCCATGCTGGAGACCATTCACCAGGACTACGTGCGGACCGCGCGGGCCAAGGGGCTTTCCGAGCAGTTGGTGATCCTGCGCCACGGCTTCCGCAACGCGGCCATCCCGCTGGTGACGCTCATGGCGCTCGATGTGCCCTTCCTGTTCACCGGGGCCCTGTTCACTGAGGTGATTTTTGCCTGGCCGGGGATGGGCCGCCTCTTCTACGCCGCCGCCGAGCGGCGCGACTATGGCATCCTGATGGCGATCATCATGATCACCTCGACGCTGATTATCCTGGCCAACATCCTGGCCGACGTGCTCTACGCCGTGCTCGATCCCCGGATTCGCCTCAAATGAGCGCCGTAACCGCCACCTCCGAAGGCGCGCTCGCCCAGAACGTGCCGGACCCGGAGTACCCCGGCGCGCTGGGCAGCACGAACACGCGCCGGCATGAATCCATGCTGGGCCTGGTGGCGCGCCGCTTCTGGCGGCACAAGCCGGCCGTGGCGGGGCTGATCATCCTGATCATCCTCATCCTCTCGGCCATCCTGGCGCCGTACATCACCATGGATCCCGACGCCCTCTCGGTTTCCGAGCGCAAGCAGGGGCCGAGCGCCGCGCACATCCTGGGCACCGACGAGGCCGGGCGCGATGTCTTCGCGCGCACGCTCTACGGCGGGCGTATTTCGCTCACCATCGGCCTGGCAGCCACCGTCATCGCGTTGCTCATCGGCACGGCGATTGGCGCCCTGGCTGGCTACTTTGGCGGCCCCATGGACGCCGCCATGATGCGCCTCACCGACGCCTTCCTCTGTTTCCCGCAGCTCTTCGTGCTGATCGTGCTCGGCACGCTCATCCGCACCACGGAGTTGCGCGTGCTGCAGGGGAGTATTTTGCCGATTGCGCTGGTGATCGGCATCCTCTCCTGGATGGGGTTGGCGCGCCTGGTGCGGGCGACCTTCCTTAGCCTGAAGGAGAAGGAGTTCGTGGAGGCGGCGCGGGCCGCCGGCGGCAACAACACCCGCATCATGCTGCGCCACGTGCTGCCGGGCGCGGTGGGGCCGATCGTGGTTCAGGCCAGCCTGCTGGTGGCGGCCTCCATCATCACCGAGTCGGGCCTCAGCTACCTGGGCTACGGCGTGCAGCCGCCCACGGCCACCTGGGGCAACCTGCTCAAGGACGCGCAGCCGCAGATGCAGCAGCTCCCCATCTTCGCCATCGCGCCAGGCATGATGATCTTCCTGACCGTCATGAGCATCAACTTCATCGGCGACGGCCTGCGCGACGCGCTGGACCCGTACGGGAGAAGGTAGCTGTCCGTTCCAGAGGACAGGTATTCCCGCGCTGGATGCTACGTTCCCCTGCCAGCACGTCCTTGCCGGAGAGGCGGAATGGCCCAGGCCCGCCCAACCTGCTCCCAGCCGAGCCGGGGCCGCTGCCAGAAGAGGTGGTGGCGGAACACCTGGAGGAGATTCGCGCGCTCTGCCGCGAGTACGGTGTGCTGCGGCTTGAGGTCTTCCGGCTCGGCGCTGATTTCTCCTTCGACCCTGAGACGAGTGATATTGACTTCCTGGTCGAGTACCCGCCGGGCCATGATCTGGGACTATGGATGCCGCATCACTTTGACCTGAAGGAACGATTGGCGGAGATGCCTGGTCGTCCAGTCGATCTACGTGTGATCGCGGCGATCCGCAAGCCGCGCTTCATTGAGGCCATTCGCGAAAGCCGAAGGTTACTGTATGCCGCCTGATATCCTTGGCGTGCTCGAAGACATCATCGAAGCGGCGGAATACATCGCGGAGGACACCGCCGGAGTCGCCTGTGACGCGTTCATGCGTGACCGGCGCACCCGCCAGGCGGTCGAACGCAATTTTGTGACGATTAGGGAAACCGTCAACCGCCTGCGCCGCCACGCACCAGAGGTTTCCCGTGCGTATCAGCGCTATGGCCCGGTTGTGGCATTCCGCAGCCAACTCAGTCCTTGGCTACGACGGAAGCGGCTACCCCACTGTTCATGGCCGGCGGTGCAGAGAGCTTTGCGGTCCTGCAGGCTGAGGTCGAGGCGCTACTGCGCGAGGGCTGAGGGCCGGTCGGCGAGGCCCACGTCCTCAACCTGCGTGCGGCCCGGCCACCATGCCCCAACGGATCGTTGTCCCCTCGCCCGCCTACCTCCTGGTCATCTCCGCCAGGCCATCTCGCGGTTGAACGGGTTCGGCCCGGTGCGCGGGCGAATGCGTTAGGTTGCGGGCGACCACGGTGTACCCCGCAGGGTGGACACCCATGTGCCCTCGCCCCGTGTGGCCCTGGAATCTTGCTGCTCCACGGCGCGGAGTTCGGCGGTGGGGATAGTGCAGGCGATGCGCGCCTCGTCGCCCCACCACGATGGTCTCCTGGATCGTGGCCCGCACGTGGCGACTCGGGATGCGGGTGATGGCGGGGCAGGCAGCCTCCGGGAGGTCGAGGTCGAGGGCCTCGAGGTGGCTCGTGGACGGTGGATTTCCGGCCTGTCGCAGGGCCTGCATCAGCACCAGCGGCGTCAGCTTGCGGAAATCTGCGGCAATGGGCTGGCCAGCGGTAAATGCCACAATCGACCAGGTGATCGCACAGTCCGTCACCTCCAGCCGGATAGCCTGCCTCGGCGTCTCGAAGATCGATTTCCTCGAGCGCGCGGTAGAAGGCGAGGCGGCAGGAGCCCAGTTCGCGCTCGTACCAGGGTTCCCGCTCCCCACCTCGGCCGGTGCAATACGCAGGCCAGCCCCGGCGGCAATCGGGCGGCCCTCGGTCGGTTCGATGCTCTGTTCCCCAACGCCGCAGGGCCGCTCGATGCAGACCGTCGTCGTCTCGCCGAAGGTGACAGCCACGCTTTGTGTGCTCCTGGGCGAGCGTGGCCTGGATGACCTCCTTCTGCACCTCACCATGAGGCGCAGCGAAACCTCCTTCCCGCGTTGCGCTGACGCCAGGGCGATCGGCAGGTCGTGCTCCGCATGATCTCCAGCGCCGCGCGGGTTGCGTGATCCTGACGGGAATCGACCGGGCGCACCACGCTCTCCAGCGCGGGCAGGGGCAGCGCTGGCGCCAACGGTATCATCTGGCTGCCCGGCGCGGTCCCCGATGCGGGGCGTGGCGCGAGCCGTGCACGATGGCGATGTCGCCTGCCGTCACGCGCTCCTGGCGCATACGCGTTCCTGCCCGCTCGATGCCGGTGACTCGCGTTCATGCTCCTCCAGCAGGCCGCGCTCCGTGCGGCGGTGCAGCGGCAGGCGCTGCCGCACATCAGGGTGCCGGAAAAGAGGCGCAGGTGGGTCAACTTCGCCAGAGGAGCGTGCGCGATCTTGAAGACCTCGCCGCTCAGCGGCGCGGCGGAGTCAGCGGGGGCTGCGGGCGGCGCGCGGACTCCCCGCCAACAACTCAGGCATCCACGCCGGAGATGGCCGAGCCGAAGTAAACGGGCGTGATCTCGCCGAGCGCGATCTGGCGCAGACTCCGAGCAGAGATAGCCGGCGCTCAGCACGCCACCCTGCTGCTCGTAGGCCGCAATCACCTCGTCGCTGCTGGCGGCGAGCAGGTCGAGGCAGCGCGTCTGCCGCGAAGTCGTGCGGGCCGGTGGAATGACCCCGTGCGCGGGTGTGCCAGTTCGTCACGCTGGTCATGGGCAGCACGCGCATCCGCAGCCTGCCAGGTGCGCCAATGACGCCGCGTCCGCGCGCCCACGCAGTCGATCTTGTTGATGGTGAAGATCAACCGAAGATGCCGCCGCCTGCAGCGCGTGCGCCAGCCGCCGCGTTTGCGGCTGCACGCCCTCCACGGCGGAGACGACCAGGATGACGGCGTCGAGGACGCGCAGCGAGCGCACCACCTCGGCGATGAAATCCGGGTGGCCAGGTGTGTCAATGAGGTTGACGGTCAATTCACCCAGCGCAAACGAGGCCACGGCGGACTGGATGGTGATGCGGCGCGCCCGCTCGAGTTCGAGCGTATCGGTTTGCGTCGTGCCGGCATCGACGCTGCCAACCTGGCGGATAACACCGGTTTCGAAGAGGAGACGTTCGGTCAGGCTGGTTTTGCCCGCATCGACATGGGCCAGAATGCCAAGATTGAGAAACTGCGACGACATGCCACGGCGCCTTCCAGGGGAGGCGTCCACCGGGAACGATGGACGCGTTCGCGAGGGTCAGGGGAATGAACATCCCTGTCCCGCGAACGAGGCGCGCGTTAGGCTTCGGGTGAGGTTAGTTGCGGTGGGCGGCCTGGCTCGTCAGGGAAGAGATGTGGAAGGTGATCTGCCGCATGGTGCTCCTGCTTTCCCTGTTTCGCTTCCCAACGCCAGGTCGGCACTGCTTGCCAGCCGGGAGTGTAGACGACGCGGGGCGACGCCTGCACCGGGCCTGGAGATGACCGTGGTCGCAGCGCGGCAGCGCCCCGGAGACCCCGTGCTACGGTTGCCGCATGATATGGCGCAGTTCCCTGTGCACCGGCTGCGCCCGCGGACGTCAGTAGGCACGCACCCAGGGGATACCCGATGGCGAAGAACTACGCGAAGTACAGCTTCTGGCTGGAAACCTGCGGCGATGACCTGACGCCGCGCCCGGCGCTGGACGGCTCGACCGACGTCGATGTCGCCATCATGGGCGCCGGGTTTACCGGGCTGTGGACGGCGTACCACCTGCTGCGGCGCGATCCCTCGTTGAACGTGCTGGTGGTGGAGAAGGAGATCGCCGGGTTCGGGGCCTCCGGGCGCAACGGCGGCTGGTGCTTCTCCGGCTTCCCCGTGCTGCCGCGCGAGTTGATCACCCGCCACGGGCGCGAGATGGCGCGCCAGGTCTCGCTGGCCATGGCGGACTCCGTGGACAACGTCGGGGAGGTCTGCGCCGCCGAGGGCATCGATGCCCACTACGGGCACGGCGGCGAGCTGGAAGTGGCCCGCGCCGCCTACGACCTGCCCAAACTGCAGCACATGTACGACGAGTACGCGGCCATAGGGCTGGAGGACCGCGTGCAACTGCTCGATGCGTCCCAGACGGCGGACCGTATCCGGATCGCCGGGGCCGTGGGCTCGTTCTGGAACCGGGACGGCGCCGCGGTGCAACCCGCGCGCCTGGTACGCGGCCTGGCGCGAGCGGTGGAGCGCCACGGCGGGCGCATCGTTGAGCAGACGGCGGTGACGGACTATGCGGGCGGCGGCAAGCCGGTGCTGCACACCGACCGGGGCGATGTCCGGGCGCGGCGCGCTATCGTGCTCGCGGGCGAGGCGTACCTCTCGCAACTGCGGAAGCTGCGGCGCCACGTGATCCCCATGACTTCGCACATGGTGGTGACGGAGCCACTTCCGCCGGAGACTTGGGCGAAGATCGGCTGGGAGCGGCGCGAGGTGCTGGGCGGCTTCGGCACCACCGGCGGCTACATCCAGCACACCGCTGATGGCCGTATCGCCTTCGGGGCCTACCGCGCGCGCTACCCCTACAACTCGAAGATCACCGATGATCTGGACCGCATGGAGGATATCTTCGAGCACGCGCGCATCGCCGCGCGCACCTGGTTCCCCGATCTGCGCCTGACATCGTTTACTCACGCGTGGGGCGGCGTCTTTGGGACCCCGCGTGATCACATGCCGACAATGGGCTTCAACCCGCGCACCGGGGTGGCGCTGGCCTACGGCTACACCGGCGAAGGCGTGGCGACCTCCAACCTGAGCGGGCGGGTGCTGACCGACCTTATCACGGAGACCGACTCTCCCCTGACCCGGCTGCCGATGGCGTCGCACAACCCGGTGGTCTGGGAGCCGGAGCCGCTGCGTTCCATCGGGGTGAACCTGGTGCGCCAGGCGCGCTACTTCGAGAACGAGGAAGTGGAGCGCACCGGCGAGTACCCGGCGTGGCCGAAGCTGGTCCACAAGCTGGTGCGCCGCTAGGGGCTATCCGCCACCGGCCGGAGACCGGATCGGCATCGACACGCCGGTCTCCGGCCGGTGTGTCACGGCATCGTCATGGAGATCAGCTATTCCTGTCACACTCAACCACCTGATCATCGTTAGCCGCGACCGGGAGGCCTCGGCGCGCTTCTACCGCGAGATCCTCGAGGCTCACGAGGCTCCGTCGTGGGGACCCTTCACGAATATCCTGCTCGATGGAGGCGTGCTGCTGCAGTTCGCGGAACCTCCGGTGGAACCACAGTTCCAGCACCTCGCCTTCCTCGTTGATGACGACCTCTTCGACCGCATCCTCGACCGGCTGCGCCAGCGCGACATGGCGTTCTGGGCCGATCCACATTTCCAGCTTCCCGGGGAGATCAACCACGAACATGGAGGGCGCGGCGTGTACTTCCGCGACCCTTCCGGACATGGTCTGGAGGTCATCACCCGGCCCTACGTGTGACACCGCTGCGTGTCGACGCTACGGCCTCCCTGGCCGGGCGTGCCAGGCAAAACCCGGCTCCGTGCGCATCGTGCGCCGCTCCGCCTGCCCCCGGAACGGCGCCTGATGCGGCAGTCGCGCCCGCCCGCGTGACTCTTTGGCAGCGGCTGTGTATACGTTCCAGAAGGCAGTGCGATCACCATACTGGACCTGCATCGGAGCCGCGCAATGCCCTTGCCGCAGCGGGACCAACTGCACGATGGCGCCCCTACCCTGGAGGCAGTTGGCCCCGCTGTGGCCTTTGCGGAGCTCTACGACGAATACTTCGACGCGATCTACTGGTACTGCCGTAACCGCCTCAACGATGCCGCCACGGCGGAGGATGCAGCCAGCACCATCTTCACCCGCGCCTTCGCCGCCGGGCCACGCTACCACGACCCCGGCCTGCGCAGTTGGCTCTTCACGATTGCCCACAACGTGGTCATCAACGTGTACCGGGCGAACCGCCCGCAAGCGCCGCTGGAAGCGGCTGCGTCCCTTCCCGATCCCGTCATGCAGTTGGAGGATGCGGTGGTTGCCGATGAGGAGTACCGCCGCCTGCTGGACGCGCTGCGGCAATTGCCTGCTGATCAACGCCAGGTGGTGGAACTGCGCATGGCGGGCCTGACAGGCCCGGAAATCGCCCGCATCATGCACCGTAGCCACGGCGCCATCAAGATGCTGCAACTGCGCGCGTTCGCCAGATTGCGCGAGATACTGGCGGAGTTGCCGGGCGAGGAGAGCAGCCATGCCTGAGCGCACGACGGCGGACGCGCTCGACCACTTCCTGGATGCGCTCGTGACCGGGGCTGCGCCAGCTGCCACCTCCGATCCGGAGCTGGCGGCGCTGGCCCGGCGCTACGTCGCACTCGGGAAAGCGCCTGCCCCGCCGGGTGCGCGCGAACGGGTGTGGCGTCGCGTTATCCGGCAAGCCGGGCCGCGCCACAACGGGCGGCCTGCCCCCAACGACCCAACCCTACTCCTGCTTCGGCTGGGACCAGACGGACAGCCGGCGAGCCCCGCCGGCCTCCAGCACCCGCGGCCTGGCCCGATTGCCCCAGGCAGTCGCGATCCAGCGTTCCGGTGGCGTGCCTGGACAGCGGGGCTTCTGGTGCTGGCCGTGCTCGTGGCGGCTCTTGCCTGGGCGCAGCGGCCGGATAACCTCGCCCTGGTCATTCCGGCAGCCGACCTCGTGGCGCCCCCGCCCACCTCTCCCCCGTCTGCCGCCGGCCAGGCCGTGTTCGATATCGTTCTGCCGGCCGGGTCCCTGCCGATTGCGGCCTATGGCGTCACGTTCGATTACCGCACCATGCCGCCACAACGCACCAGCAGCGAGGCCAGCGCGGGGCCGCTGCTCTTCCGCTTCATTGCCGCTGGTCAGGTTCAGGTGCAATCGGATGGCTCGCTGGCGATCTGGCAGGCGGACGACCCAGGCGAATGGCAGCCCGTACCCGCCGGCACGCCGCACCTGTTGACGGCTGGCGACGCCATCTTTCTGCAGGGCGCGGCTTCGCTGACGTGGACAAACACCGCGACCACCCCGGTCGCCGTGATCGCCTGGCAGATGACTGACCAGGGCGGCGGGAACAGCGTCGTTCCGGCTGGCTGGACCCTGCATGACCAGGCCGCCGTGCATATGGCGATCCGGGAGTATCCGGATCAGCCCGCGCGCCTCGTGCTGCGGCGTGTCGACCTGCCCCCCGGTACGGAGATCGCCCCACCGCCAGGGTCGTGGCTCTCCCACTTCGTGGCACTGGATCAGAACGCCGCCGGAGAGGTGGTCGCGCCCATGTTTGGCAAGCTGCCGGGCGGCGCATGGCGCAATGTGGGCCGTCAGGAGCTCATTGTCTACCAGTACAGCCTGGACTCGCCGGGCACACCCGCTGCGCCAGGTGTGGACGGGTCGCCATGACTACCCGAGCGCCGCCGCCTGGCTCTGCCCAACTGATGTTGCCCACGCCAGACGCTTTCACCTGTCCTCTGACGCGCTGCGTGCACAAGGAGTGATCATGCCGGCCTTTCACTCATGTCTTCGCCACGTGCGCTGTGCAGTGGCGGCCACACTCACGCTGGCCGCCCTGATCGCGGCCGGACCAGGGGCCGCAGCGCTGGAAGAAACCTCGCCCGCACCTCCGGGCCCCTTCACGCTCCCCTTCGCCCCGCCGCCCGAGTTATGCACCGTGCCCCCGCGTGATATCGCCGACTACCAGGCAGTCGTTGGCACGCCGCAAGCCACCGACCTGCCTTCCATACAGATCACGGCAGGCGCGCCCGCTGACGCTGCGACCGTCGAGGGGGTGACGGCGACCATGGTGCAGATTTTCGCCTGCCTGAACGCAGGGGATTACCTGCGGCTGGCCGGGGTCTACACCGATGCCGGCTTCTTTGAGGACAACGGCAGCAACGGCCTGACGCAAGAGAACATCGATTTCATTGCCCAGCCTCCGGTCCCCGTGGCGGAAGCAGACCGCGATGTCCTCTACGGCGTGTACGCCGTGCAGGTGCTGGCCGATGGCCGGGTGGCGGCCATCATGCAGCGCGGTGTGGAGGGCCGGGGCGGCGTCAACCTGATGCTTTTCCAGAAGGTCAATGACCGCTGGCTGGTCGATCTCTGGCTGGATGAGCCGTTCGTCATCCTGCCTGATTTCAGCTTCGATCCCACCCAGGCGGCCACGCCCACGCCGTAGCTGCTGACGAACCTTCCCACCAACCCTGATTCAGACATCGGAAGGAGTTCACCTTGAAAACGAATGCTGATGTGCGGCGCGTGTCCCGCCGCCTTGCAGTTGGCGGGGCGATCAGCGCCAGCGTGGCCAGCCTCGGCCAGGGCGTGCTGCCCGCCGCTGCGCAGGCGGTGAACCTGGCAGATCATCCGATGGCTGGCATGTGGCTGGCGTTTGCCAATCCGCCCCTCTCTGAAGATCCCCCGGTGCCCGGCCCGGCCTGGCTCAGCGCCGATGGCATTTTCTACGGGTCATTTCCGGTCACGCAGCGCGGTCCGCAAGGCGTGATCTACAACACGCCGTACTTTGGCGTCTGGGGCCCGGACCCGGCCAACGAGCGCCGGGCGCACTTCACCGCGGTGCAGGTACTCTCGGACGCCGAGAGCCACCTGACCGGCACGATCACGGTCGATGGCCACCCGGAAGCGAGCGAGGACGGCCAGACCTTCACCGACGATGGCGCTCTGGTGACGGTCACCATCCGGGATGCCGCTGGCGTCATCATCGAGCAGTTCCCGGCCACGGGAAAGCCGGAAGGTCGCCCGGTGACCGGCGTCCGCATGGCGGTCGGCAAGCCCGGCTTCCCCGAGAGCAGCCCGACCGCCACGCCCACCACCATCTCCACTTGAGCCAGGAGCGTGCGCCATGACCGTCGAACTGCGGCCACTCACCCGCAAGAACCTCTGGGAGGTGGTGGAGGATCTCAGGCTGCATCCCGGCCAGGAGGCGTTTGTCGCCCCCAACATCGACTCGATCGCCAACGCCGCCGTTGAGCCGACCTTCGTGCCGCTCGCGGTCTACGCCGGCGAAACCCTGGTCGGCTTCACGATGTACGGCCAGCATCCTGACACTGAGGCATGGTGGGTGATCCGGCTGATGATCGACCGGGATCACCAGGGCAAGGGGTTCGGCCGGGCAGCCATGCAGGCCGTGATTGCGATGATGGCGGAGCGGGTGGGCTGCGACGAGATCGTCACCAGTTACAACCCGGCGAACACCGTTGCCGCCGCTCTCTACGCCTCGCTTGGCTTTGAACCGACCGGAGAGATTGAGGACGACGAGCCGCTGGTGGTGCTGCGCCTCACGGATCAGTCTGCGTGACTTTCGCAGGCGCGGTCGCCCCGGCTGGGCGAGGCGTGCGGGCGCCGCCGGGGCGAGAGAGGAAGTCACGCGCCTGCGGCGTGTGCCGCCCTGCCAGGGCGAGTGTCCTCTGCGCGATCTGGATTACACGTCCTGAAGGAGGAACGCTCGTATGTCGTCCATCCATCACCCAGCGTTTCCCGGTGTTGCCCGGCGCCCGCTATCCCGACGCCGAGCCATGAAGCCGCTGCCGCCGGCACGTTTGGCGTCGCCTTGCCGCATGTTGCAATCGGGCTGCGGCCTGGCCCAGGAGAGTACGCCAGCCCTCAAGGCCACAGAGTATCCGCTCGTGGAGATTATGGCGAAGGATTTTTCGTTCGCGATGCCCGCCGAGAGATTCCGTGTGGCCTGACCCGTTTCACGCTCCACAACGAAGGAACCTTCACCCACCATGTGAACTTTCTCCGGCTCGGCGATGAGGTGACGCAGGCGATATTGACGCCGCGCTGGAAGAGCCTGAGTACGTGGGGTTGCTCGCGCTGGGTGAGGTCTACGGCGGGCCCAACGCCGCGCCGGCGCACGGTGGCGCGGCAACCGCGATCCTCGACCTCCCGGCGCCGGCGACTACCGGGCCTTCTGTATCGTCAGCAGCCCCGAGGTGAGCCCGCACTATCACCACGGCATGATCTCGCCGCTGACCGTGACGCCGGCGCCAGCCGCCTGGCCGCTGCGGCGGACCAGGCGATCACGCTGAGAACTAAGGCCGTTCGTCGGTCTGCCCGGTCAGGCGCCCGCCGGCCCGCAGATCTGGGGAATCACCAACGCTGGACCGGAGATTCACGAACTGGTCGTCTTCCGCCTGTCGCCAGGGGTGACGTTCGAGACGGCGGCGGCCGCCCTTGGCATCGTGCCGCAGGGAACTCCGGCTGCCGCGCCTCCCCCTGGCCCGCCATTCCTCGATGTTGGCGGCGTGACGCTGATGAGCCCTGGCGTCACCAACTGGGCAGTGCTTGACCTGGAGCCTGGAGATTACTTCGCGAACTGCTTCGTGCTGAGCCCCGACCACGACCTGGCCCCGCACTTCACGTTTGGCATGATCCAGCCGTTCACGGTCGCCTGAGGCGCCCGCTCCGGCCCCCGACCTCGCCGGAGTCCCGGGCGCGAGACCACCCCTGCGTACTCAGATCCGGTTGACGACCTCGGCGGTGCAGCCGGGCGCGAGTGTGCCGGCGAAGGCAGCCTCGAAGAACTGCTGGAGCATGGAGCCGGTGAACGCCGGGCTGGTCACGCTGGCCGCAGCAGGCAGCGCCGTGATGGCGCTGTGGCTGCCATCGGTGACGCCTGGTTCGGGTCGCCAGATGCGGAGACTGAGCATGCCCTGGTCGCCAGTGGCCGGGCAGTACTCGGCCCGCATGGCCTCGTAGAGCGCAACCGACATGCAGTCACTGACGGAGGGTACGGCATTTTCCGTACCCTCCGGCGCCACGCAGTGCATCACCGTGTCGCCGCTGCCGTGGGCGATCAGCACCGGGGCCAGGGCGTTGCCCCGGCGCGGCAGCTTCGGCATGGGGTGCTCGCCGAGTGGCCCGGGCAGGTTGTAGCGCAGCCAGGCGCACCATCTGGCCTGCTCGGGATCGGGGTTGCCAGCGCACCGCGCATCGAGGTTGCCGTGCTGGAAGCCATTGATGACCGGGCCATCAGCAATCGCGGGCTGCAGGAAGGGCGTGGTCAGATACGGGGTCGTGTACTCCACCACCTGCTCCCCATCGGCCCAGCAGATGCCGTTGACCTTCGCGACGGTCTCCACGGCATCCGGCATCACGAGCGCCGTCAGGTCCAGGTCGCCCACATGCGGATAGGCGGGCATCTGCGTGGCATCAGGCGGGCCCGCCGCCGAGAGACGGGCCCACGTGCCGGTGAGGTACGAGAAGAGGAACGGCGCAATCGGAATCGGCCCGGCGACCCCCGTAATCGTCATCCGGGCGTTGGCCAGCCAGTCCAGTTGGCCAGAGCCGGGCGCGGTGTCCGGCTGCTGGCCGGGCTGGACCACGAAGTTGCTGCCCGGGGCAGCCACCGCTACCCCGGAGAGGTGCAGCCGCGGCTCGCCCGTGCGGGCGGTGGCGGCGGTGTAGGCATCGAGCAGTTGCCCGGTCCAGAGCGCGGCGTGGCCGCCCTGGGAGTGCCCCCACGGGATCACGTCGTACGTCTCGGGCCTGAAGCCAGGGTACACCTGCGCCAGTAACTGATGCGCTGCGCGCAGGTTGTCGATGGTGTTGGCGGCCTCGATCTTCCCGATCAGGTACGGTGCGGGGAGGTCCGCCTCGCCCAGGCTGGTCAGGTAGTCGCTGGCCACCACCACCCAACCGGCGGCGATCAACCCGGCCAGGATGCCATGCTCGGGTGTGCCGGTGTGGAGATCACCGGCGTCGGCGCTGCCCCAGGCGAGCGCATTGATGCCGTACGGGGTGGCGCCCCAGATTTCCGCCTCGGGTTGCGATGACGGCTGGCAGCGCCGGGTCATGCCGAGGGTGCCGTGGCACCAGGCAATGCTGCGGGCGGTGACCTGATCGCCGTCGTGGAACAGCGCGATGTGCTCCGGTACGGCTGGCGCGACAACAATCCCGCAACAGGCCGCTTTCGTCAGGTTGTCGATGCTGGTGGAGACATACCGGATGCGCCAGGCACGGGCGGCGCGTGGAAAGGTGGGATCGGCGAGGTCTGTAAGCTCTTCAGCGGCCAGCAACTCCCCTGGTGCACGGGCTGCCAGATCGCCCACATCGGGATTGGCGCACACGGAGCGTGGCGTGGCGGCGGCATCGGAGACAACCGTGCTGGCTGGCTTCCGGGCCGACGCCGGGGTGTTCCTCGCCGCTCCTGCCGCGTGGCTCCGGCGCGCTGTGGCAAAGGTGCGTGTCCAATCATCGAACAGGAGCGGGTCCATAGCCATCTTCCTCGACAGGCAGCACGCGAGACGCCCTCGGCACAGTCCGGGAGACGGCCGCGACGACCGCCGAACCGTTTCCGGATGCGTGAGTGGTGATCATATCCCGGAGAAGGGATGGATGAAGCGGCGGGGCATGTTCGCGCGGCCGCTGAGCCTGAGGCAGGCTGATGGTGGGAAAACGGGCGCGATGCCACGACCCGGTAGACGCTGTGCGGAATGCCCGGCGCATCCCGCACAGTGTCCATGCGCCTCAGAACGCCAGGCTATGGTGCGTGCCTGCCGCTATCGCCGAGATGCCTTGCAACCTCTGGACCTGGACCGGGACCGTGCGATCCACCGTGGTTCCGTCACCAACCGGACCACCGTAGCTGTTGTACCCCCAGGCCCAGACAGCGCCATCCTGCTTGAGGACCAGATTGTGCCCGAAGCCGGCCGCGATGGCGCTGACGTCAAAGACGTTGAGTGGCCGGATGGGCACGGGGCTATCCTGGGTCGTCCCGGTTCCCAATTGGCCATACCCGTTGCCGCCCCACGCCCAGACCCGGCCATTCTGCTCGAGAGCCAGACTGTGGAACCCGCCACTGGCCAGGGCCACAATGCGGCCAGAGGGCGCGGGTACCCGCACTCGCACCGGCGTGAGTTGGCGGGATGCGCCGCTGTCGTCACCGAGTTGACCGGAGTGATTGCAGCCCCAGGCCCAGACCCGACCGTCACGGGCGAGGGCCAGCGCGTGTTCGAAGCCAGCCGAGATGGCGACGATGTCGTCAAGGCCGTGGACGTACTCAGGACGATCAACATTGTCCGTGGAGCCGTTGCCCAACTGCCCCCAGTTGTTTGCACCCCAGGAAAGCACGCGGCCATCCGCGCGCAGGGCCAGGCTGAACTGCCAGCCGGCGCTGATGGCGGTGATATTGAGGCTGGAATCCAGGATTTCCTGCGGATCGGGTCGATCCACGCTGCCGCCGTCGCCAAGCTGGCCGTTGGCATTGGCGCCCCATGACAGCAGGGTGTTGTCGCGCATGAGGGCCAGGCTGTGCGAGCCGCCAGCCGCGATGGCCTGCACATCCGCCAGCCCGATGGCCGTAGGACTCAGGTGATTGGTGGCAGTCCCGTCACCAAGCTGCCCGAGCGCATTGTGGCCCCAGGCCAACACCTCGCCCCCGGTGGTCAGCGCCAGGGAGTGGGAGCCGCCGCCAGCCAGGGCCGCGACGCCCACGCCGCCCTCTGGCTGCAGGGGAAGGTGACGATCGGTGGTTGAGCCGTCGCCCAGGGCGCCCTGGATATTCTTGCCCCTACTCCAGACACGGCCAGACTCGATGGGCTCCTCGCAAAAGCCGAACGTCTGCACGTAAATCGCGCCGCCGTCGGCGTTCTCCTCCTGCTGGGCCACCCCCAGGACAACCGCAACCCCGGTCTCGTTGAACGTGCCGTCCAGCAGGGTATCGCGGTGCCCGGGGCTCTGCAGCCACCAGTCGACCGCGGCGCGCGGTTCGGTCCCGGCCGCCGCTCCGGTCCACCAGCCTGGAAGCAGTTCTCGCTGCAAACTGGCCTCTCAGCGTTCCCGCAGTATCCGGCAGCCCGTATCCGATCCTGCGGCGTTGAGCCGGTCACCGGGTTGATGTGGACCTGCGGGCCGCCACCATCCCACCACTTGAGCGTTCGTGCGTCTGCGGCGTGTTGCCGCGCGGCGGCGCGCAGCAAGGGGTTGAGCGTCAACGGCGAGACGCCGGCATCGGCGCGTGCTTCATTGATGAGGCAGAGGACAGCTTCCTCCGCCGCGAGTTGGGCCAGGTTCTCGGCCAGGGTGTCGGCGAATGGACTGGGGCACGCCATGGCAGGACCACCTTTCAGTGTCGCACGGGCCCTTTCCGTGCAAGGACCCCAGTCCACCCTACGGATGCGCCGGACATGGCGCATCCGTACAAGTACGCATTCACTGGCCCTGGCGACAGTCGACCTCCCGGCACGGGTTCACAGATGCATCTGGCGACGAGTTGGGTTGGGGCGGATGGTAAACTCCCCGGTTCGGGGGTCGGCAGTGATTCCTGGCTTCAGTCGTCCTTACCCACATGCGGAGCATCGGCTACATGCGTATCCCTCTCGTCGAGAACATCATTCCCATGGTGGTGGAGAGTTCGAATCGGGGCGAGCGCGCCTACGATATCTACTCTCGCCTGCTCAAGGACCGCATCATCTTCCTCGGTACCCCGGTCAACGATGATGTGGCGAACGCGATCATCGCCCAGATGCTTTTCCTGGCTCACGAGGACCCGGATCAGGACATCAAGCTGTACATCAACTCGCCGGGCGGCGTGATTTACTCCGGTCTGGCTATCTACGACACGATGCAGATGATCAAGCCAGACGTGCAGACGTATTCCATGGGCTTCAGCGCCAGCATGGGCGCGGTCCTGCTGGCGGGCGGCACGGCGGGCAAGCGCTACGCGCTGCCGAACGCGCGCATCCTCATTCACCAGGGGTCCGGCGGTTTCAGCGGGGCCGTCCCGGATATCGAGGTGGCGGCGCGTGAGACGCTGACTCTCTCCGCGAAGTGCATCTCCATCATCGCGGCGCACAGCGGCCAGACCTTCGAGAAGGTGAAGCGCGACGCCGACCGTGATTTCTACATGACCGCCCAGGAAGCGAAGGAGTACGGCATCATCGACGAGGTGCTGGAGCCTGTCCACGCCACGGCCGCGCCTGCGGGCGCGTAAGGGGCGCCGCTTCGCTTGGGGAATAAGGCATGACGAGGGCTGACGCTCCTTATTCCCCAAGCGCGTGAGCGCGTCTTCCCCAAGGCCCGCAGGCCGTCTTCCCCCTAAAGCGCTTTGCCCTCGCTCGACAGCGCGGCCATCTCCACGGCGACCAGTTCGCGGTCGACCTCGTAGGCAGGCAGGCCATCGACGCTGGCCGTGTTGTTCGCGGCCATGTAGCGGGCCTTCCAGTCTGGCCCGTCTTTCTCCAGCTTGTTCTCGCTCCAGCGCAGTAACTGATCGCGCTCGGCCACCATCTCCATGCGCGGCACGCCGAAGCCGCAGGAGTCGCTGATGCGCGTGACATCCACCACCACGATACCCCGCGCCAGCGGGCGCTGCGCGTCGTCCAGCGTGAAGCCTGTCAGCAGTTCGCGGTACTCCGGGGTATCTTCCGGGATGGAGCGCCCGGTCCCGTGGAAGCGCATGACCTTCGGCGCGCCGGTGAAGGCGCAGAACATCACGACGATGCGCCCGTTCTCCTGGAGGTGGGCCACGGTCTCGGCGCCGCTGCCAACCAGATCGACGTAGGCGATAGTCTGCTCATCGAGGACCCGGAAAACCCCGGCGCCGCCCTTCGGCGAGACATTGACGTGCCCCTCAGGGTCGTTTGGCGCGGTCGCCACGAAGAACATCGGCTGCTTGGCCAGCCATTTCTGGATCGTGGCGTCAATCGTGTCGTAGGTGCGTCCCACCGGGGTGTCCTTTCCTGGCGTGCCATCATCCTGCCGGGGCGGGTTCGGCGCACGCAGCGATATGCGGCGCCTGATGCGACAGTATGGCGGGTAAGTGGGGGTGTTGGGCAAGAGTCACTGTGGCCTTGCGTGCCTGATGGCTGCGTGACACACGGCACAGCACCTGCGTTCGCGCAATCTCTGCCACCCGATTCTGCCAGCTTGCAGATGGCGGCCGCGGGGCGCGCTGCCACCATGGGGCTGTCCCTTGGACAGGGCTGCCCACAGGGGGTTGGCCGCCGGGGTTCACACATGGAGACCACCTGTGCACGTTCTGATCATCACGTTCAAGCTCGTGGACCTGCCAGATGCGGATTATCGCCAGCAGGCGACCGCGCTGGCGCCGGCGTTCTTGCAGGTTCCGGGGCTGGTGAGCAAGACCTGGTTGGCCGATGAGGCGGGCAACACCTATGGCGGCGTCTATTTCTTCGCGGATGCCGGGTCGCTGCAGCACTATCTCGACTCCGCAATCGTCACCGGCCTGAAAGGCAACCCGGCGTTCGCCGAACTCACGTTCCGCGCCTTCGGCGTCGTTGAGGCGGCAACCGCGATCACGGGAGGGCCGCTGGCCGGGCTGGGGGCGGCTGCGTAACACGGAGGGACGAGGCTGACGCGCCGAGGGGTGCGACGCGAGGGGCGCCCTGGCGGGTGGGACGGTGTTCCCCGGCAGCGCAACCGTTCGTGGCTGCCGGTCGTGCGGACGCCGTGTTCACCAGGCTCGGTGGAGGCAGCAACAGCCGGGGCTACGTCACCGCCGCCCGGGAAGTGCTCCATCCCCACCCGGACGAACGTGCCCTGCGCGGCATTCATCCCCTGCGCCGCACGGGAGGCAGCGGCGGCCAGCCTCACAGAGCGGCGCTCCGCGAGGAGTTGCCGGTCGCCTCCGGCATGGCAGGCGCGCCTCAGCCTCGCGCCAGCCCCTGCGCAGCCGCGGCCAGATTGCGGGATCGCACGTACTGGATGGCAACCTGCGTGGCGGCAATCGCCTCCTCCGACTCCGTGACCAGCACGTCCGCGCGGATGCCGGCGGCCTCCAGAGCGTCACGCACGTCGTCGGTCGCCGCGCTGTTCGTTGGCAGGCCCCCCTGGCCCCAGAGTGCGGGTTCGTGAGCACGCGCATCCGGGGCGTCGTGGTGGGAGGCGCCGGCTGATCGAAGGTAGCGTCAGTTCCATTCATACCTGTCGTGTTGCCCATTCTGTTCCTGGCCTCAGTCCGCTGCACTGCCAGCAAGGGGTTCCGCTGGCGATGCTTTCCAGGGGGAAGTATCGTGACCGCAGGAGGTGTGCGGGCGGAAGCCGAGGCCCGCACCGTCGTAACCGGAAGCTTTGGAGCAACATATGACCTCACTCAACGCCGGGTTGGTGAGACCTCGGGGCAGCGCAGCCCACCTGGTGCAGTGGGCGCAGCAGGCCGAGCAGCGCGGCGTGCCCGCCATCTGGACCACGGTGGGCGGCCCGACGGCGGACACCGTGGGCGGGCTGACCGCCGCCGCCGCCGTGACTGGCCGGGTGGTGCTCGGCACTGCCGTTGCTCCGGTCTACGGGCGCCACCCCATTGCCCTGGCGGCGGAAGCGCTCGCTATCCACGACCTCGCGCCGGGGCGCGTGCGCCTCGGGACCGGCAGCAGCCACCGCCCGGTCATCGAGGACAGCTATGGCATCCCCATGGTGAAGCCCCTGGCCTACCTGCGGGAGTACCTCACAATCCTGCGCGGGTTGCTGTGGGAGGGCAACGTTGATTTCCAGGGCGAGTTCTTCCGCGTGAAATCCGCGCTGCCCGCCACCATCACGCCGCCCCGCATTCCCCTGCCCATCTCGGCGCTGCGGCGCAACGCCTTCGTGCTGGCCGGGGAAAAGGCCGACGGCGCAATTACCTGGGTGACGCCCATCGACTATATCGTGCAGACGGGTATCCCCGCCCTGCAGGAGGGCGCCGGGCGCGCCGGGCGCGCGCGCCCGCCGGTGATCGCGCATGTGCCCGTGGCCGTCTCAACGGACCGGCCAGCGGTGCGCAAGGCCTTTCGCGCGCAGTTTCCGGTCTACAGCAAGCTCCCGTTCTACGCGGCCATGTTTGCGGACGCCGGCTACCCGGTGACCGACCGGCAGGAGATGAGCGACGCCCTGGTAGACGACCTTGCTGTCTCTGGCGACCCCGCCGAAATCCGCGCCCGCCTGGAGGCCATTCGCGCGCGGGGCATCGATGAGCTGTTGATCTCCCTCGTGGTCGTCGCTGACGAGGCCGAGGAATTGGCGGCGCTCTCCGCGATCCTGGCGGAATAGCCTGGCGACCCGCGAGGCGGCAAGCGGGCAGCCACGCGCCTGGGCGCCCGGTCGCTGTCCCTCGGGAGCGCTGTCTGTTCTGTCGCCACCGGCAGAGGTGCACGGCGCCGCGAGCGCACCTGACCGGGATGCGCGGCGCTCGCGTGCCGGCCGGCGCGCAGTCGAAGGACCACGGCCCGCAACATGCCGGAGTCGCGGCAGGCGCCGCCTTTGCCTGTCATCCTGCGCACAGGTGGAGCATCTCGTATGCTCATAGCTCCCGCTTGACAGCCTTCCCCCCTCCCCGTACCGTGCGCGTCTGCTCACTCGCCGTGGAGAAGCTGGAGAGACATTGCATGAATCCGTTGGGGGTCAATTCCTGGGTCTTTGTGTCGCCGCCGACGGACGCGGCCATCGCCGAAATCGCGCCGCGCGTGAAGGCGATGGGCTTCGATGTGCTGGAGCTTGGCATCGAGGCGCCGGGCCAGTGGGACCCGGCGCGCACCGGCGCGGTGCTCGCCGAGCACGGCCTGGGCACGGCGGTTTGCGCCGCAATGGGGCCCGACCGCGACTTTACCGACCCTGACCTGGTGGCCGGGACGCAGCAGTACGTGCGCTACTGCATCGACGCCGTGGCGGGCGCAGGCGGCAGCGTGGTGGCGGGGCCGCTTTACTCCCCGGTCGGCAAAACCTGGCAGATGACCCCGGCCGAGCGTACGGCGGCGATCGACCGCCTGGTGGCGGCCCTGGCGCCGGTGGCGGACTACGCGGCCGAGCGCGGCGTGCGCCTGGCCATCGAGCCGCTGAACCGCTTCGAGACCAGCTTCTTCAACACCGCCGCCCAGGTGCGGGAGGTCGTGGACCGCCTGGACCACCCGGCCGTCGGGATGCTGCTCGATACGTTCCACATGAACATCGAGGAGAAGGACCAGGCCGCGGCCATTCGTCTCGCTGGCGACAAGCTCTACCACTTCCACGCCTGCGGCAACGACCGGGGCGCGCCCGGCTTCGACCATATCGCCTGGGAGCCGATCGTCGCCGCCCTGCGCGAGGTGAACTACACCGGCCCGCTCGTCATCGAGTCCTTCACCCCGGACAACCAGACCATCGCCCGCGCCGCCGCTATCTGGCGTCCTCTGGCTGCAACGCAGGAGGCCCTGGCCGAGGACGGCCTGGCCTTCCTGCAGGGTGCGCTGGGGTAAGCGGGCAGCAAACCGGCACTGGCGGATCGTGCGCGTTCTGGCGCAGTCGGGGACCCCGTCCGCCAGCCGCCACGTCCCGAAGTCACCGCCCACTCACGCGCGTCATCACGAGCGGAGTCGCGAGATCTCGTCCCCTACCGACCTCGGTCCGAGGTCCCGTCCCCCCGGCAGATGTCACCCTGCGACGTCGCCCAGGATGCCGCCAGTGAGTAGACGCCACCTTGAATCATCGTGGCCGGTGACGCCGGGACCCTTCGAGGTCGCTCCGCTCGGGCCACCGTATGCCGTGCGCTCCGGGAAGGGTTGGCTCCTGCACGGCGCCTGCCCGGGCGACACGGCTCAGGCATCAGGCCCTGTTTCCGCGAACGTCAGCCAGGCCAGTTCCCGATCATGTGGCAATCGTGTGGCCATCTCCCACACGTCGGTGTCTGCCTCGTTCACCTCGAACGCCACGCGCCAGTTTGCTGACGCCGCGTAGCGCAGGCTTGCTCCCAGCAGCGCGTGAACCAGAGGTTTCCGCTGCTCCGGGTCCGCAAGGATGGAGCCGGTCCAGCCAAGCTCCACTACCCCGGCGCGGCTGCCGCCCCGGAGGCTGGACACCCCCACCAACTGCTTGCGCTCCAGCGCGACAAAGGCAGCGTCTGGCAGCATGTCGGCGGCATCCAGGAACAGTTCTGCTGGCTCGCCGCCCGTCAGGTCACGGACAGGGTCCCACGCGTGCCCCTGGGCATAGATGTCCGCGTGCAGGCGAGCGAGTTGGCTGTGCGAAAACGGCCGGTTGCGGAATGCCGCCAGCGGGACGATCTGGATACCCTCCCGGGCGATCCATTCCCTGGCGTCGTCAAGATCCTTCGCAACGGGCGCAGGAATCTCGCCTGGCGGCAAGACACCCTGGCGCGTTCGCATGATGAGTGAGAAGCCGTGGCGCTCGAGAAAGGCGGCGAGGGCCTCATTGCGGTCCGAGGTCACAGTTTGCAACCGGCGCGGGTCTGGCCGCAGATCCCGCAACGCGGTCAAGAGGGACGTCGCGATTTCCTGCTGCCAGAACGTGGCGCAGCCAAACAGCGACACACGCCAGCGCGCCGGGTGCATTTCGTTTTCCCACAGCGTGCCAACGCCGGTGATGTCTTCGCCGTCCGCCGCAACCAGTGTGGGATGGGCATCAAAAGCCGCAAGTGCGTCCGGCGCGCGCAGCGCGGTCAGGATCGCGCTGCCGGTGTCGCTGTCTGGCGCGGTCTTTGCCAGCCTGAGGAGGGACGTCCGGTCCCGCTTACGCCACCGGCGTACGCCCATGCATCTTCTCCGTCGTGACGCAGCAGCCGGCCACGCCGGTCTGCGAAAGCAGCACGCCCCTGCCCTTACTCCCCGGCGCCCGCTTCCTTCGCGTCCAGCATTGCCTGCATGTTGGCGATCTCGATCTCCTGCGCCGCCAGGATCTGGCGCGCCAGGTCACGCACGGCCGGGACATCGCTGTGGTCCAGCGCGTATTGCGCCATGGGAATGGCGGACTGGTGGTGCGGGATCATCAGGTTCAGGAACGCGATATCTGCCTCGGCGCCGCTGAGTGCGGCCAGGTCCGCGATCTGCTGCGAGGTCGCCATGCCAGGCATCAGGCCCGTGGTCGGGTGTCCCATCCAGGTCATCGCGGGCTGGGCGCCGGTGGCGGGCAACCCCCACACATTCAGCCAGCCGAACATCTGCCCGATCTGGTTCTGCTGCGTGAGCACCATGTCTGTCGCTACCGAGCGCAGCACCGGATCATCGGTGCGGTCCCGGATCAGCATGGCCATGGTCACCGCCTGATCGTGGTGCACCATCATGTCCCGCGCAAAGCCGGCCTCCAGCGAGGCGTCGCCGGGTGGGCGGCCGCTCTCCACGGCCACCACCCCCATGATGGCCAATGCCAGCGCCGCCAGGCCCAGGATGAGCGGCAGCCAACTACGCTGGCGCGCGGGCTGATCCTCGATTTCGAGCGCGTTCTCCGTCATCACCTCACCCATGGCTACAGTGTCGCCGACGAGCCGCCAGCGCAGGCGGCGCCCGGCTCCGGCACGTCACGGCTCAGGCGGAACAGGCGGATGAACTGCTCCAGGCCCGGGTCATCCGCGCCCGTGAGTTGCAGTTGCTTGTTCCAGGCTGAGGCCACGACCGGGGAGGGCAGATCCTCCATGGGGCTGACCAGGATGTACGACTGCGCTTCGGCCAGGCCTTTCAGTTTCTGCACCTGGTCTGCCGGCAGATCCGGCTGGTAGGTGATCCAGACCGCGCCGTGCTCCAGCGAGTGCACGGCAGTCTCGTTTGGGACGGGCGCGGCGTAGTAGCCGCAATTCTGCCAGACCGGGTTATGCGTCCCACCGGCCGGCGGGTGCTCCGTGTACGTCACCGGGCCTTCAGAGTGTTGCGCACCCTGGTAGGCGTACGTCTGGATCCCCTCGGGCACGGCCAGGGAGGCCTGCTGCCGGTTGAAGAGGAAGAAGCCGACAACGGCAACCAGCGCAATCGCCGCGGCGGCAACGGCGGCCGTGCGCGTGGCCGTTTGCTTGCGCTGGCGCTCGGCGGCGATGGCGCGGGCCGAGCGCCGCTGGCGGGAGGCTTCCGCCCGGCTCGGCTTCTTGTCGGCGCCGGGATTCGGCTCGGTCATCGAGGAGACTGTCCTTTCCTGCGTCTTGTTGCCTGCGCCCTGTTGGCGCCACCGTGCATCTGGATCACACTGCGCGTGCCATACGTTACATGGTTGGTAGAATGCGCAACAGGCGCGCGGCGTTTCCCCAGTGTCCGCGGCCGCGCACCTTGAGCCACCATGAGCTTGCGCACCAGACGATACCCCATCGACACCGTAGAACGTTGACGCTGTCGCAAGGGATCCAGGAGGAACAGATGTCGTTCAATGATGAACCGCGACAAGTCGTCATTATCGGGTCCGGGCCTGCCGGGCTTACCGCCGCCATTTACGCCGCGCGCGCCGCGCTCAACCCGCTGGTGCTTGGCGGCGTCTACTGGGGCGGGCAACTGGTGCTGACCAGCGATGTCGAGAACTTTCCGGGGTACACCGAGGGCGTGCTGGGCCCGGAGATGATGAACGACCTGCGCACGCAGGCCGAGCGCTTCGGAGCCGAAGTGCAGACCATCGATGTCGAGAGCGTCGATTTCTCCGTCTACCCCTTCGAGATCGACACGGCAACCCAGACCATTTACGCCAACAGCGTCATCATCGCCACCGGCGCCAGCGCCAAACGCATGGAAGCGATCGGTGAGGATGAGATGTTCGGGCGCGGCGTTTCCACCTGCGCGACCTGCGATGGCTGGTTCTACCGGGACAAGGAGATCGCCGTGGTTGGCGGCGGAGATTCCGCGCTGGAGGAGGCGCTGTTCCTGACGCGCTTCGCCAGCAAGGTGACCGTGATCCATCGCCGCGACAGCCTGCGCGCCAGCAAGGTGTTGCAGCAGCGGGCGCAGGAGAACCCCAAGATTGCGTTCATCTGGAACTCGGTGGTCGACGCCGTCGTAGGCAGCGACCACGTTGAGGGGCTGCGACTGCGCAACATCGCCACCGGCGAGGAGAGCACGCTGCCCGTGGACGGCGTGTTCGTCGCGGTTGGCCACAAGCCGAACACCGACCTCGTGGCCGGGCAGATCGAGCTGGATGCCCACGGCTACATTGCCAAGCAGGACGCGGACACGACGGCCACCAACATCCCCGGCGTCTTCGCTGCCGGCGACGTGCGGGACCGCCGCTACCGCCAGGCGATCACCTCGGCTGGCGATGGCTGCCGCGCCGCCATGGACGCCGAGCGCTGGCTGGAAGCGCGGGGCATCGCCACGCCGGATTTCGCCGCCGAAACGTACGCATAACGCGACGGCGACGTTGCGCTCAGGAGCGCCCGCCTGCGGCCTCAGGGGGCGAAGGAAGGCGGGGAGAAGCCTGCTCCTTCACCCCCTGAGCGAAGCGGCGCCCCCTCAGGCGCGCAGCACGGCCTCTCCTTCGAACTCCGTGCCTGTGTGCTGCCAGACCGCGCCCAGGCGCTCGGCGATCGCTGTGGACTGCGCCATGCGCTGCTGAATCTCCGGGTTGCCGTTGGTGACAATCTCCGCCGCGATGGCGTTCACGATTGCCAGGTGCCCCACCAGGGACTGGTTGAAACAGACGCTCTCGCTGCGGGTGATCAGGACGTGATCCGCCACCTGCGCCAGCGGGGAAGCACGGCTATCGGCAATCGCAATCGTGGTGGCGCCCCGCTCCCGGGCGATGGCCAGCGCCTCGCGCGTGTCGTTCAGCACCCACCAGGCAGAACTGCCAAACACCACGTGCCCCGGCTGCACCTGCGACAGGCGCGCCGCCAGCGACATGCCGCCGCGAATCTCGGCATCGACGGCAAGCCCCATGAACCGGCACAGGTGGCTGAAGATGATCGCCAGGCCGCCGTGGCTGCCGCCGCCAATGGCCAGGGAGGCGGGCGCGGCCTCCACGAGCCGGGCCACCTGTTGCACGGTCTTGCCGTCCAGTGAGTTGCGGGTGGTGACCAGATTCCGCAGATCCTGGTCCAGCGAGGAGGTCACGATGTCCGCGAAGCGGCTCGGCGCGTGCGGCGGATTCAGCGAGATCGCATCCAGCGAGCACAGGTAGGTGTGGCGGATTGCCGCCTGAAACTCCGGAAAGCCGCTGTACCCCAGTAACTGCGCCAGCCGCACCACGGTTGACGGGTGGACATTCACTCGCCCACCCAGCTCTCCGGCCGTCGCGAAGGCCGCAAACTTGGGATTGTGCTCGATGTAGGAAACAACCGCGCGCTGCTTGCGCGAGAGACGGACAGGGGCTTCATCGTGTGCCCCATTCGATCCGTTCATGACGACAACGGAGTTCGCCACGTTGCGCTCCTGTTGAAGATGTCCCGCCTGCCAGGCTGTGCCGTGTGGCGACGCACTGGCGAGACCCCAATGTGCTGGTCTGGCGTCGCCACAAGGCGGCGTCCCGCTGCAATGTTGCTTCCCGGCAACTGTGCAGCTCTCAGGGTGCGGAACGTACACCGTGACCCGGAGGACCAACTTCCCTTGCCACTGCCCACCGGTTTTACCATATCGAAAGCAATCGCGCACCACCAAAACGCAAATTTACATGGAAACGTGGTGTGTGAAAGTTTCTGGCATTCGTTCGGAGGGCCGGGCAAGCGACCACGGCGGCAAGGCACAGCGTGCCAACGGGAGGACAGCGCGGATGACACAGCCAGAACGCGGCACTCTTACGCGGCGGAAGGTTGTCCTGGGCGGGGTGGCGGCAGGCGCCAGCCTGGCCCTGGCGCGGGGTGGCCAGGCCCGCGGCCAGGCGACACCCCAACCCGATGCAGCCACCCAACCCGGTCACCTGATCGGGGCGGCGGCAGTTCTGGAGATGTTGGGAGAGCCATCATTTCGACCCGTGGCCCTGGCGGGAGACGCGGCGCAGGCGCCGGGCTTCATTCCCGGCTCCCAGCTGGTGGATTGGCACGAAATGGAGCTGATGGACACCGTCAATGATGCCGCTGTCACCGGCTGGGCCGACAACATGTCGGCGCTCTTTGCCCGGGTCGGCCTGAACCGGGACGATGAGATCGTGATCTATGACGATGGCTCGCTCTTTGCGCCCAGGCCCTGGTGGGTCATGCGCCTGCTCGGCTATGCCAACGTGCAGGTGCTGAACGGCGGCTTCCCGGCCTGGCGCCAGGCACACGGCGCGGAGGCGCCGGCCCCGGCCCGCCCGAGCGTGGCCAGCACGCCGCCGGTTGCGGCAGACCGGCGCTGGGAGATGCTGGCGCGCCTGCCCGAGATTGTGGACCACCTGGAGGACCCGGCGTGGGTGCTGGTGGATGCGCGGACGCCGGAGGAGTACGAGCAGGGCCACATTCCCGGCGCCGTCAACATCAACTTCCTGCGCAACGTCAGCCAGGATGGCCTTCCCTTCTGGCGTCCGGCGGATGACCTGCGCGCCATGTACGCCGAGGCCGGGGTAACGCCAGACAGGCACGTGGTCCCGTACTGCGCTACGGGCGCCCGCTCCGCTGTCACCGATTTCACCCTGCGCTGGCTGGGCTACCCCAGCGTGGCGCTCTACTCCGCCTCCTGGCAGGAGTGGGACGCGAAGCCGGAGACGCCGAAGGCGAAGGGCGGCCAGCCCTAGCCGGACCCCCGGGCGCCGTCCGGAGAAATCCCGTACCGCGTACGGGGTGATTCTCCGGCCCTCCCGCGCAGGATGTACGCGCCTGGCTGCACTGGCGGCATGGGTGGCAGTTCATCGCGGGAGGTTCTTGTGGACGCACGACAACTGGATGACCTGGCCCGGGAAATGGGATCGCAGACGCCGCGCCGCCACGTGCTGGGCGCGCTGGGTGGCCTGGCAGCCCTGCTGGCCTTGCCGGCGCTCGAGGGCGAGGCGAGAAGAAAGAAGCGCAGGAAGAAGAAATGCAAGGGCCAAAAAAAGAGATGCGGCAAGACGTGCATCCCGTCGGACCACTGCTGCACCACGGCGGACTGCGGGGCGCGAGGCGAATGCGTGGGCGGCGCGTGCGTCTGCCCAACCGGGAAGAAGCCCTGCAACGGCGGCTGTATTTCAGCAGATGCCTGCTGCCAGAACACTGACTGCGGCGCTACGCAGACGTGCGCCAACGGCGCCTGTACCTGTCCGGGCGCCCAGACGAGGTGTGGGTCGCAGTGCATTGAATCCGGGCTGTGCTGCCCCGATGGCGGCTGCCCGGCCGGACAGACGTGCGAGGGCGATGCCTGCTGGTGCAACGCTGCCGATGGCATCTGGTGCGACGCCGAGTGCTGCGACGCCTCCAACAATGAGACCTGCGCCCGCAGCGAAGCTGGTTCTGCGTGCGCCAGTGGCGGCTGCCAGTTGTTCGACTGGTGCAACGTCACGAGTGACTCGGTGTGCCGGGATACCCCAACCGAATACTGCGTTTGCATCACGTCCTACGGCCCGGCCGCAGAAATCCCGGCCTGTGTCGATGGCCTCGCCATCGGCGAGAGTTGCGAGAGCTGCGCGACCAACGACGAGTGCGGCGCCGGGTACGTCTGTGTCCAGGGGGACAGCGGCGAGCGGGAGATTTGCGGCTGCTCCGGGAGGTTCTGCGCACGCCTCTGTGACGCCGGGTCGGAGCGCGACGTGAGACGAGCGAGCGCCAGAAGCGCCGGGCACACGGAGAAGGCGCGCCGCTCGCCGTAGCGCCAACCTGGCAGGGCGTTGGGGCAAGCCCCTGCCGGAGCCCCTCTCCCGATGAGCGGGAGAGGGGCTACTGGTCCCGGAAGTACGTGCTCAATGCGGCGTGGTTGCGTCAGATTCTGGCGGCTGTACCGCCGGATGGCTCCCCTCTCCCGATGTGCGGGAGAGGGGTTGGCGGTGAGGGCTGCTGCCGGTGGTTCGTCAGGCCGGGTCTGGCGCCGCCAGTTGGCTTTCACCCAGCGTCTGGAGCAGGCGGTTGGCCCAGGCGAAGATGGCCGCGCCATTTGTGATGTCCAGAATCTCCAGGTCGCTGAAACCCAGGTCGCGCAGCGGTTGCAGATCGGCGGCAGTGAACCCCGCCGGGTCCTCAGTCAGCTTCACGGAGAGATCGACGATGGCGCGCTCCCGCTCGCGGAGGGCCGTGTCCACGCCCTCATCCAGGATGCGCTGCATCTGGTGAGTGTCGCCGGTCAGCTGGTTGTAGGCGGTGGCGTGGACGGCGGCGCAGTACACGCAGCCATTCACGCGGGAGGCCGCGACCGCCGCTAACTCCCGATCCGATTTTGCCGAACCGCCCTCCCCCTTCATGATCCCGTTGAAGAGGCCCGTGCGCTGCCGCAGCGGCTCCGGGTCTTGCGCCAGGAGCAGGTAGTACGGATTCTTCTTCATGGTGGGCACGACATCGTCCAGTACCTGCCATTGCTCCGGGCTCGATTCCCCCTCGGCGATGGTGGCGGTCCAGGGTTGCCAGTCGAAGCGCGTGCTGGCGAAGCGCAGGCGCTGGCGCGGCGCGCGCTGCGTGGTCGCGGGGTCTGCCTGCGGGCGATCCCTGGCCGGCGCGGTCGAAATCTCCGGCCGCTCGGCGAAGGCGCGCGCCACGGCGATGGCCCGGACCTGGTACCCGAGGTAGCCAAGCAACTGCCCGAGCGTGACCACGGCCGCCGGAGTGAGGCCCGCCGCGTGCAGCGCCGCGATATCCTCCGGCCCGGCCGCGCCCGGTCGCAGCGTGACGAGGTCAGTGTGCCGGATGATGGCGGCCAGGCGGGGCTCCAGCCTGACATCGGGGTAGCGCTCAATGTGCGAGGCCAGGTCGGTGCGCCCAAAGTCGAGCAGGCGGCGGCGATGCCGCTTCTCGACGGTCGGGAAGCCGGTCAGCAGGCCCACGCGGTACGCCACCACGTGCCGCTCCAGCAGCGAGAGGCCGACCGAGCCAGCGGGCTCCAGCAGCGACTGGTCGCTGCCCTGGGCGAAGGCAACCAGGTCAGGCTTCTCGCGCCGCAGCGCGGCCACCGGGGAATCGGGCGCGAGGCCCGCCAACTGGTCGATGAGGTCTGGAGTGGAAGTGGACATGCGGTCTCCTGGAGCCGTGGTGCGTGTCACACCGCGCCGGTTCAATCGTTGCAGCAGTATGGAAGATGAGCGGTTGCCTGTCGCGACGCGCTGCGCGCGGGGATGGCAAGATGGCTCGCATGATTCGGAATGTCGATGCAGGATGACACAATGAGACAAGTCCAGGATTCCGTGCAGGAGCAGTTTGGCCCGGTGGCTGCCGCCTACGGCGCCAGCGCCGTTCACGCGGGCGGCCCCGATCTCGAAGCGATGGTGGCCGCAGGCAGCCTGCAAGGAACCGAGCGGGTGCTCGACGTCGCCACCGGCGCGGGGCACACCGCCCTTGCCTTTGCGCGCGGGGCCGCCGAGGTGACCGCCTTTGACCTGACTGCCGCGATGCTGGCCACCGCCCGGGATCTGGCTGCGGCACAGAGCGTGACCAACATGGCGTTCGTGGCGGGGGACGCGGAGCACCTGCCCTTTCCCGACGCGACCTTCGATCTGGTGACCTGCCGCTACGCGGCGCATCACTTCCCGCATCCAGCGCAGGCGGCGCAGGAGTGGGCGCGGGTGCTGAAGCCGGGCGGCCGCCTGCTGCTGGTTGATACCGTCTCCCCGGACGACCCGACCAGCGACACGGTGCTGAACACGGCCGAGATTCTGCGCGATCCCTCCCACGTGCGGGACCACACCGTTGGGCAGTGGTTCACCATGCTGGGCAAGGCTGGGCTGGCCGTCGCCGACGCCGGCCGTTTCCCACTGCGCCTGGAGTTCGCCAACTGGACGGCCCGCATGCGTACGCCCGAAGCCGCCGCCGCGCAAATCCGCACCCTCTTCGCGAACGCTCCCGCGAGTGTGCAGGCAAGCCTGCGCCTGGAGTCAGACGGAACCTTCACCTGCCCGGTGGCGCTGCTGGTGGGCGAAAAGGCGGGGTAGCGCGCCAGGGACGGAGCACGGTGCTCCCCGGCCACCACGCGGCGCCATGAACTGGCCGGCACGCCCTGCAGGAACAGTCTGCCCTGGCCCGGCGGCAATGTTGCCGGGCCAGGCGTTGCGCCAGCGGCTCAGTCGGGGCAGACGTTGTTCTCCGGGAAGGGACAGGCGCCGTCGAACGCGCTCGTCTCTCCGTGCGGCATGGCGCACTGCGGGTCGGTGTTCAGGCAGATCACGGCGCCTTCCTCGATCGTTACCAGACCGCCTTCACTGAAGAGGCCGCCGCCAGCGTTGCCCGCCGTGTTGTAGGCCACCCAACTGTTCGCCTTCAGGATAATTTGCCCGGAACTTCGGGTGTAGATTCCGCCGCCGTAGTTCGTCGCACCATTCTTGACCACCTGGCTGCCAGACAGCAGCGTGACTCCTCCGCCATCGTTCCGGATCCCGGCGCCGGATCTCGCCGTGTTCTCTTCGATCCGGCTGCCATCCTCCATGACGATCCAGCCATCCCCGTTGTAGATGCCCCCGCCTGGGCCGGTCGTCGTGTTCTTGAAGATCCGGCTGCCTGCTTTCAGGGTGATCCCTCCCTGAGAGCTATAGACCCCGCCGGCGCCCCAGCCGCCGTCGTTCTCCTCGATGCTGCTGCCAGGCTCCAGGGTCAGGGAACTGCCCCACAGGAAGACGCCGCCACCAAACCGGGCGCTGGTGTTCTTGCTGACGAGGGTGTTGCGCAGCGTGAGCGCGTTGGAACTGTAGATGCCAGCGCCGCTGAAGGAATCACTGTACGTCATGTGGTTGTCTGACACCGCCGCATCAATGAGCGTCAGGTTGCCCTGATTGCTAATGCCGGCGCCACTGCTGTCGGCAGCCTCCGCGCCTCGCGTGATGGTCAGTGCCTGCAAGGTGACTGGCACGTTCGCTGTAATCGCCAGCACCCGTTGCGTGTCAGTGCCATCGAGCACCGTCTGCCCGGTCCCGGCGCCGACAACGGTGACCCCCCGCGCGATGGTGAAGCCGCCCGCGTACGTGCCCGGGCAGACGTAGAGCGTGGGTTCGCTGCCGCCGAACGCCGCCTGCAGCGCCGCGCCGCATTCCCCGGCAGTTCCAGCGCAGAGTACGTTACAGGGAACACAGGCGCCTTCGACGCAGATTTCCGACGCTGGCGAGCAGAAATCGCTGCCGCAGACCACGCCGCAGACGCCGTCCTGGCAGGCCTGGCCCGCGCCACAGGCGTGGCCGCAACTGCCGCAGTTGGCGAGGTCCGTCGCGGTGTTGGTGCAACTGCCCGGCTCCCCGCAGCACGCGGTCGTGCTGCCGGAACAGGCGGCGGCATCGCCACACCGGCACTGATGGCCCGCGCAGTCGTTGCCGCCGGGCGCGCACTCGGTGGGCCCGCAGCAGACGCCGGTGAAGCATGAGCCAGAGCAGCAGATGGCGCCGGCGCCGCACTGGCTGGAGGACGCGCAGGGGGTGCAGATCCCCCGGTCGCAGATCGGCGCGTCGGGGTGGGCGCACTGGTCGTTGGTGCAGCACGCCTGGCAGGCGCCCGCGCAGCAGATGTTGCCGCCGCCGCAGCTCGTGCCTTCGGGCTCGGTCGTGCATGTCCCCACAGTGGGACCCAGGTTGCAGGCCTGGCAGGCGCCGTCGCAGGCACTGTCGCAGCAGACCTCATCCACACAGTGGCCGGAGGCGCACTGCCCGCCGTGGGTACAGCCCTCCCCGTTCGGGTGGTCGCCCACACACTGGCCGGCCCCGTTGCAGAACGACCCGGCCACGCAGTCCTCATCACCGGAGCACGTCGTGGCGCAGGCGTTGCCCTCACACCGGGTGTAGGGCGCGCAGGAGACCGGGTCGGCGGGCTGGCAGACCCCGCTGCCGTCGCAGCTTCCCGGCGGCTGCAGCGTACCGCTCTCGCAGGTCGCTGCGCCGCAGGGAGCGCCGGGCTGCGGCACGCACGTGCCCGGCGCACCGGCTGCTCCCTGGCAGGTGAAGCACTCCCCACAGGCGGGGGTGCAATCGCACGACCCGCAGTCGACCGTCTTGCCGCAGGTGTCCCGGTTCTTGACCGCGCCACAGCGACCGGCGCAGACCTTCCCCTTGCCCTGCGGCTTGCAGCCCTGCTTCGCTTTCCGCTTCCCCTTGCGCTTGCCCTTGCGTTGCTTGTGGCGCTGCTTGCGGCGGCGGCGGCGGTCCTTGGCCTCGGCGTCCTCCGGGGCGAGGATGGCGGCCAGGCCGGCGACGAGGGGGAGCGTGGTCAGCAGCCCCAACAGAGACCGCCGGGTTCCGGCGCCGGCGAGCGCCCGGGTCAGGGCATCGAAGGAGCGAGCTTCCAAGCAGATCTCCCATCATCGGCTGGCACGAAGGTCGCCTGTTGTTGATGAAGTTATCTTGACAATGGCGTGTGCCGGCGTCAAGGGCGACGTAGGCGCCGTACTCCGCGAGCGGGCGGCCGCCTGCCGCACCTTCGTGGCTGGGGCAGTCCTGGCAGGAGCCGGCCGCCAGGAACTCCGGTGTTCGCGCATTGGCGCCGGGCGCTCCCGGTGGCGGCAAAACAGCTTTCACGGCTGCACCCGGCACGCGCAGGAAGCAGGAGAAGGTTCCGTTTCACCACGCCAGGACCAACGCGGCACACCCGGAAAGGGCGCACCCCGGCGGCCTACAGCGTCAAACCGTAGGCCGCCGGGGTGCAAACCGTGAATATGGCCGGCCGCTACCTCTGCAGGTGCTCCCCGGCCTGCTGGCGAATCGCTGCCAGGTCGATTTCGCAGGCGTCTGCTGTGCAGTAGCGTTCGCCCGCGCCGTCATCGTGGCTGGTGAACGCGCCCCAGTGCAGGGGCCGCACGTGCGCCAGGCGCGCCTCGTATTCCTCGCTGGTGATCGGCTCCTCCGGCAGTTGCGCGTACGGCACCTTCTTGATGATGTGCGGCGCGAAGGGGTCGTTCGGGTCGGCCTGGGCGATGATCGCCATCGCCCGCGTGACAGCTTCGTCGTCCCAGAGGGTCGTCTCCTCCCAGACGGGCGCGCCGCCCTGGAGCACGGTTTGCCCGCTTTCGGTGGCAGCGGCCTCGCGCAGCACCTTGACCTCGGGTTTGAAGATCGGCAGCATTGAGAGGCTCTTCACGTTGCTGGCCACCAGCGCCAGCAGGTGCTCGATGTCGCCGCCGTCCTGCTGCGGGTCGAACTTCACGGTCACGCTGACAGCATTGTCCGCCCAGTGGCGTTGCGCCGCCATAACCAGCATCGCCTGCTCCCACATCGAGACCTGGTCGACCGTGCGCACCGGCCAGCCGTGGGCGGCGCGGATCGGGAACTCGTAGACGACCGTGCCCTGGGGGTCGTTTGCCTCGGGCTCGGCCGGGATGCCCGCCGCATCGAGCACCGCGCGGCCTGGCCACTCGGCGTCGAGGCGGATGCGGCGCAGGTAGTGGGTGTACTCCGGGGCGTGGATGCCCGAGCTGCACCCCGCCAGCTTGCTGATGCTGCCGGACGGCTTGATCGTCGTCACCCGGATCGCCGGGCGCATTCCGAACTGGTCCGCCAGGTTGAGATTCGTCGTGCGAACATGGCGGTAGCCGTCGCGCATCATGCGCACGAGGCGGCTCATGCCCTCCCGCTCGTACCAGTCGAAGACCCCCGAGAGGCTGACCCCGATGCGCCGGTTGCGGGCATTGACGTTGTTCGTCTCGGGGCGGTGGGTCGGCAGCCACTGCACGATCGTTGCGTACATCGCGGCGCAGGCCATCGCATCGAGAATCTCGGCGTCGGTGTCGCAGCGGGTCAGGAAGACCTCGCTCAGGACGCAGGTTTCGTAGCTCTCCAGCGGAATCTCGGCGCAGGGGTTGATGCCGGTGGCGTGGTCGTGGGGCAGGATGTAGCCCGGCATGATCTCCGAACCGGCGGCATCGCCGAAGCGGCCGTACTTCTCGATATTGATCATGTTCAGGAAGCCCGGCTCGCCATTCTGGCGGATGCGGGCGGCAATGGCCGGGAGCTGCGCGAAGTCGGCGTCGTCGTACAGCCGCACGGAATTGTTCGAGAGGTGCATCCAGGCGCCCCGCTCCGGGAAGCGCTCGTGGTTCTTCAGGTCCGCGAAGATGGGATCATCCATGTTCCCGAGCATGATCTCGGCCGAGCGCCGCACGTTGCCGGCAACCACGGCCACCCCGATGGCGTTGACGACATCGGCGACAAGGCGCGTTTCGGTGTAGTCCGGGGCTTTCCCGGCCTGGTGCGCCAGGTACTGCTCGCAGAACTCACGCACGCGCTCGTGCAACAGCATCAGGGGGGCTGGGCCACTGGAGACGCCGCCGAAGCCCCGGATCGGCGCGCCCCTCGGGCGTAGCTCGGAGTAGTCGAACTCAACGACTGGCTCGCCTTCCTCATAGGAGCGGATCAGTTGTCGCACGGAGTCGGTCCAGCCCTCGCGGGAGTCAGGGACGACGTAGGTGCGGCGCGCCAGCCGGTTTGGCCCAGGCATGCGGAGGCCGCGGTCCTGCGCCGCGAAGCCGACGCCGACCCCGCACATCAGGGCGTCCATGATGAAGTCGGCGTCGTCCGCCAGCGGGCGGGTGGCGCGGGTATCGCACCAGCAGCAGTTGTAGAGCCCCATGCCGCCGCGTTCGTAGATGTAGTCAGTGCCGTTCAGCCAGAGGCCACGCCCGGGCGGCAGCCACTTCATGTCGAACATCATCTCGGCCATCCGCCAGGCGCGCTCATCCCAGAGCGCGGTGTCCCAGGCGAGGCCCTGGCGACGGAGCGCGGTGTCTTTCGCGATCGACAGCGTGCCAGTGATGACGCGCGCGACGACATCGGCCCAGTCTTCCTGGCCGATGATCTGCTCGTTGGCGTCGCGCACCGGGCGGGAGTAGCTGCGGTAGAAGGTGGTTTCGCCGAGGCCATTGAAGCCGAAGTGCGGCGCCCGCGCCTTCAGCGAAGCGTGCAAGCCCGCCGGGAGTTCGTACCGGTGTTCAACGTACATCGTGCCCATCCTTGACTTCCCCAGCGCCTGGCGGACCCTGTTCCCGCGAACGGTGCGCCCTGGCGCTCGTCGCCATGCAGGCCCGGCGTGCTGGCGGGGGAAATGCAGCATCTGGGGCCTCTTGCGCAGAGTATATACCACATGTAGTGGTATGCAAAGGTCGGCTACCAGACAGGCGGCGCCTCCCCTGCGTTCATTGCCAACATCCCGGGCACCGTGCGTTGTGGGGACCCTGGCAGCGGGCGTGGTGTCGTCACGCCGCTGGCAGTCAGCCTGATCCCGCCGGCGTTGGGCGACATTCAGGGATGGGCGAGGCTTCATGCCCCGGTGGCCAGGGCTCTGTTGCAGGGCGGCGCCCGGGGAGCCGGATGCCGGCGCGTGGAAGCGGTGAGATCGTGACCGCGGCGGCATGCCCGTAGCGTCCCGGCGTTGCCGACCGGCGCAATCTGGCGTGCGCTGCGCTGCTCCCTACAGGAAAGCCCCTGGTCCTGCCCAGAGAGGCAGGACCAGGGGCCTGGCGTGCGGGTTGCTCCGGGGAGCTAACTCACCCGGTTCCAGTTCGCGATGTTCCAGTACAGCGATTCGAACGGCCCCGCGGCAATATTGTCCGCGTTGAGCGTGCTCGCCAGCGCGTATTTCTCCGAGGCGCGCTGCACCAGCGGGATGACGACCACGTCATCGATGAGCGTGTCATTCATCTGGATGAACAGTTCGTTGGCGCGGGCCGGGTCGGTGGTCTTCGCCGCTTCGTCGTAGAGGGCGTCGTAGGCCGGGTTGTTGTAGCGGGATTCATCGACCTCTGCCCAACCGTTGTCCGCCTGCGGGATATTCGCGCCGTCGTGGCTGACCCAGCGCAGCATGTACGACAGCGGGTACGGCCCGGCCGGGCTCCAGGCGTATTCGGAGATGTCCCAGTACATGTGATACATGTTCTGGTCGTTGCCGGCTGACGTATCGAAGAAGACGCTGGCCTCGATTTCCAGGAGCTGGATGTCCGCGCCGAGCTTGCCCCAGTCGCTCTTGAGCAACTGCTGCGTCTTCTGGCGCACCTCGTTCTGCGAGGTTGTGGCCAGGGTCAGGCGGAAGGGCACGCCGTCCTTCTCACGCAAATCGCCGTTCAGGACCCACCCGGCTTCGTCCAACAGCGCGTTCGCCTTGTCCAGGTCGAACTCCCAGGTCGTGTTCGGAGACGTCGCGCCGGCGATGCCGAGCAGGATGTTGCTGGCGGGCGGCTCGCCCGGAGGGCCAAAGTAGAACTGTTCCGAGATCGTCTGGCGATCGACTGCCAGCGCCAGCGCCTGGCGCACCGCCTTGTCGCCGAGCACCGGGTTTGGCGTCTGCCACTCGGACTTCTGGCCATCCACCTCCTTGTTGGGATCGGAGAAGTTGAGCGTCAGAAACTCGACGGCGGTTCCGGGCACGATGACCAGGTTCCCCTTGCCCTCGCCCTCGAAGGAGCGCAGCAACTTTGGCTCCACCTGCAGGTTCCAGGCGAAGTCCCACTCGCCGGTCTGCAACACCGCGCGGGCAGCGGAGGTGGCGTCGCCGCCGCCCTTCAGGTTGACCGTCGCGAAGAATGGCTTGTTCGGCTCGCGGTAGCGCTCGTTCATGGCGTACTGCACGTTGTCGTTCGGCGTGAACGACGTCACCACGTACGGCCCGGTGCCGATGGGCTGGGTGGCAAACGTGGCGGCGGCGTCGGCCCCGGCCGCGAGGATGTGCTGCGGCAGGATGCCGCCGCTCTGCGCCGAGGAGAAATAGCTGTACCAGCCGAGTTGCGGCTCCCTGAACGTGATCTTCACCGTCAGGTCGTCAACGGCCTCAACGTTCGCGATGGGCTCGTAGAGCGAGGCGGTGGCCGCCTGGTTGGCCGGGTCGATCACCCACTGCCAGGTGAACACCACATCGTTGGCGGTGAAGGGCTCGCCATCACTCCAGAGCACGCCCTCCAGCAGGGGGTAGGTGACGCTGGAGAGATCGGCGGCAACCAGCCCGTTCTCCTGCGAGGGAACCTCTGCGGCCAGGCAGGGAATCGGCGTGCCATCGGGCAGGAAGTGGATCAGCGGCTCGGTGACGAGGCAGGAGGCAAGTTGATCCTTGAAGCTGCCGGCCAGCTGCATGTTCAGCGTGGTTGGCGCCTGCCACTGCAGGATCTTGAGTTCGCCGCCCGCGCCGCGCGTTTGCCCTTCAGTGCCGCTGGTGGGCGCAGCGGCCAGGCTGGCCTCGGCTGGCGCGCCGGGCGTGGCGTCTTGCGCGGCGGCTCCGGTTATCCGGAGCAGGTGGAGGGCAACGGGCGCCGTGATGCCGAGGGCGAGCGCGCGTTGCATAAAGCCGCGGCGGGACAGGTGGCCGGCCCGGAGATCGAAAAGGGCATTGCGAAGCTGTTCGTAGTCTGACATGGCCTTCTCCTGAACCATTCTCGAGTTCCCTGTCGACAATTCGATGATTGAGGCGCACGGTACCACGGCGCCGTGCGCGTTGCAGCCCTATCTACGCCGGCGCCCGGTGTTGAGGATGTTTCGGCGGTCTTGCACCGGGTTGGACGTGGGCTTGTGTGAGCACTCGCGTGCTGGCGAATTGCGTACTTCTACGGATGCGCTGTCCCACGGTGTCGGCCAGGCTGGCAGCATGGGGAATGTGGTGTAGGGGGCAGCGAGCAACCTGCCGGATTCCCCAGAGACAGCCGAGGAGGTCGAAATGGTGCTTGAGGCTGCGTCCGGATGCCGGCCGGCATCCGGACGTGTTCGTCGCCGGGCGGTGATGGTGCTGCTCGGGGTGGCGTCACTACGTCTGGCTCTGCCGGGCGAGGCCAGGCGGTTTGGGAAGCGGCATCCGCACCGCCCCAGGTGCGCGGAAGCTGGCGAGCGGCAGACGGGCATGCGGAAGCGAAAAGGGCGCAAAGCTCGGCCCGGTAGAACCTGCTGCGAGGGCCTGGTCTCGGACCCCTCCGGGGTGTGTCGGGAACCGCCCACAGCCTGACGCCATTGCGTGGCGCATCGGCATTGGGAATGCAGGGCTTGCTTGCCCTGGCGACCGCTCGATCCCAGGGGCGCCACGGCGCCGGTGGCGTTATGCAGCCAGGTCTCCGCCCCACCATGGCGCCGGGGCTGTTCTTTCCGGATGGGCTGCGGCGGCAGAGGGGTGCGCCGGACGGCGTACCTACAGCGTATTGCAAAAGACCTGACCTGCCAGGCAACAAACCCGTGTCTCGAGCTTGTCGAGAGACCTCGTTCACCGGCGCTCGCGACGAGGTCTCTCGACAAGCTCGAGACACGAGGGGAGTCCCGGCGGCCCACCTTCTTTGCACACCGCTGTATGGCGCCGGCGTGCCCCGCAGGCGCTGTGCCAGTCAGTTGCGCGATGCGGCCCAGGGCATCGACTTCGGACCAGACTTCGGCGATGCGGCCACATTCGATGTGGTAGATATTGGCGCCCGTCCAGGTGATGGACTTCCCGGTGGGCGCGTAGCCTTGAAACTCCCCTTCGTGCGTCCCGGTTGAGGTGTAGCGGATAGCAACGAGATCATCCTGGGCGATGACGAGCGTGTGCAGCAGGTAGCGCATGGGAGCCTCCTCGGGCCAGGGTGGTCGCAATCAGCCGGATCGAGTCTCCACCCTCCGGCCAGCGTGGCGAATGTTGGCCAGGCTCAGCCGGGGCGCGGAAACGCGGGATACTCCGCTATTGTCGTAGGAGTGCCTGCGCGCCAGCGGGTGCGCTGAGCCTGAGCACGGGAAACGCGAGCGTGGGAGGGACTGGTGGCGGCAACGCGTACGGCGGGTGGGCTGGAGATCCGCGAGGCGACGCTGGACGACGCCCCGGCTATCGCCCGCATCTACAACCAGGGCATCGAGGACCGGGTGGCCACTCTGGAGACGCAACTCCGCTCCCCCGAGGAGCGCGCCGAGTGGCTGGCTGCCCGCGAGCGGCGGCACCCGGTGCTGGTGGCAGTGGACAGCACGGGCGCGGTGCTGGGCTGGGCCTCGCTCAACCGCTTCAACCCGCGCCCGGCCTACGACCACGTCGCCGACTTCTCCGTCTACGTGGCCCGTGAGCAGCGCGGGCGCGGGGTGGGCGACGCCCTGCTCGGCGCGCTGGTCGACCGCGCCCAATCCCTCGGCTACCACAAGCTGGTCCTGGCTGCCTTCCCCACCAACGCGCCCGGCATGCGCCTCTATGCGCGCCACGGCTTCACCCAGGTCGGCGTCTACCACGAGCAGGGCATGCTGGATGGACGCTGGGTGGACGTGGTGGTGATGGAGCGGCTGCTTTGAGGGAAGACGCTTCGCTTGGGGAAGACGGCCTGCGGGCCTTACAGCAGTGTGCAAAGGGATTGGGCCGCCGGGAATCCCCTCGTGTCTCGAGCGGAGTCGAGAGACCTCGTCGCGAGTGCCGGTGAACGAGGTCTCGACTCCGCTCGGGGCTACAGGACTGTTGCCTCGCAGGTCAGGTCTTGTGCACTACGCTGTAGGGAGTAAGGGGGTAGGATAGAGGAACGATCTGGGCTCATGCCTGTTCGTGCTCCTTATTCCGCCTCCCTCATTCCCAAGCGCCACAGCGCGCCTTCCCTCACACCGCAACACCTTCGGCACCTCGTCGCCGTAGTGGTTGATGACCTTGATCGCGATCTTGCCGGTGTTGGGACGTGGGAAGGGGCGGCTGGTCGTGCTGTACAGGCTCTCGAGGCATCCTCGTCGATCTCGGCGCGCAGGGCCCGCTTCAGCTTGTCGTAGGGCGCGTTGCCGCCCGTGAAGTAGGCGTGGCGGACGAAGAAGCTCTCGCCGTCGTAGTTCGTGTCGATGAACCAGGCCGCAATGTCGTAGTCCAGGTTGCCGGCCGACGACGAGCGGATGTCGCCGGTGGTCGGGTCGTGATGTCCAGCCCGACGATAGAGGCGACGAGGCGGCCGTCCGGCTGCGGCGTGATCGCGACATCCGGCTCGCCGAAGACCATGAACAGGTTGCCCGCGCCCGTCTTCTTGAGCAACTCCTTGCCCATGGACAGGTCCGGGTTCATCTTGGTCGGCAACACGGTCAGCTTGCCGTAGCGCTTCGCCTCCTCGGAGACAGTGCGGGTCGAAGGCAAAACCGCAGACCAGCAGGATGTCGTGCTAGCCCTGCATTGCCTCCTTGGCGGCCGCTTCGGCCTGCTCCGGGCCGACGGTGCCGTGCTCCGGCCCCAGCGAGACGGCGACAGCGCCTGGTTGCACCGCCCGAGTCGGTGTAGGTGCCCACCGCCTGCAGCCACTCGCCGGAAACGGCTCCAGCGTGTCGAAGACGAGGCGCTCGTTGGCGTAGGTGTTCTGGGCCGGCGGCGGCGCGGAGTTCTCGATGATCATCGTCGCGAAGTCCTGCTGCCGCTCTACACTCCTCCTTCGTGCTGACGCGGCCATCGAGGTTGTCGTCGCTGACGGAGAGGACGCGGTGCGGGGAGAGGCTTTCGACCGTGAACGGCCCGGTGACGCGGATCGTCGTTCTTGTCCTCGTACGGCTGGTCGTAGAGCGTTTCGCTTAAACAAATCGCTCAATGGCCTTGTCGATTGCCTCGCGTCATGCCTTCATGGATCGCGACCGAGGAGCGATGGACTTTAAGTCAACTCGAACAGCCGCTTGTAGACGAAGCCTTGACGAACATCATTTTCACCTTCGATTGATTGATCGAGAGGTACCTCCGAATTCAGCCGTCTTTTTTGGCCCTCCGCCAGGTAGGCGAATAGTAGAGGTACTTTGCAGCCATCAGCCTCGTTCGGGCTATCGCCAACGCAACGCGACTAGTGTCGATCATTATCCATCCTACGGCCCCACTGCTCCAGCCACAACAGCAGAAGTCCCCGAGCCACATGTCGGGTCAAGAAATTAGATCTCCTGGATCTGTAGTCGAGAATGCAACGCTGTATGACCTTTGAAGTGGGTCTGCACGACGTAGATGTTCTCTATGGCAAAGGTGCTTTGGACCGTGTCATCCCACCAGTTCGTTAACTCACGGGCTGCAAAGTCGCGTTGATACCTCTTGTAAGTGAGCGTATTGCCGACGGGCAGGAGACGACCCGCCCATCGCAATCGTTCCATGCCCTGGTACATCACAGTCTTCCAGTGTGTTCCCTGAACTGGGACGGTAGGTCTTGTCATCGCCAACTTGAACCGTGGCCTCCTGATGGGCGGTCCCCCTGAGAAGAGAGGTTTGCGGTACAGGGCAACAACCCATCCTTGGTGGTATCGACCCTTTTCCTGCGCAGTTAGCCTGCGCCACGTCCCGTCGGGAGTTCTAGGGCAGAACGCATAAGTGTCTGCTTCGGATTCCAAGAAGAGTTGCCGATACTTCTTCTGCTCTGCATCTCATATACCAGATTAGATAGTCATTTACTCCATCCAGACTGGTGCCGCCAAAGGCACTCGTTTTCTTGAATGGAATGAGAGCGCAGAAGTTCTCGGCGCCAAAAACTTCGTCAAGAGATTTCGAGAATCAGGTGGATAATTTCTCGTCTCCAATTTGCACAAAGATGCTTCCAGATTCAGCAAGAAGCAGTTCGCGACTCGCCATAAGACGATCTCGCATGTAGCCGGTATGAATGTATCCCCAATTCCGGTATCCCGAACAGCGAACCTGCTCCGGCTGCCGTGTCGCGTCCTCGGCGCGTCGCCCGTCCCTCTTGCGTAGAAACCACCTGCCAATTTGAGAAAATTTAATCCATAGGGGGGTCTATGTAGATCATTTGCACTTTGCCGCTCAGCCTCTTTTCCGCAGGCTATTCATCACCAGCAGTGAGTCACCCGAGATCATGCGGTTCGACCAGTGCTGGTCGTGCTGGTAGAACTCCACCGCCTTCCCGTAGCCAGTGAAGTCGCCAAAGGGTCGAGGTTGCGCCGCGCCCTGGTCGCCGGTCGCCGGCCGCTTCCAGGTCCTCGATCAAGGCGCGCGGTGGATCTTCTCCACGGATGTAGATCGGCAGCACCGGCACTTCCGAGTCGCGCGCGTTCTGGGCGTCCTTGCCGCGCCAGACCAGTTGCGGAATCAGCGAGGGATCGCGCGGGTAGAGCGCACCGTATCGTAGGCCGTCTCGTCCTCCGCTGCGAAGCCGCACCCAGCTCCTCGGTCGGGATGTTCGTGCGCGTGTCGTAGTGGCGGATCGACTCCACGCGCGTGCCGCCGCTCGTTTCGGTTGGCTTCATCGTTTGCTCCTCAGGCTTCCACGCGCGGCGCGGCACTGCGCCCGGATCGGCTCCTGCATCTCCCACGGGTCGCTCACCTCGACGAACGCCCAGCGACCGAAGCCCGCCGTGGTTGTTCACCGCCGGCACCCACAGTTCGCGCGCCGTCCCCACCTTCTCCGCCTTGTCGCGCTTCCGCTCCCCCGTCACTTCCACGATCAGGTCTGACGAATCAGCCGGGCCGTGCCCATCGTCGATGACCGCGATGAAGTCGGGGATGTACTGCCGGTCCGTGCCGCTGATCGTGTACGGGATGGTGAAGCCAGGCTCCTGGTTCTTCACGTAGCGCACGACCTCGGCCATGCCTTCCAGCGTCTCGGCCACCTTTGGCAAGACCTCGTCGGCAGTGACGTGGGAGACGTGGCACTTGTCCCTGTCGGTGACGTAGGTCGGTTTCGTCGTGAAGAAATCCACGTAGCGCGTGGAGCCGACGACGTCGTATGGTCGCAGGATCGGCTGTGGCGCTTCTCGCCGCCCTCGGCGGACACGATGCCGCGATAGATGTGCTCCACCGCGCGCTCCGCGTTTTCATGGAGCAGCAGGAAGTTGCGGAAGGTGTTGTCCTTCAGGTACAGGCATTCCGCCAGCCAGCGCCGGGCGATGGCTGCAAGCTGCAGAAGCCAGACCTTCAGAAGTTTCCCTGCTCGTCGCTGAAGCTAGCGCTCGAGTCCGCTTCGCCAGCCGGAAGGCAATCTCGCTCTCCCGGCGCTGGCACGGAAATCGTCCAGCGTGTGCAGGCCTGCCTCGCCAATGATCGGCGCGGTCTCCGTTTCGGTCGGTACATCCTGCGTCGTCAGGTCCGGGTGGTGGTCGGGGCCGAACCTCGCGGCCAGGCGCTCGCTCGGCAGGTCATAGCGGTAGCCGATCAGGCGCGGGAAGGTGATCTCCTGCGCGATGCGCTCTGGCAGGGCGCGTACGCGGGTCGGGATGGGGCCGGGCTTTGGCGGCTCGGCCGTGCCGTTGCCGGGGATGAAGGAGAAGGGCACCCCGTAGACCTCGGCGTACTCCGGCTCGGGCTCCTCATCATTGGCGGCGTAGCTCATGCGGCGCAGGGCGCGCCCCACCACTTGCTCGCAGAGGAGCTGGGTGCCGAAGGCGCGCACGCCCAGCGCACGTGGGTGACGGTGTTGGCGTCCAGCCCTCGGTCAGCATCGAGACGCTGACCACGCAGCGCACCTGTTCTCCCAGCTTGCCCGGCTTGCCGACGGTGTTCATCACCTCGCGCAGCAGGTCCTCGTCGCTGATCTCGAAGACATCGCGGCCGGGGTAGCGGGCACGGTGCTCCGCCTTGAATTCGTCGATCTCGTGCGCGGCCACCGCCTTGATCGGCGCTCATCGCCTCGCCCGATTCCAGTTGCGCGCTGTCCACCAGGATGGTGCGTGGCCGGGGCGGCGGCAGCCGTCACCGTCGTCGTTGCGCAGCAGGGTCCAGCTTGCCGGCCTGCACGCGCGTTATCTCACCGAACGGCTTTCCCAGCCGCCGATGTAGTCGTAGACCATCTTCGAGACGTTGGTGTTGTTACAGACCACGATGAACACGGGCGGCGTCAGGCCGCGCGCGCACAGACCTCCGTGTTCTCCTCCCAGCGGCGGGAACGACTCCCGGTAGTTGCCGTAGAGGCTGTTCAGAGCGCCTTCCAGCTCCACTGGCAGCCTCGGCTCGCCGCCGATGGCCTCGGTCTTCTTCCCCTTCTTCGGTAGCTCTCGTCCCGAATCTTCTTCCAGAGGTCGCGATACGTCGGCGATTCTCCGCTGCCGGAATTGTCCGCTACCGGCACGCGTGGCACCTTCACGATGCCCGACTCGATGGCGTCGATCGGTGAAGTCGGAGACCACCCACGGGAAGAGTGTGCCTTCGGAGTAGCCGGAGCCGCGCAGGAAGAAAGGCGTGGCGGAGGAATCGCGGTCGCCTTGATCCCGATCTTGCTCTGGATCGCCTCGACGCCGGAGATCAGATGCGCGCCTCTTCCTCGCGCTGCTTCGATTCCACGCGCTCTTCGCCCGCGAGTTTTATCGTCTACGTCTGGCTTCCGCCGGCAATGGTGCGCTTCATCGTGAGCACGATGATCTCGCGCTTCTTGCCAGCGGTGATCCCCAGTTCACGGCAGACCCGCAGCGCCATCTCGTCCGGCGTCTCGGTAGAGACTCCCGGCCCCGCTTGCAGGATCTCCTTCGTGAGCTTGCTCGCCTGCATCTTCTCGCGCAAGGCAAAGGCGTGGAAGTTGGTGATGACGATCTTCGCACGGCCCCAGGTGCTCGTACGGGTCGGCGGGTACGATGTCCCGCTGCCGGTGGTAGTTCTCAGGGTCGTTGGGCTGCAGCGCGCGCAACCGGTCGCGAATCGTGATCCCCGGCGTCACGACCAGGAAGGCGTCGGTGAAGCGGTTGTCGCGCGGCCGGGCCAACTGTTCAGCGCCTGCCACGCAATCAGCATCGCCATCACGACCGTCTTGCCGGACCCGGTTGCCATCTTTAGCGCGATGCGGGGCAGACCGAGTTCGACTTCGATAAGCTGGCTTGCGGAGCTGCGTGAGGATACCGGATCGTAGGTCCGCGCGACTTCGGCGAGGTAAATCGCCGTCTCCAGCGCTTCGATCTGGCAGAAGAACAGCTTTCGCTCCCGGTCTGGATCAGTCCAGTATTCCAGCAGGCGGCGGGTGGTTGGCGTGACCTCGAGATAGCCACCACGTCGCCAGAGATCGACGCGCTCGCGGATCTGGTTGACCAGCCGGTTCTCGGTCAGTTGCTCCGGCGTGAACTCGCCGCCGAGCGCCGTCTGCGCCTTCCGCTTCTTTGGCCCGGGAATCGGCATGAAGTAGGCGCTGACCCGCCGCCCATCCACCAGCTCGTCCGTAATGCCGTCGGCATCGAACCGGAAGTGGCGGGTGGGCTCGCGGAAGGGCGAGTTGATGATCGGGTTGGAGATATCCACGGCGCGCATATAGCGGCTCGCTCCAGTGCGAAGGCGACGCAATCTTCAGACGTTGGTGGTGAGATTCTAACAAGGAGATGACGCCAGCCGCGTGACAGTGGCTTTGCCAGAAACTGGGGGCGGTATGTACCTCAAAAAATCGGGCCACTGCGCAGGTTGGCGCGCGCCGCCCACAGGCAGGGAGAGGGCGTGCAACTGCGGCAGACCACAGTTACCTGCCCTCGCGTCTGATCGCGAGAACGAAGCAACCATGCAAGCTCCACTTTCCTCACTACCACTGCCATCATCTACGCGCTTACCCCAGTAAAGCTGGTTCTGCCTCCACGTGCAGCAGCGCCGGATCGATGAGGTGGACGTCGTAGCCCGCGCGCCGCCAACCAGACGGCGTAGGGCCCTGGCCCATCGCCGACATCAGCACCCGGGCCGGCGCGGGCGGCAGGACGCTTCCAGCACATCCAGCGTGCGCGCCCACTCCGGGGGTGCCCTCGCCGTCGCTCTCCAGCCGCTCCTGCTCCAGCCCGAGGTCGTAGTAGGTGCGAATCGCGTCATCGAGCATGGGAATCACCTGATTTGCTGCCAGCCGAAAGCCCCTCTCCCTGTGCGCAGGGAGAGGGTTTAGGGTGAGGTCAAGGCGCACTGGCCGCATGCTCGCAGGAGAACGAGGCTCTTCGCCTGCGAGCTCAGGATGACGTGAGGGTGGACGCCTCTGCGAACAGCATTGGTGCGGGACGAGGTCCTTCGACTTCGCTCAGGACGACACCTGTGGGGGTGGACGCCTCACGCGACCTGGCCGGGTCAACACCGACCTTCCCCCTCGTTCTCCTTCACCCCTGAGCGCGTAGCGCGATACCCTGAGCTCCCGCAGGGCGTCTCCCTGAGCGCGTGAGCGCGTCTCCCCTGAGCGAAGCGTCTCCCCCTACTTCTTCAACGGGCTCGTTTCCTTCCGCCCCCGGGGGTCCGGCACGATGCCGAGCGCGGTGGCCAGTTCGATCTGGTGATCCTGCTCCTGCTTGATGATCTCCTGCAGGGTTTCCGCCAGCGCGTACTCGCCCAGCGCCTGCGCCTGGCGAATGCGCTTCCGGTATTCGACGATCGTTACATCCTCGGCGTCCAGATCCGCCCAGAGCATCAGGTCGTTGTCTTCGGAGACGGTCACCGCGGCCGGTTGGTGCACCGGGTAGGCGCCGAAGTAGTCGAGTTGCCTGGCCACGGCAATGGCGTGGTCCAGTTCCTCATGCGCGTGCCCTTCCAGGATCTGCGCGATCTCCTGGTAGCGCGCGCCGTCCAGCTTCTGGCTGAAGATCACGTACTGAATAATCGCCTGGTACTCCCGGGCGAGATCCTCCTGCAAGCCCTGCACCAGGGCCTCACGGGTGACGGGCTGGCCATCCACGTCCAGTTCCAGAATCGACATTGCGGTGGTGATCCTTTCTTGCCGAGATGCCGCCACAGAAGCGTGACGGCAACCGCTCCCCTTCGGGGGGACGGACAGGTTCACCGCAGATCATGCATAGTGGGCGCCACCGCCGTGCAAGGCGTCTGGCTAGCCCAGGCAGTGCACAGCGTGGGAGAATCAGCAACCAGCGGATCGCAGCAGGACAGGAGCGCATGACGGCAGAACGGGGCGAACGGCCAGGATTTACGGGCGAACTGTGGCGGGCAATCGAGCCGATCTACGCGGAGATCGTGCGCTTGCCCTTCCTGCGCGGGCTGATCGACGGCACGCTGCCGTTGGCCGCCTTTCGCTTCTACATCATCCAGGACGCGCTCTACCTGCGCGACTACGCGCGCTGCCTCAGCCTGGCCTCGGCCCGGGCGCCGCGCAGCGACGTTTCAGCGATGTTTGCGGATCACGTGCTGGGCATCATGGCGGCCGAAGGCAGCCTGCACGATACGTTCTTCGCAGACTTCGGCATCACCCGCGCCGAGGTGGAGCAGACCCCGCTGGCCCCGGTGAACCTGGCCTACACCAGCTACCTGCTGCGCCAGGCGTACGGCGGCGACTACGCGGAACTGCTGGGCGCGGTGCTGCCCTGCTACTGGATCTACCGCGAGGTGGGGCAGATGCTGCTGGCCGAGGGCTCGGGCGATCCCCTCTTTCAGCGCTGGATTGCGACCTACGGCGGCGAGGAGTACGGAGAAACCGTCGAACGCGTGCTGGAGGAAATGGACCGCGTTGGCGCCGACCTGGGACCAGCACAGCGCGCCGCCGTCATCCAGGCGTTCGTCACGACCAGTCGCTACGAGTGGATGTTCTGGGACATGGGCTCGCGGCTGGAGACGTGGCCGGTCTAGACCAGTTCGCTGGTGCGCGGGCAACGGTGCGTATCCCGGCAGGCTCGCGGCACGGCGTTGAAGGCGCACGCACCAGCCGGGCCGTCGTGCTCGCGTCGCCGTGCGGCGGACTGCCTCACGGCGGCCGGAGGGTCAGGAGTGGAACAGATCACCGTTCGCCAGGCAACCCCGGAAGATGCCGCTGAGTTGGCGGTGTTGCTCGACCGGTTCGATGGCGCGGGCGCCACGCCCGCGCAGGTCGCGGCGCGGATGCAGACCTGCGCCCACGTCCTGACCACGTACGTTGCCAGCGTTGAGGGCGCGATGGCCGGGTTCGCCTGCCTGCGGCTCGTGCCGCACCTGCAGGGTGACGCGCCTTACGCCGAACTGACTGATCTCTACGTCGATCCGCCCTTCCGCCGCCGTGGGGCCGCGCGGGCGCTCATGGCGCGGGTTGAGGACGAGGCGCAGGCCGCTGGCGCGACCGAGGTGGTGGTTATCACCGGTGGGGAGAACGACCCGGCGCAGGCAGCGTACCGGCGGCAGGGGTATAGCGATTGGGCGGTGGCCATGCGGAAATGCCTGTATGGTGCTGCGGCCGGGGGCCGCTGTCGCGAACCGTGAGGGTGCGTCGCGGCTCCCCGCCTCTGCCGCCGTGACGTCAGTTCCGGGTTCGTGCGCGGCGTCCAGGTGCGCTACGATCAAGGCGACCCAGCGCACCGACCCCACGTGTGGGAGCCGGGCAGGGTCTCCCCGGTCATACCGGTGGGCGGCGTCCCTGGTGGGCCCGGCAGCACCCTGGCCCGCGCTGGGCGCCTCACGCCGCGTCGTGCGAAGCGTTATGTCATGGATAATGTGGCAAAGGAGTAACGCATGAAGCTCATCAGCAGTGACCTCAACGACGCTATTAACGAGCAGATCGGCCACGAGTTCAGCGCCATGCTGCAGTACGTGAATATCGCCACCTACTTCGATGGCGATGCCCTCCCCCGCCTGGCCGCGCATTTCTACCGCCAGGCTGAGGAGGAGAAGGACCACGCCATGCGCCTGGTCCACTACGTGGTCGAGGCGGGCGGCACGGTCAGCATTCCCGGCACGCCCGGCACACGCAGCGCGTTTGCCTCGGCGGCGGACGCCGTGCAATTGGCGCTGGACCAGGAGATCACCGTCACGCAGCAGATCAACGCCCTGATGGACCTCGCCATCAAGGAGAACGACCACGCCGCCCAGATCATGCTCACCTGGTTCGTCACCGAGCAGATCGAGGAGGTCTCCAGCATGGAATCGCTGCTCAGCATGATCACGCGCGCCGGGGAATCCGGCCTGCTCTTTGTGGAGCAATTCCTGGCGGGCGCGCCGGCCGCCGCCGAGTAGCAGGCCGCTCATCCTCCCGGTAAGATATCCGACTGTTCAAGTCGGATATCTTACCGGGCTGGCCCGCGAGGCCGGCCCAGGCGGGGAGGATGAGACATGTTCAATGCGGATGCCTTGACCCGGCGGCGGCTAGTGGCTGCCGCCGGATTCCTGGCGCTGATGGGCGCCCCACACCGGGCCGGCGCGCAAGGGACGCCGGTCGCTATCCCAACGGCGGACACCGGCGCGTTCCCGGTCACCATTCGCCACGATTTCGGCGAAACCACCATTCCGGCGGCGCCAGAGCGCATCGTGGTCACCAACCAGGCGGAAGGCCTGGATTCGCTGCTGGCGCTCGGTGTGCTGCCGGTGGGGATGGTGCATGGGCGCGCCTACATCGACGGCCTCGCGCCCTGGGTGGTTGCCGCTGGCGGGGAAGCCATCCCCGAGATTCCGGGGACGGCTGAAGGCGAACTGGATTTCGAGGCGATCGCCTCCGCCCGGCCCGATCTCATCCTTACCAGTTGGCCTGATGACCCCACCTACCAGACGCTTGCCAGCATCGCGCCCACGCTTGTCTTCAAGAACAGCGACGCTACGGCCTGGCAGGAGGTCCAGCGCCTGATCGGCGAGGCCACGGGGCGCAGCGCCCAGGCCGAGCAGGTGATTGCCGAGACCGAGGCGCTCGTCGCCAGCCAGGCAGAGCGATTGCAGCCCTACCTGGACCAGCAGATCGCGGTTGCCTACTTCTGGTTTGACCAGTTCTTCGTCAACGGCAAGGACGCCCCGATCGGCCGCATCCTGGCCGCCTACGGGATGGACGTCATCTCGCCGGGCACCGTTGAGCCAGGCCAGATCGACGTACTCTCCCTGGAGCAGATCAACGCGGTCGAAGACGCAGACATCATCATCGCGCCAGACTTCCTGCCGGATCAGACGGCGGCGCAGGAGGCGAACGCGCTCTTCCGCGCCCTGCCGGCGGTGCAGCATGGCGGCTACATGCTGCTCTCGCCGGAAATGGCCCAGGCGCTGTATCTCGAGTCGGCGCTGAGCACGCAGTGGGCAATTCCCCGCCTGGTTGACGCCGTCATCGCAGGCGCCGAGGGCAAGGGCAAGCTGTTGGATTAGGTCGCGCCGCATTGGTGTCAGCCCGCGCCCCACCCGTGTCGTCTCGAGCTTGTCGAGAGACCTTGTTTCTCCACCGAGTGACGGACGAGACCGCTCGACTTCGCGCAGAGGGCGTGCTGCGCGCCCGCGCGGCGTCACTTCTGCGCTGAAGCGTTACGGCCCGGACACCCCGCGTAATCTGCGTAGACCCAACCCGAAAATCAGGTAGATCACCCGAACGCAGCGCGCGTGGCAACTCATAGACTCGCGGCGAGGCTACCCAGCCGTGACTGTTTGCGTCTTTGCCCCATGCCACCGGAGTCGCCACCGTGCTGCCCAACCCTGACCTGCGACGCGCCCTGCACGACCTCCAACCGCACCGCCCGCTGTCTCGCCGCGTGGTGCTGGCCAGCCTGGCCGGCATCCTCCCGGCGTGGGCCATGCCGGCGTCCATGGCGACCCTGGCGAAGAAACACAAGAAGAAGAAAAAGAAGAACAAGAAGCGGAACAAGCCGGAGAACAACGACTTCGGTTGCCTCAATGTCGGGCAGCACTGCAACGGTAACGACGACAAGTGCTGCTCTGGCGTCTGCGACGGCAAGAAGCCGAAGAAAGGCAAGAAGGACAAGTCGAAATGCGTGGCGCATAACGTCGGGACCTGCCAGGACGCCTTCGATGTCTGCGCGGGCGTGGCCGTGCCCTGTTCGGTGAATGACCTCGGCGGGTGCTTCAAGACCACCGGGAACGCACCGTTCTGTGGCGTTGGCGATACCCCGTGCACGCCGTGCAAGCGGGACAGCGACTGCGTGGCGCTCGGGTTTGGCTTTGGGGCCGCCTGCGTAGTCTGCAACTTCCTGTGCGCGACCGAGAGCGGGGGCACCATCTGCGCTTCTGCCGGAGCGTGACCTGCCTGCTGGAGGCCCTGACATGCTGAACATCCCCGACGTGCGACGTGCCCTGCGTGACCAGTCGTTCGCCCCTCTTCCCTACAGCCCGGTGTCGCGGCGAGTTGCGCTGGCGGGGCTCGCCGTCCTGCTGCCGGCCTGGCCGATGCTGAACGCCAGTGACGCTGAAGCCAGCAAGAAAAAGAAGAAGCGGAAGCGACGGAAAAAGCGGAAGCAGAACAAGAAGCCAGAGACCAACGACTTCGGTTGCCTCAATGTCGGGCAGGCCTGCAATGGCAATGACGACAAGTGTTGTTCCGGCATTTGCGACGGGAAGAAGCCGAAGAAGGGCAAGAAGGACACATCACGGTGTGTCGCGCACAACGTCGGCTCATGCCAGGACGCGTTCGATGTGTGTAACGGTGTTCCCGTGATGTGCGGGCGCGCGGCGGCCTGTTTCAAGACCACCGGGAACGCGCCCTTTTGCGCTGGGGGAAACAGCGAGTGTCGACCTTGCCAGCGCGACAGCGACTGCGTGACCCAGGGCTTTGGTGCGGGCGCTGCCTGCGTGGTGTGCAACAGCGAATGCGCGTTGCTCAGCGGAGGCGCCGTCTGCTTCGCGGCCGGCGCCTGAATGCCCTGGCAGCCGCCTGGGCCCTGATCGGGCGGCGGTGAGCAATGGCGCTGATCCGCGAACTCAGGCAGGAGATGACATGGAGCTTGTGAAGACATTCCAGTCGATGTTGCGTCCCGACAGTCACACCCGCCGCGCCGTGGTAGCCGGGATGGGCGGCGTGGCGTTCAGTGGGGTGCTGTCCCCGGCCCAGGCCAGCAAGAAGACGCGCAAGAAGGTCAAACGCGCGAGAAAGAAGGGCGACCGGAAGTGCCGGCGGCAGGATGGCCAGTGCGTGCAGGCCATGACCGACTTGTGCAACGCCGGCAACACGGACCCGGCCGACGCGGCCGCGTGCATCACGACGTTCAGCGCGTGCTGCGCATTCCTGGGTGACTGCCAGTCGGGGTCGTACCTGGACTGCATGTTCGCGGCGTGAGGAGAAGGTGACCCATGGAGACGCATGTCGAGACCGAGGGCTTTTCACCTGGGGCGCGGCGGAGCCGACCAGTCCTCCTGCGCGCCGCACTGGCGGCGGGCGTGGCGATGGCGCTCACGCGGGCGGCGGGCCCAGCAGGGCCGGCGGCGGCCAGTAAGCGCACGAAACGGCTCAAGACGAAGCGCTGCAAGAAGCAGGTGCAGGAGTGCATCGACTCCCTGACGACGGCCTGCAACGGCGAGCCGGCCTGCCTGGAGAACGTGGTCTGCTGCGACCTTTTCGCCGACTGCAACGCCGCAGCGGCCGTCCCGTGCATTTTCGCCAACGCGAATTGAGGCGACGTGGCCGGCCACTCCGGTAGCCGCCTGCAGCGGTGTGCAGAGACGGTCGGCCGCCGGGAATCGCCTCGTGTCTCGAGCGCAGTCGAGCGACCTCGTTCACTGGCACTCGCGACGAGGTCTCTCACGCCTGGTGTGAAATAGCGCTCGCAGGGAGCTGCGACCTCAAAACTGGCGGCGCCCCGGCGCGTTGCCCTCACCCCCCAACCCCGCTCCCGGTGCGCGGGAGAGGGGCTCGCGGCCCCGAATGGGCAGGCCACTCTCGGCGTGGTTCTGCCAGTTGCCCCGGCCACCTCCCGGGTCGACTCCCCGCTCCCGGTGCGCGGCTGAGTGGGGTTGGGGGTGAGGGTTCTTTGTCGCCCGGCCGCGCCATAACGCGTCTCCCTCCCCCCGTCAGCCGAGCGGTTGGGGTGAGGGCGATGGCGGCGAGTTCCGCCTGTTCGAGCGCAAACCACCCGACAAGCGGTGTGGCACACCAGGCGTGAGCAACTGCGCTTGAGACACGGGAATGTTGCCTGGCAGGTCACCAGGTCTTTTGCACGACGCGGCAATGCGCCAGCCACACCGCGCAACGCGTTACCCTTACAGGGTGAAGTCGTTTGAGACAGAGTTGCCAATCAGCGATGCCGAGTACCAGGCCATCGCGGCGTTTCGCGCCGAATTGCTGCGCTTCCTGCGCTTCAGCGAGGATGCGGCGCAGGCGGTTGGGCTCAGCCCACGGCAGCACCAACTGCTGCTCGCCATTCGCGGGCACCAGGGTGATGCTCCCCCGACGGTGGGGGAGCTCGCGGAGGCGCTCCAGGTCAAGCATCACTCGATGGTCGGCCTCATCAACCGCACGGTGCAGGCAGGCTACCTGCGCCGTGAGCCGTCGCGGGTGGACCAGCGCGCGGTCCATGTGGTGCTGACTCCCCAGGGCGAGGAGATTCTGCGGGCCCTGACGGTGGCCCACCGCAGCGAGCACCGGCAACTCAAGCGCGTGCTGCGCCGCCTGGGGGCTCAGCGCTCGGCGCCTGAACTGGCCGGCACGCGCTCTGACGACGCAGAAGACCCGTTGGCCTGAGCGGTCGGCTCTGATTCCGGGCGCCGTGCGCGGGCGCGGGCGGGGAAGCGCAGGGTGATGGTGCGCTCCCGGTTCCGCTCCTCCTCCAGGTTGCGCTGGCGAGCACGCAGGAAATCCGACATGGTGATCAGGCCCACGAGGCGATGTGGGTCGTCACGCGCCACCACCGGGAAACGCGTCAGGCCTGTGGTGGCCATGCGCTCCATGACCACGCGCAGTGGCTCGTCCGGGTAAACCACCTGAGGGGCTGCCTGCGCGATGGAGGCCAGCGTGCGCGGGTCATCCGGCGCGATGCCGCGGTCCAGCGCCTCATGCAGGTCGGTGCGGGTCACCACTCCGACCAGGCGCTGGTGCGCATCAACGACGGGGAAGAGCCCCTGCTTGAGCCCGGTTGCGCCGCCAGACTGGCGGGAGAGCGCGGGCACATCGGCGAGCGGGAGATCGATGGGCAGCGCGACGACTTCAGTCCGCATCACTTCCCGCGCGAAGAAGACCTCCAGCGGGTCAATGGCGTACTCCCGGCTCAGGTGGAACCCGCGGCGGCTGATCTTCTCGGTCAGGATGGAGCGGCGCATGGTCAGCACGGTGAACCCGGCGACTACCGTCGCGCAGAGCAGGGGCAGCAACAGGTTGAGGTCGTGCGTGAGCTCGAGCGTGAACACGATCGCCGTCAGTGGCGCGCGCATGGTGCCGCCGAGCATGGCCGCCATGCTGATCGCCGGCCAGAACCCCAGCCCGAGGTCCGGGAAGACCATCGCCTCGAAGCCGCCCAGCGCGCCGCCGATCATCAGGAGTGGCGCCAGGACGCCGCCGGACGTGCCGGAGCCCAGCGCGATAGCCCAGATCGTCGATTTCACCAGCAGCACGCCCAGCAGCACCGTCGTGGTGGCGTCGCCGCGCAGCAGCGAGGCGATGACGTCGTAGCCGACGCCGAGCGCGGGCGGGAAGAGGAACCCGCCGATACCCACCGCGATGCCGCCGATGGCTGGCCACCACATCCAGTGGATGGGTAGCCGCTGGAAGGCATCTTCCGCGCCGTAGACCATGACGGTCAGCAGTGCCGACAGTCCGCCAGCCAACAGGCCCGCTGCCAGACAGGCGGCCAGCCCGCCGGGCCCGACGAAGGCCGGGTGGGCCGGGGTGGGGAAGAGTGGCCCCATACCCAGCAGGTAGGTGCGCAGCAATCCCGGCGGTGGCGCTGGCCAGCGCCACGGGGATCAGGCTGCGCGGCTTCCACTCGAAGAGCAGCAGTTCCACTGCCAGCAGCACCGCCGCCACCGCGGCGAAGGTGGCGGACATCCCGCAGCAGTCTCCGGCCACCAGCAGCGTCTTTCGCTCGGTGCTGGTGAGGTGCATGAACTGGGCGATCAGCGACCCAACGGCTCGCCTGTCATGATGATCGGGCCCTCAGCGCCGAACGGCCACTCTGACTCCGATGGAGATGGCGGACGAGACAGGCTTCAGCACCGACAGCCGGGGCTCAATGCGGCTGCCGCCGAGCAGGATCGCTTCGATGGCCTCGGGAATGCCGTGGCCGCGAATCTCTCCGACCCGAAGCGGGCCATCAGCCCGATGATCAGCCCGCCGATGACCGGAATGGTGATGATGAACGGCCCGAGGGGCTCCCGGCCGGTGACACAAACGCGGTACTGATGCGCCCGTAGAAGAAGATGTTGGTGAAGAAGCCGATCATCTGCAGCAGCACGACGGCCAGGACAGTGCTGATGGCTCCGAGCACGATGGCGATTAGCGAAATGCGAACGAGCCGCGCAGTGGCGGTGAAATCGCCGAGGTGCGCCAGCGCGGGTGCGGAGCCAGGCAGCTCCATCTCATGACTGTCAACCACGAAAAACCTGTCCTTCTCGTCTGTCACGGAAGGTAGGAAACACGACTGCTACGTCTGCGCAGCCGCTGCCGCCTGGATATCCGGCGCGGAGACGAGAAGTATATCGCATCGCGATACATCTTCGCAGCGCGAGCTACTGACGAAGCGCAGCCCGGGCGTTGCCCTTACGAGAAGTCGGTGGTGTGCAGATCCTTCAGGCGTTGCAGGACCGCCTCGCGGGTGACGCCAGCCGCGCCGCCGGGGACCTTTTCCACCCAGCCCGTCTTGAAGCGGCTCAGCTGCGGGCGTCCCAGACCGGCACGATCTGGCCGCTGGTGATTTCCGCGATCAGGGTGGCGGTGATGGCCATCCGGCCGCCCGATCTGAATCATGATCTGCGGGCCGTCGATGTGATCGAGGAAGGGCGCGACCTCAAGTTTGCTGTTGTGATCCAGCATGTACGGCCGGAAGTCCTCGATGGCGGGCAACGCCTCGGCCTCCAGCAGCGCGCGGGCTTCCGCCACGAGGGCGGCCCGCACCTCCGGGTCAAGCTCCGGCAGCGGCTTCTCCTCAACCGGGCGGGGACGGCGAACCTGACGACGTGCCATGATGCGTGATGCTCCCTCGTGCGTCTCTCAGCGACCGGCGCGGACGCCTGTCCCGTAGATGAAGGCGTGCGGCGTCTCGTGCACCTGCACGTTCAGCCCGGCGGCAGCGCAGCGGGCCTCCAGGGCGCGCGGCTCCAGGAAGTTCTTGACGATGCGGTAGGCGCGGCCATCGTTCAGTTTCCGCGTCAGCACCTGCGAGCCGGGCTCTGGCGGCAACTGGATGGCGGAGGGTTGGGCCGGCTTGATGCGCGGGTGACTATCGATGTAGAAGAGCTTGCCGCCCGGCTTCAGTGCAGCCGCCACCTTGCGCAGGAAGCCGTCCAGTCGCTCCTCCGGGACGTGCGAAATCCAGAAGCAGAAGTATCGCCGTCGTACTGCCGGTCTGGCTGCCAGGCGAAGAGATCGGCCAGCAGGTAGCGCACCCGCCCCTTGCCCACCTTCGCCTCGTTCCGGGCGACCATCTCCGGCGCGATATCGATGGCGGTCAGCGTATCGACTGTGCGCAGCAGCCGCTCCGTCCAGATGCCAGTGCCCGGCGCTCAGCTCCAGCACATCGCCGGTGAAGTGCAGCGCATCGAACGCGGCGAACGCCTCCGCCACATCGGCAAACCGTGCGGCGGCTCGCCGCCTCAACTCGGTCGTAGCGCCCTGGCGCTCGGAACCACTTCGTCGTACTCCGGGGCGCGGTCCCGGTAGTACTGGGCCACTCGGCCAGGATGTCTGGGGATACGGTGTGGTTACTCATGCAAAGAGTATGGCGGACGAGGTGTCCGCGGCCCACTCCTCGTGTCTCGAGCGCAGTCGAGAGACCTTGTCGCCATCCACCACGTTCGCGGTGTCATCCCCTTCCAGGTGTCGCCCTGAGCGAAGTCGAAGGATCTCGTTTCGACACCGCGACGTTCGCGGTTTCATCCGCCCTACCCTGTCATCCTGAGCCCGCAGGCGAAGGATCTCGGCCCAGCCTCTAACCTACAGGGGCCCCATCCGCCCGGCCTGTCATATCCCACGGCCGCTCACAGGCTGCGACAGATCGAGGTAGCGGCCATCTTCCCCTGTCAGCCTGACGCAGGCACGATCTCGTACTTGGGACGTGCAGGCGCGAAGGCACGGCGAAGCTCGGGCGCGGGCCTCGGGACCTGGCGATGGGCGATGCCGAGATCTCTCGACAAGCTCGAGAAGACACCTGGAGGTGGCTGGGAGGAGACCGCCAGGGTGCGAGGCCAGGAGTGCGACGAGGTTCTTCGCCTGCGGGCTCAGTAGTGCGTCGGCGGGGAGTTGTCGGGTGGCGACACCACAATGGGGTGTCATTCTGAGCCCGCAGGCGAAGGACCATCGTTGGGGGCGAGGAAACAACCTGACAACTCCGCCCTGTCGATCCACTCATGATGACACAGTATGGTGGATGACACAGCGAGTATCGGACTTGGGCCAACTCGTGTGCTTTCGCGATAGCATCATCGCACCAACTGCTTGCGTATCCAGCCAGGAAGGTTCCGCCATGAGACTCGGCTTCTTCACCGCCGCGCTGCCCAGGATGACCCTCCCCGAGATCGCTGCGTGGGCCGAAACAGAGCGGCTTCGGCGCGCTGAAACGCCTGCTGGCCGGCGGGCGGCGCAGAGCGGCGCTACGGCGGGGTGAGCCACATCGACGTCGTCAACCTGACGCCGCCTAAGCCCGGGCAATTTCCGCCGCGAGATCGATGACCGCGGCCTCGTGATCTCATCCCTGGCTACTATCCCAACCCGCTCGATCCTGTCCCGCGGTGCGTGAGGCCGCGGCGGCGCACATCAGGGCAGTCATCGACGCGGCGGTGCCGCTGGAGGTGGCAATCGTCGGTACGTTCGTCGGGTGGACCAGTGCAAGAGAGCGCGGCCGAGAACCTGGAGGACTTCGCCCAGGTCTGGCCGCCGCTGGTGCAGTACGCCCGGGGGCGCGGGATCAAGCTCGCCATCGAGAACTGCCCGGATGCTCTGGAAGGACACCTGCCGGGCGGCAGCAACGTCGCCTACTCCCCGCCATCTGGCGCCAGATGTTCGGAGATCATCCCCGACGACAACTTTGGCCTGAACTACGACCGTCACATCTCATCTGGTGGATGATCGACCCCATCCGCCCCATCTACGAATTCCGCGAGCGCATCTTCCACGTTCACGCCAAGGACAAGGGAGATCGACCGCGAGTTGCTCTACCAGGATGGCATCCTCGGCTGCGGCTTCCGCTGGGCGATCCCTCGCCTGCCGGGGCTGGGTGAGGTGCGCTGGGACCGCTTCATGGCCGCGCTGTATGCCACCGGCTACGCCCCCGTGGTCAGCATCGAGCACGAGGACCGCCAGTTCGAGGGGCGCTGAGGAGTTGGTCGATCTACGCGGGTTCTGACCCGTCGAGGAACGTCAGCGCTGCTGATGGTGTAGCGCCAGGCGCGTCGATACGCCGCTCCCGCAACAGGTTACGTCGCCTGCTGGTCAGGTGGGCTGAAACTGGGCGAGGTCGATGCTTTTCGGCCATCGCCGTGAAGCCGGCGTCGTTGAAGTGCAGTGAGTCGCCGCCATCGTAGGCCGCGAGGTGGCGCGGGTACGCCGGGTCCCGCACGACGGCGTCGAAATCGATCACCCCGTCGAAGGCGTCGCCGCCGCGAATCCAGTCGTCTACCGCGGTGCGAATCGCCTCGCCTTGCGCCGTGTAGACCACTGAGCCTTCGTAGGGGGTGATTGTCGCCACGTACGCCGTGATGCCATGTTCGTGGGCGCGTGCCGCCACCTGCCGCAGGCCCGCGATGAGCTGATCCGCCGTCACCTTCACAAAACCCGGTGTAGACCGAGGGCAATATCAAAGCTGATCCCTGGAGGATGATCAGGTGCGATACGCCGGGCTGGGCGACGACGTCACGATCAAAGCGCGCCAGTGAGCCAGACCAAAGTTGGCGTACTCCATCGGGCGCGTTGGGTGCAGGAGACGATTGCCGGCGATACCCAGGTTCAGCACACCCGTCATCGCCTCGCCGGAGGCCGCGAGCCGGTCGGCCAGGTGAAGTCTGGCCAGCGATGGTCTGTGTCCGGCGTCGAGTTCACGCCGTCCGTGATCGAATCGCCCAGGCAGACGATGGCGCCAGCGTGGCGCGGTCACCGCTACGTCGACACCTGTGAAAGACCCACGACTGCATCTGGCGGTCTCCACCGGGACGTCCGTCTCCAGCGTGAAGTCGCCGGCGGATGAGATGGCGTTCGTCTGGAAGGCCATTCCGTGGACAGTGCTGCCGGTGGTCTCTTCGGGGAAGTAGAGGCTGACGGCCAACTCGGCGAGGTTGGCGACGGGCAGGTCGATTGGGTCGCTCAGGACAACGCATTGGTCGGAATCGTCACCCCCGGCAGGCCGGAAAAGGTCACGCGCCGGACTGTCGCCGGGGTCGATGACGGCATCGTGGTCGCGCAGGGCCACGCTGGCCGCGCCGGCGGTGATCGGTGCATCGCCGATGGTGTTGGAGAGGCGAATGCGGATCTGCTCACCACCGGCAGAGAGCCGGATGATCTGCCGCAACGTCCGGCTCCCCCAGCGCGAAGACCGTTCGGGGTGTCGTCGCCTGTCCCGCGGTGGGAACGCATGCCGCGCGCCCATGAGCAACCTTTGTGCTGACCGCGCCAGTCATGGCCGGTAGCGAGGGGCGTCGTCTCCGGCGTCGCCTGGCGTGCGCGGGCGGAGGCCTCGCCGAGCACAGCGCGGCTTCGGCCATCGCCGCGGTCGTGGTCAGCCACCGCCGTCGTGTCAGCTTCAACCGCAGGTCTGCGCCGGCGTGATGCATGTTCGCAGGGCTGGTCTGCGCCGGTTGCTCGTTCATGCGCTGTCCGTCCCCGCGGCCGATGCGGATTGCTGGATGCCGTGTAGCACGAGTCCGCGCGTGGGCTTGCGGGCTCCACGATCAATCGAATGCGGTTCGCCGCATTCGTCGAACGTCGTAGTTCGCCCACCACCCCGCTCGGACTACGCGGGTTTCACCCTGTGCCGAAGGGTGGTTCCAGCGTCTCGCCGGCGTTGGCTACCGCAACGGTTGCGCTCGCCGCGCCGTCTCAGGCCTGCTGGAAGCAATACAGGGAGCTGGGCTGCCCTGTTGCAGGGGTCGATACCGAACTCAGTCCAGCCTGCATCTCAATCTGGAGGCCCGTATTGCCAGTGAAGAGGTTGGTCCCAACAGTCCAGTTCTGGCAATGCACGTTCGTTGCCCCGCCCGCGGTGCCATCGGTCCTGGTATTGGTCCAGGGATTGCTGGTGACTGGCTGATTGAACTCGCTCAGGATAAGGAGTGCGGCCAGGCAGTCGCCAGTGTCCGGATCACAGGTCGTGAGGTCTGCCCAGTCGCTGGCGAGCGAAACCCCGTCAACGCGGGCATACCCTGCGCGGAGCAGCTTGCGGCGGTACAACGAAAGCGGGTTGACGGCGAATCAACGGTAGTCGAGAGCCACGCCTTGTAACTTCCCCAGAACCCACCGGCTTCTGCCCGGGCCTGGCACATGCGATCGCCTCTTCAGGCCACCCACGTTGCCGTTGGTGGTGGTGCTGGTGATGAAGGCCAGGCACGGGCTGCACGCGCCATGCTCGACCTGGGCATCGCAGCACCCGGCGCAGCAGGAGCCGTTGCAGCACACGCCTGTGCCCGCGCCGCCGGGGAGCTGGCAGGTAGCCCGGTTCTGCCGGGTATCGTTGGCGCACGCGCCATCCTGGCAGGTCTGGCAGGCCGGGCAGTGGGTGCAGATCCTGCCGCTCGTGCCGCAGGCATCCTCGTCAGCCCGGCACGCGCGATTGCCGTCGCAGCAGCCATCCGGGCAACTGGCAGCATCGCAAACGCAAACAATCCCGTTGCAGCGCTGGCCGTTCGTGTAACTCATGTCGTTGCAGCCACACGTGCCATCGGCCCGGCAGACCTGCCCCGGCAGGCCGCAGGCCAGCCCGCGAAGGCGGCGTTGGTCACGAAGCGGCCCGTAGCGGCATATCGCATGTCTGGCAGACCGGGCAGGCCGCGCTACAGGCGCACGAGCCGCAGTTGACCGTCTGCCCGCAGTTGTTGGTTGCCTGCCCGCAGCGGCCGGCGCAGGTCTGGGCAGCGGATTCTGGCCGGCACTTCTTCTTTTTCTTGTGCTTCTTCTTCATTTTGGCTGCGGGGCCGTGGTGGTGGGCGTCGTGCCGCGTGCGTTGCGGCGCGCGCTTCCTGGCTGCAGCCTCGTTGTGGCTGGCCAGCCACGCTGCCGCCTTCAGGCAGCGCGGCAAGCGCGCCGATCAACCCACGGCGGGTATTGGCGGACGCCAACGTCCGCGAGAGCGCATCAAAGTGCCGTGCGTCCAAGCGTTCTACTCCTGGGCCGCGCCCCTCGCTGACCAAACGATACAGGTCCGGAACGCATTCGCAGTCTGGCAGCCAGCCTGGATACTGTACATCTATCAAAAGTGATATTTCGAAGCGATCTGCGCGGATCGAAGCGGCGTTTTATTGAATGGTGACTCATGCTACGCGTCCGCCAGGCTGTTGTGCGTTGCGCGAAATATGAGTTGAGGCCGGGCTGCCTTCTCCGCCTGTGTGGTGACACCGGCTGCTCTGCTCAGCAGGCTCCCCGGTTAGCCTCGGCCGGTCTGTGGGCGTTGTCAAAGCGCTGATCCTGGAGGCCGAGGCGACGGGCGGCGTGGTGGGCGTGGCTGTCTCCGGAGCCAAAGGGAGTTCTTTGCCCACGATGGCGATCGCCGGTTCCATGACCAGCACCATCAAGGCGCCGATCATGATCGAGGCGCACCGGGAGATCGACCAGGGCTGATCCGACCGACCGCTTCCGGTTGCGTGACGAGGACCGCATCCCGGGGAGTAGCGCGCTCAGTCACATGCACGCAGGTCCGGAGCTCACGCTCGCCGATCTCCTCCCCTGATGATCGCGGTCAGCGATAGCACCGCTGCCAACCTGATCCTCGACCGCACCGGGCTGGAGGCCGTCAACGCCACAATGCAGTCGCTGGGGATGACCAACTCACCCTGGCCGCCGTACCCTCGGCCACCTGCCAAAGCCCGGAGACCCGGAGAACTGCGACTCCGCAGGACTTTTCCCGCGCCATCCACGCCATCGTCACGCATGAGGCCGCGTTCCCCGAGAGTTGCGAGCAGATGCTCACACTGCTCGAACAACAGGGAGCGATTGCCGTATCAGCTGCTTCGCGCCGCCGACCCCAATGTGCGCTGGGGGCTGCCGCCGGGTAACTCGCCGGGGTCATTGGCGACGCCGACGGCGTCAACCCGGAGCATCGTCGTTGTCTGGAACCTGCCCGATCTCGGCAGCGCCGAGCGCACGATTGGCCTGATCGCCCGCGAGGCCCTGGTGGCGCCGGGGCTCAGCCCGCTTGCGGAGGGCTGGCCGGCCCCGCGGGCTGGGCCGGGACCCGGGAATCCAGCACGAGCTGACATGTATCCAGCGTGAGGCAGCCACACGCCAGGCTTGCTTCCAGCAGGAGCCGCATGCGTTCGGCGCGCTGCGCCAGGGCTTCTACCTCGGCCAGCTTGCGCCGGGCCATTTCCTGCCAGCGCTCAGGTGCGATCCCGGTGGTGTCGAAGCCATCAACCAGGTCACGGATCTCCGCGATGCTGAAGCCGACCTCTCTGGCCAGCCGAACCACCGCCAGGCGCGCCAGCACCGCCTCGTCGTAGCGCCGCTGGCCGCCCACGCGCGCGGCCGGCGGCAGCACCCCGGCGGCTTCGTAGTAGCGCACGGTCGAGGCGCGCAGCCCCGCGTGCGCTGCCACCTCGCCAATCGTCATTTCGCCCATGCCTCGCCTCTTGACTTCACGTTCACTTGAAGCCGTAGGGTAGTGCACACGGGTGGCGCGCCGCGTCAGGTGGACGCGGCGACACCCCGCGAGAAGGAAGCTGCCTGATGGGCGTTGCTGCTAACGACGAAGCGAAGATGACCGCGCAGCCGGTCTCCTGCAGGCTTGATGCGGTGGAGTTGGCGGCGCGCAGCGCGATCCTCCGTGAAGAGCTGTTCCGCCATGCGCTGGAGCGCGAGGAACTGCCAGATGGGGTGCGCTTTCGCTTCCCGGGCGCCGCCGAATTCCAGGACAAGCTGCTGGCGTTTGTGGCGGCCGAGCGCACCTGCTGCGCGTTCTTCCGCATCGAACTGGCGTTCGAAGCCAGTCTGGGCCCGATCTGGCTCACCCTGACCGGGCCAGCCGGGGTCAAGGCGTTCGTGCGGCAGCGCTTCGAGGGCTACGCGGCAGAGCCGCGCCTGCCGGCGGAGCGGGCGCCGCACCTCAGCAGGTGAACACCGACCAGCAGATGGCGTTGCGGAGCCGCTGATCGTCGAGCACAAGCGCCCGAATCTCTTCCGGAAGCTGGTCACGCTGCCACTGGCACTCCAGCTTCCCGGCGCGCTCGCGTTCCCCCTCCGGCGCGGCAGCCTGGGCGGCCCGGATCGCGTAAGCTGCCGCGCCCAACTCGTGGGCCGCCACGTGCGCCACGGCGGCCGCCTGCCCCGCCGCGTAGGCCGCGTACCGGGCGGCGCCGGTCAGGTCCCGGGCGGCGGCGTTGGCGCTTCCGGCGGCGGCGCGGGCCTGGGTCATCCTGATCTCGCCGCGCGTCCAGGCCCGGGCCTGGTCGATCGCTTGCCGGGGCCGCGGGTCCTCTGGCCGCACCGCCTCGAAGAAGGGCAGCACATGCTCTACGCACGTCGCCGCCCACAGGGCCAGCAGGTGGTGATCGGCGTCAGTCAGCGTGCCGCCACGGCGAATGGTGATAAACCGCGGGTCGCGGTCTTTCGGCAGGATCATTGTCAACTCTCCGGCTGTGCCTGCAGGCGCCTGCTGATTTGGAACACCTGTTCTATCATAAGTCCGAGATTGCGACTGCGCACGCAGCTACCCATGAGCAGGTTCGGTTCCCCCATGATTCCTGACTACGAATTCTCTCTTGAGCAATGGAGCGACGACGAGCGACAACGATTCATGCACGACCGGGAGCGACTCCTCAAGAAGCTCCTGAGCGACCGCCAGTCGTGGCAGGACGCCTTCGAACGCCTGGGCAGGCGTGGCACGCTGAAGATCACCTGGACCGACAGCGACCACGCGGAGCAACAGACGCTGCTGACAGGGGCGGTGGTGGCAGGCCACACGACGGTGCTGCGCGCGGTGGCCTGCGACCTGATCCTTTGCGGGGAAGAAGGCGTGCTGCTGGCCGAGCGCCTGTTCTCCGACCTGTATGAGGATATCCGCCAACTTGGCGAGGACCTGGCTTGAGGTTAGGTGAAGCCAGGCCACCCGGTTTTCATGTGGTCTGAAATGTGCGATGTTATTCCCTGCTCGATCTTCGAGCAGAGGGGGAGCAGCACCGCATGGAATGTCCGGCAACTGATGACCAGGAACCGGCCAGACAACGGCCTGTGCCTGCGCCAGACATGTATGCGCACCTGGAGGCCAGTGTCCAGGCATCGCTTGATGCCATCATCGCCACGGACCGGACCGGCAAGGTCATTGCCTGGAATCCGGCCGCAGAGCGCCTGTACGGGCGCCCCGCCAGCCAGGCAATCGGGCAGCCGCTGGTTTCGCTCATCTCCCCCGCCGCCCCCGGCGCCGCGCTGCACCTGGCCAGGGCGCTGGCCGGGCAGGACGTGCGGGACGAGCAAGTTCTGCACAGCGTGGAGCCGGGCATCGCGACGCAGCAGATGCTGTCGATCTTTGTCACGCGCGATGCCCAGGGAGCTGTCAACACCCTCTCGGTCGTGGTGCGCGCGCCAGCAGGACCTCCCACACCCCTTTTCCCGGAGCAACTGGCTCCTGCCGGAGCAACGTCGTTTCGGACGGTGGTCGATAGCTTGCCGGTGGCCGTCTTTCTGCTTGCGCCAGACGCCCGGCAGACGCGCCTCTACGTCAGCCCGGCGGTGACGCAGATCACCGGGTACACCCCGGAGGAGTTCCTGAAGCAATCCTGGCGCGCTGATTGGGATTGGACCGAGATCGTCCATCCCCAGGACCGCGCCCGCGTTGCAGCGGAGGATGCCCGGAGCGTCGCCGCCGGCGCGCCGTTCCAGATGGAGTACCGCATCTTCCGCAAGGATGGCGGTGTGGGCTGGATTCGCGATATCTGCATCCCCATCCGCGATTCCGCAGGAATCATCGTCAACTGGATGGGCGTGCTGCTCGATGTCACGAGCGAAATGGAAGCGGCCCGCGCGCGCGCATCTGGCGTCTATCGTCGAAGCCGCCCAGGATGGCATTCTCAGCGTCACCCAGGGGGGCATGATTGCGACCTGGAACGAAGGCGCCACGCGGATCTACGGGTACAGCGCTGAAGAAGCCATTGGGCAGCCAGTCTCCATGCTGCGCCCGCCGGAATCGGCGTCCGAGATACGCGCCATGGTTGCTCCGGTCTGGGATGGCGCTGTGTTCAGCCGGTTTGAGACGGAGCGTATCACAAAGGATGGCCGGCGCATTCCGGTCTCGCTCAGTGTCTTCCCCATCCGCGATGCCGACGGCAACATCGTGGCTGTGTCCTCCATTACGCACGATCTCTCGCTCCAGCGCCAGGCAGAGGCGGAGCAGCGTCTGCGGAATCGGGCGATGGACGCCGCGCGGAAGGGGATCGTCATCATCGATCCCACGCTCCCTGGCCAGCCTGTCGTGGACATCAACCCGGCGTTTACCCGGCTGACCGGCTACACCCGCGACGAGGTGCTGGGGCGGAATTGTCACTTTCTCCAGGGACCGGACACCGATCCCGGCGTGGCCAGGCAGTTGGGCGAGGCCATTGCCCAGGGGCGGGATGCGACCGTGACGCTCCTGAACTACCGCCGCGATGGCACACCGTTCTGGAACAACCTGTCGCTGGCGGCAGTCCATGACGCCACTGGCGCACTGACCCACTATGTCGGCATCTTCAACGATATTACGGACCGCATCCGGCTGGAACAGGACTTGCGGGAAGCTCTGGCGGCAGCCGAAGCCGGCAACGCCAGCAAGACGCGTTTCCTGGCCATGATGAGCCACGAGCTGCGGACTCCCCTGCAATCGATCATCGGCTACGCCGACATGCTCCTGGAGCCGCGCTCTGGCTACCTGAGCCAGCAGCAGCGGGAGGATGTGCAGGCGATCAGCAAGGGGGCTTACCGCATGGTGAACCTCATCGAACAACTCCTGGATGTCGCCCGGATGCAGTTCGGCCCGCTCCCGGTGCGGCACGAGCGCGTCGATTTGAAGCCGATCATCGACATGGTGATGCGAGCGTTCGGGCCCGAGGCGACCAGCAAGGGCCTGCAGGTTTCCTGCGACGTGCCGGCCGCGACACCGGCGGTGCGTGGCGATGCCGGCCGGATCTCCCAGGTTCTGAGCAGCCTTGTCGGGAACGCGGTCAAGTTTACCCTTGCGGGCGGCATTCAGCTTGCGGTGCGGCCAGCCGCCGGCATGGTGGCCATTGAGGTCCGGGACACCGGCATCGGGATCGCTGCGGATCGATTGCCGCACATCTTCGAGGCGTTCCGCCAGGGGCATATCGGATTGAATCGCCCCTACGAGGGCGCCGGGGTTGGCCTGACCATCGCGGAGCAACTGGTGCGCCAGATGCACGGCGACCTGACGGTCCAGAGTACGCCCGGCGAGGGCACAACCTTCACCGTGTGGTTGCCGGTCGCAGAATCCTGATGCGGACGCGGCCCTGCGGCAGCTTGCCGGATCAGTGCGATCTGGCGGCGCCTCGGCGGTGCGCCCGGAAAGCAGGCGCGCAGCCGTCTCTTGACGTGACCATGTCGCGCCCATAGGATCGCGCTACCGGCCAATGTCTGCGACAGCGGGTGTCACGCTGCCCACCCCCGTATCACGGCGATGCACGTCCGGTGCGGGCGGTGCGGCTGGTCGCAGGGGCACAAGAACCAGGGGAGGCGCGCATGAACACTCGGCTGCACCAGGCCCGGTTGTCCCGTCGTGGTTTGCTGACGGCATCCGCCGGAGCTTCGCTGCTCGTGAGCGGCCTGGCGCCCGCGCCACGCCGCACCGCGCGCGCGCAGGACGCTGCCCCCAAGGCGGGCGGCACGTACCGGTTGCTGGGTTCGGGCGATATCCGCAGCATGGACCCCGGCGGCGCAGAGGGGAGCGAGGACTGGTGGAGCTCCGGCAGCCTCGTGTTCAACCGGCTCTACGCCTATGACCCGGAGAACACCTTTATCGCAGACCTCGCGGCGGACTTCCCCACCGTCAGTGAAGACGGCCTGGTTTACACCATCCCCCTGCGTGAGGGCGTGAAGTTTCACAATGGCCGGGAGATGACGGCGGATGATGTCGCCTTCTCCCTGGCCTGGCAACTCTGGCCCGAGGTTTACAGCTGGGGCAAGACCTACATGGAGAACGTCGTCGGGTACGACGAGGTCATTGCTGGCGACAGCAAGGAGTTGTCCGGAATCACGGTGATCGATCCCTACACGCTGGAGGTGACGCTGAAGACGCCGCAGGCGGTCTTCCCGGCGATCCTCTCCATGACCATGAACGGCATCAGCCCGAAGCAGGAGGTGATCGACGCCGGCGAGGAGTGGGGCAAGTCGGTGGTCATCGGCACCGGGCCGTTCAGGTTCGTGCAGTGGGACCCCGGTCAGCAGGTCATCTTCGAGAAGCATGCCGAGTACTTCAAGGAGGGTCTCCCCTACCTGGACCGGGTCGAGCTTTCGCTGAACGTGGAGCCTTCGGTGCAGATGCTGCGCTGGGAAAGCGGCGAGGCCGAGTTTATCCACACCATTCCGGCCGCCGAGACCCCGCGCGTCCTCAACGAGGAGCAGTACGCCGCCACGCGCCGCGTCGGCGCCACGCCGGTCTCCATGCGCCTCTTCACGGACACCCGCAACGCGCCCTTCAACGACCTCAAGGTGCGGCAGGCGGTAGCCCACGCCATCGACAAGCAGTTCTTTTCGCAGAGCACCGGCGGAACGGTCGAGCCGCTGGAGGGCGTGTACGTTCCCATCATGCCGCAGTTCTCGGCCGAGTTCATGAGCGCCTACCCCTACGATCCGGAAAAGGCGAAGGCGCTAATGGCCGAAGCCGGGCTGGCGGATGGCGTCACCGGGGTGAAGCTGTTCGGCAGTCCGGATATCGTGGGACCGCTGCAGGGTCTCCAGGCGGATCTGGCCGCGATCGGCATTGAGGCTGAAGTGACGCCGGGCACCTGGGGCGATTTCCGCGACCGTATCCGGGCGGGCGAAGTGCAGCTTGCGGTGTATGGGTGGTCCGCCAGTTTCCCGGATGCCTATGACTACGTGTCGGGCTGGATGACGTGCGCCGCCGTGGAGAACGGGTTTAACGACGGCGGGTACTGCAATGAGCGTATCGACGAGCTCGTTGCGCAGGCCGAGGCATTGCCGATTGACGCCCCGGAGCGCATTGCCGCCTACCGTGAGATCGAGGAGCTGGCGATCAACACCGATGTCGGCATGATCGGCCTCGGCAACGAGAAAGCCATCGGCCTCGGCCGCGAGAACGTCCACGACGACCCGCTGAACGGCCTGATGGGTGGCTGGCCCTTCCTGGACGCGGCGTGGATTGAGTAGGGTGTGATTGGCGCCCCGATCGTGTTCCGCGCGACGTACGCGGAGCGCGGCCGGTGGGGTGCACACGCGAGTTCCAGGCCAGTGATGCGTCACCGCAAGGGTCATCCTCGCGGCCCGCAGCCGGAACCAGAAAGCCACAGGGTAGGCCAGGAAACCCGGAACTCGCAGACTCGCGGGTTGGTCTGGCCGGCGAAGACGTGATTTCTGAGGGCATGCCCGGCGCCCGGCGCAACGTTGCGCTAGGCGCCGGGCCGCGCGCTCACGCGCGGCCCGGCAGAGACGCCTTCATGGGCGTCCCGGGCGGGTTGGGGCACTGCTTCGTGGCACGTTCGCGCCGAGCGTTGGTCGCGAAAATCAGCGGTTTCGGTGCCGCAGGACGTGTAGCAAAGATCACAATAAAACATAACGTTCCATCCTGGCGACACTTCCGGGCTCGGTTTGGTATCAATCCGAGCGGTTTTCGCGCTGCCGGGACCATGTAGCATCTTTCGGCGGGAGGCCCATGCCTCACCAGTTGCACGTCGCGCACACCTCTTGCGCGTATTGCTGAGCGGCGACGGAGCCGGTCAGCCGGTGCGGGCCCAGACCAGGCCGCACCCACGATGGATCGCCAGTCCAGGACGAGACAGGGACTCGTCGAGAAAACCGCTGGCGATGCTCATACGTTAGTCATGACATTGCGGCGGGGGCACGGGATGGTTGTGCCACTGCTGCCCGGCGAATGCATTATCCCTGGCCTATCGACGCTGATGGTCACAGGAGGCAAGAATGACCTTGCTGCATGAGCACGAGTTTTCCCACGGAAAGTTGCGATATATTGTGGAACATCCGTCCACGCGGCGGGCGCTGCTGCGCCGGGTCTCGCTGCTGGGGCTGAGTGCTTCGGCGCTGGCTGCCGCCGGGGCGTTGGCCTGGCCGTACGGCCAGGCGGCTGCGTCCCAGGACGGCCAACCCGTGCGTGGCGGCGTGGTGCGTGTTGGTGTCCCCGGGTCCGCTGCATCGTTCGACCCGACGGTCGAAACGATCATGGAAGCGATCTGGGTGATGGAGCACGTCTACTCCAACCTGATCCGGATGAACACGAACATGGAGCTTGAGCCGGATCTGGCCTTGACCTGGGAACCGAACGAGACGGCGGACCAATGGACCCTGACGCTGCGCGACGGCGTGAAGTTCCACGACGGCAGCGACTTCACCAGCGAGGATGTTGTCGCGACGTTCGAACACCTCCTCGACCCCGCCTCCGCCTCCCAGTACCGCAGCAATATCTCCATGGTCGAAAGCGTCGAGGCGACCAGTCCGACCGAGGTGGTCTTCCACCTGTCATCGCCTTTTGCCGAGTTCCCCGAGACCCTGAGCCACTACCAGGCGAAGATGTTGCCCGCCGGCAAGATGGCTGACCTCGCCACCAATCCCATCGGCACCGGGCCGTACCGGCTCGATTCCCACGTTCCCGGCGAGCGGACCGTGCTCAAGCGGTTCGATGACTTCTACGATCTGGATGGCCAGGCGTTCCTCGACGAGATTCAGTACCTTGCCATCCCCGAGGAAGCAACCAAGATGGCGGCGTTGACCAGCGGCAGCGTGGAACTGGTCAACGAGGTGCAGCCAACCTCGCTGCCCATCGTGCAGAACGCGCCGGGCATCGTCACTGCAGAAACCATCACCGGCAGCCACCAGCCAATCGTCATGGATGTCAGCCAGGCGCCTTTTGACGACCCGCGCGTGCGCGAGGCCCTGAAACTCGTGGTCGATCGGCAAGGGCTGGTTGCCGTCGTGCTGCAGGGGCACGGCGAACCGGCTGCCGACCAGGTCGTGCCGCCCAGCGACCCCATGTACGGGAACGTCGCGATCCCGGACCCGGACCTGGAGCGCGCCCGGGAGTTGCTGGCCGAGGCCGGGTACGCCGATGGCCTTGACCTTGTCCTGCACACGACGCCGGGCCGCGCGGGGATGCTCGAGACCGCGCTGACGTTCAAGGACATGGCGGCGGGCGCCGGGGTCAACGTCGAAGTGGTGAGTCACCCGGTGGACGCCTTCTGGGCCGAGTTCTGGAAGAAGACGCCCTTCTTCGTTTCGAACTGGATCGGTCGCCCGACGGCGGAGATGATGCTGTCGCAACTGTACATGTGTGATTCCAGCGGCTCGGAAACCAGATGGTGCAACCCGGATTTTGACGCGCTCATCATGGATGCGCGGGCCACGCTCGACCCCGAGGCCCGGCACGACCTGCTGACCCAGGCGCAGCAACTGCTCAGTGACGACGGCCCCGTCATCGTGCCCTACTTCCGTTCGTATATCTCCGGCGCATCCTCACGCTTGCAGGGCTTTGCCCCCCACCCGCTCAGATTCCTTGACCTCCGCCGCGCCTGGCTGGACGGCTGATCAGGAAGGATCTTCCATGACCACGGTTGAGAGGCAGCGGTGCGGCCGCTGGTTGATCGGTGCTTAGGTTTTTCACGCGTCGCCTGGCGTTTATGGCGCTGACGCTGTTCATCGTGTCCATCGTGATCTTCTCCGTCACGGAACTGTTGCCAGGCGACGTGGCCGTGATGATCCTCGGCAGCGAGGCCACCGATGACACGCTGGCGGCGCTGCGCACGCAACTCGGGCTGGACCGCCCCGCGCCAGCGCGCTATGTCGACTGGCTTGCGGGCGCGGCGCACGGCGATTTCGGCGAATCCCTCCGGATGCGCACCGATGTCGGGCCGCTGGTGCTGGAACGGCTCAAGAACTCGCTGGCGCTGGCGGGCATTGCCCTGGCCATTGGCGTGCCGCTGGCCCTGGGACTCGGCATCATCGCCGGGTTGCGCAAGGACCGCCCCTCGGACAAGGTGATCACGGTCACCACACTGCTCGGCATCTCTATCCCCGAGTTCGTGATCGGCAGCGTGTTGATCATGCTCTTCGCGTCAATCTGGCCGATTCTGCCGGCCACCAGCATGATCGATCCCCAGGGGAACCCCCTGGAGAACGTGCGCTACCTGATCCTGCCGGCGGTCACGCTCGTCTTTGTCACGCTGGCGCACACCGCCCGCATGACGCGCTCGAGCGTGATCCGGGTCATGCGCACCGACTACGTGCGGACGGCGACCCTGAAGGGGATGCCGCGCGGGCGCATCATCATGCGCCACGTGCTGCCGAACGCGCTCCTGCCCTCGATCACGGTTATCGCGCTCAACATCGGCTGGATGATCGGCGGCCTGATCGTCGTCGAGACCGTGTTCGCCTACCCCGGCCTGGGCCAGTTGATGATCTTCGCCGTGACAAACCGGGATGTGCCGCTGGTGCAGGCAGTGGCGCTGCTCGTGGCGCTGATCTACGCCCTGGCCAACCTGGGCGCCGATGTGCTGTACGCCGTGCTGAATCCCCGCATTCGGTACTCGTGAGGATGAGGCATGAGTAGCGAAGCGAGCCGGAGGAACACGACCATGAACAAGCTGGGCCCCGCGCGGGCGTCCGACGCCTGGACATCCTCGGGGAATCTCATCGCTGCCGCGCCGGCGGCGACGGCGGCCTGGATCGGCCCGGCGCCCCGTGTCGAGCGTGACGTGGCCGCGCCGGCGCCAACGCGCCGCTGGAAGGCGCTCCTGGGCAGCCGCTCGGCGGTCTTTGGCGCGGTCCTGCTGGTCGGGTACCTGTTGCTGGCGGTCATTGGCGACCGCCTGGCGCCCTACCCGCCCCTGGAGTTCCACTACTCGGACACGCTCCAGGGCCCATCCTCGACGTACTGGCTCGGCACCGACCAGTTCGGGCGGGATATCTTCAGCCGCGTGCTTGCCGGCGCGCGCAGCATCGTCCTGATCGCGTTCTGCGCGACCGCGCTCGGCGTTATTGCGGGCACGCTGATCGGGCTCACCGCTGGCTACTACGGTGGCAAGGCCGACGAGGCGATCATGCGCTTCGGCGATGGCGTGATGAGCTTCCCGTCGCTGTTGCTGGCCCTGCTGGTCCTGACCACGCTTGGCCCGAGCGTGGTTAACATCATCGTGGCCGTCGCCATCACCTTCGTGCCGCGCGTGGCGCGCATTATCCGCAGCGTCGCGCTCGATCTGCGCACGCAGCCGTTCGTGCAGGCAGCGCAAGCGCGGGGTGAGCGCGCACCGTACATCATCGTGCGCGAGATGCTGCCGAACGCGATCCCGGCGATCATCGTCGAAAGCTCGATCCGGGTCGGCTACGCCATCCTGATTGGCGCCTCACTCGGCTTCCTCGGCCTTGGCGTGCAGCCGCCCACGCCCGACTGGGGCCTGATGATCTACGAGGGCCGGAGCATGATCCAGGCGTCGCCGTGGGTCGTGATTGGACCAGCCATCGCCATCTCGATCCTGGTCATTGCCGCCAACCTGTTTGCCGATGGCGTGAGCCGCGTCCTGGATTATGGTGAGCAGTTGGAGGACCTGGCATGATCAGCCAACGTGGAACGACCAGGCGCTCCCGAAGCCCTCGGGGAGGCTGCGCCGGTCCTCGAAATCTCGTGGACCTGCGCGTAACGTACGGCAGCGGCCCGAACCAGGTCTCGGCGGTGCGCGGGGCGTCGCTCAGCGTGCGCGCCGGGGAAGTGTTGGGCCTGGTTGGCGAATCTGGCTGCGGCAAATCGACCCTGGCGTTCGCCTCGATCGGCCGTCGCCGCCGGCGGCCGCATCGCGCAGGGGGAGGTGCTGTACCGGGGCAAGAACGTGTTTGCCTTTTCGCCCAGGGAGTTGCAGCGCCTGCGGGGGCGCGACGTGGCGATGGTCTACCAGAACCCGATGGCTTCCCTGAACCCCTCGATGCGCATTGGCGATCAGCTCGCCGAAGTCCTCCAGATTCACGAGGGCATGAGTGCAGCCCAGGCGCAGCAACGCGCCGTTGAACTGCTTGGCAGCGTGCACCTGCCTGATCCCGGGGAGATGGCCGGGCGCTACGCCCATCAGCTTTCCGGCGGGCAGCAGCAGCGGGTGGTCATCGCGATGGGGCTGGCCTGCAACCCTCGCTCCTGATCCTGGACGAACCGACGACCGGGCTCGACGTTACGACCGAAGCGACGATTCTCGACCTGGTCGATGAACTGAAGCGGACGATGGATGCGGCCATTGTCTATGTCAGCCACAACCTTGGCGTCATTGCCCGAGTCTGTGACCGGGTGGCGGTGATGTACGCTGGTGAGATCGTGGAGGACGCGCCGATTGAGGCGCTGTTCGCCCGGCCACGCCACCCGTACACCGCCGGGTTGCTCACCGCCGCGCCGAACCTGAGCCGGGCTGGCCAGCCCCTGATCCCGATCCCCGGCCAACTGCCGAAGCCGGGGCAACTTCCTGCGGGGTGCGCCTTTGCCCCACGTTGCCAGTACGCGCGCGACCTCTGCACGCGCGATCACCCGGTGCTGCTCGATACCGGCGACCAACATCTGGCGCGCTGCTTTTTCTGGCCGGAGGTGCGGGTCGGCGGCGGCCGGCGCCAGCCGATTCCGTTGCGGCCAAAGCGCGCCCAGCGGACGCAACCGGAGCCGATCCTGGAGATCGACGACCTGCACAAGGCCTACACGCAGCACACCGGGCTGCTGCCCGGCCGCGGAGACCGTACGGTCAAGGCAGTTGATGGCGTGTCGCTGGAGGTGCGGGCCGGTGAGACACTCGCCGTGGTTGGCGAGTCCGGGTGCGGCAACTAGACCCTCCCCGCGCTGCATCATTGGGTTGCAGCCAGTCGGACGACGGTGAGATTGCCTGTTCTTGGCAAGACGCTGAACCCGGGCGGCCAGCGCCTGGCCCAAGGAGCTGCGCCGCCAGATCCAGGTAGTCTTCCAGAATCCTGACACCGCGCTCAACCCGGCGCAAACCATCGCCCAGATTGTGGGCCGGCCGCTGCAACTCTTCGCGGGCGCGAAGAGTGCCCGCGACACGCGCCTGCGCGTCGAGCAGATCCTCGGGCCAGCGCTCAACCTGACAGCTCATTCCTTGATCGCTACCCCGCGCAGCTTTCCGGCGGGCAGAAGCAGCGCGTCGGGATTGCCCGGGCGCTGGCGGCAGAGCCCTCGATTGTGGTCTGCGATGAGCCGGTTTCGGCGCTCGATGTCTCGATCCAGGCGACAGTGCTCAACCTGCTGCAGGAACTCCAGGGCGAGAAGTCGTACTCCTACGTGTTCATTTCGCACGACCTGAGCGTGGTGCGGCACCTGGCGGACCGGGTCGCGGTGATGTACCTGGGCCAGATCATGGAGACGGGGACGACGGCGCAGGTCTTTGCCCCGCCGTACCACCCCTACACCGAGGCGCTGATTTCGGCCGCGCCCGTGCCCGATCCGACCGTGGAGCAGGAACGCATCCGGCTCGAAGGCCCGGTGCCCGGTGCGGGGGCCACCCAGCGTGGCTGCCCGTTCCAGTCGCGTTGCTCAAAGTGTTGGGGCCCATCTGGGGTATAGGTGCCGCCGGTGCAGTGCGCCGGCGAAGGCCACACCATCCGTACATTCCGCTGGCCGAGCTGGCCAGTCTGGGGCCGGTCATCGGGCGCGAGGCGGTGACGCAAGCGCGCGCCGATGTGGCCCTACGGTAGCGGAATGACGACCAGCGAGCGGTCCGAGCAAAAAGGATCTGTCCCCACTCCGCCCAGAAACTTGCGGTACTTGGCTGTGAAGGTATGGGGACCTGGGGACATCCCGGTTAACGCCACGACACTGCTGAGTGTCGCATCAAGGAGATTCGAGTTTGTGGCAACGGACACGCTGCGTGACCTATCCGGGAGGTAGTTGCCCTCCCCCAGCGAAGTCTCGAAACTCATTGAGCATCCTGTGGTGGGCGTTTGCAAGACCATCGTCGCCGTGAGGATCACCAGGACCTGACCGGATTGCGGCACATCCACCGTAACAGAGGGGCCGGGCGTGGGGAGATTCCCAAAATCTGTCAACGTGACACTGCTTCCCGCCTGGACGTAATCGCTCACGGCTCCAGAAAGCGCTTGGGGGCCCGTCGGGCCAGTGGGCCCGGGGGCGCCCCCGGCAGGTCCGGTTGGGCCTGTTGGTCCTGTCGGTCCAGGTGTTCCGCCCCGCTTCTTCTTCTCTGCCTGGGCGGTTGCGGACCGCTTCTCCCTGCGCTGGCGTCGCTCCCGGCGTCGCTGCTCCCGGGTCTGGCTCTCCGCCTGAACAGGGGCGGTCTGGCTCAGTGCGGCCAGCGCGCCGAGGCCGGAGAGACCCAGGAGGCGCAGCGTATCGCGCCGTCCCGCGAGGTGTTCAGCGTCCGCAGCCTCCTGGCCCTGTGGTGATGTCTCCATTCCATGTCTCCCCTCGTCCTGTGCGTACTGTCCTCACCCTGGGCTACGGTGATCCGCCGCCAGCATCGTCTGGCGTCAGGAAGCGCGCCTCTGCTCCGCCGACGCATGAGGGCTGCGGAGCGCTGAGCCAGCACTACAAGTCATCCGGGTCCGTTGCACAGAATCCGAATAACTCCCATCCTGAACAGCAGGCATCGCCATTTCCGCCTCCGACCCGGTAGCCATTCGGGAAACAGCACCCCAGGCCGCACACCTGGTCAGGGTGGTTGCAGCATCCCCCGGCACAGCAAATCCGGTTCCCACACTCGCGGCCCCGCTTCTGACCGTCGTAGACAAAATGGTCGTAGACGCAATCGTTGTTCTGGCAGGACGCGCTTTCGCAGATGCCGCGGTCCTGGCAACTGCTGGCGTTGCTGCCGCAACATGGCCGGCAGATGCCACTGCAGCAGACACCTGGGTACAAGCCGCCGCCAATAACAGCGCAGGGGCCTGAACCGTCAGGCGCCAGTGTGTAGACACACGTTCCGCCTGTACACCTCACCGTCTTGCAGTCCGCTGCCGGGCATTCCGTGTCAGACCTGCACTGGCATGGCGCATGCTCATCGATGCATGTGGCGCCACAGCAGCTCTTGCCGTTCGGGCAGAGCTGGACTCCCCGTACAGTGAGACAACATTCGGTGTCAGGGATACACGCTGTCCCACAGCAATGCTCGCCCGACTGGCAGAGGGTGGGACTCTTGTTGACGCAACAGAACTGGTTGTCGACGCACGTGCCATCGCAGCAATACTGACCGTCCGGACAGGTCGGGATGGCCGCGTCCGGTACCGTACAGCAGGCGTTGTTGCTGATGCAGTAGGCGCCACAGCACTTCTGGCCCGCCGCGCAGCGAGGACAGCAACTGCCAGCAGGGATGCAATCTGCCCCGCAAACCTCCAGGCCTTCGGGACAGGTGCAGACGCCTGGCGGTTCGCAGGTCTGGGTCAACGGGCAGGCCGCAGTCGGGCCGCAGCGACACTCGCCAAGGCCGCAGCGGTCTGATCCTGCTCCACACACTCGCCCACAGCCGCTGCAATTGTTCGGGTCAGCGAGCGGGTTGGTGCACGCACCACTACAGCACTTTCCGCCCTGGCAGCTTGTTCCGTCGGCCACCACCTGGTAGGTGCAGACGCCGTTGTCACACGATGCCTGGCGGCAGACGCGGGGCGTGCAGTCCTCCGGGCCGAGGCAGCCGACGCACTTGCCTGCCTCGTTGCAGATGGTAGTGCCTCCGCACTCTCCGCAGTTCCCGTTGCACCCATCCGGTCCACAGTCCCGGTCAGCGCATTGTGGAGCGCAGACACACTGCCCCTGGGCGTTGCAACTTGCGCCCAGCTCGCAGCCTGGCGAGCATTCCCCGCCGCAGCCATCGGCGCCACACGACCTACCGGCACAGTTTGGCGTACAGGCGCACTGGCCATCCGCCGTGCACCTGGCGTTACCTGAGCACGAGCCGCAGCTCTTGCCTTTGCAGTTGCTCGGGCCGCAAACTCTGTCGTCGCACTTGACCTTGCACTTCTTTTTTCGGTGCTTTTTCTTGCGCTCACTCTCGACATCGCGATGGTGCTTCGCCCCGCGCCGCCGCCGCCGCTTTCTGCCCTCGGCAGGAAGGGCCAGCCCAAAGGCCACAGCCAGGCTGCCCAGGAATGCCACCAGGGTCTCGCGGCGCGAGGTCCCCAGCCGGACCGACCGAGTGAACGCATCGAACTGCCGTGGGTCCATGGTTACCGCCCTTTCCTCGCCGATCGCGAAGACGTGATGCAGGATGACGGTCGAGGGTTCTCCGGCTGAAGTTCACTCAGGTGCAGAAATGCGCGACGCGGGAGCCAGAGCAGCATTCATTGCCGCTACTACAGCTGCTCCCCAGGTTCTTGCAGCAGTGGTTTCCGTTTTCGGAGGATGCCTGGTCTGGATCACCGCCGTTATTGCAGCAATCCTCGTCAACCAGACACCCCTTCCCGAGGGCGCAACAAGCGCCCAACCGGCACTCGTTGAGGCAGAAGGCCTGACCACCTGGACATTGGCATTGCCCACCCTCGCAGGTCGCGCCTTCAGGCAGCGAGGACCGGCTCCGCAGACGCATTGCCCGTTCACACACGAATCAGCCCGTGGCGCACGCGCCTCACCGCAGGAACCACAGTGATTCACATGAGTGACCGGGTTGATCCATTCGCCACTGCAGCAGATGTTCGGTCCGAGCAGGCACGACACGCCGTCCGGGCCATTGGCGTAGACGTATGACTCGTTCACGCAGGCTGCCTGCTTGCAGAACTGGACTGCACGGTGCTCACCGGACAAACAGTCGACGCACTGCCCCCTGGCGTTGCAGTGTGTGGCAAGTGAGCACCCCGCGCCGCACTCCCCGCTGCAACCGTCGGAACCGCACTGCCGGCCTGTGCAGTTTGGTGCACAGACGCACCGGTCATCCGCCGTGCACCGGGTATTGCCTGAACAGGAGCCGCAGGTCTTGCCCCGGCAGTTGCCGGATCCGCATTGGACCTTGCATTGTTGGTTTTTCTGGCGCTTCTTCCTGCAGGCAGCCTCGATATCATAGGGGGCACGACGCTGCCGTGTTGCGCGCAGCTACAGCACCGGGGATGCGGTCCGGGACGAAGAGTCCCAGAGAGACCAGAGGAACGAGTCGGCGGCGTGAGACGGTCAGGCCGAGCGCTCGCACCAGGTCAGCGAAGGCACGAGAACCCATGGGCGTAGGCTCCAGCAATGCAGCCCGATGAATCAACGATGAGGGCGTTTCTCAAGCTACATTCTATTGCATGTCATCAATTTTGAGAAGTGTCTGGGTGGGGGGACTGGCCGGGAGACGTGGGAAGAGGCGGCGCGGTGATCGCGCGCGCACCGTGACAGAGAGGTCGCACTGCAAGGGGCGCCATGCGCGGGCTACAGCCAGCACCACCACCTGAGTCACGAGAAACTCCCGAGGTTCAGGGTCACCTGGTGAGCCTGGTTCATGACGTAGCCCAGAAGCACAGCCGTGCCCGGGTGTGCGGACCCTTCGCTATCGCACTCGGGGATCGAGCCAGCTGTACATCAAATCCACGATCAGGTTGGCGAGGCCGATCAGGAGCGCGCCAAAAAGGACGCTGCCCATGATCATCGGGATGTCGAAGCGTTGGGCTGCCTGCAGCGCCTGCCAGCCGATGCCGGGCCACCCGAAGATATATTCGACCAGCGCGAGGCCCGTGAGGAGCCCCGCGAGGTCCATGCCGAGCATGGTCACCACGGTCAGCAGCGCGTTGGGGAGCAGGTGGCGCCAGGCGATGGCCCAGCGGCTGAGCCCCTTGGCGGCGGCGGTGCGCGCGTAATCCTGGGCGATGGAATCGAGCATGTTCGAGCGCAACACGATGCCGTACCACGCCGCCCACGGCAGGGCGACGGTGACGGCAGGCAGCACCAGGTGCGCGGGCGTGCCGTAGCCGCCGACCGGGAAGAGCCGCAGCCTGAAGGCGAAGACGTAGAGCATCAGCAGGCCGAACAGGAAGCTGGGGATGGAGATGGCGACAAGGCCGAGGATGGTCAGCCCGCGATCCAGGAGCCCACCCCGGTCCATCGAGGTTGCCACGCCCAGGGGCACGCCCAGGGCCACGGCCAGGATGAAGATGGCGAACGCCAGTTGCAGCGTGGCCGGGAAGCGCTGCGCCAGGGCCTCGGAGACGGGGCTGCCGAAGTAGTACGACTCCCCCATGTCGCCGTGGAGCAGGTTCCCGAGATAGGTCAGGTACTGTTCGTGGATGGGGCGGTCCAGGCCCAGCCGCTCGCGAAGCATCTGGACCGTGGCCTGCTGCGAGCGCCCGCCGCTCAGGGCCTGGGCGGCATCGGTGGGGCCAGCGAAGATGATGCCGAAGGTGAGCATGGAAACGCCGAGCAGGGTGACGGCGATCCAGACCAGGCGGCGCACGATGTAGGCGAGCATGGGTCACCGTCCTCGCTGGGCGGGGTCCATGGCCTCGCGCAGGCCACTCGCCACCAGGTTAAAGGAAACAACCGTAACCACGATGGCCAGCCCAGGATAGAGCACCAGCCAGGGGGCGGCGCGGTAGTACTCCATGCCATCCTGAATCATGGAGCCCCAGGCGGGCGTGGGGGCCGGGACACCGAGCCCGAGGAAGCTGAGGCTGGCTTCGGCGAAGATGACCGAGGGGATGGTGAGCGCAAAGTAGATTGTGACCAGCGGGAGCAGGTGGGGCAAGACGTGGCGCAGGAAGATACGCGCTTCCGGCACGCCCACGCTGCGGGCCGCCTGCACGTACTCTGCCTCCTTGATGGTCAGGATTTGCGAGCGGAAGACGCGCGCCGGGTAGGGCCAGCCGAAGAGCGAGACGACCAGCACCACGACCCAGGCGCCCGGCCGCAAAACCACGACCAGCAGCAGCATGACGAAGAACTGCGGCACGCTGATCATGAGATCGACCAGGCGCATCAGGAAGAAGTCGGTCTTGTTGCCGGCGAACCCGGCCACGCCGCCCACGAGCAGCGCTGCCAGCATCACGATGGCGGTGGCGGCAATGCCGATGGCGAGGGAAATCCGCGCGCCCCAGAGCAGTCGACTGAGCAGATCGCGCCCCAGGCCGTCGGTGCCCAGCCAGAACGTGGCGTTTGGCGGCAGGGGCTCCCCGAGCGGGCTGAGCCCTTCGCGCCGGAACTGCTGCGCCGGGTCGTAGGGCGCGATGGCGGGCGCCAGCAGGGCCAGCAGGACCATCGCGGCCAGGATGACCAGGGCGGCCAGCGCCACCCGCTGCCGCGAGAAGCGGCGCCAGGTGTCCTGCCACCACGACGCTGACGGGCGCTTCCGCTCGGGCGCGGCCGTGCCGGGCAATGGTGGCGCAAGTGCGTTTGCGGCGTCGGCAGTCGCCATGGTGGTCCCTCGGCTCCGGTGGCGCGGGCGTTACATCAGGGTGCGCGGGAAGCTGGCGACCCAGCGGCGCTGGGCGTGCGGTACATCATCCACCGTGATATCGACATGCAGCGTGACGTTGAACGCCTCGGCGGTGCTGGTGATCTGCCCCCGGCACTGCAGCGCAATCTCCTGCCCCGGCCAGCGGTAGATGTACGTCTGGTGGCCGCGCATCCAGGCGTGCGCCGGGTCGCGCTCATCCACAAAGGCGGTGGCGCTGCTGCTGCTCTCGTGGATGTAGCCCGGGTCTGGCTCGCTGACGCCGCTGCCCGCGATGGTCAGCTCCGCGTGGCCGCGCATCAGGTCGCGCGTCACCCGCCACTCGCGCGGCTCGCCGTCGTCCGTCTCGGGTTGCGCGAAGGGCGACGGCCGGAAATCGACCGGCGGCAGAGCCTCGGTGGGCGGCGGCAGCACGGGCAGCGTGAGCGTGGCGCCAGCGGGGCCGCCGAGCGTGATCTGGCTGGTGCAGAGCGTGGGCGCGGGCCAGGCGTTCGGGAAGTCGGCGTGAGAGATGGAGAGACGCACCCGGTGGCCGGGGGTGAAGCGCCAGCTCGTTTCGTCCAGATCAATCGTGAAGGTGTACGGCTCCCCCGGCACGAGCGGCGTGGGGTTGGTGTGCGATTCGCGGTGGGTTGCGTTGAGCACGCCCTTGGTGATCAGGGCCGAACTGCCATCCGGCGCGACTTCGCAGAGGCGCGCGGCAAAGGTGGTCACGGCGGCGTCAGTGACGGCCTGGAAGGTGAGCCGGGGCCGTCCCAGGATCTCCTGTGTCTCCGCCAGCACGGCGCTGGTGAAGACCGCGGAGTACGCCTCCTCCGTGCGCTGGTCGCCAGGAAGCACCAGCGGCGAGCCGGCGGAGAACATGCCGAAGGTCATGCCGACCGCCGGGTGGGTCTCCACCGTGGCGATCCCTGCGGCGCCTTCTTCCATAGACAGGGTATCGGGGCCGAGCTGCCAGACAGCTTCCTCGCGCCGGGCGGGCGGGCAGGCCGTTTCGTAGCGCCAGAAGCCGGAGGTGAGCGGCCGATTGCTGGCGGGCGGGTCGTACTCCTGGACGTAGATGGCGATGGGCGGCTCAGCCATGATGCCGTTGTCGATCCCCTTCAGCCAGTAGTCGTAGAAGCGGGTCATCTCCCGCAGGTGGTCGATGCGCGGCCCCGGCTGCCCGACGTGCGGCTGCACGTGCAGCCACGGCCCGATCATCGCCTTCTTTGGGCAGGTGAGGTGCTCGTAGGCGCGCAGGTTGCAGTTCGTGTAGCCGTCGCGCCAGCCGCCGATCAGGTACGTCGCGCACTCGATGGCGGCGTAGTTCTCGCAGAGGGAACCCTGCCGCCACTGATCGTCCAGCGTCGGGTGGGCCAGCCAGCGCAGCAGCCACGGCTCGTTCTGGAGTTGCCCTTCCCAGATGCCCGCCCAGCGCTCGCCGGTGAGATCGGGGCGCGGCGGCAGCATGTTGCGCCCGACCATCGCCAGGCCGTAGGTGCCGACGTCGTAGAGCATCTGCATCTGGCCGCCCTTGTAGTGGCAGTCATCGGTGTAGCGGTTATCGGTGAAGTACATGGGGCAGATCGCCTTCAGCGCCGGCGGGCGGTGCATGGCGACCTGGAGCGAGTTGAACCCGCCGTACGACGTGCCGAACATGCCCACCGTGCCGCTGCACCACGGCTGCCCGGCCAGCCAGGCGATGGCCGCCACGCCGTCAAGTTGCTCCCGCAGGCAGTACTCGTCCTCCGCCTGGCCCTCGGAATCGCCGGTGCCGCGCACGTCGATACGGGCGGTCACGTAGCCGCGCTCGGCCATGTAGCGGTGACCGAAGTAGCCCTGCGCGGTCACGTCGTTCTTGCGGTACGGCAGGTATTCGATCACGACCGGGAACTGCCCCTCGACATCGGGCATGAAGAGATCGGCGGCCAGGGTGACGCCATCCGGCATGGGGATGCGCACGTTGCGTACGCGGCGCAGCGGGTACAACTCGTCGCCTGAAATGACGGATGAGGAAACGCTCACGCAAGGCTCCCTGGCATATTCCTGCGCGTGTGCCCAGCTCTGGCCGGAGTGCGCGAAAATGGGAGGGTTCGGCTGGCACGACGCTTCGTTGACGGTAGCGGCAACCTATCATGCACGCGGAGGCTGAGCAAGCGTGTGTGCGCCCGGTGGCCGGGCGTACAGCGAATGTGACATCACGGCGCACCGCGAAACCGGCGGCGACGCCGGAACGTGGTGTGACGACGTAGGAGAGGGACCATGTGTACCCGTGCGCTCTGGCCGGATGCGAACGGCGCCGTGCTCGTTGGCCGCAATATGGACTGGGTCGATGAGCTGGGGACGGCGCTCTGGGTCCTGCCGCGCGGTCAGGAGCGCACCGACGCCCTGGGCGGCAGGCTGACCTGGACCTCGAAGTACGGCAGCGTGATCGCCAGCCAGCACGACCTGATCGGCGCGGACGGCATGAACGAGGCCGGGCTGGCCGGGCACCTGCTCTGGCTGGCCGAATCCGACTACGGCGCGTACGACCCGGAGAAGACGACGCTGGGCATGTCGGTCTGGCTGCAGTACATGCTGGACACCTTTGCCACGGTCGCGGAGTGCGTGGCCTGGATGGAGGAGGTCGATCTCCAGATCGTCTCCATGGTCGACCCCATCTACGGTCGACATATCACATTGCACCTGGTGCTGGACGACGCGACCGGGGATTCGGCAGTGGTCGAATACATCGGCGGCCAGCGGACGATTCACCACGGGCGCGACTTCACGGTGGCAACCAACTCCCCGACCTACGATGAGCAACTGGCGAACGTGAAGCGCTACGTTGGCTTTGGCGGGGATCTGCCGATCCCCGGCAGCACCGAGGCGAACGACCGCTTCGTGCGCACTGCCTTCTATCTGGACCGCCTGCCGCAGCCGAACAGTGAATCCGAAGCCGTGGCCGCCATCCTGAGCATCATGCGCAACGCCGCGCAGCCTTTTGGCGCGCCGGATCCGGCGCGCCCGAACATCTCGACGACCGTCTGGCGGACAGCGGCGGACCTGACGACGAAGCGGTACGTGTTCGAATCGTGCTACCGGCCGAATGTGATCTGGGTCGACCTGGACAAGCTTGATTTCACCGCCGGCGCACCCAGCCGCAAGCTCGATGTGACCGGGGTCGAGTGGCTGGTGGGTGACGTCTCCGAGCAGTTCCAGGAGCGCCCGACGCTACAGTTCCTGCCGGTGGGCCCGGCGAGCCAGACGGTCGGGTAGGTGCGCATGGCGTATTCGCCCTCACGCAACCCCTCGCCCGATGCGCGGAAGAGGGGTTGGGGCGAGGGCCATTCGGCGGAGGGTCGCCCACGTTCAGGAGAGCAAGCGTTCCAGCGTGGAGTTTCGTAGCAGGCATGAGCAACGTCGTGTACTGCAGCGGCACGTTGCCGCAGTCGTGATCTGGTCTGAGGAGAGGGAATGACTGTCGTCACCGAGAACCCGTCTGCCAGCCGTCTGGCCCCGGCCGACATGACCGTGGTTGACGTCGATATCCACGTCAACGACACGCCGGACGCGCTCGCTCCCTACTGCGACCCGCCGTGGCGGGCCTCGCTGGAGGAGTTGGCGGGCGCGAACTACCCCTACCTGCAGGTGCCTGGCTTCGCGCCGAACCTGCGGCCCGACCCGCCGATCCCGGGGCAGCACCCCAGCCGCTCGGTCCACACGGCCGCCCAGATGCGGGCCGAACTGAGCGTGATCGGCGTCGATATCGGCATTCTCTTCCCCGATCATATGCTGCTGATGGCGGCGATCCCGAACATCGAGTACGCCACCTTCCTGGGCCGCGCCTACAACCGCTGGCTGCGGGAGATGTGGCTGGATGAGCCGGGCTTCTACGGGGTGATCCTGGCCAGCCCGCAGAACCCGGAGGCGGCAGCGGCGGAGATCCGCACGTACGCGCCGGACAGCCGCTTCGTCGGCGTCTACCTGCCGACGGCGGGCGTGAACCCGCTCTGGGGGCACCGCAAGTACGACCCGATCTTCGAGGCGGCGCAGGAGGTGAACCTGCCGGTTTGCCTGCACAGCGTGACCATCGTTTCCCCCGCCTTCCCCTGCCAGATCGACCAGTTCGAGAACCACTTCGCGCGGCAGGTGCTCTCGCACTCCTTTGCGATGATGGCGAACATGACCAGCATCATGCACACCGGGGTGATGGCGCGCTACCCGGAGCTGCGCGTGGTCTTCACCGAAGCGGGCATCGCCTGGGCGCCGTACATGATGTGGCGGATGGACAAGTACTACCAGGAGTACCGGCGGCAGCTCCCCTTCCTGACGCAGCGGCCGAGCGAGTACATCCGCGAACGGATGTGGTTCGCGACGCAGCCGATCGAGGAGCCGGACGACCCGAAGGACCTGGTGGCGACCATCGAGCAGATCGGCGGGCCGGAGCGCATCCTCTTCGCCTCCGACTGGCCGCACCACGACTTCGATCACCCGCGCGCGATCATGAAGCTGCCGATGTCGCGCGAGGCGAAGCGGCTGATCATGGGCGAGAACGCGCTGCGGCTCTTCAACATCCCGGCCCCGGCCGGAAAGGAGGTCTAGGCGTGGCAGAGCACAACGCCGGCCCGCTGAGCGACTTCCCGCCGGGCAGCCACAAGGTGGTGCAGCTTGGCCGCATCGCCGTTGGCATCTTCAACGTCGACGGCGAGCTGCACGCCCTGCCGAACGTCTGTCCGCACCAGTTCGGCCCCCTCTGCGAGGGCACCGTCAACGGCACCACCGCCTGCTCCGCCGCCACGGACTGGCAGTTCGCACAGGTCCGCGACAGCGGAAATCGTCACCTGCCCCCTGGCACGGATTGGGGTTGATATCGCCACCGGGAGTCGCTGGTGACGAGCCGGCCTGAAGAGTACGGACGTACGAGTACAGGTGGAGGATGGCGAGGTGGTGGTGACAATATGAGTCATTGATGTCAAAGTGACTCATTCGCTTTAACGGCATGCAGTCTGCGAACAATTCTCACATCATGTAGATTGGTGGAAGGGCTCACCCGAAGACCTTCCAGGCGATGCGAGGGTATCTGATGAGGACTGCTGCAATTCGGATCTTGTTGCCTACCTTCCTCACCAGTCTCTTGCTAATCATTGCGCCCGGTGTAGGGTGTTCGCTCAGCCATCGCTGGATTGCGAGAGGCGCAGAGTGGCTCGCCCGCAAGTGAGGACCGATTTCTTCCACTTTTTCAAATTGACGAGAACCTGTGGGACCCGGACCAGGCGGTTATGCGGTCCACGCGATCTCCTACTTGCGGGGCAAGATGTTCAAGCGGCCAGTCAACCCCCACCAGCGGCAGAGGGACTCAACTCTCAAATACTTGCCACGTTTGCGCTTGGAGTGGCTACAGGGGATCGAATCCCTGAATGGTGCCGATTCGGTGGTGCGGATGAGGTTGGGAGTCTCTAGTGCTCGCAATGGCAAGAACTGAGTCGATGGCCCGTGAGCTTCGCGAGTGCAACCTAACTCAAAGCGGCGATTTTTGACGCCGCCTGTTACGGCAAGAAGCTGCAGCTTGGTATTTCCGAACCTCAACGCGCAGGTGTCTGCTGTGCAGATGCATGCGGCACAGGATGAGGTAGATCAGGGATTGACTCTGGAAGAAGATGCGGCATTGTCGGAATCAACTTGCTGAGCGGTCGGCTACTAGCGATCGATCAACGACACGATCTGCCACCAGTGGAGTTTGCCGACATGCAAGAGTTGTATGTTTCGTTCTTTCTCACCAACTCAGCCATGTTCGCTAACGCAATGACAGCAACGGAAGAGGAGTGGATCGCCCGGTCGAATCAGAGTTGATGGCAATCGCTCAGGGAATCGATGGCGAGAGCGGGCTCAACTGGACATCGCATGTGAGTGAACTGGACACGGCAGCTGAACGAGTTCCGTCCGCTCCTTGAAATAGTCAGCGCCAGTTTGGTGACAGCCAAATCTTACCTAGTGAATTGAAGAGGATGGATGAGAACCGCCAGATCCGTCGGACTACAGATATTGAGGAGTTGGCGGTGAATGTCGGAACATCGAGGCAAGAAAATACATAGAAGAGGCAATCCGATGCTACCAAGCTGGGTCGTACAGAGCCTGCATAATTACAACTTGGATCGCAGTAGTCTTGGATATCGTAGGAAAACTGCGTGATCTGGATCTGAGTGGGGACGCCAATGCTCGCATCAAGCTTGCCGATTTCGACGCCGCCCACGCTCACGGTGAAAAAACTCCGACCTGGAAGTCCAGCATGGGGTTTGAGGCTCAGATTCTGAAAATTGCTAGAGATGAGTTTGAGTTCATTAGCGCCAGTGAGCACAATGATCTAGAACGGCTTCGCCTTGATCGGCACAGGTGCGCACATCCAGCAATGAATTCTGATCCAGATCCTGCTTTCACTTCTGCCGAGTTGGCTCGCTACCATCTACGCAATTCTGTCAGCTATTTGTTGTCACATCCACCTGTTCAAGGGCAGGCAGCCTTTGATCAAGTATGGCGCGATATTCAGTCCTCGTTCTTTCCTGAGGACCTGGAAAGCGCAAGGGAGCGACTCTCGGTCGGACCGTTGATGAGGGCTAGATCTCACTTAGTGAATAGGACGGTCAGAGAACTTACCGGACGCTGCTGCTGACTGGGCTAAAGAATGCTGAACGGAGGCGAATCCAATCAGCTTTGGCTGCAACTCTTGAGTTGCATCGCGAAATAGCTACCATCGCGCTCGGTGAGAGTCTAAAACGTACTGTGCCACAAGTTGATGACGACGATTGGGCCCCGAGTCATTTGGCTGGTTCGGGCAATTCAGTCGCGTGGGGTTGATGGATTCATCAGCAGCGAGCACGGCACGCCAATTCATTGCCAAAGCTACTGGTAAGAATCTAGGGTTTGCTATTCCTGCTGCACTTGAGATTCCTGCGCTGGAAGCGACCGCGCTTTCACGCATAGATGAAATTGACGATGCAGCCTTCGCGGAACTCGCTCAAGAGAGCCCATCAGAAAAACTCGTCCAGAACGCCATTTCTCGGTTTGATAACGCTAAAACTTTCAGGAGTGCAGAGTTCCTCGGTGAGGCCATCATCACTCCATTGCTCCACCATTTTGTTGCTGATGATGTAGTAAGGGTGTTGCAAGCCTACAAAACGAACATGCAGATTCAACGGGCATTTGAAGTGCCCGGCATTCTTGCAACGGTATTTGATTCAACTACCCAATTGTTGCCTGCGACCAGGACTGAGTGGGAATCTGTTGCAAAAGTAATGGAGGACAGTGACCCGTCGGCCACTAAGGAAAGTCTAATTCAGAAGATTCGCACAGCGAAGACAGAGCATGCAAGCTCGGCAGCCGTGTAATAGGGGCCGATGTTGAAAAGAGGCTCAGCCATGCGATGACCTGCCTCCCCTCCTTCTGCCGCTGCCACTCCGGTAGCCCGCTCTTCCACTCGCTTCGCTCTGGCTCCCCTGAGCGCTGCGCCGCCTGCGAGGGATTCGTGTAGGCGTACGTGAAGGGCTGGGCGGCGGAGCGAGCGATGGCGTCGGCAATAGTATGGGTTCGCTCCTACCGAGTCACTGAAGAAGTAACAACGCATCAGCACTGAGCGCCAGTTGGCACTCAGTGCTGGTGCGAAAATCAATTCGGGTTCTACCGCTGCGTAACACTGTGATCGTGAGCGAGACCACGGTGAAAGCGCCGCCTTGGGCTGGATCGGCCACCCAGCCGATGCCGAGGAGGGACGTGATGGGTGAGTAGGAACGGGCGGAGATTGACTCGAGCCAAGAGACAATGGCCGCCATCACGCTCGCAGGATCTTCTCCATCGGCCGCCCTTTGGCCAGTTCGTCGACCAGCTTGTCCAGGTACCGAATCTCGCGCATGGTGGGTTCTCCGATCGCTTCCACCCGCACGCCGCACACGGCGCCCGTGATGAGCGCACGCGACGGGTTCAGGTTCGGGGCGTCCGCAAGGAAGGTTTCGATGTTCGTCTGGTTCGCGAGGTGCGCATCCAGGCCGGCCTGATCGTAGCCGGTCAGCCACCGGATGATCTCGTCGACCTCCGCCTTCGTCCGCCCCTTCTTCTCCGCCTTCGCGACGTAGGCGGGATAGACGCTCGAGAAGCTCATCGTATAGATGCGATGCTTGGCCAGGGCGCCCCGCCTTTCCGGTTTCCTCGTCAGGAGCGAACGTCGTCCTCAGGCGCGACGGCGACGCCCAACTCGCCTTCACGATAGTACGTACACCCACAGGCACCGTCAACGAGAACGATGTGTGCGGAGCAGGGAGCCATTTCCGGGCGGCGATTGCCCGTGTTGGAGGGACGCAATGCCGATGCGTCGTGCTGCCTTATTCACCACCCATCACGAGCCGGCGGGGCGGCCCCAGATCGTCCCTCACAGCCACGTGCCGAAGTGGTGTCGTCCCGAGCGACGTCGAGGGACCCCGTTCTCCTCGGCAGGCGACAAGCAACGAGGTCTCTCGACGAGCTCGAGACGACACGAATGGTTCAGGGCGCTTTCGTTGGTGAAGGTGACCAGCACGGGGCCAGAAGCCCTGCGCCCCACCCTCCAGGCACGAGTGCAGGGATCGGGACGCGCCAGCCGGGGAAGCGTGGCCCCGCAGCGGCCACGACCCGGAACGGCGCCCCGGCGAGCAGGAGGCCGATCCAGCCGCTCAGGCCCACCCGCCGCCGCAGCGCGGTCGCGATCGTCAGCGCTTCTGCCGCAGCCACTCCGGCAGGCCGCTCTTCCACTCGCCGCGCTCGATGTCGCCTGAGCGCCGCGCGGACTGCGAGGGATACGTGTAGGCGTACGTGAAGGGCTGCGCGGCCGAGCGCGCAATGGCGTTCGCGACGGTCAGCGTTAGCGGCTCATCGCCCAAAGCGGTGAGGTAGTGCTCCAGGTAGGACTCGCGAACCCAGGGGACACCGCACCAGCGGGCGATCGCCTGGGCCAGGCGGGGTTCGGGGGTGGCGAGGCCCTGGTGGGCGTCGACGATGGGGCCGATGAGGTCGGTGACGGAGGAAAGCTGAATCTCCTCCAGGAAGCGGGAGGATTGCACGGCGCTGCTGGCGGCGCCCTTCTCCGGGCGGGCCACCGCGCCGATGAAGGCCTGTTTGCGGGCGCGGGTGATGCCGACGTAGAAGAGGCGGCGCTCATTCTCGATTGCTTCAGAGGGCTCGGGGTCGCGCACGCGGCCAGAGCGGTCGTAGACCTGCGGCTCGTTGGCGACGAGGCACGGCATGTACCCCTCCTCGCAGCGTGGGATCACCACGTAGTCGTACTCCAGGCCCTTCGTGCGGAAGATGCTGGTCAGGCGGATTTGCTGCGCCTCCGGCTGGCCGCAGGTGGGGTCGAAGCTGTCGGCCAGATCGAGGAACCCCGGCGCGGTCAGGCCCGATTCCGTGGCGAAGAGGATGAGGTTGGCGATGGCGCCTTTGCGTTCGGAGGAGCCCTCCCCCTGCCCGTAGTAGTTGTCGAAGTGCTTCGAGACCCCGAGTTCGTCGTCCAGCCAGGCCAGGAAGTTCCCGGCCAGCCCCGCCTCGCCATCCTGGATCACGCGGCCGGCGCGGGTCATCAGGCGGGAGAGTTCGGCCACGCGCTGGCGCTGCCCGGCGTTCAGGGCGAAGCGCGTCTCGTCCTGCGCGGCGGCGAGCGCGGTTTGCAGCGTACCGCCGTAGCGTCGGGCCAGGCGCACGCTCTCCTCGCCCACCGCGCGGGGCAACATGCGGCTCGGGAAGTTGAAGATGTCCAGGTAGGCGCGGCTGGTCGCCTCGTCCAGCGGCTCGTCGTGGGTCAGGGCGAGGCGCAGGTAGCTGAGCAGGCGGCTGATCTCGCGCCGCTCCAGGAAGGGGTCGGCGCCAAGGACGTGGTACGGGATCTGGCGCCTCATGAACTGCGCCTCCAGCCCGTGCAACTGGGTGAACATGCGGCAGAGGACGGCGATGCGCGTCGGGGCAACGCCCGAGTGCAGCAGGGCCTCGATGTCGTCGCAGAGCGTCTGGTCGACGTCCATGGGCGAACTGGCGTGGTCCAGACGCAGCACGATGCCCGAGGGCGCGCCAGGATCGTGCGAAACAAGTGGCTTCGGGTAGCGGGTGGTGTTGAAGGCAATCACATTGTGCGCGGCCTGCGCCAGCACCGGGCCGAAGCGGAAGGTGCGGCTGAGGCGGTAGATGGCGTGCGGCTTGTTGGAGAAGACCTGCGGGAAGTCGCGCGTAATGTACGAGGGGCGCGCGCCGCGCCACTCGTAGATCGTCTGGTCGTCGTCGCCGACCACCATGATATCGGCGCGCTCGCCGGCCAGGATCTCGATCAGGCGCTGCTGGCCGAAGTTGACATCCTGGTACTCATCGACGATCAGGAAGTCCGGGTGGCGGAGCCGCGCGCCCGATCCCTCCTGGTTGGAGAGCAGTCGCACCACATCAGGTACGAAATCATCGTAAGTGATCTTGTGGTCCCGCAGGCGCATCTGCTCGAAGCGGGCGTAGATGGCAGGCATGTGCGGGCTGCCGTGGTAGCCGGCATTTTTCGGATCGATCAGCGAGCCCTTCCAGAGGCCGATGGCGTCGAGCGCCTCCTCCGGGGCGGGCATGGTGTCGTAGCCGGCCGGGTCCTCCTCCCGTCGCACCTCGCGGATGGCGCGTTGGACCAGGTTGATCGCCTCCTCCCCCTCGATCATGGTGAACCTGGGCAGCAGGCCGCCCTGCTGCAGGCGGGAGAGGTGGCTGTAGGCGAAGGCGTGGAACGTCTGCACCCGGGGGTGCTGCTCGGCCCGCAGCCCGATCCGCGACAGCCGCTCCACGAACTCGTTGCGCGCGAGCCGGTTGAACATCAGCACCTGGATTGCGCGCGGGTTGACCTCCTGGTACTCCACGAGGTAGCGGACGCGTTGCGCCATGGTTGTGGTCTTGCCTGACCCCGCGACTGCGAGCACGCGGGCGTGGCTGCCCGGAGGGTGCTGGATGACCTGGAGTTGTTCCTCTGTGGGGATATCGACCATCCGGTCACTGTGGCAGAAGCGCTCGGGATTGCCAAGGGTGGCCCGCACCCTGAGCCGGGTTGTGATGTGTGGGAGCGCTCGGGCGGTTGGGTGCGCAGGCGATGATGGCGGGCGCGCCCTGCAAGGTGTCATCCTGAGCTTGTCGAAGGATCTCGTACCCACGGCCATGGTATGTGTCGCACCACGATGCACGGTGAACGTCTCTGAATCTCGCGGCGAGCGAGGCAAGATCCTTCGACAAGCTCAGGATGACACGCGAGGGTGGGCGCCCACCATCGTCGCCTGCGCGCCCAGCCGCCCGAGCGCTCTTTGTACGCAGGGAAAAGAGCCAGCAGAGAGGGAGATCTCCCTGCTCACAGGCCTCCCACCGCTTCGGGGACAACTGGCGCACCCGCCCTCCTGGTCGTCCACATCAAGCAGCCAGCCGTACGACCGCTGGCTGCTTGACGCGATGACCACCGTCTCACGCGGGTTGGTGACCATCCAGAAGCCGGTCGCGCCCTTGCTCTGCCACGTCCCGGCATACATGCGGCCCGCGAACCCCCGGTTGGGGGCGACCCAGCGCGACCAGTCAGCCAGCCGCACGACCAGGTCCTCTCCTTCGATCTGCTGCGTGACCGCCATCTGAAGCTTCACCCGGCTGACCGGAGCGCGCCCGTAGAATGGCTGTAGTCGCATGTTCGAAAGGGAGAGAAGGAACGCCTCCGATGACCGCACCCGAGAAGGCCGCGCTGAAACCCGCTGCGGGCGCAGAGCCCACTGGCCGCTGGATTACGACGCAGCGCCAGCGCCCGATGAGCCTGGCGGTGATGCTGCCGCTGTTGCACCCGTCCCGGCCGGGCGAGGCGGACAACGGCGAAGATTTCTGGGCGCTGGTCGCGAAGGCGAAGCTGGCCCTGGAAATCGGGTTCGACATGATCTGGTTCCCGGATCATTTCACGCTGGCCAGCCCCGATCTCAGCCCGCCGCAGGGCGGCATCTGGGAGTGCTGGACCACGCTCGCGGGTCTGGCTGCCGCCCTCCCGGGCGTCCCCATGGGGCCGATGGTGGCCTGCACGGGGTTCCACAACCCCGGCTCCATCGCGAAGATGGCGGAAACGCTGGACTCCATCAGCAAGGGCACCTTCGTGCTGGGGGTTGGCTGCGGCTGGTATCGCCCTGAATACGAGATGTTCGGGATGCCCTTTGACCACCGCGTCGACCGCTTCGAGGAGGCGCTGCACATCATCTCGGCGCTGACCCGCACGGGCAACGCGAACTACGAAGGGAAGTACTACCAGGCGCGCAACGCCATCAACCTGCCGCGCGGCCCACGCTGGCGGGAAGGCGGGCCGCCGATCCTGCTCGGCGCGAAGGGGCCGCGCATGTTGCGCCTGACGGCGCGCTACGCCGACGCGTGGAACTCCGACTGGCTGGCTTCGCCGGATGCCTTGGCGCCGATGCTGGCCGAACTGGACCGGGCCTGCGCCGACGTTGGGCGAAACCCCGAGACGCTGGTGCGGTCGAGCAGCTCGCGCTTCACGTTCGATGCCGACGACCCGAACCCGGCGGCGGTGCGCGGCACGCCCGAGGAAATGGCGGCTGTGTTGCGCCAGTATGCCGACCTTGGGATGCGCCAGCACCTGGTCACCATCGATCCGCGCACCAGCGAGAACTTCGAGCGGTTCGCCCCCGTGATCGAGGCGTTTGACCGCGGCTAGCACGAGGCCGTAGTCCCGAACAATGCACGCGAAGCGCGAGGCCGCCACTGGCGCCAGTGGTTGCCCCGCGCTCGTGGCCGCCGCCGCGCCGCCTGGCGCGACGGCGGTAGCGCCGCCTTGCCTGCGACTCTTGCCAACGGTCGCTTGCCGATGGTCAAAGGAATGTTGAAGCCTGCTCCCAGCGTTTTCTCAGGCTTTGTCGCTAGGCTGGATGTCAGCAACCGGACCTGGGCGGCCAACGCGCCACGGGCGTTGCGTGCCGGCAGCAGGCCGGGCGAGGTTCGCCAACGGGCAACGCCCTCAGGGCCGCTTACGCCTAACGGCCCGGCAGCGGCGAACGTTTCCTCGCTGGCTGGCATGGTGGGAGAGACATGGACCCGCAAGGCTGGCTGATTCTGGCCTGCGCCGTGCTGATACTGATTGGTTTGGGAGGCCACTGATGCCAGAGCAGGCCGAGAGCAACGCCCCGGTGGCGGACGTGCTGGCCGCCATCCGCCGCTTCAATCGCTTCGAACTCAAGTACGTCGCGGACCGGCGGCTGGTTGAGGCCTTCCGTCACGAGTTGCCCGGTAAACTGGCGCGCGATCCGCACGGGGTGGATGGCTTCTATCCCATCTGGAGCACCTACTACGACTCGCCCGATCTGCGTTTCTACTGGGAGAAGATCGACGGCGAAAAGTTCCGCCGCAAATTGCGCATCCGCCACTACGGCACGCCTGATGAACTAACCGGGGACCGCCCCGTTTTCGTGGAGATCAAGCAGCGGGTCAACCGGGTGACCCAGAAGCGGCGCGTGCGCCTGCCCTACGATGACGCGCTTCAACTCTGCGCCGGCCATCCCCCGGCGGCCGTTGACCCGCAGGACGCCGCAGTGATGGAGGAAATCGAGACGATGGTGCGGCTGAACATGCTGCGCCCCACAACGGTCGTTGGCTACGTGCGGGAGGCGTTCTTTGGGCGGGATGAGGACAGCGGCCTGCGCGTGACCATCGACAGCCGCATCCGGGGGCGCGACCGCGATCTGGACCTGCGCTGGCAGGGCGAGAATCGTTTCATCATCCCGCCGCACCTCTCGGTCGTCGAGATGAAGGTGAACGAGCGCGTTCCCTACTGGCTCACGGAGCTGATCGCGCGGCACAACATCAGCCTGATCCGCGTCTCCAAGTATTGCCAGAGCATTGAGCGGTTCGGGCTGGCTCCCCGCTCCCGCCGCATCTTCGATGAGCCGTTCGAGGACGAGATCCGGGAGTCCACCACGCCGCGAGAGGAGCAGCCCGTTCATGCCTAACCCGTTCGATCAATTTGCCGACCTCACCGGCGCGTTCTCCGTGACGGACGTCGTGCTGGTGATGGTCCTCTCGTTCGTCCTCTGCTCGGTGGTTGGTTATGTCTACCGTATGACGCACCGGGGCATTTCCTACAGCCAGTCCTACGTGCAGACCCTGGTCATGATGGGCATGATCATCTCCCTCGTCATGCTGGTGGTTGGCTCCAACATCGCCCGCGCCTTTGCGCTGGTCGGGGCGCTCAGCATTATTCGCTTCCGCAACGCCATCAAGGAAACGCGGGACGTCGGGTTCATCTTCTTCGCCATGGCCATCGGCATGGCCATCGGCACGCGTTTCTACCTGCTGGCGGTCGTGGCGACGGTCGCGATCAGTGCAGCCATGATTCTCATGGAGCGCCTGGACTGGTTCAAGCTCGATGTGCGCAGCCAGATTCTCAAGGTGCAGGCGCCCGCCGGAGATGACTTCTCGCGCCAGATCGACGACGTGCTCCTGCGGTTCACCAGCCAGTCCGAGTTGGTCAGTATGGAGAGCATTCGCGGCGGCACCCTGACGGAGTTGACCTACAGCGTGCGCCTGAAGACCAGCGCCCGCCCCGCCGAGTTTATCGGCGCGTTGCAGGAAAAGACCGGCGGCCAGAAAGTGACCCTGCTCACCGGTTACGACCAGACGGATCTCTAGCCATGCCACATTTTGCCCGCACCCTGCGCTTCCGCCGCGCCCAGCCGGTGATCATCGGCGTGGGGGTCCTCATGCTCGCGCTGGTCCTCGTGCTGGGCGATCTGCGTATCTTCGCCTTCACCTCCAGCGAGCAGTCGGCTTCGCAGGCGGAGTTCACCTTCAACATCGCCGGGACCGTGGACCTGTTTGACGACCGCGTCGTGCACGAACTCGCGATCTCGTTCAACCAGGCGGAGTACGACCATCTCATCGCCACCTACCAGGATGAAGGCGAGAAGACGTACATCCAGGCCACGGTGACCATTGACGGGACGACCATCTCGCCCGTGGGCCTGCGCCTCAAGGGGAACTCCACCCTGATGGGGCTGCGCCGCGATGGCGCCTTTGGCGGCGGGAGGTCGCGCGGCTTCGCGCCGCCCTCGGAGTGCGTGCCGTCCGCCCTGCGGGACATGATGCCCGGCGCAACGCCCGTTGCGGGCGCAACCCCGGTGGCGGGGGCAACGCCAGCCGCTGCGGCCACGCCGGTTGCCGGCGGCATGGGCGGTCCCGGCGGCTTCGGCGCGAATCTCGACGCCGAAGACCCATCCACGCTGCCCTGGCTGATCAGTTTCGATGAGTACGTTGACGGCCAGCGCTATCAGGGATACGCCGATATCGCCGTCCGCCCGGTGTTGATGACCGAGGCGAACCTGAACGAAGCACTCTCCCTGAAACTGGTTGGCGCAGCAGACGAGGCCACCCAACTCGCCGCCTATTCCTCGGTGACCTGGAATGACAGCGCGCCTGTGCTGCGCCTGCTGCTGGAGACGCCAGGCGATGCCTTCGCCGCACGCAACTTCGGCGGCAACGGGGTACTGTACAAGTCGCTCAGCACGGGCGGTTTCGATTACCTGGGAGATGATCCCACGCTCTATGAGGCGGCTTTCGACCAGGAGACGGCGAAGAATCACCAGGATCTCGCGCCGCTGATTGCCCTGTTGAAGTGGAACGCCAGCGCCACGGACGAGGAATTCGTGACCGGGTTGGACCAGCACATCGATACCGCCTCCCTCGCCCGCTACATTGCCCTGCAGGAACTGCTGGACAATTTCGATGACATGGCCGGGCCGGGCAAGAACTACTATCTCTGGTACGACCTCGACACGAAGCAGTTCACAGTCGTGAACTGGGACCTTAACTTGGCCCTGAGCAGCCTGGGCGGCGGCCCGGGAGGGCGAGGCTTGTCGGCCTTGAAGGAAATTGATTTCAGCGCCATGCAGGCATGCGTCGAGCGCGTGCGCGGCGAGGAAGGCGGCGGTGGCGGGCCCGAGGCGCGGGGCGGCCCTGGCGGCGGCATGCGCATGGGCCACCCGATCAAGGATCGGTTCCTGGCTGCGCCGGAGTTCCAGGCGCTCTACGCCCGCGAGTACGCCACCGTGTACCACGCGCTCTTCGGCGGTGATTACGCCAGCACGGAGCTGGCGCGGCTGACAGAGATCGTCGCCAGCAGCGGCCTGGCTGACTCCGAAAAGCTGAACGAGGAGGCCGCGGATTTGCGAACGAAACTCGACGAACAGGCGGCGCTGGGGCCGGTCCCGGCGGCGACACCCGTTGCGGCCACGCCTGGCGCAACGCCACTGGCGGCTGCGCCCGCCCGAGAGGAGTATTCGTGATCATGAACAGGTTGCTTCTGAAGCCGACGCGCCGCAGCGTCCTCTCCGTGCTGCTGCTGGCCGGGGTTATCGCCCCGCTCCCGGCGTTCGCGGCGCAGCCTGCCGCCACCGTCATTACGCTCGGTGAACAGGTGGCCATTGATGGTGAAGGCGCCAGCGCCACGGCGGGGCACGTGCAGATCACGGCGGGCGGCGTCTACGAAGTCAGCGGCACGCTCGCTGATGGCCAGATCGAGGTGGATGCTCCAGACGCCGAGGTGGAAGTGATCCTCAACGGCGCGGATATCACCAGCAGCGACGGCCCGGCCATCCTTGTCCGGGATGCCGGCTCGGCCACCCTGACCCTGGCTCCGGGCAGTGAGAACCGCGTCGAGGATGGCGGCGACACCGATTTCGACGCCGCCATCGCCGCCGATGTCTCGCTTGCCATTGGGGGTGAAGGCGCGCTCAAGGTGGTTGGCAATCAGAATGAGGGCATCGCCAGCAGCCTGCACCTCACCTTCACCGGTGGCGATATCCACGTCTGGGCGGTGGAGGACGGCATCAACGCCAACAACGATGACGTGAGCGAGATCACGGTCACGGGCGGCACGCTGTTCGTGGAGACGGAGACGGGCGACGGGATCGACTCCAACGGGACCATTACCATCACCGGCGGCACGGTGACGACGCTCGGGGCCATGGCCGACATGAACGGCGGCCTCGATGCCGACGGCGATGTCACCATCGACGGCGGCAACGTGATCGCGACGGGCGCGCGCCTGTCCGTGCCCGTCGCGGCGTCGGCCCAGCAGTCGCTCCTGCTCCGGTTTGGCCAGACGCAGGCGGCCGGCACGCTGATCGTGATTCAGGATGCTTCCGGGCAGGACGTGCTTGTTTTCGCCCCGGCCAATGCTTTCCAGCAGGTGCTGGTGAGTGATCCCGGTATCTCGGCCACGGAGACGTACAGCTACTTTGTGGGCGGCGTGGGCGAAGGCGAGCCAGTCAATGGCCGCTACGCCGCTGCGAGTGACCTCGGCGAAGCTGCCGGAACAGTCACCACCGCCAGCCTGGACGAGGCGCGGCAGCAGCGCGGGCCTGGGCAGTAGCAGCTTGCTGGCGTTTGCCGGACGGACGGGGCGCCATATGCGCCCCCGCCGCCCACGGCCGGCGAGCGGTGGCGACGAGACATCGTGGCGGGAGTTTCTCCGGGAAACGCGTTAGCGGATAGCGCCGGTTGCCCGCGCCCTGGCGACGGCGGCGGAGCGCGACGCGACATCGAGCTTGGTGAAGATGTGCGCCAGATGGCTCTTGACGGTGGCTTCGCTCAGGAAGAGTTCCCGGCCGATCTGCTGGTTCGATTTGCCCTCGGCAACGAGGGTGAGAACATCCACTTCACGGCGCGTGAGTTGCTGATTTGGCGCTTGTACGCGAGCCACCAGTCGCGTGGCGACAGCCGGTGCGAGGGCGCTCTGCCCGGCTGCTGCCGCGCGCACCGCTGTCAGGAGTTCCGCCGGTGGCGCATCCTTCAGGAGATAGCCGCTGGCTCCGGCTTCGATCGCTCCCAGGATGTCCCCATCGGTGTCGTAGTTCGTCAGAATCAGGACAGAGGGTGGGCTGGCCAGCCTGCAGAGCCGCCTGGTCGCCTCAACGCCCTGCATGACTCCGGCGAACTGCAGATCCATCAGCACGACATCGACTGAGCCTCGCTCGGCGGTAGCGACGGCCTCGTGCGCGGAGCCATGGGCGGCGACAACCTCGATGTCGGGCTCCGAGGCCAGAAGTGCTTGCAACCCGGCGCGGACCACCGGGTGGTCGTCAGCAATGAGAAGACGAATCATGCGCGTAAACCGAACCTGACCGCCAGGGCGGCGCCGGCGGCGGGCGCGGACTCCAGCGTGAACTCGCCGCCGAGCTGAGCGATCCGCGACTCCATCCCCGCCAGGCCAAACGACTGGCTGCTCAGCCGTCCAGGCCCGACCGCCTCGGGGTCAAACCCGCAGCCGTTGTCAACAATATCCAGACTCACGGCATCCTCCATGTACGTTAGCGTCATTGTCACGCGGCTGGCTTTCGCATGTTGCACAACGTTGGCCAGCGCGCCCTGCGCAACGCGCAACAGCGCGGTCTCAATCGGGGTGGGCAACGGTACGGCTTCGCCGCTGACGCGAACGTCGATCGCGAGTCCATCGTCTGCGCCCGAGCCAGCGACAAGCCCGGCCGCCGTGGTCCGGCGCGTTGATGCGGCGAGGCGCTCCAACGCTCTGGCCAACGTCTGATCATCCAGGGCGGCCGGCGACAGGGCCCGGATGATGCGCCGTGTTTCCTCCAGGTTGGCCGCGGCGGTTTCCCGCGCCAGTCGAATATGCTCGATCCCAGGTCGCTCGGCGTCGGCGCGCTCGGCGGCGTAGAGCAGCAACTGGATACTGGCGAGACCCTGGGCGACCGTGTCGTGGATCTCCCTGGCCAGGCGGGCGCGCTCCGAGAGGACACCGGCTTCGCGTTCCTTTTCGAGCAGTTCCTGGCGTGTCGCCAACAACTCGGCGATCAGGCGCTGGCGTTCCACCGTTTCCCGGTACAGGGTGCGATATCCCAGCCCGGCGACGATCGCGACCGCTGCCGCGACAAGCGGCCCGATGACGCCCCCGGTGGTCAGCCGGCCAGCGAACGCGGCAGCCACAATGCCCAGCCACACGCAGGCGGTCACGGCCGCGGCTCCCCACCAGCCGGGCAACAGGTGCAAGTAGAGGACAAACAGCGGGAACACGAGGTACGCCGCGTCCGGACTGAGCACACTGAGCGCGAGCGCTTCCACGGTGAGCAGCGCCAGCCACACGCTGGTGAGCCGGATGCCAGCGACCGAGAACGAGCGTGGCGGCATGGCCCCGGCCGCGTAGGTGGCCAGAAACGCCGCGGCCAGGACGACGACGGCTACCGGCCAGTGGCCCGGCTGCGTCCATTCTCGCCCAATGACAAAGGCGACGAGGCCAACGACGAGCACGTGCAGCGCGATGCGGAGCCGGGCGAAGACTGGAGCGAGCGAGGAACGGGTCATCGAACCAGTCTGCGCTCGCCAGGAGCCCATCCGCATCGTCCGAAAGGTGGAATTGCGGCTCCACCCCATGGCCGTCTCGAACCACTCCTCCGCCCGATTCGCCCGGCGCCGCAGCAACCTAGATTGGCAGCAGGAATCGCGCTGCGGGCAATCCTGCCGGCCCGTCGAGGGCGGAGCCCGCACATGTCCACGAAAGGGATATTCGGCATGTTGACCTTCGCCATTGTGACCATTACGCTCGCGCTGATCCTCTATACCACCGGCGTCTGGGCCGAGCGGTTCAGTGGGCGGCTCCGCCCCTGGCACCTGGTGTTCTTCTACGGGGGGCTTGTGTTCGATACCCTCGGCACCCAGCGCATGAGCGAACTCGCCGGCAGCGGCTTCAACCTTAATCTCCACGCCGTTACCGGTCTCATTGCGCTGATGCTCATGGCCGCGCACACGCTCTGGGCCACGATGACGGTCATTCGCAACCAGGAGCCGGCTCTGGTGAGCTTCGGCCGCCTGAGCACCGCGGTCTGGGCAATCTGGCTGATCCCGTATGTCACCGGCCTGGTCATGAACACCGGGCGGCCGGCGTAAGGTTCGCTTCGCCGCAGCCCGCCCCCCGAGGCGAATGTGCCGCGTAGCTGGCCATGCCAGCGCGCGGCTACCTCCATCTGGCTACCACGCGGCCAGCAGCGCCCCGGCCAGCACCAGCCCCGCGCCGAGCCAGACAATGGGCGCGGGGCGCTCGCGGGAGAGCAGGATGCCGATGAGCACGGACGATTCGCGCAGGGTGGAAACACGGCCCGCCGGCGCCAGGCGGAAGGCGTAGAGCACGAGCAGGTAGGCCGCCAGCGAGCCCACCGCGATCAGCAGGCCGTTGCGCAACCCGCCCCGGAGCCGGGGCACGTTGCCGCGCAGGATAACGGCCAGGATGATCCCCTGCAGGCCCAGCACCGCGCCGATGTACCCCGCCGGGGCAACCTGCCGCACTGCGCCGGCATCCACCACGGAGTAACTGGCGATGGTGACGCCGGTGAGCAGGGCAAAGATAACGGCGGCGTGCTGACCGGAGCGCCCACCGGCGATGGCAATGCTGGCCAGACCCACTGCCAGCAGCACCGCCCCGAGGATCGCGGTGGCAGCCGGTGTTTCCGCCAGCAACAGCCAGCCGCCAACAGTCACCAGCAGCGGCGCGACGCCGCGTCCGAGCGGGTACGCCACCGAGAGCGCGCCCCGTTTGTATGCGGCGGAGAGCCCCAGCGCGTAGCACGTGTGCGCCGCCGCCGAAGCCAGGATCGAAGGCCACGCCGCCCACGGCGGCCAGATCAGGATCGCGGGCAGCATCAGGACGCCGGTGGCAATGCCTGCAACCGACATAGCCGCTACCCGGTCATTCACCGCGTGCAGCAGGCGGTTCCAGCTTGCGTGCAGCACCGCTGCGGTCAGGACAAGGGCGATGGCGGCCGGGTCGATGTCAGAACTCCCTGGCGTGGGTCCGGCGCATCTGGCCCCGGGCAGTTAGCATTCTCATGACATTTTGCCGCATAAACGCCGCAGACGAGCGTCTGCCGTCGTGGTGGCGTGAGGAGTGGGTCATGGTTCTGGCGCGGTTCCTGCCGCGGGACGAGCAGTTTTTCGATCAGTTCCAGGAATCGGCGGACAACGCCTCGGAGGTGACAAAGGCGCTGCTGGATGTGGTGGCGCATGGGCCAGACCGTGAGCGGAACGTGCATCTGTTGCGGGACCTGGAGCACCGCGGCGATGAGATCACCCACCGCATCTTCGGCGCGCTGAACAGCACCTTTGTCACCCCGCTCGACCGGGACGACATTCGAGACCTGGCGGTCAAGCTGGACGACCTGGTGGATGACGCCGAGGAGGCGGGCAAACGGCTGGTGCTCTACCGGCTGAAGGGCGAGAACGAGGCGGCGACGCTGCTCGCCCGCATCCTGCACGAGCAAACCCTGATGCTGGCGAAGGCGATGCCGCTGCTGGCCAACGTCAGCAAGCATGGCGGCGAAATCCGCCGCCTGGTGCTGGAAACGCACCGCCTGGAGAACGAGGCGGACGACACCCTGAACCAGGCCCTGGCTGTGCTCTATGACGGCGTCACGGAGGTGCAGGACCTGATCTCCCAGATGCGCTGGGGAGAAGTCTGCGGCCTGCTGGAGGACGCTACAGACCGGGCGGAAGACGTGGCGGACGTGTTGGAAGGCATCTACTTCAAGAATGGTTGAGCCAGCCCTCGCCACCCTGGTGCTGATCGTGGTGCTGGGCCTGGCATTCGACTTCGTCAACGGCTTTCACGACACCGCGAACGCCATCGCGACGTCCGTCGCGACCCGCGTCCTGACGCCAGGGCAGGCGGTGAGCATGGCCGCCATCCTGAACGTGGTCGGGGCCATGACCGGGACCGCCGTGGCCAGCACGGTCGGGCGCGGCATCGTGCCGCCGGAGGTCGCCACGCAGCAGTTGGTGATTGCGGCGCTGATTTCAGCGATCGCCTGGAATCTGTTCACGTGGTGGGTGGCGGTGCCATCCAGCTCCAGCCACGCGCTGATCTTCTCGATTGTCGGCGCCGGGCTGGCTTCCGGCGGCGTGGACGCCATCGATTTCTCAGGCATCGCCAAGACGTTGCAGGGCCTCGTGCTCTCGCCGGTCTTTGGCTTTCTGGCGGCGCTCCTCCTGCTCATGGTCCTCCTGTGGATCGTGGCCCGGTCGCGGCCGTCGAAGGTCAACCGCATCTTTGGCCGCCTGCAGATCGTGTCCGCCGCGTACATGGCGTTCAGCCACGGCAGCAACGACGCGCAGAAAACGATGGGCGTGCTAACCATGGCGCTGGCGAGCTACTACGGCTGGAGCGGCAGCGAGTGGCACGTACCCTTCTGGGTGATCATTGCCGCGGCGACTGCCATGGGCCTGGGCACGGCCATGGGCGGCTGGCGCATCGTGAAAACGATGGGGTTCAGCGTGGTGGAGCTGCGCACGATCGACGGCTTTGCGGCGGAGACTGCCGCCGCCACGGTGATCGAGATCGCCAGCCGGCTCGGCATTCCCGTCTCCACGACGCAGGTGATTTCCTCGGCCATTCTGGGCGTGGGCGCCACGCGCAGCGTCTCAGCCGTGCGCTGGGGCATCGCCGGGCGGATCGTGAGCGCCTGGGTGATTACGCTGCCGGCCTGTATCGCCCTGGCCTGGGTGGTTTACTCGCTGCTCCGTCTCATCACCGGGCACAATTAGGGCAGGCATTGCCGGCAGCGCCTGGCTGCCGGCGCCTGCGAGTGAAAGAGCCTGCCCCATGGACTTCAGCGGCCTGCACCACGTCACCGCCGTCACCGCGAACGCGAGGCAGAACCTGGCGTTCTACACGAACGCCCTTGGCTTGCGCCTGGTCAAGAAGACGGTCAACCAGGACGATGTTTCCGCCTACCACCTCTTCTACGGGGACGAGCGCGGGCACGCCGGGACCGAGGTGACCTTCTTCGACTGGGCGGGCATGGCGCCGAACATGCCCGGCGCGGGCGGCATCTCCGAGATTGGCCTGCGCGTGCCGGACCGCGAGGCGCTTGCCTACTGGGTGCAGCGCTTCGATGACCTGGGGGTGGAGCACGCGGGCATCGAGGAGTTCGCCGGCCACCCCACCCTGCGCTTCCGCGATCCGGAGGGGCAGCGCCTGGCTCTGGTGGCGGGCGGCAGCGACGCCGAGTTCTCCCCCTGGCGCAGGAGCCCGGTCCCGGCGGCGCACCAGATTCGCGGCCTCAGCCACATCGGCCTCACGGTCTCCCGCCTGGCGCCGACCGAGCGCACGCTGCTCGAGGTGCTTGGCTTCCGCAAGGTCGGGGAGTTCCCCTCGCTGGAGCACCCGGCGGTAACGACCCACCTGTACGAGAGCCGCGCCGGTGGCCCCGGCACGGAGGTGCGCGTGGACGCGCGGCCCGACTTGCGCCCGGCCCGGCTTGGCAGCGGCGGAGTGCACCACGTCGCCTTCCGCGCGTCAAACGACGAGGAGCACGCAGCCTGGCGCGACCGCGTGCGCGCCGCCGGACTGGGCATCACGGATGTCATCGACCGCTTCTACTTCAAGTCGCTCTACTTCCGGGAGCCGGGCCGCGTCCTCTTCGAGATCGCGACCGATGGCCCCGGCTTCGCCACCGATGAGGACCCCGAGCACCTGGGCGAAGGCCTGGCCCTGCCACCCTTCCTGGAGCCGCACCGCGCGGCGATCGAGGCGGGGCTGAAGCCTCTTACGTAGGGGAGACGGCCTGCGGGCCTCAGGGAGTAAGGGAATAAGGGAGTAAGGAACAAGGAGAAACGTCGGTCGGGTTCGCGTTCTCCTCATTCCCTTATTCCCCAACCGCAGCGTCTCCCCCCTACCGCTGCTGGAAGCAGTAGAGGCGGGATGCGTTGTCGCACCCCTGGGAGGCCGAGCCCGTCCACGACGGAGCAATTGAGCTCTTGAGGCCGAAGTCGCCGGTGGAGGCGGCGCTGCCGCTTGTCCAGGCTACGCAGTTTTCGGGGTTCACCTGTTGCTCCCCGTCGTCGCCCGTGCTGGTCCAGACCTGGTTCGGGGAAATGGCGCCGCCCGTGCCTTCCTCGGTCAGGTTGATAGCGCGGTTCAGGCTCGACCCATCGGTGAGGTCGCCGTAACTGTTCGCGACGACTTCGCCATCGACCCGGATGTACGGCACGGTGGCGCGGGTAAAGCGCGTGGAAGGCGACCCCGAGTCATCGGAAAGCCAGGCCAGGTAGCTCCCCGGCAGCCCCGCCCCGGCAGCCAGCCCCTGGCAGATGGCGTCAGCGCCCGCGAGGCCCCCAAGATCGCCGGTGTGCGTTGTGCTGGTCATGAAGACCAGGCAGGAGCCACAGGCGCCATCGCTCCCGCAACACTGCCCCTCCGGGCACGGCAAACTGGCCGAGCATCGGCAGCCGGAGCTGCGGCAGGTCTCGCCGCCTGTCCCGCACTGGCTGAAGCTCTGCTGCCCTGGTCGCACGCATCGGCCTTTCTTGCTGGTGCAGCAACCATCCCGGCACGTTTTCGCGCACGTCTTCTTCCGCTTCTTGTGTTTGTGCTTCTTCCTGCCAGCAGAATCACGCGCTGACAGTGCCATGGCGCCGAGCGCTGCCCCAAGTGTGGCCACCGCAGCGCGCCGCGTGCGCAGCGCGTGGAGCGCGCGAGCAACCTGATCGAAGCGTGAACCGTCCATCCGGGGCCTCCTGCCTCACTGGCGACTGACACTCACCCTAGAGCCGGAGAGCGGAATGGACATTGGTAGAAATACGCATTTTTCGTCGCCCGAGCGCCGTACCCCGTCGTTCTCCTTCACCCCTGAGGGCGAAGCCCGGCTCCCCAGAGCGAAGCGACACCCCGGCGCGCGTACGCGCCTCCCCCGCTGGAGTTGACACCAGGCCCAACGAGGTCTAGCCTGTGCGTGGAAATTCCGACTACCAGGGTCAGGATTTGGTTCGCCGCAATGGAAGTGTGGTCAGGCGGGCCGGGAGTGCCTGCCATGCGGCGTGGGTACAGGCTGGGAGGATCGCGAACGATGCAGTCTCTGGCAGGGAATCGGCTGGCGCGGGTGGTCGCCGGGCTCACCATCGGGGCAATGTTGGCGCCGGGCGTGGCGCTGGCGCAAACCCCGGCGGCGGAGGTCGATCTGGCCCCGGTCAAGGCGTATCTCGTGGAGCATGTCGGCAAGAGCAAGGCGGGCACGGAAGCGGTGCTCGGCTATGCCCAGACCTACTACGACCTGGCCGAGAAGGCGGAGTTCGACTACGAGGCGCTCTGGGCCGCGCACGGGCAGGAGATCACCACGCTGCTGGCCGATGCCCGGCAGGCCTGGATCAACGATGCCAGCGGCAACTACGAGCTTAGCGAGGGTCTGGTCGCGGGTGTGCCCTCGCTCGCCGAGTTCGATGTCCTGATCGACGCCGGCCCCAGCGGCGAGGATGACCCAGAGAACGCGCTCGACAACACCGTCGAGTTCCCCGATGGCACGGTTATCGAGCGGCCCGGCAGCCTCTACCACTACATGACCGAGCCCGCGCTGTGGGGCACGAACGAGGACTTCGTGGCCCTGCGCGTCGATATGGATGGCGATGGCGAACAGGAACTGGGCGAAATGCTGCCAGACGCCAACGCGCTGTTGGGCACGACGCAGGCGCTCGATACCGCCACCGGCGATCTCGTGGCAGCGGTCGATGCCTGGGACCCAACCGAGAGTGACGCCTTCACAGCCATTGTCATCATGGTGCCCACCATTGGCGGGTACTTCGACGAGTGGAAGGAGTCCGTGTATGTCTCCGGCAGCGAGAGCGAGGAAGCGCGCTTTGTCGGGGTCAGCCGCCTGGTCGATGTCGCGGGAATCATGAACGGCCTCGATGTCACCTACGGCGTGCTGCAGCCGACTGTTGCCGCCACCGATCCCGAACTGGCCGCGCAGATCGAGACCGAGCTGGATGAACTGATCGCTTTCGTCAAGGACCTCCACGCGCAAGAAGAGGCAGGAACCACGTTCACGCCGGAGCAGGCCGACCAGTTCGGCGTTGAGTTGCAGGCGCGCGCCACCGGCATTGCCGGGCAGGTCAGCCAGGCCGCCGGCTTGCTGGGCGTGGAGATTCAGGAAGGCTAGTTCACTCTCACCGGCCCCCGCGCGGCCCTGATACCGAGGAACACGCGTGAACATGTGCTTGCGGTTGCTCTCCGTGCTGTTGCTGGCGCTGGTGCTCCTCCCCTCACTGGGGAGGAGCATTCCCGTAGGCGCACAGTCGTTGGCGGAGGCTCCGCCGGGCATCACCGGCCAGGCGATTCGCTCTGGCCTTTTCGACGCGCAAGCCGCGCTGCTGGCTGGCAACGCGGCGCAGGCCGAAGCGGGCGTTGCCGAGGCGCAAGCCGCCGCAGGCCACCTGCTGCCGCTGTTCACGGCGGACCCGGCGATTGCGCCGGCAATTGACGAGGAACTGGCGGCTGCGGCTGCCGCCGTCAAGGCCAACGACGCCGAACGCCTCGCCATCGCCTCCGGCCAGGTCTGGGCCACCCTGATGCGCGGCGCGTACGCCGAGACCCTGGCGGCAGTCGAGGCAGGCAACGCCAAAGCTGCTGCATCGTGGCTGCTGCTGCGTGATTTTCGCCTGACCACGCGCTTTGACCGCCCGAACGCCGATGCCACCGTAGCGGTGCGCCAGCTTGCGGACGGGACCGCGACGCCAGCGCAGGTTGCAGCCACTGTCCAGGCAGACCTGCTCGATACGTACCAGGCGCGCCTGGAAGCGCTGCTGAATGAGGTTGCCTCCGGCACGCCGGGCGAACTCTCCCCCACCCAGGCCCAGGCCGTCGGCCTGGTCAGCGGCTACTGGCCGCTGCTGGCCCCCGCGCTGGAGGAGCAACAGGGTGCGGATGCCCGCGAGCAGGCGGACAGCGCGTTTGCGGCGTGGCAGCAGGCAGCGCAGAGTGGCACAGTGGCAGCCTTCGCGCCGCTCCAGGCGGACGCCACGTCCATCGTGCAGAGCTTCCGTGCCGCCCCCCTCTCCGAGGCAGACAAGGCCCGCCGATCCGGGCAACTGCTGCGCTACCTCTCGCTGATCCCCATGGAGTACGGGCGCGGCGTCAAGGATGGCCAGGTCCTGCTGGACCTGGAGGTGCAGGAGGCAATTGCGTTCCTTGACGGCGCCCGCGCCGCCTTCAACGATCTGCGCCTGCCGCTGCAGCAGATCGACCCGGAGGAAACGGCGGCGGTTGATGCC